>CAYLRN010000014.1:36755-72345 GCA_964386385.1 uncultured Lentisphaeraceae bacterium | reverse complement strand
GGGGGGGGGGGGGGGGGGGGGGGGGGGGGGGGGGGGGGGGGGGGGGGGGGGGGAGATTGATACAACTAAATGGTGGGCTATAGTGGATTCGAACCACTGACCTCTTCCATGTCAAGGAAGCGCTCTAACCAACTGAGCTAATAGCCCGCGAAAACAGGAGAGAGTATATCAAACCCCCATGTGCGCGTCAATGGGGTTTAGAAAAAAAAAACGCAGAAACGAATGAAGGTCCTTGGACCGCGGCCAAGACCGCCCGGAAACGTCTTCAGAAAATCGCCCCTCCCCCCTGGGCAGGGATCAACCCGGCTTTCGTTTTCGAAAAACTTTCGCTTTCAACTTCGTCGCAAAAGTAGTACAATCCTTGCCTGTAGACTAGTCTAGAAAGGAAAGACGGTTATGGAACTTTCGCGTCGGACATTCATAGGCGGGGCGGCGGCGGCGCTTCTGCAGGGAGGCTGGGCGGCGACGCCGGCGGACGCGCGCATATTCGCGCCGAACGGCGGGCGGGCGGCGGACTTCCTCATGTGCCGCCGCATGTACATCGACCTCTGCGGTCGCATCCCGACCCGCAAGGAGGTGGAGGACTACGTGGCCCGCCGCGGCGTCCACAAGCAGAAGGAGCTCGTCAACGAGCTTCTCGAGACGGACGACTACGCGGACTACTGGAGCATGCGCTACTGCGACTTCCTCCGCGTGAAGTCCGAGTTCCCCATCAACCTCTGGCCGAACGCCGTCTACGTCTACCACCGCCGCATCCGCGACTCGATCCTCAACGACGAGCCGTGGAACGACTTCGCGCGCGCCCTTCTCTACGGCCGCGGCAGCGACTTCCGCGTGCCGGAGTCGAACTTCCTGCGCGCGTCCGCCGAGAAGACGCCGGAGGGCATCTCCGAGGCCGTCTCCACCAGTTTCCTCCTGGAGCCGACGAAGAAGTACGCCCGCTACTTCTCCCGCGTCGCGATGAAGAGCACCCGCGAGTGGAAGGAAGTCATCACCTATCTGAAGGAAGGCCCGGCCGACGCCACGCCCGAGGCGTTCATGGAGCAGCTGGAGGGGCCTCTCGCCGAACAGTTCTTCGCGACGCCGGTCCACCGCGTCCACTACTGGCTGTACGGCACGAAGGCGCCGCGCGCCGTGCTGAACAAGTGGATGCCAGCATTCCGCGGCGGCGGATGGCGCCTGAAGCCCCTTCTGCGCTTCGCGCTGACGCAGAGCGACTACCTCCGCGGACCCGGCAAGGGCGGATTCCCGGCGCGGCGCATGGACGCGGAGGTGCTGGACGACGTGATATGCGGCCTCACCGGCGCGAAGCGCTCGTTCTCCTCCATCGCACCGGAGCCGTACTCGTTCCTGCCGCCCGCGCGCAAGTCGATTCTCGTGGAGGACGGCTCGATCTCCAGCGCGTTCCTCCTGCTCTTCGGCCGTCCGGCGCGCGACTCCGGCCTACTCGAGGAGCGCGACAACCGCATCTCCGCCAAGCAGCGCCTCTACCTCTACAACTCCAGCAAGCTCTGGCGCCAGCTGGGCGACATGGTGCGCGTCCCCGAGTTCGCCGCGATGTCCCATCAGGACCAGATCGTGGACCTCTACTACCGCTTCCTCGGCCGCCCGCCGGTGAAGGACGAACTCTTCTACCTCGACAGGAAGAACAACATCAACACCCGCGACGTCGCGTGGTACCTTCTCAACTCCCGTGAATTCCTCTACCGCATATGAGCAACCCTTCCGCAAAGAAAGCAGCCTCCTCGCGCAAGTTCGCGAAGAGCGTCATTGAGATCTGGCTGTGGGGAGGCCCCTGCCAGCTGGAGACGTTCGACCCCAAGCCGGACGCGCCGAACGACTACAACAACGGACTGAAGACGATCAAGACGAACGCCGGGTTCTACGTCCACGAATGGCTGCCGGAGCTGGCGAAGTGCGCGGACCTCTACTCCGTCATCCGCTCGATGACGCATCCGTTCTTCGGACACGAGACCGCCACGTACCTGATGCAGACCGGACGCAACCCCGGCGGCGGCGTCACCTTCCCCGCTCTCGGCGCGCTCATCTCCTCCTCCCGAGTGCAGGACAAGGGAAAGAAGAACTACGTCCCCGCGGACCTGCGTTACGAGGGCGACCTCGCGCCGTTCGTCATCCTCACCTCCGCCAAGGGCCGCTTCTCAGAAGTCGGATTCCTCGGCGAGGCCTACGCGCCGCTCGTGACCGGCGGACGCGCCTCCGCGAAGGTGTTCGAGGTGGACGGCATAGTCCCGCCCGGCGGCATGACGAAAGCGCAGATCGAAGACCGCTTCTCGCGCGCCTCCCGCCTCGACCGCCTCCCGCTCGACGACGAGTTCGAGAAGGCCGGCGCCGGCGCCAGGCAGATCATCCTCGGCAAGGCCGCCGAGACGTTCGACCTCACCCGCGAAAAGGACGCCGTGCGCAAGCGCTACGGCGTCACCCAGGGCGGAGGCTACACGGAGATCGGCCAGCAGCTGCTCGTCGCGCGCCGGCTGGTGGAGTACGGCGTCCCCTACGTGTCCATCAACTACGGCGGGTGGGACTCGCACAAGCGCCACTTCGAGACGATGAAGCGGCCGTCCGCGGAAATGGACATGGCCGTCTCCGCCCTCCTCCTCGACCTCAAGGAGCACGACCTCCTCGACAGCACGATCGTGTGGCTCAGCGGCGAGTTCGGCCGCGTCCCGAAGGTCGACCGCCAGCCGCCGTGGAACGGCGGGCGCAACCACTTCCCGCGCTGCTTCTCCGCGCTCGTCGCCGGCGGCGGCTTCAAGGGCGGGCAGGTCGTCGGCGCGAGCGACGACACCACCGACCACGTCAAGGAACGCCCCGTCACGCCGCAGGACTTCCTCGGTTCGATCATGGAACTCGCCGGCGTCGACCCCGACGACCGTCTGCCCAACCCCAAGTGGCTGAAGGAATACGGCCCCGTCATGAACCCCGCCACGAAGTCGGAATGCGGCCGGCTGAAGGAGATCTATGTCTAGACTTTGCAAACTGCTTTTCTCGGCGCTCGTCGCGACGGCGGCGCTCTCGTCCCTCGCAATCCCGTACCCCGGCTACTACTATCCGTCGGGAATGCAGGCCGGCACCAAGATCCGCCTCGTCATCGGCGGCACCGGGATGTGGGGCGTCCGCGGCGCCTACGTCACGGGAGAGGGCGTCGAAGTGACGAAAATCGTCAAGGTGCCCGGCTTCCCGCGCGCCGTCGGCCGCACCCAGCCCGGCTGGGTCGTCAACTGGATGTACGACATCCTGGAGGGCAAGGACAAGAAGCACCGCGAGCTCCCGCCGGAGGCAAAGATAGAGGAGACCGACTGGGACGAGTGCACGTGGTGGTTCTACCTCGACGAGCGCGACGACCTCGAACTCCAGATCGTCGCGCGCGACCGCTACACGCCGGAGAACTACCCCCAGGCGACGCCCGCGCTCGACAACCTGCTGATCCTCGACGTCGAGGCCAAGCCCGACGCCCCGCCAGGACGGCGCGACATAATCATCTACGACAACTCCAGCGCAAGCGCCCCCCACTCCTTCTAC
The DNA here is from genome assembly GCA_964386385.1 of uncultured Lentisphaeraceae bacterium. Classification (GTDB taxonomy): domain Bacteria; phylum Verrucomicrobiota; class Kiritimatiellia; order RFP12; family UBA1067; genus RUG572. The sequence continues at coordinate 68,805 of CAYLRN010000014.1, read as the reverse complement.
ATAACGAAGGAGCCGCACGTCTGCGAGAAGTTCTTCGTCATTCCCGACCGCGAGGGCTGGCGCACCCGCCGCCTCCCCGCCGCGCTCCACCTCCCCACGGATATTCCGCCGCAGACGCCGCCCGTCTACATCGACGGACAGGTCTGGCCGGGCGAGACCGACTGCTACCGGCTCGTCCTCAAGAAGGGACAGAACCTCGTCTGCGCCCTCACCGGCCGCGAGCTCCTCCCATACCTCGGTGACGCCGTGCCCGGCTACTTCAACCCCGAACTGCGCCTCTACAACTCGAAGAACAGGCGCGTCGCCGGGGCGGACGACTTCCACTTCCTGCCCGACCCCGTGCTCACCTACAAGGTGGAGGAGGACGGAATCTACCGCCTCGAGGTCTGCGACAACCTCTACCGCGGACGCTCCGACTTCGTCTATTTCGTCGACTGCCACATCGCCCCGGACGACCGGCCGCAGTACACCCCCCAGGAACGCGCCTTCGAGTGCTTCCCGCCCGCCGCCGCCCACGTCCCGCCGAAACCGGAGGGGAAGAGGCGCGTGGAGGAGGGCGTGATCGACATGCCCGGACGCGAGACACGCCATTTCATCGACATCACCGAACCCGGCGTCTGGAAGTTCGAGCTCTTCGCCCGCCGCCTCGGCACCCCCGTCGACGGCGTCCTGAAGCTCTACGGCCCCATGGGCAAGCTCCCGCTCTCGTCCGCCCCGCGCCTCGCCGTCTGGGACGACGACCCCGCGCGCCTCTACGCGATCAAGAACGTCGGCGACGACGACAAGCCGATCATCAAGACGAACATGCTCTACGTCGGCAGCGTCATCCAGACCGAATGCGACCCCGTCGGCACATGGAAGTTCGCCGAGCCCGGCCGATACTGCCTGACCGTCTCCGACCGCGTCGGCCTCGGCGGCGAAAGCTACGGCTACAAGCTCGTGATCGAGCCCTACAAGCCCACGTTCGAGGTCTACTCCTACCAGTCCGCGTTCGTCGCCCGCGGCGAACACGCCGCCAATTTCAAGGCATACGTCCTGCGCCGCGGCTTCGAGGGCCCGATCACCTTCGACAGCACGGACGACTGGGAGGTGGACGGCGCGTTCACCGAAGAGGGGCAGGTTGAGACGGACGTCTCCGTCAGTTCCCTCAAGGGCGAATGGAAGGGCGTCACGAACGTCCAGCTGACCGCCTCCGGCGAACTGCCGAACGGGGAGACGATAAGGGTGCGCGTGACGCCGTGCGACCCGACGGAACAGGCGTTCGCGTACACCCACCTTCTCCCGCAGAAGTCCTTCTTCTTCTGCGCCCCGGCGGCCGAAAGCCTCCTTGCGCCCGACCCGCATCCGGGTCCCCACCTCGGCCCCGACGGCAAGGGCGGAAAGAACGGCGTCCAGAAGATGAAGAAGAGCCACAGCAACGGACAGCCCTGCGCGAAGTGCCACGACAAGAAGAAAGCCGACCACACGAAGGGCAAGGCCTGCACGGACTGCCATAAGGACAGGAGCTGAGGGTGGGAAATTTGAATACGCTCAGCAACAACCCACACGGCAGGTCCGGCGTCCCCTTCCTCGTCGTACTGGCGATCCTCGGCCTCCTTGGCGGAGGCGGGTACTTCGGATGGAAGACGTACGTCGACGGCAAGGCCGCCAAGCACGAGGCCATGCGCCAGGCGCTGCTGGAGAGGCAGCGCCTGGCGGAGGAGGAGGCCAAACGCAAGGCGGCTGAAGAAGAGGCGAAGAAGAAAGCAGAGGAGGAGGCGAAGCGCAAAGCCGAAGAGGAGGCGAAGCGCAAGGCGGAGGAGGAAGAGGCCCGGCGGCGGGCCGCCATAAAGACCCCGCAGCAGCTATGGCTCGAGGAGCTCGCCGCGAAGAAAGCCGCCCTCGCAAAGATAGACGAGGCAAGAAAGTCGTCGACGATCGAGCCGCTGAAGAAAATCGGCGGAATCGCGTTCGACGAGCCGCTGGCCGGCGAGCCGGTCCGCTGGGGGCCGATCATGGACTCCGGCGACTCGGTGGACGCGCGCGGCGCCACGTTCGCGGTGCTTGGCCCGAAGCGGACGAAGCCCTTCATGACGCTTGACCCGACGCCCCTCGTCTGGGTCACGCCCAAGACGCGCCGGCCGTACCGGATCGAGTTCAGCCGCAAGCTCGTCCTGAAGAACGGCGCCGTGCACGACCCCGCGACGACGAACATCGTGGTGAAGCTGCGCGACAGCCTCAAGTCCAAGGCGTTCGCCACGTCCCCGTACTATCCCAGCAAGAAGGGATGCGAATTCGTCTTCCCGATCCAGAAGTCCACCGTGACCGTAGGCGAATACGGCGACACTCTCAGGATGGTCGTGGAGCGAGAGGACATGAAGGCCGAGGCAAAGGCGGAATCCGACGCAATGCGCAAGGACGTGCTTGCGACGGAGACGGACGACAAGTCCAAGCCCCTCGATTCGAAGCGATACCCGATGGGCGCATTCGCCCGCTACCCGAAGTTCAAGCCCACCCCCGGCACTCCGGAATCGTTCTGCGGAATCGTCTTCGGCAAGCAGGCAAAGCCCCTCACGCCGATCGTAACCCCGCAGAACGGCCCCAAGCACTTCTACCTGGACTACCGCCGCGCGAAATGCCCCGCGTTCCGCGGCTTCGACCAGGGCCGCGCCAACGTCGACCCGTACCGCGGCGGCGTGTACGCCATCCACCTCATGAGCGAGGGCGGCGTGGACGGCCTCGACGACGGAGAGTACTTCGACGTCGTGCGCAAGACCCTCTCGAAGCGCTACAAGGTGGAACCCACCGAAAAGAAGGGCGACCTCCCCTTCCCGGAACTGTCGTATCGCGTGGGCGACCTCGCCATCTCCTTCGGGCCGGAGCCGCACGGCGGATTCCACCTCAAGGCGGAGCACGTCGTCCTCGCCGAATTCGCCACCAAAGCCCCTGCGGCCTCCCGCGGCGGACGCACACGGCGCTGACGCTTTCCGACGGAACACTTCTCGCAAAAAACACTCCACTATGGTAGAATGAAGACATGAAACTTGAAAACGCACAAGCCGCCTTTCTCTGGGGGACGTCTGCGGAGGCCGCCGCGTCGGCGTCCGTCGACCAGCCGTCCTTCCGCCTCTGCAATTCCGACTTCGGTTTCAAGCCGGTCGCACAGGCGTTTCTTGCGCCGAACGCGCACCAGGTCCGCACCCTGACGCGCCATGGCCGCGCGGTCGCGAGCGTTTTCGAGGACGACGACGCGGAGTACTGCATGATTGCCGGCCTTCTGCCGGCGAATCTGGACGCGTCCCGCGAGGAGCAGGCGGCGTCGATGTTCCGCGAACTCGACGCCGTGCTGTCCGAGGCTGGGTTCACGTTCTTCAACGTCGTCCGCACGTGGTTCTACGTCGACAAGGTCTGCGAATGGTACGGCGCGTTCAACGCCGCGCGTTCCGCGTTCTTCGACGCGCACGACGTCTTTGAGACGTTCCTTCCCGCGTCCACCGGCATCGGCAGCGCGAACTGCGACGGCGCGGCGCTCACCGCGGGCGCGATCGCGATGAAGCCGAAGCGCGACGGAGTGAGGGCGGAAATCGTCGAGTCGCCGCTTCAGGCGCCGGCGATGGCGTACAAGTCCAGCTTCAGCCGCGCCGCCGAGATAATCGCCCCCTCGTCACGACAGCTCTTCATCAGCGGAACGGCCTCCATTCTCCCCAACTCGCACGAGGTGGCTTTCGTCGGCGACATCGAAAAGCAGGTGGAATGCACGATGAGGGTCGTCAAGGCGATTCTCGAAAGCCGGGGCTACGGATGGAAGGACGCGACGCGCGCGATCGTCTATCTCAAGCGTCCCGAATTCCGCGACGCATGGCGCTCATGGCTCAAGGCGAACGGATTGCCGGAGGACTTCGCGGCGGAGACGGTGTGCGACGTGTGCCGCGACGAATGGCTCTTCGAGATAGAGCTCGACGCGGTTCTCGGCGTCAGGAAGATCTGAGGAGACCGCGCTTGATGGCGAAACATGTCCTGTGGTGGGGGCGTTTCGATCCGGGCTATTCGCGCAACCGCGTCTACGCGGCCCTGTTCCGCGAACTCGGATGGGACGTCTCCTATTTCTTCGTCAAGGCGTTTCCAAGGTTCGGCGACGTCGAGGCGTTTCTGCGCGGGCTTGACAGGCGTCCGAGGCCGGACCTCGTCTGGGTGCCCGTCTGCCGCCAGCGCGACGTCCTCGCGGCCTGCCGCTGGGCGCACAGGCGCGGAATCAAGGTCCTTTTCGACCCGATGATCTCCGCATGGGACAAGAAGGTCCTGGAGCAGCGGAAGTGGTCTGCAGACGAGCCGCGCGCGCGCCGTCTCCACGCCCTCGAAACGCGGATGATGAACGAGCCGGACATGGTGACGTGGGACACTTCGTGCCACCTTGAGTTCTGCGCGGAACAGTTCAAGACCCCACGCGAAAAACTCCGCGTCCTCCTGACCGGCACCGACGAATCCGTCTTCAAGCCCGTCCCCGAGACCGACGCCTCCCCTTCCGCGCCCTCGGACGTCTTCCGCGTCCTCTACCACGGCGCGTACCTTCCGCTCCACGGCACGGAACACATCGTCGAGGCCGCCCGCATGACGCAGGACGAGGGCATTCAATGGGACTTTCTCGGCTGGGGCGCGTACAAGGCCGCCACAGAGGCGAAGGCCGTCGGAATCCGCAACGTGCGCTTTCTCGACAAGGTGCCGTACGTGGACGTTCCGAAGGTGATATGCGCGCACGACGTCGTCCTGGGCGTCTTCGGCACGACGGAAAAGGCGTCCCGCGTCATCGGCAACAAGGTCTACGAGTGCATGGCCTGCGCGCGTCCGACGATCAACGAGTTCTGCACCGGCTATCCGCCGGAGGCAAAGGACTGCAAGTCCATAAAGTTCATCCCGCCGGGCGACGCGAAGGCGATTGCCGACGCCGTGCGCGAATACAGGGCGGACTGGGCGAACAGGGCGGAATACTTCGCCGAAGCCCGGAGTTTCTTCGAAAGGCATTTGAGCATGCGTGTGATAAAGGGCCAGCTGGCCGCAATTCTGGCCGACATGGGTCTTTAAGGAGTCTGACGAACATATGTCGCACAAGCGCAAGCAGGAAAAGTATTTCAAGAAGGAGTTCTTCGACCGGGACTATACGCTCCGCGAAGTCGCCGCGCGCCTGTGGCGCTACACGAAGCCGTATCGCGGACGCATGGTTCTCGGCGTCCTGTGCGGTCTTCTCACCGCCGGCACCCTTCTGCCGCTCTATCAGGTTATCCAACCGTCCCTCAAGGGTCTTCTATCGCAGGAGGCCGAGACCGCGCAGCGGACGGAAGCGCAGTCCGGACAGGCATCCGCCGCCTCCGTCCGGAAGCGGGAAATGCCGGCCGCGACCGCCGCCGATTCGGAGAGGAAGGCGAAGAAGAGCCGCCCCGCGACCGCCATCGAAAGGAAAATGCAGAAGGCGGGCGAGCTTCCAAGCTGGTATCCCGCCGCGGAGAAGTATGCGGCGAAGCTGGGGATCGAGCTTCAGACCGAGACCGGCGAAATGGGCGCCGCCCTCGTCCTGCTCGTCGTCTTCGTCGTGCCGGCCGTCGCCCTGGTGCGTCTCTGTCTTCTCTTCCTCAACCACTACTGCCTTGCATGGTCCGCCATGCACGTGATCGCCGACCTGCGCGTGGACATCCTCGCCCACATCCAGAGGCAGTCGCTCCAGTTCTTCGGGCGCATCGACGTGGGGCAGCTGATGAGCCGGGCGACGTCGGACCCGCAGCAGACGAAGACGATACTGCAGAGCGTCCTGCAGGAGCTCGCCCAGGCGCCCTTCGAAATCGCCGTCTCGCTGGGCTTTCTCATCCACTTCGCCATCGTGAACGAAATGCTGCCGACGCTGTGCGTGATCTGCATCGGCTTCCCGCTCTTCATCGTACCGGTGGTGGGGCTGTCGAAGCGCATAAGGAAATGGGCGAAGAAGTCGCTCAAGCGCTTCTCCGTCGTCGGTTCGCGCATACACGAAGTCCTCACGTGCGCCCGCGTGGTGAAGGCGTACGACACGGCGGAGTTCGAGAACGGGAAGTACCGCCACGTCGTGCGCGAACTCCTGAAGTCCACGCTCCGCACGGTGCGCCTGAGCCTATTCGTCACCCCGACGGTCGAGACCGTGGGCATATTCCTCATCTGCGCTTTCGTGGTATGGTGCTACTTCTCGCACGTCACGCTCTCCAAGGTGCTGCCCATGCTCGCCCCCCTTCTCGTCGTCTACAAGCCGCTGAAGCAGATCGCGAAGATCCAGGGGCAGATAGAGCAGGGACGCGCCGGGCTTGCGCGCATATTCTCCATCCTCGACGTGGAAATGGAACTGCCGGAAAAGGAGAATGCAGTCGCGAAGCCCACGTTCGACGGCGCAATCGAGTTCAACGACGTCTCGTTCCGCTATGACACCGCCGACCGCGACGCCGTCTCACACGCAACCTTCTCCGTCGAGCGCGGCAAGGTAATCGCCGTCGTCGGCGGGACCGGGTCCGGCAAATCGACGATGGGCGGACTCCTCAGCCGCTTCTACGACCCCAGGGAGGGCATCGTCACGATGGACGGAATCGACCTGCGCGACATCCGCACGGCGGACATCCGCCGCCTCGTCGGCAGCGTCCAGCAGGAGACCACCCTATTCAACGACACGATCGAGGAGAACATAAAGTACGGCTCTCCCGACGCCACGCACGAACAGGTCGTCGCCGCCGCCAAGATGGCCAACGCCCACGACTTCATCGTCGCCCAGCCAGACGGCTACGGACGCATCGTCGGCGAAAAGGGATTCGCCCTCTCCGGCGGCGAACGCCAGAGGATCGCCATCGCCCGCGCAATCCTCCGCAACCCGCCCATTCTCGTCCTGGACGAGGCCACGAGCGCCCTGGACACCGTCACGGAACGGCTTGTCCAGACCGCCATCGACAACCTGATGAAGAACAGGACGACCTTCATAATCGCCCACCGCCTCTCCACCATCCGCAACGCAGACCTGATCCTCGTCATGAAGGACGGCGTGATCGAGGAGCGCGGCACGCACGAATCGCTCTACGCCTCCGGCGGCATCTACCACCGGCTGTGCGAAATGCAGAAGACCACGGACTGACCACCTGCGCGGAGAAACGGTTCAAGACGATGACAAACGTTGACGCCATAGTCGCAGGGGCCGGTATCTGGGGATGCACTGTCGCCCGCGTCCTCGCGGAGTCAGGGCGAAAGACGCTCGTCCTTGAAAGACGCCCCGCCATCGGCGGAAACGTCCGCTGCGTGGAAGACCCTGAAACCGGCATTGAAGTCCATGTGTACGGATCGCACATCTTCCACACGCACCTCGACGACGTCTGGTCTTTCGTCACACGCTTCGTCGAATTCAACGAATACCAGCACAAGGTCCTTGCAAGACACTGCGGGCGGACGTACTTCCTGCCGCTCGGCCTCGCCCTCGTGAACCAGTTCTACGGACTTGACCTCAAGCCTGCGGAACTCCCCGCGTTCATCGCGCAGGAGGCCGCGAAGGGAAGCCCCGCCGACGGCGCGGAACCGGAGAACTTCGAGACGCAGGCCGTCTCCCTCATCGGCCGCCCGCTCTACGAGGCGTTCATCCGCGAATACACGCGGAAGCAGTGGGGACGGGACCCGCGCGAACTGTCTGCCGACGTCATCAGGCGTCTTCCCGTCCGCGCCAGCTACGACCTGAACTATTTCAACGACCGCCGCCAGGGCATCCCCCTCTCCGGCTACAACTCGCTCTTCGCGCGCCTCCTCGACCATCCCAACATTGCGCTTGAATGCGGAGTGGACTGGACGCAATGGCGCATGGGGCAGTCCGGGGAAATCAGGAACTCCACGCCCGTTTTCTATTCGGGTCCGATCGACGCCCTCTTCAACTACGAATTCGGCGAACTTCCATGGCGTTCCCTCCGCTTCGAGCATGAGCGGCTGCCCGTCGCGGACTTCCAGGGCACGAGCGTCGTCAACTACGTGGACGCCGACGTCCCCTTCACGCGCATCCACGAGTTCAAGCACTACCATCCGGAAAACGCCGCCGCGATGGCGGCGCCGGCTACGCTCATATGCCGCGAACACCCCTCTGCCTGGACGCACGGCGCAGAGCCGTACTACGCGATCGACACGCCCGCATCGCGCGAACTTCTGTCCGCCTACCGCGCCAAGGCGGAAACCATCCCCAACCTCGTCGTCGGCGGCCGCCTGGGCGAGTACAAGTACTACGACATGGACAAGTCCATCGCCCGGGCGCTTGAGGTTTCCCGCCGCTTCATAGAAGGATGAACAACCACCGCATTTATATGAATGCGGTGGTTATGTGGCTTGCCACATGATGACGCTGAAGCGCCGCAAGGGGCTTGCTGCGTTTTCCGAAATCGGTCCAAAGGGGGATTGTAATCGAAAACGCGGTGACCCGCGCATTCACGGAGGCCATCGGGGAGTTCCACGAGAAGTGGCGCTGCTGCGAGAGGATTTCGCCCTTCGCCATCATGCCCGACCATCTGCACCTCATGTTCAAGATTCGCGCCACGCCAGACCGCATGGCGCTGGGCGTACTGGTGAGCCAGCTCGCGAAGGCGCTGCGCAAGGCGTACTGGCTGGCTGTCGCGGCAGACGCCGCGACGTGCAAAAACCTTCCCCAGAATGCCCTCGCCGGCGGTGCAGACATTGCCGGCACGGCGGATGGCATTGGCAATCCCTCCGCCGGCGGCGGCGCACAGGGTTTTGCAGGGGGCGCGTCTGCGCCCCCGCACAAGAGGCCGATTCCACACATTCAACACAGAAATTCATGAACCACGTTGCTAAAGCCGCCGCTATTCCAGTTCTCGCCCATCGCTCGTCTCGAACGTGCCACAACATATTGCCAAAAGTTCCGAACATGTACGAATAACGGAGATAAGGAAGCACATAAGCCATATTGGAAAAAGGAAGACTTGCACCACAAACAGAATGTAACACAGAATGGCCACACAAACTGGTAAAAGACACTCATAGGCAATCCTCATTACAGTCGAAGAAACGCCCTCCTTTACTTTAAAATAGCGGACAATCTCTACCCCTACAATGGGCCAAAATACGAGACGAAGACGACCAATTCCTTCCCGCACTCTCTTCGCATAAAAGAGGTGTCCGCCCAACATTCCCGACAGCGCACAGAGGATTAAAGCGACGACCCATTGGGGCGATCTGCATCCACAATCCCGCTGGCCATGCTGGGGAACTCCATTTGCACTTGGCGGAATGGAGTCTTTCGCATTTGCCCCGGTCCGAAACGGCGTTCCCCTGCCGATTGCATCTTCTTTCGCCCCATTCCCGCATGACCTGTCCATGGAGCTTCCGTTCTGCGCTTTCGCGTTCGACCGTTCCACACGCGAAGGCGACTCGTCCAGTTCAGGGCCGACATCAAGAACTTTCCCATTGTCGTACATGTAGCGTTTCAGGCACGCCTCGCATCTGAATCTGAACCCGTTTTTGCACAGATTCTCCGGCAGATACAACGATGCACCGCATTTCCTGCACGTAAAACTCACTTCCATCTTTCGCGCCCTTTCAGCTGCATGGTTTCCCAAAAACATGACGTCGTCCGCGGCGGAACGGCGACAAGGCGCACTCCTCCGAAGACAGGACTTCATAATAGCGTTTTTTTTTTCTTGTCAAGCGCCGAATGGCAATTTCGGACGATTCGCGCACATCATCCGCGCTATCTGCGCGTTTTGGCTCGCCTGAGGGCGGAAATTCAAGATTCCCACTACAGCCTTCCGGGTTGACGCGAAGCGCGGCGGAATGGTAGAATGGCGGATATCGCAATGCGGCGACTGCGGCGCATCTGCCTTCGCAGAACTGCCGGAAACGAAACCTTAACCTGGAGACTTTGGCATGAGGGCAATGGCTGGAATTGCATGGCGGGCGGGACGCGCCCTGGGCATGGGCTGCGCGTTCGCGTGGGCGCTTGTCTGCGCCGGCGCGGACGGCGTGTCCTTCGACGTCCGGACGGGCGACATGGAAGTCCGGCAGGACGGGCGGCGGCTCTGGGCGAGCGGCGAGCACGGGCTCTGGCGCATCCGCTTCCGCGACGGCTCGTTTCTCTCCGCCGCCGATTTTACGACGAACGCCATCCCCGGCGGCGCGTTCCGCATGGACTGCGCGGGCGCGGAGACGCGGCTTGAATGGCGTTCGCCCAGGGCCGACGTCACGGTCGTCGCCGTTCCGTCTGCGGATGGCGCATCGGCGGACCTGCGGGCGGAGGTGACGCCGAAGGCCGGCGAATCGCTGATGCTCGACTTCCCGGCGCGTCTGCGCTTCCCGGCCGCCGAAGTCGCGGAGTTCGTCTATCCCGGCCGCGGCAATTCGTGCCTGGGACTGGCGTTCAACTCGAAGTACTTCCTCCCCGCCTCGCCCGATTCCCCTCGAAACTGGAAGGCAACGCAAAAAGGCGGACGCGGCTACGCGCATCTCTACGGACGCGGGCTCAAGATGCAGCCGATGGATTCCGAGCCCGTGCCGCTGCTGGTCACGGACGAGGGACGGAAGTGGTTCTCGCCGAACGTCGCCGCGCGAATCGGGCAGTGGAAGCGGCCCGTCATACGTCCGCCGGACAAAGGACAGTCGGACGTCGTGCTGATCGACTCCCCGCTTGGGCCGTACCTCTCCGCCAATCGCTTCGGCGGAACGGGCGCGCTCTGGCGCTTCGGCGTGGCGGACGGCTCGTCGTTCTGGACGCCCGCGCCGCCGGCGGAAACGTTTTCCGTCCGCTACCTCCTTCCGCGCCTCGCGGAGCGGGCGCCGTCGCGCCGGAGGGTGGCGCTCATCGACCTCGCAAGCGGCCCGAAGGTGGGCGGATTCGTCCGCGCCACGGTCGAGGACTGGCGGCGGACGCTTCGCGTCGCGCTGCCGCCCGGCTGCGCGTTCGAGGAACTGCGCACGATTCCCGCCCTCCATCGCGCAATGGCGTCCTCCGACTTCCTCTTCATCCTCAATCCATACGGCGAATCGTTCCCCGTCGACAGCCCCGAGAACTATCTCGCCTGCCTCGACCGCCTTCGCGCCTACGTGCAGGCCGGCGGCAACTGGCTTGAGGCCGGCGGATATCCGTTCTACCACGCCCTCGCCGGCGGCCGGTATCATTCCATGACCGTTCCGTATCCGCCGCTTTTCGCGGACTTCGCGCGGCTGGCGACAACCGCCGGCGGAAGCGTCGCGCTCTACGGCGTCCAGCCGCGTCCGCCGCACGAGCCGTGGCGCAATCCGGCGCCGTTCATCCCCGGCGAGACGGGCGTCGGCGGCGACGGGAAAGGCGGATGGCACTTCCATGCGTTCGCGGCATACGCAAAGCCAGGGGAAACGGCCAAGACGCCCGCCGTCAGGATTCGCATAGGCGGCTCGCTCGACGCGGCGATTGGCGACTACGCGGCCGCGAACGGCTTCACGACGCCGCTCGCGGCAAAGTTCCGAGACCCGTCCGCGCTTGAAAAGTTCACGCACGCGCCGCTTCTCCACCTCCACGCAAGGGCGAACGAGGCGAAGGCGCTGCTGGACGACCTTCCCGCGCCGACGCTCTACCATCCATCGTGCTATCTGAAGGGCGGTTTCGACAAGGAATACCCGGACCACCTTCCGCCGAACGTCTGGTACGGGACGATGGCGGAAATGCAGGACCTCTACCGTGCGGCGCGTGCGAAGGGGCATCTCGTCTCGCCCTACACAAACCCGACCTGGTGGTGCGACCATCCCCGAGGGCCGTCGTTCGCCGCCGCAGGCGAGGCGCCGCTTGCAATCGGCCTCGACGGCCGGCCGTACTACGAGATCTATTCCAAAAACGACGGCTGGACGACCACGTTCTGGCATCCCGCCGTCCAGAGGGCCAACCGCAAGACCGTGCGCGAGTTCACGCAGGACGCGCCCGTGGACCTCCTCTTCCAGGACCAGTGCGGCGCCCGCACGTGGCGCTGGGACTTCAACCCCTCCTCGCCCTCGCCGATGGCATACTTCGAGGGAATGCTCTCCATGAACGAAGAGGACTCCCGCATCGTGCCGCTCGGCACGGAGGACGGCTGGGACCACTGCGCGAACCTCCAGTCTGCGCTGTGCGGCTGCTCCTGGCGGATTGTCCCGACGGACGGCAGGCCGCCGTGGCGGACGCTCTTCAAGGACGAGATCGCCCCCGACTGCTGGCGGATCGAGCCCGTCGGCGCGCGCCTCTTCCACGACAAGACGCTCTTCTACATGCACGACCTCGGCGCGTTCGTGACAAACGAGCGCGTGCTGGCGTGGATGCTCGCCCTCGGCTACAACCTCTCGCTTTCGGGGCCGGCGAAGGACTTCGAGGCGAACGCGCCGCGCCGCCTCTGGTACGACTGGCTGCACGTGATGCAGTCGCGCGTCGTCTCCCGCATCGCAGGCCGGCCGCTCGTCCGCTTCGACCACGACCGCTCGCCGCTCTTCGCAAGGAAGAGCTTCGATCCGATGTCGGAGGAGGACGACGGCGTCGTCACGGCGCAGTGGGGCGACGTCTCCGCCGCCGTGAACCTCGGCGACGTGCCGCGCGCGGTCGCGGGGCGGCGCCTTGCCGCCTACGGCTGGTGGATCGAAGGGCCGGGGCTGAAGTCCGCCCACCTGGAGGGCGAGAGGCCGTTCGTCGAGACGGACGCCGGGCGGTGGGTCTACGCGGAAGACCCGGCGTTCGCGCCCGTCCGTCCAACGGAAACGGAGCGCACGACGCCGCCCTGCGCCCGTCCCGAAGCGCCGCGCGCGATCGGCGTCATAGACTTCGGACCCGGCTTCGCGCCCAGCTGGACGCCCTGCGCGCCCGGCGATTGGACGCGGGCGCTGGAAAGCGCCGAATGGGTGGCGAAGCACGGCATTCGCGTCGTGCGCCTTTCTGATTCGGCGTCCCTTGACGCGGCGCTCGCCGGCGGGGAGTTCTTCGCGATCGTCAATCCCTACGGCGAGCGCTTCCCGGCGGACGGACAGGGCAAGTGGCAGGCGCGTCTTGCCGCCGTGCGCCGGTACGTGGCCCGCGGCGGGAACTGGGCGGAAGTCGGCGGAGCCCCCTTCTTCGGCGCGTTCTGGCGCAAGGCGGACGGCTCGCGCGGCGGCGAGGCCGTCGGCTGGGGCGGAATGCGCTCGGTGGGCTTTTCCGCGCGGATGGACGACATCGACGAACTGCCCGTGCCACTGCACGTGGCGGCGGACGCGAAGGGCTTTCTGGACGCCGAACTGTCCGCGCGAATCGCGCGGACGTCCTCCGCCGTGAACCGCGGACTCGTGGACTCCGCCGACGCGCCGGTGGAGCCGTGGATTGTCGACGGCGACGGGCGCGTCTGGTTCGGCCGGCACCGGCTCGGCGGCTGGGGCTCGCTCTGGCGCTTCGGCGGCGCCAATCCGAAGCGGGAACTTGCGCCCGCGGTCCTCTCCGCCGCGCTCGGACACGCCTTCGCCTCGAAGCCACTTCCCGTCCCCGAAAACCGCCACTACAAGGTCCGCGCCATGCCCAGAGGCGATGCGCGCGACGCGTCGGCGGCGCGGTGAGCCGCCCGATGGCGGGACGCCTCGTGCAGACGTCCCGCGCTTCTGCTATAATTACGTCATGTGAAAACTCGAAGGAGGATGCATTGATGAAAGAGATTCGTGTTTCGCGCCGCGGTTTTCTGGGACGTCTGGGCGGGGCCGCGGTTCTGCCGATGATCGCGCCCGCGTCGGCGCTGGGGCTGAACGGCGCGGTTGCGCCGTCGAACAGGATCGTGATGGGCGCAATCGGCCTCGGCGGCCGCGGCACGGGCGACCTGCGCAGCTGGGTGCTGCCGGAAAAGGACGTCCAGTTCGTCGCCATCTGCGACGTGCGGAAGGACCGCCGCGACGCGATCAAGGAAATCACGGACGCGCATTACGGCAACAAGGACTGTGCGCAGTACATTGACATGAAGGAGATGCTGGCGCGGAAGGACATCGACGCCGTGCTGATCGCGACGTCCGACCGCTGGCACGGTTCCGCCGCCATAACGGCGATGCGCGCGGGCAAGGACGTCTACGTGGAGAAGCCCTCTTCGATGACGGTCCGCGAAGGGCAGGCGGTCGTGGCGACGGCGCGGCAGTTCGGCCGCGTCTACCAGGCCGGGATGCAGCGCCTGAGCGAGCCGAACTTCGTCGTCTGCAACGAGCTCCTGCGCCTCGGCCGCCTCGGAGAGGTGAAGAAGGTCTACGCGCATCTCGCGCCCGGCGGGAACGTGTTCCTCAGCCGCAAGTGGCTTGCGCCGGAGCCGGAACCGTCCCGCGACGTCCTCGACTGGGACGCCTGGCTGGGGCCGTGTCCGTGGCGTCCGTACCACTCCAACTACATCCACGGCGGCTGGCACGCGCACTTCGACTTCTACACGTCGATGATCGGCGAATGGGGTTCGCACACGTTCGCGCAGTGCCACGACGCGCTGGGGATGGAGAACTCGTCGCCGGTCTTCTACCCGTGCATGCACAATCCCGTCCCGGACGGAATGGCGATGCGCTTCGCGAATGGCGTTGAGATGGTGGCCGTCCAGCGCGGCTGGCGCGGCACGTGCGGCGTCAGGTACGTCGGCTCGGAGGGATGGGTGTCGTGCGCGGACGGCTATTCGCTGCCGGAGGTATCGCATCCGTCGCTGATCGCGGACTACCAGAAGATCCTCGCGGACTACTGCGTCCGCACCGGCTACACCGGACAGAACCATCTGCGACAGTTCCTCAACTCCGTCAGGACGCGCGCGAAGACGATCGCGAACCCTGTGATGATGCACCGCTCGATGACGAGCGTCCACTGCGCGAACATAGCCCAGTGGCTTGGGCGCGACATGACGTGGGACCCCGTGCGCGAACGGTTCGTGAACGACCCGGAGGCCGACCGCATGCTCTCCCGCGCGCAGCGCGAAGGCTGGAACGTCATCTGACGCCCTTCCGCCTCGCCATGACCAGACATCCACAGAACGGAAACATCCCATGAAAAAGACATTCGCATTCGCGGTCGCCCTTCTCGTCGCCTCGCTCTGTGCGGCGCAGATGAAGGAGCCCGCGTTCCAGATGACGGAAAAGGAACTGCTGGCCGCCGTGGCCGGCCCGGACTTGAACGACCGCGTCACGGCCTGCCAGGAACTCGCCCACGTGGGCACGGCCGCGGCCGTGCCGGCGCTCGCCGCGCTGCTCGCCGACCAGACCGACGCGCCGCTCTTCCACGCCGCCCGCTACGCCCTCCAGAACATCCCCGGCGCTGAAGCAGAAAAAGCCCTTTCCGACGCCGGCGGCCGCGTTTCGGGGAAGCGCAAGGCCGCCGTCGATGCCTCGCTCCGCATCCGCGCAACGCCCGTCGCGCCCGGCTACGACGGCGCCGCGGCCGTGCTGACCGCGTTCCCGCCGCAGACTCCCCTGCAGAAGGGCGACCTCTCCGTCGTCCCCGCCATCGTCGAGCAGGCGCTCGGCAGGGGCTTCGAGGCGACGCTCGCCCGCCGCCGGCTCGTCGGCTTCCCGAACAAGGCGGTCGAGGACAGCCTCTGCGCCCTCGCCTTCGGAAAGGACGTCGCGCGGGCGCGCCTCGCCGTCGGCGTTCTCGGCGACCGCCGCGCCGTGCGCCTCCTGCCGAAATTCGCAGAACTGGCCGCCAAAACGCCGCACTCCTCGCTGCGCTCGGAAGTCTACAAGTCATACGCCACGCTGTGCGACGCGAAGACGCATCTGCCGTTCCTGCTGGACGTCCTCAAGGGCGCTCCAAAGGAAGACCGCCTCGTGGGCGCGATCATCCGCATCTGCTCGCGCGAAATGGTCGCCGACGACGTGACGGTGGAAATCGTCAAGGCGGAATACGGCTATTTTGGGACGAACGCCGTATGCGACGCCGGCGGCAAGGCGATAAAGCGGCCGTGGAAGGACGTGGCGGACATGATGCGCGAACTCGTCGCCGCGGGATCGCGGTCGATAATGTCAGGCAACCGCCTCGCAGGGCGCGGCGGCTTCCCGTTCGACCCGGCGCCGGGCGTCCACAAGGAACTGCGCCTCACGTACCGCGTCGGCGACGGCCCGGAGACGTCCGTCGTCACGCCGGAGAACCGGGAAGTGGAGCTGGCGGGATGCGTCCTTCCGGACGAGTTCGCCGCGACGCTTCTGGACGCATACGCAGCGGCAAGCGGAGACTTCCGCGCCGCGCTGCAGAAGATCGTCGACACGCTTGGGAGGCGCGGACGCATCCCCGACCCGAAGGAGCGGCTGTTCCGTCCGATCTTCAACGGCAGGAACCTCGCCGGATGGACGCAGGAGGACGTCTACTTCACCGTGAAGGACGGCGTCATCACGGGCGAATCGACGGCGGAGCATCCGTGCCGTCCGAACCACCATCTCATCTACACTGCCGAAAGCCTGACCGACTTCGACCTCCGCGCCGAATTCCGCCTTTCGCGCGGCGCGAACTCCGGCATCCAGGTCAGGTGCCGTCCGCAGTTCATCGGCGACAACGGCTACCAGGCGGACATGAACGGCGGCGGAGACTTCGTGGGTTTCCTCTACCATCCCCGACAGCATCTTATCGGCGAGCGCGGCGCGGACGTCGCGATCGCGGCGGACGGAAAGAAGTCCGTCACGCGCTTCGCAAACGGCGCCGAACTGCGCAAGCTCTACAAGCCGAAGGACTGGAACGCCATCCGCGTGCTCGTCAAGGGACGCAAGATCGCGGTGTGGATAAACGGCGTTCGCACGACGTCGGTCGTCGACCCGCGCGAGGAGTTTCTGCCGTCCAAAGGACACATAGCGCTCCAGCTCCACCAGGGTCCGCCGATGAAGGTCGAGTTCCGCAACCTCCGCATTAAGATTAAGTGATTAAGTTGCGTGGGTGCGCAAGTGGTTGGCGTTTTCCGGTAGGGCGCGACGTCCCGTCGCGCCGATGCGCGTGAAAAGGCGGCTGGACAGCCATGTCAGGTAGGGCGCGACGTTTCGTCCACGGCGGCGGGGCGGGACGCCCCGCCCTACCGAAAACGCCCGGTCATGTGATGCCTCAACCGCATGGACGGCGGCAGGGCGGGGCGGGACGCCCCGCCCTGCCAGATGGATTGTCAACATGGGAGGGACGCGCTCCCACGCGTCCGCCGCCGCGATTGAAAGGACCGCTGAATGGCAAATCCGGTTTGGGTTGGAATTCACCCGTTTTTGCCCCATGGTTTCCCATGGATTTTCCGTTCACGTCGGCCACCTTATTTGATAACCTAGCGGCGCAAAGGCAGAGGAGAATATGGACAACCGCTTCAAGGACAATTCAACGGACACCCCGCGGGCGGAGCGCATCGCGCTGGAAATCGTTTTCGAGGACGCGGACGTCATAGCCGTAGACAAGCCGGCTGGAATGGTCGTCCATCCCGCCCCCGGGCATGAATCCGGCACGCTCGTCAACGCCCTTCTATGCCACTGCCCGAAGATCGCCGGCGTCGGCAGCCAATCGCGCCCAGGCATAGTCCACCGGCTCGACCAGGAGACGAGCGGCGTCATCGTCGCCGCGAAGACCGAACGCGCCTACTTCGCCCTGCGCTCCATGTTCGAGCGCCATGTGGAGGTGAAAAAGACGTACCTTGCCGTCCTCCACGGAACGCCGCATCCGAAAACGGGCGTCGTCGACGCGCCGATCGGGCGGAAGCCATGGGACGCCAAACGCATGGCCGTGGACGGCACGGACGCAAGGCCGGCCGTCACGCGCTGGAGGACGCTCGGACGACAGGGGCCGATCTCCCTCGTGGAGTTCAAGATCGAAACCGGGCGAACGCACCAGATCCGCGTCCACGCCGCGCACATCGGACACCCGATCGCCGGAGACTCCCTCTACGGCGACCCAAAGCTCGACCGCCGTCTCGCCGCCCGCCCGCGCCGTACCCTCCTCCACGCCCTCGCGCTGGCCCTCCCCCATCCCGTCACGGGCAGACGCATGGAGTTCTTCGCGGAGCCGCCCGCCGACATCGTGTACGCGCATTGAACGAATGCGCGCGCCGAACGGAAAACGGGGACGGCCTCATGACCGTCCCCGTTTTCCGCACGGCGCGTCCGCCATGCACCGCGGCGCAATGCGCTAGCAGCAGCAGCGGCAGAGCTTCGCGAAGTCCCAGTCGTTGCGCTTCGGCGCCTTAAGGAATTCGTTCGCCTCCGGCTTGTTCGTGAACTTCATCGCCTTCGGGTCGAACTTGAGCTCTTCGCCCGGGAAGCGGAGCGCGATGCAGCCGATGAGCAGCGCCTCCGTGAGCGGGGCCGCGTAGCCCAGGCGCGAGCCGCACTTCGCCGGATTGCCCTCAAGGCAGGCCTCGACGAATTCGCGGTAGTGGTTGTAGCCGGCCAGCTTGTCGCCGGAGGCGATCGCCCTGTCTGTCGCCGTCTTGTCGCCGGCGAGGCAGCACGGACGGCTGGCGTGGGAATCGCCGAACGTCGTCGCCTTCGAGCCTATGATTATCACGCCGTTGGAGGGTACGACGGGGGCGAGCGGCGCGGTCGGCGCCGTGTAGGGCTTGCCGGCCTTCTTCGCGTCGGCGGCCTTCTTCTCCTCGCGCCGGACGGCGACCTTCTTCGCGAAGTCGCGCAGGCCGGGCACCTTGTCCATGTCGGGCAGGAGGTGTCCGTCGAGCCAGGTGAGCTTGATGCCGTTCGGAATCCACTTGTTCGGCGCGAACGTCATCTCGATGCGCGACTTCTTCGGATACGCGATCGTCACGGGACCCTCGCCATAGGTGTCGGCCTTGACGGAGACCGGAAGTCCGAGCTCAAGCGCCCAGAACGCCGGGTCGGCGTTGTGCACGGCCATGTCGCCGATCGCGCCGCAGCCGTAGTCCCACCAGCCGCGCCAGCGGAAGGTGTGGTAGGCGGTGGAGAAGCCGTGGTCAGCACTGGGCCCGCACCAGCAGTCCCAGGCGTTCGGCGCGTAGTTGGCGGGCAGGGGCGACGGCGCGGGATACGCCTTCATGCCCTGCGGCCACACGGGACGGTCCGACCAGCTGTAGATTTCCTTCACGTCGCCCCAGACGGCGGCGTCGCGCATCGTCTTGTAGCGCCACACGCCCGGATGTCCCTGGTTGCCCATCTGAACGACGCGGCCAGTCCTGATCGACGTCTTGAGCATGAGCTCGCATTCCTCGACCGTGCGCGCGAGCGGCTTCTGCACGTAGACGTGCTTGCCGGCGTTCATGCAGTCGATGGAGATGTAGGCGTGCGTGTGGTCGGGCGTTCCGACCTGGACGACCTCGAACTTGTCGCCCATCGTCTTGAGCATGTCGCGGTAGTCCGTGAACTTCGGAATGCCGGGGTACTTCTTCTCCCACTGGTCGAACGCGCCGGGGTTGACGTCGCAGACCGCCACGAGATCGCAGCCGGCCGCGATCAGGCTCGACGTCGCCGCGCCGCCCATGCCGCCGCATCCGACGGCGGCGAGCTTGAGGCGGCGCCCCTTGACCTGGCCCTTGAAATCGGACTTCGGCGCGAGGTCGATGCCATAGCCGACGAGCGACGCCGCGCCAAGACTGGCGACGAAGCAGCGACGGCTGACGAATGGAAGACTGCTCTGCATTTCGTTTTCTCCTTTTTCGTTCAAATGAATCTGCAACGTTGTCGGGAACGTCTGCGTGAAGAATACCAAAAGCGAGGCCGGACGGTCAAGCGCGGCGCGGCGCTCCGCGGGCCTGCCGCCGGCTCACCGAATCACGAGCGTCAGGCCGGGCGGCGCGTAGCGGACGTCCACGACGCCGGTGGCGGGGTCGTAGCCGAAGCGGAATGCGATGGGCTTGGCATGGAGGCAGTCCACCTTCCAGCCGGAAAAGTCCACGACGGCAGGCCTGTCCTGCAACCGGCAGATTCCCTGTCTGAACTGCGCCGCGGTCTCCGCCGTCACGCCGGTCGGCCTCACGACGACGACGCCGGCGCACGTCAGCGACGGAATCGTCAGGACGTCCGTCCGCGCCTTGTCCGCCGCGACAGAAAACCCGCCGCCCGCCGCGATGGAGACGGCGCTGACGGCGCCGGTGCCGCCGATGAACGCGCCGGAGCCGACCGTCACGCCGCTGGAGGACGCAATCGAGCCATCGACGACAAGCGTCCCCTCCGCCACCTCCGTGACATGCGTGTAGCCGTTCTCGCCGTAGAGCCGCAGCGTCCCCGCGCCGGTCTTCCTGACGCCGTCGCGGAAACGCGCCCACTTCCACGGCGCGTACGTGTAGCCGTTGGGGTTGTAGCCGTACGTCGGGTAGCAGACGTTCACGAGGTCGCGCATCGGAAGGCCGATCGCGGCGTCCACGCCGTCGTCGCCCGTAATGTCCGCCACCTCGAACTCGACCACGCTCCATAGGTTCGTGAGGTGCGGCTTGCCGGACGAGATCGGCGCGTCGTCGCGGACGCTCTCGCCCGTGAATCCGAGGTACATCACGTTGTGCGTCCCGCGCACGTCGAGGTCGTAGGGCGTCGTCCCGGAAAACGACATCTTCTTGCCGACCGTCATGAGCGCGTACTCGATCCACGTCTGCGGCGCGCCGTTTCCATAGGTCAGTTCGCCGCCGCCGAGCGCAAGCTCTCCGAACAGGTGAGAGCCGTCGGCCAGCCGGAGACGCCCGCCCTTCTCGACCGATATCGCGTAGCTCGCCGGCGCGTTGGGGTTGGAGATCGGGAAGTTGTCGTTCTTGGTGAAGACGCCCATCTGCAGCGTCGCGCCGTCCCTGACGGTGACGGTCTTGCCGCAGCCGTCGATCGGGCCGAGCGGGCCCTTGCGGCCGCTGTTCCTGATGTCCGTTCCCGAAGTCACCAGCAGCGTCCCCTCTGCGACGACGACGTTCCCGGTGAAGGTGTTGTCGCCGTTCGCCAGCTCCATCGTCCCCGCGCCGGACTTGATGAAGCGTCCGTCGCCGGAATACGTCTTCGGATTGGCGACGACCGTCGTATTGCCGACCCGGCCGGAGACGATGAAGTCCGCCGCGTCGTCGCCAGTCGCGTCGGCGACGTCGATCGTGATCGGCGTCAGCGACTTCTTTCCGAACGTCATCGAGCGCGAGGCGAACGTCGTCGGCTGCGTTCCGCCGATTGCTAGGTCGCCGGAGAAGAGCAGCGAACAGCTGTCGTCGTCCTTCGATCCGAACGCCGGCGTCGCGTTCCAGAAAGTCGTCTTCGGGAAGTTGACGTAGCGGTTCTGGGTGCCGGAGGCGTCGACCGTCGCGTTGGAGAAGACGACGTGGACGTTGCCCCTGCCGTCCTCCCGGCCGACATTGCCGGCCCCGCCGAATCCGTAGCCGCTGGAGGAGGCGTACCACGTGGTGTTCGAGAGGAACGTCACCGTGCGGTTGACGATCATCGAGCCTGCGGGGTTGCGGTTGTCGGTCGTGTGGGTGGAGTTGTAGCCGGAGACAAAGCGTCCGCCATGCACCGTGAAGTCGCAGTTCCACTCGAAGCCGTAGTTGACGTCGAAGTCGCCGGCGCCGTACTTGTCGATTGAGACCGGCTGGAAGCAGAGCGCGCCGACGTAGCCGTAGCCGTTGCACGACCACGAGAACGACTGCACGTCGTTGCTGACGACGACCGTCCCGATGTCGAACTCCTTGGCCCACCCGGTCAGGTCCGTCCGAATGAGCCGCACCCTGTTCGTCTCCCATTCGTCTTCGAGGAAGAAGACGTTGTCGCCCGACTCGAAGCAGACGCGCGTCTTCGTCTCGTCGCCCTTCACGCACCAGTTGGGCGTGACGAGGTCCCAGTCGACGCTGTCCTTCTGGCCAAGCCACACAAGGTCGCGCGCCATGCCCGCCAGCGCCGCGCCCGCGACTGCGAACGCCAGTGCGCGAACTCTCCGTCCAATGCAATGTGCCATGTCACTCTCCGCGTTGTAAACTGCCGGCGGTCGCGGAGGCCCTGCGCCTCGTCGCAAAAACCGTCGTCTGCGCGGCTATTATGCCATTTTTTTTTTCTCCCCCGTCAAGCCCCCGCCGCGCAGACAGGAAACGCCGCTTTCGGCGATTTCCCGCGCTGGACGTCGCGGGCCGAAACGTGCTAGAATCAGCGCGTATGAATCTTCCCTCCCAACTGGCGGCCGCCTTTCCCGCGCGTCCGCCTGAACTGCACAAGTACTCCGCCGGGACCGTCACGGTCGTCGGCGGGTCTGCGCACTACGTGAACGCGCCCGTCATAGCCGCGCTGGGCGCCAGGGCCGGCGGCGCCGGCCTCGTCCAGCTGGTCGTCCCCGACGCCTCGCGCCTGGCGACCGGCCCGCTCGTCCCGGAGGCCACCTTCACCAAGCTCACGCCGGCGTGCGTTCCGCCGCGCGCGGACGTCACCGCCGTCGGAATGGGCCTGGGTGCCACGCAGAACGCCGAAATGCTCGTCTCGCGCATCCTCTCCGGAATCGCCAGCCGGTTCGTCCTGGACGCCGACGCGCTGACGATCCTCGCCAGCTGGTACGCGAAGCGCCCCGGCAGCCTGTCCGCCACCGTCGGACAGCGCATCGTCCTCACCCCCCACGCCGGCGAGGCCGCGCGCCTCCTCCTCTGCACCCCCGAGGCCGTGCAGTCGGACCGACCCGCCGCCCTGCGCGCGCTCGTCGAACGCTATCGCGCCGTCGTCGTCCTCAAAGGTCCCCGCACCCTCGTCGGCTCGCCCGACAGGGCGGACGTCTTCGAGTGCGAGGCCGGAAACCCGTTCATGGCCGTCGGCGGAATGGGCGACCTCCTCTCCGGCGTCCTCGCCGCCCGCTGGGCGCGTCTGGCGAAGGCCGGCCTGGACGACGCCTTCATGGCGGCCTGCTCCGCCGTCTGGCTCCACGCCGCGGCGTCCGACGAGCTCGTCTCCGCCGACCCGCCCGCCGACCCGTCGATCGTCAACACCGCCGCCATGGTCGGCTCCCTCCGCGTGAGGCTCGAAAGGGCGCGGACATGACCCCCGACTACGACGCCCTCGTCGCCCACCTGGAAGCGGACGCCCCCGCGCCGTTCGGGCTTCTCTCCTCTCAGGCGACCCCCACCGCCGAGATCCTGGCGCGGAGCTTCAAGGACCGCCTTGACTGCCTCTATTCGCCCGAGCACGGCTGGTTCGGCACATACGGCCCCGGCGAGAAGGTGCCGGAGCTCCAGCGGCATCCCGCGCTGGACCTTCCAGTGCGCTCCCTCTACTGCAGCGTCATGAAGCAGCGCACAGACCTGATTCCGGCGCATGGGCGCATGGTCGTGGACCTCCCCGACATAGGCGTTCGCTGCTACACGTACCTCGGCACGCTGGACTGTCTGCTCGCCCTCTCCTCCTCCATGAAGAAGCCCGTCACCGTCTTCGACCGTCCCATCCCCCTCGGCGGAATCGTGGACGGTCCCAGGCGGCAGCCCGAATACGAATCGCTCGTCGCCCCGATCGACGTCCCCCTCTGCCATGGAATGACGCAATGCGAGCTCGCCGCCTACGTCGTTCGCGAAAGACGTCTCGCCGTGGACCTGACTACGGTCAGAATGCGCGGCTGGTCGCATTCCGACGCGTCTCCGTGGATGAACTTCACCCCGCCGTCCCCCGCCATCCGCAGCATCGACTGCGCCGCCCTCTACCCCGCGACGGTCTTCACGGAGGCCTACCCCGCGCTTGACTGCGACAGAAACGGCGCCCTCGCCTTTCGCGTCGTCGGCGCCCCCTGGCTCGACGCGGCCGGACTGCTGGACGAAGTCGCCTCCGACATCGGAAAGTGCGGCGTGGGCGCGCGTCCGTTCAGATACCGGCCCGCCGGCGGAAAGTATTCGGGACAGGAACTTGAAGGCCTTCTGCTCTCGGTCGAGGACGCGGAGGGCTTCCGGCCGGTATCCGCCGGGACGTACCTCTGCGCCGCCCTCATGCGCCGCCACCCGCAGGAGTTCAAGGCGGATTCGCGCCCGGAGTGGATGGACAGGCTCATGGGCTGCATGGACGTCCGCCTCGCCTGCGAGGGCGCACCTTCATACGACCTCGACGCGATGGTCGAATCCTGGCGAATCGCCAACCGCCGCTTCCGCGAGGAGGAGGCCGTCAACCTCTACCGATAGAAGACCTGTCGCTTTCGCCTCGCCGCTGTCGCCGCCGGGATCAACTCCACGAATGCGGCGGCGGCGGCGGCACGTCCGAGCGCAGGGAATGGGGGGACGGCGGGGCGGGACGCCCCGCCCTACCAGGGAGGGGCGCGCTCCTGCGCGACCGAAGCGCGTAATCGTGTGCGGCGGAGACGCATATGTTTATTCAGCACTCGCCACCTCGACGCAGTTTTCATTGCCGCGCCGGTTGACCGGGCGGAAGGGATTTGATATCCTTCCGCCCGTTTTTTCGCGAAGCGGAAAACGGAAGTCCCGTGAAAGCCGGGCGCTGTCGCGCAGCCGTGATTGGATACGACAGTCCGCGATCCAGTGGGCCGGGTGGCCTGCGAAGGGCGGACTGGAGGTTTTTCAAGCCATAAGCCGGAAGACGCTCCGCCTCGCCGTCACAATCCCCCGCGCCAGGGGAGAAGGGCAGAAGGCAAATGAGAGCAGAATGCATCAGGACGGCGGTCTCCGCCGCCGTCGTTTCGTCGTGTGCCGCCGCATGGGCGGCCGCGCAGCCGTCGACGTTGTCGTTCGACGGCATACACTACTGGATCGGCGAGGGCACGAACCGCTGCGCCATCGTCGTCGACTGGTCGGCAGGCTACGGCAGGTCGCTCGCCTGGGGCTACCGCTGGAACGGCGTCTGCACGAACCTCGCGGAGGTCGTCGTGCGCGTCGGACGCGAAGACCCGCGCCTCAAGGTGGAAGTCCAGGGCATGACTTCCGGCTACGTCGACTTCCATTTCTTCGGCTACGACGTGAACGACTGCCATCCCGCATGGAACGTCGCGAACGGCGGCTCGTCCGACCCGGACGCGCTCGTCCTCCGCGAAGATTCCGTCCACTACTCCGCCTGGTGGGTGTTCTACGGCCCGTTCAACGGACAGTCGTTCCCATCGGACGCCCAGACGTCCAGCCCGGTCGCCGCGAACGCGGTCACGCCGCAGAACGGCGACTGGTTCGTCTTCTCCTACGGCTGCCCCGAATACGACGAGAACTGGACGGAGTCGCCCGCCGTGATGCAGAACCCCGAACCCGCGGAATCGCCTTACGGCTGGAGAGTCGTCGCGTCCGCGACGGCGGCGGAGAACGCCTGGTACGCCGACGCCGAAAGCGTCCTTGGGCATCCGACGATGTTCACGCCCGGGGAATGGGGCGGGCCCATAAGCCCCGCCAATCCCGCCTGGCAGGAGGGCGAGGTCTTCTCCCTCTCAAGCGACGGATGCGACGATTTGACGCCGGGCGAGGAAGACGGCCCCGGCTACGTCACAATCGAGTTCGACCACGACGTCGTGGACGACCCCGCCAATCCGTTCGGACTCGACTTCATCGTCTTCGGCAACGCGGGCGCAACGTGGGACGGCAGTTCGTACTACACTCCGGCGACGGACCCCGTGTCCGTCCGCCTGAACGGCGAGGGCTGGCCGGAGGCGGCGAAGGTGGAGGTGTCGCAGGACGGAAAGAACTGGCACACGGACGATGCGTGGAGGACGGCGGACGGCTTTGCGCCGACGCTCGGCTACCTGTACGACCCGGAGAACGCCGACCCGAACCTCTACGCCGGCAATGCCTGGTGGGGAAGCGCCGCGTCGGCGACAAGGCCAGTCGACCCGTCCATCGGCTTCGCCGACCTCGCCGGCCTGACCCTCGCGCAGGTCTGCCGTCGCTACAACGGCTCCGCCGGCGGCATGGGCTACGACATCTCCGCGCTGCCTCTCGCCACAGACGCGCAGGGGCGCAAGTGGATCCGCTACGTGCGCATCTCCGGCGTCTACGTGGAGGACAATGGCGAGGGCGACAGCGGCTACACGGAGCCGGAGGTGGACGCGGTGGCGGACGTCGCGCCCGTCTCCGCCTACGAGCTCTGGGCGGAGCGGCACTACCCTGACTGGGCGACGGCGTGGGACCCGGCGGTGTCCGGCCCTGAGGCCGTCGCGGCGAACGGACGAGCGAACGCGGCCAACTACATTTTGGGGCTGGCTCCGTCCGCGCCGTCGGACGGCCTCGACTTCCGCGTCGACTCGTTCACGCCCGGCGAGAACGCGCACGTCCTCACGCTGAAGTCGAACGCGCCGCTTGCGGCGGACTGCGGCGTCATCGTGAAGAAGACGGAACGCCTGTCGCAGAAGTGGACTACGGAAATGCCGGCGCTGGAATCGTCCGTGCAGGGCGACGACGGTGTCTGGACGACTACGTTCAAGGTCTCCGCCGGCGACGGCGCGAAGTTCTTCAAGTTCGCCCTGGACGTCGAGTAGCGCGCATGGACAGACGAGGCTTCAACCTTCTGGAGCTCCTCCTTGTCGTCGGACTGATCGGCGCGGCGTCGGTGTTCGCCCTCCCCGCGCTGACCGACGCTCGGGAGGCGGCCATCAGTGCCCGATGCAAGTCCAACCTCCGCCAGCTCGCGCTCCTCTGCCACGACTACGCGCGGAACGAGGGCTGGTTTCCATGGGGCATGGTCAGCCCATATCTCCACGACAGCGCCTACTGGGGGAACGACGGCCTTCGCCGGCTCTATCCGCGCGAGGACCCGCGTCTGCACGGCGCGACGAACTGGGCGGAGTTCGCGACGTTCTGCTGGGATTTTACGCGCAAGAAGGGCGTCGGCGCCGGGTGGCGATGCGGCGAGATGTTCGGCGGAGCGCAGACGGAGTCGGTCGTGTGCTGCCCGAAGTGCCGGACGGAAAGCGACAACTGGGACGGCAACCGCATGACCGGCTACAACTACAACGTCTGCTACCTCGGCTACGTCGAGGGCGACAGGGGAAAGCGGCATTATCCGACGGCGTTCGACCGCGTCCGGTTTCCGGACCGTGTCGTCGTCTTCGGCGACGGCGGCTACTCCGGCGGGCCGAACAAGTTCATGCGCGCGCCGTTCCAGGACAAGTGGTACGACAACTCGGCATCGAGCCTCCGCAAGGGCGGCACGCAGGCGTTCCGCCACGGGCGCGGACGCAATCGCCACTGCAACATGGCGTTTCTCGACGGACACGTCGAGTCGTTCACGCAGCCGTACAAGGCCGGCGGCAAGCCGGGCTGGGTTGACGAGAAGTCGCACACCGCGTTCATCGGCTCCGGCAACGGCGTCTACGGCCCTCGCGGCTTCGGGCAGGTCGACGACCAGGAGCCGAAGATGAAGTAGCGTCTTTTCTTCGTGGATCGGCATTCCTTCCCCTTGTCGGAAACTGCGCCACCAGATACTACAACTTTCCGAAATCCCCGAAAGTCCGATTCGTCTTGACGGAATGCGGGTTAGTTGATATCGTCTTCATAA
Organism: uncultured Lentisphaeraceae bacterium; assembly: GCA_964386385.1. GTDB lineage: Bacteria > Verrucomicrobiota > Kiritimatiellia > RFP12 > UBA1067 > RUG572. Next base: position 41,487 of record CAYLRN010000014.1, on the reverse strand, counting down.
TCGTCTTCACAATTGACCATATCGAAAAGGACAGGAGATGTCTATGAACAGAAGAGGTTTTCTTGGAATGGCCGGCGCGTTCGCGGCGGCCGGCTGCGCGTCGGCGAGGCCGGCGGAGGCGAAGTGGGCGCCGTTCCGCGGCGCGAAGAAGGTGCGCGTCGTCCAGTGGGGGCTGTGCCACGAGCACGCCGACGGCAAGTTCCAGTCGCTCAGGAAGCTGCCGGACGACTTCGAGCTCGTCGGCGTCGTGGACGACCGGGCGTCGAAGACGGCGCGCGAGGCCCGCAGCTACAAGATGTACGACGGCGTCCCGCGCCTGACGCCGGAGCAGGTTCTCTCCGACAAGTCGATCCAGTGCGTCTTCGTGGAGGTCACGAACGACGACCTGATTCCCATCGCCCAGGCGTGCGCGGACCGCGGCCTTGCGATGCATTTGGACAAGCCGTGCGGGCAGACCCTCGCCCCCTTCGTCAAGGTCGTCGAGACCTGCCGCCGGCGCGGCGTCCCGCTCCAGATCGGCTACATGTTCCGAGTCAACCCCGCGGTGAAGTTCTGCCAGAAGGCCGTGGCCGAGAAGTGGATCGGCGACGTGAACTTCGTCGAGGCGGACATGAACCACAACTACGGCAGCAAGCAGTACGAGCCGTACATCAAGTCCTTCAAGGGCGGCGTCCTCTACAACCTAGGCTGCCACCTCGTGGACTTCATCCTCCCCATGTTCGGCGACAAGGTCCCGCTACAGGCGCAGAGCGTCCTCCAGACCTCCCCCGCCAGCACGACGCCCGGCACTCTCTCCAACACGGCCAGCCTCCTCTCCTGGGAGAAGGGCATGGCCCTGATACGCTCCTGCAGCAAGGCGCCCGGCGGACAGCGCCGCCTGCGCATCGACGGCACGAAGGGCTGCATCGACCTCTGCCCGATAGAACGCTTCGACGGAAAGAACCTCACCATGCGATTCAGCGTGGAGCAGGACGTGCCCGGCTACAAGAAGGGAACGCACACGATAGACTTCGGCGTCCAGAAGGACCGCTACGCCGAGCAGCTGCACGAGCTCGCGCAGATCGTGCGCGGTGAAATTCCCAACCCGGACCTCTACGACCACGACGTCGCCGTCCACAAGGCGACGCTGATGGCCTGCCAGATGCCGTTCTAGGCGCGCGCGGGAAACCACCAGAGGCAAACGAATCGAAAGACACCTGGAGACAAAGGACTTCAAGACATGAAAAAGACAGCACTTGTTCTTGGATGCGCGCTGGCGGCGGCGAGCGCGTGGGCGAAGCCCGCGGCGGACTACGCGACGCGGGACATCTTCACGGAGGGAGAGTTCTTCGTGGGATGCAACTACTGGGCGAAGAACGCCGGAATGTACATGTGGAGCCAGTGGCGGCCTGACGTCGTCGAGCGCGAACTCGCAGAGCTCGCGAAGTACGGCACGAAAGTGCTGCGCGTCTTCCCGCTCTGGCCGGACTTCCAGCCGCTGACCGGCGACTGCCACGCGGGCGGCAACTACCGCTCGTTCCTCCAGAACAACAGGCCGCTCCAGAACTACGCGGGCGTGGACGAGGAGATGATGCGCCGCTTCCGCTTCTTCTGCGACGTCGCGCAGAAGAACGACATCAAGCTCATCGTCGGAATCGTCACCGGCTGGATGAGCGGCCGTCAGTTCGTACCCGCCGTCTTCGAGGAGAAGAACGTCCTCTCCGACCCGCTCGCCGTCATGTGGCAGACGCGCTTCGTGCGCTACTTCGTGGACAGCCTCAAGGACCACCCGGCCATCGCCGCCTGGGACTACGGCAACGAATGCAACTGCATGGGCGCCAACGACCAGGCGATGTTCTACAACTGGATGGAGCACATCGGATCCGCCATCCGCCTGAAGGACCCCACCCGCCCCGTCGTCTCCGGAATGCACGGGCTCTCCACGTGCGAGACGGCCAACACGCCGATCCGCCTGAACGGCGAACTCTCCGACGTCCTCTGCACGCATCCCTACGCGCTCTACGTGCCGGGCTGCGGAAAGGAGGCGTTCAACACGATGCGCGTCGCGCTCCATCCGACGGCCGAATCGCTCCTCTACCGCGACCTCGGCGGCAGACCCTGCTTCGTCGAGGAAGTCGGCAACCTCGGCACGGAGTACGCAAGCGACGCGCGGACCGCGGCCGGAATGCGAACCACAATGTTCAGCGCATGGGCGAACGACCTCAAGGGCTGTCTCTGGTGGTGCAACTCCGACCAGGAGGTCCTCGACTTCCCGCCCTACTCGCTCACGGCCTGCGAACGCGAACTGGGGCTTCTGCGCCAGGACTACTCGCCCAAGCCGATCATGCTTGAAATGAAGAAGTTCCAGGACTTCCGCGCCACGCTGCCGTTCAAAAAGCTGCCGGCGCGCAGGCCGAACGCCGTAATCGTCGTGCCGGAGAAGATCGCCGGCTGGCAGAACGGCTTCGGCTGCTACCTCCTCGCCCGACAGGCCGGAATCGACCCGTCGTTCGCCGGCGCGGAGAATCAGGAGCTGCCGGAGTCGGACCTCTACATCGTCTCGTCCGTCGGCTCCGACATGGGCTACTCCTATCCCGCACAGAGGAAGTTCTTCGGCAAGGCGAAGGAGGGCGCCGCGGTGCTGGTCGTCCTCGGCGGCAATTCGCGCTTCACGCACTTCCGTGAACAGACGGGCATCGAGGTGGACTACGGCGCCCGCGCGCCCATCGACCGCAAGTTCTCGTTCGGCGGCAGCGAGATGTCCTGCTACGACAGCTTCACGACGAAGCTCATCGCCCGCGAATGCGAAGTCCTCGCCCGCGCGAAGGACGGCGAGCCGGTCTTCACGAAGTTCAAGTACGGCAAGGGCGTCGTGATGGTCGTCAACTCGCCGATCGATTCGGCCGCCATCAACCGGACGGACTGCTTCACCGGCACGTACGTGACGCCCTTCTACAAGTTCTTCCGCGAGGCGGCGAAGGTCGCGGGCGTGAAGACCAAGGTCGCAAAGGGCGAGAACCCCTACGTCGCGTTCACGGAGCATCCCGCGCCGGACGGCTCCACGGTCGTCGTCGGAATCAACTTCGAGCCGCGCGCGCAGAAATGCCCGATCAGGATAGACGGAAAACTCGGCCGCGTCTGGCGCGGCGACGTCACCGCCGACGCGGTCACGCTCGAGCCGAACGAGGCGGCGGTGTTTGAAGTAGTTAAGTAATTAAGTGGGTCAAGTGGTTAAGCGGCTAAGTGGTTAGGTGGTTGTGTGGCACATGAATGTCGCCGGCAGGGCGCGACGTCCTCTGGAAACGCCTTGCCACGCGCCATGAGCCGCATTGCCGTACGCAGCGGCGGGGCGGGACGCCCCGCCCTACCGCCATGCCGTTTCATCGGTAGGGCGCGACGTCCCGTCGCGCCGCATGGGAGGGACGCGCTCCTGCGCGTCCGCCGACGCATGGGTTCGGGCGCGCAGGAGTACGCCCCTATTGAAACAAACACCGGAATACCCGGATTGTCCGGAAAATCCGGTTCATTGCAATCGCAGGCGAATGCCGAAGGCCATTGAACGGGCTTTCACGGCGCGTGGGAACACGCGCCCTCCCGGAAACGCCTTGCCACGCGCCATGAGCCGCATTGCCGTACGCAGCGGCGGGGCGGGACGCCCCGCCCTACCGCCATGCCGTTTCATCGGTAGGGCGCGACGTCCCGTCGCGCCGCATGGGAGGGACGCGCTCCTGCGCGTCCGCCGACGCATGGGTTCGGGCGCGCAGGAGTACGCCCCTATTGAAACAAACACCGGAATACCCGGATTGTCCGGAAAATCCGGTTCATTGCAATCGCAGGCGAATGCCGAAGGCCATTGAACGGGCTTTCACGGCGCGTGGGGAACACACGCCCTCCCTAGCGCCTGAATGCCGCCGTATATGCAAAGCTCTTTTTGACGCGATGCTTTTCAGCCGTGCGTGAATGAGGGCGGAAGACGTCCTGCACGGCATATGCAAGCCAAGTTATGAACAGGCGAATGCGAATGCGCAGAGGAAGTTTCACGCAAAGGCCCGCATTGCGTTCGGCGGCTTTTGAGCGAAGAACGCCAATGGCGGCGCGAACGGCATCTGTCTGCGGAAGGAGTTCCAGCGTTTTCGCCAGCGACGCGCAATCGTTCCAGCATCCTGGCGTCGATACGAACTCGCCGCCGATCTTCGCCAGAAGTTCAAGCGGCCTTTTCCGAAGCGCCGTCACTTCCTTCCTGTACGCCTTGCGGATGAGCGCAAAACGAAATCCGTCCAGTTTTAGCCCATCGGGCGCAATCCATATGTTTTCCGGACGAATGTCACGATGGACGACGCCGGCCGCTTCCAGCCCCCTTGCGATTTCAATCGCGTCTGCCGCCCAGCGGTCCGCTTCCGAATCGGAAACCGCCGCGCCGTACGCAAGGCGCGATGCAAGCGATTCGCCCGGCGTCGCCGCAGTGACGACATATCCGCCGCGTCGTCCGACATGCCATGTGACGTGTTCGACCGACACATTTGGCGCGGCAGAGCGGAATGCGGTGGCAGAGCGGAATTCGCCTTCTCCAAACGCCGGAATCAAACGGCCATACGCGATTCGCTGCATTGCGCCGTCGCTCACGCCCTCAAGGACGAGGTCGGTCAGTCCTTGTGCGCGAAATGCGCGTTCGAGCGGACGGACAGGATGCACGTCCGTCAAGCCGAAGATGGCGGCGACCTCCGAAGCCTCGTCGCGCCATTTGCCGATGGCG
>CAYLRN010000014.1:0-36655 GCA_964386385.1 uncultured Lentisphaeraceae bacterium | reverse complement strand
GCGCCATTTGCCGATGGCGGAATTCACGTGGACGGTCTTGTCGTGTGGCGTTGTAAAGCGATATCCCCTTTCGCGCATGAACGCATCGAGCAGGACAATCCATTCGTCGGGTTCGCATTTCTCCATGCCCATCGCATTTGCGGAGGCGGCGATCTTTGCCGGATAGTCGGACGCCACCGAATGCTTGTGGTAGAGGACATGGTACAGAAGAGCGTAATGCAGATTGCGCGGAGAGAGAATCTGGACTCCGCCGCAATTCGGACGGCGTGTGGCGAGCATGTCGCGCGCCCATGACATATCGTAGTATCCGTCTCCGACGGAACGGATGTCAAGTTTGACGCTATGTCCGCCGACTTGCACGGCATAAAGCGAACCGCCGCCGCCGATCTTGCGAGCGCCAAGAAGACCGATGCAGTCCTTGGCGTCGGACACGAGCAGGTCGATGTCGTCATGCAGCGGGTCGAATCCGGACGGCAGGGCGTCGCCGTTTCGGAGGACGACATACGGAATCGTCTCGTTCAGGAAATTGAACATGTCTTCCAGCCCTGCCCATCCACTCTGTCCCGGCAGAACGGTCTGCGGTCTGCCCACTGCCGTGCCTGAAATCCATTCCGCGAGGGGAATGCCCGTCAGCAGCATCACGTCGCGACGCGCCTCTTCGGGAGAATTCGTGCCGTGCACACGGTGCTGTCCGCCAACCCATGAGCGATATTCGTACTTCTTGTGGAAAACGTTGACGTCCACGCGCTCGATTCCGCGCGCGGTCTCAACGCATTCGTAGATGGGCGCGTTGTCGCGCACCACCACGACGAGAAAGCCTCCGCTTCCGACGCGGCGCACCTTCCCGGCGGCGTCCTGGAGGAACGTGCCGTAGAACCGGCGAAAGCCCTGCTCCGCGCTGACGGCGGAAGGCCATGAAGAATCGACAGTCGCCAGCACGTCGAAGTTCTTCCGCATGTCCGCGAGTATGCGCTCTTCCGTCTGGCGCGCGTTTTGCCAGAGAACAAACAAATGGATTTCGGGATTCATGTCGAGTGTCCTTCCCAATAGTCCGCCAGTTTCCGATAACACGTCATCCGGCAGACGATTTCCCGAGCGTGCGAAATCGCCTTTTCGCGCGTACGTCCCGGCGGTCTTAAAAGTGAGAGCAGCCGATATCTCGCGATGCGAAGATACTGTACTGGATTCCATGTCCCGTTCTGCTTCGCCCATGTGCGCCAGTCGGGGAATGGCGCGACGGGGTGTTCTTCTGCCGTTCCCCATGCGACAGCCAGCCGCCCGTCCGGAAACCTCGCCAGATAGCGGCGTATTCCCCAGTCCGCCACGGCGGGATGGACGTTCCCCCTGCGAAAGACGCCTTCAACACTTCCGTTTGTGGAACGCCATTTCGGCGACCTGAACACATGGCACTGGCATCCAATGGCTGCGCAGACGGCAAGCCTGTGCGCTCCGTTGACGAGTTCGCCCGACATATCCAGCGGAATCGAGCCTTTCGCGGCATCGAACCCGTACGCTCTAATGGAATCGAAAGTGCGCCGGAAATCGCCAATGAACGCCTCCGGCGACATTCGCAACGGTTCGCGTTCATAGAAGCCGTTCCGCGCGCGCACCATCTCAAGATACGCCTCTTCCGCCTCGCGGACAGACTTCGCATCGCCGTGCATCCAGGCGTCGGCCAGTTCAATGCGGAATATGAGGTCGAAGCGCCTGCTCTGGCGAACGACGTCCGCCGCATCTGTCCATTCCCCTTCCATCTTCAGAACACCTCCGAATGACTGCCGACGCGGAGAAGCATCAGGACAAGTCCGTCGGCCGTCTTCTTGTATGTCAGAACCACGTCGGGCCTGACATGGCAGTCGCGACACCCTTCCCAGTTGTTGTGCAGCGCATGGTCGCAGTACTTCGCCGGCAACGGCACGTCCGCCGCGAGAAGGTCGACCACCGCGGAGATTTCAACCTGTATGACGGGGTTGTGGCGAAAACGCTTCAGCCCCTTTCGCGCCGGCGAAGTCCAGACAACGTTTCTGCTCATGCGAAAACGGCCGCCTTGCCAAACCTGCGACTGGTGGAGACTTTGCTCTCCTCGTCTTCCCTGCGCCACTCCTCTTCCAGCATCTGCCACATCTCGGCGCCGGAATGCGCGACGTGCGGATCGATTTCGCGGCACTCCTCGCGGAGGCGGCGGCTTATGTGCGGCGGCAGTTCGTCGACGTGCCGGCAGTGCGCCAGGCGGTAGCGCCGCGAAATCGTGCACAGCAGATTATGCATGAGCCTCTTCATGTCCATGTTCCTTTCACGCCGCAAATTATACCACAATTGCCTATTGTATTTCTCTCTCGTTTATCGTAAATTAATGTCCGCAATTTCAAGGTGACTAGTATGAGCAAGAAACTTCTGATAGTGGAATCGCCGGCGAAGGCGAAGACGATAGGCAAGTATCTCGGAGAGGACTTCGTGGTGAAGTCCTCCGTCGGGCATATCCGCGACCTGCCGCGCAAGGGGCTGTCCATAAAGATCGTCCCAGATGCCGTGAACGAGGGCGACTGGAGATTCCAACCGAGCTACGAGGTCTCGCCCGACAAGAAGAAGGTCGTCGAAGACCTCCGCAAGGCCGCAAAGGCTGCGGACGAGATATACCTCGCGCCCGACCCCGACCGCGAGGGGGAGGCAATCGCCTGGCATCTCGGCGAAGTGCTTTCCGACGTCACGACGGGCAAGCCCGTCCACCGCGTGACGTACAACGAGATCACGAAGAGCGCCGTGCAGGAGGCAGTCGCCCATCCTGGCGCGATCGACCTGAAGCGCGTAGACGCGCAGCAGTCGCGCCGCATTCTCGACCGTCTCGTCGGCTTCAAGGTCTCCCCCCTCCTCTGGCGCAACCTATCCTACGGCTATTCGCTTTCCGCCGGCCGCGTGCAGTCCGTCGCACTGCGCCTTCTCGTCGAGCGCGAACGCGAAATACTCTCCTTCCAGCCCGTCGCCTACTGGGTGATGGGAGTCGAGGCGGCGAAGGGCGGAAAGGACACCGCGTTCATCGCGAAGCTCTCGCGCTTCGACGGCGAGAAGCCGGACGTCAAGAGCTCCGAGAAGGCCGCGATCATGGTGAACGACCTCGACGGCTCCGGACTCAAGGTCGTCTCCGTCAAGACGGTCCCGAAGACGCGCCACCCATATCCGCCTTTCACAACGTCCACGCTACAGCAGGCCGCGTCGAGCGTCTGCGGCTTCTCCCCGCACAAGACGATGTCAATCGCGCAGAGGCTCTACGAAGAGGGAATGATCACCTACATGCGTACGGACAGCGTCAACGTCGCCGAAGTCGCGCGGAAGGCGGCGCGGGACCTGATCGCCGCCGACTACGGCGCCGAATTCGTCCCCGAAACCCCGAACTTCTACAAGAGCAAGGCCGGCGCGCAGGAGGCGCACGAGGCGATCCGCCCGACGGACGTCGCGCGACGTCCCGATTCCATCGACGGTCTCGATGCGTCGTCGGCGAAGCTCTACGACCTGATCTGGCGTCGCTTCGTCGCCTCCCAGATGTCTTCCGCGCAGCTCGCGCAGAAGACCGTCGGCATGGAGGCGGTCAAGGACACCCTCCGCCATTCATACCTCTTCACAGCATCCACGACCGCCGTCGTCTTCGAGGGATTCCTCTCCGTGATGAAGACGTCCCTCGTGAAGAAGACGGACGAGAACGACGATGGGGATGAGGTCAAGACCCTTCCGCCGCTCGCCGAGGGCGACGACCTGACGGTCTTGCGCTGGCTCTCCGACCGCAAGGAGACGAAGCCGCCGCCCCGCTACTCCGAGGCGGCCCTCGTCAAGACGCTCGAGGAGAACGGCGTCGGCCGTCCGTCCACCTACGCCCAGACTATCGAAGTCCTTGTCGGACGCAACTACGCCAAGCGCGAAGCCCGCCAGCTCGTCCCCACGAAGCGCGGCATGGACGTCAACGACTGGCTCGTCTCGAAACTTGAGCCGCTTTTCAACGTCGGCTATACCTCCGAAATGGAGGGCGAACTCGACAAGGTGGAGGAGGGCTCCGTCAAGGGCGACGGAATGCTCTCCGACTTCTACCGCAAGTTCACCTCGTGGATCGAGAACGCGCACGAGCCGCCGCCGCCGAGCGAGAGGTTCGAGGAGCTGTTCTCGCTCCTCTCCGCCGTCAAAGAATGGAAGCCGCCGGTGACTATCGGCAAGCGCGTCTATTCCGACGAGGCGTTCGTGACGTCCGTGCGCGAACAGCTCGAGGCCGGCAAGACGCCCCTTTCCGACAAGCAGCTCCAGGCGCTAGTGAAGCTCGCAATCGCATATCGCGAACAGATTCCCGGCAGCGAAGAGAGGCTCGTCAAGCTGGGCTACGGGGCCGCCCTCGACGGCGCCAAGAACTCGCCGTCCGAGGAACTCGTGAAGTGGTGCTTCCAGACGATAGACCGCATCGGCGGCCTCACCAAGAACCCCTTCCTCAACTCCCTCCGCGAACAGGTCGACCGCGGCCGCCTCCTTTCCGGCAAGCAGTTCTCCATCCTCGCCCGCGCCGTCGGCGAGAACGCGGGCGCCCTTGAGGACGCCGACCAGGTCCGCGCAAGGCTCGCCCCCTACGTCCCAGGCGGCTTCCCCGTCGCCCCGGTCGACCCGGCCGTCCCCGGCATTCTCGCCCTTCTCGAAAACGTGAAGGAGTGGAAGCCGCCGGTGCACCGCGGACGCAAGATGTACAACGACCAGGAGTTCGTCTCCTCGCTCCGCGACCAGTACGCGCGCCGCACTTCCCTCTCCCAGCGCCAGGTGATGGCCCTGCGCCGCGTCTGCGCGACGTACAGGGACCAGATCCCCGACTTCGACGCCAAGGCGGAGGAGCTCGGCCTCAAGAACCTGCCGCAGGCCGACCGCGCCAAGGAGGCGGAGAAGGACGCGCGCGCCGCCGCGCGGGCGGAGAAGAAGCGCACGCCCGGCAAGCGCGGCCGGCCGCGGAAGACGGCCAAGAAGCCTGAATGAGCATGGACACGAACGCGCCCGAAGACGCCCTTCCCACCTGCCCGGCCGCAGACGGCGATGCGGCCGTGCGGCGCTTCCGCGCGTATCTGCTCGCCGAGAGGAACGCCTCCGAACTCACCGTCCTGGGATATCTTCAGGACATTTCGCAGTTCGCCGCGTTCCGCTGGGGCGTCGAGGCCCGGCCTCCGTTCGAGTGGGCGCGCGCGACCTGCGAGGACGCGCGCGCCTTCATGACGGCGTTCGCGCTGCACTCCTCCCGCCCGTCGACGACGCGCAGGAAACTCGCCTCCCTCCGGGCGTTCTACCGCTTCCTCGGACGCGACGGCTCCCTTTCCGCCAATCCGTTCTCCACCCTGCACGGGCCGAAGCTGTCGCAGCCGCTGCCGCGGACGCTCTCCGTCGAGGAAATCCGCCGTCTCATCGAATCCCCGGAGGCGGAACTGAAGCGCCTTCGCGCCGGCGATGCGCCCGTCCCGCCAATGACCGAGTATTCGTGCCACCGCGACTCCGCCGTGTTCGAGGTTCTCTATTCCACCGGCTGCCGCATCTCCGAGATCGTCTCGCTCTCGTGGCAGGACATAGACTTCGTCCGCGGCGGAGTGGTCGTGACGGGCAAGGGCTCCAAGCAGCGCCTATGCATTCTCGGCAGACCCGCCCTTTCGGCCCTGAACCGTGCCAGGACGTCCGCGTCCCTTCTCTGGGCCGACGGCGGAGACACCTCCACCGCGATCTTCCTGAGCGAACACGGCCTCCCCCTTCTCCCACGCGACGTCGAACGGCGCATGAAGAAATGGCTCGCCGCCGCCGACCTTCCGACCGACCTCTCCCCGCACAAGCTCCGCCACAGCTTCGCCACGCATCTGCTGGACGCCGGCGCCGACCTGCGCAGCGTCCAGGAAATGCTTGGCCACGCCTCCCTCGCCACCACGCAGATATACACGCACGTCTCCGTCGAGCGCCTAAAGGACGAATACGCAAAGTCCCACCCACGCGCAAAGGGAGATTAAGTGGTTAAGTTTGCAAGTGGGCAAGTGGGCAGGCGGTTAAGTGGTTGGTGCAGAACTCTGATGGAAATGCTGGCGCAATCGCCTGCGCGAATACCTAGGCAGAGGCTGATTGCCGCAGAAACCGGCTTGCGATGGTAGGGCGGGGCGTCCCGCCCCGCCGCCGTCTGCGGTCATGCGGTCGATGGGCGCATGGCGTGGCGTTTCCTGGAGGGCGCGTGTCCTCACGCGCCGCCGCCGGCGCAACGGCGCGACGGGACGTCGCGCCCTACCATGAGATTGAGTGTTTAAGAGTTAAGTGATTAAATTTGTGTGCGGTCTTGTTCCACCATGTGCGCAGAGAAAAACTTGCCCACTTCGGCAACTTAACCACTTGATTCAGAGAAACGCGGGGTGGTTGACGACGAGCGGCGGCAGGCCTTCACGGCGGAGCGTGGCGCGGAAGTCGTAGCGGCCGCGGGGGTTCGGCGGACGCCTGATCTTCAGCGTCCGCGTCCAGTGTCCGCCCGGCGGCAGGTCGATCGCCACTTCGCCAAGGTCGACGCTCCAGCCGGGCGGCATCGCGTCGACCGCCAGAACGCCCTTCAGAGGCCTGTCCAGCGGCGCGGTGACGTCAAGGCGCAGCGTCCGCGCCATCCACAGGAGGCGGAGCGAGACGTTCGGGTCGCGCGCCGACGGGACGTAGGTGAGAATCGGCTGCTGGTTGTAGCCGGACGTCGCCATCATGATGCGTGAGCGGTATGCCGGATCGCGCATGAGCGATACGCGGCGGTCCATTGCCGGAATGTCGGTCGTGTATATCCGCAGTTCGCCGGGCTTCCATGCGATGAACTCCTCGCGCCAGTCGCCGAAGAGGTCAGCCACCAGGAGGGGACCCGGCAGACGCGGCGTCACGCCCTGCCCCTCGTGGTCGCGCAGGGCGCCGCGGAACACCTCGCGCTGGAGGTCGGCGTCCCAGAATGCGTTCCGCACTCCGTTGCCGTAGAGGAACGTGCAGTTCGTGTAGGCGCAGAGAAGTTCGCCGGCGGCGGTGTAGAACCAGCGGTTGTCGCATTTAGGATGGGTGTTCGTCCTGGAGTTGCCGGACATGGCGACTTCCTGTCCGTAGAACTCCAGTCCGGGATGGGCGGGGTCGACGTCCGCGCAGAGTCCGCTGCCGTGGACGTGCCGCGTGGGCGTGGGGAGTTTCCATATTTCCTCGCCCGTCACGGGGTCGGCCATGAAGAGGCCGCCGCCATGCGGCTGGGCGGTCTCGTAGATGAACGCCAGTTCCATGCCGGGGCGTTTCGGGTCTATGTCGCCGTAGTAGTGGGCGTCCGAATGGCCGCGCCCGCTGCACCACAGCACCGTCCCGTCGTGGTCGAGGGTGAGAGATCCGATCAGCACCTCGTCGCATCCGTCGCCGTCGACGTCCTCGCACAGGCAGGCATGGTCGCCCTGCCCCCTGAAGCGTCTCGGCAGAAACTCGTTGTCGAAGCGCCACACGCGCTCCAGCGTCTTTCCGGTGAAGCGGTATGCCTCCACCAACATCTTTCCGTACGTCCCGCGCTCCATGATCACGCAGGGCGTCTTTCCGTCCAGATGGGCGATGGCGATCTGGTTGCGGGAGTTGAAATGATTGTAGTCCATCACGGGGTCCGGCGCCTCGCGTGGAATCCACGGCGTCTGCGCGCGCACCTCGCCGATCTCGCCGTCGAGGACGGTGAGGAATTCGGGGCCGTCCATCACGCGGCCGTCGGGGTCGCGGAAGTCGGGCTCTAGCGGAGCGGTCTTCGCGATCACCTCGGCCTTGCCGTCGCCGTCGAGGTCGGCAACTACGAAAGGCGAATACCAGATGCCCATTTCGACGTTCCATCCAAGGTCCCGCCGCCAGAGGAAGCGTCCGGACGAATCGTAGGCCTCGAGCTTGTGGGTGTCCTTAGCCCGCCGCCAGACGAGGTCCCACGGGTCCGTGCCGCCCGCCGGCGTCTTGACGACGTAGTCGTACGCGCCGTCACCGTTCAGGTCGCCCACCGCAGCGGCGTACACGGTCGCGTTCGTGTCCAGTAGCGGAATGCGGACGTATGGCGCGTCCGGCCGGCACACGCTGCGCACTGGCGTAAAATTCCGCCCGTCCACGGAATACTGCGCGGCCGCGTTCGTGAAGCCCGGCAGGAAGAAGTCGGACGTCTGGACGATCGGCGCCGCGTTGACCTTCTCCGCCGCGCCGCCGTCCACGCGCCGCCAGAGGTCGAACGCCGTGTCGGGCGCGTCGCCCTCCAGCATTCGCCATGAGACGTACGTTCCGCGCGGCGTCACGGACGCGACGAGGCCGCGGTCAAGCCTCTCAACTGGCTTGCGGTCAAGGACGCCCTTCACCCGCCTGTCCGCATGGACGGCCAGTTTGTACGCCAGTTCCAGCGTCTCGCCCTTCTTCAGCGTCAGCGGCGCCGCATAGACCGGCGACGGGTTGACCATCCGCCTGTCGGGCCAGACGTAGAACGCCCCGTTCGCCGGCGCCCGCAGCTGCGTGAACGTCGCGCCCTCGCCTGACGCGGGGTCGAAGACGTCCATGAACGTCCGCTCCGCGCCCGTGCAGGCGGCGGGCGTGGTCCCGCCCGCGAACCCGCGCACTTGGAAGGTCTTCGCGACGTCGGGCGCAAGGCGCAGCGTGGCGCCGGCGTAGCCCCCGCCCCAGCGGCCCGACGCCACGTCGCCGTGCGGCGGCGTCCGGTCAAGCGTGACGTCCGCCTGCGCGGTGAAGTGGTGGCGGACGGTTATGATGTATCCGCCGTTCGGGTCGGGCGGATCGACCGTAATAGTGCGCCGCTCAGTCAGGACGGGACTTTGCTCCGCGCGCGGGCCGTAGTCGAGTTCTAGCTTCACCACGCAGTCTAGTCCGTTCACGCCCACCGACTTCTTCGTCACGCGCGTCCGGCCGGCCGGCTCGCATCCCGCGCGCCTTTCGTCTGCCGGCTCCCAGTAGTTTACGCCGTTGATGAACTTCCACGAGAACCAGTAGCCGAGATGCCAGACATGGTCCTTCGGACGCAGGTCGGTGAGCGTCCGCCCGGACGGCAGCGCGAGCGGATGGAAGAACGGCCGCCCCTCCGGGGTGTCGAGTTCCAGATTCCAGAGCGTCTTGCCGTCGCGCTTCATCTGGACGCCCGTCGCCGTCTTCGCAAGCGCGCAGCGCCTGAACGCGGAAATCCCCTCGTCCGTCCGAAGGCACTTCGGCGTCCGAGCAATGAGTTCGTTGAGAATCGCGCCGACGTTGTGGTTGGCGTAGTTGCGGCGCGGGCGCGTGACGGCAGGCACGAGGCGTCCGCCGGGGCATTTCGTGTCGGGCGTCCACGCGCACGTCCCGCGTTCGTCGCAGATCCTGTAGCGTCCGTTCTCCAGTTCGAAGAAGCGCGTGGGGCCGAAGACCGCCGCAAGGACGGTGATTTCGTCCCACGAGCAGCGTCCGCCGACCTCCCTCTCCTCCGCCTGCCCGGCGAGGACCTTCTCGCGGCTCGGAAGTGACCAGACGAAGACGTCCTTCACCGGATTGCGGAACGGATAGACGGTCTCCGCCACGAGGCGGCCGGAATAGACGTCGCGCCCCAGGTTCCAGTCCGACCAGTAGATTGGCGTGGGCCAGTTCTCGACGGCGAACTTCGTGGACGGTCCGTCGTGCATCGCGTTGTACTCACGTCCGTCCGGATGGCGGCACGCCATCGCGTACCAGGCCTTAACCTTCTTGGCGACGAGCGCCCGGCCGTCAAGCGGGGAATGCGCGTCGCCCTTCGTCTCCAGCAGACGGCGGACGTTCGTGAGGAAGCCGACGGAGCAGAGGACGACGCTCTTGTCCGGCGCCGAGGCGAGAGCCTTGCGGTAGACGTCGTTCGCGTCCGGCGCGTCGTTCGAGTTGAAGTGCCCGACCCACTCCGGATAGGCCTCCGCGAGGCGCGTGAACTTCCGGTGGCCGGGACGCGCCGGATTGCCGCCTGGGACGCCGACGACGCCGATTTCCTTCGCACAGCCCACGGGGATGTCCGGGCGTCCGTAGAATGCGTTTAGAATCTCGACGGCGGCGACGGACTGGTTGTCCCGCGTGCAGGTCGCCATCGCCAGGATCTCGCACTTCCCCTCGTCCGCCAGCGCGTGGAGACAGGCCATCGCGCCGACGTCGTCGTAGTCCTCCACCATGTCCGTGTCGAAGATTATCTTCGGCGCGGCCGCGGCGGCGGCGGACACAGCCACGGCCACCCATAGAGCCAGCGCACGCGCCAACAGCCCGCGTCTTGCGTCATGCCTTTTCATCCCATTCCTCCTTTGCATTCGGCTCATGCGTATATTTCGCGGAGACGCCCTTCCGCAGACGGCGGCGGCAGAATCGCCACCTTGCGCCCCTTCGCGTTCGGAACGTTCCCCGCCGGGTCGACGCCGGCGAGCTCGTAGACGCTTCCAAGGAAATCCTGCGGCGCGACAGGACGCGACGCGACGCGGCTTCCGGTCTCGTCGGACGCCCCCACGACGCATCCGCCGCGAAACCCGCCGCCCGCGACGAGCGCGGAGAAGCAGGTGGCGTGGTGTCCGCGCCCGCCGTTCCACGGCGCCTCCCATCCGACCTTTGGAGTGCGTCCGAACTCGCCGCACATCCAGACGAGCGTGGAATCGAGCAGCCCCTTCGCCTTCAGGTCCCGCAGAAACGCGGCGAGAGCCTTGTCGAGATCTCCACTGCGCCGCTTCATCGTCTCGAAGTGCCGCTTGTGCGAATCCCATCCGGGGACGTTGACGGTGACGTAGGGCACGCCGTATTCCACCAGTCGGCGGGCGGCCAGAAGCGTCTGCCCGACCTCCGTGCGCCCGTACAGTTCGCGCGTCGCGTCGCCCTCCCGCGCCAGGTCGAACACCTGCGCGGCGCGGCCTTCCGACACCCGGCGCGCCTCGTCGCCGGCGGACCTGAAGGAGGAGACGGCGGCGGCGTTCGCGCCCCCTGCGGCGCACGACGCCCAGCCGTCCAGCTCCGCAAGAAGCCCAAAGCGCGCCGCCGACACGTCGGGCGTCACGCCCGCCGGCGGCACGACGCCGTCCACGGTGAAGCGCGGAGCGTTGGGATTGCCGCCAGTGACGAGCGGCGCCGCCTCGTCGCCCAGGAAGCCGACTTCGCTGAAGCGTCCCTTCTCGCGAGTGAGGATGACATACGGCGGAAGGTCGCCCGAATAGTCGCGTTTCCGCGCCTGGGAGAGGACGGCGCCGATCGCGGGATAGACCTCGCCGCCGCCGGGGAGGCGGCCGGTCTGCATCAGATACGTGGCGCTCTCGTGCCCGAACTGGTCGTGCGTCATGCTGCGCACGACGGAATAGAGGTCTGCGCACTTCGCCAGCTCCGGCCACCACTCGTGGATGGAGACGCCGGAGACGTTCGTGCCGATCGCGTGGAGGCCGCCGTTGTAGTCCCGCGACGCGTCGGGCTTGGGGTCGAACGTCTCAAGGTGGCATGGGCCGCCCCACTGCCAGATTTCCACTACGCTTTTCGCAGGCTTCATGTCCGTATCCCTCCGTGTTCACGTGCGGAAAAGGAATTCGCCGGTGTTCACGAGACACCACGCCAGATCGCGCAGGGTGTCCCACCAGCGCGACTTGCTCCTCGGCCCCTTCTCGCGGCTGCGCATGAGCGCCAGGACGCAATCGCGCTCGCGCTGCGTCGGGGCGCGGGAGAGGACGCGCCAGTAGAGGTCGTCCACGCGCTGGAGAAAGGGCATCCCGGAGACGTACGGCTTCCGCCCGGGAACCTGCCGTCCGCCGGAGACAATCCGCGACAGCTGCCGGTCCAGCTTCGCGGAGTTGTACATGTAGAGCCGCTGCTTCGCGGTGACATCGAGGCTTCGTTCGGACGGGAGGCCGGTGTCGCGCGCGGGACGTCCGAAGAGCGTGAGGAATCCGCTTGAGATCGAGCCGTCCTCGATGCACACGGTCGGCCTGTCCGGCGGCAGGAACGTGAACGGCTCCGGCGCGGGCGACTGGTAGTCGCGCCCCGTTCCGCTCAGTTCACAGAGGACGTCGTCAAGCACCTCCGCGTCCAGCCGCCGCGCCGGGAAGCCGCCAGTGACGGAGCCGCGCGCGTATTCGTCCGACATCACGATTCCGCGCACGACGTCCCTGAGGCGCATCCCGCCGCCGCAGTCGCGCACGCCGTCGCGGCCGTCTCCGCCGAAGACCCAGGAGCGGACGAGCGAATGGAATGCGGACTCCACCTCGTCGCGGCGGCGGACGAACAGTTCGTCGCACAGCTCGGCGCGCCTGTCCGGCCCGTCGGAATAGACGACCTCCTCCTTCCACTCCCGCGTGTCCTTGATCTTCAGGTTCGCGAAATGCGCCGCAATCTCCGAGCGGAGCGACGCGGGAAGACGGTCAGGCGGAATGCCCAGGAACGTCTGCGCCGTCGCCTCCGCCCAGCCGTCTGGGTCGCGTCTGCTCGTGGCGCGGAAGAAGTTCACCTCGGCGTCGCGGAAGTTGCTGCCCCTCGCGGCGAGAAGCGCGCGCGCGAAGGCGTCCCACGGCTCGTCGCGCTCGACGAAGGAGCGGATCCGCGCATGGTAGGCGTAGACCGCGTTCGGCCATAGGTTGACCGGGAATTCGCTTTTTACGCGAAGGACGTCGCAGAAGCGCATCGTCCAGTAGTCGACGAACTCCTTCGACGCCAGACGCTCCTCCACCAGGCGCTCGCGCTTGCGCTCGTCGTCGGACGCGAAGTAGGCGATGGCCTCGGCCTTCGTGGGGATGCGTCCGGAAAGGTCGAGGTAGATCCGCCGCGCCATCACGGAATCGGTGGCCGTGCCGTCGGGCTTCTCCCACGTGAAGTCGTCGTCCGCCCTGACGCCCGCGGCGGCTGCCCTCGCGCCGCCCGTCGCGGCGAACGCCGCCGCCCCGCCGAGAAAGAGCCTTCTTGTGGTGCACAGCATAGCCGCCTCCCTTCTCTACATGGCGTCAGTCTCCCGCCGCCGCTTCGCCGCCGTCCGCCCCTGACGCATCGTCCCTGACGACTGCCTCGGCGGGTTCGGTCGTTTCGTCCGGCAGGCGCGCGGACTCCCCGCGCGTCGGATTCCGGCGCATGAATTCGCGGGCGAACGCGCGATAGGCCTCCGCTCCGCGGCATGAAGGGTCGTAGAACACGACGGGCTGGCCGAAGCTCGGCGCCTCCGAAGTGCGCACGTTCCTTGGAATCATGTTCTCGAACACCTTGCCGCCGAAATGGCCCTTGACCTCCTCGATCACGTCGGCCGACAGGCGGGTGCGCATGTCGACCATCGTCATGAGAATGCCGTTGAGCTCCAGCGCGGGGTTCGCGCCGCCGGCCTTGAGGCGTTCAATCAGGTTCGTCATCGTGGACAGCCCCTCGAGCGCGTAGTACTCGGCCTGCATCGGCACGAGAATGCCGTCCGCCGCGGCGAGCGTGGACGTCATGAGGATGCCGAGCGAGGGCGGGCAGTCCAGGAGAATGTAGTCGAAGACGTTCGCGTCGCGAATCGTCTGCAGGACGTTGCGGACGACGGCCAGGCGGTCCGGCCGCTGGGCGAGGTCGATTTCCGAGCCGGACAGGTTCACCTCGGACGGAATGACGTTCAGGTTGTCGTACGGCGTGGGCTGTATCATGTCCGCGATCTGCGCCGTGCCTATGAGGCACGGATAGAGCGACACGCCCTCCTGCGGCTGAAGCCCGAGGCCCGTCGTGGCGTTCGCCTGCGGGTCCAGGTCTATCACCAGCACGGTGCGATGGGCCTTCGATAGCGCGGCGGCGAGATTCACCACCGTGGTCGTCTTGCCCACGCCGCCCTTCTGGTTTGCAACTGCGATGACCCTTGTGTTTATTTTCGCGTCCATTCTACGTTCGCCTCACGAGACTGAAGAACCTGTCCTGATACCTGTCGAAAACGCCTTTCCTCCGCAGCAGCGCGCCGAGGTCCTTGAGAAGGCCGGGGTTCGCCTCCGCGCTGGCGAACGCGCGCTCCACCTCGCTGCGCACGTCCGGCGGCATGCCCTCGTCCGCCTCTCTCCGGCGCGCCGCCTCGAACTCGCGCACGTTCACCGGGGCGGAGGCGTTCACGTGAAGCCAGAAGAAGTGGATCAGCGACACGTCCCATGGTTCGTCCACGCCCTGTATCACGGCGGAGAAGTCGTCGCGCCTCAGGCGCACGTCCTCCACCGCGCGCGCGGTCACGGCGTCCATGGAGTCGGAGACTATCTGCTCCGAGAACGCCTCCTGCACAAGACGGTAGCCGTAGCGCAGGATTCGGACGTCCCGGCTCTGCGACTTCAGGAACTCAAGATATCTGCGCGCCTCCTCGCCGAAGCCCTCCGTGTCCTCCTCCGCATATGCGTCCGGCATTAGGATCGCCGGCTTGCGGGCCTCAAGCAGACCCTCGCGGATGCGGACCTTGCCGGGGCAGTCCGGCAGCTCCGCAAGATGGCGATAGCTTATGCGCGTGGCGCCGAACGTCTCCAGCGCGCGCGAGGGATGGTGGACGATGTTCGTGTTGTGAACAGCGTACCAGAAATCGAACTGTCTATTCCTTGAGGACATTGCCATTGATTCTAGCACATCCGACCGAGTTGGGCAATTGAGTTCGGCGATTAAGTGCTTAAGGATCAAGTGGTTAAGGGTCAAGTGGTTAAGTTCTGGGAGGGCGGACGTCCTCGTCCGCCGTCATCGACGAAACGGAGCGACGAGACGGAGCGACCTACCGAAAATGCGTCTGTTTCGTCATTCGGCATGGCGGTCGCCCCGCGACCGCCCCCCCCCCCCCCCCCCCCCCCCCCCCCCCCCCACCCGCAGCGGCGCGATGAGGGCATCGCGCCCTACCGGATTCGCAACATCGGCCGCCGATTCGCCATCCGCTGCATTTGCCGCCGATTCCGCGTCCGGTAGGGCGGTCGCCCCGCGACCGCCGCCGTACGCAGATTCGTCGTTCGGTAGGGCGGGGCATCCCGCCCCGCCACCCCCCACCCCCGGCGGCGCGACGGGACGTCGCGCCCTACCGGATTCGCAGCAACGTCCGCCGATTCGCCGTCCATTGCATCTGCCGCCGATTCCGCGACCGCCACCGTCCGCCGACTTAACCGCTCACTCCGCAACCACGTTGAACGGCGCGGAGAATGGCCACGTCACTGTCTTCTTCTTCCCCTTTTCGTCGAGGTAGGTCGACTTGACCTTCTTCGTCGCGAAGCCGGGCGCGATGACGCCTTCGTCAAGCGGCGCATACGGATCGCGGGCGAGAAGGAGGACGCCATACGCCTTGTAGCCGGTGATCTCCTTCTGCTTCGCGCCGTCCTCCGTCGCGCTCCAGAGCGAGAACCCGCCGGTACAGCCGTTGAAAGCGCCCCCGGCGACATTCGTCGCGCCATCAACGATCTTGACGTCCGTGACGGACTTCGCGCTGGCGCTGAACAGGTTCCTGAATTTCGCCGCCGCAAACTGCGAAAGCGTCACCGACTTAATCCCGGTGCATCCGCTAAAGGGCGTGTACGAGCCATACCTGTCGAAGATCTCCACGTCCTCCGCGAGAAACGCCACGGACGTCAGTCCGGTGCAGCCCCTGAACGCATCGTCGCTGAGCAGTTCCAGGCTCGATGGAATCGTCAGCGACTTCAGGCTGCTGCAGCCATCGAATGCGCAGGCGGCAAACCACGTCATCTTGTCGTTGAACTCGACGGACTCCAAGTTGCTGCAGCCGTAGAACGCCCGCCATCCGACTGCCGTCACGCCGTCTTTAAACTTCACGGACTTAAGGCTCGTGCATCCCTCGAACGCCATGTTCATGTTTTCGGGCTCTACTCCGAATCTAGTGGAAATGGGAGAAGGGGTTGGGGTAAAATACGCGCATGACAGACAGCTTTGCAAGAATGATCGCCGGGCCACTGGACCTGAGGGATCCCTGGTTCGTGGACGGCGCCCGGTTCGACGAGGGCAGGCGCGAAGTGCACGTTTTCGTCGGAGTCCGCAAGGACGCCGAATTCGTCTGCCCGAAGTGCGGCACGAAGAGTTCGCGTTACGGCCATGAGCCGTGCGAGAGAGTCTGGCGGCACGGCGACTGCATGTTCTTCCCGACGCTTGTCCACTGTCGCCGGCCGCGGGTCGTCTGCCCGAAGTGCGGCGTCAGGCAGGTGAACGCGCCGTTCGAGCGTCCGCGTTCGCGGTTCACGCTGCTCTTCGAGGGCTACGCCATGCTTCTGATGGCGGACATGCCGAGAAGGAGGGTCTCCGAAGTCCTCCGGTGCGACGAGAAGTCGCTCGCCTCGATGCTCTCGCACTGGGTCGGGAGGGCGGAGGGGACCAGGTCGCTTGCGTCGGTCGCGCACCTCGCCATCGACGAGACGTCCTTCAGGCGAGGGCACGACTACGTCACCCTCGTCGTCGACGCATGGGCGAGGTCGGTGGTCGACGTGCAGCCGGGACGTGACGGCGAGGCCGTCGCGGAGTTCCGCAGGAAGCTGGAGGCGAGGGGCGGTGACGCCGGGAACGTGCGCTCCGTCACGAGCGACATGTCCAGGGCGTTCCTGCCGGCCATATCCGCGAACTTCCCGAACGCGGTTGGGGTGATAGACAAGTACCATGTCAAGAAGGTGGTCCTCGACGCCCTCGACGAGGTGCGCAGGGAGGAGCAGAGGACGACTGCGGACGGGAAGGCGCTCTTCCGGGGGCGGCGGCTGTTCATGAAGCGCCGCGACACGCTGGACGACGGGCAGTTGGCGGCGCTCCGGACGCTGTCGAAGGCGTATCCGAGGACGGGGCGGGCGGCAAGGATCGTCGCCGCCCTTGACGGCTTCTACGCCTCCGGGAGCGTCGGCGAGGCGGAGACGGCGTTCGGCGCCCTGCACTCGTGGATGCGCCGGTGCAGGCTTGAGCCGATGAAGGAGGCCGCCGCGACGCTCATGCGCCACAGGGCGGGCATCCTCGCCCACTTCACGGACAGGCTGACGAACGCGATATGCGAGGGGATAAACTCAATGGTGCAGGCGGCAAAGCGCAAGGCCAGGGGATTCCGCACGTACGAAGGCTTTGTGTCGATGATATATCTTGTCGCCGGCAAACTGCAGCTGGACACGCCCAACCCCTTCTCCCATTTCCACTAGATTCGGAGTAGAGCCCATTTTTCCTTGGCCTTGAGGCGTTCGCCGTAGCCGGGGACTTTCTTCGCCTCGTAGCCGAACTTGTCGTTGAAGTACTTGTACAGGAACACCTGCACGATGATCTTGTATTCGTTGCCGTCGTTTCCGAGACCGAAGCTGCCGCACGACTGCTTGAGCGAATCGATAAGTTCCTTCGTCGACCGTTCTATGATTCCATCTGACATCTTTCAAAATCCTTTCGCGTGATTGTAGCGTATGGCGGCGACGATATCAACCTACCTGTTCGTAGTCGTTCAGGTATTCCTCAGCGATCTGCCGCTGGATGAACTTGCGGTCGCCAAGCGACGCCTTTATGTCCATCTCGTCCAGCTTCAAGCTGACGGCCCGAAGAACGCCCTGGTTGAAGACGGGCGGATTGCCAAGGACGTGGACGTTGTAGTAGACCGTCTCGTCGATCATGTCCTTTACCCGGTTGAGATTTTCCATGACCTCGACCTCGCGCATGGAGATGATCGGCCTTTCTGGCGGAATGGAACGCTTGGCGTTCTCCTCGCGAATGCGTTTGTGGATCCGGACGAACCTCTCGTCATCGTTGTACTTGCGCTTGAGCATTGCGTTCAGGCGGTTTATTTCGCGTATCTTGACCATCACGCCGTCCATGTACCCAATCGCCTCCTTCGCCTCTGCGACGGTCTGCGGCGCGAAGCCGCGCTCGCGGAAGAAGGACTTGAACTCGGAAAGCAGATTGACGTACCTGTCCTCGCCGTGGTCGAAATTCTGTTCGAATTCATGGCGGACGTTCTGGTAGCGTTCCTTGAGATCGTTGAACAGAAACTCCAGTTTCTCCTTGCCCTTGCACCGGAACGTGAACTCCATCTGCGAGAGGGCCGCGTTTATGATTCCCGCGACATCACCGGAACAGTCCAGCCCCTCAAGGAGGTTCATGCGTTCGATGCGGTTGCTGACCTCCGCCAGGAGCTGCGGCACGGCGTCCGGAGCGAGGTTGCGCACCCTCTCCTTCAGGTCTTCGTCGCCGAAGCTGCGAACCTGGTTGATGAGGGCCTTGGCCTCTTCTAGACTGCGGCGGAGGCGCTGAAGGTGCGATTTGTCGTCCACTGCGTCGATCTGCTTCCGGAACACCTCCCTGTCGTCGATTTCGTACATGAAGAGCGTGTCGCGGAGGTCTTCAAGCTTCGCCTCTATCTCCTCCTTCGACGCAAGCAGCACGCCCGGGTCGGCGTCGTCCTCGAAGTTCTCCGTGCCGTCACGTCCGTAGATTGCGTCGTGAAGTTCCTTGAGATAGCGGTTGTTCGTCTCGACGAAATTCTCCTTGATGTCGGCGAAGTCGACGACGTAACCGTACCTGAAATCCCGGTACGGACGGTTGACGCGGGTCAATGCCTGAAGAAGGTCGTGTCCGTCGAGTTTGCGGCAGAGGTAGAGGCGTTTAAGGCGCGGAGCGTCAAAACCCGTCAACAGCATTTTGTTGACGATGAGGAAGTCTATCGACTCCGCTTTCTTGAATTCCGCAATCGAACCCTTGCGCTCTTCCTTGTCGCCCTCGTCATGGAGTATGAGAACGGACTTGAACGGCTTAACGCCGGGCGACAGGCTCTCCGGCCTGTTGCGCGCTACGAACAGACGATGCAGTTCGCGGGCCTGCGGGTTCGTTTCGCAGACAATCATGCCGGCCACGTGCGGACAGTCCTTCTGTATCCGGAACTTCCGCATGTCGGCGAAGACGTAGTCGAGCAGTCCGTTGAGATAGTTCGGATGCTCGATGATTTTGTCCTTTTTTACGTCGGACTTCCTGACCTCGACATCGCTGGCAAGCGTGGCGAGAATGTTGGAGATGCGTTCGCGATATTCGGTCTCGATGTCCTCGCGCATCAGCTTGAGGGTATAGCCGTCACGAATCGACTTGTCGTAGTAGTAGGTGTCGATGTAGTCGCCGAACACGCGCCATGACGCCCGCTCGTCGGAAAGAAGCGGTGTTCCGGTCATGGCAATCTTGATTGCGTCCCTGTCGGCCTCAAGGAGATTGGCAAGGAACGACCCCTTGGGATTGTAGCCGCGATGCGCCTCGTCGATGAAGAATATCCGCTGAAGTCGTGTACTGTAGCCGCCCACGATCACGACCGGCGTGTGGTCTTCCTTGAATTTCTGGATGTTCACGACGACGATTTCCGGCCGTCCCTCCGAATTGTAGAGGTGCTGGCTGTCCTTGATTGCTTTCATCAGGTCATTTCGACCCTGGACGGTCTGGACCATGAGGCCGCGGGCGGCGAATTCCTCTGCGGACTGCTCAAGGAGGTCGATGCGGTCCACTATGAAGAAGAACTTCGCGACTGTGCCGCGTTCGGCATAGTAGTCTGTCAGGCACTTCACGTTGTAGTAGGCGAACGCCGTCTTGCCGCTGCCCTGCGTGTGCCAGATCACGCCGCCCTTGACGCCCTCGGAGAGTTTTCGCCGAAGGGCGAGCGTGGCGAAGAACTGCTGATACCGCATGATATGTTTCTCAAGCCTCTCAACCTTCGTGCCGTCGGCAAGTTCAACCGTTTTCTCCACATAGGCGAACGCATAGCGCAGCAGAAACAGAAAGCGTCTGCGCGACAGCATTGAAGTGAGTATCCGGTTCGTGGGGGTCGATGGCGACTTGTTCGTCCTGTATGACGGATCCTCCCTTATGGGGATGCAATTACGATGCTTGAGTATCGTCTTCTGCACGGCGTCGTCGATGAGGTCGCTGTAGCCGGATTCGCGCAGAACGTTCGGGTTTTTCTCGCGGAACACGTTGAAGAATGCGTGCCCCTTGGCTATCGTCGCATAAAACGCCCCCTGGACAGGGACAACGTTCGTCGTGTCGTATTCTTGGTTGTTGGAGAACACCATCAACTGCGTGACGTTCAGAAATGGCCTGAACGACTTGTTTCGAAACCGCCTGTCAATGCGCTCGCGTTCGGCAAGCATGCCCTCGTGGTTGTTTGGCTTCTTGACCTCGATGAACGCCAGCGGCAGACCGTTCACGAAACAGGTGATGTCCGGCCTGAAACTGTCGTGCGTATCGGGGTTCTCGCACGTAAATTCCGTGGTACAATGCCATGTATTGTTGTCCGGATTGTCGAAATCGATGATCCGCACACCGCTTGTGGCCGTTACCTTCGTGAAGAATTCGCGTCCAAGGTCGTCGTTCTTCGCCGTCTGGACAAGCGCGGACAGAAGCGCGTCGATGCCGCTTTCGGACAAATCGGGATTGAGGCGCGAGACCGACTTGCGGAAAACGTCCACGAGAATGTTGGTGGACGGTTCGTAGTCCTTTTCTCCGATTGCGTCGAGATATGCGTACCCAAGACGGCAAAGATGGATCGCCGCCGGCACCTGCACACGCGTGTTTTCGTTGAATTGTCCGCTCATGGCCTATTTTGATTTCTCAAACGACGTCCGCCATTATATCAGATTCCCGGCTCGAAGAATCCGCGCAAATTCGCCGTTGACCGCGCGGCGGCGCTATGGTATTGTTGCACCCGTCCGAAAAAAGGAGTGATGATGAATATGCGGTTGTTCATGTGCGCGGCGCTGGCTGCGGGGACGTTCGCCTACGCGGCGGCGGACGTGGTTGTCGAAAATGCGCGCTTCAGGCTCGTCCTCGACGGAGACGGATTCGCGAAGTCGCTTGTCGTGAAGGCGACGGGCGAGGAATGCCTCGAACCGAACGCCCGCGTTCCGTTCTCCACCATCACGCAGAACCGCGCATACGACAACGAGTTCAAGCTCATGTACGCGGCAAAGCCGTGGACGCTGCCGTCGAACGCGATTTCGCGCGAGGGCGACCTCCTTAAGATCCGCTACCGCGACGAGTTCTTCACCGCCAGGGTCAGGCTTGAAACCACCGACGACTACGTCAGATTCAGGCTTGAGGGCTTCGACTACGAGCTCGAGTCCTCCGGCTTCAAGCGCAGGACCGAGACCGACTCCTTCGCGCTCGTCCAGCTGCCGATCCGCCGCCGGACGCATTTCGGACGCACCCTCAACGTGGTCTGGGACGAACGCGCCGCCGTCGCGCTCATGGCCGCGCAGCCGGAGACGCGGATTGACGCGTTCGACCGCGAGTCGGGCGGGCTGCGCTTCTACGCGGGAACGGAAAAGGACGTCGGCGTCATGGACGCCCATGCCGTCCTTGCCGCCGCCCCCGGACGCGAACCGTTCCTCGACTGCGTCGATGCGTTCGAGCGCGACTTCGACCTCCCTCGCGGAGTGCAGAGCAGACGGCGCAAGGACTACGCCGCCTCGTACTACATGACCGGCGACGTCACGCCCGAAAACGTCCATGAACACATCGCGATAGCGAAGAAAGGCGGATTCCGCGGCCTCCTCACGCTCGGTCCTGCGGCGCTGTGGAGCACCACCGGGCACAACGCGCCCAAGCCGAAGTTCGCGAACGGCGTGTCCGACTTCAGGAAGGTGACGGACGCGATACGCGACGCCGGTCTCGTCCCCGGCCTCCACTTCTTCTCGACGAAGGTCTCCACCAACGACGCATACCTCGCATCCGGCAAACCGGACACCCGCATGAACACCGTCTGCGAGATCGTGCTTGACGCGGACGTCTCGGAGACGGACAGGACGCTGCCCATCCAGGGACGCCCCCGGCTTCTGCGCACTGAACCGAATCGCGGGCTTGTCATGGTCGGCGACGAACTCGTGATGTACGGCGGCGTCACGGAAGAGCCGCCGTACGCGCTCACCAACTGCGTTCGCGGACTGTGGAACTCCACGCCTGCGCGCCATGCCCGGAACACCGTCGCGAGACACCTCGACGTCGACGACTGGGTGGTCTTCGTCAGGTGCGGCGGCAACTCGAAGATCACGGACGAGATAGCGGATCGGCTCGCCGACACGGTGAACGGCGCCGGCGTGAAGTTCTTCTACATGGACGGCGCGGAGGACGTGCCGGAGCCGTTCTGGTACCACGTCCCCCGCGTCCAGCTGAACGTGTGGCGGAAGTTCACGACAGACCCGATCTACTGCGAAGGGGCGCTGAAGAGCCACTTCGGCTGGCACGTCCTTTCGCGCGGAAACGCATTCGACACCTTCAAGGGCGAACTCCAGCGCGGCGCGATGAAGAAGTACATCCTTCGCACGGTCGAGCAGGACGCGGACGACTTCTCGTCCGTCGACCTTGGATGGATGCGCCTCCAGCCGCCGGTGAAGCCGGATCCGAACAGGAAGGCTCCGTCCAACGGACAGTACGCGCAGTCCGCATTCTGGAACGGAACGATCGGGACGCAGCCGGACGTGTTCGAGTACATGGGCGCGAAAGGCGCGGCGTGGAACTGTCCGGTGTCGATGGGCTGTTCGCTCCGCGCATACCGTTCGCATCCCCGCGCTGACGACTGCCTCGCGGCGTTCAAACGCTGGGAAGACGCGAAGCTCAACGGAACGCTCACGCCCGCGCAGCGCGAAATGCTCAAAGACCCGGACAGGGAGTGGATGCTCTGGCCCTTCGCATCCGCGGAGAAGCCGGAACCCGTGGAGTGCCGCGCCGCGACCCGCGACGACGAACGCCCGATCCGCGCATTCTCGTACGTGCGCAACGGAAGATCGGGAATCGTCTACTGGAATCTCGACGAGCGCGACACGCCGGAGATCGACGTTCCCGGAATCAAGGTGGACAGGCTGGCAGACCTTGGCCGCCGCTTCGTCGAGGCGGACGTGCCGGAGGCCGACCTCGTCAGGGCGTTTCGTTCAGCCGCCTACGGCAGCAGGTAGATGGTCGGATGCCGGTTCACGGCCTCACGAACGTCCAGACCATTGAACGTCGCAAGCACCTCAACCGTCACGCAATGGTGTCCACGGGAGAGCGCGTGTCCTCACGCGCCGTGCGGTTGAAAAGGCCCTTGACGGTCAATCAGGTAGGGCGCGACGTCCTCGTCGCGCCGTTCGCCCGCGGCGGCGGGGCGAGACGCCCCGCCCTACCGATGATGCGGTACAAGGACAAGACAGAAGCCAATCGGTAGGGCGCGACGTCCTCGTCGCGCCGTTCGCCCGCGGCGGCGGGGCGAGACGCCCCGCCCTACCGATGATGCGGTACAAGGACAAGACAGAAGCCAATCGGTAGGGCGCGACGTCCTCGTCGCGCCGTTCGCCCGCGGCGGCGGGGCGAGACGCCCCGCCCTACCGATGATGCGGTACAAGGACAAGACAGAAGCCAATCGGTAGGGCGCGACGTCCTCGTCGCGCCGTTCCCGGACGCGCGGGAGCGCGTCCCTCAAGTGGAGCAACGGCGGCGTTCGCCCACGCCTGGGATCTTCAGCGCCTTCCTGTACTTGGCCACAGTGCGGCGGGCGATGACAAAACCCTTTTCCCTGAGGAGTTCGGCTATCTTCTCGTCGGCAAGCGGGGCAGCCGCATCCTCGTTCTCCACAAGGCGGCGAATCTCGTTCCGAATGGCGACGTTGGACACCATTTCGCCTGAAGCCGTCTTCATGCCCGCCGTGAAGAACTTCCGCAGTTCGACCACTCCGAACGGCGTCGCCATGTACTTCCCGTTCACCGTGCGCGACACGGTGGTGTTGTGGACGCCGGTCCGTTCGGCGACCTGCTCCATCGTCAGCGGACGAAGTCCGTCGAACCCCCTGTTGAAGAAGTCCGGCTGCGCGTCCACGATGGCCTGCGCGATGCCGGCAATCGTGTCCTGCCGCCTTTCAAGCGCCTCCTTCAAGGCCTCCGCCGCCCGCCGCCTTTCGCGGATGTACGCCTTGGCCTCGGGGGCGCATTTCGGGTCTTCGAGCATTTTCAGGTATCTCTGCGAAATGCGGATCTCAGGCAGGTCGCGCGAATCCACCCGTACCCTCCATTTCCCGTCGGCGCCTTTCATCGCGTAGACCTCCGGGCGGACGTATTCGCCCGGCTCTTCGCGCGAAAGGGCGGCGCGGCTGAAGGACGGGTTGCGGCCGGGGCGCGGATCGAGCGTCCTGAGCGCGGCAAGGACTCTTCCATACTCTTCATGCGACACGTGCAGAACGCCGCAGAGGTAGTCCGCGCGACCGGCGGCGACGTCCTGGAGATGTCCGTCCACGAGCGTCCGCACCTCCTCCTCCCACGGCGAATCGTCCAGTTTCTCCATCTGCGCCAAAAGGCATTCGCGCAGGTCCCTGGCGCCGCATCCGAGCGGATCGAACTCGCGTATCCTCGCAAGGACGGCGAGAAGGCGTTCCTCGGACACGCCGAAGACCATCTGCAGGTCGGCAAGCGAGCCGCGGAAGTAGCCGTCGTCCTCGATGCGTCCGATCAAGGCCTCGGCGAGGGCGCGGTCTTCGGGGGCGATGTCAGAGCACGGCACCTGGTTCATGAGGTGCTCCTGAAGGGTCTCCGCCTTGACCTGCGAGTCGAAAAGGCGCTGCCGCCGCGTCTGCGCCTCCTCGTCGCCGGAGGCGCTGGACATGTTGCCAAGGAAATAGTCGCGGTAGCCGTCGTCCGTCTGGAGGATCGACTGCGCGGCCTCGCCGGACGGGGTGAAGTCCAGCTCGCGTTCCGTCGTGGCCGCGCCATCGCGCTCCGGCGGCACGGCCTCCGACATGGGGCGTTCGACGCGGCTGTCCACGTCCTCGACGAGCGGGTTCGCCTGAAGCTGGCGGTCGAGCTCCGCGCGCAGTTCGTGCGACGTCATCGCAAGCATGGCGAGAGACTGCTGCATCTGGCGGGAGAGGACCTGGCTTTGCGTCTGCCGCGCCGAAAGACCGAAGTTCAAGCCGTACTCAGCCATCTCGTCCGCCCGCCGTCAAAAAAGTGACATCTGGCCCGGAAGGTCGGAGAGCTTTCTGCGCGGCCTGCGGACGATCTTCTGCGCGTCGACGTCCAGGTCGTTCGCCTCCAGGTTGGCGAGAATCTGCCCTGCGCGGTCGACGACCGCGAAAGGAAGGCCGGCCATCGCGGCGACGTGAATGCCGAAGCTGCGTTCCGCGACGCCCGGCGCGACGCGCCTGAGGAAGACGATGCGTCCGCCGTCCTCCTTCACGCGAACGGTCCAGTTCTTCACGCCCTCGAACTTCCCGGCGAGGTCCGCGAGTTCGTGGTAGTGCGTGGCGAAGAGCGTCTTCGCCTTCACCTTCGGGTTCTCGTGGAGGTATTCGGCGACGGACCATGCGATGGAGATGCCGTCGAACGTCGACGTGCCGCGCCCGATTTCGTCAAGGACGATGAGCGAGCGCGCGGTTGCGTTGTTGAGAATGTTCGCGCACTCCTGCATTTCCACGAGGAAGGTGGAGCGTCCGCGGCTCAGGTCGTCGCCGGCGCCGATGCGGGTGAAGACGCGGTCGACGGCGCCGATGCGCATTGCGGCCGCGGGGACGAACGAGCCGGCCTGCGCCATGATGGCGAGGGTCGCTACCTGGCGGATGTACGTGGACTTGCCGGCCATGTTCGGGCCGGTGATGAGCATGATCTGGTCCGTCGTGCAGTTGAGATGCGTGGAGTTGGGGACAAACGGCTCGGCGTCCGGAATCTGCTCGATGATCGGGTGGCGTCCGTCCGTTATGTCGAGCGCGTCCGACGAATCGACGACGGGGCGCACGTAGCCGGCGGCGAGCGCGCGGTCGGCGAAGGAGAGGAGGGCGTCGAGCCATCCGAGCGCGGCGGCAGTGCCCTGGATCGGGAGGGTGCGCTCCGCCACGCGGGCGACTATCCCGCGGAAGAGCTCGGCCTCAAGGGCGAACGACCTGTCCTGCGCCCCGAGGACCTTCTGCTCGTACGATTTCAGCTCCGGGGTCGTGAAGCGCTCTGCGTTCACGAGCGTCTGGCGGCGTTCGTACTCCGGCGGCGCGGAGACGGCGGCCGCCTTGGAGATTTCGATGTAGAAGCCGAAGACCGAGTTCTTCCTGACGCGCAGGGTCTTGATGCCGGTGCGCTCCACTTCGCGCGCCTGGAACTCTGCGAGCCAGCGATGCCCCTCCGTCGCGATGCTGCGCAGCTCGTCCAGGTCGGCGTTGTAGCCGGGGGCGATGAGATTGCCCTCCGAGAGGAGGACGTTCGGGTTCTCCGCGATGGCGCGGTCGATCAGGTCCACGACGTCGCGCTCCGGGGAAAGGCGTTCGCGCAGGGCCTGGACGTCGGCGGCCGCGACGTCGGCGATTGCGGCGGCGACGTCCGGGACGGGGCGCAGGGAGTCGGCGAGAGCCTTGAGGTCGCGCGCGTTGGCGCGGCCGGAGTCGACCTTGGCGATGAGGCGCGAAAGGTCGCGGACGCCGGTCAGCTGCCCCTGCAGGGTGGAAAGGAGTCGGCGGTTGCCGACGAACGCCTCGACCGCGTCCAGGCGGGCGTTGACGTCCTCCGGCCGGCAGAGCGGCTGGCGGATCCAACTGGTGAGCAGTCGCGAGCCCATGGGAGTGCGCGTGACGTTGAGGACGCCGAGGAGCGACGCATCCCGCGAAACGCCCTCGCCCGGCAGAAGGGCCAGGTGGCGGATCGTGCCGGCGCTGAGCGAAAGGGAGTCCGCCGATTCGCGGAGGCGGATGGAGCGGATGTGCGTGACGGCGTGGTGGAGCGTCGTGTGGACGTAGTGCAGAAGGGCTCCCGCCGCGCAGATGAGGTCGCCGCGGTCGCAGCCGTCGGACGACTCGAGTCCGAAGCCGTCCAGCGACGCAACGTTGAAGTGGCGCAGAAGGGCCTCGCGCGCGGCGTCGCGCGAAAACGTCCAGGAGTCGGCGTATGTCGTCTTCGGCGGCGGCGGCGCGTCGTCCTCCGGCCGGGCGCGGACTATTTCCGCGGGGCGGTAGCGCATGAGCGCGTCGTCCAGCCTTTCGCCGGAATCGAACGCCTCCACCGTGAACTCGCCCGTGGAGAGGTCCATGAGCGCAAGGCCGGTCCCGGAGACGGCGGCTATGTACGTGCTGTCGTTCTCGTCGAGAAGGCCGTCCTCCGTCACGGTGCCGGGGGTGACGATGCGCGTCACCTCGCGGCGGACGACCTGGCCTTTCTTCACAAGGCGCGGGTCTTCCATCTGGTCGCATATCGCGGCGGTCTTGCCGGCGCGTATCAGCTTTGCAAGGTAGGCGTCCAGCGCGTGGTATGGGACGCCGCACAGCGGGAGTCCGCAGCGCTGGGTCAGAGTCGCGCCGAGAATCGGGGAGGCGACTACGGCGTCCTCGCCGAACATTTCGTAGAAGTCGCCCAGGCGGAACATGAGAATCGCGCCTGGGGGCAGTCCGCGCTTGATCGCGCGATACTGCCTCTGCATGGGCGTAAGCTCTTCAGACATCTTTCAATCCAATCAGAGCCCGGGCGCCGGCTTCTTGACGAAATGGGGGAGACGGTCGAGGGGAGTGGAGACGGTCACCGTCTTGGGGCCTGTCGCCTCCGTGCCGTCGTCGGCGACCCACTCGCCCGGAGGGATGACGACCTGGCGCGACGCGGCGCCCTTGCGCAACTGCGGCGCGACGAGCAGCGTCTCGCCCATCATGAACTGGTCGCGGACGCCGGCGTAGCCCATGCCGGGATAGTTGTACTCGAGGTTGCGGATCATCGGCTCGCCCGTCCTGCCCGCGCGCCGCGCAAGCGCCACGAAGAGCGGCGCGAACTTCTGGCGGAGGTCGACCGTCTTCTTGACGATGGCCTGGCGCTCGGCGTCGAGGACGCGCCACGGCGAGGCGGAGATCTGCATCATCGGGCAGAGGGCGTGCACCTGCGCGGAGCGGACGAAGAGGTCCGGCTCGAACGGAGAGCCGGGGATGAACGTCGTCCATTCGCCGCCGCCCACCATGTCGGGGCAGATGAAGGAGTGCCCGAGCAGCGAGGCGGCCATCATGTCCGCGACGATGCGCTCAAGGGCCTCCCACTGGTGCGGCTTGTCGTGGAGGCGCATGACAATCGGCTTTCCGCCCATCTGCCAGGCGTTGCGGAACTCGCTCACGGGGTAGTCGACGGCGAACTGCGCGAAGCCAACGTTCCGTTCGCCGGAAGTGGCGTCCGCCTTGTGCGAAAGCCTGTCGGAAGTCCTGTAGGCGCTCAGGTCGCCGCCGTCGAGCTTGAAGCCGTCCACGCCGTAGTCCCTCTGGAGCCGGTCGAGCTGCTCCCTGAACCAGGCGCGTCCGTTCGGATGGGTGAAGTCGATGAACGCGCTCACGCCGTTCCACCAGTCGCAGGCCTTGGCGCGCTTCGTGGCGGGGTCGAGGAAGAACCCGCCCTTCGCCGGATAGCCGCGCACGTCGTCGGGGTTCTGCCCCCACGCGACGCGACGGAACGCGGGCGAGTCCATGGAGACGTACGGGCACATCCAGAGCATCACCTTGAAGCCCTGCGAGTGCAGACGGTCGACCATTCCCTTCGGGTTCGAGAAGCGGCGGGGGTCGAACTCCCACGTGCCGTAGGCGAACTGCCACGTGTCGTCGATCATCAGGACTCCCGGCGGGAGGCCGTGGTCGAGCATGGACTGCGCATAGGCCAGGACGTCCTTCTCGTTCTGGTGGTAGGTCAGCTCGATCCACGTGTTGTACTGCGGCGCTGAGAAGAAGAGCAGATCGGGCGTTCTGCCGCTCGGCGGGAAATAGGTCTTCGACGCGAACGCGAACGCCTCGCGCAGCGTCCGGCCGGCCTCGGTCACGACGACGGGCGCGGACGAATCCATCGTGATGACGCCGCCGCGAATCGTCGTCAGGCTCTGGGAGTCGCTCCAGACGACGCGCCCGCGGTCGGACACCAGAAGCGACGCGCACTGGTTGTGGTAGTTGTCGTTGCGGAGGTCCACCTTCAGGTCGGTCTGCGCCGTGTACGGCATCTTCGTGCCGAAGAAGTTCGCCAGCCCCCACCAGCCTTCGCCCGGCAGCATCCTGACTTCCGTCACGCCCGCAAACGCCGCGCAGACGGCGGAAAACGCCGCCACGCAGACAACCGACTTCACAATTCTTCTCTTGTTTCGTTCCATGGGCGTATTATACGCCATCCGGCAGAAGAATGCAACAGAACGTCATGCCGATGGCGCGGGCGGGCTTGCGGACACGTAATTGACG
The DNA here is from genome assembly GCA_964386385.1 of uncultured Lentisphaeraceae bacterium. Lineage (GTDB taxonomy): Bacteria > Verrucomicrobiota > Kiritimatiellia > RFP12 > UBA1067 > RUG572. The sequence goes on along the minus strand of CAYLRN010000014.1, from coordinate 7,560 downwards.
CACGTGGACATGGACGCCCGCGTCAGCCTATCGCCAGGTCGGCAAGCTCCTCAAGGCGGACGAGCTCGCGTCCTCGGAACTCGTAGCAGATGAAGCGCACGGGAGTGCCGCCGGCGAGCGCGGGCAGGTTCGGGTCCGCGGCGTAGCGCCTCAGCTGCGCCACGGCCTCCTCGTGCCTCGCCGCGACGTCGGCGTCTGAGGCGCCGGCGGGCGAGTGCTTCATCTCGATCACGTAGCTGCGCTCCGGGACGGAGCCCTCGGGCAGCGTCCGGTCGGGGAAGAGCGCGTAGTCGGAGTATCCGCACGGATGCGAGAGCTCCGGCTTCACCACGTAGACGCTCTTCATCGTCAGGTACGCGCGGAGGTAGCCGTTGATCCGCGCCTCGCCGCAGATGCCGTCGCGGGGCGAGCCGTTGTCGCGGTACTTCTCCGCGAGGTACGCGAGGAAGCCCTTCCAGTCGCCGTCCCACGCGAACGCATTGAACCGCTCCGTGAACTCCGTCACGTCTACGGCGTTGGGGCGCTTCGCGTACTCGTCGCGCATGTAGTCGAAGATCTGCCGCCGGACGCACTCGTTCGGGACGCGGAACTGGAGGTCGCCGCGCACGAAGCGCGACATGGTGACGATTCCGTAGTAGTAGTAGAGCGACTTGAAGTTCTCCTCCTTGAGAATCCCCTCTATCGGGAAGCTGTCCACGAGCGCGAAGGAGACCTCGCCCCTGTCGGCCAGCTCCTCCGTGAGCGGCAGGACGCCGTCGAACGTCTCGGCGTGGCGCTGCGCGGCGAGGATCGCCGACAGCTTCTTCCAGTCGCTCCGGATGTTCGCGTCGATGAGCCGTCGCGGCGGACGCCCCGAGGCCACGAGCTCTCCGAGGTAGTAGAGAGCCATGTCGCAGTTGTAGAGCGTCTCGCTCCCGACGCGCTCCTCCGCGAAGCAGTAGCTGTCGTACCACGCCCTGACGGTCGCGAGGTGAGGCCCCGCCGCGTCAGTGAACCTGCCCGTCCCCTGGAAGTCCTCGAAGAGGCGGCGCGTCTCGTCGGCGGTGAACCCGACCATCGCGTTGAACTCCGCGGACTGCGAGATGTTCGTCGCGATGTTGAACCCGCTCGTGAGGTCGTCCATCGTCACGGGCGAGACGCCGGTCATGAAGATGCGGTCGCACGTCGCCTTGAACTGCTTGAACCACCCGCGGTAGAAGCCCGTCCCGTGCGTGATCTCCCTGTATGGGTCCTTCCCGGCGGTGGAGACGATCTCGTTCGTGAAGTTGTCGTACTCGTCGACGACCACGTAGATTCCGAGGCCTAGGCGCCGGGCCGCCGCGACGACCGCCTCGTACTTCGCGTTCGCAATGCCGGGCTTCAGGCGGACGGCCTCGACCTTCGCGTCGCCCTTCAGCCACTCCATGTGCGCCTCTATGAAGACATCCATCTGCGTGTCCATGTAGTCGGCGAACCTGTCCGCCCACGTGTCGCCCCTGCAGACGCCTACGCGGGAGAAGTCGAGCGAAATCACGAAGAAGCCGTTCTGCAGACCGGTCGGATTCCGTCCAACGTCGAGCCCGCCGAAGAGACGGTCGAAGTTCTCCTTCTCCGCCACGTCGTAGTAGCAGCGGAGGGTCTCGCAGAGAAGCGACTTGCCGAAGCGGCGCGGCCGCACGAAGAAGAGGAAGTCCGCGCGCCTCTCGAGTTCGCGGATGTACGCGGTCTTGTCCACGTAGTAGCGGCCCTCCATGCGGATCCGCCTGAAGTCCTTCACGCCGTATGGTATCTGCCCTTGTCTCATGCCGCACATTATAGCATTTTCCCAGTCGCTTTCCTCTTGTTTTCCGCCAAAAACAAGAGTATCATATGCAGCGTTGTAGATTGCAGGCAGCGCTTCAGACTGCAGGCAGGTCTGGACGAAAACAAACGAAAACCAAAAAGAGAGGTGCCTTATCGCTTCCTTCACTCGCGTAAACTACAAGATACGCGCCACGCAGGTGCGCGTTCTTGACCCGAACGGGCAGATGATTGGAGTCATGCCGACTTCGCAGGCCCAGCGTCTGGCCGACAACCAGGGGCTCGATCTCGTCGAGATCACGCCAAACGCCACGCCGCCCGTCTGCAAGATCATGGACTACGGCAAGTTCCGCTACGAGGAGTCCATCCGCGCGAAGAAGGCGCGCAAGGCGCAGAAGACCGTGCAGGTGAAGGAAATCAAGTTCCGCCCCGGCACGGACGTCGGCGACCTCCAGCACAAGCTCCGCCAGATCCGCGAATTCCTCGGCGAGGGCGACAAGGTGCGCCTCTCCCTCCAGTTCCGCGGCCGCGAGAACGCCCACCGCGACATTGGCGAGGACATGATCGCGAAGGTGCTGGAAATGCTCAAGGACGAGTGCTTCGTCGAACAGGCCCCCCGCACGGACGGCCGCGTCCACAGCTGCCTCATCGGTCCGCCGCGCCTGAAGAAGGCCGCCGCAAAGCCGCAGATCGCCGTCAGCGCCGCGAAGCCTGACGCCGCCCCCTCCGCCGCCGCGTCGGGGACTCCGCCGACGAACGGCATCCACATCTCGGTTTCGTAAGCCAGTCGAAAAGAAAGCAGAAGACGCCGCATGAACATCGCCAGCCGCGTTCTGTCAACCTCCGTCGCCGCGCTCGTGTCGCTGTCGGCCTTCGCCGGCCCGCGCGAGGACGGCCTCTTCATCTCGCACGTCCACCGCGGAGGCGGCGCGCGGGAGCGGCCCGACAACACGCTGGAGACGTTCCTGTGGTGCTGGGGCAACGGCTCGGCGCTTGAATGCGACTGCCGCTGCACGAAGGACGGCGTGGGCATAATGTTCCACGACGAGGACCTTCGCCGGACGCCGCGCGGCATCTCCGACACCTTCAAGACCAACCGGATCTCCAGCCTGAACTGGGCCGACGTCCGCGACGTCGACGTCGGCTCCTACCTCGGCGCGCAGTATGCGTCGCAGCGCATCCCGCGCATCGAGGCCGTCATGGCCGCGATGGCCGGCCACCCCTCCTACCTCCTGTTCGTGGACGAGAAGGGCGCCGGCCCCGCGCGCATCGCGGCGGAGGCGAAGAAGTTCGGCGTCATCGACCAGGTCTACTACACCGGATGCAGCTACCGAAACATCGTCAAGTGGAACGAGTCCGTGCCGGGCGGCAAGTCCCTGCTCTGGATCGGACGCTTCCCGCGCTTCTGGGAGCGCATGAACCCCGAAAAGCGCCAGAAGATGGGCGAGGAGGTCCGCGCCCACTTCGAACGGGTCATGCGCGAGGTCCGCAGCGCCGACTACAAGTTCGTGACCGCCGTCTCGCTCCACACCTACTGGAATCCGAAGGACCCCGTCGACCCGTTCATCATGGGCACCGACTACCTGAAGAAGCTGATAGACGAGTTCCACGCCCACGGCGTCAAGGTCTGCTCCATCCCCTTCGAGGGCGGAGAGACCGAAGCCGTCTACCACCGCCTTTGGGAACTCGGATGCGACGGGTTCTCCACCGACTACCCGTCCGTCATGTTCAAGGTCATCAAGGACCTCAAGGCCGCCGCAAAGCGCCGGTAGAGGAAATGCGGCAGCCCATGCCGATGGCAGACAGCCCAGCCACGACGCCGGCGGTCCTGATGGACTTCTCCGGCGTCTTCTCTTTCGAGACGTTCGCATCCGCCATGGCGAAGGTCGACCTCCGCTCCCTGCGCGGGACGGACTGCTATTGCGATTCCGCCGCCGCAGACGCCATCCGCCGGGCAATCGCCCCCTTCCCCGCCCGCGGCGTCCACTTCCTCGATTCCGGCAACTACCACTACGCCACGAAGTTCTGGTTGGAGAAGATCCACGAACCGTTCAGCCTCGTCGTCCTCGACCACCACACGGACGCCCAGCCGCCCGCATGGGGCGACGGACTCCTCTCGTGCGGCGGATGGGTCGCCAACGTCGCCGCCACGAATCCCAATCTGCGCGACGTCCTCGTCGCGGGAGCGCCGGCCAGCTCCGTGGCCGAAGTCCCCGCCGAGACGTCCGCAAGAATCGACTTCGTCTGCGAAGACGCCCTCCTTTGCGGCGGCCGGCTCGCCGCAGATGCCCGCGCCGCGCTCGAACGCCTGCGCGGCCCCGTCTACGTCTCCATCGACAAGGACGTCCTTCGCGAAGAGGACGTCTCCGTGAACTGGGACCAGGGACGCCTCGCCGCAGACGCCATGTTCGCCATTCTGGACGAACTTGCCGCCCTCCACCCGCTCCTCGGCGTGGACGTCTGCGGAGAGCCGGCCGCCGGACAGCCGGCGGATTCCGGCGACGGCGAATCGGCGGCGGAAACAAGCGGACGCCTCAACGCCCGCCTTCTCGAATGGGCGTCACGGCAGCTCGTGCAGCGACAGCCCGCGCCCGTCGAAGAAGCCGAACGAACGCGCTGACCCGCCCCTCGGCAGCGAGACCGAACCGGGGTTGAAGAACGTCAGCCCCTCGCAGAGCGGACGCAGTTCCGGCACGTGCGTGTGCCCCTGGGCGAAGACGGAGGCGACGCCCGCGGGCGGCAGCCGCCGCTCGTTCCAGAGATGCCCGTGCGTGAGAAAGAACGTCTCCGTCCCCGCGTCGAGAATCGCGTAGTCGGACATCATCGGGAACTCGAACATCACCTGGTCGACCTCCGCGTCGCAGTTGCCGCGCACGGCCACGATGCGGCCCTTGAGCCCGTTGAGGATCTTCGCCACCTTCACGGGGTCGTAGAAGTCCGGTACCCCGTTGCGCGGGCCGTGGTAGAGAAGGTCGCCAAGAAGGACGATGCGGTCCGGCTTCATCGCCTCGCCGGCGGCCAGAGCCGCCTCAAGTGTCGATGGAACGCCATGTACGTCGCTGATGAAGAGCAGTCGCATGGGAGAGGAGTCTTTCCTTTCACGGTTGCGCCCGGCTGCGCGGACGGACGTTGCAGATGTGGTCGACGGCGGTGGCGAAGTTCTCCGCGCCCTTGAGGATTTCAATGTCCACGCGAAGGTAGTAGCATGGGACGGGCGTGGTCTCGAAGCGCGGGAAGCGGACGGCGTCCTTCTCCGTGGTGATCAGCGCGTCGGCATGGAGGTCCGCGGTCTTGTTGAGGGCGTAGAGGATTTCGGAGGAGTCGTAGCGATGGTGGTCGGCATACCGCTCGCACCAGATCACGCGGGCGCCGAGGCGGCGCAGCGAATCCTCGAACCCCTGCGGCACGGCGATTCCGGAAAGCGTCGTGAGCGTCTTGCCGCGGAGCCACGACAGCGGAAGCTCCTCGCGGCTCCAGACGTCGCGCAGAAGGCGCGGCGCGTGGCGGCACTCGATGATCTCGGCGGTCCCGTTGTACTCGCGGATGCGCCGGACAACGTCGTCGGCGTGTCCGTCCGACTTCGTGATGAAGATGAAATCGGCGCGGGAGACGTGCGAGGCCGGCTCGCGCAGGACGCCGCGCGGCAGCATGTGGCCGTTGCCGAACGGGTTCGTCCGGTCCACAAGCACGACCTCCAGCGAATGCTTCAGCTTCTGGTACTGGAAGCCGTCGTCGAGAATGAGCGTGTCGCAGCCGAAACGCGAAATCGCGTGGCGGCCGGCCTTGACGCGGTTGCGGTCCACGACTACGCAGACGCCGGGAAGGTTCGCGGCGAGCATGTACGGCTCGTCGCCGCCGGTGGCGGCGTCGAGAAGTATGCGCTTCCCGTCGCTGACGACGAGCGGCGGCTCGATGACGGACGAGAGCGCCCTCTGCCACCAGGGCTTTTCCTTGCGGCGGTAGCCGCGCGAAAGGATGGCTACCTTGCGCCCCGCCTTCGTCAGCTCGCGCGCGAACTTCTCCGTCACGGGCGTCTTGCCGGTGCCGCCCGCGGTGACGTTGCCGATGGATATCGTCTGGACGCCGAGGGGGAAGCGGCGCAGGACGCCGAGGTCGTATAGCCAGTAGCGGACGGCCACCACCAGCCGGAAGACGCACGATACGGCGTTGAGGACGGCCAGGACGACGCGCATTCCGCCGCGGACGTCCTGGTCCGCCCCCGGCTGCTGGATGACCTTCACGAGCGAATGCTCCAGACGCTCGACGTAGCTGACCTTCTGCTTCTGCATGACGATTGGCGGACATTATAGCACAAATCGGAGACACATGAGGGCGAACGCCCTTAGGGAGATTAAGTGGTTAAGTGGTTAAGTGGTTAAGTGGTTAAGTTCCAGGTGGGCGGACGTCCTCATCCGCCGTTGCCATGGGAAAGGGCCGCTGAATGGCAAATCCGGTAGGGCGCGACGTCCCGTCGCGCCGTTCCGTCGGCGGGGCGGGACGCCCCTATGGGATTAAGTGGTTAAGGGTTAAGTGGTTAAGTTCCAGGTGGACGGACGTCCTCATCCGCCGTTGCCATGGGAAAGGGCCGCTGAATGGCAAATCCGGTAGGGCGCGACGTCCCGTCGCGCCGTTCCGTCGGCGCGAACTTGACCACTTAACCACTTGCCCGCTTAACCCTTACCGCTTAACCGCTTAACCCTTAACCACTTAACCACTTAACTCTTAATCCCCCAAGTCGCCCCGGAGCGTTCGCCGAGCGGGCTACTTGCGCCGGGGCGCGGCACGCTGTCGAAGTACTTGCGCACGTCGCACTTCAGATACCATCCGTGCCGGGCCGCCAGCTGCGCCCCGCGCTCCAGCGCGGCCTTCTGCCCCTTCCCCACGCGGCAGGCGAACGTGTCGGAGACGAGCCACCGCTCGAAATGCGGCTCGCACACGTTCATGAGCGCGTGATGCAGCACCCGGTCGCGGAACGGCGCCTCGCATATCAGGCGCTCCTTCGGCTCGTAGACCGTGAAGCGGTGGTAGCCCCCCACCGGGTACGTGCCGTCCGCAAGGCCGTCGCGCAGACGCGCCAGCTCGCCGTCGAGATTCCTCCGGTAGGCGAGGACGTCCGGATTCCCGCGCTTCCCGCGCCCCGCCTTCCAGAAGGCGAGGCGCAGGTTGTCCGGGGCGAGGACGCTGTCGAAGAGATTGCCAACCCGCTTCATGGCGCGTCCCCGCCCTTCGGCGGCGCGGCGCCGCCCGCGCTCTCCTTGAAGAGGCCGTCATCCGTCCCGGCCGCCGCGTCCGCGGAGTCACGACCCTTCGAGGCCTCGCGCAGGGCGTCCAGCAGACGCGCCCCGTACTTCTTCACCTTGGCGTCGCCCATGCCCTCGATCTTCTTCAGGTCCGCATGCGTCGGACTCTCCATCTTCGCAAGGGCGGCCAGCATCGCGTCCGTCATCACCACGTACGGCGGGACGCCGTCCCCGGACGCGATCGCCCTGCGAGCGTCGCGCAGACGCGCGAACCTCGCGAACGCCGCCGGCGGCGGCGCGACGGGACGTCGCGCCCTACCGACGACGCCCCAAGCGCACGGGCGGCGGGGCGTCCCCATGGGAGGGACGCGCTCCCGCGCGTCCGACGCCGCATTCCGGTCGCGCGGGAGCGCGACCCTCCAGGCCGGCGGCGCGACGGGACGTCGCGCCCTACCGACGACGCCCCAAGCGCACGGGCGGCGGGGCGTCCCCATGGGAGGGACGCGCTCCCGCGCGTCCGACGCCGCATTCCGGTCGCGCG
>CAYLRN010000013.1:0-85602 GCA_964386385.1 uncultured Lentisphaeraceae bacterium | reverse complement strand
TTCTACAAAATCCTTTCGCGGAGCACAAGCGAAATCTCGTGACTACACGCTCTAAGGTGATAAGTGATTCTAATCTAAATGAAAGTCCAGAACATGCGCAAGAATGCTTCAAATTTCTCTTGAAGAACGGAGCATGTTTGGATGAAGTGTTTGATTTTGAAAAGGACGAAACCGGACATCCGAATGTCATTCTTGAAAAACAAAAGTTATCGAAGTTTCTGCGTGATTTAAAGTTTGAGCTTGAAACAGTAGCAATGCATGGGGTTGATATGGGCAAACTTCAGAAAATCAAGGCAAGGGTGAGAGAAATTGAGGTGAAGTTGATGTTGTTAGAGATTTTTGAGGAATTGCAGATCGAAAGTTCTCCGGTGAATTATGCGTGAGGAGGGGTTGACCGATATGAAGAGATGGCGGACGGAAAATTTTCTTGAAAATTCGCTGTCATGTTTTCGCTGTGGCGGTCTCTATGTTGATGTCGGAGAAAAGGAAAAGCTGAAAGGGACATGAAGATGAAACGAAGGACTATGTGCGCCTTGGCGGCGCTGACGGCGCTGGCCGGTGTCTGCCGGGGCGCGGAGGCTGGGACGCCTACGGCCGGCGCGGGCAGGGCGGTGGCCGGCGCAGGCAATGTTGCGGCGACAGGCGCGGACGCCGCCGTGCTGTCTTCCTATGAGGAGAACGTGCGGATCGTCCGGCGGTTTCTTGACGAGGAGAAGGTCAAATACGAAATCGGCCGACGCGAGGGGGAGGACACCGGCTTCAGCATCCGGTTCAACAGCCGCTCCGAAATCTACGACACGATTGAAAGCCGCGTGGCGGTGACGGAGAGCGGTCGCGTGACCGGCGTCAGCGTCTTCCCCGCCGCCGTCGGCAGGGCGAAGACGGCGGAGATGCTCGAATTCATCACCCGCGCGAACCATGGTCTGACATATGGGGCATTCGAGTTCGACCGGTCCGACGGCCGGGTGGCGTTCCGCTTCGTATGGCCGGACGGAATTCTGCACGGCGACGGCGCGGAAGCGCGCCTTTCGCGTCTCGTGTACCTGACGCCGCGGATGATCGACAACTACGCGAAGGGATTCGCGCTTCTCCTTCTGGGGCAGATGTCGCCCGGGGCGGCAGTGCGGATCGGCAAGGAAAACGACGAGAGGTGAGGTCATGAATATGCGAATGAAGTGCATTATGACGGCTTTTGCGATTACGTGCGCCGGCCTTGCGGCGTTCTGCGGGACGAACGCCGCAGCCAATGCGTCTGCCCCCGCCGCAGACGAGATGCGCCGTCCTGACGTCCGGGAGCGTGCGGACAAGATCGTCGAGGGCTTTCTGAAAGAGTTCTTCTCGACCTACGAGGTTTCCACGTGCGATGGAGGGGGCAAGATGTTCGACGTCAGCATCAGCCCCAGTTTCGGCAACAGCTCCGGAGTGCGGCTGTCGAAGGTATTCAAGACGTTCAACTGCCGATTTCTGGTCGAGAACGACGGGCTGGTGAAATACTATTGCTTTCTGCCGTGTTCGGCAGGGGAACGGACGAAGGAAGTCGCCGATTTCCTCTCCCGTGCAAACACAGGTCTGATTTACGGCTCGTTCGAGCTCGGATTCGACGATGGCGGCATGCGCTACCGGACTGTCTGGCCGGAATGCCTGTTCCGCGGGCCGCGTGGGAAGGAGAGGTTTGTGGAATTCGTGACGTCCCCGCTCACGATGGTTTGCAAGTGGGTGGACGGATGCGCGCTTGTGGCGCTCGGCGCGAAGACGCCGGAGGAGGCCGCGAAGACGTGCGAGGGCGACGACTGAAGGCGCAATGACTGCATTATTTTTTACGAAATTTCGCTGTCACGTTTCCGTTGCGGCGGTCTCTATGTTAAATGTCGGCGCGTTGGGCGCCGGCAGAAAACGTAAAATGACATGAAATCGAGAGGAAGGCGAAAATGACGCAGACAATCGAACTGCAGGGCAAGTATGCGGCGGCCAAGATTTTCACGGACGTGGTGGACGGCGATGCAATCTCGCAGGTCATCAACCTCCTGAACAGGCCATATGTCAAGGACAGCCGGGTTCGCATGATGCCCGACATCCATGCCGGGGCTGGATGCACCATCGGTACAACCATGACTATCAAGGACAAGGTCTGCCCGAACCTTGTCGGCGTGGACATAGGATGCGGAATGGAGACGGTTCGCATTGAGGAGACGCATGTCGACATGGAGAAGCTGGACAACTCAGTCCGCGCGGCCGCCTCTGGGGGGGGGGGACAGGAAGGGCGGTCGGTCTTGCAGGGATGTAGACCTGTCGGGGCTTTGCTGCGCCAGGAAGATCGACGTCGACCGCGCCTACGGCAGTTTTGGCACGCTTGGCGGCGGCAACCACTTCATCGAGGCGAACAGGGACGACGACGGAAACGTCTACGTAGTAGTCCATTCCGGCAGTCGCAATCTTGGGCGCGAGGTCGCCACCTTCTACCAGGAAGCGGCGCACGGCGCTCTGACCGCGCGGCACATCTCCGTTCCCAAGCCCCTTGCATACGTCGATGGCGGACTTCTTGAGCAGTATCTGCACGACATGCGGATTGCCCAGCGTTTCGCGAGCCTCAACCGCCAGGTCATGATCGACGCCATTGTGGAGGAAATGGGCTTTCGCGTCGCCGAGCGGTTCACGACCATCCACAACTACATCGACATGGACAACATGATCCTGCGAAAGGGGGCGGTGTCCGCGCAGAAGGGCGAGAGGCTGCTAATTCCCATCAACATGCGCGACGGAAGCCTGGTCTGTGTCGGGAAGGGCAACGAGGACTGGAATTTCTCCGCGCCGCATGGCGCGGGGCGCCTTATGAAGCGCAGCGATGCGAAACAGGCCTTCACGGTAGAGGAGTACAGGAAGGAGATGGAAGGCGTCTACAGCACTTCCGTCGGACGCGGAACGCTCGACGAGTGTCCGATGGCATACAAGAAGATGGCCGACATCGTAGACAACGTCGAGCCGTCCGTCGCGATCGAAGCGGTCATAAAGCCCATCTACAACTTCAAGGCGGGCGGAGAGGAGTAAGGCGCAGGCCAAGCGGTTGAGTTCGCGGCGCGACGGGACGTCGCGCCCTATCTCGTGGGCACGTCTGGTTTCGTGTCAATCATCCGATATTGCAACTTTCCCAGGTTCAGTTGACCGATCGATCCTGGTTCTGCTATACTGCAGACCGTCAAGCGGCGTGGGTGCGTCGCAACGTGCTTTCCAACCTCTGTGCGAGGAGACGTAGAAATGGGCGTTCGGACGGACGTGATGGACGGAGACGGCGCGGGAAAGCGCACACGGCCTTGCCGGCGCGTCGGGCTTTTGGCCGTGCTTGGGCTGTGTGCCGCGCTGGCCGTCCATGGGACGCTGACGGACGTGGAGGACGCGCGCGGAGTCCTTAACGTCTGGCAGTGGCTGATGCTGCCGCAGGAGCGGCGCGTCTGGGAGGACGCGGGCGAGTGGAGGTGCGCTCCGTGCGGGGAACTGGCCGCGCTTGCATTCGGCGGCGCACTCTCCAACAGCGTGTCGGTCTACGCCTACGAGGACGCCGACACGCGGGAGACCGTTATCGCCGCGGCGGACGGGACGCCGCTGGCCGTCTTGCCGCCTCTCGCCGGCTATTCGCCGTTCTGGGCCTGCGGACTTGCCGGCGTCGCCGCCGAGTCCCCCGGCGACTTCGATCCGTCCCGCGTCGGGGTGCGGATTGGTCTTGTGGCGACGGACGTGGAGGCGGCGAAGTCGATTGTTCATGCGGTCGGAGGCGCTGCCGCATTTGCCGCGACGACTGCCGCGTCCGATGCGTCTGCGATTCCGCTGGCGGCAGTGGCGGAGACCTCCGCAGTGCAGGGCGCGTCATCATCCGCTGCCGCCATTTCATCCGAAGCGGATGCTGAGGCGGCCGTGCGCGTCGCCCTGCCGACGAATCTCGCCACTTCGGCGTCCGTGCCGTCTCTGGAGGGAGTCCGCGCCCGCTCGTTAGCGTCTGGTTCCGCGTCCCTTCTCTCATCCGATGGCGCGGATGTTTCAGAAGAGACCGGCACGACCGCCGTCCCGCGCTCCGTGGTTCGCGCCGATGTCGTCCGAACGCGGACGGTGTGTTCCCTGCCGCTTGCGCCTGAGGGGCTTGAGCTCTACTACGACTTCGCGGCGGACATTGGGAACGGCGCGGTCGCCGACGCCAGCTGGAACGGGCGCGACGGCGCGTCCTCGGAGTGCGTCTGGACGAACGCGGGGCGTTTCGCGGGCGGGGCGTTCGCGTTTGCCGGGAACGGAAGCGGCGTCAACGCGGGGACCGGCCTTGACTTCCCCCGCTGGTCGGAGTACACCGTGTCCGTCTGGTTCCTCTACGACGGCGGCGGCGACGTCGGGCCGCAGTATGGAATCAAGATGGTGGACAAGACGTCGTTCTTCCACGACTGGCATCTGAGCCTCCATCCGGTCGGACACGACCAGGACACTGGGTCTGTTGGCCTCACTCTGTACGAAAACGGAGTGAGCCGTTCGCTGGCCGACGAGACGCGCGACTGGGGCGATGGGCAATGGCATCACGCCGTCGTCGTCCGGCGCGGGACGCGGGGCGAGCTGTGGATGGACGGGGTTCTGGGGGCGGTGACGGACGGCATGGTCGACGTCGCCAGTTCCTCCGCGCTCTGCGTCGGAAACTCATACAGCGACGACGAATACCAGCGCAGGGGATGGAGCGGACTGCTGGACGAGGTGGCGGTCTTCGGGCGGGCGCTTTCGACGAACGAGATCGTCAGCCTCCACGCCGAGGGCGTTCCCGCCGGGATGGAGTCCGATGTCGCGTTCGCCACGAACGCCGTCTTCTGCGGCGGGGTCTCCTTCGCCGGGGACGCGATGTTTGGCGCGGGAGTCCGCCTTCTGCGTCCGCAGGGCGACCTGTCTTTCGGAATCTACACGAACGGGGCGCCGGCGAATGCGGATTGACGATGCCATTGCCCGTTTCGCCGCGCTGCTTCTGGTGGTGGCTTTCACGTGCGACGCGCCGGCGCTTGACGCCCCGCGTCTCGCGGTCGGGACGTTCGACGCATTGGAAGGGGGGACTGTCGCCGTCTCGAACGCGGCCGCGTTCCGCGCCGGCGCGTCGTTCCACGGCGACGTCTCGTTCGGTGGGGCTGTCCGTGTTCCGCCCGCGCCTGGTCTGCCGATGGGGGCGTTCACGAATGCCGGCGCGTCGGCGGCGCGTCTTGGCCCTGCATGGTGGGCGGAGCGCGGCGTCCTGGACAATGCGGCAAAGGCGGACGACTTCGCTGTCGTCGCGCAGGGACAGGTCAAGTGGATGGCGGACCGCGCGGCGGCGGGGTTCGCCGAGGCCGGGGCATTGGCCGGCGGGGCCGGAGTCCGCGTGGCGGCCATCGTCGCGTTGTTCTCGCCATCGAACAACGCGCCGCCCGCCCTTCTCGGACAGGTGCGGGCGGTGGCAGAGCCGTTCTGGCGGCGTCTGGGAGAATTGGGGCTGGCCGAGCCGCCTGCGTGGCTGGACGCCGTGGGGGACGACTTCGCCGTCGCGAACGTCGGACAGGCCAAGGCGGCGTTCTCGTTCGCCCTGCCGCCGCCGCCAGACCCGGACGCGGATGCGGACGGCGACGGGATGCCCAACGGATGGGAAATCGCCCACGGACTTGACCCATACGACACCGCCGACGCGGCAGGGGACGCGGACGGCGACGGACTCTCGAACTTCGAGGAGTCGCAGTTCGGGACAGACCCGCGCGCGGCGGACACCGACGGCGACGGGCTGTCCGACGCGGAGGAGGCCGGGACGGTCGCCGTAGAGCGGAAGTTCATGTGGCTGGACTTGTCGGGAGCGGAGAATCTGCTCGCGGGGCGGACAGAATCCGACGCGGCTTCGTGGACTCTTCCGCTCTCCGCCCCGGTCGCGATAAACGGCGTCGACTACACGAACGCCTATGTCTGCCTGGACGGCACAGTGCATCTGCTCTGCCCCACCAACACTGGGGGATGGGCGGTTGAACGCTCGAGCTACGGCGGGCTTGGCGGCTCGCAATGGTCCGGAACGCATGTCACGGTCGCCCTCTGCGCCACCGACCTCTACGCTCGTCCTGAGGACTGGGGAAGCCGGGTCCGCATGGGCCGTGCCGAGTCCGGCGGCAGGGCATTCACCGTCGTCGAGTACAGCGACGTGGGGCTGCGCGGCACGGACGCGCGTGCGGCGTTCCAGCTGATTCTCCCGCACGACGAGACGAACGCGGTCTACGTCAGCTACCTCCGTGTCTCCGGCGACATCCGCTCGGCAGGCCCAGTGGCGGGCGTCCAGTGCGGCTGGATGCAGTCGTTCAGGGGATGGGACCAGGTCTACAGCGTGTCGTGGCCGACGGGGCTTCCGCCGGACGCCACAACCGTCCGCTACTCGATTGGGACTGGGACTGACCCATGCGCGGTCGACACCGACGACGACGGGCTTTCCGACTTCGACGAGGCCACGGGATTCCGCTCCGACCCATTGTCAGAGGACACGGACGGCGACGGACTTTCGGACGCGGAGGAGGCCGGACTCGGCACAGACCCGCGCCGTGTGGACACAGACGGGGACGGAATGCCCGACCTCTGGGAGACGCTGCACCACCTCTGCCCGCGCAGGGACGATGCGGCGGAGGATCTAGACGAGGACGGGCTTTCGAACATCGCCGAGTTTGAAGCGGGGACAGACCCGTCCGAATCCGACACGGACGAGGACGGCCTTTCCGACACGGAGGAGCTCGGACGGTGGGAGCGCATGGGACCGCTGCCGGTCTTCGACGTCTCGGCGGGCACGAACCTGCTTCTCTCCTCGCAGTCCTACGACGGCGCTTCGTTCCTCGTGCCGCTGCCGTTTGCCGTTCGCTGCGCGGGGCGCGTCCACACGAATATGACGGTGTGCCTTGACGGCGTGGTGGCGCTGATGGACGCGGGGGACTCCTCTTCCTTCTACGTGTCGTCTGCCAACGGAGACCTTCGGACGTCCGGTCCGGGCGACCGCCACACGGTGGTGGCCGCGTATTGGGACGACCTCTATGCCCCGGCGAACGGAGGCGCGGGCATCCGGGTTGCGAACGTCGAGACGAACGGGCTGCGGTACGCCGTGATTGAATACGCCGGCCTGAGGCTGTATTCCCGGCGCGGCGACGTCGACCAGACGGCCACGTTCCAGGTCGTCGTCCCGCAGGCGGAGGCGAACGCCGTCTACGTCAACTACATAGCCATGTCGTCCGCGTTCGACGGCTCTTCGGCGACGCTGGGCGCACAGCTTGCGAAGCGGGCGCGGACGTTCGCCGTGGCTTTCAACGAGGCGGGGAGCGTCACAAACGGCATGGCTGTCGCCTACCATTTCGGAACGGGTTCCGACCCGCGCATCGCGGACACCGACGGCGACGGCCTCTCCGACGCGGAGGAGGTCGCGCGCGGCACGAACCCCGGCGACGTGGATTCCGACGGGGACGGACTGCCCGACGGGTGGGAGCTCGGACATGGACTCGACCCGACGTCTGTGGCGGGGAACGACGGCGCGGACGGCGATCCCGACGGCGACTTTCTCTCGAACGCGAAGGAGTTCGAGTATGGGACAGACCCGTCCGTGCCGGACACGGACGGCGACGCGTTGCCGGACGGCATGGAGACTGGCGGCGTGTTTGCGACGAACATGATTCCATGGCTTTCCTTCGACAGGCACGAGGACTTGACCGCGATGGTCTCGACCAATGGCAGCCGCTGCGTGAGCCGTCCGCTCCCCGCGCCCCTGCGCATTCAGGGCGAATGCGTGACAAACGTCACCATCTCCGCCAACGGCGTCGTCTTCTTCAACCGGGCGGGATACGCCAATCCCGGAAATTCCATGACCGACGCGAGTTTCGCGTATGGAATCGATGGAAACGCGCTCGTCCTCGCGCCGTATCTCCAGCGCGCCTACGTCCGTTCCGATGTCGCGGGCATGTGGACGTCCGTCCGATACGGAACGGCGACGCACGGCGGCGAGGGATATCTGTTGCTGGAATGGCTCAATTCATACTATGACACTTCGTCATGGCAGACGAACGCCATATCGTTCCAGATTGCTGTCCCGACCAACAGCCCCGACAGGGCATACTCACGATATCGCGACATCGTGGGGCGGTATATGGACGGACGGTACGCCAGCGTCGGGATGCAGACGTTCGACTCCAGACGGCTTCATTCGTGGTGTCATCGTTCCGAAGGCAGGGTCGGCGAAGGGCTTGCGCTCGAGTTCCTGTTCGGCGCGAACACCGATCCGCTTGTCGCGGACACCGATGGCGACGGCGTGGACGACGGGCGCGAGGTGGGACTTGGCACATCGCCCCTCGTCGCCGACACTGACGGCGACGGTCTGCCCGATGGGTGGGAGGTGCGACATGGGCTGGATCCGCTGTCCGCAACCGGCGACGACGGCGCGGCCGGCGACCCCGACGGCGACTACCTTCCCAACGCTAGGGAGTTCGAGCATGGAACGGATCCTCGCAGCGCGGACACCGACGGCGACGGTCTGACGGACGTGGAGGAGGTCGGTGGATTCGTCGCCGATTCGCAGAACTATCTTTTGGTGTGGGACGACTTCCCGGTCGTTGAGGACTACACGCCGCTGTTCGCGGCATCGGGGGGGCGGAGCGTTCTGCTGAACCTTCCATCCCCTGCGCACTTCCCAGGCGGGAGACTTTATTCTGGAGTCGAAATCGACCCGCGCGGACTCGTCCGGTTCAGTCCGACGAACGCGGTGACGGGAGTCGGAAGCGTCCACGGCTCGTTCGATCTGGAGTCGCTGGAGGTCGGATATGGGGATTTCGCCGTCGCCGCCTACTGGGCGCCGCTCGCCCTGTCGACGAACGCGCCCGCGTCGCGCATTGCGCGCGTTAGGTGGATTACGGGCGACTGCATCGAGTTCTCGGACATGCGGCTGGAGGGATTCCCCGACGACGTCCGCGTCTCCTTCCTTGTGATTCCGCCCACGGGGATTATGCGGTGTGTCGGGATTCTGTATCGGATTTTCGGAGACGCCGCCGACGGCGGAGAGGCGGTGATCGGGGTCAGGGGGGCTAACGGGCGTTTTCTTTCCGTCTTCTGCGACCATGCGGCGGGGACGCTGGAGGACGGCATGATGCTGTACGCCGACCCGCCTGTGGGGTCTGACCCGCTTGTCGTCGACACTGACGGCGACGGCCTCTCCGACCTCGACGAGGCGAGGCACGGCTCCGATCCGCGCATCGCGGACACCGACGGCGACGGCCTCTCCGATGCGGAGGAGGTCGCCCGCGGCACAGACCCCGCCAACCAGGACTCCGACGGGGACGGACTGTCGGACGGATGGGAGGTGGCGCACGGACTGAACCCCCTTTCGGCGACGGGCGGCGACGGCGCGGCCGGCGACCCCGACGGCGACGGCCTCACGAACCTTCAGGAGCAGTCGCACGGCGGTGACCCTCGTTCCTCCGACACCGACGGCGACGGGCTTTCGGACGGTCGGGAGGTTGAACTCGGCACGAATCTGCGCAGTACCGATACCGACTGCGACGGGCTGTCGGACCATCGTGAGGTCGAACTCGGCACAGACCCGTGCAGTCCAGACACGGACTGCGACGGAATGACGGACGGATGGGAGTCCGCGCATGGTCTGTCCCCGCTGTCCGCAGACGGCGACGACGGTGCGGACGGCGACCCCGACCACGACGGGCTTTCCAACCTCGACGAATACCTCAACGACACCGACCCGCTGTCCGCCGACACCGACGGCGACGGAGTCTCCGACCGCATAGAGGTGGAACGCGGGGCTGACCCCGCCAGCCCGTCGGACGGCGGACTCGCGCCGCCGTCGGAGCGGACCAGAACGCTGACCTTCAACGTCTTCGGGGACTTTGCCGCCTGGGAGATGCAGGTCGAGGGGCTGGGGCCGGACGACACGCGTGTACGGCGCATCAGCATGGCCTCGCCCAATGCGTCCGAGTCCGAGCCTCTGGAGATGCGCAAGGGCAGTTCCTATCGGCTGACGATGCGCTGGCTGAACTGCAACGGACACAATGGAGACAGGGACGCCCCCTGGTACTGCTGGCAGGCGAAGGTCGACGGACAGCCCGACGAGCGCACGTACGACAGCTATTCCTCCAAGCGCAGGGAGGGCGTGGCGGAGACGGTTGCGGGAAATGGCTGGATTGCGGAGAACTCCGAAGGGCTGTTGACTTCCCATGTCGACGAATGCGCCAGAAGAGGCGGTAACGTCGCCGGCGGGCTGTCCGCCACGCTCCACGTCCTCGACAATCCCAGGATCGTGCCCGACTACAACCGCGACGGGAAGATCGACCAGGACGACGAAGCCGTCCACGACTCCGGATCTGCGGCCTTTTGGTTCTGGGTGAACGACGACGACGACCGCTCGGACGTGAACGAGGGCGTGAAAGACCGTCCCGGAGAGGGTGCGAACTTCAAGGACAACAGGGTCAACGGACATGGCGACCTCCTCGACTTCACCCCACTGCTGCTCGATGTCTCGACCGCATTTCCGCCTGATACGCCATACGATATCAGGACCGGCGTCGTGTGGCGGCTGGAGTCCTCCGTCGTGAACGCCGTGTGGACATCGCTCGACGCGGAGAACGCAGGGGCGTTCCACAGAACGAACTGCGGGCCGGCGTTCGGGACGGCGCTATCGCAGGGAGCCCGAAGGGCCGCTGTCGCGCATCTGTCCCAAGGCGAAGACCTGCCGCGCAGCTTCGCGGAAAGGATGAATGCGTCCGGCGGACGGGGAGTCGTGATGGTCGAAGGGTGCAGGAAGGGGATGGGTCTGTCCCTCGCGGGTCGTTTCGGCGATTATAAAGCTCCGGTCGCCAACGCCCTCCACTACCATCAGGACGTCTACCAGGCGCTGAGGACCGGTGCGGCGTTCAAGGCGTTCGTGGAGGAGGCGCAGCACGATCCGTCTAAGCGCGTCCTCATGGCGCACTCGCTCGGCAACATGGTAGTCTGCGAGGCCCTGCGGCGGGGGATGACGGCCGGGAAGTACTTCATGCTCAACGCGGCGGTCGCCTCCGAGGCTCTCGACGGGACGCTGCAGGGCGTGAACGCCGCAATCAGGTCGAAATACGTGCCCTCCGACTGGAACGGCTACGATCCGAAGTCGTGGGCTGCGAACTGGCACAAGTGGTTCCAGGACGACTCCTCCGACATGCGCGGTCGCATGGGCTGGCCCGACTACTTCAGGTCTGTACTTGAAAACGCCGCAGCGGTCTACAACTACTATTCGTCGGGCGATTCGATATTCTTGGAGTCTGACGCCGATCCGGGACTCACGACAGGCGTCTTTCACTGGCCGACATTCAGCGCGGAATGGGACTTCGTGGACTTCAACGTCACGTTTGAGGCGCACTGCTGGCAGAAGCAGGAGACCCACAAGGGCGTTGAACCCATCGCCGGCACCATCGCCGGCGGGTGGGGGTTCAACTGCTGGACGAGTCTTCTGCCTGATGTCCTGCAGCCCGCTTTCTATTCTGCGGACGAGGCCAACGAGGCCGTTGCGTCGGGGGCGGTCACGAACAAGCCGGTCTTCCGTTGCGATGGTACGCCGATGGGCAACCGCAACGCCACGTCTAACGACGTCTATCTGGCTCTTGCCAAGTACGTCCCTGCGGTCTCCTCGCCCATTGGCGGAGGTCCGCTTTGCATTACGGAAGGCAAGAGCGTGGATTTGAATGTGGACGAGAATTCCGCAGAGGTGATTCCGCGTCCAAATGGCTGGGGCAGAGACGGCGGCGTTCGCAGGCAAAACTGGCTGCATTCAGACATGAAGGACATGGCCTATTTTTACGTGTACGAGTTATATGAGCAACTGGTCATTAAAGGATCATTGAAATGAGGATTGCCGTCCTTGCCGCGATGTTTGCATTTTCCGCCTGTTCTGCCTTCGGTCTGTACTATGATCGTGATGTTGCCCATGCACAGATCCATGGGGCGGACATGAAGATAGTCTTGCGGGTGGTTGACCAGGACGGCTTTCCTGCCAAAGGCGTGAAAGTGTGGGGCGGGATTCAGTATGGAGGCAGACTTAAAGACTACACTCCGATATTTGACTGGACAAATGCAGACGGCGAATACGTAATTCAAGGCAAATGCAACGAGAGAGCGAGGTGCGAGATCATCAAAGAGGGGTACTATTCGTCTGAATTCGAGAAGGTCTATCCCGACATCAAACTCAGAAAGCCCGTTGTGGATGGCAAGTGGATGCCATATGGTGAAGTGCACACCGTTGTCCTCAAGAAAATCCTCAATCCGTGCCAGTTGACCGGAAAGATGGCGGCGGAGGGAATACCACGGCTTGGCGAGTGGCTCGGCTACGATCTTGAACTTGGACAGTGGACGAAACCGCATGGAAGCGGACGGCATTCCGACATGCTGGTGCGAATCTGCATAGACGCGGTCAACGGCATAAGCAATTTCAGGACTTCAATGGAAGTGTCGTTTACGAACAATCCGCACGCTGGGGCGTATGTGTTGAAGAAGGACCCGCATTCGGAAATGCAGTCCGTTTACAATGCGGACACGAATGCGGTGTATCAATCGTCGTTCTTCTTCAAGCACGAACGCCGTCCCATTGTCGAGCGACATCTGTCTCGCGTATGGACAAACGGCCTGGATGAGGTTGACACGAGGCTTGACAAGGACTCGTACGTCGTGTTCCGCACAAGGACGAAAGTGGACGACAAGGGGAGACTTCTTTCGGCGCATTACGGGAGGATAATGGGGCGATGGAGATTTTTTGGGGCGATGCGGTCGTCTGGGCTGCGCTTCAATCCAACCCCCAACGACCCGAATCTCGAAGACGCCGACGCCGCTCGATACTTGCAGATGTGCCGACGGCAGACAGAGGAGCGACTCGCCGGAAAATGGCCTGCCCGTGTGGGAAGCCCGCAGGCGACTTCCCGATTGGCTGCGCCCTCCCATTGACGGACAACGCCCATAATGCTATACTTCTCCCAATCGATTTCCCGTGAACCCACGGGGAGCATCAAGGAGAAAAGAGAACATGATCATTCAGGAAGTCAAGGCCCGCGAAATCATCGACTCCCGCGGCAATCCCACGGTCGAAGTCGACGTCATCCTCGAATGCGGCACGCTCGGCCGCGCGGCCGTCCCGTCCGGCGC
Source organism: uncultured Lentisphaeraceae bacterium (assembly GCA_964386385.1). Taxonomy (GTDB): domain Bacteria; phylum Verrucomicrobiota; class Kiritimatiellia; order RFP12; family UBA1067; genus RUG572. The sequence goes on along the minus strand of CAYLRN010000013.1, from coordinate 72,438 downwards.
CTCCACCGGCGTGAACGAGGCCCTCGAGCTTCGCGACGGCGACAAGGCGCGCTATCTCGGCAAGGGCGTCCAGAAGGCCGTCGCCAACGTCAACGACGTCATCGCCCCCGCGCTCATCGGCATGGACGCGAGCGACCAGCGCGGCATCGACCAGATTATGCTCGACCTCGACGGCACGCCTACGAAGAGCAAGCTCGGCGCGAACGCCATCCTCGGCGTTTCCCTCGCCGTCGCCAAGGCGGCCGCCAACGAACTCGGCCTTCCGCTCTACCGCTACATCGGCGGCGTGAACACGTACACGCTCCCCGTTCCGATGATGAACATCATCAACGGCGGCGCCCACTCCGACGCCCCGATCGCGTTCCAGGAATTCATGATCCGCCCCGTCGGAGCCCCCACCTTCAAGGAAGGCCTGCGCATGGGCGCGGAGACGTTCCACAGCCTCAAGAAGGTCCTCAAGGCCCGCGGGCTCTCCACGGCCGTCGGCGACGAAGGCGGCTTCGCGCCCGCCCTCGACTCCATCGAGGACGCGCTTGACTGCATCATCGCGGCCATCAAGGAAGCCGGCTACGAGCCCGGCAAGGACGTCACGATCGCCATGGACTGCGCGTCCTCCGAGTTCTATAAGGACGGCAAGTACGACTACACGTGGAAGGAAGGCGACAAGGGCGCCGTCCGCACGAGCGACGAGCAGGTCGCTTACCTCGAAGGCCTCGTCGCGAAGTATCCGATCGACTCGATCGAAGACGGCATGGCCGAGGGCGATTGGGACGGATGGGTGAAGCTCACGAAGGCGATCGGCGGCAAGTGCCAGCTCGTCGGCGACGACCTGTTCGTGACGAACGTCAAGTACCTTGAGAAGGGCATCCAGCTCGGCGCCGCCAACTCGATCCTCATCAAGGTCAACCAGATCGGCTCGCTCTCCGAGACGCTCGACGCCATCGAAATGGCCCACCGCGCCGGCTACACGACCGTCACCTCGCACCGCTCCGGCGAGACCGAGGACGCGACGATCGCCGACATCGCGGTCGCCACGAACTCCGGACAGATCAAGACGGGTTCGATGAGCCGCACGGACCGCATCTGCAAGTACAACCAGCTTCTCCGCATCGAGGAGGAACTGGGCGACAAGGCGGTCTACGGCTACAAGAAGGTCAAGTAAGACCTTCTCTCGCAGATTGCAGTCGCAATGCGCGGAAGGCGGTCGAAGGGATTCTTCGGCCGCCTTTCGTCCACATGGAGGAATGATGATGGATTTTCGTCCCGGCGTGAAGGTGTTCGACGCGACTATGCGCGATGGCGGACTTGTGAACAACTTCGAGTTCAGCGATGAATTCGCGAAAGCCCTCTACGAGGCGAACGTCGCGTCCGGCGTCGACTACATGGAGTTCGGCTACCGCGCGTCGAAGACGATGTTCAGCCCTGCGGAGTTCGGCAAGTGGAAGTTCTCCGACGAGGCGGACCTCAGGGCGATCGTCGGCGAGAACCGCACTCCCCTCAAGATCTCCGTGATGGCCGACGCCGGGCGGACCGACTACAAGACCGACATACTGCCGAAGAAGGACAGCGTCGTCGACGTCATCCGCGTCGCCTGCTACGTCCATCAGATCCCACTCGCCCTCGACATGGTGGAGGACGCGAAGGCGAAGGGCTACGAGGTCTCGTGCAACTTGATGGCCGTCTCAAAGGTGTCCGATGCGGACCTCCGCCGCGCCGTGGACGAAATCGCCCGCTCTTCCGCCGACGTCCTCTATCTCGTGGATTCGTTCGGCAACTTCCACCCCGACCAGGTCGCCCGCCACGCCCGGACGTACGTCGAGGCCATGCGGGGAAATGGCCGCGGCGCCGGATTCCACGGACACAACAACCAGCAGCTGGCTTTCGCCAACACTCTTGAGGCGCACCGCTGCGGCATGGACTACCTCGACGTCACCGTCAACGGAATGGGGCGCGGCGCCGGCAACTGCTTCTCGGAACAGCTTCTCTGTCTGATGGACGGCCGCGGCCGCTCCTCCGCGCCGATTATGTCCTTCATAGAGAAGCACGTCCTGCCTCTCAAGGCCGCCGGCGTGAAATGGGGCTATGACCTCCCGTATCTTCTCACTGGCGTAAAGAACTGCCACCCCCGCTCGGCGATCAAGTTCATCGCGGAAGGGCGCACGGACTACCGTGCGTTCGCGTCAGAGCTTGACGGCGAAGATTAAGCGGCCAAGATGAAGATTAAGCGGTTAAGTAGTTAAGTGGTTAAGTTGCGGGAGGGCGGCGTTCCTCCGGGAGGGCGGACGTCCTCGTCCGCCGTTGCGGTCGAGAAGGCACTTGAATGCCCCTGTCCGGTAGGGCGCGACGTCCCGTCGCGCCGCCGTCTGCAATGCGGTTCGTTGGCGCGTGACAGGGCGTTTCCGGGAGGGTCGCGCTCCCGCGCGACCGAAGCTTCTGCGTCTGCGGACGCGCAGGAGCGCGTCCCTCCCATGGGAATTAAGTGGTTAAGTGTTAAGTTGTGCCTGGTCGCTGTTCCACCGGTAGGCGGACTTGCCCACCCGGTCGCCGCAGCTTAACCGCTTAACCGCTTGGCCACTTAACCACTTAATCACTTAACCACTTAATCTTCTTTGTGGCGGCGCAGGAAGTTCATGAGCGCGTTGGCGGACGAATAGCCGCAGAAGTTGGCGACCGCCGTCCGGTCAAGCGCCGGGTTCTTCATCAGCTCCATCGCCCTTGCGCGGCGGACGGACTGGATCTCTTCGAGGACGGATTTTCCGGTAAGCCGGCGAAACCGGATCTCCGCCATGCGCCGCGAGCATGGGAATGCGGCGAGCGCGTCGCGGGCGGAAAGTCCCGCGCAGGCGTCGCGGCGGATGCGGTCGAGCGCCTGCTGGACAAGTCTGTCGCCGCGCACGGCGCGGTTGGAGGAGGCGCGGCGGACGAGGCGCAGCGGTCCGAACGTGACGGTGCGCGGAGGCTGGTCCGGGTTTGACATGAGCGAATCGAGCATTTCCGCGGCGAGACGCCCGGCTTCGTGGAAGTCGGGCGCTACGCTCGAAAGGCTGGGGTGCGTGTTCTCGCAGAGAAGTTCGTTGTTGTCCACGCCGACGACGGCCATGTCGTCCGGCACGGACATCCCGAAACGCGACGCGGCGGCCAGGGCCTGCGACGCCATGAAGTCGTTGGCGGCGAAGACGCCGACCGGCCTTGGCAGGGCGGCAAGCCAGGTTCCGAGGCAGGATTGGAGAGCCGTCGGGTCGTTCTCGTCCACCTTTTCGCCAAAGCGTTCGCAGTCGTGTCCGTTGAGTCGGAGGGCGGACTCGAATGCGGCGACGCGCATCTCGCTCCAGAATCGCGGCTTGGGCCATGGGACGAATGCGTACGAGGCGAACGGCCCTGCGGAGAGAAGTTCGCGCGTGGCGAGACGCGCCGTCGTGGCGGAGTCGTGGAGGACGCAGAACGCCGGCGTCCGAAGCGTACGCGGGTCGCGGTCGAGGAACACGACGGGGACGTCGCCGAAAAGGGCGGGCGGCATGTGGTTCGCGCCACCGCCGCATTCGGCGATTGCGCCGTCCGGCTGCCAGAACGCAAGCAGTTCCTGCGTCTTTTTCTGCGTCAGCTGCGTTTCGACGGGCTGGACGGTCCATCCGCGCCTCTGCGCGTAGGCGTAGACGCCCGCCAGTTTCGCGTTGACGGACGGGCGGCTTGCCGGATGCAGGAAAAGAACGGTTTTCATTGTCGGCTTTCTCCATGGATGGCGCGCATTGCCGCTGATTCTACCACTTGCTCCGCAAAACGGCAATGAAAATTTCGCAAACGATGTAATGCTTGTTTCGCAAATGAGGTGGAGCGCGTACAAGTGTCATGGTACAATTCTGCCATGGTACGGTTTTGTAGTTTCATTGGAGATGCAGCCATGTCTGATAAAAGTTGGAGGAAAAAAAAAATCGATTCTCGCTTGCGCTGTGGCCTGCGCCTTGCTGTCCACATGGGCGGACACGGTGGCGTGGTGGCCTTTGGCGTCTGAAAGCGGCGTGAGGACGACTGTGGACACGGTGATCGCAAACGTCGCCAATCCGGGGACCCTGGACGCCCGTCCGATTTCCATGGACGGACCGACAGTCCTCGAAGGCGCAGGCGACCACTGTCCGTCCGGCACGAACGCCTTTCCGCAGGGCTGGGGCGTGTGGAATCCGCAGACGCGGCGGACGACGGTGGCGGAGACCGGGCTTTACTTCCACAAGGTCTCGCTTGGCGGCCATGCGGGCGCCCTGCGCGTGGACACGAGCGGAACGGAGGCTCTGAACCTCACGAACTTCACCTTCGAGGCGTTTTTCCGGATGCAGGAGGGGATGACGGATTTTGCGAAAATGGAATGGAACTGCATTGCCGTGCGTCCGGGACGCCTGTACATGGAGAATGGGCAGAAAGTCCTCAACTACGACTGCTGGGGCGTGCGGGTCACACAGAAAAACGCCATGCAGTTCCGGTTCACGCGCGCCGGGGCATGGGACGTGGCGGCAGCGCAGAACAACGTCGCCGCCTCGAACCAGATGCTTCAAGTCACTACGCCGACGTCGCTCTACGACGGACGCTGGCATCACGTCGCCCTTCTGGTCAACGGCGCGGCGCGTACTGCAACGGCCTACGTGGACTACAAACTGTGCGGGACGCTCTCGGGACTGGAGCCGCGGTCCTACGCGAAGGGCGCGGACGACCTCTACGTCGGCTCGACGCCGCAGACGTCAGGCTGTTTCGGCGGCACTATCGCGCACGTGCGCATTTCAGACGTGGTTCTTTCGCCCAGACACTTTCTCCAGTTCTCAAATCTTGCCGGCGCGGCGTCCGGCGTGCCGCTCCACGTCGATTTCGAGGACGCCGGAACGGCGGACGTCGCGTCCCTGCCCGGCGACTTGCCGAACCGCGGCGACGGCGGCGGACTCGTGTGCATTTGCGCTGCGAACGGCTATCCGTCCGTCAGGAAGGGCGATGTCGCCGCCTCGACCGTGTATCCGGCCTACGACGTCGCGCCGGGCTTCACCAATTCCGCCGCGCTGGCCAACGTCCCGCATTCAGAGAACACGGTCAAGCGCTACGTGCAGTGGAACCCGCAGGGCGACGCATTTACCAACACCTCATTCACGGTGGAGTGCTTCTACAAGACCATCCAGTCGGCCCAGTACATTCCGCTCGTGCGTCGCCGCGAACCGAAGTGGAACGTGCAGTTCAACCTTGGGTTCAGCCACAGCCCGGGACACGTCGCCGCGACAATACTCACATCGGAGGGCTGGCCCGTTCAGAGGGCCGTCGCTGACGAGGAGGCGACGAACGACGGCCGGTGGCATCACGCGGCGCTTGTCGTGGACGCCGCCGCGAAGACCCTGCGCCTCTACCGCGACCATCGCGAAGTGGGGACGTCGGTCGTGTTCGCCGACAATCTGTTCGTTACGCCGTCGGACTTCCCCGTCTGCATCGGCGGCGTCGACAACGGCAACACGTTCGACGGCCTCATCGACGACGTGCGCATAACGATGCGCGCCCTTGGCCCGTCCGAGTTCCTGACGACGAAGAGGCCGGGGCTGCGCCTGATTCTGAAATAAGGAGACCTGTTGATGGGAATGTTCGAGAAGAAGGTCGTGCTTGTGACCGGCGGCAACCGGAACACGGGGCTGGACATAGTTGAGAAGTTCGCGCGCGAGGGTGCGCGCGTGTTTATGTGCGGGTCGACGGAGGCGTCGACGGCGCGGGGTGCGGCGGAGCTGGCTCGGCGCGGAGTGGATGCGGCGGCGCGGGCGTGCGACGTGGGCGACGCGGCGCAGGTCGCGTCTTTGATGGACTTCATCGCGCACGAGGCGGGGCGGCTCGACGTCCTCGTCAACAACGCGGCCGACCAGGGGCTTGGCCTGGGCGGCCCGCTTGAGATGGCCCCCGAGGCGATACTGAAGGTGATGAACACGAACGTGAAGGGCGGTTTCCAGGTCACGCAGATGGCGGCAAACCGCTTTTTCATGAAGCAGGAGACGCGCGGCACGGTGGTGTTCCTCTCGTCCAACACGGCGAAGCGGGCGATTCGCGGACGCACCGCCTACTGCGCGTCGAAAGGCGCGATCAACGCAATGGTCCGCTCGCTGGCGCTCGATCTGGCGCCGCTCGGCATCCGTGTGAACGCCTGCGCACCGGGCTACATCTACACGGAGCGGTGGGACGCGCTGGACGAGGCGACTAAGGCGCGGCGGCGGGCGAACTGTCCGCTCGGCGTCGAGGCGAAGGGCGCGGACATCGCGAACGTGGTGGCGTTCCTGGCGAGCGACATGAGCGGCAACATGACGGGGGAGATCGTGACGTGCGACGCGGGCTGCAGCTGCCAGCACATGCCGAAGGACGTCGACCTGTGATGGGCTGTTATTTGGCGAACCATAGTGAGACGTGAAGGAGGTCTTGCATGGAAAAGGAAATTGTGCTGTTCAAGTCCGAGGACGGCGTCCTCACGCTGCCCGTCGCGGTCGAGACGGAGAGCGTGTGGCTGACTCGTGCGCAAATGGCTGAATTGTTTGATGTGACGCCACAAAACATCACTATTCATTTGCAGAACGTCTATAAGACGAAAGAATTGGACAGAGGGGCAACTAGTAAGATTTCCTTACTGGTTCAACAGGAGGGAAGTCGCAGCATCACCCGTAAGGTGAACTGCTATAATCTTGATGCAATCATTTCAGTAGGTTATAGGGTCAATTCGTCTCGTGCGACGCAATTTCGGATCTGGGCTACGTCGGTTCTGAAGGAATACCTTCTCCACGGTTATGCCGTGAACAAGGACAGGATGCGCCAGCTTGGGCAGACTGTCGAAGTGATGAAGCGCGTGTCGAACTGCCTTGACGCATCACAGGTTCTTGACGTCGTGCAGTCGTACTCGGCGGCCCTTGACCTGCTGGACGGCTACGACCATCAGGCGATTGAAAAGCCATCGGTCAAGGCGCGGGCTGTTGAACTGACTTATGAAGAATGCCGAAAGTTCATCGACGGAATGAAGTTCAAGTCGGATTCGGCACTAACGGGATGCCTTGCGAATTTGGAGGCAGTGTGATGAATCGGTATGGCAAGTGGCTGCCGGTGGCGATGCTCAGCGGCGCGTTCTTCTTCCACCAGGCGGACCGCGCGCTGTTCGGTCTCCTGACCGTGCCGATACAGGCGGACCTCGGACTGAGCGACGTCCAGATCGGCTGGATAAACACGACGCTCAGCTGGACGCTTGCGGCTATGACCGTCGTGGCGGGCTTTCTCGGAGACAGGCTTTCGCGCAAGTGGATCATCACAATCTCCCTGATCGCCTGGTCTCTCATGACAGTCGGGATGGGCTTCATCGGCGGCTTCATCGGCGCGCTCTTTCTGCGCTCGATCGCGACGGGCGTGGGCGAGAGCTTCTATGCGCCGAGCGCCTACGCGCTGATCGCCTCGCATCACCGCGAATCGCGCTCTCTGGCGCTCTCCATCCACCAGTCCGCGCTCTATGTGGGACTGATGGTCTCCGGGGCGCTCGTCGCGTGGGCGCTGGACGCGCTCGGCGGCTGGCGGCACGTGTTCATGGCGTTCGGCATGGCGGGGGCGCTGCTGGGCGTCGGGTTCGTCTTCTGGCTGCACGACAGTCCGCGCGGCGCGGCGGCCATGTCCCCGCAGTCGCCGAAACCCGCCGCTACGGCGTCAGAAGCGCGGGCCGGTGGCGTCGCGCACGGACTTTCCGCAGGGCTTCGCGCCTATTTCGCGAATCCGTCCGCGCTCTGCGCCACGGCGGGATTCGTGGCCATCGTGTTCGTGAACAACGCCTATCTCTTCTGGTCGCCGAAGTTCGCGGCGGAGAAGTTCGGCCTCGACGTCGGCGTGGCGGGGCGCGGGACGATGTTCGGTCACCACCTCTGCGCCCTGCTGGCGATTCTCGCGGGCGGCGTGCTCACGGACAGATTTGTCGGGCGCTGGCCGCGCTTCCGCTTGGGCTTCCAGATTGTCGCGCTGCTGTGCGGCGCGCCCGCTCTTCTGGCGCTTGGGTGCGCTCCTTCGTTCACTGCCTTTCTCGCGGCCGCCGCGGCGTATGGCGTTTTCAGGGGCTGCTTCGAGGTGAACACGCACGCTTCGCTCTTCGACGTCGTGCCGCCGGAACACCGCTCGACTGCGGTGGGACTGCTCAACATGGTTGCGTTCTTCTTCGGCGGGCTTTCCGGAGTCGCGATGGGCGCGCTGTCGCAGCGGTGGGGCGTGCGCGGATTCGAGATCGGCTTCGGCGTGATGGCCGGCGCGTATCTCCTCGCGGCCGCGCTCATGTCCGTGAGCTTCTTCTTCACCTTCAGGCGCAATCGCGTCCCGGCCGGTGTGCTATAATCTTGCCATGAACAGAATCGCAACAGGCGTCTGCTCGTTCGCCGGATTCAAGTCCGTTGTCGGCTATGACCTCGCCGGGTTCTTCGCGCGGAACTCGGCGACAATCCAGACGGAGATTCATTGCCTTGTCGAAAAACTGCTATCGACGAGATAGTGGAAAACAAGAATATGCCGACGCCGTTTCCATCTAATGACGCGAACGCCGTCGCCCTTTCGGCGGCGTGGTGGCCGCTCGCCGCCGTCCACCACGGCGGCACGAAGAACGCCGCCCTGTCCGCGACGAACGCCGTCTGCGTGGCGGATGACGGCGGGGCGGGACGCCCCGCCCTGCCGAACGGGCAGACGAATGGCATTTCGGTAGGGCGCGACGTCCCCGTCGCGCCGTGTGCGGATGGCGCGGCGGCGATTGCGGACGAAAACGCGTTCTCTTCCGAATCCGCGTCGGCGTCCTCCGCCGTCGCGGATTCCGCGACGGGGCTTCGCTTCACCGGGATCGAAAGGTCCGGCGGGTCGACCGTCCTCTCCTTCGCGTGGCCGGAGGGGGCGTCGTTCGCGGGCGGGTCGGTCGACCTGCTGGCGGGTGCGGCCCCGGCGGCGGCGGACTGGCGGCGCGTTGCGCGGATGGACGTCTCCGCCGCCGTCTCGAACGTGGCGGCCTTCGCGCTGCCGGACGACGGACTGCCCGATGAACTGCGCGGCGGCGCGGCGTTCTTCCGCCTCTCCGCGCGCACCGCAGGGGAGGCGGCGGAGGCAACGGACACGGACGGCGACGGGATTCCCGACATGGATGAGACCGGATGGATCTCCGTCGCGGCGGACTTCGAGTGGCACGACACGTCCGGCTTCGAGACGCTGCGCCACGTTCCGCCGGCGCAGACGGAGGGCATATCCAGCTGGAGCTGCGCCAAGGTCTTCGCGCCGATCGCCTCGGAGCACGTCGTCTGCGGACGCAGGCTCACGACGTTGGTCGCCTACGAGACGGGGTATGTGGCGTTCAGCGCGCCCGGCGACTTCCACGGCTGGGTCTTCCCGCCCGGCCCGCGTCCGCTGAACCTCGACGTCGCCAACAGCGGCAGCCTGATGGTCGCGCCGTACTGGTGCGATTCGTGCCTCGCCGAGGGCGACGCAGACTCGTCCATCCGCCACGGCACGGCGGCGGACGGCTCGTTCGTCGTCGAGTTCGGCAGGGTCAGGCGCTCGTCGTCGTCCGACGCGCGCCTGACGTACCAGGTCGTCGTCCCGCCTGGCACCGGCGACGTCCTGCGCGTCAGCCACCTTGAAGGCGACTTTGCGCTCGACGGGTCGAACGCCGTCGTGGGCGTCCAGAACACGAAGGTCGTGACAGCCGACGGCTACTACCACCTGACGTACGACTTCTCGGAGTCGGGGCCGATTCCGCCCCGGACGACGCTGGAGTTCCACCTCGGACTCGGCACGGACTCCGCGAAGGCCGACACGGACGGCGACGGGCTCTCCGACCGGTACGAGGCGCGCGTCCTCGGCACTTCGCCGACGAGCGCCGACACCGACGGCGACGGCGTGGACGACGGCAGGGAGCTGGAGCTCGGCCTCAATCCGAAGGCCGCCGACACGGACGGCGACGGGCTCCCCGACGGCTGGGAGCTGGACAACGGCTTCGACCCGTTCTCCGAGGACGGAGTCGACGGCGCGTCGGGGGACGTCGACGGCGACGGCCTCTGCAACCACGACGAGCGGCTGCTCGGCACCGACCCGCGCAGGCCGGACACGGACGGCGACGGCGTCTCCGACCGCGCGGAGATTCTCGACGGCGCGGACCCGGCGGACGCCTCCGACGCGGGACGCCCGGCGCCGGGCTACCCATATCGCGGATTCCTGTTCAACGTCTACGGCGACTACGCGGCCTGGCGCATGGACGTCGCGGGACTGGGGCCGGGCGAGAAAGGCTCGACGCGCTCCGTGTCGATGGCCTCGCCCGGAGTCTCGAACGAGCGGCTGCTCGTCCTGCGCAAGGGCGACTCCTACCGGCTGACGATGGAGTGGCTGAACTCCGACGGGCACACGGACCCGGACTGGTACTGCTGGCAGGCGAAGGTGGGCGGGCTTCCGTCCACGGCGTCGTACGGGAACTACTCGTCGGGGCGGCTGTCCGGCAACGAGACCGTCGTCGGGCGGCGGTGGCTGGCGGAGAACGCGGACGGACTGCTGACTGCGCACGTCCACAAGAACGCCGGCCTCGGCGGGGGCGGGAACGTGGCGGAGGGACTTGAGGCCACCCTGCGCGTGTACAGGTGCGAAGTGCGGATATGCGGTCCCGACGGCGACGGATGGGAGGAACTCGACGAGTCCCGCGTCCTCCTCGACGACGAGGACCTGCGGGTCCGCGTGTGCATCACGCCGGCGGTGGACGCGTTCGACCTCTGCCGCCGCGCGTTTGGGAGCAACCTCCTCGTCTCGACGTCGGGGACCTGCCCGGCGTCGGCCGCGATACCGCTTTCAGAGTCCGACTTCATGCAGTTCGGTGACCGTTCGGAGATCCGCGTCTCGCGCACCCGCGCGCAGCTGGCCGAGCTCGGACTCCTTCCGACGAAGGACGACGACGGCGTGGACGAGATGGCGTGGATGGACATGGCAGACCTGTCGGCGGGTTCGGGGCAGGACCTGTCCGACAGCGAGGCGTTCGCGGAGCTCGCCCTCGAAAACCGGGGGCGGGCCAGTACAGACTCCTCCCTGACGCTGGAATCAACGCCGCCGAACTCCGCGCCGTCCGAATCGTACTTCAAGGCGGCGGGGCGGGAAATCGTGTATGCGGAATATGGCGGCGTCCGCTCGCGGAAGCGGCAGGTCATGAACCAGGCGGACTTCTTCTACTTCTCCGGGCATGGAGCGCACGGAAGCGGAGACCTGCAGGGACACTTCACGCCCTCGATGGCGAAGGGATGGTGGGACCGTGACCTTGACGTGGCGATACTGGCGGGCTGCTCCGTGCTTGACGTGAACGACTGCAACGGCAACTACTCAGACCCGGTGGAACACGCCATGTCTCCCGGAAAGAAGTGGGAGAGCGTCGGACCCGGCATTCTTCTTGGCTACGCCTACTCCGCCCCGGGCGACGCGGGCGGGGCGCCGGCGCGGATCGCGCGGTCTTGGGCCGGAAATCGCGCGCCGATGGGCGACGTGGACGCATGGATGAAGGCGAACGCGGACAACCACGCCTGGAATGCCTGCGCAATCGTCAAGGGCGAGAAATACGTGTATTTCGAGCAATTCTTTTTCAAGAAGTTCAGGCGAATAAAAGAAGTCCCCAAAGGAGAATGGCAATGAAGCGCGTTTTGTTCTTGTGCATCGTGGTTGCTGCAAAAGGCATTTTGGCTTGGAATTCCATCGCCGAGATGGAGTCTGACATATGTGTTGCATTGACGAATGACAAACGTCTTGTAGGCGCTGCATTTACCGGTCAATTGTGTTCGGCAACGAATTCGACCTCAATTGAAATGAAAACCGAGGCACACTTGCTTTTGTCCGTCAGTGCATATCAGAATTTTCTGCAGTCGGCAGATGACAAATGGCTTTATTACGAGATGAACCATGCTTCCAATGCCGTAATGTCGATTGGAAATAAGACCGGCACATGGCAATACTGGATGACGCGATTCTCCTATGCAAGCGCCCAGATTTCCGTGCAGCGGTTCGCAGACTCGTATTCGACATTGACGAATGCATTGGCGGAGATGTCCAATGCCGGATATACGAGTTCCGGTTCATCTGTTGAGCGGGCGATTCTCCATAGATATGAAATGCCCGACTTGGACATTGAGGGCGCAATGAAGGTTTTCGCAGGCATGACCGCTGCGCAGCTGGGAATGGGAAATGCTGCAACAAACCATGCGAATCAAGTCCCGTCCATTTACAGAAACACGATAATGGATTTCCTGCATGATGCATACAAATGAACGGACTCCATGACGTGGACGCATGGATGAAGGCGAATGCGGACAACCGCGCCTGGAACGCCTGCGCCATCGTCAAGGGCGAGAAATACGTGTATTTCGAGCAATTCTTTTTCAAGAAGTTCAGACGAATAAAGGAAGTCCCCAAAGGAGAATGGCAATGAATTGACCATGCAGCGGACGTTGCGCCGGGAATTTACCGACGGGGTTGATTGACAGTCATGCAATGGAGATATGATGAAAATCACTGAAGTGAAGACAATCGTCGTGGACTGCTTCCGGACGAACTGGGCGTTCGTCAAGGTCATGACGGACGAGGGCGTCCACGGAATCGGCGAGGGCACCCTCGAATACAAGGAGAACGCGCTCGTCGGCGCGGTGCGCGACCTGGAGCACGCGCTCGTCGGGAAGGACCCGTTCGACACGGAATGGATCTGGCACGAGAACTACCGCGACGCCTACTGGCGCGGCGGCCCGGTGCTGATGAGCGCGCTCTCCGCCGTGGACATGGCGCTCTGGGACGTCAAGGGCAAGGCGCTCGGCGTCCCCGTATGGAAGCTTCTCGGCGGCAAGTGCCGCGACGGCGTCCCATGCTACGCGAACTGCTGGTTCTCCGGCGCGCGCGAGCCGGCGGAGTTCGCAGACAAGGCGCGAGCGGCGGTGGAACTTGGCTTCAAGGGACTCAAGTGGGACCCGTTCGGCAAGAACTACCGACAGCTTCCGCCGGCGGACTTCAGGAAGGCGATGGACTGCGTGGCGGCGGTGAAGGCCGCGACGGAGGGGCGGGCGGAGATCCTGATCGAGTGCCATGGACGCTTCGACGTCCCGACCGCCCTGCGCGTCTGCAACGCCCTCGCCGAATTCAACCCCTACTGGGTCGAGGAGCCCGTCATCCCGGACACGATGCGGGCGCTGGCCGACGTCCGCTCCCGCGTCTCCGTCCCAATCGCCTGCGGCGAACGGCTCTACACGACGCAGCAGGTCGTCGACGCGATCGAGCTCCGCGCCTGCGACTACCTCCAGCCGGACAGTTCGCACGCGGGCGGAATCACCGCGATGAAGCAGATCGCCGGCATCTGCGACGCGCACCACGTTCCGTTCTGCGCACACAACCCGTCCGGTCCCGTCGCGAACGCCGTCACGCTGGCGCTCGGCGTCTCCACGCCCGGCTACTGCATCCACGAGACGCTGTTCAACGACGTGCCGTGGCGCAGGGACGTCGTGGACGAGGACGTGCGGTTCGTCGACGGCGTCATGTATCCGTCCGACCGTCCCGGACTCGGAATCGAGATAGACGAGACCGCCGCCGCGGCGCATCCGAAAGCAGACCACTGGCTGCGGCACTATGTCGGAACGCTGACGGACGTGCGTCCGCCGGACAGCGTTCCATACTACCACCGGTGACGGCAGTATGGCGCGCCGAAAGACACTTCAACGCATTTGGCAGAACATCCCCAGGGAGACAACGATATGACGAAAATGAGAATGACTGGACTTGCCGCCGTGGCGGTCGGGCTTTCGCTTGCCTTGCAGGCGGGCGAAGTGGTGCTGTTCGACGCGGCCAAGGCGCGTCCGACGGACGTCCGCGGGCAGGACGGCGGCACGTTCGCTCTGAAGGACGGACTTCTGACCGTGACGACGCCCGCGGGCGATGCCTATCCGGGCGTGGCCATCAAGGGCGACTGGGATCTTTCCCGATGCGGACGCATCGAGGTGGAGTTCGTCGACGGCGGCATCCACGGACAGTACACGCTCCGCCTCCTGAACGCGGGCGGCGTCCCGGCGGGCGAAGGCAGCTTCATCGCCAAGCTGCCGATTGGCGGCGAGAGGCGCAAGGTCTGTGCGCAGACCTTTCCGCCCGCGCTGACGAACTGGAACGCGGTGGCGAAGAAGCTCACGCGCGTCCGCACGTGGGCTCTCCCGTACATGGTCTGGAAGCCGACCCCGGCGGAAGGGGACACCGTCTGGGGGGCGCGCGGCGACGGAGTCCGCGTCGACCGGCTGGACAGATCTGCCGTCAGGGAAGTGGCCGTCTACGTCAACACGCCGAAACTGCCGCACACGTGGAGCATCAGGCGGATCGTCGCGACTGGCGAGCCGACGCGCGCCGAGGACGTTCCCGCGTTCGCGCGGATGACGCCTGACGAGTTCTTCCCGTTCATCGACGTCTACGGACAGTTCAAGCACCGCGAATGGCCGGACAAGGTGCACTCTGACGCCGACTTCGCAGTCCAGCGCGCGAAGGAGGCGAAAGACCTCGCCGCGCACCCCGGTCCGAAGGGCTGGGACAAGTGGGGCGGATGGGCGGACGGCCCGCAGCTGCCGAAGACGGGCGGCTTCACGACGACGAAGTGGAACGGCAAGTGGTGGATCGTCGACCCCGACGGACACCTCTGGTGGAGCCACGGACCCGTCCGCGTCACGCCGAGCAGCGCCACAACGGCGCTTGACGGACACGACGACTGGTTCGAGAACCTCCCCGCGAAGGACGCGCCCGACGCCGAGTTCTACTCCACCCACGACCAGCTCCTCTTCCCCTACTACGCCCGCTGGAACATGCACAGGATCTACGACTTCTCCGCGCGCAACATCGCCCGCAAGTATGGGGCGAACTGGTACGACACGTGGGCGGACCTCGCGCACCGCCGCCTCCGCAGCTGGGGCTGCAACACGATTGCCAACTCGTCGGACAAGAAGATCTGCCTGATGGACCGCACTCCCTACACCGACCGCTTCGAGATCCATTCGCGTCCGATCGCAGGCCACAAGGGCGGATGGTGGGATTTCTGCGATCCGTTCGACCCGTCGTTCCGCGCCGAGGCGCGGCGGCAGACGGAAATACACCGCGACGTCGTGGAAGACCCCTGGTGCTTCGGCCTCTTCGTCGACAACGAACACCACTGGGGCGAGGCGCACACGCTCGCGCTATCAACTCTCAAGTCGCCCGCGGACCAGCCGTGCAAGAAGGTCTTCCGCGACAGAATGCAGGCGAAGTACGGCGAGGTCGCGAAGCTGAACGCGCAGTGGAAGACTTCCTACGCCAGCTGGGATGCCTTTCTCGCCACGACGAACGCCCCGGCACTCGCCGGCGCGAAGTCCGACCTCGAGGCGTTCACGATGGAGATCGCCGAGGCGTACTACCGCATCATACGCGAAGAGCTCAAGCGCGCCGCGCCCGGCAAGCTCTACATGGGCTGCCGCTGGGCGGGCGGAGCTCCGGCGTTCACGGTCCGCGCGGCGGCGAAGCACTGCGACGTCCTTAGCTACAACATATACCGCCGCCATCTGCGCGGCTTCGCACTGCCGGACGGAATCGACAAGCCGGTGATGATCGGCGAATTCCACTTCGGCGCGCTCGACCGCGGGCCGTTCTGCCCCGGCCTCATCCTGCTGAGGGACCAGAAGGAACGCGCGGAGGTCTACAAGGACTACGTGCGCTCCGCACTGGAGCATCCGCTCTTCGTCGGCGTGCACTGGCACCAGTTCTCCGACCAGGCGACGAGCGGACGCTTCGACGGCGAGAACATGCAGGTGGGCTGGACGGACGTCTGCGACACGCCCTACTGGGAGACGGTCGCCGGGATCCGGGAAATCGGCTCGCAGCTCTATTCGATCCGCTCCAAGGGCTCTCCCGCCGCCGGGAAGGGCAAGTCCCCCGCCCGCGCGAAGGTGGTGTCGTTCAAGGACGCGGACAAGATCACGAGCTGGGACGCCTGGGGCGACAACGGCAAGACACCCACGGCCCTCAAGTCCTCCCTTGCACGCGAAAAGCCGTGTCCGACGTGGAAGAGGCTCAACGACCTGAAGTTCGACGGCCTTCGCGAAATCGGACGCTTTCCCGTCCGCACGGCGGCGGAGATCAAGTCGTCGCCGTGGTCGATCGGCTGCGAGACGATGGACCGCGACTACGCCAGCTGGGACTCCTACAAGTTCCTCCTGCCGATGCTCGGCGCGAAGCACGGCCGCCTCTTCAGCGGCTGGGCCAAGACGGAGCAGGAGAAGGGGAAATACGATTTCACATGGCTCGACCCGCAGGTTCGCGAGATGGCGGCGATGGGCGTGAAGCCGTGGATCTGCCTGAGCTACGGCAATCCCGTGTGGGGCAGCGACTTCCGCCTCGGAATGCGCGTCAGGCAGGTCACGGACGACCCAGAGGCGTTCGCGGCGTGGATCCGCTACTGCGAGGCGTGCGTTCGCCGCTACATGGACGTTGTGGACGAATGGGAAATCTGGAACGAGCCGTTCGGGCAGAGTCCGGAGTACGCCGAGATGTTCCTCCGCACGGCGCGGGCCATTCGCGCCATCCAGCCGACGGCAAAGCTCTACTGCACGGCGATCACTTTCCCGAAGGACTATGTCACCGTCCTTGAGCGCCTGAAGGGCGAAAACGCGCTCGACCTCGCCTCCCGCTTCATCTACCATCCATACGAATCAAATCCGGACAACTCCTACGCGCACCTTGCCGAACCGCTGCGTAAACTCGTCAAGGGCTATTCGCCCACGTTCGACGTCTACCAGGGTGAAGTGGGATGTCCGTCCCAGCTTGAGTTTGCCCATGCGCTGGCCAACGTCGAATGGACTGAGTATTCGCAGGCGAAGTGGAACCTGCGCCGGACCATCGGCGACGCCGCCCGGTCGATTCCGTCCAGCGTCTTCACGATGGTCGACCTCAAGTACACGTTCATGCTCCAGAGCTTCGGGCTTGTGCGCTCGAATCTCCTGAAGGAGTTCGTCTATCGCCGGCCGAGCTTCTACGCGATGCGGAACGTGTTCAGCTGGTTCGACGACGAGGCGCGTCCGGTGAAGCTCGTGACGGCGGCCGGCTTCACCGTCGAGAGGCGGGCTGACCCGCGTGACGCGGCCGGCCGGAGGCTGACGTGCGCGAAGTTCGAGCGCAGGGGGAAGCCGGCGTGGTTCTACTGGTATTCCGACCGCGTTCCGTCCAGCGCGCTTGAGTTCGACCGCGTGACGCTGGCGATTCCAGGCCGCATCGAGAACCCTGCATGGGTCGAGATGGTGACGGGGCGCGTGTTCGAGATTCCTGCGGACTGCGCGTCTATTTCCAACGGAGGCGCGCCTGACGTCGCCGTCACGACGCTGCGCGGCGTTCCGATGTGGGACTCCCCCGTGATGATTGTCGAAAAGGTGTCCGTTGTTGAAAACTGAGGCGGCGGCTTGCTGTCATGGAACGTGAGACTGAAAACTGGAAGAGAAGTCCATCTGCGCGGTCTGCGCAGCGGGGAGTTTCGCCGTCAAATCGCGTTAATTTACAAGGCCATCGGCATGTTCTTCAAGAGGGACGCCATGGTTGGCGGTCTGCCGTTCGACGGCGGCATTTGCGTCGATGCGGGCAAAGGTCGAGTCCGCCAATGCCGAGGAGCCGTCGATGGATGAAATCAACGACTTCATCTCGTCCGTTCGCAAGAGCCGATGATGTCACAAATTGTGACGTCAAAAGACGAACACCATGCTTACATTCTCCAGCAGTCCCAGCAGACGGCGACACGCCGTTGACAGAGTTTCGGAAAAGATGTAACATACCCATGTTCTCATTTTTGGGAGACTATGAAATTAACTGTCATGCAGGTCAAGAACTACTTGAATAGACTGGGAATCAACACGGTCGATGGCGAGGTCGTTGATTTGCGAACCGCCTTCTCCCTCGATTCCCCTGCCCGATGGAATGCAGTACATGTCCCATCCCGACGAACCTGACGACAGCATGAGCGCCATCGTCCTCAATAGGGCATACTACGATTTCGCCCAATCCAACACGATTGTAATCAATGAACTGCCCTGTCTCAATCGCGACCGTTCCGAATGAAATAGCGGAACTTCTGCGTACATTCGCGTCATCCGTAGAGTCCAGCTCTGCGGAATGGCAAGGCATTCTTGATTCGTTCAACGACCCTACCGGCGGCATGGGGGACTATCTCCTTGCCTTCAGGCTTCACTTTGCGGCTAAGATAACAATCAAATGAAATGAAGCATCTCAAGGCAAAGAACCGCACTACGCCGTCCGAAAAGAACGAAGCGAAGGAACGCATCGTCCTCGTCGGTACGTACAAGGGCGACCAGCTGACGAAGTGGCGGGGATGGTACAACTACCCGATTTCAGATGACGACAAGATCGGCGCGGACGACGCGGCGAAAATCACGGAACTGTGGCTGTTCAACGGCACGAAGGAACGGAGGAACTACACGGCGTCGTTCGTCGGCATCAAGACGCGGCAGGAGCTGGTCGACGAGTACGGCTACCCCGCCAGGGGCAAGGCGCACGGCGAGAAGTACCTCCTCTTCAAGACCGCGTTCAAGTATCCGCACGCGGGCGACGTCCCCGAAGACGCCGCGCACGTCATCGTCCGCACGGCGGACTTCGCGACCGCGCCCAAGGTGCGTAGGCTGCTCAAGGCGTACCTCGAATCGCCCGATCGCCATGCTCCCGACCTGGCGAAGCGTCTGCCGGAAATCGTCACAAAACTCCCCCCCGCACAACTGCGCGTCTGCGAGGCGGCGGTACAGATGTCATTTTGGGATTTGCCAAATTGCGCGACATTGAAACCCGACATTCCATTTCCCTCTCCAAAAAGTGGAAGATTCACCTTTATCGATCTTTTTGCCGGAATTGGCGGATTCCATTTGGCGATGCATGAACTCGGCGGCACGTGTGTCTTTGCATCGGAATTGGACAAAGATGCGCAGACGACTTACGAGGCGAATTATGGTATCAAACCTTACGGAGACATCACGAAGATTGGCGAGCGGGAGATTCCTGTGCATGATGTTCTCTGCGCAGGCTTCCCCTGCCAGCCGTTTTCCAAGGCTGGTAAACAGGAGGGATTTGAGGACGAAACGAAGGGGACGCTTTTCTTTGACATTGAGCGAATACTGAAATATCATCACACGAAGTACATCATTCTGGAAAATGTCAGAAATCTTGTTGCGCATGACAACGGCAACACGTGGAAGACCATCCATACGCACTTGGTGAATTTGGGATATCGTCTCACGCCTGAGCCTCTGATTGTCAGCCCCCATTATTTCGGCGTTCCGCAACTCCGTGAACGCGTGGTCGTCCTCGGAGTCTATGACCCCAGGCACGCAACCATGCCCTTGTCAATCTGCCTTCCCAAGTCAAAAGAGAAAAAGGACTGTTGCCTTGACTCGATTCTCGAGAAGGACAACAATGACCCTGCATATAAACTGACCAAGGAGGAGACCGAGGCCATTGAAGTCTGGGATGAGTTCCATCATGGAATCAAGGAAAAGGTGATTGGCTTCCCGATTTGGCTCGACTGGTTCACCACGCCGCCACCCGCAGACCCGGACGAAATGCCGGAATGGAAGCGAACGTTTGTCAGAAAGAACAACGAATTGTACAAGAACAACCGTGAGTTCATCGACGACTGGCTGGAAAGACACGACCATCTTCGGCACTTCACCCCGACCATGCGCAAGATGGAGTGGCAATGCGGCGAATCGGTGTCTTCGGCATGGGAGGCATTTATGCAGATGCGCCCATCAGGATTGCGAATTAAGCGCCCAGACTGCGCACCCGCTCTCGTCGCCATCGTGCAAGTCCCCATCATCGGCAAGTACAGACGGCGAATGACGGTAAGAGAGGCGGCTAGGTTGCAGAGCTTCGACGACCGATTCATCCCCAACCCAAACAAACGTCAGGCGTATAAGCAATTCGGCAACGCGGTCAACGTGACCGTAATCAGGGAATGTGCAAAGAGGCTATTCACCTATGAATGAGAAAAGCGAGCAGATTGATTCACGCCTCAACATCGTCGTTGACGGAGACCAGCCGCTATCTCCCGCAAAAATTGACGCGGCAATTCTTTCTGCCTTGCCGAGTGGCATCGCCAAACGGATGACCGTGACCATAAACGGAAAAGAGCGGCCATTCATTGTCTGCACATTCCCGACTGAAAGGCATGCAGTTCTTTCCGCCGCCGTGACATTCCTTGGAGGGACCGGCAGCCATCCGATCTTCAAGAAGCGTATCCAATTGAAATCTTGGTTCAAGCCTGTTTATAGTGAACTTGAAAAACAAGAATATCACGTGCATTTTCTTGGCGTATATCATTACGAAGGCAACATCGTCTTTGTTGATTTCGCCACGACTACATATATGAAGCGGAAGATGCATAATTCTTCGGCATTCGTCTATGTGAATGACCTGTTTCGAGCCATGAAGGATGGAATCGCCACTCGGTTCGACTTGCACGGCAACCAAATTACCACAATCCGCCACAATGCATTCTCCGAATATCTTTCAGGAACGGCGAAACCGCTTTCAGACTCTGCTCTTTTCGATGCGTTTCGCGATTTCAACTGTTCCATGCCCTTCGCTCGCTGGATTCACGGCGATTCCGCAATTCAAGAAATGCAACAGGGGAAATGGCCTAAATGGCGTGAAACGGAATGGCCTGGCTGGTATCTCGAATTCAAGTTCGCAACATTTCTTTCTGGACATCGTCTGACATCGATTGTCTATCAAGGAAACGAGAGCAAGAAGAAAGGCAACTTGGACTTTGATTTGCTTTTCCCGCTTCACAAGTTCTATGGAGACTTGAAAGCAAGCGACATTGCGAAGAAGGAATCACCTGGCAATGACAAGAAGAGTGTCTTGAATGCAATCGACCGATGCGACCGATTTTGGTACGTGATCTATGAGCATGAAACGGTCAAGGACAAGGATTGCGGGAACGAGGTGACGAGATTCAGGTACGAGTTCCTTTTGCGCCTCGACGGAACTGCGAAGTCTCCCCTGAGTTACGCTTCGCGCATGAAGAACAAAGTCAATTTCCGACGAATGATGATTTTGGAACTCAATCGCGCCAATTGCGGAGAATTGCTGTCGGCATTCCATCAGGGGCATCAGCCGGACGGTGGGGCGCGTGCGGAGAAAGTCCTGATTGACAAACGCAATGTTGAAAACTATCAGGTGTTTCACTATGAAGCATAGAAAAGCATGTGTCATTCCTCCTTTTCGCCTCCTGCCTCCAGCGCCCTTTCGGGTCTGTCCGCAGTGGTCCAGTATATGATGCACTTTTCAGACAAGTTGGACATGTCATCGTCAAGTGACGGACGTCGCATTTTTGTGGTATAATCACCGCTCTTGTTTTCGGGAAACCTAGGAAGACTATGGCGGTTAAATACGACGATTCCAACATTCAGCATCTGAGCGCGATGGAGCACATCCGTCTGCGGCTGGGCATGTACATTGGCCGGGCGGGCGACGGAAGCGACTACGACGACGGCATATACGTCCTCCTGAAGGAGGTCATCGACAACTCGATAGACGAGTTCATCATGGGCCATGGGCGGAAGGTCGAGATCTCCCTGGACTGGAATTCTGGCGCCTGCCGGGTCCGCGACTACGGCCGCGGCATTCCGCTCGGCAAGGTGGTGGACTGCGTGAGCGAGCTGAACACCGGCGGCAAGTTCAACACCGAGAGCTTCCAGTTCTCCGTGGGCATGAACGGCGTCGGGACAAAGGCGGTGAACGCGCTGTCGGACCGCTTTTTCGTGCGTTCCGTCCGCGACGGCGAATTTTCCGAGGCTCTCTTCGAGAAGGGCGAACTCAAGTCCAAAAGGCGCGGGAAGCTCAAGGACTCCTCCGAGCGCAGCGGCACGTGCGTGGAGTTCCAGCCGGATGCCACGATCTTCAAGAAGTTCCGCTTCCGCGAAGAGCACGTGATGCGCCGCCTGAAGATGTACGCCTACCTCAACGCCGGCCTTTCGATAGACCTGAACGGACAGAAGATCGTGAGCGACGAGGGGCTTCTGGACCTGATCGCCGACGAGGCGCAGTTCGAGAAGCTCTACCAGCCGTTCCACTTCCGCTCCCGCCAGCTGGAGTTCGTCTTCACGCACACCAACAGGTTCTCGGAAGTCTACTACTCGTTCGTCAACGGACAGCACACCACCGAGGGCGGCACCCACCTGAGCGCGTTCAAGGAAGGCCTCACGAAGGCCCTGAACGAATTCGCCAAGAAGAAGTTCGACGGCGACGACATACGCGAGGGAATCGTCGGCGCAGTGGCCGTGCGCATCCAGGACCCCGTTTTCGAGGGACAGGCGAAGACGAAGCTCGGATCTCCGGAAATACGCGCTGAACTCGTGTCCGAGGTGAAGAAGCGCGCCGAGGAGCTGTTCCACAAGTTCCCCGGGGAGGCGGACAAGCTGGTGAAGAAGGTCGAGGAGACGTCGAAGCTCCGCAGCCAGCTCAACACGATAAAGAAACAGGCCCGCGAACGCGCGCAGGCGGTCTCCGTCCGCGTACCCCAGCTCAAGGACTGCAAGAACCACCTGAAGCTGGACAGAATCGACAAGAAGACCGGCCTCCACGAGGGCGAGCAGACCATGATCTTCCTCACGGAGGGACGCTCCGCAGGCGGCACCCTCGGCAACGCGCGCGACGCGATGAACCAGGCCGTCTTCTTCCTTCGCGGAAAGTGCCTCAACACGTGCGGGCTGAACAAGGACGTCCTCTACAAGAACGAGGAGTTCTTCAACCTCATCAAGACCCTCGACGTGGACGAGACACTGGAGCATCTCCGCTACGGCAAGATCATCTTCGCGACGGACGCCGACGTGGACGGCCTCCACATCCGAATGCTGCTCACGACGTTCTTCATGCGCTTCTACCGCCAGCTGATCGTGGACAAGCGCGTGTTCATCCTCGAGACTCCGCTCTTCCGCGTCCGAAACGCGAAAAGCCAGTTCTACTGCTTCTCCGACGAGGAACGCGAGGCGGCCATCAAAAAATGCGGCAAGGGCTGCGAAATCACGCGCTTCAAGGGACTCGGCGAACTGAACGCCAGGGAGTTCAAGGAGTTCATCGGCCCTGACATGCGCCTGACTCCCGTGACGTGCACCGAGGACGTGGACGTCGAGAAGACAATAAAGTTCTACATGGGAACCAACACCCCCGACCGCAGGGACTACATCATGGAGAACCTGGTGTGCGACTCCCAGGACTTCTAAACGGCGCTTTCACCCTGAACCTGCGCTTTCATCTTGAAGAAAATCCGCTAGACGAATGAACAAGAACGACGACAGAAGAAAGAAGCCCGGCGCGAACGCTGAACCGCCGGGGCTTTTCGACAACCCCGACCTCTTCGCAGACGCTCTCGCGCCGGCCCCGGCCGCCGAAAAGGCGGATGCCAAGGACGAACCAGCCGCCGCTACGGCAGCCGCGTCCGACGATGCGTCCGCGTCCGCCGCCGCGCCGGCGGCCTCTCCCCGTCCGTTTCTTCCCGGCGGCGGCCTGACCGGAAACGGCCCGATGCGCGACCTCTACGACTTCAACTTTCGCCACTACTCCGCCTACGTGATCTGCGACCGCGCGATTCCCGCAGTGGAGGACGGCCTCAAGCCCGTGCAGCGGCGCATCATGCACTCGCTCTGGGAGAAGGACGACGGGAAGTACACGAAGGTGGCCAACGTCGTCGGCCATGCGATGCAGTACCACCCCCACGGCGACGCCTCCATCGGCGACGCCATAGTCGTCCTCGCCAACAAGCTCTGGGGCGAGGGCAAGGGCTACCTGATCGACGGGCAGGGAAACTACGGTTCGCTCTACACGGGAATGCCGCACGCCGCCACGCGATACATCGAATGCCGCCTCACAGAACTCGCCCGCAAGGAGTTGTTCAACAAGAAGACGACCGAATTCGTCCCGAACTACGATGGACGGAGACAGGAGCCCGTCTACCTCCCCGCGAAGGTCCCGCTTCTGCTGATGCTCGGCGCGGACGGCATCGCCGTCGGCCTTTCCACCTCCATCCTTCCGCACAACTTCATCGAGCTCCTCGAGGCGGAAATAGCCATCATCCAGCGCAAGCCGTACGAAATCCTCCCCGACTTCCAGCTTGGCGGCGTGATGGACGCGGGCGAATACCAGGACGGACTTGGCAAGGTCAAGGTCCGCGCCGTGATCGAGCCGCGCGACAAGAACCGGCTCGTCATAACCCAGCTCCCATGGGGCGAGACGACGGACTCCATTTCCGTCTCCATCGAAGACGCCGTGCGGAAGAAGAAGGTCCCCGTCCGGAAACTGCACGACCTCACGTCCGACGCCGTCCAGATAGAGCTCGAGCTCCAGGCCGGCGCCTCCCAGGAAAAGGCGATATCCGCCCTCTATGCGTTCACGTCGTGCGAGAAGTCCATTTCGTCGCGCCCGATCGTCCTCGACGGCGGCCGTCCGCGCCTGATGACCGTGCGCCAGATTCTGGAGAAGAACGTCGAGCGCCTTCTCGCCATAGTGAAGCGCGAGCAGGAAATACGCCTTGGCGAGCTCGACGACCTCTTCCACGCGCGCACCCTGGACCGCATCTTCGTCGAGGAGCGCATCTACAAGCGCATCGAGGAGGAGAAGACCGAGGAGGGCGTCAAGACCGCAGTGATGGACGGCTTCAAGCCGTTCCGCGCCGAACTGCGCCACGACGTCACCGAGGAGGACGTGGAGCGGCTTCTGAAGATTCCCATCCGCCGCATCTCCCGCTTCGACATAGACAAGAACCGCAAGGACATCGAGAACGTCCTCGCCGAGGAGGCGCAGGTGAAGGACAACCTCGTCCACCTCCGCGCGTTCGTGGTGAAGTACCTCAGGTCCCTCGTCAAGACGTACGCGAAGAAGTACCCCCGCTGCACCAGGATCGCATCGGCCGCGTTCAAGCAGGCCGACGTGCGCAAGCTTACCGCAAGCGAGCTCACGATCCGCTACGACAAGGAGAACCACTTCGTCGGCTCCGGCCTTCGCGGTGGCGACGAGCTCTTCAAGTGTTCGTCCCTTGACCGCCTGCTGTTCGTGTGGAAGGACGGACGCTACAGGATGTCTCCGCCCACGGACAAGATCTTCGTCGACAAGAACCTCCTGGAGGTCTATCTCTTCAATCCGGAGAAGGACCGCGACAGGGAGTTCGTCTGCGTATACGAGGAGCCGCTCTACGGCTTCGCATACGTCAAGCGCTTCACGTTCGGCGGCATGATCAACAACAAGGACTACCGCCTCGCGCCGGAGAAAAGCAAGATAATGCTTCTTGCGCCAGGGTGTCCGCAGCAGCTCTACGTCAAGTTCAAGCCCGCGAAGAACCAGAAGATCCACCAGATGCTCTTCGAGCCGCTGAAGGAGACGGAAAAAGCCGCAGGGGAGATGCGTCCCGCAGTCGAGCTGCGCGGCGCCTCCGCGCGCGGCATCCAGCTGACGACGAAGGCCATCGCCCGGATCGCGACGTCGAAGCCGTCGTGGTGGGACGACGAGGAGTCTTCGCGCGGCGTCGTCCTCTAGCCCGGCGGCCGGCGCGAAGGAGCTTGCGGAAGAGACACTCGCCCTCGTCGCGAACGACAAGGGCGAGCGATGCGCGGTCCGCCCTCTCGCCCGCCAACTTAATCACTTAACTACTTAACCACTTAATCTCATGTGTAGCGCAGGACCTCGTCGACCGTCGTGTAGCCGTCGAGGATGGCGCGGACGCCGTCTTCGCGCATGGTGCGCATTCCGAGTTCCCGCGCCTTTTCGCGGATGATCAGCGTGGGCGAGCGGGCGTTTATGAGTTCGCGGATCGGGTTCGTGACGCGTAGGTACTCGAAGATGGCCTTGCGTCCCTTGTAGCCCGTGCCGTTGCAGGTCTTGCAGCCCTTGCCAAAGTAGAAGGGGCGGCCGCCGATCTGGTCGCGGGTGAGGTTGATGCGGTCCAGGGTCTCGTTGTCCGGCTCGTACGACTCCTTGCAGTCGCGGCAGCAGGTGCGGAGCAGTCGCTGGCCGAGGACGGCTTCGAGCGTGGAGGCCACCATGTACGGGGCCACGTTCATGTCCACGAATCGCATCACGGCGCCGGCGGCGTCGTTCGTGTGGAGGGTGGAGAAGACGAGGTGTCCGGTAAGCGCTGCCTGAATGGCGATCTCCGCCGTTTCGAGGTCGCGGATTTCTCCGATCATGATGATGTCGGGGTCCTGACGCAGGAAGGCGCGGAGCACTTTCGGGAAGTCGTTGCCGACTTCATGGTTGATCGGCACCTGGACGATGCCCTCCATGTCGTATTCGACAGGCTCCTCGGCGGTGAGAAGCTTCGAGTCGATCGTGTTGATGCGGCGCAGGACGGAGTAGAGCGTCGTCGTCTTGCCGGAGCCGGTAGGCCCGGTGACGACGATGATGCCGTTTGGCTTCTCGATGTCCATCGTGATCTGCTCGTAGACGTCTTCCGGAAGTCCGACGTTCTCAAGGTCGAGGGACGTCGTGCTCTGGTCGAGAATACGCATCACGACTGATTCGCCGTGCGAGGTGGGGAGGCAACTCACGCGGAGGTCTACGGGGCGGCCGGCCACGGTGATCGCGATTCGTCCGTCCTGCGGGACGCGGCGTTCGGCGATGTTGAGGTTGGCCATGATCTTGACGCGGGAGATGATGGCCGGGGCCATCGAGACGTCTGGGGCCTTGACCTCGTACAGCGCGCCGTCGACGCGGTAGCGGATCTTGAAGTCCTTCTCGAAGGGTTCGATGTGGATGTCGGCCGCGTGGTCCACGACTCCCTGGTAGAGGATCATGTTCACGAACTTGACGACGGCGTTGTTGTTCGCGGCGCCCTCGAGGGCGGCGACGTCGTTCGGGTCGCTTTTCAGCGATTCGTCGGCGTCGAGGCCCTGTCCGATGGCGTTGAGCATGTCCTCCACGGAATCGGAGGCATCGCCGTAGTGCTGTGAGATGCGCTCGTTGACGTCCTTCGCCCGCGCCATGACGAAGCGGACTTCCTTCGAGAGCGCGAAGGAGACCTCGTCGGAGACGCGCGGGTCGACGAGGCTGGACGTGGCGAGGGTGACGGAGGAGTCGTCCACGCCCACGCAGAGGACGTTGTACATTCGCGCGATGGAAGCGGGGATGGCGTCAAGCGTCTCGGCCGGAATCTCCATGTTTTCGAGATTCACGACTTCGCATCCCTGGTATGCGGCCATCATGCCGAGAAGGGTGTCCTCGTCGACGTATCCGCCGTCCACAATCACGTCGCGTACGGCCTTGCCGCCCTGGTTGCGCTGCTCCTCGCGGATTGTCGCGACGGCCTCTTCTTCAAGGACTCCGTTCTGGAGGAGGAGGTCCAGCAACGGGTCGAAATTGTCTGCTTCCGCCATTTAGCGCTGCCCCATTTCTTCCCTGAGCTTCGCGACGACCGTGTCGGGGTCCTGGCTCTTCGTGATGAGCTCGTCGTAGCTGATGAGACCGTTCCTGTAGTGTTCCATCAGGCAGGTGTCGAGCGTGACCATGCCGTACTTTGCGCCGGTCTGGATGTCGGAGCGGATCTGGAACGTCTTGTTGTCGCGGATGCGGCTGCGGATGGACGGCGTTGCGAGCATGATCTCGAACGCCGCGACGCGGCCGTGGACCTGCCCGTCGGGGCCGAGTTTCGGCAGGAGGATCTGGGAGATGACGGCCTGGAGGCCGACGGAAAGCTGGGTGCGGACCTGCTCCTGCTGGTCGGTCGGGAAGGCGTCGACGATTCGGTCGATCGTCTCGGCGGCGCCGGTGGTGTGCAGGGTTCCGAAGACGAGGTGGCCGGTTTCGGCGGCGGAGATTGCCGCGCCGATCGTCTCCAGGTCGCGCATTTCGCCGACGAGGATGACGTCGGGGTCCTGGCGGAGTGCGCGGCGGATGGCCTCGGCGAACGAGGGGACGTCCGCGCCGACTTCGCGCTGGGTGACAAGCGACTTCTTGGAGGAGTGGTAGAATTCGATCGGGTCCTCGATCGTGATGATGTGGACGCCGCGCTCCTGGTTGATGACGTCGAGCATCGAGGCGAGGGTGGTGGACTTTCCGGAGCCGGTGGGGCCCGTCACGAGGATGAGTCCGCGCGGCTTGAAGAGAAGTTCCTTGACGGTCTCAGGGAGGCCGATCTGCTCCAGGGTGAGGAGTTTGGAGGGAATCATTCGCAGGACGCAGCCCCAGCGCTTGCGCTCCTTGAAGACGGACACGCGGAAGCGGGTGCCGTCGTCGTGCGACACGGCGAAGTCCGCGCCGCCCTTTTCCTCGACTTCCCTGATCTGCTCCGGCGTCATGATCTCCGTGCAGAGCTTGTAGGTGTCCTCGTCGGTGAACGCCTCGTCGGCGATCGCCACGAGTTCGCCGTGGACGCGCAGTTCCGGGGGCATGAGCGCCCGCACGTGCAGGTCGGAGGCGCCCTCGTCGATGGTCGCCTGCAGGAGGTCCTTCATCGTGATGTCAGTGGCCATGGTCGATTCCTTTCCGTGGCGGCAATCGCAGCGCGGCCGCCCGCATTTCAAGTCAGTCCGCGTCGCCCATCGTCGCCTGCAGGACTTCCCGGAGGGACGTCATGCCGGACGCGACCTTGAGCATCCCGTCCTCGCGCAGCGTCCGCATCCCCATTTCCCGCGCGCGTTCGCGCAGGACGGTGGAGGGGGCGTGGTCGAAGATGAGGCGCTGGATGGTGTCGTCGACTTCGAAGATCTCGAAGATTCCCTTTCGTCCCTTGTATCCGCCGTTGCACTTGGCGCAGCCCTTGCCTACGTACATGTGCTCTGGAATCGTCTTGGCGATGGAGCCGAGCATCTTCAGGTCGCGTTCCGTCGGCGTGTACTCCTCCTTGCAGTTGACGCAGATTGCGCGCACGAGGCGCTGGGCGAGGACGGCGCGGACGGCGGACGCGACGAGGAAGGGCTTGACGCCCATGTCCGTAAGACGGGTGACGGCGGACGGCGCGTCGTTCGTGTGGAGGGTGGAGAACACGAGGTGGCCCGTGAGCGACGCCTCCATTGCGATGTCGGCCGTTTCCGAATCGCGGATTTCTCCGATCATCACGATGTTCGGGGCCTGTCGCAGGATCGAGCGGAGGGCGGCCGAGAAGTCGAGGCCGACGTCGCGGTTCACCTGCACCTGGTTGATGCCGCTCATCTGGTATTCGACGGGGTCCTCGACCGTGATGAGCTTCTTGTCCGGCGTGTTGATCTGCCCGAGCGCGGCGTATAGGGTGGTGGACTTTCCGGAGCCGGTAGGCCCCGTGACGAGCACCACGCCGTCGGAGAGGTGGATGAAGCGCTCGAACTTGTTCTGGTCGTCCGAGAGGAAGCCGAGCTGGGGGAGGCCGAGCGAGAGGTTCGACTTGTCGAGAATACGCATGACGATCGACTCGCCGTGGTTCGTCGGCACCGTCGAGACGCGGAGGTCGAGATCGCGGCCGCCCACGTTCACCTGGATGCGTCCGTCCTGCGGTATGCGCTTCTCGGAGATCTTGATCTTCGCCATGATCTTGAAGCGGGAGATGATCGCGCCCTGGAGGCGCTTCGGCGGCGACTCCATCTTGCGCAGCGCGCCGTCGATGCGGTAGCGGACGCGGAACTCCTTCTCCATCGGCTCCAGGTGGATGTCGGACGCCTTCATCTTGATGGCGTTCGATAGGATCAGCCCGCACAGCCTGATCACGGGCGCGTCGTCGCCGGCCGCGTCCTCGTCCCCGCCGTACCCGTCGTCGTCGCGCGTCGTGATCTGCTCCGCCCCGGACGGGTAGAACTTCTCCATCAGCGCCTTGACCTCCTCCGAGGGGGCGAGCATGGCCTGGACGTCGCGTCCGTGCAGGACGTAGCGCAGAGAGTCCACTGCGTCGTACCCCATCGGGTCGGAAAGGAGCACCGTCACGGAGTCGGCGTCCTTCATTACCGGGACGACGCCGTACTTGCGCGCGATTTCGGAGGTGATCTCCTTGGCGACCTCGGGGTCGACGGCGGAGGGGTCCACGCTCACGTACTTCATGCCGAACTCGTCGGCGATGACGCCCAGAACGTCGTCCTCCGTTAGAACGCCGGACGCGACGAGCACGTCAAGCGTCGTCTCGTTGCCTTCGCGCATCGCCTGGGAGGCGACGTCGATCTGTTCGGCGTTTACATAGCCCTTCTCTCGAAGGAGCTGCAATACGTATTCGTCATTTGAAGTCATGTTGGCTAGGCGCGATTATAGCGAAAGATCGGCGGGGGCGCAAGGGTTGGAAGGGGTAAAATCCGAAAATGTTTCGAAGGGGCTTTCCGCTCCTTTCGCCCCCCTGCTTTTTTATGCGCGAGACGGGTTGACCCGACTGTGCGCTTTTGCTAGAATCCCGCCCAATTCGAAAGCATCAGGAAGCGGGCGCAGGTGCGTCCGCGCCAACCGAGCGGAAACGCCGCGGTGGTTTGGGAAGAAGGGCCAGGTCCGCCCGTCGGCGGGCGCGGTTTTCCAAGATGCGCTTCGCAAGTACGAAGAAAGAGAGATGACAGAGATGGCAGCAGCAGATGCGGCAAGGTACGTGTTCACGTCGGAATCCGTTTCGGAGGGGCATCCGGACAAGGTGGCGGACCAGATTTCCGACGCGATCCTGGACGCCTGCCTTTCAGCGGACGCCCGCGCGCACGTGGCCTGCGAGACGATGTGCGGCCCCGGGATCGTAGTCAACATGGGCGAAATCACGGCGGCCGGCCTTGAGAAGGTCGACGCGCAGGGCATCGCGCGCGACGTGGTGAGGGACATCGGCTACGACCGTCCGTGCGAGGGCTTCAGCTGGGACACCTTCAACTACTTTAGCGCCCTCCATTCGCAGAGCCCCGACATCGCGCAGGGCGTCAACCGCGCAGAGGCCGAGCGCCAGGGCGCCGGCGACCAGGGCATGATGTTCGGCTACGCGACGAACGAGACGCCCTCGTTCATGCCGGCGGCGATCGTCCATTCCCACGAACTTCTGCGCCATTTCGCGAAGCTGCGCAAGACCGGCGCGATGCCCCAGTTGAGGCCCGACTCCAAGTGCCAGCTCTCCGTCGTCTACGAGGGCGGCGTCCCCGTGGCGGTCGACACCGTCGTCCTCTCGCACCAGACGACCGAGGAGGGCGCCTGCGAGAGGTTCTACGCCGAGATGGAGGCCGCCGCGCGCGACTTCCTCGCGTCCGAGACGAAACTGCTCACCCCGGAGACGCGCTTCATGGTGAACCCCACCGGGAAGTTCGTCGTGGGCGGACCGACGGGCGACAGCGGTCTTACGGGGCGCAAGATCATCGTCGACACGTACGGCGGCATGGCCGCCCACGGCGGCGGCGCCTTCTCCGGCAAGGACCCGTCGAAGGTGGACCGCAGCGCCGCCTACTACGCGCGCTACGCGGCGAAGAACGTCGTCGCGGCCGGCCTTGCCGACCGCTGCCAGATCCAGGTGGCCTACGCGATCGGCGTGGACAGGCCGGTCTCCTTCTGCGTCGAGACGTTCGGAACGGCGCACGGGACCTGCAACGCCGCGATCGAGCGCATGCTCATGGCCGGCGAGGTCTTCGACTTCCGCCCGTACTCGCTCATCCGCTCCCTCGGCCTCACCGCGCCCGACGGCTGGCGCTACCGCGACACCGCCGCCTACGGCCATTTCGGCAACCCCGCGTTCCCGTGGGAGAGGATCGACCGCGCGGACGCCGTGCGGGAGGCCCTGAAATGACGGAAAGCGCGTTCTTCCAGGACCTGGCCGTCCTGATGGCGGTCGTGGGAGGCGTCTCCGTCGTCTTCTCCCGCTTCCGGTGGCCGAAGGTGATCGGCTACCTGCTGGCGGGCGTCCTGCTGAGCGAGCACACCTGGGGCGGGTCGTTCCTGGTGGACCCGAAGTCGATCGGCACGATCGGCCAGCTTGGAATCGTGTTTCTCATGTTCACGCTCGGGCTTGAGTTCAGCGCGGGCGACATGAAGAAGGTGAAGCACGTCGTCGTCCCGACCGCGCTGTTCGATTCCATGATGATGATCTGGTTCGGATACACCGTCGGGCACAAGTTCCTGGGCTGGGGGTACGTGCCGAGCCTCTTCCTCGGAGCGGCGATATGCGACTCCGCCACGACGCTTCTCGCCAAGACGATCGAGGAGATGAAGTGGACTGACCGCCCGTTCGTCAGGTACATATTCGGCACGACGATCTTCGAGGACATCCTGTGCGTGGCCGTGATCGCGCTCATAACGGGCGTCGCGCACGGCAACGGCATGAACATGGGCGCCGTGGGGCTTTCCCTCGGCGGCCTTGCGGTCTTCTTCGTCGCCGTGCTCGTGATCGGGCTTGTCCTTGTGCCGCGCCTCCTGAACCGCGTGGCGGAGATGCACGACGACGAGGCCCTGCTGCTGACGCTGCTCGGCTGCTGCTTCCTCGTCTCGTTCATCGCGTTCAAGTTCGACTACTCGCTCGCCATCGGCGCGTTCCTCGTCGGCATCCTCGGAGCGTCCAGCGACGTGCGCGAGCGCCTCCACGAGCTTGCCGCGCCCCTGCGCAGCATGTTCGCGGCCGTCTTCTTCGTGACGATCGGACTTCTCGTCGACCCCGCCGCGTGCTGGAGGAACCTGCCTGCGATCCTCGCCCTCACCGCCATCGTCATCCTGGGGAAGGGCGGCAACTGCTTCATCATGTCCATCCTCACCGGACAGAAGGTAAAGGACGCGATACAGACCGGCTTCGGCCTCGCCCAGATCGGCGAGTTCGCCTACATGGTGGCCCTCATGTACATCACGCTCACCGGCGACAAGGCAAGCCCCATGTACCAGATCGTCGTCGGCGTCTCGCTCGTCACGACGTGCCTCAACCCCGTAATGCTCAAGGTCTCCGACCGAGTGGGCTCGTGGGCGGAGGCGCATCAGCCGGCGCGCATCCGCGGCTGGCTTTCCGCCTATCAGGACTGGCTCATGCGCTTCCGCACCGCCGCCGTCCCGTCTCAGCTGCAGAAGCACCTCAACAGCCGCATCGGGTGGCTTGGCGTCTTCGCCGCGCTTAACCTGTGCATAGCCGTCGTGGCGTCCGTCCTGAACGGACAGGACTACACGAAGTTCTCCCCGTTCTTCGAGGCGCACAAGCGCGTGTTCTTCTGCCTGGCCGCGAACGGGGTGTGCATCTCCCTTCTGGCGCCGATCGCCATGATGGCGCGTTCGCTCGGACGCGACGTCGGGTTCGTGCTCACCGGCGGGACGCGCTCGCCGAAGCGCTGGCAGATCGCCGTGCGCCAGCTGGTCGTCGGCGTCGTGGTTGCGACAGTCCTCACGCTCTCGTTCGCCGAAATCGTCCTCCTGAACGTGCATCTCATGCCGAACGAGCCCTGGGCGCAGGTCGCCGTCATAATACTCCTCGCGCTAATCGGCGTACTCGGATGGAAGCGCTTCAGGCGCGTCGGACGCGCGGCCGGCTACCGCTTCAAGGAGGCTCTCGCCGCCGAGAAGCGCCGCGCCCGCCGCGCGCGCAGACCGGAATCCGCCGCCGCGCTGCCTACCGTCCCGCACGACTACTACATCGAGCTCGTCGTGAAGGAGGGCTTCCGCGCGGTCGGCGAGACGGTGAAGTCGCTTGACATCCGCGCCAGGACCGGTGCCAGCGTGGTGGACGTCGTCCGCGACGGCGACCACAACCGCAACCCGTCCCCGTCATGGCAGTTCGCCCCCGGCGACGTCGTGGTGGCGATCGGCAACCCGTCGCAGATGGAGGCGTGCAAGAACCTTCTGTCCCTGCCCGCCGGGGAGTGATCCGCGTGGGAATGTTCAAGCTCGTCGCGCCGTACAGCCCCACCGGCGACCAGCCGGAGGCGATAGACAGAATCGTCAGGGGGCTTGAGGACGGCCACCGCCGCCTTGTCCTGCAGGGCGTGACCGGCAGCGGGAAGACGTTCACGATGGCGAACGTCATCCGGCGCTGGAACCGTCCCACGCTGATCTTGAGCCACAACAAGACCCTCGCCGCGCAGCTCTTCGCCGAATTGAAGACGTTCTTCCCGGAGAACGCGGTCGAGTACTTCATCTCGTACTACGACTACTACCAGCCGGAGGCGTACATTCCGCAGACGGACACGTACATCGAGAAGGACGCCGCCGTCAACGAGGAGATCGAGCGCTACCGCCTCGCCGCCACCAACGCGCTCATCGCCCGGCGCGACGTCATCGTCGTCGCCAGCGTCAGCTGCATATACGGCCTCGGCGAGTCCACCGAATACCGCAACCTGGCGGTGAAGTTCTCCGTCGGCGACGCCTGCGGGCGCGGCGACCTCGTGGACCGTCTTGTCGCCGCGCAGTACGCGCGCAACGACGTCGACTGCTCCCCCGGCAGCTTCCGCGTCCGCGGCGACGTCGTGGACGTCTTCCCGGCCTACGCCACCGACGGCGTCCGCGTGGAGTTCTTCGGCGACGAGATCGACTCCATCCACGCGATTTCCCTGCCGGACTTCCATGTCGGCGTCTCCATGCCCGCCGCCGTCATCACGCCCGCCAGGCAGTTCGTCATGCCGAAGGACAGGATGGAGGCCGCATACGCCCGCATCGAGGCCGAACTGCGCGAACGCCTCGCCTTCTTCGAGCGCGAGGGGAAGTACCTCGAGGCCCAGCGCATCCGGGAGCGCACGGAATACGACATAGAGATGATGCGCGAACTCGGCTACTGCAACGGCATCGAGAACTACTCCCGCCCGCTCACCGGACGCGCCCCCGGCGAACCGCCGGAATGCCTTCTGGACTATTTCCCCGACGACTTCCTCACGATTGTGGACGAGAGCCACGTGGCCGTGCCGCAGGTGCGCGCCATGTACAATGGAGACCAGGCGCGCAAGCAGAAGCTCGTCGACTACGGCTTCCGCCTCCCAAGCGCGAAGGACAACCGCCCCCTCACGTTCGACGAGTTCGAGGGCAAGGTCAACCAGGTCGTCTTCACCAGCGCCACGCCCGGCGACTACGAGTATTCCGTCTCCGGCGTCGTCGCGGAGCAGGTCATACGCCCCACCGGGCTTCTTGACCCCGAAATCGAGATACGCCCGCTCAAGAACCAGATCGACGACGTCATGGCCGAAATCCGCAAGGTCGCCGAAAACGGCGACCGCATTCTCGTCACCACGCTCACGAAGCGGAGCGCGGAGGACCTCGCCGCATATCTGCACGAGACCGGCCTCCGCGTCGAATACCTCCACAGCGGCATCGACGCCCTTGAACGGGTGGCGATCCTCGGACGCCTCCGCAAGGGCGAGTTCGACTGCCTGATTGGCATCAACCTCCTGCGCGAGGGGCTTGACTTCCCGGAAGTGGCCCTCGTCGCCATCCTCGACGCGGACAAGGAGGGCTTTCTGCGCTCCACGACGTCGCTCGTCCAGACCGCGGGCCGCTGCGCCCGCCACGTGAACGGCCGCGTGGTGCTGTACGCCGACCACAAGACCGACGCCATCCGCGACCTTCTCCGCATCACGAAGAACCACCGCGAACGCCAGATCGCCTACAACGCCGAGCACGGCGTCGTGCCGAAGAGCGTCAAACGCGCAATCAACGAGTCCGTCTACGTCTATTCCGAGGCGAAGAAGACGGAGACGCGCCGCTCCGCCGCCGCTCCGCCGGAGAAGCGCGATGTGCAGGAGACCATCGCCTCGCTCCAGACGGAGATGTTGGAGGCCGCCGACGCGCTTGAATTCGAGCGGGCCGCTTTCCTGCGCGACCAGATAAGGGAACTGAAATCGCTTGCGCGATGAACGGGGAGTTTGACCATGGAAGAGTTTGTCGACGTCACGCTGCTGGCAGTCCTTCAGGGAGTTGCCGAATTCCTGCCCATTTCGAGTTCGGGCCACCTTGTGATCCTCCAGCACGTCCTGGACGTGCCGGAGAGTCTGCACCTCAGGTTCGAGGTGGCGCTGCACGCCGGCACGCTGCTGTCCGTCTTCGCGTTCTACGCCCGCCGCCTTCGGCAGACGCTCTGCGGAATCGCGCATGGCCGGCGGGAGGACCTGGCGTACGCCGGGAAGATCCTCCTCTCCGCCATGCCGGCCGTGGCGGTCTACTTCCTCCTGCGCGAGCCGATCGACGCGCTGATGGCGAACGCCAGGATGGTGGGCGCGCTGCTGATGTTCACGGGCGCGGTGCTGCTCGGGACGCGCTGCATTCCGCGCGGGGAGAGGAAGGTGGACTTTCCGCGCTCCCTTCTCATGGGCGTGGGGCAGGCAATCGCGCTTCTCCCCGGCGTCTCCCGCAGCGGCATGACGCTCGCCGCCGCGCGCGGCGGGCGCGTCTCGCCGGAGGCCGCCGCCGAGTTCTCGTTCCTGATGGGCGCTCCGCTGATACTCGGCGGCGTCCTGCTGGAACTGCTGAAGGACGACGTCGCGGCGGAGGGATATTCCGCGTGGCTGATGCTCTGGGGCGTCGCCGTGGCCGCCGTAGTGGGCTGGTTCTCGCTTGCGCTTCTGGTGAAGACGCTCAAGGGGCGCCGGTTCTGGCTGTTCGGTCCGTACTGCATCGTCGCCGGGCTTCTCACGCTCTGCTTCTGCAGATGACCTCCGTCTCCGTTTCCTCCATAAATGGCGGCAGCGGTTTCACATGGAAGAATCTGGCAGAAACAACTTTGCGGAGCGCGGCGGCGAACTGATGCCGCGCGAACTGATGGAACGGGCGGCGGGCCCGGCGCTCGTTCCCGGCTCACACGGAGGAACGCGGAGAGGGCGCGGGCGGGCTGTCTCACGCAGCGCCGCAGAGGCGTAGAGAGGGAGGGCGCATGTTCTCATGCGCCGATGACGACGGCGTATCTGAAGGAGTGCGCTTCTGCGCGACCGCCGACGCTCCGTTCCCCATCCCGCAAGGATGGGAATGGGCGCGGCTTGGGGAGATATTGCTTCCAATGGCCAACAGGCATCCGATAGGAGAGACTTTTGACTATATCGACATTGATGCAATAGACAATAAGCGAAATGTTGTTCGAGCCGCCAAAAGGCTGCCGGTTGAAGGTGCGACAAGCAGGGCGTCGCGAGAAGTCCGAACAGGCGATGTCGTGTTTTCCATGGTTCGGCCATACCTTCGGAACATTGCATTGATTGGCGAACGCCATTCGCATTGCATTGCCTCGACGGGCTTCTACGTCTTGAAAGAGCGTTCTCGTCCGTGAATTCAGGCGTATCGGAACGCCCGTCGCGGAGGCCATTGCAAACGCAATGACGCCACCCGCGGATTTAATAAAGTCCGTGGGTAGTGACTGAATTTCTCATTATGTTCCTAACTCTCAAAATCATGCGACCATTCGGCGCGACGAGACGTCGCACCCTGCCTGATTGGCGAAACAATCGCCATTCGATGGGCAATGCGCCATCTCCTGTAGATCGCCCATGGGGAATAGTCGCCCACCGATGCGTCCCACTTCGCCACACCCTCCAATCCCCTCTCCGTGTCGGGCTAATCGAAAGTTCAACTTTCGATTAGCCCAGCGTTTTGATACAATGCCGTCATGAAAAAGAGCATTCCAAGAGACATCGCGCCTTACGCGAAATCGCTTGCCGCGCAGTTCCCCGTCCTTTCAATGCAGGGACCGAGGCAGTCGGGCAAGACCACGCTTGCACGGACACTTTTTCCCGACTACGGCTACGTCAATCTTGAGAATCCGGATTTGCGTACAGCGGCAGAGGCAGATGGCGCGTCATTCCTGCGTCTGCATCCCGCTCCGCTCATCATTGACGGAGTCCAGCGCGTACCGTCGCTCTTAAGCCGCATTCAGGTTGCGGTGGATGAATGTTCTGGCAAGAACGGACTTTACGTCTTGACCGGATCGCATCAGCCCGCGTTGCGAGCCAGGATGGGACAGTCGCTCGCCGGTCGCGTCGGCGGAGTGACGCTTCTGCCGCTTTCACTTGCCGAACTGTCGGCGGCAGGAATTCCATCGACAAGGGAACAGCGCATCGTCGAGGGGTTCATGCCGCGGCTGTTCTCGGAACGGCAGACGCCGTTTGAACTCTACAGGAACTATGCGGCGACTTACCTTGAAAAGGACGTGTCCCAGTTGACCAATCTGCGCGAACGCCGCCCGTTTGAGACATTCATCAGGCTTCTTGCGGGGCGGGTGGGACAACTTTACAGCAGCGCGGGAATTTCAGATGAAACGGGCGTCAGCGCTCCAACGCTGCGCGGATGGCTTTCAATCCTCGAAGCGTGCCATCTTGTGTTCGTCCTGCCTCCATACTACCGCAATTTCGGCAAGCGTTTCGTCAAGACGCCGAAAGTCTATTTTTGCGAACCGGGGCTTGCCGCATGGCAGCTCGGCATACGAGACGCCATGCAGGCTGCGCGCGATCCGGCCTTTGGTGGCCTCTTCGAGAATATGGTGATCGTAGAGGCGCTTAAGACGCGACTTAACGCCGGACTGACGCCCGACCTATATTTCATCCGTGACCGGCACGGCACGGAAGTCGATCTGGTGGTTGAGGCCGGAAGTTCGCTCCACTTGTTTGAAATCAAGTCGTCCGCATCGTTCTCTCCGGACTTCGCAAAGAATCTCGATGCAGTTCGGCGCATGATTCCGGATGTCGCCTCCGCAACGGTCGTATACGGCGGCGACGCCGCTGCAGGTGTGGGAGACGTGGCGTTTGTTCCGTTCCGCGATCTCGCCGCGCACATGAGACGGCTTGGCCTCGCATAGGAAGCCGCATCAAAGATCTTTGGGCGTTTGGCGGAACGAAGACATGACGAGACCCTGTTTCGCTATCATGGCAGACCTCACAAAAGGAAACCGCCATGATAGACCACGAAGAATTCGCCGCATTCCTGCGGATGACGAACAAGTCGGACAACACAATCGCCTCCTATCTCTACGCGATGCGGCAGTTCGCCGCGCTTTACGCGGAGATCGACAGGGGGACGCTTCCCTTCACATATCGCTCCTCGCCGACCTCATGGGACACGAGAGCATCGAGACAACCCGCATCTACCTCCGTCGGACAAGCACGGAACAGCGCGACATCGTCAACCGTGTTGTCACGTGGTGACGTTTGCGGAACGATATCATGCGCAATTGGCATGAAAATCCTGCGGCTATCGTTCCGCAAATGCGATGCCCTGCATCCATTCATCGACGGAAACGGTCGAGCCGTCCGCCTTCTCGCAAGCTTCATGCTCATGCGCAGTGGATATCTTCCCATACGCATCAAGTACGAGAATCGCCGTGCGTACTACAAGGCGTTCACCGCATGCCGCGCAAAAGGCGACATTCCGTCAATGCTCGCGATATTCGCGGAGCGTGAACGACAGAGACCGGCGGATTGTCTGTCCGTTTTTTTTTGGGCATTCAAGTCTCTTTCCTCCATTCGAAAAGGGCAATCGCATTTCACCCCTACACGAGTTTGCAAACTCGTGTAGGGGTGGTATAATCACTGCATGAAACGTGCACCGACAGAATTGAACGCGCTGTCGCCGACCTTGTGGAAAACGTGCCGTGTCGTGGCCAATCCCATACGACTTCGCATCTTGCGAATTCTGATGAAGGAGAAGTCGTTGACCGTCATGGGCATGGTGCGGCAGACGGCGCTGCACAAGGGAACGATAAGTCTCTATCTCAAGGAACTGCAGGCTCGCGGTCTGATCCATGCAAGACGAAAGTCCGTCAACGTATTCTACGAGTTCAAGACCGATCCCATTGTGCCGCAATCGGCGAAGGTCATTGACGTAGTCACTGAACTGTTTCGCGGGGGAAAGGGCGATAGGGACGTCATTGCCCTCTTTTCGGCTTTGCGGACGTCGAATGCCGTCAAGATGATGGCGTGTCCGCTGAAATCCGGAGGATGGGTCGATTGCGCGGAGATTGGCAGACAACTCCGAATATCCGCCAGGACAGTCCTGAAGCATCGTCGAACGCTCTGCCGCAATGGTTTTGCGGAGGTTCAAACGCCCATTCGCCACGGCCTTCCTGCGAGGGTGAGAGCCGTTCCGCATCCTTCAAAAGCAGTCCTTGGGCTTTCCGAGCTCTGTCTCTTCTGAACGATTTCGTCCCTACACGAGTTTGCAAACTCGTGTAGGGGTGGAATGCGCTG
This sequence comes from uncultured Lentisphaeraceae bacterium, assembly GCA_964386385.1. Lineage (GTDB taxonomy): Bacteria > Verrucomicrobiota > Kiritimatiellia > RFP12 > UBA1067 > RUG572. The sequence goes on along the minus strand of CAYLRN010000013.1, from coordinate 32,368 downwards.
CGCATGCAAATGAGATCATGCCCTAACCTGTCTTTTCAGGTTGTTCAGCAGTGCAGTCATTTCATCAACCTTCGCCACAATCCGCTTCTGCTCCGCAAGCGGCGGAAGGGGGATGGGAAAGGCGAACAAGGCCTCGCGTGGCAAATGCCTGATAGTGGTGCCGGCAAGGCAGTCCTTGAAAAAGCGTTCTTCATGAACGGACTCAAAGAAAATCTGCACATGTTCTGGCTGAATATGATGAGAACGAATTCGATGAACTGCCTTTTGATACTTTATGTCAGTCCTCTCCTTGCACCATATGGCGCAACGGCCCGGCACGCCGCCTTCGCACATTAAAATGTCGCCTGGATGCAACGCGAATTTTTCGTCTTCCGTATCATTGAACGGCATCGTCTTCAAAGAGGAAAGGTCAAATGTTCTCCATCTCACGGACTGGTTGGCAAAATAGGAATATGGGGCACCCTTGTTCTTCCCCTTGTCGAGCATTTTACCAAGTTGTATCTCGCACACCTCCCCAAGCCGCGCCCACTCCCAGCCCAGTGGGACGAGGAACGGAGCGTCGGCGGTCGCGCAGGAGCGCGACCCTCCCGCGCAATCCAGTCGCAGACCGGAAGTCCCTCTGTGTCTCTGCGCCTTTGCGTGAGGCAGACGACCCTCCACGCGCTCTTCGCGTTCATCGGCGTGAGGTGGACGCCTTCCATGCGTCTCATGGGCGGGCCTATCGGAAGCGCGGAGGAATGCGAGGTCTTGTCGCTTTCGCTCGGATGCATCGTGTCTTTTCGGAACAAGCGGACGCGTATCCCATGGGTGCATTCACTTTGACAAGATGCATGCTTTGGCAAGGCACATGGCCTGCGACCGCAGTTAGTCAAATGGAAAGGACGCCGAAACCTCATTGCGCCTGGCCGCGCGGCGGTCTGTGCCGGCGCGCCCCGTCGAGCAGTTTCGTCAGGTACTTGCGCTCGAAGCCGAAGGTCTTGCACGGGCGGGTCAGGAAATCGCCCTTTGCCGTCTTGCTCTTCAGCCGCCCGTACTGGTTGCGGAAGTCGGGCTGCCTGTCGCGGAAAGTCGTCTCTGACATCTTCTTCATGCCTCCATTCTACAGTGTCCTTGGATTTGAGCAATGGGGGGACGCGCCTGAGATCCCTTGGCGTCCTATATTATGGGCAACTGCGGCCCTGAATTCCCCGCTTGACGGGGGAGAAAAAAAAATGGCATAATCTGCGTTGTCGGGCGAAATTTCGCCTGATTGGTTTTGTGGTTTGAAGCAGACTATGGAAAGGCGTCATTCAATGAGATGCGGACTTGCGGCGAAGCGGTTTTCCGCAGTGCGGATTCTTGGCGTTCTCGCGGTGGCGCTGGCTTGCGCCGCCGCGGAGGCCAGGACGGTCGCGCTGTGGCCGATGGAGCGGAAGCACAATGGGTCGTTCGACGGACGGTGCATGGTCGATTCCACGAACGACCTCGTATGGGCCGGCGGCGCGGTGGAGGAGCAGACTGTCGGGTGGAGCCTGCCGCCGAACCCGGACGGCGGCTTCCACATGGTGGAAATCCCAAACAGGTACGCCGCGCGCTCGTCGGGCTCTTCCTATTTCCTCTACAACCACGCCGGCGCGTTGGCGCGACACGTCGCCCGCGACAGGTCCTTCACCGTCGAGGGATGGCTGAAACTCAGCCGGTTCCCCGCCTCGAACGACTGGTCCTACGTCGTCGGCGGGTACAACAGCAGCGGGTCCGGCAACTCCAGCGAACATCGCTGGATGCTGTCCTTCCGCGGCCCGACGGACGAAACCCCGTCGTTCCACTGGCACGTCTACGGACAGTCGAAGACGGACAACGTGGTCCTGTACTCCTATGCGGACGACGAGGACGCGCGGACGCTTACGAACGACTGGCACCACGTCGCCCTCGTCCACGAGGTGACGCCCGCCGCGGTGGAGCGATGGACGCTCTACCTCGACGGCGAGCAGCTGGGACCCTGCCATGAGAACGGCGCCGTCGTCTCCACGCCGCCCGCAGGCGGATCCTTCGACGTCGGCGGACGCGGCAACCATCCGACATGGGGCGCTTTCGACTACTGGCGGCTGTCGGACGCGGCGCTTCCTCCGTCCGAATTCCTCTGCGCGGGCGGGGAGGGGACGCCCGCGCCGGACTTTGAGACGATTGCCTACTGGCCGCTGGACGTGGCGGCGGACGGCGGCGTCGACGGGCGAGACGCCGTGGGCGACGCGGCGCTGTCCGGCGGCTTCTGGGGGGCGGGCAAGGAAGAGACCGCGAACCGGGCTGCGCCGTGTACGGATTCCGCGTTCACCGGCAATCCGCCGAACACGACCGTCTCGCTGCCCGGCGGAAACGCCGGATGCGCGGAGGGGACTGCCGCGTTCGGCTTTTTGATCAACGACGGCGTGGGGAGAAACCTGACGCTGACGAACGATTTCACCGTCGAGGCCTGGATTGCGCCGCGCGTGGTCGGACGCGACACGCGCGACGCGGAGGGGAACTTCGCCATGTGGATCTTCGGCACGCGCCGCACCTACGAGTATGGCTGGGCGCTCCAGCTGCGCCGTTTCCCGGACGGCACGGCGCGATTCGAAGTATACGCGATCGACGTTTTGGGGGAACTGCAGGGCAACAGGGCGATCTCCGGCGACATGGGCGGCTGGTACGAGACCTGGCGGCACGTGGCGCTCGTCTACGACCGCGACGGCGGCGCGAACGGGTTTGGGCGCTGGGAACTCTTCCTCGACGGCGAGTCCGCCGGCTTCCTTGAGAACGCCCGAGCGCCAGACGCCGGAAGCGTGTCGCCATATTTCGTCCTGCTTAACCGCGTTGGCGACTCCGCCGGCATGAAGACTGAAACCGGCGTCGGATACGGCTTCACGGGGCGCATGGACTGCGCGCGCGTGTCAGGCGCCGCGCTGGCGCCGGCGCAGTTCATGTGCGCGGACGGCGGAACGGAGGCTTCGGACGTGCTGGCGCTCTGGCCGCTGAACGTCGTGAACGGGACGTACTTCGACTTGAACGACGTCGTGGGGATGTACCATATGACTTGCGCGTACACGGCCACCGTTCCGCCGGCGACGGCCGAGTACTGCGCCTCCGGAATCGCCGGCGACGTCCCCGCCGTCACGAATCCGGAGACGTCGCCGTACTTTCGCGGCGATGCGTCCAAGCTGGGCGGAAGTGCGCTCTTCCGCACCATGGACGGCAACGCGGGGCGGTACTCCTCACTTGTGACCGGCGCCTCGTCTGTCATGTCCACGCTGATGGGCGAATTCACGCTGGAGTTCTTCTTCAAGCGCAGGGCGTCGTCGAGCAAGGACCAGGAGGTCTTCTTCGCGATCGCCAATGGCACGAAGGGCATATCCGTGCGCTTCTTCCACGACGTCGCGCATGGATTCCGCATCTGGGATAACCTGTACGGCACGGAGCTGAAGGACACGACGTTCGCCGGCACTGCGCCAGGCGACGTGTCCGAGGACGAATGGCATCACCTCGCCCTGGTGCATTCCTTCGAGACCGTCGACGGCGCCGAGAAATCAGTCTGGCGGCTATTCATCGACGGCGTTCAGAATGGCGACGCCGCGATGACGGACAAGACGGTCGTCCCCGGGTCGGATGGCAAGATCATGCTTCTCGGCGGCCGCCACTGGTACGGCAACAACTCCCTGCGCGGGCAGATGTCGTCCGTGCGCCTGAGCAGTGGCATCCGCCCGCCCTCCGAATTCCTCTGCGCAGCGCCGGCGGAGTCGGCCGCCGCAAAGTCCGCCGCAACGCTGTCCTACTGGCCGTTGGACGTGGCGGAAGGCGCGACGAACCTGTCGTGCCTGGTGGACGACGCGTACGGCTTCGCGCCCGTCGGGGCGGTGGAGGCGGACTCCGCCGCGCGTCCGGTCGTGCCGCGCATCGCGGAGCAGGACGGCCCGGCGCGCCGCAACGCCGGCTCCGCGGCCCTCGCGCCCGGCGCGTCGCTCGTCTCTTCGGGCCGCGGCCTTGCGCTGGAGCCGGGGCGGACGTTCACCGTTGAAGGGTGGCTCAAGTGGGCGAACGCCTCGGTCGCGGACGAGACGGTGTTCGAGGTCGGCCGCGCCGGCACGGCGGCGGGCGGCGTCCGCCTCTTCATCGACAGGTCCGGGACGACGCCGCGCATCCGTCTGCTGGCGCGCGGTCGCTGGCCGAACACACCCTACGCCGACGGGACGCTGCTGGAGGACGCGACGGCGCTGGCCGGCGTCTGGACGCATCTGGCGCTCGTCCGCGACCTGGCGGAATGGCGGCTCTACGTCGACGGCAGCCTCGCCGGCTCGCTTGCGGACCTGCGCGCGCCTACGCCGGCGATGGAGTTCTTCTCGTCGGGCGACCTGGCGCTGGGTTCGGCGGAGGGGGAAGGCGCGTTCACAGGCTCGTTCGACCTCTGGCGCCTTTCGTCCGGAGTCCGCGAACCGGGCGACTTTCTCTACGCGCCGCCGCGCGGGACCGTGTTCATTCTGCGTTGACTGCGCGGCCCGGTTTTGTATAATGCGGCATCGTTTTCTGACGAAGGATTCTGTTGAAGGACTGAAAGGGCTTGAGATGAAGAAGAGCTTGCTTGGACTGGCCGCGATGGCCGCGGGGATTGCCCACGCGGGCGCGGCGTGGGCGCCGATCTATTTGAACGCGAACGACCTGACGCTCGCGACGGGGAATCCGTCGCTCGTCGTCTGGCGGCAGGGCGCGGCGGCCGTGCCCGTGTGGTCGATGTCCGGCGGACAGGTCGGGCAGTCCGTCTCCGGCGTGACGCCGCCGCTGCCTGCGGACTGCGCGGCGGTGCGCGTCGAGATACTGACGATGAACGAGTCCCAGACGACGAACACGCAGTCCGCCGTCTATCGCGTCCATCTCGCCTCGCTCGTCCCGGGGCAGACGCCGGCGGCGGCCGCGACGGACGGCAAGCCCGTGCTGACGCCGATTCCCCCTGCGGCGCAGACGCTGCACGCGACCGTGCTCGAAGGCTGCCGCATCGTGCGGCCAGGCGTTCCGCTTGCGCTGCGCATCCAGCGCGAACCCGACGACGCGGGCGACACGTACGTCCGCCCGGAGGGAATCGTGCAGGTGAAGGTCACGCCGCTTACCGCGCCGCCGAAGGCCGTCGTGGTGGAAGACCGCCCCGGCTACAACTCCTGGCCGATGATGCAGGCCCTTGGCGACAGGCTCGTCTGCGCGTACAGCCGCGGTTCCGGACACGACATCGGCGAGGGCCGGCGCGACGCATATGCGCGGACTTCCCTTGACGGCGGCCGGACGTGGACGCCGGAGGTGGCGTTCGCGGCGGACCCCGCCGCCGGCGAGGTGCTGATCGGCAAGGGACTTGACATGGACGGCGCCGCCCTCTTCTGGGTGCGGTGCATCGGCCGGCCGAAGTCGCGCCATGAGCTCTACCGGACGGTCGACGGCGTGGCGTTCGAGAAGATCGCCGTACCCGCGCTGGACCCGTTCCCCATGCAGATCACCGACGTCTTCCGCGTCCCCTCCGGGCTGATGTGCCTCTGGTTCGCGACCGACTACAAGGAAAACGGCAACCACGCCTGGGGGACGCTCACGAGCGCGGACAACGGCTCTACATGGGTCCAGAAGACGGTCGAGCGCATGACGGCGAAGGGCGAGCTGCCCACCGAGCCGTCCGCCGTCCACCTCGGAAACGGACGAATCCTGGCCGTGGCGCGCACGGAGTGCGGCGGCGGGTCGCAGGCGAGCCAGTTTCAGTTGACCTCCATCGACGGCGGCGCCACGTGGACGCGGCGGCGGACGAACGTCCGCGACGTGCTGGCCTCCACGCCGTCCCTCGTCTACAATCCCGAGACCGGCCTTGTGTCGAACTACTACTACGAGCGCGGACGCGGCCTTGTGAAGCGGCGCGTCGCGAAGGCGGACGCTGTGTTCGACAATCCGCTTGCCTGGCCGGACCCGGACGGCGTGGCGTTCGGCGGCGAGGAGCGCCCGTGGGACGCCGGCAACGTCAACGCCACGGTCCTGAACGGCGTCCATTTCCTGACGTACTACGCCGGCACGAAGTCCGACACCGCCGTGTACGCCATCCCCGTTTCCGAGGCGAAGTAGGCGAAGCGGACGACCACCGCCCCGCGTGTCGCGGCGGCGGTCGCCATTCGACGGACATAGGCAGCGCGCGCCGCCATTGGCGGCCCGCGCTGCCGTTTTTATTGTCCATTCCCATTGACTTCCGGTGGGGGATTGTGGCATAATGTGGGGCGTTGTGGGGCAGATATGCCCTGCCCATGGATTTCGGTACAGGAAATGTCGGACAAACGCGAAAACACAGAGAAAAACGAGATTATCGGCGGATTCGTCGATACTTTCTACCATTCTCTCGACGACAAGCGGCGTCTGACCCTGCCGCGCGAGTGGCGCGACGCGATGGGAAACCCGCAGTACGTGTACGTGGTGCCTGACGCTACGCGGGACTGTCTCAACCTCGTCTCCCCCGACCAGATGAGGAGCGTCCTCGATGGGCTCCGGGGCGGCGACGTGCTGGACACGGACCCGGCGGCGGCCGCGCTTGCGCAGTGCGCCCAGATGCTTCGCGTGGATTCGGCGGGGCGCATCCGGATCGGCGACCATCTTCTCGGCTTCGCGGGGATAACGTGCCGGGTCACTCTCGTGGGCGCCTTCCGCAAGGCGGAGATATGGGCGGGCGAGCGCAAGCCGGAAGTGCCGATGATGGACAAGATCGCGGCCTACCGCGCCGCAGTGGCCGCGCGGCGCGCGGCGCGGGCGGAGGGGGCGTCGTGACGGCGGCGCACGTTCCCGTCCTTCTCCGCGAGGCGGTCGACGCGCTGAACGTCGTCTCCTGCGGCATGTATGTCGACGGCACGCTCGGCCGGGCCGGGCACAGCTGCGAGATCCTTTCGCGCGCGGGCGGGCGGGCGACGCTTGTGGGAATAGACCGCGACGGACAGGCGATCGAGGAAAGCCGCGAAAGGCTGTCCGCGTTCCGCGAGGCGGACGTCCGCGTCGTGCACGGGCGCCATGGCGACCTGGCGGCGCTTGTGCGCGGGGCGGGGGTGGACGCGGCGGACGGCATTCTCCTCGACCTCGGCGTGTCCAGCCCGCAGCTCGACGAGGCCGGGCGCGGGTTCAGCTTCCGGGCGGACGGCCCGCTCGACATGCGCATGGACAGGTCCGCCGGCGCGACGGCGGCCGACCTCGTGAACGGCCTTGGAGAGGGCGAACTTGCGCGGATCTTCCGCGAACTCGGCGAGGAGCCCAATGCGGGGCGCATCGCCCGCGCAATCGTCAGGGAGCGCGCGAACGGCGCGATCGCGACGACGCTCCGCCTGGCGAACCTTGTGGAGCGGACCGTCGGGCGCCGCGGGGCGCACCATCCAGCCACGCGGGTCTTCCAGGCGCTGCGCATGGAGGTGAACGACGAGATGGGCGAACTGGCGCGGGCGCTTTCGGGCGGTCTGTCGCTGCTCAGGTCCGGCGGACGCTTCGCGGTCATAACGTTCGAGAGCCTGACGGACAGGACGGTGAAGAGGTTCTTCGCCGCCCATGCCGGGAAGATGGTTTCATTGCAGGAAGGCGGCGAGCGCTGGGAAGGGGAGCTTCCCCGCGTCCGCCTGGCGTCGCGCAAGGCGGTCGCGGCGACGGAAGAGGAGGCGCAGCGCAATCCGCGGGCGCGAAGCGCGAAGCTGCGAGTGGCTGAAAGGATCTGAAAGTGAAGAGGAACAGGAAAATCAAGAAGCATGTCGTGTTCTCCATGGGCACGGGGTACGTGGTCACGCTCATTCTGACCGTGCTCGTCATGCTGATGGTGTACTGGGCGCTCGATCAGGACTGCGCGGCCGTCTCAAGGGCGATCGCGAAGGCGGACCGCGAACTGAAGGCGCTCGACGGCGAGTACGGGCGCGAGAGCGCGAAGTGGGCGATGATGACGACCCCGGAGAAGCTGAACGAGCGGCTTGTGCGCTTCGGAATAGAGATGCGGATGCAGGGGCAGGACCAGATCGTCAGGATGGACGGGCGCGGCCGCCCGCTTCCGGGGCTTGCCGTGACGCGGGCGCGGAACAGGCTGTCGAAGAACGCCGCCGTCGCGCAGGCGGACCGTCCGGCGGCTTCCCGCAAGCCGTCGCGCGTAAGGCGATAGCACGGGGGAACTCGGTGGTGCGCGTTTCACGCAAGGCGATGGAAAAGATCCGCGTGGCCATTCCGGTCGTCGCGATAGTGGCAATGGCCGTTCTTGTGGCCACGCGCGTGTCCATGCTACATCTCAGGTGCGTGGACTCCAAGCCGTCTCCGCGCTACAAGTTCCACCGCGTCACGCGCGGGCAGCGCGGGACGATATACGCCGCCGGCGGCGAGGTGATGGCGAGGACGGCGACGACGTGGGACTACTACGTCGACCCCGTCGCCGCCTCCGAGGACACCCGCGGCCGCGGGCGCAAGATATCGCCCGCCCGGCGCATGGAGAAGATCCGCCGCGTCTCCGACGCCCTGGGCGTCCCCCTTGTGACCGTCATGGACGCCTTTGCGCGGACGAACAACCGCCACGTGTACCTTGCGACGTCCTCCGACAGCGCGGCGCACGACAGCCTCTTCCCCACCGGCAAGGAGCGCAAGAACAGAATCCACGGCCTGATCGCCGAGGAGAAGCAGGTCCGCATCTACCCGCAGGGCCGGCGGATGTCCCACGTTCTCGGATTCCTGAGCAAGGACCCGGAAAAGCCGCTCGGCGGCGCTGGCCTCGAACTCAAGTACGAGAAGTACCTCAAGGGCGTCCCGGGCGAGATATCCGGAATCCGCGACGCATACGGAAACGAGGAGCCGGGACACCGCTCGATCGACGCCGTCGCCAAGCCGGGCTACGACATCCACCTCACCATCGACCACAACATCCAGTACGAGGTCGAGCGCATTCTCGCCGAAGGGCTCAAGACGTACCGCGCCGAGAAGGCCTGGGCGATCGTCCTCAACGTCACCAACAGCGCCGTCCTCGCGATGGCCTCGCTGCCGGACTTCGCCCCCGCGAACTTCAACAGCCCGGAGTTCAGGGGCGAGCCGATGCGCAACTGCGCCATATCCGAGAACTACGAGCCCGGAAGCGTGATGAAGACGCTCACCGCCTGCGCCGTCCTGAACGAACGCCGCGCAGGTCCGACGACGCTGCTTTCATCCGACAGGAACGACAGCCGCTACTACCGCCTTCCGTCCGATTCCCACCGCATGGATCCGTTCATGACGCTCACCGATGCGCTCGTCCATTCAAGCAACGTCATCTTCGGAAAGCTGGGCGCGGACCTGGGACCTGACCGCCTCCACGGCTACATGACTAGGTTCGGCCTGGGGCGCAGAACCGGCATCGACCTCCCCGGCGAGGAGACCGGCATCCTCCCGAACCCCGCCAAGTGGGACAAGGTGAAGTGGTCGCGCGCTCCGATCGGACAGGGCGTCTCGGTGACGGCGATCCAGATGGCGAACGCCTACGCCTGCATCGGGAACGACGGGGAGCTGCTGCGCCCGTACGTCGTGGAGAGGATCGAGAAGACCGTGGAGGACGCCGACGGCGACTCCTCCGGCAAGGAGGTCATATACCGCCACGTGAAGGAGGTGCTCGGCCGCCCCGTATCGCCCGCGTACGCCCGTCAGGTGCGCGCCATGATGGTCGGCGTCGCGAAGAAGGGCGGCACCGCCCGGCGCGCCGCGCTGACCGGCTACACGATCGCCGGCAAGACCGGCACCGGCCAGATGAAGGAGGGGAAGGGGTATTCGCAGACGAACTTCAACTCCTCCTTCATCGGAATAGTCCCCGCCTCGACGCCGCGGGTCGTCATCCTCGTAACGTACCAGAAGCCGGCGTTCTGCCGGTCCTACAAGCTTTCGCAGGAAACCGGAATCCCCCTCTACAACCACCAGGGCGGCCTGTGCGCCGCGCCGACTTTCAGGCAGATCGCCTCGTCCACGCTCCGCTACCTTGGCGTTGAGCCCGACGTGCCGGAGGAAATGCCGGAGGAGATAGAATGATGGACGTTTTCGGGATAACGGGCACAAACGGGAAGACGACCACGACGTGGATCCTGGCCGAGTTCCTCCGCGCCGCCGGCCGGCGCGCGGGATACGTCACGACGGTCGAGGTCGACGACGGGCGCAGAAAGTTCTCCACCGGCTACACGACGCCGCCCCTGCCAGTCCTGGAGGGGATCTTCGCCGACATGGAGGCGAACGGACTCGACTGCTGCGCGATGGAGGTCTCCAGCCACGCCATACACCAGCGCCGCACCGGCGACACCGTCTTCGCCGGCGTCGGCTTCACGAACCTCACCGAAGACCACCTCGACTACCACAGGACGATGGAGGCGTACTTCCAGGTGAAGGCGGATCTCTTTCGACGCGCGGCGGCGGCGAACCCAGGCGCCGTCGCCGCGGTGTGCGTCGACGGGGAGTGCGGAGAACGCCTGGCGCAGGAGTGCGGGTCGCTGCCGCTCCGCCTCTGGCGCGTCGGATTCTCCGCGTCGTCCCCGTCCCTCGTCGAGCACGTCGAGAAGACGTGTCCGCTCGTCGGACGCTACAATGTGCAGAACGTCCTCCTCGCGGCCGCACTGGCCGAGGGCGCGGGCGTCCCGGAGGAAGTCGTATGGCGGACCGTTCCGCGACTGACGCCGCGATGGGGCCGCCTCGAGCGCGTCGCGACGCGCAGCGCCGCCGACGTATTCGTCGACTACGCCCACACGGACGACGCGCTCGCGAACGTCCTCTCCACCGTGCGCGCGTTCACGAAAGGCCGCGTCTGGGCCGTCTTCGGCGCCGGCGGCGACCGCGACCGCGCAAAGCGCCCCCTCATGGGCCGCGCCGCCGCCGCGAACGCGGACCGCCTCGTCGTCACCAGCGACAACCCGCGCGGCGAGGACCCGATGGCGATCATCTCCCAGATTGTCGACGGCATCCCTCCGGAAACGCAGTTCTTCGTCGAGCCGGACCGCGCCGCCGCGATCCGCCACGCCCTCGCCAGCGCCGAAAAGGGCGACTCGGTCGTCGTCTGCGGCAAGGGCCACGAGACGACGCAGACCGTCGGCGGCGAAACCCTCCACTTCGACGACAGGGAACAATGCGCGCAGTTCTGACAGCCCTTCTTCTCGCCGCCCTCTGCGGCTGCTGGACGGCCGGCTCCATCGTGGACGGCCGCCCGATCCACCGCGACAAGTTCGAGGCCGGGGCGTCCTTCTTCGTGGACAAGACCGAGCCCCGCGTCAAGAAGGCCCTCGAGGACGCCCTGCGCGCGCGCGGGTTCGGCGTCCTTGAGAAGAAGGACGACTGCGACTGGATCCTCAAGGCGGAGGTCGTCAGCTGGCAGTACAACGACGCCGGCTTTTCCGGCTTCAGGCGGCGCGACGACATAGTCCTCGCCATGAAGATCGTGGAGCGAAAGACCGGATTCGTCGAGTCGCGCACGACCGTAGAAGTCCGTTCCGACTTCCGCATTCTGGCGAAATACGTCGAAACGCTTTGAACCGCAGACAAAAGGAGGCAGCAGATGAACGTGAACAGACGCAGTTTTCTGAAATCGGGAGCCGCCGCGGCGGCCCTCGCGCCGGCAATCGGATTTCCGGCCGTCGTCAAGCGGCGCAACGCCAACGAACTCCTCAGCCACGCCTGCGTGGGCACGGCCAACATGGCCGGCGCGGACATGAACGGCATCGCCGCCCACAGGGACGTCCACATAACCGCCCTGTGCGACGTCGATTCGGTCTACCTCGAACGGGCGCACAAGCGCTTCCCCGACGCGCGCGTCTACCGCAACGCCCACGAAATGTTCGCGGCGGAGGGAAATCGCATCGACTCCGCGAACGTCTCGACGCCGGACCATTCCCACGCCGGGTACGTCCTGGACGCCCTGGGGCGCGGGCTGAACGTCTACGCGCAGAAGCCGCTCTGCCACGACATCGCGGACTGCCGCCGGATAGAATCGCTCGCCGCCCTGAAGAAGTCCGTCACGCAGATGGGCACGCAGATCGCCGCCTGGGAGTGCGACCGGCAGACGGCCGCGTACCTCCGGCAGGGCGCGATCGGCGCCGTGCGCCACGTGTGGATATTCTCGAACCGCGGCGGACAGACCGGCGGCGGCCGCGTCTGGCCTCTTCCCACATCCCCCGTCCCGGAAACGCTTGACTGGAAGACGTGGCTCGCGTCCGCCCCCGCGCGTCCGTACGCGCCGAACGTCTACCATCCCGGCCGCTGGCGCCGCTGGCGCGACTTCGGCACGTCCTGGCTCGGCGACCTGGGGCTTCACCTTCTCAGCCCGGTCTGGATCGGACTTGGGCTTGGAACGGCCGGCCCCGTCGCGGTCACGGCGGAGATTCCGGACGACGGATGGAGCGACGAGTGGAAGAGGCAGTTCTGGCCCAGGATGTCGCATCTCGTCTGGGAAATGCCTGGCGTCAAGTCCTCCGGCGGGCAGCCGTTCCCCATCGAATGGTGCGACGGCAATCTCGTCAACGCGGAAATCAAGGCGGCGACGCCGCAGAAGTTCTTCCCCCCCGCGTTCATCGCAGGGCTCTTCGCGAAAAGCCCCATCGGCGAACAGCCGCTGGAGGGCCGCGTCGTCGAGGGGACGGAGGGCTGGCTGCTGTCCGTCCACTACAACAAGTCGCCCGTCGTCGTCATGAAGAACGGCGGAAAGCCGCCCGCGCTGCCGCACGTCGGCCCGGCGCCGAGCCACTGGCACGAATGGGTTGACTGCTGCCTTCAGGGCGGAACGCCGACGAGCTCGTTCGCCTGGGCCGGACGCCTTTCCGAAATGGTGCTGACCGGCAACGCGGCGATGGACAGGCCGGGCGTCCGGCTCGCCTGGAACGCGAAGGAAGGCCGCTTCGCCTGACGGCGGGCGGAGAGGCCGCCATGCCGTTCCGCAGCGCCATGTCCGCAGCCGCGTTCCTCGTCGTCTCCGCGGGCGTCGTTCCCGCGGAGGCGCTGACGTTCCGCCGGAGCTTCCGCAACGGCTATCCGATGGAGTGGAACGTGTCGAAGGAGGAGGCCCGCGAGGGATTCCACGTCAGCGACAGGGGAACGCGCTTTTCCGACGGACGCGGCGGGATCGTGCAGACGCAGACGGCGGTCGAGTTCTTCGGCGTCGTCTCGTCCGTCGAGCCGGGCGGCGTCCTCGTCGTGCGCGACTCGCGCGGCGGCGCGATACGCCGCGTCGCGCTTTCAGGCGTGGCCGTCCCCGACGGGGATGCGCCGCTGGAACGCCTCCGCGAACTCGCCGATGGGAAGACCGTGAACGTGCACGTCGGCGGGAGAAGGCGCGGCGGTGGGCTTGTCGGAAAGGTGACGACCGGCGGCGCCTTCGAGGAGGTCGTCGACGTCGGCCTTGCGCTGGTGCGCGACGGCTATGCGACGCGGGCGAGGGGGAACGCCGACCCGCGCTACGGCGCGGCGCAGAAGGAGGCGCGCGCGGCCGGGCGCGGCCTCTGGGCGAAGTCCGCCCGGCGGAAATGAGTTTTCTGAAAGACGTAAAGGAGCGAAGCCATGTCTGTTTTTATCGCCGCCGCCGCAGTCGCGGCGCTGTATTCGCAGGGACCCGTGTCGTGTCCGGAAGGGATGTTCCGGGCGGACGACGGAAAGGTCTGCAGGATGTCGTGGGACGGGAAGGGCGAGCGTCCGGTCGTCGCGCTTGACTATGGCGAGAGGTCTGTCGGTGGCTATGCCGTCTTCCGCGTCGTCGGCTGCAAGGGGACGCCGGAGCTGCGCCTTGCGTATGCGAACCATCCCGACGGGCTTGGCGAGAAGGGCGACTTCACCCGCGAGACGAGCGCGCGCTACCTGGGGCCGGATTTCGACATTCCAGTTCTTCCCGGAAACATAAACCGCCATGAAATCTACTCAGTCGGGCGGACGGGCCTTTTCGTCGCGCCGCTGATACAGGGACAGCAGCGGTATGTCCGCGTCCAGCTCGATTCGCCCGGCGAAGTGGAGATCGACTCCCTTGAAATCGAGAACGCGGAGGTCTTCTCCGACGAGCCGAGGCGCGGGTCGTTCGAGTGCTCCGACAATCGCCTGACGCGCCTCTGGGACATAAGCGTCTGGACGTGCCGGCTGGCGAGCTTTCCGAACCACGACGCCTGGAAGAAGGTCTCCGGGCGCATCCTCCCGCGAAAGCTGGAGCAGTCCGCCGCCGACGTCTGGCACTTGGCGCCCGCTCTGTACGACGGCGAGTTCGAGGTGGAATACGAGTTCGACGCGAATCCGCATTTCCCCGTCGGCGAGTTCGAGCTGTTGGCGGGCGCGCGGAGGCTTCGTGTCCTGCAGACGTCCACGAATGCCGTGGCGACGGCCCGAATCGCGGTGAGGAAGGGCGAGCGGATCGGGCTTTCCGTTCAGAAGGAAAGCTGGCCCGTCGTCCATTCGATTGGCGTTCGCTCCGGCGGGAAATGGCACGACCTCTCGGACTTTGCCGGATGGGGCTTTGCGCGGACGCGGCCGTTCGTCGCGGACGGCGCGAAGCGCGACAGGCTGATCTGGAGCGGAGACCTCTGGTGGGCGGAGCGCAACATGTTCTACGGCTTCGGTCCGCAGTCGCCGTACATGAGGGGGAGCGTGGAGCTGCTTGCGTTCAACAGGACGCCTGAAGGGTACGTCCACGCCTCGCCGTACGCGGAGCGCGCGGAGCGTCCGCGCGCGGGCGAGTACGGCCCGTTCGGCTCCGACGAGTTCGCCGCCTGGCTCGTGCCCGTCGCGTGGGACCATCTCCTCTACACCGGCGACGCGGACACGCTGGCGAAGGTCTGGCCGGACGTCGTCGCGCTCATGGGCTACCTCGATTCGCATCGCCGCCCGGACGGAATCTTCGAGCAGCGCAGGGACACGTGCAAGCACGCCGCCGGCCTTGTCTTCGGCGGGACGTCCCTCCACCACCGCGCCTACATGAACGTCCTTCTGTGGAAGACGCTGCGCGACGCGGCGGCGATCGCGGACGCGCTCGGGCATTCCGCGGAGGCCGGGAAATGGCGGGCGGACGCGGCGCGCATGGAGGTCGCCGTGAGAAAGGCGTTCTGGAACGAGGGTCGCGGCAGCTTCAACGTCTCGTCGGAAGTGGCCGACTTTGGATTCGAGGCGAACGCGCTTGCGCTTGCGACGCGCTTTGCGACGGACGCCGAGGCCGCGCGCATCGCCCCGCAGCTCGTCCGCATCGACCATGGCAAGTTCCAGGCTCTCGCCGCGCGCGGGAAGTTCGAGTACGGCGACACGAAGGGCGCGCTGAAGGCGCTTGAGGACCACAACTGGTACAAGCTGCTCGACCCTGGATGGAAGGGCGCGAAGACGGTGACAGAGTGCATGCACATGATAAGGAAGGGCTGGGGCGACGAATCGCATCCCGACACCGCGATCGCCGGGCTGTACTCGTCCTACGTCCTCGGCGTGACTCCGACGGAGATCGGCTTCCGCGCGTTCGACGTGAGGCCGCAGACGGACGCGGCGAAATGGGCGCGCGGCGTCGTCCCCACGCCCCATGGCGACGTCCGCGTCTCGTGGGAGAAGACCGCAGGAGGCCTTGCCGCACGGCTGTCCGTCCCGTCCGGCACGACCGCGACGTTCGCCTGGGGCGGAAGCCGCAGGACGCTCCCCGCCGGAGAGCATCTCTTCCGGCTCGCTCCGGCGCGCTGACCGGCGGCCCACGAAAATGGGCATTTGCCAAAATCCGCGATTCTGCTAGAATGTTCAAGTCATGAAAAAGGTCACGATGCAGTATCGAGTGCCGTATGCGGACACCGACCAGATGGGGGTCGTCTACTACGGCGTATATCTGTCCATTTTCGAGCGGGCGCGCAACGAGCTCATGCGCGCCTGCGGCTACACCTATCGCCAGTGCGAGGAGGAGGGCTGGATGCTGCCCGTCGTCCACGCCGAGCTGGACTACCACAGCCCCGCCCGCTACGACGACCTCCTTGACGTCACGGCGTGGTGCAGCGGACACAAGGGCGTGAGGATCGACCTCGCCTGCGAAGTGCGCGTGAACGGAAAGCTGCTTGTGGACGGCTACACGCGGCACTGCTTCGTCTCTGCGAAGACGTTCCGTCCGATTCCGCCGCCCGAAAAGTTCCTCGCAGTGCTGGACGGCGCGGAATGATCGTCCGCGTCAAAGACCCGTGCCGGCCGCTGGAGTGTCCGCCGGTCTACGACCTCTCGCGCCCGCTTGAGGTCGAAGTCGGCTGCGGCCGCGGCCGCTTTCTGACGGGACGCGCCGCACGCCATCCCGAATGCGAGTTCCTTGGCATAGAGCGGATGCGCGAGCGCGTGGAGGCTTTCGACGGCAAGACGCGGCGGCTGGGGATTGGGAACGCGCACGTGGTCCGCGTCGAAGCCCTCTACGCCTTCTGGTATCTCCTGCCGGCGCACCACGTGCGGCGCGCGTACGTGTTCTTCCCCGACCCCTGGCCGAAGAAGAAGCACCATTCGCACAGGCTCTTCGGCCCGCGCTTTCTGACTGCGCTCTGGAAGCGCCTTGAAGTCGGCGGGGACGTGCAGTTCGCGACGGACCACGAGGAGTACTTCCACGTCGTCGAGGAATGCTTCGCCGCAGACCCGCGTTTCGAGCGCATTGCGCCGATGGAGCGCGGGCCGGACGAATGGACGGAGTTCGAGACGCTTTTCCGCGGCAAGGGAATGCCGATCCACGCCGCCGCGTGGCGTTCGCTTCCGGCGGACGACGCGGACCTGTCCCCGCTTGCCATTCCGCCGGAGGACGAGCCGCGCGAGGGGATAGTCAGGCGCGTGAGCCGCGGAAAGGAATGGCGTTCTGCGCAGGAGGAAACGGAGGCGGGGGCGTGAAGGCGGTCGTCGTGCTGAGCGGCGGGCAGGACTCCGCGCTGTGCCTTGCGCTTGCCGTGAAGAAGTACGGCGCGGACGAGGTGGGCGCTATCACGTTCCGCTACGGGCAGCGGCATCGCCTTGAGACGGCGTACGCCCGCAGGCTTGCGAAGAAGTTCAGGGTGGCGCGGCACAACGTCGTGTCGCTGGGGTTCTACAAGGACCTGACCACGAACGCGCTGATGGACCCGGGGATGAAGATAGAGAAGAGGGAGGGCGCGTCGTGTCCGACGACGGTCGTGGAGGGGAGAAATGCGTTCTTCCTTCTTGCGGCGTCCGTCTGGGCGAAGTCGCTTGGCGCGACGGACGTCTACACCGGCGTTTCGGAGACGGACTTTTCGGGCTATCCCGACTGCCGCGCGGCGTTCATCCGCTCGCAGCAGAGGACGATCCGCCTCGCGCTTGAGTGGCCCGTCCGGATCGTCACGCCGTTCATCCACATGACGAAGGAGGAGGAGTGGGCGCTTGCGGACAGGCTTGGCGTCTTCGACCTCGTGCGAAACGGGACGCTGACGTGCTACAACGGAATCCCGGGCGACGGCTGCGGGGAGTGCCCAGCCTGCCGTCTGCGTCTGCATGGAATGGAGGCATATCTTGCTCACCGTCGTTAAATCGCTGAAGTTCGACGCCGCGCACGTCCTGACGAACCATCAGGGGCAGTGCCGGAACCTGCACGGCCACACGTACCGCGTGGAGGTCTGCGTCGCGCAGAGCCCCGATTCCGACGCCGACATGGTGATCGACTTCAAGGACCTGAAGCGCGTGTGCGAGGAGGAGATTCTCTCCCGCTGCGACCATGCGTTCATCTACGACGCGTCGTCCGCAGTCGAATGCGAAATCGCGGAGGTGCTGCACAGGCACGGAATGCGCGCGCTTTCGCTTCCGTACCGGTCGACCGCCGAGAACCTGGCCACGCATTTCTTCGGCCTTCTCGAAAGGCGCGTTCCCGGCCTGAGCGCGGTGCGCGTGTGGGAGACGCCGGATTCGTTCGCGGAGTACCGCAGATGACAATGCACCGACTTCACGCGATATTCTCGTCGCTCCAGGGCGAAGGCCGGAACGCGGGGCGTCCGTGCGCCTTCGTGCGCTACGCGACGTGCAACCTGGCCTGTCCTTGGTGCGACACGCACAAGAACGTGAAGCTGGAGCTCACCACGCAGCAGGTCCTCCACGAGGTGAGGAAACTGGAGAGGAAGACGGTGATCGTCACGGGCGGCGAGCCTACGATCCAGCCCGGCCTTGAGGAGCTGGTGCGGGCGCTGAAGGACGACGGGCGATGGGTGGCGCTTGAGACGAACGGCGTCGTCGCGCCGAAATGCGCGGAGCTCTTCGACTACGTCGCGGTGTCGCCGAAGGCGGAATATCCTGCGCGGTATCTCGACTATGCGATGCTCCACAGGGCGAACGAGGTGAGGATTGTCGCGACGTCCGAGGACGTCGCGCCTTTCTGCCGCGCCATGCGAACGCGCATCGCGGCGGACGACTACTACGTCTCGCCCCTTGAAAAGGACGGCAGGATCCACTACCGCCGGGCTATGAACCTGCTCTCCCGCCTGAACCGCGACGTGGCCGCCCCGCCCATGCCGCCGTGGGCGCTTTCCATCCAGATGCACAAGGTGCTTGGAATCCGATGAGGCATTCACAAGATGAACGAACTGCTTGAAAGATATTCAGACGAGTCGCGCTACTTCATAGTGCGCGGCGGCCTGCGCGACGTGCACGTGCATTTCCGCGACCCCGGCCAGCCGGAGGCGGAGACGCGCGCAAGCGGCGCGCGCGCCGCGGCGGCGGGCGGATTCACGTGCGTGACGACGATGCCGAACACGACGCCGGCCGGCGACGGCGTGGCGTGGCTTCGCGAGCAAATCGAGGACGTCTCGCTTCCCGTGCGCATTGCGCCGTCCGCCTGCATCACGAAGGGGCGTCTCGGCAGGGAGGTGGCCGATCTGGAGGCGCTTGCCGAGGCCGGGGCGGTGGCGTTCACCGACGATGGGTCGTTCGTGGACGACGCTGCCGTGATGGAGGAGGCGATGCGCCGCGCCGCGGCGCTGGGGCGTCCGGTGATGCAGCACGCCGTCGTGCCGTCGCTTCTCGCGGGCGGCGTCGTGCGCGACTGCCGGGTGGCGCGGGCGCACGGACTCGCGGTGATGCCGGCGGCGGCGGAGGTCGAGGCCGTCCGGCGCGACGTTGCGATCTGCCGCGTGACGGGATGCGCACTCCACGTGCAGCACATCTCGTGCGGAGAGACGGTCGAGCTTGTCCGCGCCGCGCAGAAGGAGGGGCTGCCGGTCACCGCCGAGGCGACTCCGCATCATCTGCTCTTCGCCTGCGAGGACATTCCGGCGGACGACGCGAACTGGAAGATGGCGCCGCCGCTCGGGTCCCGCGAAGACGTCGCGGCGATTCGCGGGGCGGTCATGGACGGCACGGTCTCCGTTTTCGCGACAGACCACGCGCCGCATCCGGCCGCGAAGAAGCAGGGCGGCTTCCGCGCCGCCGCGAACGGGATCGTCGGGCTGGAGACGGCAGTTGCCGCCACCTGGCAGGCGATGGTCGTCGACGCGGGAATGTCGCCCGCAGACTGGGCCGAGCGCTGGACGACCGGCCCCGCCGCGCTGATCCACGAGGAGCCGATGGACGGAGACCTGAACTTCACCGTGATCGACATGGCGGCCAACCGCGTCGTCGATCCGGGCGCGTTCCAGACGAAGTCCGTCAACCAGCCGTATGCCGGGATGCGCTTCGCCGCCTGGCCCGTTCTCACCGTGTTCAATGGAAAGGTCGTGTGGAATGGACGCGAAGTTCTTTGACGCCGCTATGGACGCGCTTTCGGCGGAGTGCCTGGCCTCCGCGCCCGACGTCGCGGTCGTGCTTGGAAGCGGATGGGGCGACGCGCTCGTCATGGACAGGCTCGTCGCCCGCGTCCCGTATTCTGAAATCCCCGGCTTCGGCGCGGCGACAGTCGCCGGGCACGCCGGCGAATTCGTCCTGTACGAGCGCGCGGGCCGGCGCGTGGCCGCGTTCTGCGGCCGCCGCCACTGGTACGAGGGCGTCGGCTGGGAGACGGTCGTTCTGCCGGTGGAGCTCTTCAGGCGCATGGGCGGGAAGCGCGTCCTTCTGACGAACGCCGTGGGCGGGATAAACCCGGCCCTTCATCCGGGCGACTTCGTGATCCTGCGCGACCACGTGAACACCGTCGGGGTCAATCCGCTGATGGGGCCGCACAATCCCGACTGGGGTCCGCGCTTCCCCGACATGAGCGAGATATATTCCTCGCGCCTCCGCTCCGTCCTGCGCGCCGTCGCCGGCCGCCGCGGCCTCCGCGTGATGGAGGGCGTGTACGCCTTCACGGCCGGGCCCGTCTACGAGACGCCGGCGGAGATACGCGCATACCGCAACATGGGGGCTGACGTCGTGGGGATGAGCACCGTCCCGGAGGCCGTCTTCGCAGCCGCGGCCGGGCTTGAGGTGGCGGGGCTTTCGCTCGTCACGAACCTGGCGGCCGGGATTTCGCCCGTCCCGCTGCACCACGAGGAAGTGCTGGCAGCCACGCGGAACGCGCAGTCCGTGATGCGCGGGCTCGTGGACGACTTCATCGCCGGCGCGTGAAACCGCCTTTTGCAGCTGCATTTCGTAGAAGAAAAAAAGGAGATGCCATGGTAAACCGCAGAGAGTTCATCGGAACGGCGCTCGTCTCGGGCGCATTCGCCGCGTTCGGCATTCCCGACGCGAAGACGCGCATTGCGCGGATCGGCATGATGACCGACACGCACGTGCTGACGACGATGGAGAGCTGCCTTCGCGTGAAGGCCGCCCTGGAGCTCTTCAAGGCCAAGGGCGCCGAGATGGTGATCAACTGCGGCGACCTGGCGGACAACCACTATCCTGAAGGCTACCGCTGCTACCGCCGGACGGTGAACTCCGTCTATCCTGACGCGGCCTCGCGCCCGAAGGAGGTCTACGTCTACGCGAACCACGACGTCTGCAACTACAAGCCCGGCTCCGGCTGGAACATGGCCCACGCCCTGCCCGCGTTCGAGGACATGCGCCGCCTCCTGGAGGCGCCGAACGGGCACACCTGCTCGTTCACGTGGAAGGGGCTTCCGTTCGCGGTCTTCCCGCAGAACACCGGCTGCAGGGGCTTCCTCACGTGGGAGGACTATGAAAAGACCGTGGCGCGGCTCTGCGCGGAGAATCCCGGCAGACCCGTGTTCGTGTGCGACCACGTGCCGCCCGCCGGGACGACGTTCCACAGCTGGCACTGGGGCTCGGAGAACTGCCGCCGCGTCTTGAACAAGTTTCCGCAGGTGGTGTCCATTTCCGGACACGTCCACGGCTCCGTCGCCAGCGAGCGCCAGATCTGGCAGGGCGAGTTCACGGCGATCAACCTGGGCTGTCTCCAGACGTGGGGCGGATTCGCGCCCGGCTCCACGCCGCCGCACCAGGCGAAGCCCAACTTCGGCGTCCTCGTGATGGACGTCTTCAAGGACCGCCTCGTCGTCTACCGCCACGACGTGCGCGACGGCTCGGAAGTCGCCTCGCCGTGGGTCGTGCCGCTTCCCTTCGCCGCGAAGTCCGCGCCGTACCGCCCCGTGGCGGCGGCCCTGCGCCAGAAGGAGCGTCCGCTCTTCGCGGCCGGCGCCGTTGCGTCCGTCACGCCGGTCGGCTCTCCCGTCAACGGCTACTCCGTCTCGTTCCCCGAAGTCGCCAATGGCCCGCGCGCGTTCATGTACCGCCTTGAATGCCAGCGGAAAAACGCCGACGGCAACTGGGAGGGTTTCACGCGGGACGACATCTTCGCCGACTTCTGGATTGCGCCGAAGGACAGGACGGGCCGGGCGGAATACAGGCTCAGCGCCGGCTTCTTCACGCCCGGCGAAAGATACCGCGTCTCCGTCACTCCGCTTGACTTCTTCTACCGCGCATCGCCGTCCATTTCCGCCGAGTTCACCGCCACGCACTCGGTCACGAAGACGGTGTGGAGGTCGGACGACCAGTTTGCGTTCAGGTTCACGGAGTACGGGCGCAACGTCGAGCGCGACGCGGCCGGGTTCTTCACGCCGCCCAGCGGACAGGGCACGCTGCACCTCCCCGACGGGGCGTTCGCGAACCTCGTCCAGGGGAAGCGCCACCGGTTCGTCTTCGACGTCCATCTCTCCCAGCCCGTCGGCGAGTACTGCGCCTGGCGCGTGGCTCTCGCGCCGAAGGGCAAGTGGCCGCAGAGGTTTGGCGAAGTGCAGACGTCTCCCGGCGACCCCGGCGTCCTCCGCTATGCGATCGAGTTCACGCCCGGCGCGGACTTCCCCGACTCCTGCAGCCTTGTCATGAACTACTACAGCCGCGGGGCGCGCGTGAAGCTGCTTGCGGCCGAGATACAGGAGACCTGACGCAGACCGGCCTGGCGCAAGTCGCAAGGCGGCTGCGGCCGCGAAAGAAAAGGGCGCGGGACGGAAATTCCGTCCCGCGCCTCTTTTGCGTTTTACGCGGAAACGCGCCCTACAGGGAGTCGTGGCAGGTGCGGCTGATCACGTCGTCCTGCTGCTCCTTCGTGAGGTTGATGAACTTCACGGCGTAGCCGGAGACGCGGATCGTGAAGTTCGCGTATTCGGGCTTTTCGGGGTGCGCCTGGCAGTCGAGGAGCTTGTCGACGCCGAATACGTTGACGTTCAGGTGGTGCGCCCCGCGGGCGAAGTAGCCGTCGAGGACGCTCACGAGGTTGGCGATGCGCTCCTCCTCGGTGTTGCCGAGGGCGGACGGGCTGATCGTCTGCGTGTTCGAGATGCCGTCGAGGGCGTATTCGTAGGGCAGCTTCGCGACGGAGTTGAGGGAGGCGAGAAGGCCGTTCCTCTCCGCGCCGTAGGACGGGTTCGCGCCGGGGGAGAGCGGGACGCCGGGGCGGCGGCCGTCGGGAAGGGCGGCCGTTGCCTTTCCGTAGACGACGTTCGAGGTGATGGTGAGGATGGACGTCGTGGGTTCGGCGTTGCGGTAGGTGTGGTGGCGCGCTACCTTGGCCATGAACGTCTTGAGCAGCCAGACCGCGATCTCGTCGGCGCGGTCGTCGTCGTTGCCGTAGCGCGGGAAGTCGCCTTCGACCTTGTAGTCGACTGCGAAGCCGCTTTCGTCGCGGATCACGTGGACCTTGGCGTACTTGATCGCGCTGAGCGAGTCGACGACGTGCGAGAAGCCGGCGATGCCTGTTGCGAACGTGCGCTTGACGTGCGTGTCGATCAGCGCCATCTCCGCGGCCTCGTAGTAGTACTTGTCGTGCATGTAGTGGATCAGGTTGAGCGCGTTAACGTACACGCCGGCGAGCCATTCCATGGAGACGTCGTACTTCGCCATGACGTCGTCGTAGTCGAGGACGTCGTCCTTGATCGGACGCCACGGCGGGGCCACCTGCACGCGGGTCTTCGCGTCCACGCCGCCGTTGATGGCGTAGAGGAGGGCCTTCGCAAGGTTGGCGCGGGCGCCGAAGAACTGCATTTCCTTGCCGGTCTGCGTTGCGGACACGCAGCAGCAGATGGCGTAGTCGTCGCCCCAGACGGGGCGCATCACGTCGTCGTTCTCGTACTGGATGGAGGACGTGGTGATGGAGATCTTCGCCGCGTACTCGCGGAACGCCTTCGGGAGGCGGCGGGAGTAGAGGATCGTGAGGTTCGGCTCCGGCGCGGGTCCCATCGTCTCAAGCGTGTGGAGGACGCGGAAGTCGTTCTTCGTCACCATGCTGCGGCCGTCGATGCCGAGACCGCCGACGGAGAGCGTCGCCCAGACGGGGTCGCCGGAGAAGAGCTCGTTGTAGCTGGGGATGCGCGCGAAGCGCACCATGCGCAGCTTCATCACGAGGTGGTCCATCAGCTCCTGCGCGCCGGCCTCGTCGAGGACGCCGTTCTTCATGTCGCGCTCGACGTAGATGTCGAGGAACGTGGAGATGCGGCCGATGGACATCGCGGCGCCGTTCTGGGTCTTGATCGCGGCCAGATAGCCAAAGTAGACCCACTGGAACGCCTCGCGCGCGTTCTGTGCCGGCTTCGAGATGTCGTAGCCGTAGGCGGCGGCCATCTTCAGCATCTTCTTGAGCGCCTTGATCTGCTCGGCGACCTCTTCGCGGAGGCGGATGACGTCCTCGCTCATCGTGCCGTCGCCCGTGTGCCTGAAGTCGTGCTCCTTGTACTTGATCAGCGCGTCGATTCCGTAGAGGGCGATGCGGCGGTAGTCGCCGACGATGCGGCCGCGGCCGTAGGTGTCGGGAAGGCCGGTCAGGATCTTGTTCTTGCGGCAGGCGCGGATTTCCGGCGTGTAGACGTCGAAGACGCCCTGGTTGTGCGTCTTGTGGTACTGCGTGAATATCTTGTGGAGCTCGGCGGACGGCGTGTAGCCGTACGTCTCGCAGGCCTCCTCGGCCATGCGGACGCCGCCGTACGGCATGAACGCGCGGCGCAGCGGCGCCTCGGTCTGGAGACCAACGACCTTTTCGAGGTCCTTGTCGAGGTAGCCCGGACCGTGCGAGTCGACGTCGCTCACGACGTCCGTGTCCATGTCCAGGACTCCGCCCTTGTCATGCTCCTTCTTCTGGAGCGCCTGGAGCTCGCCCCAGAGCTTCTCCGTCGCCTCCGTGGCGTTGGCAAGAAAGGCCGCGTCCCCGTCGTATGGCGTGTAGTTGCGCTGGATGAAGTCCGAAACGTTGATTTCAGACTGCCAGAGCCCTCCCGTGAAACCTTTCCATGCATTTTCCATTTTTTCGCATTCCTTTTTTTCGTTATGTCTAAAGTTCGCCGAAAAGAATGGCGCATAGTATACACTATCGCGGGCGTGTGTTCAAGCGGTCTTTGTTAGAAAAGTCTAACTGACTTCCCCCGTGCGCCTCCGGACCATCTTTCCGGCGGCAGATTGCGCATCTGCCGGATTGTGGTATAATGGAATTTCATTTCAAAGAAGAGGATTTTTCCGTGCAGAAAGCGAAGGATTGCGAAGGATTGGGATTTTGCGGGCTCATCGTCTGCGCTGCGGTCTGCGCGGTGCCGGCCGCCGGCGCGGCGGCGGCGACGAACCTGCTGGAGAACGGCGCGTTCGAGACGGCGGCGGGCTGGGGCGGCGGGCCGTTCGACAGGGGGCCGGGGCGCTTCCACGTGACGAACGGCGTGGGGCGGCTTGAAAAGGACCGGGGGCCGGGCGCGACGCAGCTGCTGCGGAACTGTCCGCTCGGCGACGTGGGCCGAGTGAAGGTCTCCTTCCGCCATCGCGGCGACGCCTTGGCGTTCGCTTACGGATACGAGCTGCCGTCGGTGAAGCCTGGCGAATTTGTCCGCGTCAAGAACGACGCCGGCGGGAACCTGGGCGACTACGTGGACTTCAAGGGCGGCGCGGACTGGGCGCTCGCCGAGCGCGAAATCGCGATTTCCCCGAAGGTGAGAGGCAGGGCGGGCGCGCGGATGCGTCTTCAGTGGCTCGTGTGGGGCGGCGACGCGCCGCGTTTCGTGGAAATAGACGACGTGGCGGTGGAGCCGCTTCCGGACGAAGTTCCGCCGCCGCCGCCCGCGCCGCTGGCGTTCAGCGTTGAGCGTCTGCCAAAGACGATTCCCTACGGGCCCGTCCGGCCAATCGACCCCGTCCGCGCCGAGATCCGCGACGGCCTTCTGCTCAAGAACGGACGCCCCGCGTTCTGGGCCGGCAACGGCACGAACCTCGGCTCGGAGCAGGGCGGACCGATGGGGACGTGGCTGAGCAAGCTGCAGGGCGTTCCCGCGCTTTCCATCTGCGAGGGCGGCTCGTGGACGGCCGCGCTGGACGGCACGAACCTGGCGTTCAGGAGCCGGATCGTCACGCCGTACCTTGCGCAGTACCGCGAGGCGGAGCGACTGGGCTTCCTCTGCGACTTCTTCGCGAATGGCGTCTACAAGTGGTCGCCCATGCGCAAGACCGCCGAGGCGCATCCGGACATGAAGGAGTTCTTCTACGACCACGGACACTACATGAACACGGACCCCGGCCACCCCGTCGGACGCGAGCTCCAGATCGGCAAGCGACAGGCGTTCTTCCAGTACGTGAACGGGATTTCGCGCGGCGCGGACGGCATGGCCGTCCTGGAGTTGAGCCGCGAACCGGGCCCCGAACCGGGCAACGCGCGTTCGCGCCGGGACTTCCGCCGCTGGGCGCGGCGCAAGTACGGGACGCTGGCGGAGGCCAACCGCGTGTGGCGCATGGACTTCGCGTCGTGGGAGGACGTCGAGCCGCTCCACCTTCGCAAGACCGACGTTACGGGCTACATGGAACGCATTCTCCAGATTCGCAGGATGCGCCGCGACCATCGCGAACTGATCTGGGACTGGGTCGCGTTCCAGCAGGACGACGTGGCCGCGCAGGTCGCCAACGCCGCGGCGGACATCCGGCGTGAGCTGCCCGGCATGAAGGTGACCGTGGACGTGCGCGGACACAACACCGAGACCGCCAACTACGCCGCGCTCGACCCGGCGCGGATCGACCCGCTTGAAGACCTCTTCTACGTCCACTTCGGCTGGATGCCGTTCACCTACAACGACGAGCCGTACGACCGCGCGTCCGTCCTCTACCACGCCTCCTTCCCGCTCTTCTCCTACAACTTCTTCCGCGCGAACGCGTCGCGCCCGATCGTGAACGCAGAGGACATCATCGACGTCGCCCGCCTTCCCAAGTCCGACGGCGCGTCCATGGCCCGCAACGACGTCGCCGGCCTCCACCGCGCGCCGTGGAAGTTCCGCCTCGAATCCGAGAAGGGCGAGGGCATGGAGAAGGGCTGGTTCCGGCAGGATTTCGACGACGCGGACTGGGACGAGATGAAGGTGCCGGGATGCTGGGACGAGACGGACGCCTACCGCGCCAGGCCGGGCGTCGCGTGGTACCGCCGCCGATTCGTCGCCGACGCCAACCGGCAGGACTTCGAGGACGGCTCGCACCAGTTCTTCCTCTACGGCAAGGGCGTGGCGCAGAGGGGGACGGTGTGGCTCAACGGACGCAAGGTCGGCGACGTCGCCGGATGGGACGCAACCTACCGCTTCGACGTCGGCGCCATGCTGAATTTCGGCGGCACTAACGAAATCGTCTGGCGCGTGGACGGCTCCGGCTACCAGAACGGCCTCCGCTTCTACTGCCACGTCCTGCCGCACGACAAGATCGGGCAGACCAAGCCCTTCGGCGCGCGCGAATACCGCCACATGCTCTGGACGTACCTCATGCGCGGCACGTCCGGCTGCTTGGTCTGGCCATTGCACGAAGACCGCCTCCGCCTGCATCTGCCCGGCCTCCAGCGGCGGCTCGACGCGGCGGCCGAGATCGCGCTTCCGGACCTGCGCCACCGCGCCGGCGAGGTGGCGTTCCTCTACGGCTATCTCTCGAACCTCGGCCTTCCCTGCGTCATCGGCGAGACGCACGAACGCTACCTGAACTGGCTTTGCGCGATGGAGTTCTCCGGCCTTCGCTCGGACGTCTTCGGCGAGGACCGGTTCATGCGCGACGTCACGCCCGAACGCCATCCGTTCCTCGTAGTGCCGCACACGGAAATGGTGCGCGACGAGACGTACGCCCATTTCAAGCGCTACGTCGAGGCGGGCGGCACGGCCGTCCTTACGGAGGATTCGCTAACGCGGACGTTCTCGCGCTACGCGGAGACCGACGTCCGCGCGTTCGCCGGCTCCGCCCCTGCGGACGGCGCGCCATACGCCGTGACGCGGCGCGGGAAGGGGCGCGTCGTCGTCGTGCGCGGCGAGCCAAAGATGGAGACTGTCATGGAATGGCTGGCGGACTGGCGCGAAAGGTTCGGCGCGGCCGCCGTGCCGGAGGCGCCCGTGCGCGTCGCCTCCTCCAACACGCGGGAGCGTCCGCTGATAGAGCGCATCCTCGCGGGCGACGACACGCGCAAGGTGCTCTACCTCGCGAACTGGGGCGGGACCGACCATCCCGTCACCGTCACGCTGCCCGACGCCGTGCGCGGCTGGACCGTCGCCGCGCAGTTCGAGGGCCGCGCGGCGCGCGCCGCCGACGGGACGCTGACGGCGGTCGTGCCGTCGCAGGACGTAGTCGCGCTCGCCCTTGTGAAGCCGGGTGCGGACGCGCGTCCCGTCATGCCGTTCGAGCCGTCGCCCACGCGGATGCGCGCTCTCGCGCACGTGGAACGCCTTTGCAATCCTCCGGCGCATACGAACCGCTCCCTGCGCGCCCTCTTCCCGCTCTTCACGAAGAACGAGCCGCGCAACAAGGAGGTCTATCCGTACGTCCTTGACCGGATCGCCGCGTTCGGCGGCGTCTCCGAGGAGGCGCCGCTTGAGGACTGGTCTCCGGAGCTGCTGGCGAAGTACGGCCTCGTGGTAATTCCCGAGACGGTGACTCCCGCGTACTTCCGCGACCGCAGGAAGATGGAACGCCTTGGCGCCTGGCTGGACGCCTACGTGCGCGGCGGCGGTTCGCTCTTCGTGAACGCCCACACGCCGTATTCGGTGAACGTCTATTCCTACGCGCTGACCGGATGGATGGGCCTTGCGCCGTACCTCGGCGTTGACCTGGCGGGCGAGGCGTACGACGAGGGACGCGCCGTCTTCGGCGACCCCCACCAGGTCTGGACGGACGCCATGGCGCCGGGCGAACTCACGGCCGGTGTCGGGAAGATGGAGCTCTACCAGATGCGGACGCTCTCCCTGCGCCCGAACGCCCATGCCAACCCCAGGACCGTCGTCACGATTCCGCCCGCGTCGCGCCGCGGCGGCGACGGCGTTGTCCTTACGTCCGAGGAGCGCGGGAAGGGGCGAATCGTCGTCAACGCCTCCGCGATGTCCTTCCAGCCGTTCCGGATAGAGAAGGCGGACAACGCGGCCCTCCTGCAGAACGTCATTGGCTGGCTTCTGCGGCGCGACGTCACGGACGCGATGCGCGCGGACTTCCGCGCCAATCTCTTCCTCACGGAGGAGACGCTGCGCCGCATCCGCGCCGAGGATTCCTCCGCGCCCGCCCCCCTTTGAAATCCCCGCACAGAAAAAGAAGGGGGGGATTTCCGGCAATGATTGTGCTATAATGTCCGCCACTATGAACATCGTCATTCTTCTTGGTGCCCCCGGTTCGGGGAAGGGCACGGTCGCGGGCAGGCTTGCGGCCGATCACGACAATCTGAAGCACGTCTCGAGCGGCGACCTGCTGCGCGGCGCCGTCGCAAAGGGCACCGAGGCCGGACTGAAGGCGAAGGGCTTCATGGAGGCCGGCCAGCTTGTCCCGGACGAACTGATCGCCGCCATGGTCAAGGACGTCGTCGCCGAGACGACGGGGGACGTCACGATGCTTCTCGACGGCTTCCCGCGCAACGTCGCGCAGGCGGACATCCTTGCCAAGATGGGCGCGCCCGTCGTCGGCGCGGTGCTGATCGACGTGCCGGACGAGATCATCCAGGACCGCATCGCCGGCCGCCGCACCTGCCCGAAATGCAAGGCGGGCTACCACGTCAAGAACCTCCCCCCGAAGGTCGAGGGCGTCTGCGACGTCTGCGGCGAGGCCCTTGTCGTGCGCAAGGACGACAACCCCGAAACGGTGAAGGACCGCCTCTCCGTCTACCACGGGCAGACCGAGCCGCTGATCGAGTACTACCGTTCCCGCAATCTCCTGAAGTCCGTCGTCGGCACGAACGCGATCGAAAAGGTGGCGGAGGACTTCCTCGCCGCCCTCTAACGACTGGCCTTTCGATGAAAGTCGACATAAAGAGCAAGGCCGAAATCGACGAGATGCGCGTAGCCTGCCGCATGAGCGCGGAGGTGCGCGATCTCGCGGCGGCGGCCTGTGTCCCGGGTGCGACGACGCTTGACGTCGACGCCGTGGTGCGCGAATACTGCCGGAAGAACAAGGTCAAGGCCGCGTTCCTCGGCTGCGAGGGATTCCCCGGCGCGATCTGCGTCAGCGTCAACGACGAGGTCATCCACGGCGTCCCCGGCCCGCGCGTCATCCGGCCCGGCGACATTGTGAAGTGCGACGTCGGCGTCTGCACACGCGGCTTCAACGGCGATACGAGCCGCACGGTCATGATCGGCGTCGCCGACCCCGAAGTCGTGCGCCTTGTCGAGACGACGAAGAAGTGCCTCGCGGCGGGAATCGCCGCCGCGGGGCCTGGCGTCCATCTCGGCGACGTCGGATACGCGATTCAGCGCGTGGCGGAGAAGGCGGGCTTCGGAATCGTCCGCGACTGGATTGGCCACGGCGTCGGCCGCACGGTCCACGAGGATCCGGAGGTTCCCAACTACGGACGCCCCGGCACGAAGCTCGTCCTCAAGCCCGGCATGACCATCGCGATCGAGCCGATGATCACGCTCACGATCGCGGGCGCGAAGACGTACGTGGACAAGTCGAACGGATGGGCGGTCCGGACGCGGGACGGCTGCATGGCCGCGCACTTCGAGCACACCGTGGCGATCACCGACGACGGCTGCGAGGTGCTGACCGTTCCGGCCGACTATCCGTGACGGAGCGGCAGTCGCGAGGCCGCTCTCTGCGGAGTTCTTTTTCCGGCGGATGGATCCGAAGGCGTCAAAGGTCGAACGACGGCTGATTGTCCATCCGCCGGTCTTTTTCCGCCAAGGGCTTTTTCGGAGTTTTTCCAAGGACTGAAAAAAAGGAGACGAGATGTATTTCTGCGACAACTATGCATTGGCCGTGGTCTTCTGCGTCGTCACGATGCTCTGCTGGGGAAGCTGGGGCAACACCCAGAAGCTCGCCGGCAGGACGTGGCGCTACGAGCTCTTCTACTGGGACTACGTGATCGGCGTCCTTCTTTTCGCCGCCCTCTCCGGCCTGACGTTCGGAAGCTTCGGCGGCGCGAAGGCGTGGAGCTTCCTTCCCAACCTCGCGCAGGCCTCGCTCGCCAGCGTCGGCAGCGCCTTCCTTGGCGGCGTCGTCTTCAACGCGGCGAACATCCTCCTGGCGGCGGCGATTTCCATCGCCGGAATGAGCGTGGCGTTTCCCGTCGGAATCGGACTTGCCCTCGTACTGGGCGTCGTCGTGAACTATCTGCGGGCGCAGTCGACTGGCGCGACCGCCGGAAATCCATGTCTCCTCTTCACCGGAGTCGCCGTGATCGTCGTCGCGATTCTCTGCAATGCGTTCGCCTACAGGCTGAAGGCCGCGCAGACGTCCTCCGCGCAGGGCGGCGCGGGCAGGTCTCTCGCGAAGGGGCTTGCGCTTTCCGTGCTCTGCGGCGTCCTGATGGCGTTCTTCTACGATTTCGTGGCGAAGACGATGGACATGGATTTCGCGGCCGCCGCGCCGAAGGCCGGCATGATGACGCCGTATTCGGCGTTCTTCGTCTTCGCCTGCGGAGTGTTCGCCTCCACGTTCGTCTTCAACGCGATTGCCATGCGCCATCCCGTCTCCGGCGAGCCGATCACCGAAAAGGCGTATTTCAGGGGCAGGCTTCCCGTCCATCTTGTGGGCGTCCTGGGCGGACTTGTCTGGGGGCTTGGCAACGGCATCAACCTAGTCGCCGCCGGCAAGGCCGGCACGGCGATCTCCTACGGTCTCGGTCAGGGCGCGACGCTCGTATCCGCGCTCTGGGGCATTCTCGTCTGGAAGGAGTTCCGCGGCGCGTCCGCCGCCGCGAACGGACTGAACGCGGCGATGTTCGTCCTCTTCCTTCTCGGACTTTCGCTTGTCGTCGCGGCCGGCGCCTGACGGCGACGTCTGCATGGGGGAAGACGCCATGCGGCGGGGCGTGAATCGCAGAAGGGCGGCGCTGGCCGGAGCTGGCGCGGCTCTTCTCTTTCTCCTTGCGGTGGCGACGCTCTTCGCGAAGCCCCGCGCCGCGCGCGCGGACTATCCGCAGTCCGGATCGCCGTCCGACCCGTCGCTGACGCTCGTCACCGGCTACTGCAACTGCGGCAAGTGCTGCGGATGGGAGAAGCGCGGCTGGTGGCTCTGGTCGAAGAACGTGCATACGTCAGGTCCGCGCAAGGGGAAGGTGAAGCGCGTGGGCATTACGGCCACGGGCGCCAGGGCGCGCCGCGGTACGATCGCGGCGGACCAAAATGTCTATCCATTCGGAACGAAGCTGGACGTGCCGGGGTATGGGAAGGGCGTCGTCCAGGACGTCGGCGGCGCGATAAAGGGCCGCCACATAGACGTCTGGTTTCCCACCCATGCCGAGGCCCTTCGCTGGGGAAGGCGCTATCTGCGCGTCACAGTGGACGATTGAGTGGTTAAGTGGTTAAGTCTGCGCCGCCGCCGTCCATGCGCTTGAGGCGTCACATGACCGGGCGTTTCCGGTAGGGCGGGGCGTCCCACCCCGCCGCCGCGGACGGAACGGCGCGACGGGACGTCGCGCCCTACCGGACACGGCTGTCCGGCCGCCTTTTCACGCGCATCGGCGCGACGGGACGTCGCGCCCTACCGTATTGGCCGTTCAGGCTCCTTTTCAACCGGTCGGGATTTTTTTTTTCAGAAACTTCGGCGAATTGCAAGCGAAATGGCTCACCTCGCCGAATATTCCCGCGATGCACTTCGGCAGCGTTCTGAA
>CAYLRN010000012.1:0-97857 GCA_964386385.1 uncultured Lentisphaeraceae bacterium | reverse complement strand
GACACCTCGCCCCTGTCCGCCTTGGCCGCCCACAGCGCGTTCGTGGCGGTCGCGACGGCGGCGTCCGTCCTGTTGGAAACCGCGCCCCACAGAGCGTCCTCGTTCGCGGGGTTGAACAATATGCCCTGCGCGTCGATGAAGGGCGCGACCTTCCGCGCAATGTCAGCATACGCGCTCCAGTTCCTCGGCATGCCTTCGGCGGACGGGTTGGCCCGCACCGTCAACGTCCCACGCGCCCACTCCTCCACGCGCCCCGCCGTGTTGGTCGCGATTATCTGCACAGCGTACTTTCCGTTCGTCGGCACGTTCCCGCGCTCCACGTCGAAGAGCAGTTCGTTGTAGCCGTGCGAAACTCCGGCCACGGCGCACCCAAGCGCACCGTCTCCGAAGAAGAGCGTCCCGCTCCAGCCCTCCGTCGGGAAGTCCTCGCCGTTGCGCATGAGCGACAGGCGCACCGCGATGTCCGAGAAATCAGTCCACGTCCAGGAGACGGCAGCCGTGCGCTTCGCAAGGTCGGCGGTCACGTACTCAACGCGCCCCACCCCTGCGGCGGGGGCGCAAGCCGCCAGCATGAGCGCGAACGCGGCGAAAATGGCTGTAGAGCGTTTTCTCATTGTTCATCCTTTCAGTATCAGCGGACGCGTTAAGGCAGGCCGGCGGGAGGCTAGTGGCTGTATTTGTTTATCATGTCGGCGACGAAGTTCTCAAGCCACGTCTCGTCCACCGCCACGACCCCTTTCCCCATGGTCAGGGTTCTGTTGTCGATGCTTTTGCGGAGTGTCTCCGGGAACTTGTCGGCTCTGACGTAGTCCCTGTCCATCAGTTCCGACATTTCCGCGTACGTGCGGCCGGCGTCGACGGTGAGGTCGAGGCTGCGGGATTCCGCAGGGGTGGCGGTGTTGACCACGGCGACGGTCCCGTTGCTGGAATGCACTCCGAGCGTCCACCGAACCAGATCGTTCAGCAGCCCGGTCGGCGTGAAGATTCTCCTTTTGCCCTCTTGAAGTAGCCGTATCATACTACACCCCCGAATACACGGTCGTCGTCCCCTCGAGCGAATACCCCTCCGCCGTGCCGACGTAGCGGACGCTGCCGGTCTTCTGCGTCCCGTAAAGGTAGGTGTAGTGCGCCAGCTTCGACACCGAGCCGACGACGGCGCCCTGTTCGTTGTAGGTATGCCCGACATACGAGGAGGACGTGCTGTGTGGCGTCACCGTGGACGAGCACCACGTCGCATTCAGCATTTCCAGCGCCTCGGCCAGCGTCAGGAACTTGAACTCCACGACGGTGGTGACCACCTTCTGCATCGTGCCGCCCGACACCTCCGAGGGGGCGACCCTGTAGACCGAGGTGGACTGGCTTTTCTGGATTCCCGTCGATACGGCGGCCTCGGGGCGCGTCGCGCTCCATGCGTCCCCGGCGTTGGCGGCGCCGTACTCCGACAGACGGAACGTGGCCGTCCACCCCCCCGCCGCGTTCGCCATCGCGGACGAGACCTTGAGGCTGGCCCCCATGGTGACGTTGCAGGCGACCCATTCCCCGCTCGCGCCCTGTGCGTAGAGGGTCGTGCACGACGTGGCGTCGTAGGCCAGCGACGCCAGGGCCTCCGCCGCCTCCCGCGTCAGCCCGACGTACTGCCACGATGTTTCCGTCACGCCCTGCTTCAGCAGAAGCCCGTCGGCGTTGTGCAGCACGACCGCCGAAGCCGCAGTGGACAGGTCGACTCTCGCATTGGACGTGTCAAGAAGCTGCCGAAGCCCGGCGGCGTCGCAGTCCCCCATGCCAATCCACGCCATCTCTATTCGCCTCCTTCGTTCAGCGCCGACTTTATCGCCTCCAGCGCGTCGGCAGCCCTCTTGGCGTCCTCGGCGGTCTGCCTTGCGTAGCTTTCGGCCTCGGCCTTGCTCTCCTCCGCAAGCGCGACGCGGCGCGTGGCCTCGTCGCCGAGCGACAGGTCGTCCGCCGTGCGCCAGTCGCGACGCCTCGACTTCAGGCTGCTGAAGTCCCTCTCGTACTGCCTCCGCGCCTCCGCGTCGGCCTTTTCCTCCGCAATCTGCGCGGCCAGCGAATCCTTCTCGCGATACCACCCCCACGCCTGTTGAACCTTCGCCTGTGCGGCGGCGAGGCGGGTTTCCGCGTCGGACTGCAACTTTTCGCGCTCCTTCAGCTCCTCCGAAAGAAGCCTGACGCGCTGTGCGTGGATCTCGCGCTCGACCCGCTCCCGCTCCCTGCGCTCCTTCTCGGCGAGGGCGGTGGCCTCCCGCTCCCTCTGCTCGGCGAGTTTACGCGCGTCCTCCCGCTCCTTCTTCGCGGCTGCCTCCGACAGGAGTGCGTCGAGCGTCCGCCCGCCGGCCTCCGCGCCGCCGCCGCCGGCGGACTTCTCAGCTCCGCCGCGCTCCCGCGCCCGCGCCGCCCGGGCGTACTCCTCCGCGTCCTCCGCCTCGACCGCCCGCCGCAGTGCGTCCCCGCCCAGCCCCGCGCGTCCGGCCTCCTTCGTCCAGAAGCCCTTCGCCGCCTCCTCGCTGAAGGCCTCGTTCCCCTGCGCCCAGGCGGACTTGAGCGACTCCCACGCCCCGCCGCCGTTGGCCACCCCGCCCACGAAGCCGCCGACCGTCGCTCCGACCTGCGACGAGACGGCCTTCAGCCCATGCCATGCGTCGGAGAGGCCGCCGTACTTCCACACCGCCTTGACGGCGGACGCGGCGGCGGACGCGGCGGACGCGACCTCCGACATGGCCTTGGCGACCCCCTCCGCCCACGCCTCCACCGTGCCGTCCTCCACCAGCTCGCCGATCTTGTCGATGAGCGCCTGCATGCCGCCCTTGGCCGACTCCGAGAACGCCTCGCCGAAGCGGCGCACCGCGTCCGTCCAGTTGTCCCGCAGCGTGGAGACGAGGCCCGCGCCGGTCTTCGCGGACTCCTCCATGGCGCCGTTGAAGCGTCCGCCCTCCGACGTGGCCGCCCGCATCGCCGCCTCCACCATCTCGAACGTCACCGCGCCCGCCGACACCATTTCCTTGAGCTCCGACATGGAGCGGCCGGTCTTCTCCGCCATGACGGCGAGCGGGTTGAAGCCCTGGTTCACCATCTGCATGAGGTCCTGCCCCATGAGCCTCCCCTGCGACTTCACCTGCGCGAAGACGAGCGCAAGCCCTTGGAACTTCTGCGCGTTGCCCATGGATATGTCGCCGAGCGTCCGCAGGGACGGCCCGACCTCCTCGACGGACGCGCCGAACGACAGAAGCAGCCTCGACGCCTCGGAGAGGTCCTTGAACGTGAGGGGCGTGGAGGACGCGAACTCCCTGAGCTCCGCCACGTGCCGCTTCGCCTCCTCCGCCGACCCGAGAAGCGTCTTGAAGTTGGCCACGGAGCGCTCGAAGTCGAACGCCTCGGCTATCGCCCCGCCGAAGACGGACGCGAACGTCCCCGCCGCCGTCTGCAGCATTCCGAACGCGGCGCGTATGTTCTGCGCCTGTTTCAGAAAGCCCGCGCCCAGCCCCTTCAGTTTCGACAGGGCGGACGATACCGCGCTTCCCGTGGCGTCCTTTGCGCGGATGACGTATTCAAGCACCTTGTTCATGCCGTTGCTTTCTGAACGCCAGAGGGGCTTCCCTGCGCGTCCTGCGCGATTCCAGCCGCCGCCCGCGCCCGCCTGTCCTCCACCCCGCGCACAATGGCCTCCTTGACGCGGGCGAGGTTGCGGAGCGCATCGTCGAGTTCATCCATCATGCGAGACCGCCCCCTGCCGCCTCCGGCGGCGAAAGCGGCGGCGAATTCGTGCATCGCCGCGTAGGCGGTCATGGTGTAGACGAGCGAACGCCCCCACAGCCACGCATCCCGCGTGATTCCGCTCTCCACCTCCAGCCGCGCCACGAGAGAGGCGAAGTCAGTCTGCGCCTGTCGCCTCAGCCGCTCGGAGCGTGTCGGCCTCGGCGCGGGCGCGTCGTGCGGCGACGAGCCGTATGCCCTGTCTATTGCCGCCTGCAGTTCCGCGCCATGCACGGGAAGGGACAGGGCGCACATGACTATCGCCGCCTCCGCCCGCAGGCGTGTCGTGAGAGGCGCGAAAGCGTCCTTGTCGCGGGCGTTCTTCAAGGCGTACACCGTAGCCCACTTCCAGCGCATCGTGCCTTTCGGCCACCACCTCGCCGCGTACTCGTCGAGCCATATCTGCGCCCCCGCCGTCGGAGGCCACAGCCAAACCCCCTTGCATACTGCGACGGGACGCTCCACGAGTTCGGCGTTTGCATCCGCGTAGGGGCTGCACACCCGCTCCACGGCATGGACTAACGCGGCGACCTCGCCGGCCGAGAGGTCGGCAAGCGAGATTCCGCGCCTGCACAGGAAGTCCGCCTCCTGTGCAAAGCGTGTTTCGAAGAGGTTGGCCGCGTCCGATAGCATCCGAACCGTCCTTCCCCGATTACGCGCCAGAACCCGTGTCATCGTGCGCAATGTGCTTCACGAACGTGCGGCTGTTGACGGTCGCCGCGCTGTTGCTCTTCGTCTGCGCGTCGTTCGTCTCCGTCCAGTTGGCCGCGTCGCCGTCGGCCGCGTCGGGCGTGATGGCGCACACGCTCTCGATAGTCAGCGTCTCCGTGCCGTCGTGGTTGTCCGCGCCCACGACGCAGCCCTGCCCGCCAGTCTCCGCGACATGGTTGCAGGCCAGTTCGTAGGTCGCGCTCCTCGCACCGTCGCAGGCGACATGGCCGAGAGCGTCTGGAACGCCGAGGGCGACGAAGGGGAGTCCGATTGTGGGCGAGTACGTGCGGAGATTTGCGTATGCGTCCGCGGTCTTAAGCACCGCCTTGTGTCCCGTCACGGTCATCTTCGGCACGTCTTGCGAGTATGCGACGGAGACGGAATCCACCACGTAGCCGTTAAGAAGCCCGCCAACGGACGGAATCGTCAGGTTGCCGCTCGTCACGCTGTCTGCGGGGATGTAGACGCACGACGTGGAATGCTGTTCGTTCCAGTCAACGTGGCGGCACTCGTCGCCGTCCGCGCCGAGAACGGAAGCGCGTTCCCTTGTCTTCGTCACGCCGCCGCCGTCCTGCGCGACCCAGCCCGTTATCGCTCCGAAGGGCGACCCCGCGCCGAAAAACTCCTCTGCGGATGCAGCTGTAGCCATGATTGCGTCTCCTCTGTCTGGTCTCGTATTCCACTGTCAGATTTCAGGTCAAAGACGGATTGCGCCCATGAGACGCGAAAGACGCACCCTACCTACCTGTCTGCCATCCTACCACTCCGCTTGTTTAGACAAGCGGGCGTCATTGCGCGCGCGTGCGCGTTGGAATCGCGCAGAAGGTGGCGCGGAGGCCGCTCTGCGCGTTCGTCTGCCGGCGGGGGTGGCAGCGCACGCCCCGCCGCCGCGAAGGGCAGGAAGGGGCTTCCACGCGCCTCCCGCGGCGTTCAGCCCGTCACTCCTCCGCATCGTCGGGCGATGGCGCGGCCTCCGTGTCCCGACCGCCGGCCCTGAACACGACGTCAAACGTCACCGTCGCCGTGAAGGTCGGAATCTTCTTGCTGTTCGTCGCCGTCTCGATGTCGGCCGATGTCACGGCGGTAATGGCCGTCGTTTCGGGAACTACGCGGAACTGCAACACGTTCGTCTCCGCCCGAAGGCGGCTTTCCGTCCCGCCGTGCCTCTGCACGGGGAGGGCGGCGACAATGCGCATGAGCCATGCCTGCAGCGTCCGGCGGTTTCGGTTGTACAGGTCGGCCTGTCCCCTGAAATGGAATCGCTCCGCCCTGTATGTTGTCATGTCGCCGGTCTGCAACGCGTCGATGCCGAACACCATGCAGTCCGTCCGCCCGTCGTTCGCGCCGATGAAGGCCGTCACCCCTGCGCGCAGGTCGAGAATCCGGCACAGTGCCTCGAAGCAGGCGTCCTCCGCCTCGCCAAGAGACGCTTCGAATGTCGATGGGTCTGTCATGGGGTCTGCAACTCCCTTCTGATTTCCTGCTCGTAGACAAGCCTGTACTTGTCGGCGTTGTCGTTCACCGCCCGCTCGATGAACTTCTCGTCAGCCCGCGCTCCCTTCGCGACCGTCCCCGCGCCGCGCTTGAACCATCGGACTCCTTTTTGGTCGTGGATGCAGCGGGCGTAGTCGGCCGCAAACGAGTTCTTCGCGACGAAAACGGACACGTCGCCGTTCGCCAGCGTCTCGGTCTGTATGGACTTCTCCAGACCTCCGGGGAAAAACTGCCTCCGAGACGTCATCCGCTTTCGCTTCAGGGTCTTTGAGCGCTGCGCTTTCGTCGGGGAACGCGGCGCGTTCGCTTTTGATTCGCGGACGCAATGCAAGCCGACACGCGCACCCGCCCGTGACCGTGCGGCGGCGAGGCGTTCGGGGAAGCGCGACAACGCTTTCGTCAGTTCTGTCAGCTCGTGCATCTCCACGGAATCAGAGGCAAGGTCAAGCCCCGCCGCAGAGGCCGCGCAGAAGCCCGCAGAGCCGCGCCGCGTCCGGCGGGTAAAACCATGCCGGCGCGGGCGCGGAAGCGCGGGATGGGGCGTTCTCGCCCCGATTGCGGCCTGTAGAGGCGTTTCCGCCGCCCAACAAGCCAGCGTCGCACCGACAGCACCGCTCTCGGCGGGTTTATTCGCCCGTTTCCACCCCTATTCGGGCGCAGGAAGAGCGACGCACCCCGCAACCAGGGCGCGTCGCCAGCGTCCAAGGGCCATCCGCCTCGGTCAGCGGTTGCCGCGCTTCAAGGTCAGGCGGGCAAACAGCGCGTCCCACGACGCAGCCGCCCGCCCCTTGAACGGCGGCAACCGCGAACGCATCGCGTTCAGTCGCTCGTAGGTGTCGGCGTGTACGCGGATTGTCCGCCACTCCACCTTCGGGCGGTCGCCCCACGCCGCCACCGCTCCCCGCCGTCCAGCCTCCCGCCGGACTGCGGATATGTGTTCTGCGGACGCTCTCGGCTTGCCGTCGCTTCGCAGTCTGTCATCCTTCGTTGCTCGTTTCATCCTTGTTCTCCTTCCGTGCCTTGCGGTACTCGCGCCAGTCCGCCACGCCGTCAACAGGCTCTATCAGCCGCGCTGTCGGCGGAATGCGGTTCATTGCGTAGATCCACGCATCCACCGCTACAGCCCTGCTGCCAAAGAACACCCGTGCCTTTTCGCGCCTGTATAGGTTCGGGCAGCCCTCCAGCACATCCATGTGCGCCAGCCCGTCATCGTCCGTCTCCAGCACCTCCACGGCCACGCCGTTTCCGCCGTTCCGCCCCACGTCCGCAATGGTCGGATAACCCCATCCCGTGTCGTGGAGGTCGCCGTCAACCGTCCCCTCGCCAAGCACCCGCGCTCCGGCCTCCTCCGCCCAATGGGCGTTCCGCTCCCCGCGCATGAGTGTCCCGTACACCGCCACGCGCACCGTCCGCCTCGTCGCCGTCGCGGCGTAGATGATGTTCTTGTCGCCAATGCTCCGTGCCGCGTATGTCTCGCCCATCCTGAAAGCGGGCTTCGTGTTCTCTTCGCCCATCGTGTCTTTCCTTTTGGTCTGGTTTCTGTTTTGGTTGAAATCCCAGGTGGGAGTCTTTCGGTAGAGCAGCCTGTCAGTTTTGATTTCCGCGTCAATGCAGAGAATTCGCCTGTTGAAGAAATCCGTCGGCAAGCCGTTCTCAGCCGCTCCCGCCGCACACGCGGCGGCGTAGTCCGACGGGAACTTCACGCCCGCCCTCCGCCGCCGCGTCGTGTCCGTCATGAAGTAAGTCCATGCGGACACCCACCGCCCGCCCCCGTCCATCTTCACCCTCACGTCGTTCCTCATGTACACGTTCGGGAAGCCCTCGTACCCGTCCAGCGTCATCAGTCCGCGTACGTCCAGCGCGTACACCACGCCGCGCACCTTCCCGCCGCGCCACCTCTCGATATCCGCGTACAGCCGCTCCGCCAACCTCCAGCCGTACAGCGTCGCCGTCCCGTAGTGGCGGGCGGTCGGGACGCGGCGGCTCATCCGCGCCCCGTTCATGTTGCTCCCATACGCAAAGTAAAGCACTGCCATGTCGCACCTCCCGCCCATTACCGCACCGCGTCAACCATCCCAGACGCCCGCCTCCTGAAGTGATACCGCGCCGTCTTGAACCCGTCGCCCGTCCATCCCAAGTAGTGGAACATGAGTTTCATGTCGTACGCGCCGCCCTTGCACTCGTACTTCTGCACCTTCGCGCACACCCGCGCCAGCCCCTTCGCCTTTGCAACCATCGACATGGCAAACAGCACGTTCGCCTTTATCTCGCCCGCGTGTGTCGTGGCCTCAAACAGCCTGAATTCCACCGTCCCCTTGTGGCCGTTCCAAAGGTTGTGGAGGTTCAGCGTCCTGTAGCGTTGCGGGCTGTAGTGGCTGTAGCGGTTGCCGTACTCTCCGTAGTACGCGGCGGCAAGCGTCTCCATCGTCGGCTTGCGGGTCTTAATCATCGCCTCAATGAAGGGGGCCTCCAGCGGGCGTGTCCACCTCGCCAGCCGCGCCGCCGCCGTCCCGCAACCCTCCACAAAAACCTTCTCTGCCATATACCACGACTTCGCTAGGTTCTGAATCTGTCTCGCGTCCATGCCCTGTGCCCCTACGTGTACGTGGAGACCGCAAGTGTAGTCCGCCCGCGCCCCAGCGGCGCGCAACGCCCGCACCACCTTCTGCAACATTTCCATGTCGGCCAGCTTCAGAATCGGCGTCACCGTCTCGCATCCACACCTGTGGCTCTCGCGGCCAACGCTCGAGTCGCTCACAATCTCCCACTCGCGCCCGTCGGGCAGGCGCACCTTGTAGTTGTTCAAGTGCATCCCAACATAGCGGCTCGTGCCGCCCACGGCCTCGGCAACGACCTCCGCCGTACGCCTCTGCGTGATGCCAACGTATTCCAGTTCGCATCCAAAGGTCAGTTCCTGAATCTTGTCTATCATCTTCATCTTCGGCTTCCTTATCGGTTGGTTGGTCTCTGTTTTGGCTGTCTCAACCGCCTGTGGTGGTCTTGACGCGGAACATTGTACAATATCTGCCATTATGCGTCAATAGGCAAAATGGCAAAGGCCTTCATCTTTTTTCGTGCGGCCTGAAACGCGCCGAACCCGCATGGATAAAGGACGAAACGCACTTCCGCGCTTCTGTGCGCGGCGACGCGCCGAAAATTATTTCAACTTTTTTCGTGCCCATCTTCCGTAGAGGCGTGTCAAGCGGCGTTGACTTCCGGCCTCATTGTGCGATATCATTCACGGCAACCAAGACAGAAAGGCGGAACCGATGAAGAGCAATGCGAACGCGAAATCACTTGCGAGGAAGATTCGGGACATGGGCGGGATATGCATGTTCTACCCGACGCCTCGGCACATAGTCTTCCTTGAAGCGTCAGACGGCGGCGTTGAAGTGTCCGTTGACGAGTACTCAGGAGGGGTGGAGGACGATGGAGAGCCCGCGGCTTCGCGCACCGAGAGCTTCGGCAGCGTGGAAGCCGCCGTCGCCGGATTCTCGATAGACGGCAAGACGCTCATGGACTACGGCTGCGAACCGGAACTGCCATTCGCACCTACGCAGTCTTCGGCCTTGCCCTGCAGCAGAGCTTCACCTTCTCGTTGAACTCCAAGGCGTCTATGCGGGCGAAGCAGTTGTATTTTGCCGAATGTTTGGCCCTGTACGCGACTTCATTGTCCAGATACGCGGACATATCGTGGCTTCCCGTCTGCGGGTCGTAGAAGTGCGTACCGTCCGCGCCCTGCACCGCGTAGAACGTGTGCGCCGTCCTTCCTCCGCGATTCAGGCAGACGACCTGCGCACGTGCGCCAACGCCCCACTCCCTCATCTGCTTCTCAATGTCGCTCCGCCGCCCGTACCGAACGGGCTTCGCGTCCTTGAAGGTCGGGAACAGCCAATCGGCGGACAGCGGAGTGGCGCCGGCTAACATGGGGTCTGTCCCGCTCGGCCTCGGCAACGCCTCCACGTCGTACCCGCGAAGCCGGGCCTCCGCCGTCGGGACGCACCTTTGGCAATTCACCTCGTACTCCCTGCCCTCGCCGTAGTGCGGATTGCTTTCAAGCGCGTCCTGCGGACCGTCCTCATGCTCCGCGCCGAGTTCCTGCATGAACGAGTGAAGACTGCGCTCCGCGTCGTTTGACGGCCTCCAAGCCCCCTTTTCGCCAGCCACGTCCGCAACGCCGCACACCTCCAGGATGCGTTCCAGCGTCACGCTCCGCCCGATATGCACCGTGCCGCCCCGCGAACCGTGCGCCCACTTCTCGTCAGCCGCGCGTGGGTCTGCCCGCGTCGCCTGTTTCGTCGGCTCGAACGCGGGCGGGTTGCCGTCCCTGCAGAGGGCCGTCACCTGCGCGTCGGTCATGCCGTCCACGATCTGCCTTGCGTCCTCGCGGACAAGCCCCGCGCGTATCGACGTCTCCAGGTTGTCGCGGTCGACCGCCACCCGCGCCCGCTCCGCGTCCATGCCCCGGCGGCGGTAGCGGTCCTGGTCTATCTCGTAGCGGTTCTCGTCCGCCGCGTCCGGCGAAATCCCCCCGTCCTCGCCCGCCGGCATGGGATGCGCCCTCTGCAGTTCGATCTCGTCCGCGTCCAGGAGTTCGTCGACGTACTCAAGCGTGTGCACGCAGTTCGGGTGGAAGCAGCCACTCTTCCGCGCCTCTTCGTAAGTCGGAAAGCCCTTTGTCCTGCCGGTCAGCGAGAGTATGCGTCCCTCCCATGGGAAGCACAGGCGGCAGTTGGGGTCTCCGCCGACGGACACGCGCGCGAGGTCGCCGCCAGTCGCCCGCGCTATGGTGTCGGCAAGCGAATCGTTGTACACCCGCATGGCGTTCGTGCGCACGTTCATCGCGACGTAGGTTTTCGTGTCCCACACGTTGCCGCCCGAATCCACGAACTGGTACGTCTCGCCGTCCTTCGCCGCCCCCAGCCACTTCTCCTCCAGGGCGCGGGCAAGTTCCTTCTTCGAGCCGCCCGCGACGGCGTTCTCCCGCAACGCGGCAACCGTGGCGCAACGCAGGGCGTCAATCACGTTCTCCGCCATCCTGTCGGTGAAGACGGCGGCGAGGCACTTGCCGCGCCTTCCGGCCAGCATCCCTATCATTTCGTCCGCCCGCTCCCTGGAGTAGCGGACTTCAACGCCGGTCTTTTCCGAGCCGTCGCGCACGGCCGCCCTCGCGGCCTGTTCCAGCGCGGCGTTCTCCAACCGTTCAAGACGCCTGCGAAGACGTGCGATGCGCCTCTGCACGGCGGAAAGCACCTCCTCCCGCGCGCCCGCGCTTCCCCCCACGTCGAGCTCGCGGGTGAGTTCAAGTATGTCGCGCCGTATCGCCCTGCGGGCGCGTTCAATCTCCGCCACCGCGTCGTTCGCGGCGGTTGTCTCGTGTCGTTTCAGCCGGGCAAGCGGGTCTGCCGCGTATCTTGACGAGGCGGGCAACGGACACCTCCGGCGGCTACGCCATCACTACGGTCACGGTCAACTTGTCCGCCAGCCATGACAGGGCGCGTTTCGACCAGTTGCCGCAGCCGTCGCGGAGCGTGAAGCCCACTGGCCTGCGGTCGTCGGCGTCGAGAGATGGAATGGCCGCGCCTCCGCCAAGAGGCTCCGCGTCTCGGACGAGCGAGTACAGGGCCTGCTCGTACACCGCGTACTCGTCGCGCTTCGTGTCGCCGTCCGCGTAGGGTGGC
This sequence comes from uncultured Lentisphaeraceae bacterium, assembly GCA_964386385.1. Lineage (GTDB taxonomy): Bacteria > Verrucomicrobiota > Kiritimatiellia > RFP12 > UBA1067 > RUG572. Next base: position 86,203 of record CAYLRN010000012.1, on the reverse strand, counting down.
TCGTCCTCCCTCATAGGCCGTCCAAGAGTCTTTGAGAGTTCGCGTTTCGCCTGTGCCACCGCCGCCGACCTCTGTTCCGTGGAGTATTCAGCCCACTTCGCGGAGAAGGTCGTGTTGCGGAAGTATTCGGATGCGCCCTGTACGTTTATGGCCATGGCTACTTGCCCTTCCTCTTCTCAGGCTTCGACGCCTGTTTGAAAGCGGGCAACTGCGATTGAGGCGTCTTGACGCGCGCCTCCGCCTCCTCAAGCGACGCCGCCAGAGCGTCTCCGCGTTTCACGGCCTCCTCCAGCAGCGTCTCCAGTTCGGAAATGCGCCCCTGTAGCGGAGCGGTCAGCGCGGCGTTCTTCGCCGCCATGCGCTCGTCGTTCCTCGCCCGCGCCGCCGCCGCCAGTTCGCCAATGTCTCCAATGTCCATGTCTCGCCTCCTGCTGCTGGAACGTCAGGTACGCCATGCGGAAGTCCAGCCGCTCCGCCTGTTCCTTTCGTTTCGCTCATGGTTGGCCGCAAGGCATGGGCAGGAGCGGGCGGCGGGAAATGCCGTAAACCGCCGCGCCGCGCCCGCCCGCCCGTCAGCCGAGTTTGCAGACGAGCTTCACGACGCGGATGTCCTTGTCGTCGTAGACCTTCGACCAGTTCGCCGCCGTGGCGAGCTCGGAGTTGGTGGGCGTAGCGCCCGCGGGAGTGCCAACCCACTTCATGCCGCGAACGTGCGCGATGCCGGCGTGGCGGGAAACCACGTAGTCCTCGCCGCCGTTCTTCAGCGGGTCGCGTCCGGCCTCAAAGGCGTTCTTGGACGGGCAGCCGTTCAAGGCGACCGCGCCCTCGCCGAACAGGTAGATTTCGGAGATCTTCGTGGCCGGGTCGTAGCCGAGATTGTCGTCCATGACAATCGCCTTGCCGTTGTACGTCGGCAGCGTACCCTTCGCGTCGGACGGGCGGTAGAGGGTGGACTGCGCGTCAAGCGACGCAAGGAACGCCTCGGCGACGGAGTTCATGGCGACGGCGGTTAGGTTCGCCTTCTTGTCGCCCAGTTTCTGCGCCGCCCAGATGAGCGTGTCATTGTCGAGAATCGCGGCGGAGCCGGATTCTCCCGAAATGTCGTACACGAGGTTCGCGCCCGCGCCGTCGGAGGCGAAGATGCCCTTCAGGGTCTGAATGATCTTCGCCTCGTCTCGACGCGCCCAGTACGCGCCGAGACGCGAGGCAATCCAGCCGACGGGGTCGTCGCCAGCGAGGTCAACGGCAAGGTCGGTGATGCCGAAAGCCTTGTCACGGCGGGTGATTACCGCAACGTCCTGTCCGGGGGCAATCTTCGACACCTCGATGTCGCCCGTGTCGGACGAAACATTGTCGTCTCCCAGAAGGTCGCCCCAGAAGGGCATATTGACTGTCTTGCCGCCGAAGCCCGCCTGTGCGCAACGCGCCGCGATGAGCGGGTCGGTGGCCGCGATGCCGCTTTGAAGAAACACGGAGTTGTCGTGGTACGCCTTGTTGAAGAACGGGGTGAACGCGGCCAGAGAGGCGGCGGAAACCACGTCCGAGAGTTTGGTGACAGCCATTGTCTTTTCCCTTTCGGCAAGTTTGCCCTTGCGGGCGTTTCGGGTTTACAGTTTCAGCGTCGCGCCGGCCTCGGAGGCCAGCCGCACCGCTTCGGTCGGGTTCGTGTTTATGAGGCGCATCTGCTCCGTCAGATTCACGCTCCCTTCCCTCCAGGGGTTCGCTCCGCCGGCATCGGCGCCCCCGGCCGGACGCCCCTTGCCGTTAACTCCACCCCTGCCGAGGTCGGCAATCATTGCGGGGTTCGCGGTCTTGAAGGCCTCCAACGCGCCTTTCAGCGCGTCCTCGTCGCCAGTGTCGACGTCGCCCACGGCGCGGTCGAGTAGCATGTCGAAGATTTCGGCGGAAATGCCATCCGCGGCGACCGCGCCGTTCGCCTTTGCGGCGGCGCGAATAGCCTCCATGCGGGCGTTGGCCTTCAATTTGGCCTCGGCCTCCGCGTTCTTCTTCGTCAACTTCTCGACCTCCTTCGCCAGTTTGGCGAGCTGGTCGTCCTTCTGCGGGTTCCTCTGCGCCTCCATGGCGGCGGCGAGGTCTGCGGCGGACTTCTCGGCTTGCGCCTTGAACTCGTCGCGCTCCTTCTCCGCCTTGCGGCGGGCGGCGGCAGAGGCCTTGTCCATCTCCGCTTGTGGGTCGTACCCGCCAACGGAAGACCTCTCCTCGTCCGTCAGGGCTTCCCCTTTCGCCACTTTGGCTAGGATGTCCTTGATGCTCATGCGCTACGCTTCCCTGTGTTGTTGTCGCTGCCGTTCAAGGGCGGGCAGTGTCGCCCTGTTGCGTCTCCGTTCTCCGAAAGGACGGGTGGAGATGATGCCCGAAATCCACTGTCAGAAGGATTGTCAAACGAGGCCGTCATTCGTCGTCTCCGCCATCATCGTCCTCGTCCTCCGCGCCGAAGCGCGGCGGATGGAACGCGGGGACTTCCGCCTGTTTGAGCGCGTCTATCTCCCTCATGGTTTCCTCGAAGTCGGCATCTTCGACCGCTCCCATGTCCTGTAGAAGTTTCAGGCCGGAGCGCAGACAGATTTTCCTCATGCCGAGCGTCACTTGCGGAAGGTTCACGACAGTCTCCACCGCCTGTGACATTGCCGCCGCGTCTATCACGTCGAACTTCACGGGATAGACAGGCTCGTACTCCTTGAAGGACGGGTCGAAGTAGCGCGACAGGGCGACAAGCCTCTTCTCCGCGTCCTGCAGCATGAGAGCGCGGTTGCCGAGCGTCGCGTTTGTGTCCATCTGGTCGAAGGCCTTTGCCTCCGCCGTCTGGACTTGCCGCGTCTCGCGGTTGAAGAGCGCAAGTCCCGCCATGTCGAAGAGAAGGTTGCGCTTTCGGGCGCACTCGTCGGGAAGCAGCTTCATGCCGTCGGACGGAGGTATCAGGTAGCGTGTCACGCCCCTGTCCTCCGCGTTCTCGTAAAATGGGTTCTTGCGCCCCTTTATGAGTTCGCGCTGCAGGGCGATTATCTCCTTGCCGCTCATCTTCTCCAGCGAGAGGTTTACGTCCAGCGTGTTCAAGAGCGACATTGGCGCGATGAGCTGCGGGTACAGCGTCTCGATGAGCGTCTCAAAGTGGTTGCTGTCGAGGTTCAATGCCTGCGCCTGCAGCATTTCCACGTCATCGAACCACCAGGCGTCCGGCGACGGCTTGCCCACGAGGATGAAGGGTATGCGGTCAAGGCCGACGACCTCCGCGTCCGTGCGCAAGTCAAGCCCGCTTCCCTCCTTATCTGCCTCCTCCGTCACGCACACCCGACCGTCCACGAGGCGGTACAGGGTGGAAATGTTCACCACCTTCGCCTCCTTGTAGGGGTTGTCGTTCAGATACGCCACGGAGCGCGTCACGAGCCACTGCAGAACGCCCGACGAATCCATGCTCCAGTCAGGCACGTCAACGGCCTCCCACAGCCTCCAGCGCACGGGAGCGCGGTCTGCCAACGTGCGTGGCACGACCGTGCCCGTCTCGTCGAGGGCGTAGGGCGCGCGGTCTGCCTGCAGCCAGCACCAGCCCTGCGTCGTTATCGCGTTGCAGACGCTCTTCATGAACTCCGTCACGCCCTGCTCCCCCGACACGTTGGCGAGGAAGGTCTTGTCCGCGCCCTTGCGGTCGATGGGCTTCTTGAAGATGTACTGCTGAATCTTCGACGCGATGCGCTGCGCGTCGTTCACGAGCGCGGTTCTCTCCCTGCGCCCCACGATGCCGTCGTCGGCGTCCCCCAGCCATTGCGCGTCCGTCTCGTTCGGCGCGCGCCACAGCCGGGCGTCGACGTAGTCCCTGCCGCCGAGCACGGCGAGGCGGTTGCGCCGCATCTGCGTCGCCCGCTTGCCGAAGTACAAGTGCTTTCGGGTGGAGATTATCGTAGTGCCCATTCGGTCGCTCCTGTTTTCCTTTCCGCGGAATCAGCCGAAGGGTCAAATCGGAATCAGCGGGCGGGGTTGTGCGGCCGGAATCGCGCCAGACGCCCGAAATGAACCCTCCCGCAGCGTCGCGGACGCCGCGCCGTATAGTTTCCGTCGTACCGTCAGAGGGCTGATTTGGCGCGTTCTGCGGCGTTTCGCGCCGGAATGTCAAAACTGGCGTGGCGCTTCGCCGTAGAGAATGTCGTTCTCCAGCGCGTACCGCACCGCGTCTATCGTGTGGTTGTTCCTGTCGGGGTAGCGGTCTGTCAGTTCCCCGCGCCCCGTCCGCTCGTACTCGTACTCCGTGAACTCCTTTGTCGCCACGGGACAGCGGCGCGGGTCTATCACGATGCGGTATCTTCTGCGTAGCCACCGCAAGCCCTCCGCGACGCTCCCCTTGCCCTTTATGGTCTTCGCCATGCGCCTGCAGCCCATGCGCTGCAGGTTGCCTATCGCGGACGGCGAGGCGTTGTCCGCGATGATAGGCTTCAGGACGACGCCCGCGTCGTTCCACCGCCCCTTGCCGAGCGTTTCCATGGCCTCAAATATGCCGTCCTCGAACTTGCCGTAGGCAACCCACTCGTCGAACACGTAGACCGTCTTGCGGGCGCGGTCGTAGCCGACGCACACGAGCGCGGTAGGGTCGTTCTCAAAGCCGAAGTCCAGCCCGAACCGCTGGACGGGGAACGCCCTTATCTGCTCGTCCGTTATTTCCTGCACCCGCACGTTCTCGAAAACCTCGCTCCCCGTGCCTGTAGGGATGCCGAGGTATTCGTGGCGGTACAGGCGCGGGTTGTTCTCGCGCAAGCCCTCCGCCTCGCGCAGGAACTCGTCTCCGAGCCATTCCATGGGGCCGTCAAGGTAGGTCGTGCGGTAAACCCTCTTCCCGCGCTTCGGCTTCAACGCCTCCGCGTTCACCCAGTTGGTCGAGGATATGGGCGGGTTGTACGAGTAGAAGCTTTGCGCAAGCCCCTGTCCGCGAAAGACGCTCTGCCGGAGCGTTCGCACCTCCTTCGCGCCGTCGAACTGGTCAAGTTCCTCCAGCCACAGAAAGCGGAAGCGTCCGAAGGGCGGCTTGATGGATTTCTTCTTCTCCACCTTGTCGAGGCCGTGGAAGAAGATGCATTGCCCCGTGTCGTTGCGGACGATGCGGAAGGGGTTGTGCTTGCGCGTGAAGTACGCCCCCAGCCCAAGCGTGTCGATGGCCCATCCGAGTTGGTTGAACACGCTCCCCTCCACGTCGGCGGCGACCTTGCGGAAGACCATGCCGTGCCAGTCGGCCTTGTCTCGGGGACAGGCGGCGAGGGCGGCGATCATCGCGATCGAAACGTAGGAGCTCTTGAACGAGCCGCGCCCTCCGGCGAACCATTGCTCGACCACAGGCTCCGCGGGCGGCGCAAGGCCGTATGCGGCGCAGAAGTCGGGGTCGGCCATCAGAAAGTCGTTCCACGGCAGGCCGTACACGGGCGCAAACAGCGCGGAGGCCGTTTCCTGCCCCGCAGAACGCCTCGCCTCCGCCGCCCGTGCGGTTGCCGCCACTACCGCCTCCCCGCGCTCCCGTGGCCGTTCTTGCGCTTCTGCGCGGGCTTCCGCGCAACAGCCGCGCCGGACGTGCCGCCGCCAAGCCGCCTACCGCCCTTGACTGCCGGAATCCACGCCCGCGAGAAGGGGGTCTTTTCGTCTATGCCCTTCGCCTTGAACACGTTCTCCATGAGAAGCAAGTCGACCTCGTCCTTCGTCGCCCCGATCTGGCTGCATATTTCGTCAAGGCTCAGGCCGTGGTCGTTCACGAGCGTCTTGATTATGTCCGCCATCTTCAAGGCTATGTGCGAACCCTTCGCGCGGTTGATGCGGATTGTGAGGAGCATCCTGTCGGCCTCGTCCAAGTCCATCTCCACGCAGGGGACTTTCCCCTTCGTCAACGCTCGCACCTCCTTGTCGGTCTTGACGAGCGAGGCGCGGTGGAAGCCGTCGATAATCGTTCCGTCCTTCGTCACGAGCACGGGCTGAATCCAGCCCTGCCGCAGAAGCGAGAAGCGCAACAGGCGCAGCTCCGGCGAATACACGACGTTCGGGTTGTAGTCGTTTGCGGATAGGCCGTCAACGTTCCTCCACACGATGCGAGATATTGGCATGTCCTCGATTTTCATCGTTCTTCCTTTCGGTTTTCAAGTAAGGGTTTTTCAGTCGATGAAGTGTTGGTTCAGAATCGGCCACGAGTGCCTGTGCACGGGCGGGTATCTCGTCCCCGACGCAACCTCCGCCGCGTACTTCTCCCACGACTTCGGATGCCTGAATCTGCAATGCAGCATCATGTGGCAACGCCAGCAGAGCGGCACGACCTGCGCCACTATGCGCTCCGGCGTGTAGTCCTCGCTGTGGTACATGATCATGCCCTCCGTCTGTCCGCACCGCGAACATGGAAGGGTGTTGGCGGGCGGTATCACGCCGTCGGCGATTGCCCGCTTCACAATGGCAAGCCCGCGCCACCTCTGCGCGGGCGTGAATCCGTTGTACGATGTCATGCAGTCCTCCGTTTCAGGACGGCGTACCTAACGAAGGTCGTTCCGTTTGCCGCCGCCTTTCCCGCCTTCGCCCCGTGCGCGACGTGCGACCGCAGGCTGGAAGCCGTGCAGAACGCCGTCAGGAGGGGAATGTGTCGCTGGACGCACCACGCAAGGGCAAAGCGTATGGACGCGGCGAGACAGCCTCTGCGCCTCATGTCCGGCACGGTGTAGTTGGACTTGAAGCGGGCGGAGCGTCCGCCCCTGCCCGCGACGAGGCAGAAGAAACTTATCAGCCTCCCGCCGTCCCGTATGCCGTACCACTCCGCGCCCTGCGGGTTGGTGAAGGAGACTTGCTCCCTCTTCGCGTCGCGCCTGTGCGGCAACGCTTCGGCAAAGCCAATCGGCTCTACGTTGGTTTCCATCGGTAGGTCTCCTGTTTTGGTTGGCGCGCATTGTACCATGCCGACAACTGCGAATCAATGGGCAATCGTCACCGCCGCGTGATTGCCGATGGGTCTGACGGCACTGGCAAGCCCTCAAACGCGAAGTCGGACGCGCTCAAGGGCGCGGGCAGAATCTCGCGCTTGTACGCGCCAGTCTGCACCGCCTTGAAGAGATGCCGCAACGAGTAGCCGCCGAGGTTCTTCTTGCCCTGCCGTTCAAGGCGTTGCCGCGTAGTCCACGCCCGCACGACCCTCCGCTTCGCAAGGGCGCGTAGGCATTGCTCGTCTATCTTCTCCTCCACGTAGCGCAGAAGCCCGTCGAACGTGTGCGGATACCGCGAGAACTCCGCGTCGGCGGACAGGCTGGAATAGTACCGCGCCTGTGCCAGCATTTCGAGGAAGAGCGTTATCAGCCCCTCGTAGTATTCAGGGTAGAGGGTCTTCAACTTGCCGAAACGCTTTGCGGCCTCCGCGTGAAGCGGGGTGGAAACGCGCAACGGCTCGTTGTTCCACGTCTGCGCGTCGTAGATCGGGCAATACTGGATTTTGCGGCGGCAGAAATACTTGAAGACGTCATCCTCGCTCCAGTCGTATATGGGTTTCGCGAACTTGACGCGGGCGCATTTCGTCGCGGTGATGTAGCTGTCGTTCTTCTTGTTGACGCACGAGCGGAAGCGCATCAGCGATTCCTGCGCCCGTATGCCGTTCACGACGGCCACGCGGCCGCGGTAGCGGGCGCAGATGAACTCGTCGGCGGTGTACTGGTCGAACACGCGGCGGTCGCCGTCGGCAAGCCGTATCGCGTATGGTGGCGGTTGCCGAAGCCACTTCCGCGACGGGGCGAACTGCACGTAGTTGTAGTTGCGCCCCAGCACGAACTTCGTGCTTTTGAGCGGTATCGCGTAGTAGGCGAAATCGTACCGCCCGCTCATGCAGATGCCCTGCACGAAGTCAACCACCGCGTCTGGTATCAGTTCCTCGTCGCGAAAAAAGACCTTCACCTTCTCGCGGATGCCCCGTTCGCGGTAGACCTCCTCCACGAGGTGAAGTACGGCGAGGCTGTCCTTTCCTCCCGAAAACGAGACGGCAAGGGTGTCGAAGGTGTCGAGAAGGTGTCCTATGCGCTCCTTCGCGGCGGTCAGCACGTCCATGTCGAGCGGCCGTATGAGACGCGCCATGTTGCAGTCCGGCCTGTAGCACGTCTCGCCGTAGGCGGGCGCGTCGGCCTCATGCGTCATGGGAGGCCTCCCAGTCGTCAATGGCCTGTACCAGCTGCTCCGCGATTGTCTCGCCGCCGCCGCCATACGCGGCCTTTATCTTGCGCAGGAACTTGAACCACCTGTCCTGCTGCGATTCATCGTCGAAGACAATCTCGTAGACGATGCTGTAGTTCTGCGAACCGTCGCCAGCGTCCGCGCTTGCGCCGTCTCCCTCCGTCTCGTCCGTGCCGTCGGTGGCGGGCGGGGCAAAGCCGAAGTCGGCAAAGTCGAAGTCGGGGAGGTCTGCCACCTCCAGCCGCAGAAGCCCGTCGTCCCACGCGGTCAGTTCGTGTGTCTTGTTGTCCGCAATGCGCAGGGCGCGTATCTCCGCGTCGGTCAGGTGGTCGCCGCGAAGGCATGGGACGCGCCTTAGGCCGAGTCGCTTCGCGGCCTTGAGGCGGGTGTGTCCGTTTATGATTTCGTTGTTCGCGCCGTGAACGACAATAGGGTTGACGAAGCCGAACTTCCTTATGCTGTTCGCCACCGCGTCAACGCCGCCGTCGTTTATGCGGGGGTTCTTCGCGTAGGGCGTCAACTTGTCCGTCGGTATGGTGACGAGTTTCATCTTGTCTATGAGCGCGGCCACGTCAAGTGGCTTCGTCCGCCTAGCCGTCCTGTTGCTGCCTGTTGCCATTTGGTCTCTCCTTGCTTTCGTTCAAAGGCCCCCGTAGAAGCCGCCAGAGCGCATCGGGCTTCGGTATGCGTAGCGCGGTGGGGTCATGCGCCCGAAGGGCCGGAAGGGGCGTCCCCGCCCGCTTCTGCGCCGTCCGCGGCCGCGGGCGGCACGACGGGAAGAAGTCCGAGGGTGATTGGCGGCGGCGGGGTGAGGTCTTGCGTCTGCTCCACGGGCTTCTCGCCTATGGTGTCGCGGATTGCGACATACGCCAGCGGATTCTTCGCGGCCCTTGTGAGCATGCCGAGGTTCGGGATGTCCTGAACGGTCGGCTCCCAGTCAAGGCCGAGTTCCCGCATCTGCGCTTTCAGTTTCCTGTAGTACGGCGAGGTCTTTGGGACGGTGCATGACAGCATCGTCTTCAGGGTTTCCGCGAAGGTCTTGCGGGCGGCGCGGGCCTTGCCGGACGCTATGCCGCCCATTCGCCCCCTTTCACGCGCTTCTTCCGTGCTTGAAGGGGGGCGCAGATTGTTCAGGTTTCCACGTCTGTTCGCCATGATTTCTTCCGTTTGCGTTCTAATTTCCCGGCGTTTCGGCTATTGTTTCCCTTTGTGTGCGTTCACGATGGTTTCGGCCTGCCCGCGCTTGCGGAGTCAAAGAGCGTCGGCTGCACCGCTTTCGGCTGTGCCCTGCGTCCGCCCTTGAGCTTGCCGAGAAGCCCGTTCGCTATGGACCTGAAGAGCGGCTTGTGCCGGAACAGGGCTTTGCACCGCGCGAACGCCGTCTGCTTCGACAGGTTCTCGGCGCGGGCGTACGATGCCATCGTGCCGCCGTTCAGGAAGTGCTGGACGAGGGCGAACTCGCGCCTGTCGAGGCCGTCGAACTGGCGGACTAGGCTTATCAGGTCGCAGAGGTGTTCGTATGGCACTTGCGAGAGGTGCGCGAGAAGCGAGACGAAAGCGTCGCGTGCCCGCTGTTCGGGGGTTTCGGGCGTGGGCGGCTCGTCTATTTCGTCGGGGTTGAAGGTGGATTGCGACTGCAGTCCGGCGGCGCGCTGCGCCCTCATGCGGGGGTCGTCAATCGCGCCGTCGGTCATTGCGTCGAGGGAGAACGTGCCGGACACGGCGGATGCGTCGCCGAGTTCGCACTTCATGCACGCCTCGCGCAGGCGGGCTATCTCCTTGCTGTTCGGGCATCTGTGGCAAGTCATTCTGTCTCTCCGAAGTCAGGCTGGCTGTCAATCGTGGTTTCTGCGGTCGGCTCGATGCGCCGCTTTACGCTCCACTCCCCGCGCCTCTTGCCCTTCACCGCCCATATCCAGCGGAAGAAGGGGTACTGCGCGGCGGCGGAGCAGAACGCCGTCCATGCGCGGCCTTCCGATTCAAGGCGGTAGGAGCCCTTCACCTCGTGGAAGGTGGGAATCCCGTCGTCGACGGTCATGAAGTCGGGCGTGTATCGGCAGCCGCCGAGAAGGCGGAACGCCATGGGCTCGTAGCGTCCCATGCCGCGGAGGACTTCGCGCTGGTAGGCGGCCTCCGTCTTGTTCATGCCCTTGCCGAACGGGCGCAGGGGCGGACTGCGGCGCGTTCCGTGGCGGTAGGGCGCAAGGCTGCAGGCCGGATGCGCGGCGGGTTCGGAGGGGCGTTCCTGCGCGTCCTGCGGCGCTTTGACGTCGCGCGGCGCAAGCTGCCTCTCGGCCTGCGCGCGGAGGCGCGGCGGAAGGTCGTCCAGTCTCGTCTTTCTCATTCCCTCTCGCACCTCGCTTCCTTCCTCTTCGCGATCGCGGCCTTCTTCGCGGCCCGCGTCGACTTCATGCTCCTGCGAATCGCGGCGGCGGCGACGCGCGCCGCCTCCGCAAGTTCTCCGCCGGCACCCTTTGCCAGCCCCTGCATAAGCCCCAGTGCCTCTGCCTTCGTCATTCCGCGCCCCCTTCCGGCGCGGCTTCCGTCGCCATGCCAAGCGTCTGCCGCCCCTCGATGACGTCCACCATGCGCAGGAGAACCGCTATCGCGTCGTAGCATTCCTCCGCGGCGGCGGCCATGTCTCCGCGCAGATGCGCCTCCATCACCTCCGCCGTCTCGCAGTCGAGGACGGCGACGGCCGACACGGACCCGACCGCCTCGCCGTCGCGTAGACGCTTGCGCGCCCTGTCCAGCGTCTCCGCCGCGAAACTGCGGCTGCACATGGCTGGCAGCCTGTCCGCGAAATGCGGATGACTCTCCACCGCGTGGCGGTAGTGCCGCCGAATCTTCTCCAGTTCCGCGTCCGTCAGGACTCCGCACCTTCTGCTCTCGCCCATTTTCGTTCTCTCCTTTTTCCTTTTTCTTCTTGCCTCGTTTTCCGCTTCAGTCCGCGGGCGTTCGCGCCGGCGGCGTCCTCCACTGGTGGTGGAGGCATCCGCCGCGACCCGCGGGGTATGTCCGCACGGCGCGGACGCGGCAGTTGTCGAAGCCGCGCCCGTCGCGGCGGCACTCCACGTCGCGTCCGCCGGGGAGGCGCGGCGTCACCGTCCGCCCCCTTCGCCGCCGGCGGCCCTGCGGGCCGCCGCCGCGTATGTCCGCACCGCCGCCGCGTTCGGCGTCGTGCGCCGCCGGCTCGGCCCCGCGAGGGTGGCGGAGGCGGCCATCTCGTGCATCCTGTCGACCGTCCGCGCGCCGTACCGGCGCTCCAGCTCCTTCGGCGCGAGGTTCGTCGTGAAGTGCGTCCGCCCGGACGCGGCCAGGCGCATCTCGACGATCCACGGCAGGACGTCCCACCGGCTGCCGTACTCGTTGAAGACCGGCTCCGCGCCCACGTCGTCCAGCACCACGTCGCGGCGGGCGCTCTCCGCGAACAGAGCCCGCACCTCGTCGACCCGGCGCCCGACCGTGTCCACCATCGGGCGGACGACCGGCGCCTCGTCGCCGCGGCCGCGGGCCGCGAGCGCCCTGCCCAGCGTCCGGAAGAAGTGCGTCTTGCCCGTCCCGACGCCGCCCATGAGCAGCAGGCCGTAGCCGGCGAGGTAGAGGCGCAGGGCCTCCAGCGACTCCACGCTGTGGCGGTAGCCGTGCGCGGCCATCGCGTTCGCCCACGCGGACAGCCGGCGGGCGTCCACCTCCGCCTCCCTCTCCTCGCAGGACGGGGCGTCGAGCGCGGCCAGCAGCTCGGCGAGCGGCAGCGCGCCGCGCAGCGGGTCACAGGGGGTTCTCATAGCCCTCCTCGTGGTGGACGACGCCGTCCGGCTGGTTCGCGCGGCCCCGCGCCGACGCGGCCCCCGCCGCGCCGCGCCCCTGCGCCCGCCACCGGCCGCCAAGCACGGCGGCGAGGCAGAGGCGGTTCACCGTCGCCGTGTTGCCGTGGCGGTTGACGTACGCCCAGTTGTCCCGCTCCATGTCGTCGAAGAAGCGTCGGGCGAACTCGGCGGGGACGCCCAGGGCGGACGCGGCGGCCTCCACGTCCCCCCACGTCGGGGTCGTGGATTTCAACGCCGCCGCCCCCCCCGCGCCGCAGGGCGCGGGGGCTGGGGGTGTGGGCAGTCCACCGTTCCCCTGTTCCTCTGTTCCTTCTTCCTTCGTTCCTAAAGAAGGACACTTCGGCGAAGTGTTGGCGGAAGTGTTGCCGCAAGTGTTGCGCCTTTTCTTCGCGCTCTTCATGCGCAGGCTTGCCGTGATGTTGGGCTTCACGAGCGCAAACACCTTGCGCGCCGGGTTGCGCTCGTCGCAGTCCTCGCCGTCGAAGAAGTAGCGCAGGATGGCGTCGTAGAACGCCAGCCGCTCCTTCGCGGGGAGGTCCTTCGCGTAGGCGTAGTACGAAGGGTAGAACGTGAATATCATGTCGTTCATGTCTCGTCCTTTCGTGGGTTGCGGCGCGGCGGCGCGCGGATTCCCAGGCCGCGCCCGCCGCGCCGCATGGGTCAGAAGGGCAGTCCGTTCCAGGCGTCCACCTCCGCCTGCAGCCTGCCCCAGTTCTCGCCCGTCCAGTCGTCGTAGTCGGTCCGCAGTCCGGCGGCGGCGACCAGTTCGAGGAACTTCGCGCTGCGCTCGTCCTTGCCGAGCCGCAGGCTTTCGGCAATGCCGCAGAAGCTCGCCCAGACGCTTTCCCGCGTCGCGGGGGGCGTGGCTGCGCCTCCGGCCGGCGCGGGCGCGCCGGAGGGCGCGGAGGCGGGCTTCGGCGGCGTCTGGGCGGGCTTCGCGACCCCCGCCGCCCCGCCCACGGGCCGCGCCCCCGCGTTCGCCCGCAGCTTCGCCGCGAAGATGCGGTCGAGCGCCGCGCTCTCGTCCGCCCGCATTTCCTTCTGGTCGCGGCCTCCGACGGGGTTCACCCACTTGACGCGGCTCGTCGTGCGCGGGTTTCCGTTCTCGTCGTACTCCGGCGGGTTGACGGGCTGGTTCTCGATCACCAGTTCGACCTTCAATCCCTCGACGTTCGCGGGGAACCAGCCGAAGCTCGTTCCGTCCCAGCCGGTCGCCCACTTGCGGATGTTCGCCAGCGCCTTTTCGCGGATTTCGCCCGTGCTGCCGATGATCACGCAGTCCCAGCTGCGTATTGTCTTGCGCAGGGAGGGCAGCGCCCACTCCGTCAGCAGTATCACGTTCCCGTTCTCCTTGCGGTAGACGCTCGCCGCGACGCCCTCGGCGTCGTACGTGCCGTCCTCTATGTACCTTGCCATGGTTCGTTCCCCCTTTCGCCTAGTGGATGATGCGGTTCCAGTCGAACGTGCCGTCAAGCGGGTACGTCTCGCCCGTCGTGCGGCTCTTCGCCATGCAGTGCGGCCTCTCGCCCGTGTACATGGTCTTCGTGCCGCCGCCCTTCGCGACGCCGTTCCTCACGTCCACGTCGTACCCGACGAAGAGCAGGTGGTCGCACCACTCCTTCACGGCCAGCCGTATCGACGCCTTGCCGCTCGGCGGGTTCTGCAGGCGCGGCTCGTAGCGCAGCCAGTCCTCCCCTTCGGGGTTCGGCACGGTCGCCGTGCATTCGTGGCAGACAAGCGCCACGTTCCGCCCCGCGCGGGCGTGGCGGTCGAGGCGGGCCAGGAGCCCGTTGAACGTCTCGGCCACGAGCACGTAGCCCTTGCCGAACCCGTAGCCCTCGACGCTGTCGACGTGCTGCCCCTTGTCGGTCGGCTTCGTCTTCAGCGTCCACGCCAGCGCAAGGGCCTCGGCCTTCGTCGCGGTGTCGACCACGATGGTCTTCACCGCGTCCCAGCCGTCCGCGTCCAGCGCGGCCATGAGGCCGCCCCAGTCGGCCACGCCGTCCACGGGGACGATGTTGTCCGCCAGTCCCTGCTCGGCAAGCCGCGCCCCCAGCACGGGGAGGCTGCCGTCGAGGTCGACGAACGCCACGGGGCCGGGGAGCGCGGCGCACAGGGTGGTCTTGCCTATGCCGCCCGTCCCGTACACCACAAGGCGGTGTCCGGCGGCCTTCGCAAGGCTCCCAAAGGCGACCCTGCCCTTTACGGCCCCCGCGCCCGGAGGTGGGGGTATGGCGTTCCTGACGGCCCTCGCGGGCTTCGCCGCCGCGCCGGCGGGCGCGGTCGGCATTGATTCCGTTGTCGGCATTTCTCTGTTCCCTTTCGTCTGTTCGTGTTTCAGCAGTTCGCCGCCGCCCCGGAGGCGGCGGAAGTCGCTCCCGCGGGCGCGGCCTGCGACCTGCCGCGCAGCCTGAATCCGGCGGGCGGACGCTCCGCGTCCACGTGCACGCACTGCAGGCAGAAGCCCGCGTAGTCGCAGTTTCGGCACGTCAGCCCGCTGCAGTTCCGCGCCCATCCGTGCTCCGGCAGCGCGGCCTTCCGCGCCGCGGCCCTGCAGTGCAGCAGCATCCTGCAGACGGCGTCGCGCTGTGTCTCGAACTCGGCGACCGCGCCGTCAAGCACGGCGACCTCGCGGCGGGCGTAGTAGAACTCCGGCCTCGCCGCCGCGTCCTCCGCCAGCCTGTCGCCGTACTGCTCCGCCGTCTCGTTCGCCCTCTGGCGTATGGCGGGCTTGCGCGTCACGTCGTAGACGACCGTGTCCACGTCCCAGCCGTACGCCCGCGCCGCCAGCACGTACAGGAGCAGCTGTCCGTTGAACCGCAGCCGCGTCCAGTAGTCGCTCGTCGCGCCGACGTCCTCGCCCGTGGTCTTGTGCTCCACGATGGCCGTCCGCCCGTCCTTCAGCACGGCGAGGCCGTCGATGACGCCCACGTGCACGAACGTGCGGCTCCGCGGTATCGGCAGCGTCCACTGGCATTCGGGGTGCATCTTCACGATGACGTCCCTGCCGTCCCCGGCCGCGCCGTAGAGGCCGTAGTAGCCGCGCAGAAGGCCGTAGAGCTTCGCAAGCTCGACCGGCTCTCCCAGCTGCGCCCCGCTTTTCGCGGCCTCGTACGCCTCCGGCAGCCCCGCGCCGTTCGCCCGCGCCTCCAGCGCCTTGTGGAACGCGCTTCCGAAGCGCAGGGCGGGCGCGGATTCCTCGCGCTCCAGCCCCAGCTCGTACTGGTAGTAGTGCCTCCTCGGACAGGCGAGGAATGCGGCCATGCGGCTTGCGCTCAAGGTCTCCTTCGCCATCACTCCGCCGCCTTTCCGCCGGCGTCCAACGCACCCTCGCCCGCGTATGCGTCCGGCCTGCCGTTCGCCCTGCACCATGCGTTGACGCTTCTGTGCGTCCACGCCTCCCAGCCACCCACGGCCTCGGCCTTTGCGTCGGCTTCCGCCGCGCCGGCCTTCCGTGCCTCTTCCATGCGTCGGTCGAACGTCAGCCCGCACCACGCCATGGACGCGCCAAAGGCGGCCACGGCGGCCACGGCGCATATCATCTGCATCTTGCTCATTCCGGCATCTCTCCTGTTGGTTTCCGTTTTGGTTTCCCCGCCGTCGTGGCGGAAATAGTGTGCGCCTGTGACGGCGGCGCGTCCGTGGTTTTCGGACTGAAACACCTTCGGCATTTCGGCATTTCCTGTCTTGGTTCGGTTCAAGTCGCTCTCACTTCATCCGGCCATGTAGCGGCGGACGCTCTCGCTCTGCACGTACCACCGCCCGCCGCGCTTCTCGGCCTCCAGCCGTCCGGCGGCAATCCACCGCGCAAGCGTGGAGCGGTCAAAGTCCAGCAGCAGGCACACGTCCGCGCCCTTCATCCACGCCCCGTCCATGGCGCACCGCGCAAGCGCAACGTCCGCTCCGGCGGTAGCGGCGGCAACCACGGCCTTGCGCTCCGCGTCGGTCGCCGTCCTGTCCATGCGCAGAAGGGCTTTTATCGCGTTGACGGTAGCCGCCCTCATGTCACGCGCCTTTCCGCTTCGGCGCGCCCGCCGCTTCCAGCCTGCGCCGGAATGAGGCAAGCCCGCGCTTTATCAGCATCGCGGCTTCGCGCCCTACGGCGCGTCCGTTTTCCCTCGCGCTCGTTTCAAGGGCGAACTTCGTTTCATCGTCCAATGGCACGTTTATCATCTTCTCGTCGCTCATGCCTCGCTTCTCCCATGGGGTGATTCAACCTCGCCGCAAAAAAAATTTGGTGTGCGCCATGTTGTTAGTTTCTGGGGTGATTCAACCTCTCGGTCAAAAAAAGCGTGAGTTGTTTCTTGGTTGAGACTCCCTTCACCTTCGCAAGCGCGGCCACCCTGTCGAGGCGGTCGCGGTCAATGTCAAGCGTGACGTGTACGGCGGATTCTTTCAATCTCATTTTCAATCTCCTTGATTTCTTCCTTGGTGAGTTTGACTGTGGCAAGCGCGTCATCTATGAGCGCGTTCGCATAGGCGTTGCGTGACAGGCGGGCGCGGGCGGCGGCTTTGTCGAGCCTTGCCGCAACCTTCCTGTCTATCAGTAAGCCCACTCGCGTTTTTTCGGGGCTTTGCATATTGGCCATCGTTCGGGTTCCTTTCTGTCTTGGGTTGCCCCGCACTTTGCCTGCCAGGGGCTTCGGCGCGATATTATATTACAGGTTGAATCACCCTGTCAATATGGTTTTTATGATTTTCCCATATTTTTTCTATGGTTGCTCTAACGGCTCCTTTGGTATAATGCTACGCATGAATTTTACAACTATAGCCGTAGTGGTTGTCGCGGCCTGTCTGATTTTGGGTAGCGCGAAGTCCAAAAAGCGGCGAAAGCGCAAGCCGGAATCAGGCAAGCGCAGCATTGAAATCGAAAGTGTGCGCGTCGAACACAGGCCGTCAGCGGCGGAAGCCGCCATGCTGAAACGCGAAAGCGAGTTGCGCAAACAGGCAGCCGCATACAGGCGGGCGAAGCAATACGACAAGGCCGTCGAGTCGCTGCGGGCGGCGCGGAGGCAACGGTATGCATCGTCTATCCCATTGCAACGCTTCTCCGCATTCCGAGCATCTGATCCTTGCTGGACGGTACAAGAAGGCGATCGAGGAGGCCAACGACATTCTGCGTGGGAAATGGGAAGCCGCCGGAACGAAAGTCGGTGGCGGCCAACGAGAAGCGCGCGCTTTTGCGGCGATGTCCGCCCATGCCGTGGCGGCGGAGACGGCGCGGGAGATTGGCAACGCCGCGCTTGCGCAGGAACACGAACGAGAGGCGAGAGCCGCCGAACGGTCTCTGCCATCAATGCGCATCGCGGACATAAGGGCCGAGGCGCTTGAATGCCGTTGGACGGTAGGCAGGGTCGGCGACTGCGGCCTGAAGGGCGAACCATGCGAAAAATGGCACGGGAAGTGCATTTCAGTTGTCGGCATGGGCGGAAAGTATCCGTCCATCGACGAAGTGGACATTTCCGCCGTGTTCGGCAACGACAACCCCCATGGCGTCTATGCCGCAGACTGAAGGCGAAACGGAAGCCGCGGAAAATCGCGGCCTCCGTTTCGGGCGGCTAGGGTTTCGGTTCGGGGCCTCACCCAAGCGCGGGCAGCCGTTCCAGCGTCTCCCGCGCCGCCTCCGCGTCCGCCCTGTAGTAGTGCATCGTCATACGCGGCGAGACGTGGCCGACAAGCCCCTGCAGCTGCGCAAGAGGCATTCCCGCGTTCGCAAGCCGCGTCACGAAGGTCGCCCGGAACGAATGGAAGCCATGCACCGCCACGCGGAAGCGGTAGCCGTCGCGCCTCTCGCTCGTCTCTATGCCGCACCGCCGCAAGTGCCGCCCCACCGCGTCGCAACGCGCAGAGGCCGTCTTTGCCGCCATGGAGGGCATTACATACCCCATGCCTCCGTGCGCCCCCAGCGCGGCGCGGAGCGCTGGATGAACGGGTATCGCCACGGTCAGGCCGGACGTGTGCGCGGTCTTGCGCGGTTTCAAGACAATCGTCGACAGGTCGGGCGCGACGCTCTCCCAGCGCAGGGTAGCCGCGTCGGAAATGCGAAGCCCCGTGTACGTACCTACCAGCATGAGCGTCCGCAACTCGCCGTCCGCGCCGTCGATTATCCGTCGCAGCTCCTCGTCGGTAAAGGCGCGGCGCATTTCAGAGCCGCCATGTAGCGGCGGGAGTTCCGCCCACGGGTTCTGCGCCATGCGCAACCCGCGCCACATCTGCGAGAGTTCCGAGACGGTCAGAACGAGCGTCTGCGGCGCGTACTGCCCCCGCATTTCGGCAACGAACTTCGCGGCCACGCCCTCGTCCACCTCGTCGAGCGTCCGCAGTCGGGGACAGGCGGGCGGCATGGGCTTTCCCTTCGGCGACTTCGCGCCGCCCTTCGCCCACCGGAGGAAGCGCAACCACGCGTAACGCCTGTTCGCCACCTTGCTTCCGCTTGCCGGACAGCGCGGGCATTGGACATACCGCGTGAAAGCGTCCTCGACTGCAACGCTTTCGTCCCGTGGCCGCAACGCGGCGGCGACGGCGGCAAGCCGCTCCTCGTCGGAGAGGTCGTAGCCCCGCGCCAGCGTGTCAAGCCTCGCGGTAGCCCTTCGCTTGTTCGTCTCGCCCGTGGAGAGGCGCAGAACGCGCTCACCGACCTTGATTTGCGCGTACCACGTCGCGCCCCGTCGGTACAGCGTACCGCTTCCGTTTCTTCTTCGGCCCATGTGTGTGCCTTTCGGTCATTGGTTGATTTCTGTCTTGGCTTCGCGTTGCGACATCCGCAACACGGGCGCGAACTATAGCACACTTCGCCGCACGGCGCAAGCATAACCCTTTATTTTCGGGGAATTCCGCTAGTCCCGACAATATGGTATAATACGCGCCATGAACGCATATCCAGTGGCGAAACCAATGTCCAGGGATGGGGCGGTGAGTCCCGTCCTTCCGTATTTTCTGCTTGCGCTGACGCTTGCGGCAATGGCCCTCTACCGCATGGCGGTGACCGACCCGGAGTGGTCCGCGGGGCCGAAGTCGGCGGCGAATGCGTCGCAGTCCGGCGTCTTAAGGTAAGGCAACAAAGAACAAGAGAGCAAAAATGTCCGAAATGCATCCCTATCGCACTCACACGTGCAACGAGCTCCGCAAGGAGGACGCCGGCAAAACCGTCCGCCTGTCCGGATGGATGTTCCGCCTCCGCGACCATGGCGGAATCCTCTTCGTGGACCTGCGCGACCACTACGGCGTCACGCAGGTCGTCGTCCACCCGTCGCGCCGGTTCTTCTCCGCCGTGGAGAAGGCGCATCTGGAGTCCGTGATCACCGTCACCGGCGAAGTGAAGCTGCGCGACCCCGAGACCGTCAACCCCGCCCTTCCGACGGGCGAGATCGAGATCGAGGCGAACGAGCTCGTCATGGAATCGCCGTCCGACGTCACGCCGCTCTACGTCCCGGACGAGAAGGCGGAGGAGTCCGAGGACATGCGCCTCAAGTACCGCTTCCTCGACCTCCGCCGCGAAAAGCTGCACGGCAACATAGTCCTGCGTTCGCAGGTGATCCGCTTCCTCCGCGAGCAGATGTGGGCGAAGGGCTTCAACGAATACCAGACGCCGATTCTCACGGCCTCGTCGCCAGAAGGCGCGCGCGACTATCTCGTGCCGTCGCGTCTCCACCGGGGGATGTTCTACGCCCTTCCGCAGGCGCCGCAGATGTTCAAGCAGCTGCTGATGGTGTCCGGCTTCGACAAGTACTTCCAGATCGCGCCCTGCTTCCGCGACGAGGCCGCGCGCGCCGACCGCTCGCCGGGCGAGTTCTACCAGCTCGACATAGAAATGTCCTACGCGACGCAGGACGAGATCTTCTCCGTGGTCGAGGACGTCGTCTCCGCGACGTTCCGCAAATTCTCCGCCTGGGAGTGCAACGCCACGCCGTGGCCGCGCATCAAGTACCGCGACGCGATGATGACGTACGGCTCCGACAAGCCGGACCTCCGCAACCCGCTCAAGTGGATCGACATGAGCGACTTCTTCCACCGCGCGTCCTTCAAGGCGTTCGCCGCCACGGTGGAGCAGGGCGGTCTCGTGAAGGGACTGCTCGTCAAGGGCATCGTGGGCGTGGAGGCCCGCGCCTGGTTCGACAAGCGCGAGGCGTTCGTCAAGGACAACGGCGGCAAGGGCCTCGGCTACATCTCCTGGACGAAGGAAGGCGAGCTCAAGGGCCCGATTGCGAAGTTCCTCACGCCCGAACAGCTCGAGGAGATGAAGGCCCTCGCCAAGATGGAGCCGGGTGACTGCCTCTTCTTCATGGCCGCGCCGGCGGACGAGTGCCACCGCCTTTCCGGCCTCGTGCGCACGGACATCGCCCAGCACCTCACGAACGACGTCTGCGAGAGGAACTGCTACAAGTTCTGCTGGATCGTGGACTTCCCGTTCTTCGAGAAGGATCCCGAGACCGGCAAGGTCATCTTCTCGCACAACCCCTTCTCCATGCCGCAGGGCGGCTTGAAGGCGCTGAACGAAATGCCGCCCCTGGACATCGTCGCCTACCAGTACGACGCCGTCTGCAACGGCATCGAACTCTCCTCCGGCGCCATCCGCAACCATCTGCCCGAAGTCATGTACAAGGCGTTTGAAATCGCCGGCTACACGAAGGAGACTGTCGAGCAGAAGTTCGGCGCCCTCCACAGCGCGTTCCAGTACGGAGCGCCGCCGCACGGCGGCATCGCCCCCGGCGTCGACCGCATGGTCATGCTCCTCGCCGACACGCCGAACATCCGCGAGGTCATCGCCTTCCCAATGAACCAGAAGGCGCAGGACCTGATGATGAACGCGCCGAACTACGTCACGGAACAGCAGCTGCGCGAACTCCACATCAAGATCCGCGGCACGAACGAGGGCGACGCGAAAGCCGCGCAATGACGCCGCCCCGCAAGCCGATTCGTTCACCATACGGGCCGCTCCATGCCGTTCTGGCGGGAGCGGTCCTTGTCTGCGCCCTGTTCTCGAACGGCCCGGCCGCGTTCTGGCGGCAGTTCCTCCACGGACACGGCCTCGTGATGACGACGAAGGCCGCGCTCTGCTCGTTTGCCGTGACGTCCGTCTTCTTCGCCGCGATTCTCCTCTTCGCATGGGTCTCGACCCTGTTCGCGAAAAGGCGCATGGACGAAGAAGAGGGCGCGGCGGCAGAAGCGGACGCCCCGCGCCCGAACCGGGGCCGGGCCGTGAAACTTGCCCTTGCGTGCGCCCTGCCGGTCTTCCTCGTCGCGTTCGGCCTCAACTGGCTCTGCGCCCATCTGCTGGAATGGGCGACTGGCTCGGCGATGGCGGACCAGGATCTGGTGAAATGCCTGCTCGCCGACGGCGAGCCGTTTGGCCTCCGCATCGCCCTGTGCCTGTCCGTCCTCTTCGCGGCCCCGCTCGTGGAGGAGCCGCTTTTCCGGGGAGTGGTGTTCAGAGGCCTCGCATCGGCCGTTCCGGCATGGGCGGCCGTCGCCGTTTCCGGCTTCCTCTTCGCGCTCGTCCACGTCAACGCCGCAACGTTTCTTCCGCTCTGGTATCTCGGCGCGGCGTTCGCATGGCTCTACTGGCGCACCGGCACGATTCTCGCGCCGATGACGCTCCACGCGCTCTTCAACGGCGTCAACCTGGCGCTGCTCTTCATCTGCCCCGACATCGCGGCATGACCGAAGGACAATGACCGTCGCCTTCACAACGTTCGGCTGCCGCCTCAACCACGCGGAAGCGCTAGACGCCGAGGCGCGGATCGCAGCGGCCGGACACGCGGTCGTTCCGCTGGACGGCGGCGTTCACCCCGATTTCATCGTCGTCCGCGGCTGCTCCATCACGGCAAAGGCCCAGCGCGACTGCGAAAAGGCGATCGTCCGTCTGCGCCTCCGTTTCCCCTCGTCATGCGTGCTTCCGACGGGCTGTCTTCCGAACGCCACCTCCCTTCCCGGCGAACTCGCCACACCGGCCTCCGACGGCGCAATCCCCATGCGCACAAGCCGGGCCTACCTGAAAGTCCAGGACGGATGCAGCTGCAACTGCGCGTACTGCATCGTCCCCTCCTTCCGCGGACGCCCGGCGTCCGTCCCGTTCAAGGACGCCCTCGCCCGCGCGTCGTCGTTTCTCGCGGCGGGATTCCGCGAAATAGTCGTCACCGGATGCAACCTCGCGCTGTACCGCGATTCCGGGCGCGGTCTGCCGGACCTCGTTTCCGCCCTTGCGGAACTGCCCTGCCCGTCGCCGCACAGGGTCCGTCTCGGATCGATCGAGCCCGGACTTTGCGATGGGGGGCTGATCGACACCCTCGCGGCACATCCCAACGTCTGCCGCTTCATCCACCTCTCGCTCCAGTCCGCTTCGGATGCCGTCCTGAAGCGGATGCGCCGTCCGTATTCCGCCTCGGACGTCGAACGCCTCTGCCACGAGGCGCGAAAACGCCTCGGCCGGCGCCTCGCGCTGGGATGCGACGTCATCGCCGGGTTTCCGGGCGAGACGGCGGACGACCATGCCGCCACCATGGCCTTCCTCGTCCGCCACGCTTTCACGAACGTCCACGCCTTTCCGTACTCCGAACGGCCGGGAACGGCGGCCGCGGCAATGGACGAAGCCGTCCCGACAGGCGTCCGACACGCCCGCGCGAAGGAGCTGGACGCCATCGGACGCGACCTGCGCGTCGCGTTCGCCAGGACGTTTCGCGGCCAAGCCGTCGAAGTCTGCGTCGAACGCGACGGCAACGGATGGACAGGCGAATATCTGCGCTGCGTTCTCCCCCCCGGACTTCCCCGACGCTCGCTCGTGCGCCTCCGCGTCGAATCCGCCATGCATGACGTCCTGCAGGCATTCCGCCAGTGACGCCAATCGCGCGGCGAAAGCAGCCTCGCCCTGCGACGCGATTTCACGATATGGTATAATGTGCCGCAAATGAACGAACAGGACTCAAGTCAGGGCAACTTCACCTCGTCTGCGGATTTTCTCAACTATCCGCCAGACCTGCCGATATGCGAGCATCGCGACGAAATCCTCTCCGCGATAAGGCGCAGCCAGGTCGTGGTCGTCTGCGGCGACACTGGGTCCGGCAAGACGACGCAGCTGCCGAAGATGGCGATGGAGCTCGGACTTGGCATGAACGGCCGCAGAATCGCCTGCACGCAACCGCGCCGTCTGGCCGCCGTCACCGTGGCCGAGCGGGTGGCCGGGGAACTCCACACGGAAGTCGGCGGAATCGTCGGCTACCAGCACCGCTTCGGCCGGCGCGTCTCCGACGAGACCCGCGTAAAATTCATGACGGACGGCGTCCTGCTCGCGGAGACGCGCTCCGACCCGCTCCTCCGCGCATACGACGCCATCATCATCGACGAGGCCCACGAGCGCTCGCTTAACATCGACTTTCTCCTCGGCATCCTCAAGCGCGCCGTCTCGCGGCGGAAGGACCTGAAGGTGATCGTCTCCTCCGCGACGCTGGACGTGGACCTCTTCTGCCGCTTCTTCGACGACGCGCCGCGCATCTCCGTACCCGGCCGCCTCTTCCCGATCGAAATCCGCCACATGCCGCCGCCCGAAGACGAGGAGCGGGACCTGCCGCGCGACGTCGCGGCGGCGGTGCGGACGCTCCCGCGCGACGGCGACGTCCTCGTCTTCCTCCCCGGCGAACGCGACATCCGCGAAACCGCCGACGTCCTGCGCGACGTGCGCGGCGACTTCGACGACATCATCCCCCTTCTCGCCTCCCTTCCCGCCGGCGAACAGCAGCGGGCGTTCAGGCCGTCCGCAAGACGCCGGATAATCCTCGCCACAAACGTGGCGGAGACTTCCGTGACGATTCCCGGCATCCGCTTCGTAATCGACTCCGGCCTTGCGCGCATATCGCGGTATGTGCATCGGACGCAGGTCCAACGCCTCCAGATCGAGCCAATCTCCCAGGCCTCCGCCCGCCAGCGCGCCGGACGCTGCGGCCGCCTCGGCCCTGGCGTCTGCATCCGCCTCTACTCCGAAGAGGACTTCAACGGACGCGAACCGTTCACCCCGCCGGAGATCCTGCGTTCATCGCTCGCAGGCGTAATCCTGTCCATGTTCGACCTGCGCCTCGGCGACGTCGCGCAGTTCCCGTTCATAAACCCGCCGCGCCCGGCGATGGTGCACGAAGGTCTGCGCGAACTCCTTGAACTCGGCGCGATAGAGCGCGACAGGGACGGCGTTCCAGTCCTCTCCCAGACCGGCCGCCGGCTGGCGCGGATCCCCGTCGAACCGCGTCTGGCGCGAATGCTGGTGGCGGCCTCGGAGAACGCCGTCCTTCCGCGCGTCCTTCCAGTCGTCGCAGCGCTGTCGTGCGACGACCCAAGGCGCCGCCCCTCCGACGAAAAGGAGAGGGAAAAGTCCGCGCAGGCGCACGCGCAGTTCCGAGCGCCGGACTCCGACTTTCTCGGAACGCTGAAGCTCTGGCGCTGGTGGCAGGAGGAGACGGCCGGCCTTTCCGAGACGAAGGCGCGCAAGCTCGCAAAGGCGACTTACCTCTCCTATCCGCGAATGCGCGAATGGCGGGACCTCGTCAGGCAGCTCACGCAGCTCTCCACGCGCCTCGGACTCGACGCCAACGGCGACACGGGCGACGACGCCGGCTTCCACCGGGCGCTTCTCTCCGGGCTTCTCTCCAAAATCGGCCACTACGACCCGGAGGCGCGCGACTACCGCGGCGCTCACGGCATCCGCTTCGCGATCCACCCTGGCTCCGTCCTCGCGAAGAGGCAGCGGCGCAAGGCCCAGGTTGCACCGGACAGGCGAAAGCCGCAGACGGAAAAGCCCAAGGACGCATCGGCGGAATGGATCGTCGCCGGGGAGCTGGTGGACACCTCCCGGCTTTTCGCGCGCAACGCCGCCGCCATCGACGTCGGCTGGATCGAGTCCGTTGCGGGCGCAACATGCCGCCACCACGTGCATTCCCCCGAATGGGATCCGCAGAGCGGATTCGTCCGCGCCACCGAGCAGGTCACGCTCTACGGACTGGTCATTGTCCCCGCGCGCAGATGCGACTTCAGTCGCTTCAACCCGGCATGGGCGCGCGACATATTCATACGGCGCGGACTTGTCGACGGCGAGTTCCCCCAGCCTCCCGCGCCGGTGCGGGAGAACAACGGACTTCTGAACGCCCTGCGCCGCATGGCCGACAAGGCCAGGCGCCCCGAGCTTTTCGACGCGGAACGCCTTGCGGCGCATTTCAGAAACGCAGTCCCGGAAGACGTCTGCTCCGCCACCGCACTCCGCAAATGGCTGGCCGGCGCGACGCGGCGCGAACTTGCGCTATTCCGCCTTGAGAAAAAGGACTGGTGGCCTGCCGAAGGGCTGTCCGGCTCTGACTTCCCGGAGACGGTCCGCATCGGCGACGCGCGCCTTTCGCTTTCCTACCGCCATTCACCGGACAACCCGGAGGAGGACGGCATCACCTGCACGGTCCGCAAGTCCGACGCCGCCGCGCTGAGGCTGTGGCGGAGCGACTGGCTTGTGCCAGGCGCGCTTCCCGAAAAGCTGCTCTGGATGCTATCCGTCCTTCCGAACTCCGTCAAGCGCGTCCTGCAGCCGCTGGAGGACACCGTCTCAGGCCTCATGCTCCACCTCAAGCCCGGATCGGAGACGCTTGCCGACGCCGTCCGCCGCGTCGTCTATTCCGAATGGGGATTCCGCATTCCGCAGGACGCATGGGACCGCGCCCAGGAACCGCCGCACTTCCGCGTCCGCTTCCGCATCCGCGACGACGCGACAGGGCGCGTTCTTGCGACGTCGCGAGACCTCTCGGAGGCGCTGTGCGCGGCCGGGGTTGAGGAGACGCGCACGGACGCCGTCTCGATGGCAATGCCGTCCGACGGCGGAAGGCACGTCGCATGGGATTTCGGAACGCTCGACGAGACGGCCGCGCGCGGCATGGCCGGATGGGACGTGGAACACCATCCGGCCCTTCACGACGAGGGCGACGCCGTCTCCGTGCGGCTCTACTCGTCCGCCTCCGCAGCCGCAGCTGCGCACGAGCTCGGCGTGACGCGACTGTGCGTCCTCGCAATGGGGCGCGAGGCGCGCATTCCATTCCGCTCAAAGGGAATGTCGGTGACGACGGCGCTCTTCTTGAAGACGATGGGCTATCAGAACGAGAAGATAGCCGACGACGTCCTCTTCGCCGCCGCCCGCGAGGCGTATGTCGCGAACCGCTCGCCGGTGCGCGACGCGGCGGAGTTCGCGAAGCGGATGGACGAACTGCGCTGTGAATTCAACTCCACGCAGAACGCCCTCGCAAAGCTCGTCGCGGACTCGCTTAAGACTGCGGCGGAACTTTCGGAAAAGGCGGAGGACGAGGGGCGATACGCATCCGACACCGTGGAGTCCGTGCAGACGCAGACGGCCTGGCTTTTCTTCCCCGGCTTCATCCGCTTCGTCCCCTTCGCCCGCCTCATGGACTACCCGCGCTATCTCAAGGCGCTCTCCATAAGGCTCGACCGCGCGCGGTCGAATCCAAACGGCGACGTCGCCAAGGAAATACGATTCGCGCCGTACTGGAACCGCTACGTCGAAGTGGCGACGGCAAAGAAGAAGCCGCGCATGGACGCAAGGGCGCTGGCCGAATACCGCTGGATGCTCGAAGAATACCGCATATCGATTTTCGCGCCGGAAGTGAAGGCCTCCTGTCCGGTGAGCCCGAAACGCCTCGACGAAAAGTGGATTGAAGCGGAAGAGGTCTGACCCCCTTCCGCCATGCCCGCGAACCTACGCCAAGTGCAGCAGCGCCATGTACAGCGCGGTGCCGGCGACGATCGAAAGAAGCGGATTGCGGCGCCACAGATGGACGGCGACGGTGAGGACGGCGGCCGCAGCCTCCGCAAGACCGTGCAACGGCGTTGAAAGACAGCCGCCCCTGACGTATCCCGCGAAGCAGTAGACTACCAGGAGCGCGATTATCGCGGGCGCAAGCACGCGCCCAAGGTACGTCACCATCGCGGGCGGACGCCGCCCCGACCCGAACAGGATGAACGGCAGCGCACGCAGGAGATACGAACACGCGCCGCCGACAAGCAGCATCAGGCAGAGATACGAGGTCTTGCCGTTCATTCCACGCCCCCCTTTCGCGCTCTCCCTTCATTCAGCGCATCCTCGCGCGAATCGAATCTCTTCCGAAACGCAAGCAGGAGCGCGACGGTCAGCGCAAGCGCGGGAACGAGGAACTTGCCGGAGGCGAAGAACGCCTGCATCGCAATTGCGGCGACGATGGCGGAGACGACGCCGACGAACGCCGGCGAACGGTTCGCGCGTTCCCGGCAGATGTCCGTGAGGATGACTAGGAAAAGCGACGTCATCGCGAAGTCGATTCCCGTCGCCGAAAACGGAAGCGCAGCCCCGGCCGCTGCGCCGAGGACGACGCCGCAGATCCAGTAGAGATGGTCGAAGAGTGCGAGAAGGAAGCAGTACCACGCGCCCCGGCGTCCCGACGGGTACGGACACTGCACCTGCAGCGCGTACGTCTCGTCCGTGACGACGCCGATAAGGTACAACCGCGCCGGAAGCGGCACGCCCTTGAAGCGGTCGAGCAGGGAGATCCCGTAAAGCGAATAGCGGACGTTGAGGCAGACGATCACCGCCACCACGTCTACGAGGGCAGTCCCCGACTTCACCCAGTCAACGAGCAGGAACTGGAGCGGCCCCGAGACGAAAACGGCGCTCGTCGCCCCCGCCCAGAACGCGGGATGGGCAAGTCCGCCATGGAGCGCCAGCAGGACGCCGGCCGCAAAGCCCATCGTTGAATAGCCGGTCAAGACGGGAAGCGATGCGGCGAACGCCCGCGCGACGACGTTTTTCCCGTTCATGCCGTCACCGCGTTTTCAGCCGGCGCATCCACGGGCCCGCGAACGACGTCCACGACAAGTCCGCGATTCCTCTTCACGAAATCGAAGAACTCCACAACGTCGGCGTTCGACATCCGGATGCATCCGTGCGACGCGGGCGTTCCAAGTAGATGCTCTTGGTTCGTCCCATGGACGTAGATGAAGCGTTCACGGCTGTCGACGCCGAGACCGGAGTTGACGCCGGGTTCAAGCCCCTCCAGCCAAAGGATGCGCGTGAGCACGTAGTCGCGCGCGCCCCTGCCGCGCCATTCCGACTGCGGCAGAACCCGCCCCTTCACGGCGCGGCGGGAGACGAACACCTGCCCCGGCGCGGCGCGGTGTCCGAACATCCGGCACACGCGATGGCGGCCGGGGGGAGTCTTGCCGGATCCCGCCTCCGCGCCAATGCCGTTCGCGGCGGTGGAGACGACATAGACGCGAACGACCGCGCCGCCGCGCAGCACGGTCATCCGCTGGTTCGCCACGTCGACGACGGCCGTCGGCGACGGCCTGTCAGAATTCGACATGCCCGGCCTTCAGTCCGTCCACCGTCGCAGTCAGCGCGATCACCCCGGTCTCGCCCTTGTCGCGGCGGACGACGACGACGGCCTTGCCGAAGTAGAGCGGATGCGACGCGACGTCGGTGAACGCCTCGTGTGCGCGCGGGTCGCCGTTGCCGACGGCCATGATGCGGCCGGGGCCGGAGAGGGAGAAGCGGACGCGGCTCTTCGCCCATGGGTCGCGGACGCCGTTCGCGTCCACCACGTCCACCTGCACGAAGACGCACGTCTCGCCGTCGGCGGGCAGCGTCTTCTGCTCCGGCGTCAGCTTCACCGCGACGGGCTTCCCGGCAGTCCGCTGCACGGCCTCGCCGATCTTCTTCCCGCCCTTGTAGGCGACGGCCTTCAGTTCGCCCGGCGCATACGGCACGTCGAACCAGCGAAGGCGGTAGCGGTCGCAGACGTCGTAGTACGGATTGAGGCGATAGGCGTCCGCGCAGTCCGTCACGACGACGTCGCGGATCGACGCCCACGTGCCGGGATTGAGCTCGTCGAAGACGATGCGGACGAACCGCGCCGCTTCGGACTTTGACGCCGTCGCGTCGGCCTGTCCCAGCGGCTTCTTCGCGTAGTCGCGCCATGCCATGCCGTCGTCGGAGACCTTGATAGTCCATCCGTAGCGCGCGGCCGCCTGCTCGCCGTTCACGAGAACGGTCCGGAAAGCGGTCTTCGCGCCAAGGTCAACCTGCCACCATGCGCCCTTCGCGCCGTCCTTCGCGCACCAGCGCGTCTCGCGTTCGCCGTCGACGGCCAGCGCCGCCGCGTTGACGCGTGCGCCCTGGCGCTCCTCGCTGCTTGCGGCCGCCGGACGTCCGGCGGCGAAGTTGACGGGCTTCTGGACGACGCCCTTCACGCGGCGGCCAAGCGACTTGCCGTTGAGGAAGAGCTCCGCCTCGTCGCCGTCGGTGTAGACGTAGACGGGCGTCTTCTTCCCCTCGCGCCCGGTCCACGTCCAGTGCGGCGCAACGTGGACGGTCGTGTCCTTTTCGTTCCAGTGCGCACGATAGATGTAGTAGCGGTCCTTCGGAACGCCCATGAGGTCAACGATGCCGAAATAGGAACTGCGGGCGAGTTCGGACTTCTTGAGCGACTTCATCATCGGAAAGGCGCCGAACCTGACATATGGCGTCGGCTCGCCAAGATAGTCGATGCCGGTCCAGACGAACTCGCCGCCACAATAGCGGTCCTGCTCCATATAGGCGAACTCGACGTCGGGGATGTCGCTCCACGGCGCGGCGTTGTGGTCGTAGGAGCCGACCTCGCGGTCCGCCACCGCGTAGTCCGTCTTGTGCGCGGCGGGCGGCTGCTCGAAGTAGCCGAAGCTGCTGAGCGCGGAGGCGCTTTCGGAATAGAGGACGGGCTTGTCGGGATGCTTCGCCTTGACCTTTCTATACTGGGCGTTGTAGTTCCAGCCGGTGATGTCGAGTTCGGCGAACATTCCGGTGTCGACGGCGAATGCGTGGCAGCAGCCGATGCCGACGGGGCGCGTCGTGTCGAATTCGCGGATCGCGGCGCGGAAGAGGCGGAAGCGCTCGGCGCTCATGCCGTCCTGCGCATTCGGGTTCTTTCCGTTCCAGTCGTGGCCGTTGGGGGTTATTTCGTTGCCGATGGACCAGACGACGACGCAGGGGTGGTTGCGGTCGCGCAGCGTGAAGCGGCGGAGGTTGCGGGAGACGTACTCCTCAAGGTTCTGGTCGTTCCGGCGGCCGGACGTTCCGTCCCACTTGTCGAAGCACTCGTTCCAGACGACTATGCCCATCTCGTCGCAAAGCTCCAGCACCTGCGGGTCGCAGGCGTTGTGGCTCGTGCGGAGGGCGTTGGCGCCCATGTCCTTCATGACCTGCAGCTGGCGCCTCATCACGCTGCGGTTGAACGCCATGCCGAGCGGGCCCATGTCGGCGTGGAGGTCGACGCCCTTGATCTGGACGCGGCGGCCGTTCAGGTGGAAGCCGTCGTCGGCCGGGAACGCGATTGCCCGGACTCCAAAGCGCGTCTTCACGACGTCCGTCCGGCCGTTGGCGGAAAGCGAAACCTCGGCGACGTAGAGGTTCGGGCTTTCGACGTCCCAGAGGGCGGGGTTGCGGATTTCGTCCTCGAATACGACCTCCGTCGCGCCGCGGCCGGCGAAGTCCACGCGCCGCGCAGGGCAGTCGAGGACGGAGCGGCCGGCGCCGTCGAGGACGCGGAGGCGCGCCTGGGCGGATGCGGCGGACGCAAGGCGGTTCGTGGCCGCGACGGCCACGCGCACGGTCGCGCTGGGCTTGGCGACGGCGGGCGTCGTCACGAACACGCCGTCCGGCGCGACGTGGACGGCGGGGGCGGAGACGAGGCGGACGGCGCGGTAGATTCCGGCGCCGGGATACCAGCGCGAACGGTGGTCGCGCGTGTCGGCATGGACGGCGAGGACGTTGTCGCCCTCCTTGACGAACGGCGCCGCGTCAACGCGGAAGCCCATGTAGCCGTAGTCCCATCCGCCGGCAAGACGGCCGTTGACATAGACCTTCGGGCTGGCCATCACACCATCGAACTCAATCCAGAGAGCGTCGCCCGCCCGGGCTGCGGCGACCTGCTCGCGCGTCAGCGTGAACGTCCTGCGATACCAGCCCTTGCCGCGCCATGGAAGCTTGCCGGAACCGCCGTCGGCCTCCGGATCGAACGGACCGGAGATGGCCCAGTCGTGCGGCACCTCCACGGTCTGCCACCCGGCGGCGTCGAACGCCGGGTCCGCCGCCGCGAACGACGCCTTCTCCGGCTCCTTCGCGAATTTCCACGGTCCGTTCAGCGAGACCGACGTCGCCGCGCCGGCAGTCTCCACGCCGGCGAAGAACGCGGCGAATGCGATTCCCAAAAGACTTGTCTGTTTCATGACGACGATTATAGCAAAAAAGGCGGCGGATTTCTTCCGCCGCGCAGTTGGAGGGTGTTTTTCAATCGGGAGGACGTCGCAGTCAGCGGACCTTCACCCAGACGGGGCGGTGGTCGGAGATGACGCTTTCCGGCAGGACCTTCCGCTCGACGTGCTCGTAGCGCGCGCGATGGCGGCGCGTGACGGCGACGTAGTCGAGGCAGCGGTCGGGGGCGTCCGACGGGAACGTGGCGTCGAAGCCGGAGAGGATGGCGAACGGAAGGCGGATCTTCTCGAGAAGCGGACTCCCCGGCACGTCGTTCCAGTCGCCCGCGAGAAAGAGCGGCTTATCCGGGTCGAGTGCGCCGCGCAGGACGTGGACACACTCAAGCCGGTCCTTCTCCCCAAGCGGCAGATGCGTGACGCCGACCCACTGCCGCTGGAACTCGGCCAGAAGCAGCATTCGCGGCTCGCCGCCGCCCGGCAGGGGAATGCGCCGGACGCGCAGCGGCGCTTCGCGGGACAGGAGGGCGATGCCGTATTCGCCGCCGTCGAAGTCGATCGTCTTGCACCACGTCGCGTGAAGCCCCGTGATCTCCGCAAGCCGCGCAAGCTGGTCCACGCCCTGCGAACGTCCGGTCTTCCGGTCGATCTCCTGCAGCGCGACGACGTCGGGGTTCTCGCGGCGGATGACCTCGCCCGCGCGGGATATGTCGCGGACGCCGTCCATGCCAAGGCCGGCGCGAAGGTTCCAGCTCATGACCGAAAGCTGCCGGAACGGCTCCGACGCCATGTCCACCGCCTGTCCGGTCTCATGCGTGACCATCTGGACGACCGGGCACTTTGCCATGAAGTCCCATGCCCGGCAGCCAGCCGCGAAAAGCAGCGCCAGCGACAGGCCGGCGGCGAATCGAATGCGATGCTGCGTCTTCATCTTCCATGCACCTCTCATGTCCGTGAATCCATGGTCTCGCGCCGCCGGACGCTAGCCGCGGACGATCAGCGTCATCGCGCCAATCTGCCGCGTGTGGACGCCCGGACGGAACAGCGGCACGGCCAGGTAGACCTCCTGGTCGGCCACCGGCAGATGCGGAACGTCGAAGACGCCCTGGGCGATTGACTTCGGCGCATCCTTCTCCCCCGCCATCGCCGCAAGCGCGTCGACGGGCGCGGACGCTATGTCGCCATATCCCACAAGCGCGTGCTCCGCCATGTCCGCGCCCTGCTTGAGCGCGTACTTCATCGTCAGACGCACGAACCTGCGGATCTTCTGCAGGGTGACGGGCTCGGTTATCGAAACCGCAAGCGCGGTGTGGCCCTCAACCTCCTCGCGGAAGAGGACGCGCTTCGCCCACGGCTCGCCCGTGAAGTCGGCCTTGCCCTTCGCGAAGACGATCTCGCGCGCGGCGGAGCGCTTCGCGATGCCGGCGCGCGGCCATATCATGTCGACGACGCCGAGGTTGCGGCTCTTCAGCAGCCGCTTTTCGGGGACGCCGGTCATCTCGCACTCTACGAGCAGGACTTCAATCAGCCGTTTCGTTTTCGCCGCCATTGTCTTCTCCTCCTTCTTTCGCAGTGGCCGAAGCGGCGTTTCCGCGCTTCGGAAGTTCGTCCGTGACGTCGAGGATCCACGCGGTGTCCGCCCAGCAGGGATGCGTCTTGTCCTTGAAGATCTGCTGGAGAATCGGCTTCTTGACCTCCTCGGAGCGGTTGAGGACGTCGCCGTAGACGATGTCAAGGATCTCCGCGCCGTACGACTTGTCCATCAGAATGCCGGCAAGCAGCATCACGTTCTCGTCAGGCACCAGGTTCAATGCGCGGTGGAGGCATTCGTCCCTGCGCGACATGGGCACTTTCCGGAACTGGTCGCTGAAGCGCTTCACGTCCGCCATCGACACGCCGTTCGAGGACGGCTCCATCCACTTGTCGGTGAGGGCGTCGAAAGCGTCCACCAGCCTCTCCTCCTCGGCCTCGGAAATCTCCTCCGCCGTGGGCGCGGGCGCGTCGTCCGCCTCGTCCTCGAAGACGACCTTTGGCGACATCGCGCCCTTCGCCGCCGGCGCGGTCGCCTTGGTCTTCCTCTTCGCGGATTTCCTCGCCGCCTCCACCGTCGCGCCGGCGGATTCGCCGGCCGGCGTTTCAGCTGTCCCGGCGGCGTCCGAGGCCGCGTTCCACGACAGACAGACGACCAGGGCCGCGACAAGGGCTACTCCCGTCACGGCCAGCCATAATGCGCTCTTCCCGTTCATTTCCCTTCAACTCCCGGATTGACTTTTTCTTCCGCCGCCGGCGACGGCACGATCTCGATTCCAAGGCAGCTTCCCGGCGCGAACGCGATCGGCGCGGACAGCTCCGCGAACGAGAATGGCGTCCGCCGCCCTTCCGCGTCCACCTTCGCAAAGACCGCGTGGCGCGGATCGACGCCGAGATCGTTCCAGTCGATCGCCACGCGAGCCGTCGCCGTCTCGCAGTCCGAGAAGTTCGTGAAGTAGACGACCGCCTTCCGGACGCGCCCCGTCTTCCAGAGCCGCCGCCCGTCGGGCGCGTAGTCGTAGTCCAGAAGAGCGCGCGCGGCGGTCTGGACGATCGGCATCCGCGTCGGACGCTGCCGCCCGAAAATGTCCCACGTCTCGTCCCATTCCGGCACGGCGTCCAGCAGCTTCGGCGGACGCCTCATCTCTCCCTTGTAGAACCACTCCGCGTTGTGGTGGCGGAAGCGGACGCATTCGCGCAGATAGGCGTTGAGCTTCGGTTCGCGACAGAAGTCCGCCGGCATCCAGCCCATGAGATGTCCGTCCGCGACGACGTTCGCGAACTTCATGCGCATCTGCCGCCATCCGCTTCCCTTCGCGGCGACGTAGGAGCGGCAGTAGACGTTCACCGCGCCGGAGTAGCAGACCTCGAACGCCGGCACGACGTCAACGCCGCCCTCGATCTGCCAGCAGACGAATGCGTCGATCTGGTCGAACGTGTGCTCGCCGTTCCCCTCCGTCGCGAAGAAGACGTCCTTCCCGCCGCACTTCGCCCGCGCGTCGGCGAGAAGGCGGCGATAGCCCTCCTGCCACCAGCTTCCGCCGCCGAAGGGATGACCATGCGCCGGGTTGCGGCAGTCGATTGTCGCGAACGCGCCGACCTGGTCCATGTAGTAGCCGTTGAGCCCGGCGCCGTTGACGACCTTGTCGCAGTTCTCCACGACCTTGTCGCGCCAGACCTGCGAGGCGGGGCACATCGGCGCGAAGACGACCCGCTCGCCGTTCGTCTCGACGGTACTGTATCGCTCCTCGTAGAACGTGCCGTCGCGCTTCATGCAGGCGCCCTTCGCGCCGACCGACGAGAACTGCCAGTCCTCCGCGCCCCGGTCGTGCATGTCCCAGATGTGTCCGTTCGTGTACGGCACGGCGTAGGCGCCCATCGACTGGATGCGCTTCACGCCCTCCTCGAAGCCGGGCTTAGCGGGGAAGTAGTGCGGATAGTCGTTGTCGAAGGGGATCTGGTGCCAGTGGTACCAATGCGCCATCACTGGAACGCCGAGATAGTCCATGCACGTCTTCACATCGCGCTCCGCCTGCCCGGCAAGGCCGTACGTGCGCACGACGTAGCCGAGGCGCTTGAACCACGCCGGCGTTGAGACGCGGCCCTCCGGCCCCATCTTCGGATACCAGGCGGCGCGTTCGCGGACGAAGTCGCGATAGACGCAAGCGGCCTCGTACCAGTCGCCGCGCAGCGGACGCCAGTGGATCGTCCCTGACATCGCGCCCTTCGCGCCCGGCCGCGCGCCGTCCCACGAAAGGCGGTGCGTGACGGCAAGGCGAACCGCGGCCCGGGCGGAACTGCCCGTCAGCGCGACGACCTTCGCGCCGCCCTTCGGGTCGTGCGCGCCGACGTAGAAGCCCTTCCCGCTCGCCTCGTTCCAGACCGCCTCCCACGGCATGACGCAGTGCATGGAGGAGTAGTTCCCGCGGAACGAGCAGGCGTCCGCGCACGGGTTCGCGACGACGTTGCCCATGCTGCCGGGATAGAGCGCGCGCATCGCGGCTCCGGTCGAGAGGAATTCAAGCGCGCCGACAGTCGCCTCGCAGAGGGCGAAGCCGTCCGAGCCGGTGGCGCCGGCGAACGACCAGTCGAGCCCCGCGCCGTCCGCGCCCGGGCGCGCCGTGACGACGACCGACAGGTTCGTCCACGCGGCGTTCTTCGCCGGCGCAGTGAACGTCCACGCCATCTCCGCGCCGTTCGCCGCGTCGGACGACACCGCGACGGACGCCCACTCGTCGGAGGACGAGAGCTCCGTCCGCCTCCCCGTCTTCACCTCCTCCACGACCGCTTCAAAAAGCGGCTGCGGGCCGACGGCCACGAGTTCGCCTGCGGCGCGGACGGAGCGGATTTCGGCGCGGCGGCCTTCGCGGACGCCGACGCGCACGTCGATTCCGCCGACAGTCCATTCCGTCGTCGTCTCGCCCGGCCGCACGGCGTCCACGTCCGCCAGCACGTCGAGCCGGCGCATCCCTCCCGCGCTCCGCACGGGCGGTTCCACGGCCAGCGCGCGTTCGGGGACGTCCGCCTCGCCGAAGCGGAAGAACGCGGTGCGCGCGACAGGCGCTCCGGACCACGGAGCGTTGTATGAAATGCGGTTGGAGGCGTGGAGGTAGCCGATCCGCCGGTTGACGTCCATGAAGCAGCAGTTGTCGGAGGAGTAGACCGCCGCGAAACTACGGCCGTCGTGGAACGCGCTCCACGCCCTTCCTACGCGGCGCAACGATGCGGCGCCGGCGGCGGGGAAGCCGCCAACGAGCGGAGTCCGGCCGCCGTCCGCGGCGTAGGCGGAGAACATGCCGAACGGGAATTCGGGAATACCCGCCTGAAGCTGCTCCCACGTGGCGGGGCTTTCCTCCGCGAACGCCATGCGAACGAGCGTCCATTCGTCAGAGCCTTCGAAGAAGATCCAGTCGTAGATGGCGCGGGGATGGGCGGGGCAGACGCGGCCGTCCGCGCCGGCGAACTCGGCGACGGTCCTGACCTGGCGGAATATCGACCCGCGGCCGAAGTCGAGGACGCTCCCCTTCCGGGCGGTCCGCAGCCCCCACTGCCCGCCCATGCCCTGGCTGTTGTCGGACGTGTAGATGCGGTCGAACCACGTCATGCGCTCGCACGTCTTGCCCGAAGCCCAGACAAGGCGGCTCGGCCAGCCGCCGCCGACCGTCTCGTCGAACGCGACGGAGAACGCCG
Organism: uncultured Lentisphaeraceae bacterium; assembly: GCA_964386385.1. Classification (GTDB taxonomy): domain Bacteria; phylum Verrucomicrobiota; class Kiritimatiellia; order RFP12; family UBA1067; genus RUG572. The sequence continues at coordinate 49,724 of CAYLRN010000012.1, read as the reverse complement.
CGTTGGAGACGACGAGGCGGGAGACGGAGACCGGCCGCGGGGCGACGCCGCCGGTGCGCTCCATCGAGACGCGCAGGGACGCAGTCTTCGCCTTTTCGACGAGCGGCGCGGGGACGCGCACGACGCATTCGTCCGCGTCCGCGATTTCCTGCGCGACGACGCGCGTACCGTCAAGCGAGACGGAAAGCCCCGCGCCGGAGCCCGGCAGGTCCGCCGGCACGGCGAGGCGCAGAAGCCCCGACTGCGGCACGTCCCACACTTCGTACACGTCGCGCGGGGACGCAAACGTAATTGAGATGGCGGCCGCAAGGGCGACAAGGATTGAGATTCGAGCGTTCACGTCGTCGTCCTCCTCGTCAGTAGACCAGCGAGCGGAAGTCCGACACGCGGTGGAAGGTTATCATGTTCCCATCATGCGCGGACTTCGCGTCCTTGTCACCCGACCGGGAGACGATCACGAGGTCGTCGCCGTCGAACGCCATCGAGGCGTAGTGGCGCGCCGCGCGGGGGGACGGCCCGGTGGCAACGAGTCCCGCGAAGCACCAGTCCATCATGTTGCGGGAGAACGAGAGCTGCATCCGCTGGCGTTCGTCGTATGGCAGATTGTAGCGGCCCCTCGGCAGGCGGTCGAAGCGGCACATCGTGTCGGTCGCCTGCGTGGAGAGAAGCCAGTAGAGCTGCGTCTTCTCGTCCCAGAGGACGTGGAAGCGCATCTGCCCGCCGGGGAACGGGATGAAGAGCATCTTGCGGCCGGACGGCGCCGTCTCCAGTTCCAGCTTCATCGTCCCGTCGTCCCGCTCGACGACCTTGGCCATCGCGCCGTAGCCGGAGCCGGCCGTGTTCGTGCGCATGAAGAGGTGGAACGTGCGGCCCGTCGGGTCGTACCAGACATGGTTCGGGTCCTTGAACTGGACGACGTTCGTCTCAAGCCAGCCGATTGGCTGCGCCCAGCGGGGCTGGGTGGGCGGACGAGGGTTCTCCTTCGTCCACTCCGTGAACGGGACGTACCAGGGAATGCCGAAGTGGTCGAGCTCCGGGTTCGGCTTTCCGTCGAAGATGGCGTCGAAGCAGAACGACTCCGCGAACGTCCAGCTTTCGCGCTTCGTGAGGTCGTCCGTCTCCTTCGCGCGCATGAGGGTTGGCGCAAGGCGGTTCACGGCCCAGCCGAAGTTGCGGCCGTCGGGCGAGGGAATCGTCCGCTCCATCACGAGATAGACGTTGCCGCGCGTGTACCAGACGTTGCAGGCGGACTGGTGCCAGCTCTGCTTCTGCGTCAGCCACGACGTCGCGCTCCACGTCTCGCCGCCGTCGTCGGAGCGGAGGACGCCGAGGTTGCCGTTGTGCCCGAGGACGTAGAGCCTACCTCCCGCAACGAAGGGACGCGCATGGCACATCGGGAACTCGCCCGTCTTGCGCCAGGACTTTCCGCCGTCGTCGGAGACGAATATCCGCCCGGCCGTCTTGCCCTTCATGCCCGGTCCGCCGAAGTCGCATGTCACGACGAGGCGGCCGGAATCGAGGCGGCAGATTCCAGGAGTGTAGCAGTAGACGTTCTTCGGATCGGGGGAGTGGCAGATTTCCACGAAGTCGTTTGCGAGTGTGCGGACGCGGTTCGGGTTCACGCCGGCGCCCGGCAGCTTCAGGGCCTTGCCGACGGCGGCGGAGAAGGAGTCCGCCATCGACATCATGCCCCAGTCGTTCGGGTGGCAGCCGTCGACAGTCCCCTCGCGGTCGCCGGCGTACATCTTGTCCTTCGGCAAATAGACGAGATTCTTCCACCCTTCGGCGACGAGCGCGTCGTGGAGGCTGCGGATGAACCTGTCCTTTCCATTCGCCACGCCGCAGTAGACGTCGCACTGCTCGGCCATGACGATCGGAACGTCGGGGCGTTTCGCGCGGAGGTTGCGGATGAACGGCTCGTAGCGTTCACTGACGAGGCTGTCGTTCATGTTCCAGAGGCAGTCCAGCACGTAGCACGAGGCGTCGATGCGGGCGAGGTGTTCGCTCATTTCAAGTTCCATCTTGCCGGAGCCGGAGAAGCCCAGGTTCACGACGGGGACGTCGAGCCTGCGTCCGACAACGTTGACGAACGCGAGGCCGGGGCGCGAGGCGCATCCGCCATGGGTGATGGAGGTGCCGTAGAAGACGACCGGCTTGGCGACGCCGCTTGCGCGGGGCGTCGGCGCGGATACAGTCGCCTTCTCGTCGATGCCGAGGGTGAACGACTTCACGCCGTTGTAGAGCGGAAGGTTCACAAGGCAGTCCGAGTCCGGCCACCAGTCGAGGGTGAGCGTTCCGCCCTTCACGCCGTCGTGGATGCGGCCCGTCTTCACGTACTCCCATTTGCCGGACGCATTGCGGCGGTAGACGTCGATGCCGCTCACGCCCGACGCCGGCATGTGGTCCATCGCCAGGCCGGCGCTCCACGGGATCCACTTGAAGACGAGCTTGCGCGAGTCGGTCCTGAAGCGGAACTGGAGGCCGGCAGTGTGATGCTTCATGGAGCGGACGCCGCCGTTGACGTTCGTCGTCACGCCGGACGGCAGCCGGTCGTAGTATGCGTCCACGTCGTCGAACATCCGCCCCTCGATTGGCAGATAGCGTCCGTCGATCCACTTGACGCCGTTCGTGACGACGGCCTTCTCGACCGCCATGCGCGGGTCGAACTTCGCGATTTCGGACGACTGGGCTAAGCCGCAGACCGCAGCCGCCAGCGCCAATGCCATCAGAGCGCCTTTTTTCATGTCACACCGCCTTTGCTGTTTGTCCATCTGTAAATCCGCTAGCATCGGACTGCCCGGCCGCGGCGAACTCCCGGAGGATCTTCGCGACGGCGGGAGGGACGAGGTCGCCGTACGAATCGCCCGCCTTCATGCGACGGCGTATTTCCGTGGACGACTCGCGTGTCCGTGGAAAGGAGACGAATCGGCAGAGCGTCCGAAGCGTTTCCCATTCGCGCCAGCGGGGGAGTCCGGCGACGGAATCCTCGCCGACGATGAAATAAAGCTCCGCGCCCGGGTTGTCCGCCCGAATCGCGCGGACGGTGTCCACGGCGTACGACACGCCGCCGCGCCGGAGTTCGACGTCGCATGGGACGAGAAGCGGATGCCCCGCGCAGGCCGCCTCCACAAGACGCCAGCGCAGGGCGTCGGGCAGCGGCGGCGGTTCGCCGGTCTTGAACGGGCTCACCTTCGCCGGGACGACGAGCACTCGCAAAAGGCCGCATTCGGCGGCGGCGCGTTCGGCCACGCCGACGTGTCCGAGATGGATCGGGTTGAACGACCCGCCGAATATGCCCAGACGCTCAGTCATCGAAACAGACCACCTTGCTTTCGTTCGGCGCGAGCGCGAGGCGGTCGCCGTGTCCGATCGCGGGCGCGCCGGGCGCTCTGACGACGACGGGCGTTCCGCGTCCCTCGATGGCGGCGTGGACGATCGTCTCCGCGCCAAGATGCTCCACGAGGTCGACGACTGCGGTGAGGCCGGTCTTTCCCACCTCGCCGTCCGCCAGTTTTTCGAAACGCAGATGCTCCGGCCGAACGCCGACAGTGCGCGCAAGGTCGTAGACGCCGGGCGGGAGAAGGTTCATGGGCGGAGTGCCGATGAACGAGGCGACGAAGCGGTTCGCCGGCCGGTCGTAGACCTCGAGCGGCGGCGCGGCCTGCTGTACGCGTCCGGCGTTCATGACGACAATGCGCTGGCCCATCGTCATCGCCTCCGTCTGGTCGTGCGTTACGTAGATCATCGTCGCGCCGAGACGGCGGTGGAGGCGTATTATCTCCGCGCGCATCTCCACGCGCATCTTGGCGTCGAGATTGGAGAGAGGCTCGTCGAAGAGAAAGACGGCGGGTTCGCGGACGATTGCGCGGCCGAGGGCGACGCGCTGGCGCTGTCCGCCCGAAAGCGCCTTCGGCAGACGCGAAAGGTACGGGACGAGCCCAAGCGCCTCCGCCGCCTCGGCGACGCGGCGGCGGATCTCGTCCTTCGCGACGTGCCGGAGCTTCAGCGCGAACGCCATGTTCTCCGCCACGGTCATGTGCGGATAGAGGGCGTAGTTCTGGAAGACCATCGCGATGTCGCGGTCCTTGGGCGGAAGGCGCGTGACGTCCCGTCCGCCAATCGAAATCTCCCCTGCCGTGGGAAGTTCAAGCCCCGCGACCATGCGGAGGGTGGTGGACTTCCCGCAGCCGCTGGGACCGACGAGCACCAGGAACTCGCCCGGCTTCACGTCGAGAGAGAAATCGGCCACGGCGGGGGGCTGTCCCGCCTCGTATTCCTTCCGCACGTGCCTGAAGGAGACTCCCGCTCTTTCCGCCGCAGCCATGGTTTGCATAGTTCCGTCAGACCGAGACGACAAGGGCGGCGCCCTTGCGCCAGAAGCAGTCGAGCGGACGCACCTCGAACTTGACCATGTCCTTCGGCAGCCGGTCTACGGACACTACGCACGACGAATCGGCTTTCGCCCTCTTGTGCCCGAGCGCGTGGTTGAACCCTTCCGCGACAACGTGAAACGCGGCCGTCTTCCCGTCCTTGCCGATCGCCACGATCTCGTACTCGAACGGCCGGGCATCCGGCGCGGCGAGGGCGGCCGGGAACGTCAGCCTGTACGCCTCCTTCTCGACGGACGGATGCCCGTTCGTCGCGCGCGTCTTCGCCTTGACCTTTGCGAGGACGACCTTCGCGCCCTTCGGGAATTCGGGGGCGACGGTCTTCTTCGCGTGTTCGGCGAATGCGAACGGCTTCGATTCGGCGGCGGGAAGCGGCATCACCCAGTCAGGGCCGACGGCCATGTCGCTCAGGAATTCGCGGCGCTGGACGACGATGCAGTCGTCGTAGACCTTCCAGAGCATTCCCTGCCTGCAGTCGCCGGCGGAATAGCGCGCCATCGTCTTCATCGCGTCGATGTCCGCCGGCGTCTGCGCCTTCGTCCCCTGCTCCGTGGTGGTGTTCTCGTACCCGAACGGATGGCGGGAATTGTAGGGCATTCCGGTGTAGCGTAGGGAGCTGGTGCCTACGGACGTGAAGGCTCCCTGCCAGATGGAACGCTCGTCGGTGAGCGTGTAGTGGGAGTGCCCGGAGAAAGCAATCGCGTTCTGGAACTTCGAGAGCTCCTTCGTGCTAAGGCCGCGGTCGTGCCCCCACGCCCACGGGCCGTAGACGGTGTCCTTCGGATGCGGATGCTGGAAGTAAAAGAACGGCATGGTGGAATTGAGGGCGCGTCCGTTCTTCGAAAGGAACTCGCCCAGTTCGACGCCGAACGTCTCGCGCCCGTACTTCGTCTCCGGCCCCCGGCCGTCGTCCCAGTGGGCGCCGAGGAAGGTGTAGCCATTGACGACCTTGCGGTAGAAGCGGGAATAGTCCTCGTTGAAGATCTTGCGCCACCAGCCTGCCATGTCGGCGCGGAGTATGTGTTTTCTGCGCTCGTTTTCGTCCGGATAGAGCTTCGCGGCGTGGTCGCCGTAGAGGTAGCCGTGGTAGTCGTGGTTGCCCATGACGAAGAGCTTTTCGACGGGGCGGCCAGAAGGAGTCCTGTCGTTCGGGAAGACGGAATACCACGCCTGTGCTACGGCCTGCATCTGCTCGACCATGCCGTTGTCGGCCATGTCGCCGACGACCATGACGGCGTCGACGCCCTGCGAGCGAAACCACTTCAGCGTCTTCTTGAACGTGAGGTTGTTGCCCCACGCCTCGGGCTTCTCGCCGGAGCCGGCCTTCGTGATGTGTATGTCGCTCACGACGCCGAAAGCCAGGCGCGGCTTCCCGGTCGGGACGGAGGCCGCCGAGGCGGTGAAAAAGCGGTTGCCGCCGAACGCGCCGAATGCCGTCGCGCCGGCGATGAAGAACCTACGTGAAACGTCCATCGTCCTGTTCCTTCCTCTTTGTCTGCGTTCGTCTTCCGTGCCGTCCGCGCGGCGGCGGCCGGCCGTCGGGTCACGCGATGGTGACCGGGAAAATCTCCTTGTTCAGCTTCGCGTCCAACGCGACGACCATGATCTCGCCCGGCCTGCGCGCCGTCAGGACGCCCTCCGGGGAAATCGTCGCCAAGTCGTTCGCGTAGCCGATGAACGGGCTGTACCTGTTCCTCGGATTCGGAGTCTTCACAATGCGGTCGGCGTCGTAGCAGCCCCACTTGACGGGACCCGACAGCGCGGAGCCGGACAGCATGGAGGGCGAAAACGCGAACGTTGAATCCGCCTTCACCGCAATGGGCTTCAGGTGGATCGCGCGGTCCTGTCCGCCGCCCACGCGGGTGAAGTGGACCATGTCGCGCGCGGGGTCGAGATGGACGGCGTCGAACGTCTGCTCATGGACAGTGCCGGCCCTCTTCTGCGGCAGCGCCCCGCACAGCGGAGAACCGTTTATGTAGTCGCCGTAGGCGGCGTCGCACGGCTCGGTGACGTGGAGGATGCCCTTCTGGAAGGTCTGGCGCTCGGCGTGGTAGTGTCCGGTGACGTCGAGAAGAATCCGCCCCTTCGCGTCCGCGAAGTCGAAGACGTGTCCGCACAGCGTCGTCCGGCCGCGGTTCTGGTAGGCCTCCATCAGTTCGCGGAACGGCGCGAAGAGCGCGGTCTCGTTCTCGTAGCCGACACATCCCGTGAGGGGGATGTGGTGCATGACGACGGCGGACCAGCCGGCGGGAATCGTGGAGAACGCCTTTTCGGCCAGCCAGAGAAGCTGCCTCTCGTGCATTCCGTAGACGACCGCCCAGAACCTGCGGCGCGGGTCGATGGTATCGGTCGTGTCCGCCACGACGTAGCGGATCTTCGCGTTCGGGTTGTCGAAGTAGTAGTAGCAGGCCTCCGGGTCGTCGGGATTGGCGACGACCGTTCGGGACGCCTGCGAGCCCATGACGGCCTTGCGCGCCTCGACGCCGGAGTAGGTGTGGCCATGCGGGCTGGTCGGATCGTGGCGGATGGTGAAGTCGTGGTTGCCCTTCGCGGTGTAGACCTTGCCGCCGGCGCGTTCGATGGGGTCGACCCAGAAGAGGCGGTAGGCGTCCACCGCGAAGTCGACGCCTGCCTTGTCGGACTTGAACTGCGAGGCGAACGCCTCCGGCATGTCGCCGCCGCAGAGCGTCTTCGCGACCTTCGTCCGCCTAGTCAGCTCGGCAATCGCCTTCCCGCTCTGCATCTTGTTTGCGGAGACGTGGAGGTCCGTGATGAACCAGAAGGCGTCGGCGGTCGTGGCCGAAAGCGCGTCCACCTTCCGCGCCACCTCGTCCAGATGCGCGTTCCAATAGTCGCCCAGCGGCGCGGCCGCGTCGTCGGCCATCGCGGCGAGGGCGCGGAACGGACGGCTCATCGCGCCCGCCGCGGCGAAGACGCCGAGGGACGAGACGAACGAGCGGCGGGAGAGGTCGTGCATGGGCTGGAGTTCCTTTCAGGATGGACTCATGCCTTGGCGACGGCGATCTTCGTCGCGTGGCCGTTCAGGTCCGCGGACTCGGCGTCCACGGCGGCGAACGCCAATGTCGTCGCCAGCGTCTCGTTCTTAACGTAGTCGGCGAATGCGTCCAGGGCGGCCTTCATCTCGCCATCGGCCTCCACCGTCACGGCGATGCGCTGCGTGACCTCGAAGTCGGCCTCCTTGCGCATGGACTGGACGTGGCTCACGAATTCGCGGGCAAGCCCCTCCTGCACGAGCTCCGGCGTGAGGGCGGTCTCAAGCCCCACGACGAGCGCCCCTTCGGACGCGACGACCATGCCGGCCTTCGGGCGGCGCGTGACGAGAACGTCCTCGGCGGAGAGCTCGACGCCCTCGACGGTCGCCGTGCCGTCGAACGACGTCATGGCGGCGATCGCGGCCGCGACGGCCTTCATCTTCGGTCCGCACTTCCTTCCGAGCGTCTTGAAGTTCGCCTTGAACGAGACGTCGCAGAGCTGCGTCTCGTCGGCGACGTACTCGACCGTCTTGATGTTCAGCTCGTCGCGCACGAGGTCGTCGAGGTCGGTCCTGACGCCGGCGATGAAGATCTTTGCGAGCGGCTGGCGGACCTTGAGGTCGTTGTCAACGCGCAGCTGGCGGCCGAGTTTGACAATCGCCTGGACGGCGGCCATCTCCTCTTCGAGGCGGCGGTCGCGCGCGCCGGCGCGGGCCGTCGGGAAGTCGCACAGGTGGACGGACTCGGGGTCGGACGCGCCGCGCAGGTTGCGGTAGATGGACTCGGAGATGAACGGCGTAAACGGCGCGGCCACCTTGCAGAGCTGGACGAGCACGTAGCGGAGCGTCCGGTAGGCGTGGAGCTTGTCGCCGTCGTTCTGGCTCTTCCAGAACCGGCGGCGGCTGCGGCGGATGTACCAGTTCGTGAGGTCCTCGATGAACGCGACGAACGGACGAACGGAGCGCTGGAGGTCGTAGTTGTCCATCGCCTCCGCTACGTCGGCGACGAGCGTCTCGAGGGACGAGACGATCCAGCGGTCGAGGACGTTGTCGCTCGCGGGCGTCTGGACTTCCGCGTCGTCGAAGCCGTCCACGTTCGCGTACGTGACGAAGAACGAGTAGGCGTTCCACCACGGGATGAGCAAATCGCGGAGAATCTGCTTGACGCCGTTCTCGGAGAACTTGAGGTTCTCGGCGCGTACGACGGGCGAGTAGATCATGTAGAGGCGGATCGCGTCGGCGCCGTACGTGTTCAGCATCAGGTTGGGGTCGGGGTAGTTCTTCAGGCGCTTGGACATCTTCTTTCCGTCCTCGGCGAGGACGAGTCCGTTGACGACGACGTTCCTGTACGGCGACTCGCCGAAGAGCATCGTCCCGAGAAGCATGAGCGTGTAGAACCATCCGCGCGTCTGGTCAAGCCCCTCGGCGATGAAGTCGGCGGGGAAGTAGTCCGCGAAGCCGGCGATGTCGGGGCGTCCGCCGGCGCCGCCCATGTAGTGCTGCTGGGCGTAGGGCATGGAGCCGGACTCGAACCAGCAGTCGAGAACCTCCGGAGTGCGGTGGTAGGTCTTGCCGCCCCTGCGGATGACGACCTTGTCGACGAAGTGCTTGTGGAGGTCGGTCACCTTCTCGCCGGAGAGGGCTTCCAGCTCGGCGACGGAGCCGACGCAGATCATGTCCGACGGGTCGTCGTCGTTGACCCAGACGGGGATGCAGCTGCCCCAGAAGCGGTTGCGCGAGATGTTCCAGTCGCGCGCGTCACGGAGCCAGTTGCCGAAGCGCTTCTCGCCGACGTAGTCCGGCGTCCAGTGGGCCTTGGCGTTGTTGGCGGCGAGCCTGTCGTGGAGGTCCTCTACGCGCACGTACCAGGCGTCGATCGCGCGGTAGACGAGCGGCGTGTCCGTCCGGTCGCAGAACGGGTAGGCGTGGACCATCGTGGCCTGGTGGACGAGCTTGCCCTCGATTTTCAGGCGCTTGATGATGTCCCTGTCGCAGTCCATGCAGAAGCGGCCGGCGTATTCGGGAATCTCGTCCGTGAAGTTGCAGCTCGTGTCCAGCGGATCGACGAACGCCTTGAGTCCGGCCTCCTTGCAGACGCGGAAGTCGTCCTCTCCGTAGGCGGGGGCGATGTGGACGATGCCGACGCCGTCGTCGGTCGTGACGTAGTCGTCGTTCAGCACGCGGAACGCGCCCTCGTCCGCCTTGTCCGCGTAGTACGGGAAGATCGGCTCGTAGGCCATGCCCTTGAGCGCGTCGCCCTTGCAGGAGAGGAGGACCTCGTACTGCTCCGGCTTCCTGAAGACGTGGGAAAGGCGCTTTTCGGCGAGGACGTAGACCGGACGCGCCGCGTCCGTCAGGTCGCGCACGGCGACGTAGTCGATCGACGCGCCCGCGCACATCATCAGGTTTTCGGGAAGCGTCCACGGCGTCGTCGTCCAGATGAGAAGATAGACGACAGGCTCGGCGGCGAGAAGCCCCCTCATCGCCTCGCTCTCGGCGGAGAGCGCCCGCGTGCGGACGGTGACGGTCTGCGCCTGGACGTCCTTGTAGTTCGAGCCGGCCTCGAAGTTGGAGAGCGGCGTCGACAGCTTCCAAGAGTAGGGCATGATGCGGTGGCTCCTGTAGACGCGCCCCTGGTCCCAGAGCTGCTTGAACACCCACCAGATAGTCTCCATGAACTCCGGGTCCATGGTCTTGTAGTCGTTGTCGAAGTCGACCCAGCGGCCCATGCGCGTGACGGTCTTGCGCCATTCGCCGACGTACTTGAGCACCATCGAGCGGCACTGCTCGTTGAAAGCGTCGACGCCGAGCTTCCTGATTTCGGGGACGCCGGCGACGCCGAGCGCGTCCTGCGCCAGGGCCTCGATCGGAAGTCCGTGCGTATCCCATCCGAACCGGCGCTCCACGTACTTGCCGCGCATCGTCTGGTAACGCGGCACGATGTCCTTGATCGTGCCGGCGAGGAGGTGGCCGTAGTGAGGAAGGCCCGTGGCGAAGGGCGGGCCGTCGTAGAAGCGGTAGCGTTCATGGCCCTCGTTTCGCGCAAGCGACTTCCTGAAAATCTCGCCCTCGGCCCAATACGCGAGGATTTCCTCCTCCATCCGGGGGAACTGGGCTTTGTTCGAAACGGGCTTGAACATCTTTGGCTACTCCTGTGGTGATTCGTAAATTACGCGGTCAAGTATACCACAAGTACGCGGCAGAGGGCAAATTGCGCGGCTATCGGCATTCGCGGACGAGATGGCCGTACGGCGCCAGGTTGACCGCGCCGCCGGCGACCTTCGCGCCTTCGGAGAGGACGGTCTTGCCGCCTTCCGCGAACGAAACGCCCTCAGGCGTGAACTCGACCGCGTTCGGCGTGAGGTTCGCCGTCACGAACACCCTGCGGCCGCCATGGCTGCGCACGAACGCGATCGCGCCCTTCGCCTCGCCCGCCGTCACCCACGTCATGTCGCCGTCGTAGAAGACGGGGTCGTCGTGGTGGAGCTTCGCGAGCGCGCGGATGAGCGCGAGGCGCTTCTGTCCTGCGGGCTGCACGGCGCGCGCCCAGTCGATCGTCTTGTAGGCGCGGGCGGGATGCTCGACGGGGGCGAAGAAGGAGTTGCGCGCGTTGTCCGCAATCTCGTTGCCGTTGAAGACGAGCGGCAGTCCGCGGCGCAGGAACGTGAGGACGAACGCGGCGTTGCCGGCCTCGACGGGATGGACGCGGTCGAAGCGGTCGTCCCAGTCGTCGTTCGCCGAGTCGTGGTTGTCCATGAAGCAGAACATGAGCGAATCCTTCGGAATCTTCGCCTCGTAGTCGCGGACGCCCGGCATCTTCTTGTCAAGCGTCTTGAACTTCGCGTTCTTCTGCCCCGGAAGGCCGGGCGTCAGGAAGTTGCGGATCGAAAAGCTCCACGGCCAGGCGTAGCAGGCGTCGAACGCCTTTTCAAGATAGTCCGGCCGCGTCCCCTCGTTGATCATCACGAGTTCGGGATTGACCTTCTGGCAGGCCGTGACGGCCTCGACCCAGAAGTCGAGCGGCACCAGGTCGCCCACGTCGCAGCGGAAGCCGTCGCAGCCAAGGCGCATCCAATGGAGCATGGAGTCGATCAGGTACTTGCGGACTCCCGGCGACTTGAAGTTCACGTACGGGAAGTGCCAGATGGTCGTCTTCACCGTGCCGTCGGGGTTCTTCTGGAAGGCGTCGGGGAACATGTCCTTGAGCACGTTGTTCGGTCCGCAGTGGAGGTAGACGAGATCCATGTAGACCTTCATGCCGAGGGCGTGCGCCCTGTCGTTGAACGCCTTGAAGTCTGCGTCCTTGCCGTATTCTGGGTCGATCCTGTCGTAGTTCGAAATGCGGTATGCGTTCTTCGGCGAGCCGAAGCCGCTCTTCTTCTGGCGCTCGGACCAGCCGGACTCGTCCATGTCGCAGTCCATCTCCACGAACGGCGTTAGGTAGACGACGTCGACGCCGATGCTCCGCACGTGGTCGAGCATCTCCGTCGCCGCCCTGAAATTGCCGTCGCGAGTGAAGTTGCGCAGCACCACCTGGTAGACCGTCGCCCTCTTCAGGTATTCGGGAGTCGGACGCATCGCGCCGAATCCTGCCGCCGCAAGCGCGCACGCAAGAGCCAAAGCCGCTTTCTTCATTTCCATTCCCTTTCAGTTCAGTGCGTTAAAGTGAAGTGCGTCGAAGCCGAACCCGGTTTTCACAGACAGGACGCGACGAAACGCGCGCTTGCGGCCAGATCCGCCATCGAACCGGGAAACGCCGTCGGCTTGACGACAAGCCACTCCACGCCGTCGTCGCGCAGCGCGGGGAGGATCGCCCTCCAGTCCGCCCGGTCCCACTTCCCGCCGACGCCGCATTCGCCCGGGCGATACCGGCCTGGCGAATCGGATACGCCGCCCGTCGCCTCCGCGATCGCCGGCATGACGTGAACAGTCGGATTGCGCCCCGGATGCGCCGCAATCCACTCAAGCGGATCGCCCCCCGCAACGACGCACCATCCGGGGTCGAACTCCTGCCTGACCTTCTGCGAAAAGCGCCCGTACATCCACGCCAGCGCGGATTTCCCGCCAAACGAGACGCGGAACTCCTGGCCGTGATTGTGGTAGCCGATTTCGATTCCCTCGCCGGCGCACACTTCCGCCGCGTGGTTCAGGACGTTGACGACGAGCTGCCAGTCGTTCTCGTTCTCCGCACCCGCCTTGAACCAGGCCGTGTTGACGCGCCTGCACCCGCATTCGTGGCAGAAGCGGATCGTGTCGCGCAGCTGCGGCTCGGTGAGCGCGTGGGGATAGAGCTGGAGAGCGACGAGATCAAGCCCGGCGTCGCGGACAAGCGCGCCGAGCTCGCGCGCGGAGCGTCCGTAGAAGCGTCCCGTCTCCACACCCTCGTACCCAAGCCCCCTCGCGGCCTTGAGCGCGGCCGGGAAATCGCGCGCGCACAGGTCGCGGATTCCATAGACCTGGAACGCCAGGCGCGGCCGCCGCGCAGACGGCGCGGAAAAGGCGGACAGCGGCGAAGAGATGGCGAACGCCGCCGCGGCGGCGCCCGCGACGAAGCCGCGCCGTCCGATGGCGGCATCCGATGAAAACGGCGTCATCCCCGCGTCCTTCACGAATCGTGGAACATCATGCCCTTCTCGGTGAGGGGCCGCTCCGCCGTCGGATACTCGAAGCACGGCGACTTCCTGATGCATTCAAGAAACCTCTCCGCCTCGTACTTCGCCATCGGCAGGTCGTGAAGGAGGAAGTTGCCGCAGTTGACCGGCGTCGCGCCTGGCACTTCGCCGTCGTATTCCGCAAGATGCTCGAATGCGCGCAGGACGAGCGGGTATATCTCCTGCGGCGTCGGACGCCCCTTGACGATGAGGTAACTGCCGGTCAGGCATCCCATCGGCCCCCAGTAGACGATGCAGTCCTTCCATTCGGAGTCGTTGCGCAGGAACGTCGCCACCACGTGCTCGATCGTGTGCATCGCGTTGGGATGGATTGCCGGCTCGACGTTCGGACGCTTCATGCGGACGTCGAACGTCGTCGCGTAGCCGTCGCATATCGCGTCCACGCGGGACACGTATATGCCGGGGACGATCTTCGTGTGGTCGACCTGAAAACTGGCGATGAGCTCCATTCCATTCTCCTTCCGTGTCACCATGTCATTCTGCGAAAAGCAGGTCCGCAAGGACGCGCGGCGTCGCGTCCACAAGCGCCTCCAGCGCAACGGACAGGTTTTCAAGATACTGTTCTGCGGTGGAGCCGCCGCCGTGGACGTCCGAGACGGACTTGTACGAGGCGCAGGGGACGCCGGCGCGGGCGGCCACGTGCGCGACGGCGGCGCCCTCCATGTCTCGCAGCGCAGCCTCCACGTCGTCGACGAGGAAGCGGAAGTCCTCCTCGCTGTCGTTGAACCTGTCGCCCGTGCCTAGGACGGCCGACGGCAAGTCGCCGAAATCGAGAAGCGGGAACTCGCGTTCGTCGCACTCGTTCAGCGTGCCGACATCAGTCCCGTTTATCGCCGACAGGTCGAAATCGTACTGCACGGCGGCGGAGACGCGGTAGACGTCGCCGACCGCCATCTCCTGGAGAAGCCCGCCCGCGACGCCGGCGTTGACCACAATGTCCGCGCCCAGCGAAAGCGCCAGCTGCGTGGCGGCCGCGGCGTTCGACTTGCCTACGCCCGCCGTCACGACGTCCACCGGGACGCCCCTGAAGACGACGGACGCCACGCGCCGCCCGAACATCGTCCTTTCCGTCACTTCCCCTTCCAGGGCGCTCTCCACGGCCTGTGCCTCGTTGTCCATCGCCACCACGAACACCGGGTGTGCAAAACGCGAAACGTCCATTAAAGGTCTCCTTCCTGATTCAATGCGCATTCAAGGCGAAATTTCATGCCGCCATTCTACCACAGCCCATGCGGCAATTCAACACTGCGCCGCACGCATTCGGCATCAGCCGATCGCCAGGTCCGCAAGCTCCTCGAGGCGGACGAGCTCGCGGCCGCGGAACTCGTAGCAGATGAACCTGACGGGCGTGCCGCCGGCGAGCGCGGGCAGGTTCGGGTCCGCGGCGTAGCGCCTCAGCTGCGCCACGGCCTCCTCGTGCCTCGCCGCGACGTCGGCGTCTGAGGCGCCGGCGGGCGAGTGCTTCATCTCGATCACGTAGCTGCGCTCCGGGACGGAGCCCTCGGGCAGCGTCCTGTCGGGGAAGAGCGCGTAGTCCGAGTACCCGCACGGATGCGAGAGTTCCGGCTTCACCATGTAGACGCTCTTCATCGTGAGGTACGCGCGGAGGTAGCCGTTGATCCGCGCCTCGCCGCATATGCCGTCGCGGGGCGAGCCGTTGTCGCGGTACTTCTCCGCGAGGTACGAGAGGAAGCCCTTCCAGTCGCCGTCCCACGCGAACGCGTTGAACCGCGCGATGAACTCGGACGTGTCGACGGCGTTCGGGCGCTTCGCGTACTCGTCGCGCATGTAGTCGAAGATCTGCCGCCGGACGCACTCGTTCGGGACGCGGAACTGGAGGTCGCCGCGCACGAAGCGCGACATGGTGACGATTCCGTAGTAGTAGTAGAGCGACTTGAAGTTCTCCTCCTTGAGAATCCCCTCTATCGGGAAGCTGTCCACGAGCGCGAAGGAGACCTCGCCCCTGTCGGCCAGCTCCTCCGTGAGCGGCAGGACGCCGTCGAACGTCTCCGCGTGGCGCTGCGCGGCGAGAATCGCCGAGAGCTTCTTCCAGTCGCTCCGGATGTTCGCGTCGATGAGTTTGCGCGGCGGATGTCCGGAGGCCACGAGCTCTCCGAGGTAGTAGAGAGCCATGTCGCAGTTGTAGAGCATCTCGCTCCCGACGCGCTCCTCCGCGAAGCAGTAGCTGTCGTACCACGCCTTGACCGTCGCGAGGTGCGGCCCCGCCGCGTCCGTGAACCTGCCCGCCCCCTGGAAGTCCTCGAAGAGGCGGCGCGTCTCGTCGGCGGTGAAGCCGACCATCGCGTTGAACTCCGCGGACTGCGAGATGTTCGTCGCGATGTTGAAGCCGCTCGTGAGGTCGTCCATCGTCACGGGCGAGACGCCCGTCATGAAGATGCGGTCGCACGTCGCCTTGAACTGCTTGAACCACCCGCGGTAGAAGCCCGTGCCGTGCGTGATCTCCTTGTAGGGGTCCTTCCCCGCCGTGGAGACGATCTCGTTCGTGAAGTTGTCGTACTCGTCCACGATCACGTAGACGCCGAGGCCGAGGCGGTGGACGAGCGGGGCGAGCGCGTCGAACTTCGCGCCGGCGCCGGGGATGCGCAGCAGGGCGTCAACGTCGGTCACCTGCGCGAGCAGTTCGCGGTGACCGTCGATGACGTTCCTCATCGCGATGTCCATGTACTGCTCGAACTTGTCCGCCCACGTCGGCGCGTAGTACTTGTTGACGAGCGAGAAGTCGAGCGGCAGGACGACAAAGCGGTTCTGAAGACCGGTCGGATTCCGCCCGATGTCGAGTCCTCCGAAGAGACGCTCGAAGTTCCCCTTCTCCGCGACGTCGTAGTAGCAGCGCAGCGTCTCGCAGAGGAGCGACTTGCCGAACCGCCTCGGCCGCACGAAGAAGAGGAAGTCCGCGCGCCTCTCGAGTTCGCGGATGTACGCGGTCTTGTCCACGTAGTAGCGCCCCTCCATGCGAATCCGCCCGAAGTCCTTCACGCCGTATGGTATCTGCTCCTGTCTCATGCCGCACATTATAGCATTTTGCCGAAAAAAGGTGACGGCGCATCGGAGGGATTCTGCCCAATCTGTGCCTTCCACAGGGTTGGCGACAGAACGGAGGATTTCGATTTGCCTGTGTGCAGTTCATGCCGATGACCATGCAATCCCTACACGAGTTTGCAAACTCGTGTAGGGGTGGTGAAATGCGACTGCACCTTTCAAATGGCGCATTCCCGTTTTCAGTGCAACATCCAAAATCGGACGCTAGAAACAGGATGCCGTTGTTTAACGGCATGATATTGCCGATAACGACATTTTCCATTGATAGCGCTCATATGCTATGGCAAACCATGCCCTGGGACACAATCGCGACGACCACCTCAAGAACTTTGCGTTCCTGATGGATGCCAAGGGACAGTGGTCGCCGGCGACGTTCTACGACTTCACCTGCAACGACGAGCCAAACGGATGGCAGACGCCGTCTGTCGCGGGCGAGGGGGCCAATCCGACGCAACGCGATCTCGACCGCCTCGCGCACGAAGTCGGTCGGCGCTGAACGAGGAAACGCCCAAACGTGAAAGACGCAAATTGCAAAAAACGTGGCGCAGGGGCGTCCCCCCAGCCCCCATGTCATTCGTAGCGGAGGCAGTCGATCGGGTTGAGGTGGCTCGCGCGCCAGGCAGGGTAGAATCCGAAGAACATTCCCACGAACGCCGAGAAGAAGAACGCCACGGCGGTGGACGTCATCTCCACGAGAATCGGCCATCCCAGCCAGTCGCCGATCGTCTGGGCCCCGCCCACGCCGATTGCGACGCCTATTCCGCCGCCGACGGTGGAAAGGAGGACGGCCTCCAGCATGAACTGGCCCATGATGTTCACGGGCGTCGCCCCGATCGCCATGCGAAGCCCGATCTCGCGTATGCGCTCCGTCACGGAGACGAGCATGATGTTCATGATGCCAATGCCGCCGACGAGAAGCGAAATCGCCGCCACGGCGGCCAGAAGCACGGTCATGGTGTTCGAGACGCCGCTCATCGTCGACGTGATTTCGGCCATGTCGATGATCCTGAAGTCGTCGTCGGAGTTCGCGCCCAGCCTGTGGCGCTGGCGCAGAAGCGCGGCGATTTCGCGCTTCGCCTCGTCTATCTGGCTCATCGAATAGAGGGAGAGCTTGATCTGGCGGACGTTGTCCGGGAACTTCGACGCCTGCAGGACGCGCTTGCAGGTGGTGTACGGGACGAGCACCGCGTCGTCCTGGTCCTGCCCCATTCCGCCGACGCCCTTCGTCTCCATCACGCCCTTGACGCGAAACGGCATGTTCCCGATGCGCAGCGTCCTGCCGCATGGGTCAGCGCCGTTGAACACGTTGTCCACGACCGTCTTGCCCAGGACGCACACGCGGGCGCTCTGCCGCTCCTCCTGCTCGGAGAAGAACGCGCCCTCCGAAACCTGCCAGTTGCGGATCGTGGGGAATTCAGTGGAGCAGCCGTAGACCGTCGTGTTCCAGTTCTTGTCCTGGTAGACGATCTGCATCGACGTCCTGACTTCCGGCGATTCGGCCTTCACCAGATGCGCCAGTTCGTGCCGTATCGCCAGTCCGTCCAACGTCGTTAGCGACTGCCCCTCGCCGGCGCCGCCGTGCACTCCGCCGGCGGCGTGGCGCTGCTCGCTGAAGATCATCACCACGTTGTCGCCCATCTTCGAGATCTCCGCCACCATGTTGGCGCTCGCGCCCTTCCCGATCGCAAGCACGACGATGACGGCGGCGATTCCGAAGATGATTCCGAGCATCGTGAGGAACGAGCGCGTCTTGTTCCTCCATATCGCCCGGACGGCGACTCTCAACGTGGTGAAGACGTTCATGCCGCTTTTGCCTATTCGCCCGCCTTGACGCGGTCCCAGGCCTTGTTGTAGAGCTCCATCACCGCCGGCCGGTCGTCGAAGCCTTTGAGCACCTGGCCGCGCTTAAGCGTGGCGTCGTCCAGGATGATGGTCTTGCGGTAGTCCTCGTCGAGCGCGGCGATCGCGGGCGCGACGGGCGACGGGCCGCAGATGTACTCCATGTTCTCCTTCGCAACGGCCGCGTCGTACACGAAGTCCATGAAGGCGTACGCAAGGTCGACCTGCTTCGAGGCGGAAGAGATCACCATTTCGTCGAACGCAATCGTGTAGCCCTCCTTCGGCAGGGCGAAGCCGATGTCCGGACGCGGCTTGGCGCCGGCCTCCTCGTCGCCGACTATGACCTGCGTCGTGTCGGTGGAGTAGCCGTGTCCAAGCGAAATCGCGCCTGAGGCGACTTCGGTCTTGTAGCTCTCGGCGTCGAACTTGCGGACGTTCACCTTCCACTTCAGCACCTGGTCGACCGCCTTTGCGATCTCGTCCGCGTTCGTGGAGTTGATCGAGTAGCCGAGATACATGAGCCCCGCGCCGATGACCTCGCGCTGGTCGTCCAGCAGGGAGACGCGGCCCTTGAGCGCGGCGTTGCCGAGAACCGCCCAGCTGTTGACGTCCGCCCCGGCGGGAATCTTGTCCTTGACGTACGCGAAACCGGTGTAGGTGACGGCGTACGGGACGTTGTAGGTGAACTCGGCGTCGATGATCTGCGAGGTGAAGCGTTTGTCGAAGTTCTTCTTCACGTTGGGCAGCTTCGAATGGTCGAGCTTCAGGATCATGCCCTCCTTCGCCATCGTGCCGATCTGGTAGGAGCTGGGCATTATCACGTCGTACCCGGTGGCCCCGGCCTTGAGCTTCGCGTACATGGACTCGTTCGAGTCGAACGTGTCCACGACGACGGTGCAGTTGTACTTCTCCTCGAACGACTGCAGGACGCTCGGCGCGATGTAGTCGGTCCACGTGTAGACGTGCAGCTCGGGCTTGGCGGGCCCGCAGCCGGCGAAGACCGCGGCGACGGCCGCGGAGGCGAGGGCGATGCTTGTCTTCATTTTCCTTTTGTACCCTTTTTCTGTCTATCGCATTGACTTGCAACCAGTTCCCCGTCGGACACCCTTCGGGACGAACGGCGCACATTCTATCAAATCCCGGCACGGTGGCACAAGAACGCCGCGAAAAGTCCTGCCCCCGCCGGACGCGCGGGGGAGGGACGCGCTCCTGCGCGACCGCAACAGGAGGAAACGCGCTAGCGCAGCATGAGCAGGGTGCCGGACGGATTGGGGACGATGGAGAGGCGGAAGTAGTCGAAGCAGCTCCAGCAGGTGACGCCCTGGACGTCCAGCGTCGTGGAGATCTCGTTCCATCCGGCGTTCAGCGCGCCCTTCGGTATCGTGAACGACCAGCCCTCGCCTTTTCCAATGCACTTCGATTCAAGGTACGTCTCCCCGTTCACCGCGAACGTCAGCGGCCATTTCCCATATGGCAGGCCCAGTCCGCCGTTCTCCACGGAGTTCGTCAGCTTCAGGTAACTTGCCTCGTGCGCCTCGACCGACGTGCAGACGCCGGAATAGGCGAACGCATGGCGCCGCGCCAGCGCCGGCGGCATCCAGAAGCGCTGCCTGACTGTCGAATAGCCAGTCACCACGCCGCGCTGCATCCCGCTGAAATTCCAGTCGCCGACGTAGAACGTCGTCGGCACGCTGTTCTCGACCGACATGTCGTTGTTGCCGTTCCCCGTCTCGCTCACCTGCCAGGACCCGGACATCTCCACGACGTCGAAGTTGAACGCCGCCGCCGTGCTGCTCTGCGCCAGTCGCTCGATCCGGATCTCGTTCGCCCCCGCCTTCAGCCATCCGGGCTTCACGTACGCCCACTTCTCCGCGCCCGGCGTCAGCGTCATAACGTCCGCCACGTGCCCGTTCACCGTCGTCTTCAGGCGCGTGGAGCCGGCAGGGCCGTCAGCCGCCTTGACACGCAGCATGTGCCCCAACGCCGCCGCGGCAACCGAGCGCGGCGTGAACGACAGCTCCGCCACCGGACGCTCCGCCGTCAGCGACTGCGGCATTTCGCGGAACGGCGCGCGGTCGACGTCGTACGGCTTCGCGATTTCGTCCGGAAGTCCGAACTCGCCGCTCTTCCCGTCATCGTATCCGATCTTGAAGAGGGACGACGTCTCAAGCGCGGCCTCGACGAGTTCGTTCGACGAAAGCGCGCGGTCCCACATCACGATTCGCCGAATGTCGCCCGCGAAGCACTTCTTCACGTTGTTGTTCACGCCCGCCTTCGTCCCGATGTCCTCGCCGCCGATTCGGATGAACTTGTTCGCGCGAACCTCGTTGGTGAACGCCCCGCCGCCGGCGGCCAGTACCTTGCGCTCGAACCAGACGCCCTTCGTCTTGTAGTCCTTGGAGCTGGCGATGGCCGTCGGCGCGTCCGGCTTGCGGACCATGAAGATCGCCTCCGCGCCGCCGTCCCCCGTGTCCCGCAGCGAATACCCTATGTCGTACCACGTGTTCGTCGAAACCGTCTCGTCCATGTCGAACATCAGCTTCCCGAACATGATGCAGGGATGGCTCGCGCCCTTCTCGCCCCACGAGTGGAAGCCGATGTTCGACCCGGCGGCGACGTTCCACGCCTCGCCGTTGTCGATCACCCAGACGTGGTCGGCCTTGCCGAAGAAGGCGTCGAAGGCGTCCGCGCGCAGGCGTATCAGCGCCGACACGCTGCCTGTTATGGCGCCGGAGTCGTAGACGATTCCGCTGCCGGACAGGTTCGTTGTGCAGCTACCATTCGCGTTCTGCACGACGTTCGTCCCCAGCTTGAAGTGGAGGAACGTCCCCTCGGACGTGATTCCGCGCGTCGGGTTCACCACCTCGCCCGTCCGCCACTGCGGCCCGATCCCGTCGATGAGGTTCGTCTTGATGGAATCGGGCTTCCATGCGTCCGCATATCCGTAGAGGTTCGTCGAACCCCAGCGGCGCGCGTCCCGCACCTCCTCAAGCTGCAGTTCGCCGTCGCCGTTGACGTCGCAGTCGAAGTCCCACAGATACTTCGCATCGCCCAGGACGTCGCCCACGGCGGACGAAGCCATCCAGACGCACGTAAAAACAGATACAATCTTGCCCATCGCGGACCTCCATGTCGACAACTCGCTAGCGATCATTCCGGCGGCAGACCCATTCCACCGTCGTGTCGTCAATTATATCTGTTTTTTTTTTCTCGTCAATCGTTTCAGGCGAGTTTGCGACTCGCCCAATCATGCCCTGACTGAATCCGGGAGGGCGCGTGTCCGCACGCGCCGTTGTCCCCGCGGCATTCGCACTCGGCGCGACGGGGACGTCGCGCCCTACCGAAATGCCTTCCCGCACACCATCCATTGTGCGCATTCGCATTAAAACCCGCTTGCCATCGGGCGGCATCCGTGGTAGAATCGTGCCGTTTCCATCTCACTGTGACAAAACGATACAGATGAAGAAGTTCTTCAAAAAAGTCGCGGAGCACATGGGAAAGCTGGACCTTGAATCGCAGAAGCGGCAGTTCACGTCGCTTGTCAACGAGTTCAGCTTTCTCGAATCCGTCTTCAACGCCCTGGACGAGGGCGTGATAGTCGTCGACGCCGCGGGGGGCGTCCTCTACGCGAACGCCGCGGCGGACGCGCTGTCCGGCGCACAGCTTTCAGACGACCGGGCGCCGCGCTCCGCCAGGGACGCGCTCCCCGACTGGGACTGGGACAATCTCATGCGCCCGCCGAAGGAGGGGCGCGGATGGGCGCGGAAGGCGTCGATGGAAATCGAGATGGCCTATCCTGAACGCCGGATCCTCGAGATCAGCTCCCTTCCGAACGGAGAGGCGTTCGTCATCCTCGTCCGCGACGTCACGCTCGCCCGCTCGCGCGAAGCCGACGCCCTTGAATCCGGCCGCACGGACGCCGTCAAGGACCTCGCCGCGGGAATCGCCCACGAGATCGGCAACCCCCTCAACGCCCTCTCGCTCAACCTCCAGCTGCTGGAACGGGAGTTCAGGCGGGAGCCGGACGAAGAGCGGCGCGGCCGGCTTCTCGCCGACATCGCGACCGCGCGCAAGGAAGTCAGGCGCATAACCGACATCAACAGCGGTTTCCTCGCCGCAATGCGCCCCGTGCGCCCCAACCTCGCGCCAGGCTCCCTCGCGGACCCGCTTTCCGACACCCTTGCCGCCCTCAAGCCGCAGATAGAGGACCGCCGCGTCCAGGTCACGGTCGACCTCCCGCCCGCCCTTCCCGCCGTCCTCCTCGACAGGGCGCAGATGGAGCAGGTCTTCTTCAACCTCGTGAAGAACGCGCTGGAGGCCACAAAGGACGGCGCGCCGCTTGAAATCGAACTCGCGTCGGACGACCGCGACGTCGCCGCCGTCGTGCGCGACCACGGCGGCGGAATGGACGACGACGTCCTGCGCCACCTCTTCGAGCCGTACAGGACGTCCAAGAAGAACGGAGGCAACGGCCTGGGGCTCATGCTCTCGCGCCGCATCGTGCGCGCGCATGGCGGCGAAATCGACGTCGAGTCGAAGATGGGCGACGGAACGCGCTTCATCGTGCGAATCCCGCGCCTTCAGCAGCGCATACGCCGCCTCGCAGACGTCCCGCCCGCCCAACCATCCACCACCAGCACGTCGGAGAACGCTTGAAACAGACAATCCTCATAGTGGACGACGAACGCGACACCCGCGAATTCATGGCCCGCGCCCTTGGCGCGGACTACAACGTCCATGTCGCGCCCGACGCCGAGGCAGCCCTGAAGGAACTCGACTCGCATCCCGACGTCGCCCTCATGCTCTCCGACGTCAGAATGCCGGGCATGGACGGCATCGAGCTCTTCAAGGCCGCCAAAAAGGCGCACCCGAAGCTCGCCTGCATCCTGCTCACGGCGTTCGGCACGGTCGACCAGGCCGTCGCCGCGATGAAGGACGGAGTGGACGACTTCATCATGAAACCGGTCGACCTCGACCAGCTTGACAGGCGCGTCGCGAAGGCTCTCAAGACGGCCGCGCTCGAGTCGGAGGTCGTGTCGCTCCGGAGCCAGCTTGACGAGAAGTACGGCCTCGAGCAGATGATCGGGTCCTCCGAGCCCATGCGCCGCGTCTTCCAGCTCATCCGCCGCGCCGCCCCCACTACGGCCACCGTGCTGATACAGGGACCCAACGGCTCCGGCAAGGAGCTCGTCGCGCACGCGCTCCACAAGCTCTCGCCGCGCGCGAACGGACCTTTCGTGGCCGTCAACTGCGGCGCAATCCCGGAGAACCTGATGGAAAGCGAGTTCTTCGGACACGAGAAGGGTTCGTTCACCGGCGCATACGCGCAGCACATAGGCTCGTTCGAGGCCGCCAACCACGGGACGATCTTCCTGGACGAAGTCGGCGAACTCCCCCTTCCCATGCAGGTGAAGCTCCTCCGGGCGCTTGAGAACCGCTCGTTCCAGCGCGTGGGCGGCGCGGCGACGATAGGCGTCGACATCCGCATCGTCGCCGCGACGAACAGGGACCTCCGCGCGGCGGTAGCGCAGGGCGCGTTCCGCGAAGACCTCTACTACCGCCTGAACGTCGTGGACATACGCGTCCCCGCGCTCAAGGAAAGGCGCAGCGACATTCCGCTCCTCGTCATGCACTTCGTCAGGCAGATCGCGGCCGCGAACAACTCGCCCGTGGCCGGCGTCACCCCCGCCGCGATGAAGATGCTCGAGGCGTACGACTGGCCGGGGAACGTGCGAGAGCTCCGGAACGCCGTGGAGAAGATGATCGTCCTCGCAACGGGGACGCAGCTCGACGTCGCCGACGTCCCCGAACAGATGCACGGCAGGGCAGGCGCGAACGTCACCCTCGCGGTTTCAGGAACGCTGGACGAGACGGAAAAGGCGAAGATCATGGCCGTCCTCAAGGACTGCAACGGCAACCGCACGGAGGCCGCGCGCGCGCTTGGCATATCGCGCCGCACGCTGTACAGGAAACTAGACAGGTACGCAGAAGAGGAGGCCGGCATATGAAAATCGCGCTTCTCGCATCGCTCATGGCAATCGCCATGACGGCTTTCGCAGAGCCGACGGTCGTGCGCGTCAAATGCCCGACCTGCCACGGACGTCGCTCGCTGTCGCTCACCCCGCCAAATCTCGGACAGCACGACGGCGAGATCGGCGTGACGCCCGGCAGACCGTTCGCAACGCGCCGATGGGACGTCAAATACGACCGCTGCCCGACCTGCGAGGGAAGAGGCTGGCGCGAAAGGTACAGGACGCGCGCCCCGCGCCCCGCCGCAGAGGAACTCGCCGACGTGGACGTCTGCCCCGACTGCCGCCTCTCCGGCGTGACGCCGTGCAGGAAATGCGTGGCGACGGGCTTCCTCGCCTGCCAGTCGTGCAGAAGCGCGGCGGCGGCCGGCGGCAAGCCGGGATGGACGAAAATGGAACGCAGGACGAGCGGCGCCACGAGCCGCCACGTCAAAATCGTCGTCGTCCCGTGCGCGACGTGCCTCGGAGTCGGCAAGGTCGTCTGCCCCACGTGCATGGGAATGGGCGCCGCGCAGTGCAGGAAATGCGACGGAAACGGAACGCTGCCGAAGAAGGAGCGGCGCTAGCATGGCCAATGCTGCCTGCGAGATTCCGCCCAAAATCCCCGGTCTCCGCTTCGAGGGCGTTGCGGGACGTGGCGGGATGTCCACGGTCTGGCGCGCATGGCATATGGAGCTGCGCCGCCGCGTGGCGGTGAAGGTGCTGGACAGCGGATTCGCCGCGAGCGGACAGGACGTGCGCCAGTTCATGGTCGAAGTGCGCGCGATGTCGCAGATGGACCACCCAGGAATCGTGCGCGGATACGACGCCGACTATGCGGACGGACACTACTACTTCATCATGGACTATGTGGACGGCTACACGTTCGAGTCCCTTCTCGAACGCGGAAAGCGCGTCTCCGAGGCCGACGCGCTCGTCGTCTGCGAATCAGTCGCCGCCGCGATGAAATACGCCTGGGACGGCTTCGGCATCGTCCACTGCGACATGAAGCCCGACAACCTCATGGTCGACAGCGACGGCACGGTGAAAATCACGGACCTCGGCATCTGCCTCTCCACGGCCGCAATGCACCGCAGCGCGTCCCCCGCGGAGGACGTCGTCGGCACGCCGGCCTACATAAGCCCTGAGCAGATCTACGGCGACGTTGAGCTGGACTGCCGCGCCGACGTATACTCCCTCGGCGCGACGCTCTACCACATGGCCACAAGGCGCATCCTCTTCCCGCTGCTCGGCAACGATGACATGCTCCGAGCGCACGTCGACCCCGCTTCCGCCGCGCCGGACCCGCGCATCATCGTCCCCGGACTTTCCGCGAACTTCGCGAATCTCCTTGCGCGAATGCTCGTGAAGGACCGCGACCTGCGCTACCGAACGTGGGACGAAGTCCTTGCCGACGCGCAGACGGCGGAAAGCGGCGGCGAAGTGGCGCCGCCGTCCGCACCGTCCTCGGTCAAGCTTCTTGAACAGGACTAGGGCCGGCGCAGTCAGCCGGCCATCACCTGCACCTTGCCGAGCGACTTCACGTCGTCCGGTGAAATCGCGAAAAGCGCGTCCACGTACGCGGAACGGAACGCCATCGGCGCGGACGCCTTCTTGACGGCGATTTTCCCCGCGACCGCGGAGACGACCGCAGCGGCGAGAGCCGACTCCCAGCGGGCCCGCGCTCCGAGCGTTCCGAGGAACGCAGAGGCGAGCGCGGCGCGGACGCAGGCGGAGCCGGCTACGCGGCGCGACAGGGCGTATGCGTCGTCCGCGACGGCGACGAGCGGAGCTCCCTCCGCCGCGACGTAGCACGTCTCGCCCGCAAGGACGACGGCGGAATGCGTGACGCCCGCGAGGCGCAGCGTCTGCGGCGCGACCTCGTCGACCGACGGACGCACCGCCGCGGCGCCGTGCGCCCACGCCTGCTCGTTTCCGGTCAGGTACGCAATCTCGGCGGCGTCGCCGCTTATCACGGCCGGGAAGCGGCGCATCAGCTCCTTCGCGACGAACGTGCGAAGAGGCAGAGCGCCGCCGATGGACGCGGGATTCAGCGCCCAGGGCCGGCCGGCCATGTTCGCGCGCGACACCGCCGCGCGCATCGCATCGCCGTACGGCTTCGTAATCGAGTCGAGGTCCACAAGCACGCCGTCCGCAGCGGCCGCGAACGGCGACGCCTCGCCCGAATCCTCCACCACCGCCGGATCCGCGCCAAGCGCAAGAAGCGCGTTCACGACGAAGTCCGCCGCCTGCGCGTTCGCCATGCAGTGCACGAGCGGAGACTTCTCGCGAAGCGCCGCAAGGGCCTGCGCGGCGCTATCGAGAACGCTCTCCGCCGTGACGCCGACTTTCACCTCCGGCGTCCTCTTCTTGCGGATGATCAGCTCATCGGCGGAAAAATCGTCGTCCTGAATGCGATCTTCTTCTCTAGCCATCGTCCTGTTTCCTTTCTGGCATGCCAAGCACGCTGCAATTGTCGCCCATATGATATGATAAACGTATCGCTTCGTAAACGAATTTTTTCGCCCCCGCCACGGCGTCCTCAAGCGAGGCCCCGAGGGCGAGCTCGCAGACGAGCGCCGCGGCAAGCGAGCAGCCGGTGCCGTGGGTCGACGCGGGATTGGCGACGATCGGCATGGAGTGCCACGAGACGCCGGTTCCGTCGAAGAGGACGTCCTCGGCAAGCGAGTCGCCGGCGCCGATGGAGTGACCGCCCTTCACGAGCGCGGCGCAGCCGAACCGGTCGAATATCGCGCGGGCGGCGTCGGCCATCGCGCCGCGCGACGAAATCGGGACGCCGCAAAGCGCCTCGGCCTCCGGGACGTTCGGCGTGACGACGGAGGCAAGCGGAAGGAGGCGGCGGCAGAGCGCCTCCACGGCCGCGTCGGAGACGAGCCTGGCGCCGCTCGTGGCGACCATCACGGGGTCGACGACCTTCGCGATGGACGGTCGCGCCGCAAGCCTGTCCGCCACCGCATCGATCGCGTCCGGCGCGGAGAGCATCCCCGTCTTGAGCGCTGCCACGGGATACGCCTCGAAGACGGCGTCCAGCTGCTGCGCGACGAACTCGGCGGGGACGGGCATGACGGCGCGGACAGCGTTCGGGTTCTGGGCCGTGAGCGCGGCGAAGACGGTGCAGCCGTGGAGTCCGTAGCAGTGGAACGCCCGAAGGTCCGCCTGGACTCCGGCGTTGCCGCCGGAATCGCTTCCGGCGATCGTCATCACGCATTGACTGCCGCGGCCGCGCATCACAGCGTCCCGAAAATGCGGTCGCCGGCGTCGCCAAGCCCCGGCACGATGTAGAAATGCTCGTTCAGGCGCTCGTCCTTCGCCGCCGCGACGAGCGGCACGTCCGGATGCTCGCGCTCGAAGCGCGCGACGCCCTCCGGCGCGGAGACAAGGCAGAGGAACGATATCTTGCGGTAGCCGAGCTTCTTGAGCTGCGAGACGGCATCCACGGCGCTGCCGCCCGTGGCGAGCATCGGGTCGATCACGAGGACGCGCTCTTCACCCTTCGCCGGCGGGACCTTCGCGTAGTACGGCACCGGCTCGGCGGTCTCCTCGTTGCGCTGCATTCCAAGGACGCCGACCTTCGCATAGGGAAGGACGCGCAGCATCGCGTCCAACATCCCCATGCCGGCGCGGAGGATCGGAACGAGCACGATGTTCTCGGCGATCTTCCGGCAGGGAGTCTTCGCAAGGGGGGTCTGCACTACGACCTCCTCCGTCCTGAGGTCCTTCAGCGCCTCGAAGGCGAGGAACTCGGTGAGTTCGCCCACGAGTTCGCGGAATAGCTTCGGAGGCGTTCCGACATCGCGCAGATAGGCGAGGCGGTGGTGGACGAGCGGGTGGTCGAGAACTGTCAGCATTTCAAACGCTCCATTCTGTTGTCTAGTCCCTGACGATCTTCACGCCGTGTGGCGCCTCCACGGACGTCTCTATCGTGCCGTCGGGCTTCTTCACGTGGCGGACGCGGATGGGCCCCAGCGGCGTGGCGATCGCGCCCTCGGCCCATGAGAGGTCGCCGAGAAATGGTTTCACCCGAACCGTGCGGCAGCCGACGTCGACCGTCTGGAGGCCGAGCACGCGGTTGATGCACCAGGCGGCCGGCCCCGAACTCCAGCCGTGGCAGAGCGAGTGGCGGTAGCCGGGATAGCAGAACTCGCCGAAGTCGCCGTGGATGTCCTTCTTGCCCGGCACGGGCATTTCGTCCAGGCGCGTGGCGTTGTTCGTCCAGGACACGTTGAAGTCCTCCCAGAAACTCGTCGCGCCCATGTCCAGCATCGCGCCCCAGTAGTCGCGGACCGTGCGCATCGCATGGAGGTTCTGCCCCGCCTCGCTCATCGCCTCGATCATGTAGTAGCCGTAGAACGTGGAGACGCCGTCAAGGCCGTCCCTGCCGAGCGAAAGGTCGAACATCTCCTTCGGAGTGCGGAGTCCGCCGAGGGCGAGGAGGGCCGCGGCGGATTTCGCGCCTTCGGGGTCGGGATGGACGGTGCGGAGCTTCGCGGCGGCGGCGCGGCAGCGTCCGGCAAGCGCGGCATCGCCCATCACGTCCGCAAGCTCCGCGGAGTCGTCGAGCGCGATTGCGTGGAGGGCCTGCGTCCCGGCGACGACGGCGGGCTGGTTGTGCTGCGTGGGCCAGTCGAGGAAGCCGGGCATCTTCGAGCGGCCGTCTTCGCCGGCGAACTCGAGGACGTGGCAGATCGTGCCCTTCAGGTACTCGGCGCGGTCGCGCACGTATCCTGCGTCGCCGGTGTAGCGGTACCAGTCGTGGACGTTGCGGAGGAACCAGAGGGTGTAGTTCGCCATCGTGTTCATCCACGCGTTCGTGGGAGTGGTGGCGATCGCGTAGTCAAGGGAATCGCGCAGGACGTCCGCGGCTCCGAAGACGGTGAGGATCGACCGCGTCTCCGGATGCGTGTCGCCCATCCACACGAGCCTGTCGCGCTTGATGCCGTCCCAGAGATACTCCTGACAGCAGAGATGCACCGTGCGGACGGACGTCTCCCACACGGCGTTCAGGCGCTCGTCGCTGGACTTGAACGCGCCGAGGCGCGTCATCGGGCGCATCAGCGAGACGGCCCGGACGCTTTCAAGAGCCAGGCGGCCGGTGGAGACGAGGTCGATCCTGACGAAGCGGAAGCCGGTGTTGCCGAACTCGCGACCGCCGAACGACGGCAGCGTCTCGACCGAATCGCGGATCGCGTGGTCGTTCGTCGTGCTCTTCTCCCCGAACTCCGCCATCACCTCGCCGAGCGATTCGCCGAAGCGAAGGCGAATGCGCATTCCGGGCTGGCCTGACGCGCCGTTCGCGACGTGGACGCCGCCGTGCAGTTCGCGTCCGAAGTCAAGCACGATCCCGGCGGGCGCCCCGCGGTTCTCTAGGATGCACCCGCTCGGAGCGCCCCACCGAAGCTCCGGCACCTGCCCATAGGCAGGGCGCAGCAGAGCATCCGCGTCCTTCACGGACGACCGGTTCCCGTACGCCGTCCCGTGCGACGTCCACGCCACGCGCACCGGCGTCACGAACGTCCGCGTCCTGGGGTCGGCCTTCTCGCTCCCCGCGACCGCAGCGGACGCGACGGCGCACGCTCCCGCCAACGCCGCGGACGCCGCAAGCGCCCTTGCAAATCCCATGCCCGACATAACTTCCTCCTTTGCTCTTCCAATCGACTTCATGCAATCCCCGATCGCACCCGCTGCGGCGGCCGCCTCAGCGGATCAGGGAAAGAAACTCTGAGCGCACCTTCTCGTCCGCGCGGAAGCTCCCCAGCATGGCAGACGTCACCATCTCGGAGTTCTGCTTCTCGACGCCGCGCATCATCATGCAGAGATGGCGGCACTTGAACACCACGCCCACGCCCTCCGCGCCGGCCATCTCCTCGATCGCGGCGGCCACCTGCTCCGTCAGGCGTTCCTGAATCTGCAGCCGGCGCGCGAAGACGTCGACGATCCGCGCAAGCTTCGACACGCCAAGCACCTTGTTCTTCGCGATGTAGCCGATCGCGCACGTGCCGTAGAACGGGAGCATGTGGTGCTCGCACATCGAATAGACCTCGATGTCCTTCAGGACGATCATGTGGTTCGCCTCGGCCTCGAACACGGCCTCGTTGAGAACCTCCTTCGGCGTCTGCCGATACCCCCGCGTGAGAAACGCAAGCGACTTCGCGACGCGCATCGGCGTTTTCACAAGCCCGTCGCGGGACGGGTCCTCGCCAAGTTCCAACAGCAGCTGCCTGACAAGTTCGGCTATTCTCTCTTCGTTAGGCTCTTTCATCATGACTGGCGATTATACCAAAAAAGGGACACGGAGACACGGCGCGCATTACGAAAATGCGCCCAGACGGGCACGCCTTCACCTACATGCCGTTCCCAAGATGAAATAGTGGTAGTATTTCTGAAAAACGACATGTAACGACGATGCTACATCGAAAAAGCGGTCGCGGGGTGGAGCGCGGAAAGTCGCGTCAGCCGATTGCCAGGTCCGCAAGCTCCTCGAGGCGGACGAGCTCGCGGCCGCGGAACTCGTAGCAGATGAACCTGACGGGCGTGCCGCCGGCGAGCGCGGGCAGGTTCGGGTCCGCGGCGTAGCGCCTCAGCTGCGCCACGGCCTCCTCGTGCCTCGCCGCGACGTCGGCGTCTGAGGCGCCGGCGGGCGAGTGCTTCATCTCGATCACGTAGCTGCGCTCCGGGACGGAGCCCTCGGGCAGCGTCCGGTCGGGGAAGAGCGCGTAGTCGGAGTATCCGCACGGATGCGAGAGCTCCGGCTTCACCACGTAGACGCTCTTCATCGTCAGGTACGCGCGGAGGTAGCCGTTGATCCGCGCCTCGCCGCAGATGCCGTCGCGGGGCGAGCCGTTGTCGCGGTACTTCTCCGCGAGGTACGCGAGGAAGCCCTTCCAGTCGCCGTCCCACGCGAACGCATTGAACCGCTCCGTGAACTCCGTCACGTCTACGGCGTTGGGGCGCTTCGCGTACTCGTCGCGCATGTAGTCGAAGATCTGCCGCCGGACGCACTCGTTCGGGACGCGGAACTGGAGGTCGCCGCGCACGAAGCGCGACATGGTGACGATTCCGTAGTAGTAGTAGAGCGACTTGAAGTTCTCCTCCTGCAGGATGTCTTCGACCGGGAAGCTCTCGACGAGCGGAAACGAGACCTCCCCCCTGTCGGCCAGTTCCTCCGTGAGCGGCAGGACGCCGTCGAACGTCTCCGCGTGGCGCTGGGCGGCGAGGATCGCCGACAGCTTCCTCCAGTCGCTCCGGATGTTCGCGTCGACGAGGTTTTCCGGCGGAGCGCCCGTGGCGACGAGCTTGGAGAGATAGTAGAGCGCCATGTCGCAGTTGTACAGCGTCTCCCGCCCCGCGCAGGACTTCGAGAAGCAGTAGCTGTCGTACCACGCCTTGACCATCGCGAGGTGCGGCCCCGCCGCGTCCGCGAACCTGCCCGTCCCCTGGAAGTCCTCGAAGAGGCGGCGCGTCTCGTCCGCCGTGAACCCGACCATCGCGTTGAACTCGGGCTCCTGCGAGATGTTCGTCGCGATGTTGAATCCGCTCGTGAGGTCGTCCATCGTCACGGGCGAGACGCCCGTCATGAAGATGCGGTCGCACGTGCCCTTGAACTTCTTGAACCAGCCGCGGTAGAAGCCCGTGCCGTGCGTTATCTCCTTGTAGGGGACCTTCCCGGCGGTGGAGACGATCTCGTTCGTGAAGTTGTCGTACTCGTCCACAATCACGTAGACGCCGAGGCCGAGCCGCCGGGCCGCCGCGACGACCGCGCTGAACTTCGCGTCCGCGCCCGGCTTGAGACGGACGGCCTCGACCTTCGCGTCGCCCTTCAGCCACTCCATGTGCGCCTCTATGAAGATGTCAATCTGCGTGTCCATGTAGGACTCGAACTTCTCCGCCCAAGTCGCGCCCCTGCAGACGTTGACCTGCGAGAAGTCAATCGACAGGACGAAATAGCCGTTCTGTCGCCCCGTCGGATTGCGCCCTATCTCAAGCCCGCCGAAGAGCCGGTCGAAGTTCTCCTTCTCCGCGACGTCGTAGTAGCAGCGCAGCGTCTCGCAGAGGAGCGACTTGCCGAACCGCCTCGGCCGCACGAAGAAGAGGAAGTTCGCGCGCGCCTCGAGTTCGCGTACGTACGCGGTCTTGTCCACGTAGTAGAAGTCCTCCATGCGAATCCGCCTGAAGTCCTTGACGCCGTATGGTATCTGCCCTTGTCTCATGCCGCACATTATAGCATTTTAAGGCGACGCTACCAGTCGCGTTCGTTGGGCGGGAGGGGAATCTTCCGGGCGCGGGCCTTCTTGTCGGCCTCATGCTCGTCGGATCGTTCCTGTGCCTTGCGAAGGAGGTCCTCGACCTCCCTGTCGTCCTTCGGGTCGTCCTGTTCGCCCGCGTCGGACCGTTCGTCCTTCTGCTGCTTCTCATCATCGGACTTCCCGTTGCCCTGCGGGTTCTGCTCGTTCTCCTGCGGCGGAGGGGGCTGGCCCTGCCGGTTCTGGTCCTGGCTGTCCTTCTTGTCGTCCTGCGGCTGCGGAGGCGGAGGTTGGCCAGAGCCATTTCCGCCTCCGTCCTTCGGCAGAAGGTCGCGGATGCGCAGAAGCCCGTTGATTGCGGCCTCCTGCGTGGGGGGATCCTCCTTTTCAACGCAGGAGACCTGCATTTTCTCGATCTGCTCCGCGAGGGCGACGATTTCCGCCTGCTGTTCCTTCGTGAATGGCGGCTTGTTCGTGTCCGCCTGCGCCTGCTGCTCGTACTGCTGCGCCCACTGAGGGAATCTGGCGCGGAATGCGCGAGTGAAGTCCAGCGCCTCGTTCTGCCATGGGCGGCCGTTGAACTCGCTCACCGCGAGAAAGGCGTTCGACTGGCAGAGGATGGACTGGTCGACGGCGGCCGGCGGCATTATCGAAAGCTTCCAGAAGCGGTTGAGGGCGTTTTCGACCTTTGCGAGGTCGGCGGCGGCCTCCGGCGACATGTCTTCCAGCAGGTTGGCGGAGCGCCGCGTCGCGTCGCGCGCGGACTCGACGTCGCCCACGATCATGGCGGCCTGCTGCTCGTTGGTGACGGACTGCATCACGCCCTGCTTCAGGGGAATCCATACGTCTGCAAGCTTCTCGGCGCGGCGGGCGAGGCGTTCGCTGCCGGCGACGGCAGCGGCGGCTGAATTAGTGAGGACGCCCTTCTGCCCCTCCATCAGCGAACGCGCCTCGCGCACGGCCTCCGCCAGCATCTGGTCCGGCGACTTCCCATGCGCCTCCTTCATCACCTTCGCGACATGGGCGATTTCGCGCAGTTCGCCAAGCGGGTCGACCGCCCGCGTAAAGTTCCTGCCGGCGCGGGCGTCGTCCGGCGCGGCGCGCAGTGCGATCCGCATGGCGGCTGCGGCCTCCTCCGCTGCGGCCGCGGCCCTTTCAGGATCCTCCGCCCGCGCGGACTTCATGTTCGCGTATTCAAGCGCGCCGACGACTTCGGCCGCCCTCGCGCCGTATTCGCGGCTGAGCATCAGCGGCTTCAGCGTGGCGAGCGCGTTCGTCGCGTCCCCCGCCTTCCAGAAGTCGTAGCCGCGGTTCCAGACCTCACGTTCGGAATCGTACGTCCCTGTGGGCGGGACGTATTCTGCCGCCGCGACGACGGCCTCAACGGCGTTGGTGGCGCCCACGGCGTCCATGGAGTTTGTGGAAGCCGCCGCCGTCGCTAGAAACGGCGTGAGCGCGACGGCGGCGGCAAATGGAAACTGCAGTGCGGGGCTTTTCATGGAATCGTCTTCCAGCTAGCGGATCTTGACCATCACAAGGAACAGCAGGGGCATCAGAAACGCCTGTATCAGCGTGAAGCGCATTAGCACCTGGGCGTTAGACCAGCCGCGGTTTCTCTTGCAGTGGTCGTGGAGCGGAAAGCGCACCTTCTGCAGAGCCTTGACGAGGACGCTCTTGCGCTCCTCCTCGTCCGGTTCGAGCTGGCTTGCGGGGCGCACCTCGAAGCCGAGCTTCCCAAAGAGGCGAAGGAGAAGAATCTTCACAAGTCCGCCGCCGCCGTTCACCAGCAGCACCGGCGCGAAGGCGAGGATGAGGAACGGATTGCCCGTGACGAGGACTCCCGCGCCGAGGACAAGGCCCAGGAAGCGCGACCCGGCGTCGCCCATCAGCACCTTCGACGGCTCGGCGTTCCACCAGAGGTATCCCGCGAAGCCTCCGGCCACCGTCATGAGGAGAATCGCCCAGCGCGCGGCGAAGGGATTTGCGGGAATGAGAAGGTATCTTGCGACAGGCGCGTAGCCGACCACGAGATAGAGCAGCACGGCGAGCGAGGCGAGGGCTATGAGCGAAAGCGTCCCCGCCAGGCCGTCCACGCCGTCGGAGCAGTTCGTCGCGTTCATCACCACGAAGAGCATGAACCCGGCGCCGGGGACGTAGAGCCACGGCGGAATCGTCCAGACCCCCTTGACGAACGGAAGCCACACGTCGCTGCCGTGCCCCGCCCAGAGGAAGAACGCGACGCCGAGGGAGACGAAGACGTCGAAGAGTCCCTTCTTGAGCTGTCCCCACGGCACGACGCTGCGGTCGTCGAGGTAGCCGAACGTCATCGCCATGTAGAGGAATACGAGGACTCCCAGTTCCGAGACGGTGAGCGGCATGACGAGAAGGACGATCGGCAGTATGAGAAGCGTGACGCACAGCCCGGCGCCGGTAGGCTTTCCGCATGACTTCATGCCGTCCTTGCCGAGAATCGCCTTTCCGCGGTCGCTCGGCAAAAGGGAGCAGGTGCGCAGCAGCAGCGCGACGACGGCGAATGCCGCCAGAAGCGTTCCGATGGCGAGAAGGACGGCGTGCGAGCGGAAGAGGCGGAACGGCCCCCAAAGCGCTTCCAGATAGGGCGCAAGCAGATAAAGCATTGTCTTCTAGTTCCTCGTTGCGGCCTCTAGAGTGAAAGGACGAATTCCGCCAGGTCCTTCACCTGCTCCGGCGTGAGCTTCTTCGTCTCGCCGTGCCTGTCGTCCGGATTGCAGGTGGTGAGGACCTCCTCCATCGTCAGGGCGCGGCCGTCGTAGAGATACGGCGCCGTGCGCCAGACCTCGCTGAGCGTCGGCGTGTCGAACTTGCGCCCGGCCTCCGTGTCCACGCCGAGGCCGATGTCGTAGAGCCTGCAGTCGGTCCAGAGGCGTTCGCCGCCGGGGCCCTTCGACTCGTACGTGTGGCAGTCCGCGCACTTCGCCTGACGGAAGATCTTCTCGCCGCGCTTCGCGCGCTCGGAGAGCTCGCCGTTCACGAGATACGGGCTTGGCACGGGCTTCATCGCGGCGACATAGGCGTCGAAGCAGTTGACGTCCTCCTCCGGGCGGGTGACGAACTGGATGTGGACGAGGCCGGCGCGGTTGCAGGCGTGCATGTCCGGGCGTATGCCGGTCACCATAGTCGGCGGCGTCAGGTGGACAAGGAACTCGCTCTTCGTCTGCTTCGGATTGCCCATGCCGTCGTTGAGCAGGTCCCAGTTGAGCGCGTCCACGCGGCCGTCAGGATGGCAGCTGGCGCAGCTCTGCCACTGCTGGAAGCACATCGATCCGTCGTTGAAGAGCATTTCGCCGCGGCGAACGCGGTCCTTCGAGACGTCCCTGCGCGGGCCGACGGGGAAGACGGACGCGGAGGCCGCCGCGTCGTCAAGAGGGAGGGCGGAGACGGCGTCCGCGAAGTAGAGGGCCGTCATCGCCCTGCGTCCGAGCGCGACGACGCCCCTGGGGCCGTCGCCGCCGGCGAGGACGCGGCGGCGGATGGAGACGAGGAACGCCAGGTCGTTCGGCACGTCCTCCGCGCTCTTCACGATTCCGCTTGCGCTTTCGCCCCTCGCGGCTTTCTCAAGGCGCTCGTGCAGCCTGCCCCGGTCGATCACCGAGAGCTCGCCCGTGCCGGCGTGGGCGACGACGATAGTCCTGCCGTCCGCCGTCACCGCGACGCCCCACGGATTCGCGGCGCCGCGGTCCACGTCGTCGAGGAGGACGGTGTTCACGTAAGCGCCTGTCGCGCCGTCGAAGACGGAGAGCGCGGCGGTGTTCATCCATCCGCGCTCAAGCTGCGTCGTCGGCAGCTGGTAGCGTCCCATCGTGTGGGTGACGTAGACCGACCTGCCGTCAGGCGACGCGCAGACGCCCCTGACGCCGGTGGAGCCGTTCGGCAGCATCACGTGCCTGACGGCGCGCGTCGCCACGTCCACGACGCTCACGCAGGCCGCCACGACGTCGTTCGTCGCCGCGCAGTATGGAAGCATGTTCGCGACGAAGAGCAGCTTCCCGCCGGCGCCGAGCGCGGCCGCGAACGGCTCGCGCAGGACCTTCACTTCGCCCACCGCCTTCATCGAGACGGCGTCCACGGCGACGACCTTCCCCGCGAAGCGGCTCATCACGAAGACCGTCCCGCCGTCTGCGGAGACGACCGGCGCACAGGGGGAATGCCCCACGGACGCGAAGCCGAGAAGCCGCCCGTCGAAGGAGAACTTCTGAAGTTCGCCCGCCTGAACTCCGCACGTCACGTAGACCGCCTCCTTCGAGACGGCGATCCCGGTGGGGTTCACGGGGACGCCCGCCTGACGCGACGCGATATCGAAGCGGCGCTCGATGCGCCCGTCCGCGCCCATCCGCACGACGGAACGACCCGTCGCGCACGTCGCGTATACGCCGGAGCCGTCCGGACACGCCGCCAGGCACTCCGGCGACGCATACGCCGATTCCGGCGCCGCCGCCTCCGCGCAGCGCCCCTTCTCCGAAGCCGATCCCGCCGTGCAGACAGCCGCCATGGCCGCCGTGACAACTGCGGTCGCAGCGGACCGCCGCATCTCGAAAAACGTTTTCATGCGAAGTATCATACCAAACCCCTGCGTCCTAATCAAACAGCCACCGGGCGCCGAACGGCGAGACGGACCGCTAGTTCTCGCGAACGAAGCGCAGCATGTCGTCGTAGCACTCGTCCAGCTCGGCCTTCTGGTCCGCCGTCAGCTTCACCTCGGAGAGCTTCCACTTCCTGTTGTCGCCTACGGCCACCGTGCCCTGCTCCTTCTTCTCGGCCTTGAGGTATTCGCGGGAGACGGTCGTCTCGAACACGCCCTGGCGCTGGAGGTAGTAGAGGGAGTAGCCGCGAAGCCCGCCGGGGTAGTTGCGCTGGTCGATGAGAAGGCGCAGAAGCGCGTAGGCGACGGTGAGCGTGCCCTTCGGGTCGTTCGCCTCCATCTGCCGCCAGATGTAGCCGAGAAGCGGCGCGTAGGCGCAGCGCTCCGTGACAAGGCCCTCGCTGCCGCAGCGGCGGCTCTGGTGCAGCCACTGCCATCCGCCCCAGGCGCTGAACACCGTGTGGATGTGCGGCTTGGCGGCGTTCTCCTTCTTCATGCGCTCGTTCGCCTCCGCGCCGCCGCTCTCCTCCTTGATGTAGCCGTAGACCTTCGGCCAGCGCTTCGCCAGGTCGACGAGCAGCTCGACCGTCGGCGCGGGGCAGGTGTTGTTCACGACGGTCTGGATGATGACGGGGCGCTTCGCCACCTCGGCCAGCTTTTCGTAGTAGAACCTGATGTCCTCCTGCGTCTTGCCGGTGTCAGGCGGACGCGAGATGATCGCGACATGGGTCTTCGGATACTTGGCCGCAACCTCCTCCACGGCCTTCGCCTCCTTCACCATCTGCTCCCACGTGGGGCCGTTGCATCCGAACGTCATCATGCAGTCCACGCCCTGCATCGCCTGGGCGCAGGCCTCGTAGCCCTTCTTCTTCTCCTCGAACGTCAGCAGGTCGACGGCGTCGTTCGACTGGCACCATATCACGCCCGGGCATCCGCCCTTCGCGGTGAAGAGGACGCCGCGCTTCAACGACTCGTAGTCCACGCTTCCGTCCTTGTGGAACGGCGTGGAGAGAATCGGGAACGGTCCGCGCATCATCGGGTCGCCGCCGCCCGGCGCCTTCGCGACGGCCGTCGTGGCGTGCCGCTTCGTGGAGGCGCATCCCGCAAGCGCGGCGCTTGCCAGCCCCAGCGTCAAAAAGTCTCTTCTCTGCATCTCGGCTTCTCCCTTTTCTGTGGTTGTGGCCATCGACCCGCACTCCGCCAGGCAGCGCGGAAAGCGGCGCGACGGCCGGTTGAACATGGCGTCCTTCGCGCAATGATACCAAAAAGGCGGACGCTGTTCCAGTGGTTCATGCGAACTCCGAAGCCGCGCGACGGCGGCGGGTCGGACGTCTGCCCCCCCCCCCCACGGTTTTGCATTGCGCCACGGCGGAGCAATCCCGTCCGCCGGAAGATCTCCTGTCGCTGAACCGGACGCTCCGTCCATGCGTTTCATAAGTCGTTGAATTAAGTTTCTGGAAAAAAAAAGGAAATTACAATGAAATCAATGCTCAAGAGCGGATTCACGCTCATAGAACTGATAATCGTGATTGCGATTCTCGCGTTCCTCACCGTGGTCGGCATCCACAACTACGGCAACATACGCGAAATCCAGGCCAAGAAGGTGAACCTGGCCAACATCAAGCGCATCTACCACGCGCTCGCCACGTACGAGACGCTGCACAAGGAAGAGGGATCCGTCGGATACTTCAACGGATTCGACTCGCTGATCGACGTCTCGGCCAGCGGCGCCTGGTACGGTACGCCCGGCGAGATCGAACTCGGCGAGCGGACGGAGAAGGAATCCCGCGGCACGAAGACTGTTTCCTGGGACGCGCGCACAGTCCACAACGGCCTTGGCATCTACGACGGTTCGTGGAAGGTCCTGGGAGCCCTCTACAACGCGGCCGGACAGGGTTCGGGCGCCACCGACACGCTGGAGGAGGCCCAGGCGAAGAACTGCGGAATGCGCAACACGATGCTCTATTCGCAGCTGGGCATCTACTACCTTTCCACGAACGACGCCACATACCTCCAGGAAGCGGGAGTGCGCACGGTCTACCTGCACAACCCCTCCACGCAGCAGGCGACCGGCTCGTCGCGCAACGGCTTCTGCACGGCCGTGACGACGAAGGACGGCGTCTCCCTTTCGCAGGACGGGCTTGAGTGCAACGGCGGCGGCCCCGGCTTCCGCCCCGACATGTCCGCGTTCTACCAGGTCTACGTCACGAACGGCCTTCCCGTCGCGATGGTCCTCCCCACTTCCGACATCTACCGCTACCTTGGCTACAACCTCGGCATGACGAACAGCGCCCCGTCCGACACCGAGGCAAAGAGCGCCGTGGCGTCCACGAAGCTCATCGCCTTCGGCATCGGACACAACGCGGAGTGCGTCCTGAACCAGATCGGACTTGGAGAGGCTCCCTACAATCCGTACTACGACAAGAAGAACTACCGCCAGTACATCGCCATCTTCGCCATCCGCACCGGCGGCCAGGGCGTCTCCAGCACCTGCCGTCTCGCAGGCGTTGTCGACTGCGCGGGCAACACCTACAAGGCGGCCGAATACGGCGTGACCTGGACGTCGCAGATCGACGCGCCGCTCGGCAACTGACCGGGCCTCGCCGGCATCCCGGCGATCGCGCCCGTATGAGGCTCCGCGCCGTTCGCCCCGCACTGGGGCTGGACGGCGCGGAGTCGTTTCATTCGGCGATGGCGGCGCAAAGCCCGGAGCATCCGGCCATGACGTCGCGCCACGTGGCCTCGAAGTCGCCCGTGTACCAGGGGTCCGCCACCTCCTCCCCCGGCCGCCCGGCGTACTCAAGAAGGAGGTGTATCTTTCCCCGGTCTTCGGCATGGACGCGGCGGCGCAGGTCGGCGACGTTGAGGGAGTCCATGGCGACCAGCAGGTCGTACTCGCGCGCCTTTTCGGCAGTGAGCAGCCATGCGTGGCGCGAAGCGAACGGAACGCCCTTCTCGCGCAGCTTGGCGCGCGTCCCGCGGTGGACGTCCGCCCCGACGCCATCGCAGCCGATGTTGTCGGAATGCATCGCCGCGGAATCGATCCGAAGCCCATCGATTCCACGCTGCGAGGCAAGATGCTTCATGACGAACTCCGCCATTGGCGAACGGCATATGTTGCCATGGCAGACGAAGAGTATGTTGCGGACGGACCTGGCGCTCGTGTTTTTCATGCCGCGATTATAGCAAATCCTCGAAGTCCGCTTGACGCAACGCGCCGTTTTCGGTAGACTATTCCACGATTTTTCCGCGAAGAAAGAGAAAAGGAAGTGGCCGGTGAACGACAACGACGTGATTAGGCGTTTGAGAGACCTTCAGGACATCGACAGGCAGATCCGCGAACTCCAGCAGGAGGCGAAGGACATCCCCGTGCGCAAGGCGCAGGAGAACGCCCGGCTTTCCGGGGTGAACGCCACCCTGCAGATCGCCAGGGACCAGCTGGCCGCGCAGCAGAAGCGCATCCAGGACGAGGAGGCCGAGGCCCAGGCGCTGCGCGACAAGATCGCCAGGGTGAAGGAAGGCATGAACGCCGGCCAGACCAACAAGGAGATGGTCCAGACGGTCGCCCAGGTCGAGGGGCTTGAGGAGGAGGCGCGCGCCGCTGAGGACCGCGCCCTTGCGCTGCAGGACGAACTGCCCTCCCTCACCGCGCACGTGTCCATGGCGCAGACGAAGGTGGACGCGGAGAAGGTCGGCGTGGACGCGCTCGTCGCGGAGCTTGACGAGCGCCTCGCCTCCGT
Source organism: uncultured Lentisphaeraceae bacterium (assembly GCA_964386385.1). Lineage (GTDB taxonomy): Bacteria > Verrucomicrobiota > Kiritimatiellia > RFP12 > UBA1067 > RUG572. The sequence goes on along the minus strand of CAYLRN010000012.1, from coordinate 9,146 downwards.
CGAGGCCGAGCTTGCCCGCTTCGTGGCGGAGCGTTCGGAGATGGTCAAGCAGGTCGACCCGCGCGCGCGCCTCGTCTACGAACGCCTGATGACGAAGCGCTGGCCGGTCGTCGTGCCGCTCAACGACGACGACGTGTGCGAGGGCTGCCACATGAAGCAGCCGCCGTACGTCGCCCAGCGGGTGATGCACAATTCCGGCATCGTGACCTGCACGATGTGCGGACGAATCGTCTACAGAGATCTTTGAAAGTTTCCGGTGGTTTCGCGCGAGTGACCGGTCGCGCTCCGCAAGGGGTGAGGAAAGTCCGGACTCCGCAGGGCAGAGGACCCGGTCGTCAAGGCCGGGAACGCGGTGGCAAGCGCCGCGGATGGAAAGCGTCACAGAGAACAGACCGCCTTAACGGGCAAGGGTGAAAGGGTGGGGCAAGAGCCCACCGGGGCGCAGGCGAAAGCCGGCCCGCAGGACAAGCCCTCCTCGGAGCAAGATCAAATAGGGAGCTGAACGGACTGCCCGTCCGGTTCGCGTCCGCGAGGACGCGGTGAAGTTCCGGGTTGATCGCGATAGATGAATGATCGGAGCGTCCCTTCGGGGGCGTGAACAGAATCTGGCTTATTCGCCGCGCGAAACCATCGGTTTTCATTTTCGCCAAGGAGGTTCATGAGCAGAGTCGTTGCCATTGACGGCCCGAGCGGTTCGGGCAAGAGTTCCACGGCGCGCCGCGTCGGCGCGCGTCTGGGTTTTCTCCACGTCGACTCCGGCGCGCTGTACAGGATCGCCACGTGGCAGTGCCTGGTGCAGGGCGTCGACACGTCCGACGCCGACGCGGTGGCGAAATGCTTCGCGGGCGTGGACGTGGAATGCCGCCCCGAGCGCGGGGCGCTGGCCTACTATGTCGGCGGCGAGGCGCCGGGCGAGCGCATCCGCGCGCCGGAGATCAACGCACACGCCTCGCAGGTGGCCGCCGTCAAGGCGGTCCGCGACAGGATCACCGCGCTTCTGCGCGGCATGGCCGACTGCGGCGACCTCGTCGTCGAGGGGCGCGACATCACCACCGCCGTCTTCCCCGAAAGCCCCGCCCGCTTCTACCTCACGGCATCGGCGGAAGCCCGCGCGCTTCGTCGCCAGCGCGAGGAGATCGCCAAGGGCATCGCCAACCAGACGTCCGAGGCCGTCAAGGCGTCCCTGCTTGCGCGCGACAGGATCGATTCGACGAGAAAGCACGCGCCCCTCCGCAAGGGCGACGGCGTGATTGAAATCGATTCGACCTTCCTCACGCTCGAACAGGTCGTGGACGCGGTGATTGAGGCCGTCCCCGACGAATGGAAGCGAGGCCGGGCATGAAGTCCGTGGAGGAGTGGCTTGCGCTGACGCGCGATGCGGACGGTGTCGTATTCGACTTCGGCGGCGTCCTCACCGTGTCGCCGGTCGCCGGATGGCCGCTGTATCCGTACTGCGCCGGGATTGGCGTAGACCGCGCCGCGATGGACGCCGGCTGGCGGAAGTACCGCCACCTGTGGGACGGCGGATCCATCTCCTTCGACGAGATGTACCGCCGCATCTTCTCCGACGCCGGCGTCCCGCCTCCGTCGAGGGCGCAGCTCGACCGGCTGTGGGAACTCGACGCCGTCGCGTGGGTCGCCGCGCCGCGTCCGGAGACGCTTGAGCTGATGCGCCGCGTGAAGGCGGACGGAAAGCGCATCGCCATTCTCACGAACATGTCGCCCGACTTCCATGAGCGGCTTTTCGTGCCGCGAATGCAGGAGCAGCGCGACCTCGCCGACGTCGAGGTCGTCTCCGGCCTCGAGCGCCTCTGCAAGCCCGACAGGCGGATATACGACCTGACTTCCGCCCGTCTCGGCCTCCCCGCGGAAAGACTCGTCTTCTTCGACGACACGCAGGCGAACGTCGACGCCGCGCGTTCGCTCGGCTGGCAGGCGCACCTCTTCGCCTAGAGCGCGCAGCCACGAGACCGCCTTGAGACACGTGGCCGGCGGCAATCTGGAATCGCCCGCAATCCCGCGATTTGGTATAATCGTCCGCCATGCAAGAGGTCACTCAAGGAAAATACGCCGCAGACTGGAAGAAACTGCTTTCCGGGCGGCGCGTCCGCCTGGACGAAAATGGCGGCGTGGGCGTCACGGACGCCAGGCGTTCGGACGACGGCCGCTCGCCGTTTGAAATAGACTACGAGCGCGTCGTCTTCTCCGCGCCGTTCCGCAGCCTTGCGCGCAAGACGCAGGTGCATCCTTTCGCCGAAGTGGACTGGGTCCACAACCGCCTGACGCATTCGCTCGAAGTCGCCTCCGTCGCCTCCTCCCTCGCCCGCCGCATCGCCGACTTCCTCGTGGAGCGCGGCGACGTCCCCGCCGGCCGCGTCGCCGACCTTTGCTGGATCGTGCAGGGCGCCGGCCTTGCGCACGACATCGGCAACCCGGCATACGGGCATTCAGGCGAAGAGGCCATCCAGTCATGGGCTGCGGCGCGCCGTCTCCGGATGTCGCCGCCTTCCGCCGAGACCGACTTCCTGGTGTTCGACGGCAACGCGCAGGCGTTCCGCCTTCTCTCGCGCGGCGACGTCGCGGCCACGGCATATTTCCATTTCACCCTCGCCTCTCTCGGCGCCCTCGTGAAGCACCCTCGCCTGGCGTCGTCCTTCGCCGAATCCGCCGGCGGCGCGCGGAAGCTCGCCGCGTTCACTTCCGAAGAGGCGATATTCCGCCGCGTCTGGGAGGAACTTGGCCTTGTGAATGCGGACGGTTCGTTCCGCCGCCATCCGCTGTCGTATCTCGCCGAGGCCGCTGACGACATCTGCTACCGCATCCTCGACTTCGAGGACGCGGTGGCCCTGCGCATCTTTCCGGAGGATGAGATCGCCGCGCTCTTTTCAAAGGTCGTCTCGCCCGAAGACCGCGCGAACGCGGAGGGGAAGTCGCTGCCGTGGTTCCGCGCAAGGGCGATCCACAATCTCGTCGACGCCTTCACGGCGGAGTTCAAGGCGCACTACGACGAAATCATGTCAGGCCGCATGGGCGGGGAGCTCAAGGACCGCCTTGCGGGCGACCTCCGCGAGGCGTTCGGGGAGATAAGGCGGCGCTACGAGGTGCTGTTCGCGAACCACCGGAAGGTAATCGCCGAGATAGGGTCCTACGGACAGTTCGCGCAGATTCTCGACCACTACTGGAACTTCGTCACCTTCGTCCACGAGCAGTCGTCTCCGCCCACGTTCGGCGACCTGCCGCCGCTCTGCCGCCAGCTCGTGCGTCTGGCATGGGACGACGCATTCTACGACGAGAACCGCGACCGCGGACGCGACTGGTGGGCGCACGCGGCCCTGGACTTCGTCTCCGGCATGACCGACGACTACATCAACGCCCTTGCGCGCCGATTGGGAAAATGACGACCGCCGCCTCGGCGAATCATGCAAGGAGAAGCAGCGCCACGACGACGACGTATATCCACAGTCGATTGAAGATCGCGGCGCAAAGCGCCGACGCCGACAAGCAGATCGCGCGTATTGCAGGCAACATGCCGTCAGGCGTCTTTTCCCATAGCCATCCGCCGCCCAGACATACGCTTCGTCCAACAAAATGGCAATAGGGCGCATCGCCAGCCAGCGCGTTCCAAATGGAGGAATACGCGGAACTGTCCTTCAACCATGAGACAAGTCCGTTCACAAGGGCCAAGATTCCGAGAAGCCCAGACAGAGCACAGACAAGACGAATGACCGCCCCGCCGATTTTTCCGTCCACTTCGCCTACGTCAAGAGACATGCCGCAATCCTTTATGTGGTGGGCGATGAGGGATTCGGACCCCCGACCTTGACCGTGTAAACCCGGCTAAAAGCCTGTCATATCGCACAACTTGAGCAAAGAGCGCATTTTTGAGCCAGAACCGGGCGCAAAAAAGTCAACCGCAGCCACGAAAACCGCGATTGTCAGCACTTTGTCAGCAGGGGCATTCTACCAAATGCGCCACACGCAGGCAAGTCCGCGATCCCCGGACGGGAAGCGCGGACGTCCGCAGACGTCTGAAGCGTCCGGACGGGGGGCGCGGAAACGCTACTCGTCCGTCGCGGACTCGTAGGCCTGGAAGCCCTTGCGCGCCGGCCACGACAGGCCGGGGACGAGCGCGGAGAGGTGCTTGGCCAGGTCGTACGCGCCGTCCTGCACGTCGCCGTCCGTCAGCTCCGCGAACGCCTCCACCGCCTTGCCGCCGCGCGTCGCCCACAGCTTCAGCATGTCCGCCGCCGGCATCTGCCGCGCAAGCGAGTCGCCCACGTCCCGCGCGTTCACCCTCTGCCCGGTCGCCAGCTTGCCGAGGACGCCCGCCGCGCCCTCCAGGACGGCTCCGAGGAAGAGAATCGACCCTAGCGAGCCGGAAATGCAGTTCGCGATCCACATCTCGACAATCCGGAGGCGCTTCTCCTCGTCCGGAACGCCCCACGACGTGAGGCAGAGGAGAAGCGACTCGATCGCGGTGTTGAACGTCGGCACGATGACGTGGTTGATCAGGACGACCGCCGCCGCCCGCTTCCACCGCTTCGCGTCGTCCGGCGCGGCGAGGGCGTCCTGGACCGCCGCGAGCTCGAACTGCGTCTGCTGCGCGGGCGCGGACTTGAACTGCAGGAGAATGCCCCACGCGCCGCCGGCGCGCTGGAGCTCCGTGGAGTTGACCGCGCGCGACGTCTGCGCCGTCTTGTCCACTATGTGCATGAGCCACGACGAGGCCAGCTCGCTCGCCTCCGCCGGCGATTTGCCCTGCGTCTCCAGCTCGCACCTGCGGTGGTGGTAGACGCCCGCGAGGGCGTACACGCCGAACTTGTCGAACAGCACGACGCCGGACATGGCCACGTCGAACGCCCTGTCCAGCCACCCCCTGAACACGCCCGCGTCCGAAGTCGCGTACCTCAGCTCCTGCGATATGGCCGTCCCGTAGCGGGCGCGGAACGCGGCGGTCTCCGACAGGTCGCGCATCACCCTGAACGCCCTGAACGGGTGCAGGGCGCAGAACGCGACGGACTTCGCCGCGTCGCGCAGGCTGCCCTCCGACGAGAGCGCGAAGCACGGCACGGCCGCCAGCTGCTTCGCCCACGAGGCGACGTTCAGCCCCAGGTACGTGCGCGCGGCCAGCCGGGCGCACAGGCGCATCCCCGCCACGCCCCAGTTCCCCGCGTCCACGCCGCCGCCCTCCGGCCCGGCAAGGACGTCCAGGACGTACGAGTTCCACTGCCGCATCGCCTTCGCGCCGTGTGCGGAGCGGATGGCGTTCATCACGCGGTCGGAGAGGAGGACGCCCTGCACCATGGAGCCGACGTCCGCCCAGCCTATCGTGTGCGCCGCGTCCTCCGCGCGCTCCATGAAGACGTCCAGGACGTCCGCCGACTGGTCGAAGTCGAGGCCGTTCCTCACGCGGGGCGTGAGCGACGGCGCGAACGGGCTGTATGCGCGGGCGCGGCCCTTCGCCGCGACGTTCGCCTCCCTGAACATCTTCACCGGCATGTAGAGCCGGTTCGGCGTGAGGAGGCGCGTGCCCGTCGTGCGGACGAGCGTGTCGGACAGCGTGTCGCCCTGTTCCAGGTAGAGGCGGCGCAGCTCCCGCAGGAAGTCCATGTGGCGCGGGTCCATGGAGTCCATGACGCCCTCCAGCGTCCGGACGTACTCGCCGTCCCGCCCCCACTTCGCGCAGTTGTCCGAGTAGTCGGACTGGACGACGGCGGCGTACATGTTGACGACGTTCCCCGCCCTCCACGCCGTCTTCTGCCCGCCCCTGTCGAGGCTTGGCCGGAGCGACGGGTCGACCTCCGCCGAAAGCGCCCGGAAGCCCTCCTTCGCGCTTCCGTAGACGCGCTCCATCGCCTCCTTGACCTTCTCCTTCTGCCCCTGCAGGTAGTTGAACTTGCGGTCCACGGCGGACTGCACCATCTCCTCCACCATGGCGAACGCCGCGAGCGACTTCCTCCGCGCGTCCGCGTCGCGGCACCAGCGCGTGAGCTGCATGGCCTTCGTCTCGAACATCCCGACGAGCGAGTACAGGCCGCCCGCCGCGTCGTCCTCCGGCGTGACGCCGTTCGCCTTCGGGTCTCCCACGATTGCGCCGGCAATGGCCTCGGCCGCGGCGGCGCGGCTCCGCTCCCACCTCTCGCCGAACTGCATCTCCTCGAAGCGCGACTCGTCAACGACCTGGCGCACGTGGTCGCGCAGGTCCGCGAGCTCCGCCGGCATCCGCCCGCGAAGGTGTCCGAACATGTCCAGCGCCTCGAGCTCCGTCTTCCTGTCGGCGAACTCGCGGTAGCGCTCCGCCTCGCCCTCGGCGGTCCCCGCCCACGACCGCAGCTCGTCCTCCAGTTTCCGCGAACGCTCCTCCACCTCCGCGGCGGACATCTCGATCGCGCGGTAGGCGAAGGCGCACCACCGGCCGAGGGCGGACTCCACGCCCCTTCGCTCCTGCCTCTCCACGTTCGGGCGCCAGTTCCTCGCGTGGGGCCTGAGGATCTTCTTTATCTCGCCGACGATCTCGCTCCGCGTCTGCCGAAGCACGTCGCCGTGGAGGTCGCGGAAGAGGGCCTCGCCCGCCTCCTCGATCTGGCGCACGGTGCGCAGCGACCTGTCGTCCAAAAGCTGCGCCCGCCGCGCTATCCGGATCCGGGCGTACGACGGCGCGTAGGCCGCCGCCACGGCGCGGGCGAACTCCGCCAGGTTGGACGCGAAGCGCGCCTGCACGAGCGGGGACGACCACGGCTCGGCCGGATCGGCGGTCGGGAACTCCCGCGGGAAGTCGCGGACGTACTTCTCCGTCACGGCCTTGACGAGCTGCACCATGGCCTCCGGCGAGTCGAGCGTGAGGCCCGCGTCGCGGATGGCCCTGCGGAACGCGGCCGCGACGGCTCCGCCGCCCTCGTCCGCGCCGTCCATGCCGTCGCCTCCGCCCTCCCCGCCCGTCTGCGCGTCGTCCGCGCCGACGGCGCCGTCCTTCCCCGCGCGTTCCTTCTCCTGCGCCCTGCGCACCGCCATCTCGGCCTTCGCCCGCTCGACGAGCGCGGCGCCGTTGGCGACGGCCTTTCCGACTGCCTCGGCGAGCGCCCTGCGCTCGTCCTCGGAAAGCGGCTTCGGCGGTCCGGGCGGCGCGTCCTGCGTGCCGCCGTCCCCCGCCTCGGCGGGCCTGCGCTCCTCCGGCCGGATCGCGAGAAGGATGGCCTCCATGTCCAGCCCCTCGCGCGCCACCATCCGCTCGTAGTCCTCGCCGCGCATCATGCGGGCGGCGCGCTCCGCCGCCCTGCGCGAGCGCGCCGACGCCTCGGAGACCTCGCGGGAGTACTGGATCGCGGCGGAGCGGGCGCGGGCGAGCCGCCGCTCGTTGCGCGCTGCCAGCCCCGCGCGGACGAGCGTCCTCTCGATCTCCAGGTCTGTCGCGATGACGCGGAGAAGCGTCCGCTGGCGTTCCGCCTCCCTCTCCGCCGCCACGCGCAGCGCGTCCATGTCGCCGACGTAGCCCGTCGCGTGGGCGACACTCTTGACGCGCTCGTCCGACGGCGGTTTCCCGTCTTCGATGAAGGACCGCGCCAGAAGGTGCTTCGCCATGCCCATCGGAGAGCAGTCGCCTATGGAGAAGAGGCGGGACGGCCTTTCGGGGTCCGCGTCCCGCTGGCGGCGCGGACGCCCCAGCCGCCGCGCGGCGGCCACCGCCTCGTCCGCGGGGTTGACGGACGCGCCGCCATTTGCTACATTCCCCCCGTAATCAGCAAAGGAGTAGTCTATGTTCTTCATCAACGACGAGGCGGGTGTGGCGTTTGAGGACTGCGAGATTCTTGCCAAGTTCAACCCTGAAACCAACTTCTTCAGTTCGTCCATGTCCGACGAGGAAATGCGCGTCGCGATGTCCGGGCCGTTAAGGCGGGTCATGGAGGAGGAGGCCCTGGCCTTCATGCGCGCGAAGTGCTCCTCCGAGACGGCGTCCGCCCCGCGTCCGTAGATTGCCTCTGACAACTCTTTCAGACATGCACGGGCTACGTCGACCTCCGGCGACAGCCCCTCGTATTTCTTCAGCACCCTTTCGATTTCGTAGACGGCGTGGCCGCCGCGGCCGAACTTCGCGTCGTTGACGAACCGCTCGATCAGGATGATCTCTCCGATTCCTCCGTTCGCGAAGCGGACGGAGACCTTCACGTCGCGGTAGCCGACGCCCCTGTCGCTCTTGTCCAGGTTCAGCTTCTTCACGCGGGCGACCGCCGCGCCGGCGGGCAGGGCGGCGCGTATCGCCTTGAGCGCGTCGGAGAAGTCCGCGCCGTCGTCCAGGACGACCGTGCCGCCGACGAGGTCCACGAGGCGCGAGACGTCGCCCCCGCATTCGTCGCGCAGCTTGCGCCCGGCGGACGCGCGCCCCTTCGTCGGCTTCCCGGTCTCGCCGTCGGCCGGGCGCATCACGGCCTCGCCGCCCGTCTTCGCGGCGGCGGCCCGGACCATGTCCACGAGCGCGTCGGCGTTCTCCGCCGCGTTCGCGAGGGCTGCGTCCAGGGTGTCCGCGCCATCCGAGAAGAGCGGCTCGTCCGCGCTCTCGTTCTCCACGAGATAGGCGGAGTTGGCAAGCCGCGCGCCCCTGTCGCGCCCGGCGACGATTCCCCTGACGGCGGGCATCCCGCGCCTTGCCGCCGCCCAGGCGGTGGCCGTGCCGTCCACGACGGTGAACGTGCCGTCGCCCCTGTCCGCGAGCGTGAGCGGCGCCCGCCTGGCGCGTATCCCGGCGGCCGCCTCGTCCATGCGCCGGGCGGCGTTGCGGACGGACGCCTCCGGCTCGTCCTTGAGCGTGCGCAGCGCGGCGAGCGGGAAGTCCATCGCGCCATCCGCCTCCTCGAAGTACGGGGACGGGCCGTCCGGCGGGCGCGGGCGCACCGCGCGCTCCGCCCTCCTGTCCATCGCGCCGACGAGCTCGGACGGCGCGGAGAGCGAAAACCGCGCGGCGCCGGCAAGTTCGGCGGGGGACGGCGAGACGGCGACGCCGCGCCGTCGCAGGGCGCGGGCGAGGCCGGGCGTCACGACGCGGCCGTCCACCCTGAAGTCCGTGCGCCCCCCGAAGGCGTCCACGTAGAGCGCCGCCGTCTCCTCGTCTGAGAGTACCTCCACGGGGCGGAGGTAGCGGGAGAGGTAGACGT
>CAYLRN010000011.1:0-100336 GCA_964386385.1 uncultured Lentisphaeraceae bacterium | reverse complement strand
TGGCGTCCGTCGTCCGCATGTAGTTCGTGACGGCGATCCACACGCTCTCGCCGAACACCTGCTCCCACACCGCCGAGACGGACGACGCGACGGACGAGAGGTCGCCCGCCACGGCGTCGACGTCCGCCGCGTCGGCCTTTCCGTCCACCTTCGCCGCAAGCGCGGCCGCGTACTCCGCCGCGTTCGTCATGATCGGCGCGTCGCCCGGCAGGTCGTTCACCGGCGCGCAGAGCGGCGCGACGTCGGGGAGCGCGGCGGCCGGGGCGAGCAGGGCGATGGCGGCGGCGGTCCCGCGCAGGAACGCGAGGACGGCGTTTAGCCGCGCCTTGACCGTGCCGAGCGAGTCTGACGCGGTGAGGTCGTCGACCTCCAGCGTGGCGGGGTCGACGGACACGCCCGCGCCATGGGCGTCGCCGGGGCAGTCCGTCACCTTCACCTTCGTCCATGGAAGGTGGCGCACCTCCCCCGCCGCGTTGCGGAGCGAGAGAAGCAGCTTTGAGGTTCCGAGCGGAAGCGCCGCCGTCTCGTCCGCCGTCAGGCGCAGTTCGACGGATTCGCCGGCGGCGAGGCCGCAGAACGTCCGCCTCGCGCCGCAGAGGTCGACGAGCAGCTCGCAGCCGCCGTAGTCGTGCCCCTCCGCCATCGTCAGCGGGATCGGCCGCGCCGTCTCGCCCCTCAGTATCACCGGTATCGCCATCGTTCTTCCTTTCCCGAATTAAAGCCGGCGGTCAAAGCGCCTCGACCTTCCAGTCGCCGCCGTAGAAGTCTATTGTGACCTTGAACCGCGCCGTCCCAGTGCCGGCGGAGACCTCCGCCCTGCGGTCCTCCGCGGCGGCCGCGTAGCCGTCGGCCGACGACCCCGCGGATTCGTCCCAGGCGCGCATCACGCACCTGCCCCCCGAATGTCCGGAATCCGGGGCCAGCGACATCGTGAAGTAGACGACACCCACGCCGCTCATGTCGGAGACCAGCAGGTCCTCCTCGTTCACCTTGTGCGCGATTATGTGGGACGTCGAATGCCCGGAGCAGACGACCTCGCCGTTGATCGCGGCCTTCGGCGAAGCGCCCCACTGTCCGTGGTCGAACTCCCACCACGTGGACAGGCTGACGTTCGTGGCGACGCGCACGGAGCCGGAGTAGACGGGGGCGCCGTTCGTGCCGTGCAGCGGGAGGCCGGCCGCGCCGCCGTCCGCCATGTCGGCGTACAGGAGCAGGTTCGAGGACGCGACGTCCTCCGGACTGGCGGCAGCGTCCGTGAACACGAAGTCGCCCGTCCACATGGGCGAATACGCGCCCTCGTAGTAGTACGTCGTCTCGCCCGAATACGTCGGCTTGTAGTCGTGCGGCGTGAACTCGGCGCCGGTCGCTAGGTCGTAGAACCGGATTCCCTCCACCTCCTCCATCTTCAGGTGGAACGGGAACGGAAGCTTGGCTCCCCGGCCGGCGCGCAGCTCCACGCCGTTGACGACGAGGTCCCGCGACGTGCCGTTCACCACGGTGGAGCAGGGGTCGCCCCTCATCGTGAGCACGCCGTGCTCGAGCCTCTGGTCGACGTACGGCGCCTGCACCCATCCGAACGCGGGGCATTTCACGACGTCGGAAAGCGTGACGTCCGCGTGGTACGCGCCCTCCTGGACGAGCCCCTGCGTCAGCCTTGCGGACAGCGGGTCGTCCCTGTTCTGCCAGCTGATGAACGCGCCCGTGCTCCGCGCCTGGCCGTCGGCCGCGAACGCGGCGGAGAGCGGGACCCCCATGTAGGCGTTGGCCGCGTCGAGATGGGCGCCGCCGCCCGCGCCCCGGATGGAGTTCGTCGCGGAGATCCACGGCGAGGCCGCCGACTGCCCCTTGGCGACGTAGTACTCGACGCCGTGGTCGTAGGCGGTGAAGGAGACGTCCACGTCCACCGCATGGGACGCAAGGGCCGCCGCCGCGACTATCACTATCGCCGCTGTCATGCGCATCGTCAGTCCTCCTGCCCGTGCTCGGCCTTGTGGGACGTGGCGGTGAACACGTCCTCCCATTCCGACTCGTCTGCCATCGTGCCGCGGAACGTCAGCGTCCGCGTCTTCTTCTGGAACTTGTGCGAGGCCGCGTCGTAGCGGACGTCCGTGACCACCTCGACCGACTGCGACGCCTCCGACGACGAGGACTCCAGCGGCTGCGCCGATATCGTGACCGCGCCGCCGCCGTTGTCGGTGACGTTTATCCCCGCGCCGGCGAGTATCACGTTCGTGGCGGCGGAGAAGCCGCCCCATACGAGGTTGCCCTCCGCGTCCTTGCGCGGGATGGTGTCGTTCCCCGCGTCGGCGAACCCCTTCACCGAGAACGCGCCGTCCTCGGTCATGGCGACGCTCGCGCCGTCCGCCGGCGGGACGGAGTTCGTGGGGACCCAGGCGAGCGTTCCGCCGGCCCTGACTGCCATCGTCCCCTCCGCCGCGCCGCTCCACCCGCGAAGGGAGAGGACGCCCTGCGAGGCCGCGCCGTCGGCGGCGTTCGTCGTCACGGACGCGCCGTCGGCGGGAAGCCCGCCGCCCGACACGCCGCCGCCGATCGGGACGTAGTGGAGCGCCCCGGTGTCCGTCTTCTTCGCGAGAAGGAGGTGGGTGGCCGCGTCCGCGCCGGACGGGTCCTTCAGCATCGCGCTCACCGACGCGGAGCAGGCGGCCGCGGACGAGAAGCCCTTCAGCGCGAACGCGCCGCCGTCCGACACCTCCACGCTCGCGCCGTCCGCCCAGTTCGCTGGCGCGTCGAAGGGCGCGGACACGCCGCCGGCCGCGTCCAGGTCGAAGCCGTACTCAGCGCCGTCGCCGGCGGGCGAGGCGTGGACGAAGCCGAGCGACTTCAGCCACGCGGAGAGCGAGTCCTCCGAGAACGAGAGGCCGCCCGCGCCGTCGTCCTCCCCGTCTCCGAGCCACGCGAGGGCGTCCTCCCACCGGTTGGAGCAGGCGCAGGACGGCGCGTTCGTGCCGCCGTCCACCGGAAGGTAGGAGAGCGAGCCGCCGACGTTTGCGAGGAAGAGCGGCGCGTCCCCGCCGTAGGAGTAGTCCCACCCGCGCAGCCCCACGCCCTTCGCGCCGGCGGTCGCGGGGTCGGCCACGCCCTCCACCGGGACGGAGGCGTCCGTGGAGACGGTCGCGCCGTCGCCGTGGACGGTCTTCGGCAGCTCGTGCCAGCCGAGCGCGGCGGCGGGCGCGCCGCCCGTGCCGAAGTAGCGGCGCGAATTCTCGCCGCCGTTCTCCGCCGCGCCCTTCACCCCGAACGCGCCCGCGCCGTCGTTCGCGTCCGCGTCCCAGGCGACGGACACGCCGTCAGCCCACTTCTCCGGCGAGACCCAGGCGAGCGTCGACTTCTCACCTGCGACGGACTTGAACGGCACTTCCCCGTCGGCGGCGTCCGTCCATCCGTGGAGGGACGTCCACGGGCTTCCGCCGTTGGCCGCGCCGCTGGCCGCGTTCGTCGTCACGCTCTCCTCGTCGGGGACGGGCCAGCGGACCTTGTCGATTGGAATGTACAACGGAACGCCGTCCGGCATGCGCCCGAGAAGCGTAATCGAGCCGGCCTTCGTCTCCGTGCCGTTGTATAGAAGCGTGCCCAGGGGAAATTCCCCGAACCCCTGCACATAGTCCGCGTCGGACCACGCATATATCTCCACCTTGTTCCCCTTCGTCCAGTGGAGCGACCTCTCGTCCGCGTGGTTGTACGCGCCGGCGGGGTTGACGAGCGTGGGGTTCGACCCGCCGCCGAGCTGCGAGCCGAGCGTCCCGCCGTTCTTCATCTTCAGCGTGTATGTGTGGACGTTGCCGTTGGGGTCGACGGTCTCCATGTCTATGCCGTTCACCGTCAGAAGGCTGTGGAGGTTCTGCGCGATAGTCTCGATGGACTCCTTGTTCCGGGCCGCCTGGGTCTGCGCCGCCAGGGCGTCGACGAGCGCGTCGATCGCCGTTTTGAGGGCGTAGTCCCTTGTGGCGAGACTTCCGCCGTCAATTTCGTAATCGCCGGTCTCGTCCACGCAGACTTCCACCGTCTGCCAGCTGTTGTGCTCCCTGTCCCAGCCGTAGTAGATCGTCCCGGTCATCCAGTCGGTCTTGAATCCCCCTGCGGGCGTGTACCACTCCTCCGACGTGCCGGGGACGGCGCAGCGGGCGGCGGCGACGGCCGCTGCCGCCGCGAACGTGAGCGCCGCCCGCCTCATCGCGCAGCCTCCTTCATGCCGTTCGTGACGGCGAACGACGCGGACGGCTGGACGAGGACGCCGTAGACGTCGAACAGCCCGGCGAAGCGCTCCAGGCCGTCCGCCGCCGTCGAAGAGCCGACGCCGCCGAAGACGAGGTTCGTGGCCGTGCAGGACACCGCGCCGGCCGGGTTCACGTACGCGCCCGCGCCGTTCCACACGAAGAGCGTCCCGTTCGTGACGCCCAGCGAGACGGCGGCGGGCGCGCAGTTCGTGGCGCGGAGCGCCGCGTCGGACGCGGCCTCCACGACGAGCCTGACCTCGTCCGTCGTCCCCGCGTTCGCCACGGCGAGGCACACGCCGTTCGATTCCGCCACCGTCGTCCCGGCGCGGACCTCGGCGGAGGTCCGCGACACGAAGTTCGACACGTACTCGGCCACCCACGCCTGGGACGCGGCGATCCCGAACGCCGTGAGGGAGGCGGCAAGCGCCGCCGCGGTTGAAATGGCCTTTTTCACGATTCCGCCTTTCCGCCGTCGGCCACCGCCTCCGGCATCCATTCATGCCCGTCCCACCTCATCACGACCTGGACGAACCCGCCGCCCTCGCAGGGCAGCTGCGCAACCTCCTGCACCGCGCCCGGCTCGACCGGCGCGGACGACACGGAGAACGGCGCGACCGAGAGCGTCCCCTCGCCGAGCGCGGCGGGCTGGTCGTCCGCCGCCGTGGCGTGGACCTCGTACCTGAACTCGCCCGCGTCGGGGAGGCACGCCGCCGGGACGCGGGCCGTCCATCCGCCGCCGCGCCGCTCCCGCGCCGGGACGTCGAAGTACGCGCCGTTCTCCCGGAACAGGCGCAGGAACACCGCCGTCACGTCCGCCGGGACGCGCCGCAGCTCCGCGACGAAGTTGTGCCACCGCCGCGCCTTGAGCGGGCGGAGCGGAAGGTCCAGCCTCGCCGCGTCCACGGCGACGACCGCGTTCACCTGGTCTGCCATCGTTCTCTCCATTTCTAGCCCTCGATCTCCGTCTCGTCGGCCAGTCCCTCGGCGGATACGAGAAGCCCGTCCTTCGAGAAGACGAGCCGCGCCCGGCCGAAGTAGTGCCAGCCATCCTCGGGTCGCGCGCGGCAGAAGACGTCGAGCCTGAGGCCGCCGCCGCCGCCGGCCGTCCACGTCCACGCCTCGCCGTCCTGCGAGTCGCCCGCGTCCTCCGCCGTCCTGTCGTCCGGCGTCCCCGTCTCCTTCGAGACGGACGACGACGGGAGGGCGGAGGCGTCGAGCGAGACCGTGGACGCGCCGCGTTCGCTCTTCTCCACCTTCACGCCGTAGCCGCCGACGAGGTTGTTCAGGAACGAGCCGACGCGGTTGAACCAGGAGGCCGGCACCTGGGACACCGGCGCGCCCGGCCTGAAGTCGTCCTTCACGTGGAAAGCCATTCCGTCCGCCCCTTCCTAGATTCCCGCCCACGCCGGGGCGGATATGGTCTTCGCGCCGTTCACGTAGAGGGAGGAGCCGCGGCGCATGACCGCCACCTCCCACATGTGCGGCGACGTGCGCCGCCGCGACACCTCGACGACCTCCTTCTCGAACGCCGCCGAGCCGGTGGAGCCGTCCGTGACGGAGGCGGACATCGGGACGGCGTAGGACGTCCCCGATACGTCGGAGACCGCCACGGCGGCGGTCGAGTGCGCCTGCGCGTCCGTCAGGCCCTCGAACCGGAACGTCTGCTCCTTCGTGACGGCCACGGAGAGCGTCCGCGTGAACGCCGTCGGCACTCCGTCCACCATCGTGGTCGGCGTCACCTCGACGGCGACGACCTGGGAGTACTCGCGCTCCTCCACCTGTCCGCAGAAGCAGTCGGCAACGGTCGCCATCACGCGCCCTCCTTCATGGCCAGGAGTTCGTCAAGCTTCTCCGCAAGGCCGGCGGTGTTCGCCTCTATCTTGCGCAGCTCGTCCTCGGCTGTCGTCTTCGCCCGCTCGGCGGCGGAGGCCCTGACCATCGCCTCGACCGCGGGCGTGAAACGCGACGACTTCCGCCATCCGGCGAGGGCGTCCGCCGCGCCGCGCGAATCGCCCGCCGACATGAGGGCGGCCAGTTCGTCTATCCTCCACGACCCGCCGTAGCGCCGCGCGTCGCGGTGGAGGCGGTCCAGGTCCGCGCGGTAGGCGGTCTCCTCGCCTATCTCGGCGGCGGCTCTGGCCGGGTCGCGGTACATGGCGAACGCGCGGTCGAACTCCGCCGACGCGGCGGCGGCCCGCGCCCTGAGCGAGGCCGCGCCCTTCGACCGCTCGGCCATCTCGTCGCGAAGGTCGGCCATCCGCTTCGCGTGGAGCTCCCGGTCGAGCCTGTCGCGCTCCTTCGCCGCGTCCTGCGCGGCCCTCTCCTCGGCCCTGCGCGTCTCGTCCGCCTTCCTGCGGGCGGATTCGGCGGCCCGCTCCGCCGCGTCGTTCTCCTCCCTGGCCGCCCGCGCCTCCTCGCGGAGGACGAGCGCGTCCGCCTTCCTCTCGAGGTTGGCGAGCGCGGCCTCGGCGGCGGCGAGCTCCTGCGCGGCCCTGGCGCGCGCCTCGGCGGCGGACTTCAGCGCGTTCTCCGCGCCCTTGCGCGATTCGGCCAGGCGGGCGCCCTCGTCGGACTTCAGCCACTCACCGACCGCCCTCTCACCGGCCGCGCGGCGCTGCTCGTCCGTGGCCTTGAGAAAGGCCATGTTCGCGCCGTAGCCGGTGGAGACCGCGTAGGCGTCGCCGACGGCGGACTCCTCCGCCTCGCGCCTGACCTCCCGCTCCCTCTCGGCGTACTTCGCGGCGGCCCGCTCCGCGTAGGCACTCGCCTCCGCCTCGATTCGCGGCATGGACTGCGACTTCCGCCGCGCGGCCTCCATGCGCCTCTCGGCCTCGTCAATCTCGGCGGCCACCTTCGCGGCGGCGGCGTCCGCGTCGAGTTCGGCAATGCGCCCGCCGATCGCGTCCGCGCCCTTCGCGTCGCCCGCCTTGCGGAGGCGTTCGCGCTCAAGCTCCAGCTCGGCCTTGCGGAGGTCGTTCACCGCGTCGACCTCCTCCCGGACCTTCTTCAGTCGGGCGTTGGAAGCGGCCTCCGCCGCGGCATGGCTCTTCTCGATGGCGGCCTGCAGATCACCGACCTTCCTGACCTGCTCGTCGAACGCCTTGACCGCCTCCGCCTCGGCCTTCTTCGCTTCCTCCCTCCACTTCTGGAAGAGCATGAACACGCCCTTCGCGGCCTCGGCCATCGCTCCCCATATTCCGCCCTTCAGCAGGTTCTGCAGGGCGCCGCCGACAACGCCGCCCATCGTTCCGAACGCCTCGGACACCTTCTTCGCCCCGTCTCCCAGTCCGCCCATCTTGGCCGTAAGATCCTTTGCATTCTCCCTTATCTTGGAGAATCCAGTGGCGTCCGCGACGGACTTTAAGAAAATCTCTATTGTCTTCGAGGCCATGGGAGGTTGCCTACATGAAAGAGAGGTGCTATACTTGTCTCATGAAATCGCAATGGGCAGCTAGACAGAAGCCGGGCGGCAGGGTCAAAAAGCCCGTCCGCATTATGTCAAAGACCAAACAGCCCGACGACATTACGCCACTTGAACTAGTCGTCGACTGCGTTTTTCTGTTGTTCGTGTTCGTGCTCATTCTGTCGCCCTTAGTTTTTGGCTGTTATTGCGCCATGGAGAACATCAGAAACGGCGTCGGCGGCGGACTGCCGTGGTCTTTCAGCAGATAGCCCAATCATCCTCTGGAGCTCCCGCTCCCCCGGCGAAAGCTCCCAGACGTGCGCCGCCGCGCGTTCAGCCGCCGCGCGTTCAGCCGCCGCGCGTTCAGCCGCCGCGCGTTCAGCCGCCGCGCGTTCCGACAGGAGCAGCGCGCCGCCGAAAATGCCCGCCTTGCCCATCGCGTCCAGCGAGCGGACGAAGACCGCCTCGCAGTGCGGAACGGCGAACTTCACGCCGCTCCGGCAGAGCCGCTTCGCATGGGCGGAGGAGATCACCGCGTCGGGGAAGACGTACTTCGGCAGCTCGGCCGCCGCATTCCCGGCGCCAAGCGCGGCCTGGATCGCCTCGTCGAGGTCCGGCGCGACTTCGAGGACGTTCTCGCCGAGGCTCGTGAGGAAGCCGACGGCGACGGACGCGCCGTTCTCGAACACGACGGGGTGGCGGACGATCACCGCGCCGACGCGATACACGCCGCACAGCCCATTGAACAGCGTCAGGCCGTTCGCGAAGAGGAAGAAGGGGATTCTCCGCGCGGCGTAGAAGCGGAGGATCTTCGCCGCGATCGAGAACGGCGGGTTGTCGACCACGACGCAGCCCGGCGGGTATTCGTGCCGCTCGTAGTCGCCGCCAGGCCAGAACGGGCGGACGACTGGGACGTCCTCCGCGATTCCGTAGCGCCACCGAACCCACGACAGCACGGCCTCGTAGACGCCGGGCGGCGTGTAGCAGTCGTCCGTCGTCTTCTTCGACCTGAACTTGGCCACGAACGCCGCGTACTCCGGCGACTCGTCCGCGAAGGTCAGCTGCACGGTCATGCGCCGGCCCTCCTTTGCGCCAGCACGTCCGCGAGCACGGCGTCGCGCAGCGCGTCGTCGCCGGCGTCCGCGTCCCGCTTCGACTTCTCCCCCTCCAGCCGGCGGGCGATTTCGCGGAGGGTCAGGCCGTACTCGGCGCGGAGGCGCGCCTCGTCCCTGCCGACGGGGCGGCCCAACTCCACGGCGGCGGTCTCGCACATGCGCTCGAGGCGCGACGGCGTCTCCGTCCTGAGTTCGTCCGGCGTCGCGTGGAGCGCGGCGCAGGCGCGGACGAGAAGCATCTCCAGCCTTGCCAGGTTCTCCGCCGCCGCCGACTTGTCCGCCCTGCGCCGCGCCGCGTCCGATTCGGGGCGCGCCGCCTCCGCGCCGTCGAACCCGGCGGCGGCGTAGCGGCAGGCGCGGGCGATCTCGTCCGGCGTGGCGTTGACGGACTTCGACCACTCTCCGACTGCCGCGTCCACCCTGTCGGGGCGGTCGAGGCCGTCGAAGAAGCGCGGCTTGCGCCCATGGGCGAGCGCGAACGCCCAGAGAAGCCCGGCCGTCCTGCCGTCCGGCGACATGCGGGAGCAGACCTCGTGGTACCATGCGAACGCCTGCACGGTCGGCTCGAAGAACGGGAAGTCGCCCGCCCATCCCACGCGCGGGAAGTTCGCGCACGTCGTCTCCGCGCCGTCGGTGAGGCGCAGGGCGAGGCAGTTCAGGCGGTCGAAGTCGTCCAGCGTGGGCTCGAGCCCGCGCTCCCTCAGCTCCTCCCAGTCGCCCCTTGCGAGTTCCGAGACCATGCCGCGCCCTCCCCGCTACGCCGCCTCTTCGCCCTTCATCGGGAAGGAGACCGTCCAGGAGTACTGCACGTACCCGCCCTCCGGGCAGGACTTCGCGACGGGCGCGGAGATCGTCGCGCCGAGCGCGGTCGCGGCGGCCGTGAGCGAGACCGTCGGCGCGGTCCCGGCGTACCAGTTCATGGAGTAGCTGCAGGTGGCCATGCCGCCGTGGAGGTCGTAGTTCACGACCTCGCCCTTCGGCTGGGCGAGCGTGAACTCCACGGGGAAGGACGCGCTCACGGAATCGAGGCCGTAGTCCTCCACGTCGCTCGCCGCCGCGGCACCCTTCCTGATCTCGCAGAGTCCGAGGAAGTCCTGCGCGCGGTGGCGCGGCGAGAGCGAGAGGGCGGGCAGCTCGTACTTCCGGAGCTGCCCCGCGCCCGACTGCACCATCTGGCCGGACGCGGAGAGCGACGGCGGCTGGCCGGTGGAGGTGGAGATCGTCACGCCGCCGAGGACGACGGGCCTATCGAGCCCCTCGACCGTCGACACGCTGCCGAGGTCCGGCATCGTGGACTGCGTGAGCGCCGCGACCACCTTGTATTCGGCGGACGGCGCGGCGGTCTCGCCCCAGGAGTCCACCACGGCGGCGTCGCCGTAGAGGTTCGCGCCGCTTGCGCTCTGCTTCGAGCGGTTCTCGTTCGACGACACGACCTTGAGGGCGCCAGACGTGGCCGTCTCAAGTCCGAAGTAGTCTATTCCCGCGTTGAAAGTCGGATTCATTTCGCTTTTCCCTTTCAGTTCTCAAGAGTGAGGACGCCCGTGAGGGCGAAGACGTAGGTAGTCGACAGGCGCGGGCTGTCGGAGGCGAAGTCCGACGAATCGGCCCCGCCGTCGGCGCGGAATCCGTCGGCGCGGAAGCGGGCGGTCGTGAGCGCGGCGGCCATCGTCCGCCATTCGCGGTCGAGATTCCATTCGAGGACGAGCGATTCGACGGCGGCGCAGACTTCGTCGAACGCGGTCTGTGTCGCGTCGTCCTCAAGCATGAGCGAGACGCGGACGGAGACGGAGAACTCCAGGACCGGCGAGCCGTAGCCCCCCGCCCTGCCGGGAGCGACGGAGACGCCCACCTCCGGCAGCCCTCCGGCGGTCTCCTTCAGTTCCCCGGCCGCGGCGGCCTCGCGGAGGCCGGCGACGGACGCGGACGCGCCGAGGCGCGCGCGGAGCGCGGCGCAGACCGCCGCCTCTATCTCGGCGCAGACCGTCACCGCCGCCTCCTGACTTCCGGGAACGGCGTGGAGAAGTCGGGCCCCAGCGCGTCCCCGAACCTGTGGAGAAGCCGCCCGGCAATCTTGTTGGCGGCCTTCATGAGCGCGACGTCGACGGCGCCCTCGCCGCCGCGCAGCGCGGCGACCGCGTGCCGGGCCTCGTCCCTCACGCGCACGGCGTACGCGCCGCCCGCGCCGGCGAACCTCTGGACGGACGAGAGGCGGACGCCCGCGCCCTCCGCATCCGCCGACACGTCCGCCGCCGCGTTCCGAGTGGACAGCCCGCGCATCGCGGCGCCCAGCGTCCACTTCGCAAGCCCGCCGTACGTGCGTATCCGCTGCGCGGCGGCCCTGCGCTCGAACTCCGCCGCCCTCTCCATGGACGGCGCGACGACGAGGTACGGCCTGACGGCGGAATGCTCCGGCACGACCATGAAGACGCGGAGGTCGCGGCTCTTCGCGCCGGCCGGGACGAGCCACTTCACGCGGCATCCCGGCGAATGCCTGGCGCCGCCCTGCCGGAGCACGCGACGCGGGCGCCGCCGTCCGCCCTCGAAGGACGGGCGGAGGCCGGGCGCGGCCATGACCTTCGGCGTGCTCAAGGGCGAAATCCGCGGTTTGCGCTTCGCCCTCGAGGCGTCGGCGCGGAGCGTTCCGCCGCTGTCACTGTATGACAGTGTCCCTGGCCGCCATGTCGGCGGCCTGTGTTCGTGACTGTGCTCCCTTCCCCACTTCCCCTGTTCGCGCCGTTGCGCCCGGCAGCGCGGAGCGGTCATTCGTCCGCGCACCCGCCACAAGGGCGGACTTCACCCCCGAATCCATTCGTTGACTGGCTTCTTCAGAATCAAGGCGACCGGTTCGATAGCCCAGGCATTCGCCGCTGAAAGCGTGATTGCAATTTCTTACTTGCCATTGCGAGCTTCAATGTTCCTTTTTTCCATTTCGCGAACCTTTGCTTTCTGCTCGGAAGTAAATCGCCCAATAATCCGATCTAGCGCATGAGCAAGAAAATAGTTCGCCACGGAATTGCGCGACGTACCATCTTGTTCCGCTTTCGCATCGAGCGCGACAATGATATCGTTATCGAGCTGCAAACTGACTTTCGTCTTTTTGATGGACGGCATGTTGCTCACTCGCAAATCTCCTTGCGGTCATCCTCCGCCCACTTGTCGCGCGCCGCTTCGAGCCGTTCCCTCACGTCTGCCGAAAGTTCGCCGACGAGCGGGAAAACGTAGGGCGTGAAGGGGTGCGAATGGCCGCCGTCTGCCGTGTAGACGAGATAGCAGTCGTCGTCGCACTCCCAGCCGGGATTCTTCCCCTCGTAGTGCCGCCGCCAATAATCCGTCGTCATCGGGAGTTCGCCGACAATGCCGGGGACGACCGTGTCGCCGTCCAGGAAGCTGACGAAATCGCCGCGCTTGAACTTGATGGACTTCCGGTCGCGCCCCTTGAACGGGACTTCGCTCGTCGAATCGCTGTAGCAGGAACAGAACGGCCTCCCGTCGGCGCGGTACGTCCGCAGCGTTCTGAACTCACAAACGTCGCCCCAGCGGCCGCGCAGCCCGTCGTCGACTTGCTTTTCCCGGACTATGTAGCAGAAGACCTCCGTTTCCATTTCCACGAACTTGTTCACCCAGGCGCGGATCATGTCCTCCGCCTTGCGCGGCGACGAGAAGACGCCGAGATCGTGACGGTAGACTTCGCGCGTGCCGTCACGACGCGAACCGTCGCCGGTCTCTACGGCCTCCGCCTGCCACACGCGGAACAGTTTGCGCCGCTGTTCGCATCGCTCAACGCCGTCGGCTGTCTGCTTGGAATCCATGATGAGTATCCCTTAGACGTGGATAGGGTAGTATCTGCCGTTCTCGCTGTTGATGGATTCCCAGTTGGCAAGGAGTTCCGCTTCGTGGTCTGCGATGAACGACTGCACGTGGTATGTCTGGTCGGCGGGGAATGCCCCAGAGATCTTCTTGCGCGTCGCAATGTCGAATGTCGCTTTCTTGCCCTGGTACTCGGCGTGGATATGCGCACGATGGTGGCGCGTATTCTTTTCGGGCTTCATTCGGATGAATATGCCCTTGAACATTGCGAGCGTTGCCATAGTCGTTCCTTTCCTTGCCGGCCCTGATTGCGCTTTACGGCGAACATTATACCAAAGGTTGGTTGAACCCGCAATAGCCGCAATCATATTTTTTCATATTTTCCCAGTGACCCGACGCCGGAGGGTGGTATAATGGAGGCATCAAGATGAACGTGACCATTACAGACCGGAAGGTCGAAGACCATCTCAAGACGGAGGCGGCGCGGGCGGCGTACATTCGCGCGGCGGTTGGAGAACGTTGGAAACGCATAAAACGGAATGGAAAGAATGAACTCAAAACGCGCCCATTATGCGAGTTTGCGCCGTAAAAACGTGTTCGATTCCCATCGCCCGCTCCACTCCCGAAAAACGTGCGTACCCCGCTCTGAAGCCGTCATTGGTCTTCGTCTCGTCGCCCATTGTTCAAAATCATGACACGTGAAAGCAAAAGCATAGTTCTGCATTCAACGCCCTTCCTCGTCTGGATCGGGCTGCAGACGGTTCTTCCGTCCACGGCCGGCGCATACGCGCTGCGCACTGCGGCGACTGCCATAACGGGCGTTGCCGCGCTTGCACTCGCGGGTTGGAGGCCTTCGCTTCCGAAGACCGGCGTCGTCGCGATGGGCGCGATTGCAGGACTTGTCGTCTGCGCGACATGGGTTCTGCCGGAATATTCGGA
This sequence comes from uncultured Lentisphaeraceae bacterium, assembly GCA_964386385.1. Classification (GTDB taxonomy): domain Bacteria; phylum Verrucomicrobiota; class Kiritimatiellia; order RFP12; family UBA1067; genus RUG572. The sequence goes on along the minus strand of CAYLRN010000011.1, from coordinate 86,837 downwards.
CTTCTACCGGACGTGGTTCACGTATCCAATCGGACGTCTCATGCCGCCGTCTGGGACGTCGCCGTACGAGCCATCGGTCTGCGGCTGGACGCTCACCATTGCAAAACTCGTCGGAAGCGCTTTTGTCATAGCCCCCGTGGAGGAGGTCTTCTTCCGCTCGTTTCTTTACCGATGGCTGCAGAAGCGCGATTTCACGTCCGTTCCCGCGAAGACGTTCGACCTCTCGGCGTTTCTCTGGATGGTCGCCCTCTTCACGCTCGAACACGACCGCCCCGTCGTCGCGGCGATGGCAGGTACGGCATACGGCCTTCTCTACATCCGCTTCGGACTCGCCTCGGCGATCTGCGCCCACGTGGTCACCAACCTCGCCCTCGCCCTACACGTGATCGTTCGCGGCGAGTGGGCGTTCTGGTGAAGCGGTCAAGTGGACACATGACCGCCGACGCGGCGGGGCGGGACGCCCCGCCCTACCATTGGGCCGTTCCATCGGCAGGGCGCGACGTCTCGTCGCGCCGTTGCACCACCCCACGGCGCGCGAGGACATGCGCCCTCACGGGAACGCCGTTCAGCGCAGGGATTCGATTGCGCGGGCCATCTTGACGCGATGGCGTTCAAGGACGGCGGGGTCGGTCGTGAAGTCGGTCATGGAGCGGTAGACGTCCTTCGGCACGGAGAGCAGGGACTCGCATTCCGCGCGCTTTTCCGCCGACAGGTTCTTCGCCTTGTCGAGAGCGCGTTTGAGCATTGCGAAATACTCGTAGTCCTCGATGCCGTCGCGCAGAAGTTCCATTCGGAAGGTGACGACGGGGTCGTCGAGAATCGCGCCCGTGCGCTTCGCGTCGTACACTGCTGCCGGAGGATAGAAGAAGCGTCCATCGCCGTTGCCCCATCCGATTCTCGTACCCTTGACGTAGCGCGACGAATGCGACCAGGACATCGCATCTTCGTAGGGATTCTGCGGATTGGCGGAATCGGGATAGGCGCTGCGGCTGGTCCACCAGTTCGTCGTCCAGATGAGGACGCCCTGCACCTTTTCGCCCCATGTCTGCCATAGCCAAAGGCGCATTTCGACGCCGGGATGGTCGATGAACTCAGTGACGTACGGCGCCTTCGGGCCGCAGCACACATACCACCAGAAGACGTCGCCCATCCGGCGAGCGGCCGCCTCGCCCTCGGAATGGAGATTGGGCGTGAGCGGACACCAGGTGTTCGGTCCGCCGAGCAACGCGGGGACGGCCTCTTCAGTCAGCATCCGGCGAAGCCCTGGCGCGTACTTCTTCAGCGTCTTGAAGCCGTTCATGACGAAGGGATAGTCTCGCGGCTCCGGCTCGTCGTACCAGTAGACATAGCCCTTGTCGAGCCAGCCCTTCTCGCGCAAATGGCGTTCAAGCCCGCCGAGGTACTTCGACATCAGGGCCTCGTACTCCGGCGTTCCACCCTTGAAGCCGTGAAACGACGGAACGCCATGCCCATCGCAGTCGCCCCATCCAAGGCCGTCCACGCGGAAGCGGAATCCGGTGAAGTGATATTTTCTGAAAGCCTCCTCCATCGCGGCGTCCCATTCAGTCCAGTCGAAGACGGGCTCGGCCGTGAGCGGCTTGTCCATGCCCTTCCACGAAACCCTGACGTTCTTCCCAGGCGCAGGATCGTACGGCGACATGTGGTGGTCGGCGAGAGCCTGCATGTACTTCGCGCAGACGGCCTCCTTGTCCTCCCGCCGCGTGGCGCGATGATAGCGGTAGGCGGTGTTCGCGTCGAAGCCGAACGCCGTCTCGACGGTCATGCGGTCGGGCAGGGTGAAGGCGAACACCTCAAGTTCGAAGGGAACGGAAATGCGTTCCGCCTCCTTCGCTCCGGCGGGTCTTGCCTCCACGACGAGAGAGCCGCGGTAGACGCCAGGCTGCGTCCCCTTCGGCGGCTTGACGCGAATCCAGAACGGCTGGTTCAGTCCGGCAGCGAGGGCGAACTTTCCGTCCTGCGGCAGAAGCGGATCCGGCCAGTAGCCGCGGCATCCAGTGGCGTCGGTCGGCTTCTCGATCCGCACGTAGCCGACGCGCAGGACGTCAACGCACGAGGCGGCAAGGCGACGGCCGGTCGTGGCATGGACGAAATCGGCTGCGGAGACGCTCGCGTCCTCGCAGCGCCTTGACGGGCGCACGACGAGCTGGACGGCCTCGGCCTCGTTCACGGCAGTCCGCACACGGACGCATCCGGTCTTCGCCTTCGGCAGCGCCCGTGTGCGCGGTATCTTCCAGCCGCTTGACGCCGTCCAGAGCGCAATGGAACCCGTCCCCGCCGGCAGCAGTTCGCCGTACGATTCGTCGTCGTAAAACGTAGGCGCCTTGATGGACGCAATCACCTCGCCAGTTCCGTCGGCGACGTAGTCCACGCCTCCGAACGCCATGGTGGGAGCTCCGTCGATCTTCGCGTCGAATGAATAGGACGGAATCTGGAGCGAACAGTCCGCCGCCCCGCGGAAGCGCACCCAGATGGAGTCCGCCGGGAAGAGCGAGGCGGGGGAGTTCGTCGTGAACGAAGAACTGCCGGAGAAGGTGAAGACGGGCGTCCACGACTTGCCGTCGGCGGAGATTTCCACCATCGCCGTGCCGCGCGCATAGTAGCCGCAGGTGGCGGAAAGCCGGGCGGAAAGAAGCCTGCGTCCCGCAATCGCATGGCGGTAGACGACCTCGTCGCCGCCGCCAAGACACCAGCGGTCGGTGTTGAACCCGGAGCGGTTCACGGCGAGAACGCGGGAATCGTTCCGCGCCACGCTGGAGAGGACCATGTCGAAGCCGTAGTCGTTGCCGTCAATCCACTCTCCGTTGCCGAGTTCGATTCCGCCGGCGCACTTCTTCCAGCGCACCGTCACGGGGACTATCTTCGCCGCGTCGAAGACGGCCCGCCCCGTCATCTTCCATTCGCCGAGGTGGAACGTCTCCGAATAGGGGCCTTGCGCGGAGAAGGAGCGAAAGACGTTCGTGTACGCCACGCGGCCTGCGGAGGAAGAGGGTGCGGCGACGTCGACGTTGACCCTGCCGGGACCGGAGGTGAGCGTTCCTGACGCAGACCCCTTCGCGGAGAAGACAAAAGCGTATCGCCTGTCCGCGTCCAGTTCGACGGACGGACTCGTCCAGCGTCCGTCTCCGCCGCCGTCGATTGCGATCGCGCCGGGAACTCGGACGCCATGCGCCTTTGGCGGCCGCCACGAATCGAACGGCGGAACGGCGGGAGACGGCGCCGATGCGGCAGTTGCGGTTAAGATGAAACACGAACCAATCAGCAGCGGCAATCTCATGCGTCCTCCGTATTCTGCGGTCAATCTCTCATCCGGCGGTGGGCGACCATCCGTCCACGGCGACGTCGGATTTCAAAGGCGTCACGTAGACGTCCGTCTCGTCCGCCTGCGGCTTCTTCGGGTCAAGAGCGGCGTCGAACGAAGGAAGCGGACGCGGAACACCGTCGCCGCCGATGATCAAGCGCCCTTCGCGCCCGGCCGCGTCGAAAACGGGCACTCCGTCCTTTATGCTCTCGTACGGCGGCGGCGGCTCGGCGGGTTCGGCGTCCTCTTCGACGATTTCGTCCAGAAGCGGATCGCCGTCCTGGACGACGGCGCACTTCATGGAAACTCCGAGCCGCGCCTCGACGTCGGGGATGGCGGACGACTCGTCCTCATCCGCGAACGAGACGACGCGCCCCATGGACATTGCGCCAACCTCGCCGCCGAGACGGCGGACGTAGTCTTCGGCCTCGTATGGAAAGTCGTAGTTGACGAGACAGCCGACGGACGACATGTCGACTCCGCCACAGAAGCCGTCGGTCACGACGACGAGCGGCATTTCGCCGGACGCGAACTCGCCCTGCACGAACTGCCTGTCCTCCTCGCTGACGTCGCCGGTGAGAAGTCCGCACTTCATTCCGCCCATCGAGAGGGAGCGATGCAGTTCCTCGGCGACGCTCTTTTTGTTGCAGAAGACAATCGTCTTCTCGACGGACATCAGGGACATCAGGTTCACAAGCACCCTGAACTTGTCCTCCGCGCCGACGACAAACACCACCTGGCGCTCCGCCTCGAGAATCGTGGCGGCGGTCTCCTGCGGGAGGGCGGGTTCGGATTCGGGAACGAAACCTTCCGCCACCGGCTGAACGGCAGACGCCTGCGCCTCGGACGGGACGGCTTCGGGCGGAACGGCTTTGCCAGAAAGCGGCGCGGGGGCGGCCGCGAACGAAACGTCCGCCGCAGACTGGACGACATCCGACCGCTTCCGGAGGGCGTCCTCCTGCTGCGGCGCGCGCTGGCCGTTCTGCGCCTTCTTCTGCAGTTCCTGCTGCGAAGGCCGATTCTGCTGCTGGCGCGCGGACTGGTTCTGGCGCTGCTTCTGCTGCCCCTGCGGCCTCTTCTGCTGCGGTCCCGGCTGCCTCGCCTGGCGCTGGCCCTGCTGCTGGCGCGCGGGCTGGCTCAGGCGCTGCTTCTGCTGCCCCTGGTTCTGCGTTCCACCATTGGGGCGGCGTTCGCCGCCGTCCTGACGTCCGGCGGCGTGACGGCCGCGCCGCTTGCGCCGACCACGTCCGCCATGCTCGCCGGAAGCCTTCTGCGGATGCGGCTTGGAGGCCGTCGCACCGCCGGAGAACTTGCCAAGAATCTTTCCTATGAATCCAAAGGCCATTTCGTCCCTTTCTTCAAAGAAGACGTCATTTCGCGGATTCGGACTGGTCGGCGGCCGCAGGGGCGGCCCCGGCGGATTCGACTGCCGCCGCGACGGCGGGCTGTTCCGCAGGAGCGGCCTCGGCAGCCGCGTCGTCGGACGGAGGCGTCTGCGCAGACGAGGCTTTCGAAGCGGCGACAGCGGTCTCCGCGGGAGCGGGCGCGCCCTCCGACGCCGAAGCGGCTTCGGGGACAGTTTCGGCGGGGGCGCTTCCGTGGGCGGACTGCTCGGAGACTGTCTGTTCGGGGACGGCCAGTCCGGCGGCGTCCGTCGAAGCGCCTACGAGCGCGGCGGCGGCGGCCTTCTGCTCGTCCGTCACGGCCTCGCGGGCGTCGACTGCGGCCTTTGCGGCGGTGTCGACAGGCTTGAGCTCGGCGGTCTGCCCGCGATGGAGGCGTTCAAGCGGCTTGAGCAGCGGATCGTCGTCCTGGATGATCGTGCACTTCAGGGGTTCCTTGATGTACTCTTCAATTTCGGGGATGGCGAAGGACTCGTCCTCGTCGGCGAAGGAGATGGCGATGCCGGTGTTGCCGGCGCGGCCGGTGCGGCCGATGCGGTGGACGTAGTCCTCGGCCTCGTAGGGGAAGTCGAAATTCACGACGTACTCTATGTCGTCCACGTGGATGCCGCGTCCGGCGACGTCGGTGGCAACGACGATCTTGACCTTGCCGGCCCTGAAGTCCTCAAGGACGTGGAGACGCTTGTTCTGGTTCACGTCGCCGGAGAGCATCTCGCACGAGACGCCGCGGCGCTTCAGGGACTCGTAGACGTTCTCGGTGGTGGACTTGCGGTTGCAGAAGACGATCGCCCGCGCCTCCGGGTGGAGCGCGATATGGTTGAAGAGGACCTTGAACTTGTCCTCGGCGCGGATGACGTATACGACCTGCCGGACGGTGTCGGTGGCGGCGTGCTCACTTTCGACCTCCGCCTTGACGGGAGCCTCCATCCAGCGAAGGGCCAGGTTCATGACGTTGTCCGTCAGCGTGGCGGAGTAGAGCATCGTCGTGCGCTTGTCCTTTGGCGGGAGCTGGTACATGATCCGGCTCACGTCGGGGATGAAGCCCATGTCGAGCATCCGGTCCGCCTCGTCGATCACGAGGGTGTCCACCTGCCGGAGGTCGATGACGCGGCTGTTGGGGCGAAGGCCCTCCGGCAGCGTTCCCTGGAAGAGGCTGTGGGCCGGGCGCTTGCAGAAGTCGAGAAGGCGTCCGGGCGTGGCGACGAGAAGGTCGACGGGCGCGGAGAGGATTTCGCGGGCCTGGCGCTCGAGGTCCATGCCGCCGTAGATGGCGAGGGAGCGGAGGCCGGTGTATTTTCCGAGAGCCGCGGCGTCCTTGCAGATCTGGATGACAAGTTCGCGGGTCGGCGCGATGACGAGGGCGCGCGGGCATCCGCCGGTCTTGGCGCGCCTGTCGGGCGTCCTGAGGTAGCGCGTGAGGATAGCCACCAGGAACGCGGCCGTCTTGCCGGACCCGGTCTGCGCCTTGCCGGCGATGTTCTTGCCGTCAAGCGCGTTCTGCAGCGAAAGCGACTGGATCTCGGTGCAGTACTGGAACCCGAGGTCCGCAATCGCGTGCATGACCTCCGACGGGAGGTCGAAATCGTGGAAGCGCTTCTTGCCCTCGACGGGGGCGACGCTGAACGAGGCGGCGTCCCAGCTCTCGTGCTCGGCACGGCGCTTCGCGATCTCCTCCGGAGAGGCGACGCCGCCCGGACGCATCTCGTTGGCGGCGGTGTTCACCGGCTTCGGCTGCTTGGCGCGCTCGCGGCGGCCATCGCCGCGGCGGCTTCTGTCGCCGCCCTGCTGCGGACGGCCGCGACCGTCGCGCCTTGCTTCGCCGCGCTCCCCGCGCCGCTGCTGGGGGCTCTTCTCGCCGCCCTGCGGCCGCTGGCGCCTCTCGCCGTCCTGCGACTGCGGACGCCCGCCGCGGCGGCCCTTGTCGCCGCCCTGACCCTCGCCGCGTCCGCGGCGGCCCTTGCCGTCGCCGCCGCCCTGCCGCTGCGCCGCGCCTTTCCTCTCCGGCGCGCGACCAGAGGGCTTCTTCTTTCCATTTCCCTTCAGGCCGGCAATCGCCGACGCCAGCTTCTTTAAAAATCCAAATGCCATTCCCAACTCCTAGATACAACAACAAGGGCCGCACAGGAGGGTGGAACCCTCCATGGCGGCCCGCCGTCATGCCGCGGCTGAAACACCGAACCGCGACTCCGCAATTAGCGCTTCGAGAACTGGAAGCGCTTGCGGGCGCCCGGACGGCCGGGTTTCTTGCGCTCCTTCATGCGGCTGTCGCGCGTCATGCAGCCCTCGGCCTTGAGGGGCTTGCGGAGCTCCGCGTTCGCCTCCACGAGGGCGCGGGCGAGACCGTGGCGAATCGCGCCGGCCTGGCCGGAACATCCGCCGCCCTTGGCGAACACGATTACGTCCACGTTGGAGACGTCGTAGCCGGAAATGGCGATGGGCTGCTTCAGGTAGTCGCGCAGCGCCTCGGAGGTGATGTACTCCTCGAGGGGCTTGCGGTTGACGATCCACTTGCCCTCGCCGGGCACGAGCGTCACGCGGGCGCAGGCCGTCTTGCGGCGACCGGTTCCGGCGGCAATCACTTTGTCTTTCGTAGCCATTCTTGAAACCTCCTTAGAGCGTGATCATTTCGGGCTTCTGGGCGGCGTGCGTGTGCTCCGCGCCGGCGAACACCTTCAGGCGCGTCATCATCTTGCGCGCGATGTTGTTCTTCGGCAGCATGCCCCACACGGCCTCCATGATCATGCGCTCCGGATGGGAGGCGCGCATTTCGGCGGCGGTGAAGTGCTTCAGGCCGTTCCGGTAGCCGGAATAGCGCTGATAGTCCTTCTGCTCTTCCTTCTTGCCCGTCAGCTTCACCTTGGCCGCGTTGACCACGATGACGAACGCGCCCGCGTCAACGGACGGATCGAACGACGGGGAATCCTTGGCGCGAAGCTTGTTGGCGATCACGACGGCCAGACGGCCGAGAACCACGTCCTTCGCGTCGACGAGCAGCCACTTGCGGCTGTCGCCCGGATTCACTCCACGAGTGCTCTTCTGCATTTTGCTTCCTTGTTCATTGTGGCTTTGTTCCCGAAAACGGGGGTTTGTCCGTTGTGCGCCCCGCGTCCGCCGCGGAACGGGAAGCCGACCTCAGCAGCCGACTTCGCAGTCAAGGCGCGTATTTAATCAAAAAAGCGGGCGGATGTCAATGCTGCGGCGTTTTTTTGCGCGCGTTTCAGGGCGACTCCGAGGACGGCCGCGAAAATCCACACGAGCGCCTCCGCATCGATGGTCAGGCGAGGTCGGCCAGGTCGTAGATGAGGCGTTCGGTCTTGTCCCAGCCCAGGCAGGGGTCCGTTATGGACTTGCCGTAGACGCCGTCGCCGACGTTCTGCCTGCCGTCTTCGAGGTAGCTCTCGATCATGACGCCCTTGACGAGACGTGCGATGTCGGGATTGCTCCTGCGGCTGTGAAGGACGTCCTTTGCGATGCGGATCTGCTCAAGATGGCGCTTGCCGGAATTGTCGTGGTTCGCGTCCACCACCACGGCGGGGTTCTTGAGGCCGGGGTTCCTCTCGTAGAGGCGCAGGACGTCCTCCAGGTCTTCGTAGTGGTAGTTCGGATGGTTGTGCGCGAACTTGTCCACGTACCCGCGAAGGATAACGTGCGCAAGGGGGTTGCCCTCGGTCTCCACCTCCCATCCGCGGTAGATGAACTTCTGCGGACTCTGCGCGGCGACGATGGAGTTCATCATCACGTTGAGGTCTCCGCCGGTGGGGTTCTTCATCCCGGCCGGGATGCCGATGCCGCTTGCCACGATGCGGTGTTCCTGGTTCTCCACGGAACGCGCGCCCACCGCCACGTAGGCGAGAAGGTCTGAAAGGTAGCGGTGGTTTGCGGGATAGAGCATTTCCTCGGCGCAGGTGAAGCCGGTTTCACGGACGACCCGCGTGTGCATTTCGCGTATGGCGATGATGCCCGCCAGCATGTCCTCGCCCTTGCTGGGGTCCGGCTGGTGGAGCATGCCCTTGTAGCCGACGCCCTTCGTGCGAGGCTTGTTCGTGTAGACGCGGGGGATGATGAACATCCTGTCCTTCACCTTGTCCGCGACCTTCGCAAGGCGTTCCATGTAGTCGAGAACCGCGTCTTCCCTGTCGGCCGAACACGGCCCGACGAGGAGAAGAAGCCTGTCGTCCTTGCCCTCGAATATGCGGCGCGTCTCCGCGTCGCGCGCCTCCTTGATGGTCTTGAGGTCGTCGGTGAGCGGATACTGTTCCTTCAGGTCTTTCGGAATCGGAAGCTTCCTGACGAACGTCATCTGCATGTCCATTGAATGTTCTCCTTGATTGAAATTCGATGAATTGAATTATACTCCAAATCGCCTCGCCCGTGCAACGAAAAGGCGAAACCGGGCCGTTTTGACGAGTTCGGCGACCGTCCGCGAAACTTCGCCGCCTGGAACCACCGCATTTATGAATGCGGTGGTTCGCGCGGATGGCGGAATCTGCGCAGGCCCGGCTCTATTTCACGAAGACGGGCAATCCCTTCGGAGCGGAGAAGCTGCGCATCTGGTACGGCGCAAGGCGGATTTCCGACTTGGCGGACGAGAACGCCCCGCCAAATCCCTCGCCGCTGACGAGGTCTTCCGTCCCGGACGGGAATTCAATCGAAACCGTCGCGGGCGCGAGGTCCGTGTTCACAACGTAGAACCAGCTTCTGCCGTTCCACTCCTTCTGGCGCAGTTTTACGACGTCCGTTCCGCCGACGTCGTCGAACACGACGCCGGGCAGCGCCCGGAACGCCTGCGCGAACGGCACAAGGCGCTCTTCCATTCCGTACGTGCCGATGAGGAATCCGCCCTTCGAGACGCCAAGCACGTCGCCGTAGCGGAGCGGAAGGACGAAATGCCGCAGGGCGTTCACGCCGGACGGATTGATTGTCGTCACGCGCCACGCGCACTCCCTGAGCCACGAGCACGAAAGCGAGTTTCCGGTCGCCGCGCCACGCCCGATGGGGCTTTCCCAATAGCGGTCGTGCTGGTTGACCCACGGATAGTTCGCACCCTTCAGCAGAGAGTAGAAGCCGGGCAGCGTGTCGATCACGCGCTGGTGGTCATGCGCGGCCTTGGAGGGGAAGGAGTCCGGCCGGCGGAAGCGGTAGTCCGCAGGGACGAGCGTCTGGCAGAGGATGACGTTCGGCGCCTCGCGCGTCAGGCGGTCGCGGTCCAGTCCGCAGGCGCGGTTCGCCTGTTCCATGTAATCGGGATTGGCAAAGTCGGGATGCCTGATATTCGCGGGGACGAAGCTGTTCAGCCACAGTTTCAGGTCGGGACGCCTCTCGGCGAGTTTTCTGGCCTCCTTCACGTAGAAGTCCGTGACGATGTCGCAGCGCCACTGGATCCAGTCCTGCCACGCATTGGCGCGCAGCCATTCGGCATACGCCCTACCGCGCAGCGGGTCCTTTGAATCAACGGGAATCTTCAGCCCCTTCGCCTTCGCGAACGCCTTGACCGTGTAGTCGTTGTAGCCGCTCCTCTCGTCTCCGAACCAGAGCATGCAGTGGCGCGTCATGTGCATGCAGACGCCCTTGAACGACGGATGGCGAAGCCCCTGTTCGGTGAGCGTTCCGATGATTGTCGAAATGTTCTTTCGGACGGCGGGGTGGTGGAAGTTGAAGTTCGGCGGAGTGTCGTGCCATCCGCCCCAGTTCGGCTTGCCGGTGTCGTGGATGGCGATGCACGAGTCGTGCAGGGCGCCGTTGGACATCGTTTCGCGGGTGACGAGCCCTGCGGGGACGGGCATGGTGTTCGGATTGACCGTGGGCATGAGCGAGAGGCCTTCCTCGTCGAACTTCGCATACCAGGCGCTGAGGAAGTCCGGGGCGTGTCCGCGCGGATTGTACTGCTCGCCGATGAGGCCGTGGTACCACGCGCCGGGATAGGCGAACATGTTCTCGCCCGTGTACTTCATGAGCGCGATCGTGCGGTCGATCATCGTCTCCATCTCGCCCATCGCGCCCTCGCCGCAGGCCGGCGCGGCAAAGTCGTAGGCGATCGCGGGGTCTTCGAAGTAGAGGGCGAACATGCGGTTCCATCCCGTCGGGGCGGACGGCGGATCGGAGCGTTTTCCGGCGCGGATGTCGCGCCAGAGGTCTCCGATGCGGCGTTCATGCGACGGCGGCTTCGGCTCGTTGATCGCCGCGGCGGGCAGGGCCCCGTCGACGACGCGGTAGACGCGGACGGCCGACACCGCGGCGGGGGCGTCCTTGTTCGCCGTCATCGCGACGAGCGTGACGTCGGGGTCGCTCGCCCAGTAGAGGCAGCGGTGCGTGAGCGTCCTGCCGGTGTTGGGATATTCGTCGCCGGCGGCATAGCCCACCTGGAGCGTGTAGTCGCCGCCAGCGCTGCCGGAGCGCTGGACGATTATGTCTGCCGTGCGCCGGGCGTCGTCGGGATAGTCGATCTCGAAGCACCATAGCGGGAACTTCGGGTCGACCTTGAAACGCATCGCGAAGCGGTCGCCGGCGTTCGGCCCGGCCTCAAGATACGGGACGCCGCCGAGAGATCCGCGCCGCGTCGCGCCGACGGCGCGGAAGCGGTCCGGCGGCAGCTCGCCGTCCATGCGCAGTTCGGAGACGAGTTCCATCTTGCGCGGACGCCCCGGAACGTCGCCCTTCTCGGGCGCGAGTTCATACGGATTGCCCTTCCCCATGACGACGATCGGGACGTCCCCGTAGTTCCACTTTCCGTCCGTGGCGGACAGCGTATAGAGCCCCTTCGGGAGGTTCACGACGAGCCGGGCGGTCTTCTCCCCGACCTGCTCGCCGTAGGAGGCAACTTTCCTCCCCTCGCCGTCGAAGATGCAGTAGCGAAGGCCTTTCAGGTCGCATCCCGCCGGGCTTGTCGTCGTCACGGAGATCGTCGACGAGACGTTTTCGACGGCGTACTGTCCGACGGCGCGCATTTCGACGACCGCCTCGCGCCTGTATATTTCGGATATCTGCTCCTTCGAGAGCGGAGCGGAGTAGATGCGAAGGTCGTCCACAAGACCGTCGAAGCGTTCGCGCGTCCCCTTGCCGCCGACGAAGAACGTCCTGAACGCCATGTCCGCGGATTCGAGCGGGTCGCGCGAGCGAAGAGCCTCCTGCATCGGCGACTCGGAGTCGCCCATCCTTCCGGATCCGCGCCCGTTGACGAACATCCTCACGCCGTCGTCGTCCCAGTTGACGGCGAGGTGGGTCCATTCGGACTTTCCTGCGGGGAGCGGACACACCACGTGCGAATCGTCGTCGTCGCCCATGTCGGCTCGAAGCCTGCTTCCCCAGCACCAGAACCAGAGCTGGCCGGAGCCGACGCGCACTTCCGGCGGTTCGGGATTCGCGAAGAGCGTCCGCCAGACCTCCCCGCCGCCAGACCTCCGCCCGTCGTCCGGCCATTCGCGCTTGAACCACAGGCTCACGCATCCGCGCTTCTGGACGAGGTTGCCCTGCGAAAGATATTCAAGCACGCTGTTGGACGCCGCGCAGAGGCGCACCGCCTGCCCGCGCTTGCCCTCGGCGTAGGACAGCCCCTGCGCCCGGCACGGCTTCGCGTCGCCAAGCGCCACCTTCGCCTCGGCGGTCCCATCGAACGGCGCGTGGAATATCAGCTTCGGCGCGACATGCTCCTTTGCGCGGACGACGGGCAGCTCGGACTCGACGGCGTACTTCGCGCCGTAGAACTCGAACGGGCCGTTCGCCGACTGGCGCGTCAGGTCCCAGCGCAGATGCAGCGAGTTCAACCCGCCCCACACGTCCTGCGCCATGGAGTAGTCCTTGCGCCGCCCCTTCGTCTGGACCTTGCGGCTGCGGTAGTAGTGTCCGCGCGTCCCATGCCCCTCGAAATATGCAAGTCCCTCCGAGCCGCGAACGCCGCCAAGGGTGGAGACGAGCGTGCAGTCGCGCCCCTCGAACTCCTTCGGGCCGATGTCGGGCGACGTGAACACGAGCTTGCGCATTCCGGCGGCGAACGCGGCGCGCGCATCGATCACAAGCCTGTCGACCGCGCCGGAGACGACCACCTTCCCGGCGAAGTCCCCGCCCTCGGTATGGAACGAGAGGACGCCGCGGCCTGCCGCGTCGACGACCGCGAGGCGCGACGGGGAGACGGCGGAGACGCGGACGGCGCTCCACTCGCATGACGGAAACGTCCTGACCGCCGCATGGCCCGCGAACGCCAGGACAACGCCGAAAACGGCAAAAAGACTTCTTGTGTTCATACCCCGATTCTAGCAAAACCATCGGAAAGGGGAAAGAGGAAAGCCGTTCCACTTGGTCTGCAATTCACCGGAGGGCTTTGACAGGAAGGGGGAAAAAGAGTATCATTGCGGCCGTTCGCAGGGAACGAAGGAATTCGGGAAAGGAAAGAAATGGTAGTTTTTCTTGGCATTCTGTCCGTAATGTCGCTTCTGTCGACGCTGGCGCTGGCGTTTCTGCTGATGAAGGCGAAAGGACGTCCGGACGATGCCGCAGCCGAAACAGCGCGGCTGAAAGCCGAACTTGAGCAGGAGCGGGCTGTTTCGTCCTCCCGCGAAAAGGCGTGCGCCGAGCGCCTTGCCGACGGCGAGAAGGCCTGCGGCAGACTTCTCGCCGAAAAGGACGAATCGTGCCGGAGAGCGCTCGCCGCGAAGGACGCCGCCTGCGCGGACGCGATCGCCGAGAGGGAACGAGCCTGCAAAGAGACCGTCGAGGTGCGCCAGAAGGCCTGCGACGAGATGCTTGCGGAGCGCGACGCCGCGTTGAAGCGGAAGGAGGAGGACTGCCGGAAGGCGCTACGCGACAAGGACGCGACGACGGAGCGGCTCATCGCCGAGACGGAGAAGAAGTTCGCCGAGACGCTCACCGCCCTTCGGGAGAATTTCGGAAACCTGGCCGCCTCCAAGATCAGGGAACAGCAGAACGACCTCACCGTCTTCAACAGGACGCAGATGGAACAGGTCGTGAAGCCGCTGCGCGACCAGCTTCTCCATCTTCAGGAACTTGCGCAGAAGACACAGGACGGCAACGCCTCGCTGGAGAAGTCGATGTGCGGGCACGTCGAGGCCATCGGAAAGATCGCCGACAGCCTTAGCGGCGTCGCCAGCGCCCTCTCCTCCAACACGCGTTACCAGGGACGCAAGGGCGAGGAGATCCTGGCCGAGAAGCTGCGCCAGGCCGGACTTGAGGAGAACGTGAACTTCTTCCTCCAGAAGGGGACTGACAGCGACCGCCCGGACGCGCAGGTCTGCGACACCGAGAACCGCTGGCTTGTCATCGACAGCAAGGTCAGCCTCACCGCATACATGGAGTACATGGACGCGGCGGACGAGAGGACGAAGGCGGAAAAACTCGCCGCGCACGTCGCCAGCGTCAGGCAGAAGATAGACCAGCTGGCGAAGAAGAAGTACCCCAAGGTCTTTTCAGAGGAGCACCGCGACAGGAACTATCTTCCCATAACCGCGATGTTCGTCGCCTACGAGGCGCCGCTTATGGCCGCGCTGCAGGTCGAACCGTCCCTGTGGCAGTTCGCCGCCCAGAACAACGTCGTCCTCATCACGCCGCTGACGCTCCTCGCATACCTCCGCCTCGTCTATCTCGCGTGGCAGCACGAGAAGGAGGCCCGCAACCAGCAGGCGATCGTGGACACCGCACGCGAACTTCTCAAGCGCACCAACGACTTCCTCAAGACCTTCGAGGACGTCGGCGACGCCATGGAGCATCTGCAGGACACCTACACGAAAGCGCGGGGCGTCTTCCTCGACGCCCCGCGCGCGCACTCCATCGCCAACTCCGCAAGGAAGCTCATCGACCTTCACGTGCGCCTTGAAAGCAAGAAGGGCAGACGCATCGAACGGGCGGAATGCCTCAACGAACCTGAAGAGGATTCCGCGCCGTCCGAGCCCGCCCCGCAGACGGCCTAGGCGATTTCGATCTTGCGCGGCTTCGTCTCCGCGCGCTTCTGCACCGTCACGCGCAGAATGCCGTTTTCAAGTTCGGCCTTGATCGACGCGAGGTCCGCCATCTCCGGCAGGTCCACGCTGATTGCGTAGTTGGCGCGCTCGAATTCGGCCACCACTTCCTTGAACCCGGCCGGGGCCTGGTACTTCGCATGGGTCTTCAGCGTCAACGTGCGCCCCTCGCTGTGGAGGTCGGCCTCGCCCTTCCCAACGCCAGGGATCTCGAATCCAATCACGTAGTCGTCAGGACGCTCCGTGATCGTGGCCGTGGGAACAACGTATTTCTCTTCGTTCATTTTCAAACTCCTTTTCAATTGTCTTTGACGGGATGCGCTTCAGCCGGCGATTGCGATGCGGTGGGCGCCGGCGGCCTCGGCCTTCGGAAGCTCGATTCTCAAGATGCCGTTCGTGAACTTGGCGGAAGCCTTGTCGGCGTCCACCCTGAACGGCAGTTCGATGCGGCGCTTCCAGGCGGGCGTCCTCTCTTCGGGCTTGCCGTCCTTGTCCACAACGACCTCCGGCCTGTCGGCCACGACCACCGCCTCGCGTTCAAGCGTGAGGTCGACGTTCTTAGCCGTCTTCCCCGGCAGTTCGAGGTCTATGAAGACCGCATTGTCGTCGAGGTACACGTTCACCGGCGGAAAACGCCCCGCCGCGCGCGCCCGCATGTTCCGGAACGCCCTGCTGTCCGTGCCAAGCAATTCATCCAAAAGCCCGTTGATCAGCGTATTCATGTCTTCTGCACTCCTTTCGCCTCAGCCCAGGCGCCGCTCGGCTTCCGCCACCCGGCGGTTTCCGTTCCGGCGTCTTGGACTTGCGCCATCAGTAGAGCAGACGCCGTGCCAGCCCTTTTGGCCAGCGCCACAACGTCATTCACGTGCCATTGTGTCCCAGTCTGTGCCAAATGCGCCACCACCCTCCACAGCGGCGGGGCGGGACGCCCCGCCCTACCGAATCGGCCGATCACCCGCATTTCCGGCCGCAACGGCCGCAGCAGTACATGGTCGAAGTTCGCGGAAAGGCGACCTCCCCCTTCCCCGCGTTCGACGTAGGCGCGAACTCCCACGTCCCCGACCGCCCTTCTGCCACTATTGTCGAAGCGGCTGAATGCGGCCATGTGCCGTCATGGCACGGAATCAGTCGCATCCACTCCGACAAGCAGCTTCATTTGCAGAGTTCAAGAGAGAGGATGGCGAAGGACGTCGCAAGGACGGGGTCGTTCTCCCAGAAGCGGTTGTTATCGTTCACCCAGCTGCCGTCCAGCTTCTGGAGGGCGAGGAGGCGGACGGAGAGCTCACGCTTCCAGTCGACCTTGCGTCCGTCGGGCTGGACGAGAACGGGGACGTTGGCGACGGACAGCGCGCGTGAGAGGATGTCGTAGTAGTAGAAGAGCCCCTGCGTTCCCATCCCGGGGTTCTCGTCCACCGTCCAGAACTTCGAGCAGTACTCAAGCGCGCTCTTGACGCGGGGGTCGCTGCGGGTGAGCTTCGCGTGGCACATGGAAAGGACGGCAGCGTAGCTCATCGAGCCGTATGCGCGCAGATGGACGCGGCCGGTCGCGTTCGTGGCGACGCCGCCCTGTGGGGTGCGGTCGTTGTATGCGGAACCGCCGGCGCGTTCGCCCTCCTTCTCCTGGAGGCGGGAGACGAACTCCAGGGCCTTGTCCCAGTTCACGTCGGCCCGCGCCTGTCCCTTCGGACGGAACTCCTCGACGCCCTCCGTGCGGCGCATCGCGTCAAGCGCGTAGGACGTGTTGGAGAGGTCGGCGTAGCGGCGGCGGCTGGCGCGGTCGTAGCCGAATCCGCCGGAGTACGTGTCGTCGCCCGTGAGCTGGCTGCCGGCGATATACGTTCGCGCGTCGAGCATCGCCTTCGCGGGGGCAAGCCCGCTCTCGAAGAGCGCGCTCAGGCATACGCTCGTGTTGTAGTTCCCAAGTCCGCTTCCGCCGCGGCCGGGCTTCGGGACGTAGAATCCGCCATCCGGGCGCTGGGTCTTGAGAACGAACGCCGCGGCCTTCCCGGCCGCCTCGCCCTTCGCCTCGCCGCCGGCGGAAAGCGCCCAGAGGGGAAGCGCCGTCAGGGCGGGCATGTGCGGGTCGCTGAAATGCCCGTCGCCCGCCTGCTGCGTTTTAAGATAGGCGAGACCCCTGGCCACGGCGGAGTCGATGGCGGAAGAGGCGGGGGAGGAAGAGGGGCTGTCCGCCGGCGCCGCGAGGCAGTGCGCGGCCGCGAGAGCCATGAGAGCCATGGAGATCGTCTTTTTCATTTCATTGCCTTTCAGTTGTTTCAGCGCCTCGGTCAGCGGATGGAGAGGGAGTCGATCGTGCCGCGGCCGGAGGAGCGCCCGTCGCGGTTGACGTCATCGAAGACGGTTGCGCGGACGAGTTCGTCCGGCGCCTTGCCGCGGACCTTCAGCCCCTCGACCGTGACGACGCCGACACGGCATGAGACGTAGGGGTCGAAGATCTCCATGCCGGGCCCGCCGTCCTTGTCAGGGAAGAAGCAGGACTTCGGCCCTACCATCGCGAGATGCGAGAGCGGATACCTGTCAAGGTGGAAGGCGATGTCGATGTTGCGGAAGTGGACGGAGGAGAGGTTCGCGCCGAACTCGAACGCGCCAAAGTGTCCGCGCACCGGTTCGGAGTCGCGGTACTGGCCCATGTTGTCGATGGGCGCTCGCAGGTCGACGTCGATGTCCTCGAAGAAGAGGTTTCCGCCGGATCCGACCTCGGACCATTCCGGCGTCGTGCCAATCCGGTATCGCGGCGTCTGGAGGTACATCTTGAACGTCATTATGCCCTTCACGCGGCGGAAGATGACGTCGGAGATCGCGCAGTCGACGACCGAGCCGTCGGCGTACTTGAACTTCGCAGGCTGGATTCGGATGGCGGGGTAGCCGGCGCCGTTTTCAAGGACGAGCTCGAGGTCTTCGCAGAGAATGTTCCTCTGCGGGCCGAAGTTGACGGAGGAGTTGAGCCAGTCGTATGCGTTGAGCGCGACGAGGTCGTCGCCCACCTTTCCGCGCACGTTCCTGACGTGGACCTCGGAGAGGTTGCCGTTAAGGTGAAGGCCGTCGGCGTAGCAGCTCTCGAAGCGGACGTTCTCGAAGCCGTGGCGGCGTCCGTCGCCGGTCTGGACGGCGAAGCCGCCGGTGTGGGCGAACGTGACGTCGCGCACCGTGACGTCGTCGCAGTTGCCGAAGTAGAAGAGCGTGGAGACGCCGTAGTGGCGGCCGACCTTCCTCTCGCCCATGTCGAAGCGGCCGGTTCCGCCGTATCCGCGGCGGCGGCGCGTCCAGTCCTCCCAGCGCCCGCCGACGACGGCGACGTTCGCGTCGCGCGCGACGCCCGTGATCGGAGCGAGAGTGCCGTCGGGCGCGTTCTCGTTGCGGAGCATGAGCGTGCACGTGCCGGGGAGGAGCGCGACGGTGGCGCCGGCGGCCTCGATGCGGCGGTTTGATGGGACGACGACCGTGCCGTCGATCCAGTACGGCTCGGCGGCGGCGGGGACGCGGACGACCTCGTGTTCGCGGAGGGCGCACTGCAGCGCGACCGTCCAGACGTTCGTCCCGCCGACGGATTTCACAAGCGGCGAGTAGTCCGAAAGCGAACAGGCGTCCGCCAACGCGGCCTGCCTGGCGTTGCGCGCCGCGTCGGCCTCGGCCACCGCGCGCTCTACGGCGCGGTACGCGGGGCCGTCGAATGGGGAGGCGGCGCGGACGAGGCGGAAGTCCCTTGCAGGGACCGAGACGCCGCCCGCGTCGTATGGGGACGCTGAATGGTTGACCCACACGACGTCGCCGTTGGCCCATTCCACGCGCACGACGCCGGGGGCGACTTCGCGGTGCGACTTCATTTCCTCGGTCATCAGGTGGCGCAGTCCCCTGAACTGGCGCCATGCCTTTACGATACCGTCGAAGTTGCCGTCGTTGATGCTGTAGAAGATCGGGCGGCCGCCGTATTCTACGAGAAGAAGGTTGTCGTCGACGCCGAGGACTTCCTGCGTCACCTTGTCGGGATTGGAGAGGACGACGTCGTGGAAGGCGAGTTCGAAGAACGGCACGAAGCGGTCGATCTGGCTCTTGCGTCCGTTCGCCTCCGCGCGGCGCTTCGCGCGCATCGGGGCGGAGACGTAGTTGACGTAGTCGACGTATCCGAGCAGATGGTCCATGCAGCATTCGCTGGCGAATCCGCCGAAAAGCTCGTGGACGCGCCTGGCGACGGCCACCTGCACCTCCATCTGCGCCTTCTTGTTCGCGGGATGCTTCGGACTGCAGCAACGGTACGGCTGAACGGCGGTGAAGACGTCGACGTAGTGGCATCCGCGGAAGCCGAGCCTGGAGATGCGCTCCAGCTCGTCCGGAAGAAAGGTCTCCCATGCGTTGCGGAGGCAGAGGTTGTAGGCGCGACCGCCGCTCCACGCTCCGTTGCGCTCAAGCGCCCCATCGGGGCCTCTACAGGCGATTTCCCCGCCGTTCCACCAGGGAGAGCAGCTGAAGCAGTCGGTGAAGTTGGAATGTCCGTCGACTATGTAGCCGAGGGCGCGCGCGCCGTCGCATAGGCGGCGGAGGCCGGCCTCGCCGCCGGGGCCGGGCTCAAGTGGGAACGATGTGGGGCAGCGTCCGTCGTAGCCGCCGGTCTGCCATCCGGCGACGCAGAGGGCGACGTTGTCGACGCCGGCGGACTTGAGGCGCCGCATGAAGTCGAGGGTCTGGTCGTACGTGCGGAAAGTGGAGACCGGCGGCTCGTTCGTCGGCGTGAAGTCCATGTCGCTCTTCTTCCGGTCGTACGGCTTGCCGGCGTGGGTCTGGCGGATGGCGATCGAATCGGCGAGCGTCCGGAGGTGCGGGCGCGTCTTCATGCGCTCCCTGAGGGTGCGCACGGACGGGTCGCGCGCGAACTTGTACGCTCGGTAGACCTTGGCCATCTCGTTGTAGTCGGCGTCCTTCGGCAGCTGGTAGAAGACGACCGTCATGTCCTCGTACGGCGCAGAGCCTATTTCCGATATCCGCCAGCGCGGGTACATCTGGTAGAGGCCCTCGTACGCGCGCAGGACGAGGTCGTGCTCGAAGCGCATTCCCTCCATGACGGCGATGAACGTGTCGTGTTCGTTCTTCATCGCGAAGTACGGCATGTACACCCATCCGCGATGCTGGACCCAGTTGAAGTTCCGCTCCTTGAAGTCGAACACGAGGCCGCGCTGGGCCAGCGCCCAGCCGGCGTCGCCCGTCCTCGC
This sequence comes from uncultured Lentisphaeraceae bacterium, assembly GCA_964386385.1. Classification (GTDB taxonomy): domain Bacteria; phylum Verrucomicrobiota; class Kiritimatiellia; order RFP12; family UBA1067; genus RUG572. The sequence continues at coordinate 66,928 of CAYLRN010000011.1, read as the reverse complement.
GCGGGCTATTTCGGAGCGGATCTCGACCGACGAGATTTCGGGCGTCAGCTCGGACGCCTTGACCGTGAACGCCACGCCGCCGTCCGGACGCCTTTCCCCGACGAGACGCCTTTCGCTCAAAAAGGCGTTCGCGGGGGCCGGGCCGTAGAAGCGGGCGTAGCCGGTTACGGGGCGGTCGGTCAGCGCCGGCATTGGCGGCAGGGCGTCGGCGCAAAGCGCTCGCCCCGCCACGAGGGCGGAGAGAAGCGCTACGGCGATTCGTGCAAGGTCAAGGCTCATCGGCGGCTCCAGGTTAAGCGCTGCGTCAGCGGTTGACTATGTCCAGCGTCGCCTTGCGGAGCCGGTCGTAGGGCGCCTTGCCCTCCACGGCGGCCTTCAGGTCGAACTTCTTCGCAAGGGCGTCGAGTTCGGGGACGCAGACGCCCTTCTCGCGCATGATGCGGATTTTCTCGGCGGCGACGATGCCGCGGCGGAGCTCCAGGAAGCGAAGGGAGGGCGAGCCGTCGGGATAGACGAGATACGTGTCGCCGGCCTTCCAGTTGCCGTAGGAGGCGTCGAGAGCCGGATCCTGCGGCCAGGAGTTCCACGCCCAGCGCAGGAAGCCGTCCATGCCGGAGATGGCGGGATAGACGCCGACCCAGAAGTTCTCGGCGGCGGCGCTTTCGATCATGGTGTTCGGGTAGGGCGGCCAGCAGCAGACGTAGAACGTCGTCTTGTAGCCCTTCGCGCGGCGGGCCGGGATCTCCGCGAGGAAGTCCGGCGAGGCGTGGGGGAGGACCTGGCTGTAGTTGTCCAGGACGATTCCCTTGAAGTCGGAGGGCTTGCGGTTGCCGGCCATCGCGACCTTGAGGCCCGGGGCCTTGGCCTGGACGAAGTGGCAGATGTTGCTCACGTCCTGCGGGCTGCGCTCGTCCATGGCGATGTAGGCGTCCTTGAACCAGTCCCTTGCCTCAAGGTGCTTCTTGAAGTCGACGAGGAAGTCACCCCAGAAGTCGTTGAACTCCGGCGTCCCGGGGACTGCGTTCAGGGAATGCGTCTCGCCCTTCTCGTCCCTGTACGTCACCTTGTAGCCCCAGGGGCACATCGTGTAGCAGGCGATGTCCGGGCCGAGGCCGCACGAGCGGCCGAACTCGACGTACTTGTCGAAGAGGGAGTAGTCGAACGACCAGGTGCCGTCCGCCTTCTTCACGCGGCCGACCATCGAATGGTATGCGTCGTAGCACTGATGGTTCCAAGGCCGGTCCACGAGGGTGACGGTGAGGGTCTTCTGCCCTGCTGTGGCGAGGGTCTCCCAGACGGGGCGCATCTTCGCGAAGTGCTCCGCGGAGAACGGCTCCGTCTTGAAGTAGCGGGAGACTGCCCAGGGGTGCTGCCAGAGGTCGAGGAAGTACTTCCAGTCCTTCGCCGGCGGGAGTTCGCGGTCGACGACGCGGATTTTGAGCATTCCGCAGTCGTACGTGCCGGGCTTCATGTCGCGCGCGGCCGCCACCTCGACGATCTTGCGGCCGTGCCCGGAGGAGTCCCATACTACGCGGTCCAGCTTTTCACGGTAGTCGTAGCCTTCCGGCGTGGTGGCGTACTTGACGGTCTTGAGGACGCCGAAGCGCACCTTCAGCCCGGCGGGGGCGGAGGTGAAGCCGTCCGCGTTCTCGGCGGAGTTCGGCACGCGCACGGCGGTCGTCTCGCCGCGCCAGACGTCGACTGTCCAAGCCTGCGCCGAGGCGCAGAGCGCCGCCAGCGCGGCGGCCATCATCGCTTTCTTCATCATTGCTCTCCTTGTTGGGGGCCTCTGGTGCCGGAAACGGGGGTCGAACCCGTACGCCGATTACCCGACGGGGGATTTTAAGTCCCCTGTGTCTGCCATTCCACCATTCCGGCAAGGAACGCCGATTATATCAAATCAGTTGAACCCGCCGCTCTTGAGAAACACGTTTTTTTCGCCCACGGTGTGGGACTGGTAGGAGCCGGCGATCTCGTTGAGAAGGATCTCGGTCTCGGCGATGTGCTCGCCGAAGAGGCGCGCCACCTGCTGGACGGTGAGGACGTTCTTGCGGATGACCTCGCGCGCTCGCTCCGCCACCTGCTCGCGGTGGAGTTCGCTTGTGGTGACGTCCTGGATGACGGCGCCGGCGAACTTGCCCTTGGCGATCGGGAAGACGGAGATGTTGACGATCCTGTCGCCCAGATGCTGGTTGAACTTCTCTATCTCGCTGCCGTGCTCCAGCGCGGCGGTGAAGAGGTCCGCGAAGTCCGGCAGGAACTCGTCCACCTTTATCGTGTTGAGCGTGCCGGCCGCCTCGTAGATCTCGGCGGCGCCGACGAGCGCGGCGAAGTTGCGGTTGCATTCAGTTATGGCGCAGGCGCCGTCCACGATGACGACGGCCGCGGGGATGTAGCGGATGAGGGCGTTCGACGTGCGCTGGAAGTTCTGGCGCAGGAAGTTGTGGCACATGGCCTCCTCGGCCTTGCCCTCGAGCATCGCCCAGGCGAAGTCGCGGCAGCTGTTGTAGCCGCAGGCGCCGCAGTTGAGCTCGTCGGCCTTGGAGAACTTTCCGACGCGGGCGAGCGCGGCGGCGATCATCGTCTCGTCAGCCTCCAGCCGCGGGGCGGGGGCGGCGGGGTAGGCGGAGGGTCCGCAGTGCGAGAGGCAATGCGGGGCGCTCTGCCGGATTGGCGCGGTGGCGTCCGTCGCGAGAATCGTCTCCATCGGCGTCGCGGAGTCGTCCTTCATCGCAGGGCCGTTGACGCATCCGCCCGGACAGGCCAGGGCCTCGATGAAGAGCGTGCGGCCAGTCTTCTCGGCGGGCGGGTCTTCTGCGATCAGGCGGCGGATGTTCTCAAGTCCGGAGACGGAGATGAAGCGCACGTGCTCCCCGCCGTCGCGTATCGTGTCGTTCATTCCGCCCTCGATCGAGTAGAAGCGACCTTCCGCCGCGGGACCCAGGGCAAGTTCGCCGTCGCGTCCGATGAACTCCGGCAGTACGCCGCGCTCCTCGAAGAGCTGCTCGATCGCGGGGAATATGACTGCGAGGGCGAGCTCGTTCGGACGCGAGTCGCTCTCGTTCTTCTTCGCGGCGCAGGGTCCCACGAACACGACCTTGATGTCCTCGCCGTAGGCGTCGCGAAGCATTCTGCAGTGCGCGCGCACCGGCGTGGGGATGGGGGAAATCGCCGGAATCCACGACGGACGGTACTTGCGTATCATGTCCACGACCGCCGGGCAGGCGCTGGACACGATCACGGGGGCGTTCGGCTCTTCCGCGAGCAGCTTCGAGATGTGCGCGCTCACGCATTCCGCGCCATGCGCCGTCTCCGACACCCCCGCGAACCCAACCTCCTTCAGCGCGGCCGCGAGGCGTCCGATCGAAATGCCCTTGAAGTAGCGCGTGAAGCTGGGCGCGATGGAGGCGTACACCTTCGCGCCGGAGTCCAGCAGCGTGCGCAGACGCGAAAGGTCGCTTCGGATCTTCTTGGCGTGGGCCGGACACACCTTCACGCATCCGCCGCAGGCGATGCAGGCCTCCGGGATCACGCTCGCCTTGCCGCCGACGATGCGGATGGCCTTCACCGGACACTGCCTGACGCACTTGTAGCAGTCATGGCACTCGTTTTCCGTCGTGTACACGGGACCCATTTCAGCCTCCCTTCGCCTTTTCCGGGAAAAGCCCGTCGAGTATGTCGCGCATCAGCCCCTCGTCGACGTGCGTGTAGACCTTGCCGTCCACCGTCACCACCGGCCCCACCGCGCAGTCGTTCATGCAGAGGCAGCCGTCCATGTCGAAGTCGACGGCGTCCTTCAGCCCGCGGGCCGCAAGGTACTTCTCCGCGAACTCGACGTTCTTCCCGTTTCCGCGCGCGAAGCAGCTGGAGCCGACGCAGATCGTTATCTTCGGCCGCCGGGCCTGTGGTTCGAAAATCTGTTTTTCAAGCATGGTCGCATTTCCTTTCGCGTCCGTCGCGGACGCAGGGGGGAGAGTTAAAACCAGATGGAGAAGACGTCGGCCCCCTCTGGCAGCGGGTCGTCCGCCGCGCTCTGGAAGTCGCAGACGTCGACGGTGAACGGACTTTCGCCGTCCTTCGTGAACTCAAGGCGCCAGGCGCCCCAGACGCCATCGCGCGCAAGGGGCGTCGCGTCGACCTTGAAGCCGCGGCCGTTCACGGTGTCAGGCGTGGCGATCTCGGCGGCGGTCGCGCCGGCGCGCTTCGCCTTCGCGAGGAGGAGCGGCCCGCGCCAGACCATTGCCGCTGGCGCCGTGCGGAAGCTGGCGCTCACGTCGCGGTTGACGGTCCGGTTGCCGTCCGTCGCGTAGCGCGAGCGAATCCAGTGCCACGGCTCGTCGGCCAGCGTGTCAGGCGGAAGCGGACGCTCCACGATCCTGACCGGCATGTCGAACCTGACGGAGTAGACGCGCGCGTCGCCGTCGTAGCGGAACGAGGTCTCCATCCTGCGGCACGACTCCGGCCTGCGGAACGCGACAGGCGCGTCCTTCTTCGAGACGCGCACCGTCACGACGTCGCCCACCGGGTAGTCGCCCGTCACCTCGAAGCGGACGCCGTCCATTTCCACCGTCGCGTCTGAATAGAAGTTCACGTGGTAGACGCCCTTCCGGTCCTTCGTGACGGCCGTCTCCGCCATGTCCATGAACGTGCGCGGGACGTTGTTCACGCAGCAGTGGTTGTAGGCGCAGCCGCACTGCCACTGCGTCTGGTGCCGCACATGGGAGCGGACGGCGAAGGCGCCCCACTGTCCGCCGCGGTAGACGCCTGCGAGGAAGTTGTTGTAGTAGCACGTCTCCACCGTGTCCAGAAACCTGTCCTCGCCCGTGATCAGGAAGAGGTCTACGTTGAGGCGTATCCAGTGGATTGCGTCGCACACTTCGCTCACGCCGTTGATCCGACGCGCCGCGCCGTAGCACTGGTCGCAGTAGCCGATTCCGCCGAACGGGTTGGCCTCGCTCTTCCAGAGGTTGTCGCGAATGGCGACTACGGCGGCGAGCGAACGCCTGTCGCCGGTCACGCGGTGGTATTCGAGAAGCCCGTCGAGGCAGCTGAGCATTTCGTACGTCTTCGCCCAGCGATTGGCGTCCGGATACCATGTCCAAAGGTCCTTGCCGTTATGGGCGTTGCGGAGGAAGTTGGGGCAGGCGCCGTCCTCCCGGTCCCAGTCCGCGACGATCTCCTTCGCGTAGGCGAGGTACTTCGCGTCGCCGGTGTCGGAGTAGAGCCAGAGAAGCGGCTTGAGGATGGACATCGACGGCAGACCGACCTTCTCCGGCTGTCCCGTCGCGGACAGCGGAAGGTCGAGACGGCGCATCATGCCAATCAGCTGGTCCATCTGCCGGACGACGGAATCAAGGATCTCCCTGTCCTGCGTCGCCCTGTACGCGGCGAGCATCCCCCACATCGCGTACTTGCGGTTCCATATGTTCCATACGGTGTTCCAGCCGTATGCCTTGGCAGCGGCGGCCTTCTGCTCCGGGGAGAGTACGCCGACGAGCTCCCTGTCGGCGTACGAGCCAAGGTAGCCGTCAACGTCCTGCAGCGCCATCATGCGATGGCACTCCTCCTTCACGAACTTCAGCAGGTCATGCCGCCCCAGGTACTCCGCTGTCCGCGCCGTGCCCAGCATCAGCTTGCCCCAGAACTCGCCGCGCCAGAGGCCGCCCGGAGCCTTGCCGTCGACCTTCCGGACGTCGTCGTCGCGCCGCTCGAACGCGCCGCGCGCCTCGCCGAAGATCTCGCGCTGCGCGAACTCGCACAGCATCCGCTCCCACGCGAAGTCGTCCAGCTTCCGCCCCGGCGCAGACCTCAGGCACACGTCGCGCAGACTCGGGCTCTCCATGGCGTCCTGCACGGCAGGCTGGACGGCAGGCTTATGCGCTTTCTTCGCCGAAGACTTGCCCGGCAATCTGCTTCCATACGCCTTGGGACCAGACGAATGTCCCTGCGACGGACTTCCCGTGGAGAACGAACGGACAGCAGGCCATCCGGCCGACAGTCCGACGCCCGCGACAAGCAGACATCCCAACAAGCATATTCTCTTCATGCTCCTACCCTTCTTCCAGTTGAGCCGCGCGCGGCGGACTGCGATGGGACGCCGACGTCAGACGCCGCGGTGGAATACGGCCGATATCGGCTTTCCAGCGCGTCCGAAGCTGTTGCGCGCGCGGACTTCGACCACGCAGTCCCCCTTCGCGGGCAGGCCTTCCGGGTTGAACCAGAACTTCTGCCGCGCCGGCTCGTACCGCGCAAGGCGGTGGTAGGCGGGCGAGAGGAAGAGGAACGTCTTCTCCTTTCCGCCGTCCTTCGGCGTGACGCGGATTTCGTAGTCGCGCACGCGGACACCCTTCGGCGGGATGGCGGACGGGAAGTCGCAATGGAGCGCGATCGCCCACTTGCCCTGCCGGTTCTCCGTGTTGCGCGTCTCGACGCGCACGTCGGCGCCGGCCGGGAATTCCGGAGCGGCCTGCGACGCGGCGCGCGGCGCGTAGGCGTACGGACGTTCGGAAGAGCAAATCGGGAAGACCCACGCGGATACGTCCTGCTCGCCGTCCTCCTCCAGGTCGACGCGCTCGACGACGATGCGGTCGAGGTAGACGGACACGAAGTAGCCCTGCCCGCCGCGCAGCTCCTGCCGCGCCGGCAGCATCGGCATGATCTTCGTCTCGTTGCCGTCGCGCCGTCCGGAGCCGTTTTCATAGACCTTGTCGAAGCAGGCGTAGGAGAGCGACGGCGTGGCGATCGCCGTGAACTCGCCCTGCCAGATCATGCGCTCGTCCGCGAACGGACGATGCGAGTGGCCGGTGAATACGACGGCGTTCGGGAAACTGCGGAACGCCTTGAAGGCGCTGCCGCCGTCCGCCCATCCGCTGCCGTCCGGCGTCGTGCCGGTGGCCGGGAGGTGCTGGAAGTGGAAGAACGGCTTCGACCCGTTGAACGCCGCCGCGTTCTTCGCCATCCAGTCCGCCATCTGCCTGTCCGCGCCCCAGTGGACGCAGAGGAAGTCGTAGCCCTTCACGGTCCTGCGCTGGATCGGGGAGTAGTCCTCGCCGAAGACCTCCTTCCAGACGGCCGGCATCCCGCCAGGGGCCTTGACGATGTTGGGGCCGCCGTCGCAGGCGTTGACCTTGCGCTCGACCGCCATGTCGCCATAGCCCCAGCCCTCGAAGTCGTGGTTGCCGGAGACGAAAAGGCGCGCGACCTTGCGGCCGTCGGCGGCGCGGCAGTTCGGGAAGACGCGGTTCCAGGCGTCGGCCACGTGCCGCAGCGCGGCGACGTCGCCCCAGTCGGTGAGGTCGCCCGGCACCATCACGGCGTCCGCGCCGCGCGAATCGAAATAGCGCAGCGACTTCTCGAAGAGCCGCGTCGACGCGCGCGTCGTGACGTGGATGTCGCTCACGACGCCGAACGCCAGCTCCGGCCTGCCGCCGAAGAGCGACGACGTGCGGCAGCCGGCCGCGGCGCCCAGCGCCGTGCCGATGAAACACCTGCGTGAAAGATTCATGTGCGTACTTCCTTTCTTCTTTAAATGGAGCGAGAATCCACAAAATGCCTTTTCGGACAAGTTAGCACAAATTCCGCAGAACTGTCAACTGCCGTCCGCAGCGCCGATGCGGCGCGACGGGACGTCGCGCCCTGCCGGTGAAGCGGCGCAATGGCAGTGCAGTGCAGTGCAGCGCCGATGCGGCGCGACGGGACGTCGCGCCCTACCGGTAAAGCGGCACAATGGCAGTGCAGTGCAGCGCCGATGCGGCGCAACGGGACATCGCGCCCTGCGAGGTGGAGGACGCAGCGGGGGTTGCCCTGCTCGCGGCGTCAGCGGAAGAGGAGGACGGTGGCCTTCGGGCGGACGTAGAGGCTGCCCGTGCCGCAGACGAGGCCGGACGGATGCGAGGCGTCGATCAGTCCTGCCGTCGATACGCCGTTCAGGCGCAGCGTGTCCAGTTCCATCGTGCCCGCGTAGTCCAGGCGCAGCTTCACGCCCCTGGCGAGGTCGAGTTCAAGTTTCTCCGGCAGATCGGGAAGCATGTCCTCCGCGGCCTTCCTCACGCTTATCTGGTCGATGAACAGCTCCACGTCCGTCGCCGAGCGCCCGACCTTGAGGTACGTGCCGTCGTCAAGCGGGAGGCCGTTGAGCGAGAGGACGCCGAACGTGTACGTTCCCGCCTTCGGAACGGTGAAGAGCGCGGTGCGGAAGACGAAGTTCGAGGACGTGAGGCTGGGCGTCCTGTAGATCTCGTTCGTCACGCCCGCGTCGTCAACGAGGAAGAACGACGCCTGGTTGCCGGAATAGGTGAGGGAATGCCCGCCATTCGAGCTGACCCAGACGCGCGAGCGCGCCGAGAACTCAAGGCGGTATGTCCCGGCCTCCGGGAACGTCATCGGCTGCGTGGCCGTGCCGCACTGGCACATGTCGAGCGACCGCGCGCCGAGGCCGTAGTTCACGCCGTAGGGGAACTGCCCCGGAAGATCGCCCACCAGCCGGCATGGGCCCCAGACGGCAACGATTGAATGCGCCGTATATTCGCTGCCGTCCCTGATGGACTTCAGCGTCCAGCCGCTTTCGTCCGCGAACGTCCCGTTCACGACGAGTTCGCCGTCGTCGACGCGAACGAGTTCGAAGTCGTCCACGAGGGCGCAGGGGATGTTGTTCCCCGATCCGGAAAGGACCTGGCTAATCTTGAAGCGGACGCGGCGCGGCTCCGCCACCGTGAACGGCGTCGTGAACGTAACGGTGCGGAACGCCGGATTCCTCCAGCTCGCCGTCGCGCCAAGCGAAGTCTCGCCCGCGTCATCCACCAGCCACGCCTGGATTCGATCGCCACTGTTCGGATTGAGTCCGTTCCACCGGTAGACCGAGCTTTCAGTGCAGAGCATGCTGCCGGCCCGGCAGCGGAGACGCCAGGTCCCTGCCGGAACGAGCATCTCCGCGCTCGTGGCCGTCCCGCCGTCGCCGTAGAGCGCCAGCTGGATGCCGCCGTATTCGGAATCGGAATCCTTGTAGCAGACGTCCGTCATGCCGCGCGTGACGAGGCAGACGTCCGGCGTCGCGTTCGTCGACTGCGCCAGCGTCCAGGCCGCCGGCACGTTGCCGACGCTGCGCTTTGTGCGGCCATTCCACGTGAAGTCCGCCCGCTCGAAGTCGCCGTTCGGCAGGGGAATCGCCGTCTCCGACGGGACGTCCGTGACGAGGCGGAATCTGAAGTCGTCGAAAATCGAGTGCGCGTCGCCCGAACCGACGGCGTGGTTGAGCACGAAGGTGTACGCGCCGGCCTTCACTTCGCGCACCTTGAAGCGCTGGTGGCGCGTGGAGCATTCCACATAGGCGAGGGCAGTGCCGATCTCGTTCGTCGCGCCCGCAGCGTCGACAAGCGACATCTTCGTCCATCCGCCCGCGTAGACGTCGCTTCCGTCGTAGTTCATGCGCCCGCCAGTCAGGAACGTCAGTTCGTAGTCGCCGTCCGCCGGGAACGTCACGGGCGTCGTGACGACGCATCCCTGCTTGAGGACCATCACCACGTTCCCCTGGAACGGATAGTCGTCGTAGAGGAAGGTCGCCTTCCTCGCCCCGTCGATCATCCAGTGTCCGCCGCCGGCCCGCGCGTTCGCGAGGTTGACGAAGTAGAGCGCGGTCGATTCGCCGTCACGCGACGCGAGCGTCCAGTCGAAGAGCGTCTGCCCGGCCGTTCCCGTCGATTTCGCCGTGTCGCCCGACTGCCACGCCTCCATGTCGGCGTTCGGCATCGCGGCGTAAATATCGGAGGCCGGCCGCAGGGGCGTCTCCGCAGTCCGCGGGGCGGAGAGGATGAGCGTTCCGCCCGCGCCGTCCACGCCGAGCTTCTTCACTTCGTCCGAGAGGGCCGCCACGCGGACCGACGCCGCGGAGGAAAGCGTCAGTGCGGCGGCGCCCTGCGCGGCGCGGCCGGCATCCTCCGAACGGACGACGGACAGCACCTCGAAGTCGTCCCGCGCCACCGTCAGCGCCTCGCCCGGCAGCGCCTTCAGCGTCGGCTCGACCGAGGCGAGCTTCACGGACGACGCCGCAACGCGCGTGTCGCCAAGATACGGCTTCGTCGCCGAGTAGAGGGCGTGAAGACCGTCGCCCTCGACTTCGAGCGTACCGGCGCCGTCCACCGTCGCCGCCGACTGCGACGCCAGCGAGGCGGACGCGCCGGGCGCGGCCGTGACGGCAAGCGAGCCAGGCCTCGCCTCCGCCGCCCATCTGCGCACCAGCCACTCGCCCACCTGCTGGCGCTCGAGCTCTGAAAGGCGGTTAGTGAACACGACGACCTCGCCCACGGAATCGCCGCCGCAGCGCCAGCCGTTCGCATTGCTCCAGATATTGCGGTCGTTGAAGAAGTTGCCGAAACGGCCCGTCCCCTGGGCCGCGGCCCATTCATACGCATAGGCGCCCTTCGTCGCGCCGCGCGACGCGCCGTCGACCTCTTCGCCGTTCCAGTACGACGCCCCCGCCCACATCGTCGGCCACGAGGAATTGGGATGCCACATCGGCGACAGGTCGCCGGACGTGCTGCCCGGATGCCAGAAGATAGTGGAGCTCGGGTTCGCGCCGAGGACGAAGCCCCAGGTGTTCGCGATGAAGCCGCAGACGAAGACGTGGTGGATGCGGTTCAGTTCGGCGAGATCCGTCCGCACGGGCGTCATGAGACGCATCCACGTGCCCGACGAACGGCCGTTGAAGTCCACGTACGCAAGCCCCGGCCGCTCGTCGTACGTCTTGACGACGGGATAGTTCACGTACTTCTCCCATACGCCCTCGTCCGTCAGGTTCGTGCAGAAGCTGACCTTCGCCTCGGCGCAGTAGTGGTTCGTCGTCCAGAGCCCGTCGTCGCCCTTCTTCTCGCGCACGTCGTACCAGCGGGCGACGCCGACGCCGTCCTCCGCCATCTCAAGCGTTTCGGACTTCGTGGCGTCCAGCCAGAGGGCGGCGCGACCAAGGCAGTCGGGACGCTCAAGCGCGGGCGCGGGCGCGTCGACGATGCGCAGCCGCCCTTCGCGCACGGCTACAGGCACGTCGCATCGCGTCTGCACGGCCGCGGGCGACAGCTCCCAGTCGCCCATGCCACCCTTCTCGATCCTCACGCCGCGGGACGCGAACCAGACGCCCCCGGAATGCGAGACGTCGTTCGTGGCGGCGACGTCCGCCACTTCATAGTTCCGGACGGCGATGTCGCCCGCCTGCGCCGCCAGGCACAGACAGACCGCAAGAGACGAGAAGATTTCCTTCATGGCTGCCACCTTTCAAAATCAAAATCCATTCGATTCTACGGGGCATATTATAATCCATTTTTTTTTCTCCCGTCAAGAGACGTGGACGTGAAAATTCGGCGGAATTGAAGGAACTGACGCCCGCCCTGCAGACGGTGCAAAACTCTGATGTTCCGGAACCTCACATCGACCAAGGCAAAGACCTTCGCATTCGCATGGGGGGGGGGGGGGCGTTACAGGCCGGTCAAGCCACTTCATCTCGCATCGGTCGCGCAGGAGCGCGACCCTCCCGATTTCCGCGCTTCAGCGCCCGCAGGGCTTCAGCGCGTTCAGCGGAAAGCGATGCGGCGCGGCGAGACGCCGCGCCCTACCAGGATGACATACGGATCTGCAGACGAACGCCAGCGCAGCCGACGCCGCGCCCTACCATGATGGCATGCGCATCTACAGGCGAACGCCAAAACAACCACGGCGGCGCGTCGGGGCGTCCAATCCCGCCGGATCAGCCCCACCCCTGCGCCAGGGCCGGCCCATGATGCGGCGACTGCGGCGGCAACGTCCATCAGAGTTTTGCAAGAAACGCGCGGGCCTGCCGTCTGGCGTCGGCATCGCGCGCATCGCCGGTCGGCGCGGACGCGAGGCGGCGGCGCGCCTCGGCGACGGCCTCCGCCTGCGTCATGGGCCGCACTTCGCGATGTTCCGCAAAGCCCTTGACCGTGATGCCGGGAAGCGGACGCGCCGGGCAGAAATGCTCGCAGGCGCCGCAGCCGATGCACTTGCGCTTGTCGATCGCAGGCACAAGCGGGCTCTTCGGGTCGTCCGGCCGCAGTTTCACCTGCACGATCGCCTTCGCCGGGCAGTGGCGGACGCATAGCGTGCAGCGCTCGCCCTTCTGCGCCGCGAGGCAGGCGTCCTTGTGCCAGATCGCGTGGCCCACGTGGACGTTCAGCTTCTCCTCCCGCGCCAGGCGCCTGATCGCGCCGGTCGGACACACCTCGCCGCAACGCGTGCACTCGCTGCGGCACCAGCCCCTCTCGAAGCCCATCTCAGGCGTCGGCGCAAGGCGTCCGCCAGACGGACGCAGGACGTTGTTCGGACACGCCGCAACGCACAGCTGGCAGCCGACGCAGCGCGTCCGGAAGTTGCGGTAGCCGCCCGCGCCCGGCGGGACGAGCGGAGCCGGCGAGCCGTCGCGGTTCGTCCTGCGCGGCACGCCCGGCTCCGTCACGTCGGCCATGCCGCCGTCGAAGACCTTCTCCGCGCCGACGGCAATCCCGCCCGTGCCCGCAGCCAGCGTTCCGAAGAAACTGCGCCTTGAGACGTTCATGCAGCACCGCCTTCTTCGCCGCACTCCGCCTGCGCCTTCGTGGCGGGGAAGCAGGCGCGGCAGTTCCCGCAATGCGTGTCGAACGTCGTGCGATCCATCTTCCCGCTTCTGCGGGAGATCCATGCAAGGCCCGCGAAGACGGTGCCCGCGGGGCAGATCCAGTTGCACCAGAAGCGCCCATTCCCGACGAAGACGAGGACCATGACGAGCGCGAACGGCCCTGCCGCCAGCAGCGCCTCAAGCCAGCCGCCGGCGCCCTGCGCGAGTGGCGCGGTCGAAACGGCGGCCCCGCGAACCCAGACCGCAGCGCGTCCAAAGATTCCGTAGGGATCCACCCAGGCGTATCCCACAAGACCCGCCGCCGTCATCGCGACGGCGGCCGCCAGCACGGCAAGGCGCACGGCCAGCTGCGGACGCGAGACAGGAAGGCGGCTGCAGACGCGGCGGACGCCCAGGCGCTTCACGAAGAAGAAGGACTTCCGCAGGACGTCCTGCGATACGCCAAGCGGACACACCACCTCGCAGTAGAAGCGACCGCAGAAGAGCGTGAGCGCGACGAGGGCGAGCAGCACGACGGCGTCCAGCGCCAGGACGGCGGGGGCGAACTGCAGCTTCGCAAGCCACGACAGCCATTCGACGGGCCGCGTCATCGGCTCGATCGGGTCTGGCGGAATCGCGAACACGCAGACGAGGGCGGCCAGGTTGGCAAGCCCCAAAATAAAACGCAGAACTCTCAAGATCTTCCTGTTCATTGACGGATGCCTTTCTTCAAGTCTTCGACGAATGCGTCGATCATCATCATCTCCTTCGGGACGTCGATCGACTGCGGACAGTGCGGGACGCAGCGTCCGCACGTCACGCAATGCGCGGCCTGCCGCAGAGGAGGAACGGCCTTCTCGTAGGAACGCAGATACTCAGTCCGCAGCGCGGGGAAGTCGGGGGTGCGCGGGTTGTCCGGAAGGCGGTTGCGCGCGACGACGCGGTTCCAGTGTCCGAGAATGCCGGGAATGTCAAGTCCATACGGGCACGGCATGCAGTACTGGCATTCGTTGCACGGAATCGACTTGCCCTTCACGTAGGCCTGCGCCGCCATTTCGAGCGCGGCGAGTTCACGGGCGGAAAGGGGACGGAGGGGCGAGAACGCGGCGCAGTTCTCCTCCAGGTGCTCCATGCGCGTCATGCCGGAGAGGCAGACGGCGACGCGGGGAAGATGCCCCGCGAAACGGAACGCCCATTCGGCGAGTCCGGCTTCCGGGTCGAGCGGAGTCAGCGCCTGTGAAAGCGCGGCGTTGAACCGGGCCAGCCGGCCGCCGAGCAGCGGTTCCATCACCACGACGGGAATGCCCTTTTCGTCGAGGGCCGCATATAGTTTCTCGGCGTCCTGGTTGTTCTTGTTCGTCTCGGCGGCGTGCTTCCAGTCCACGTAGTTCAGCTGGATCTGGACGAAGTCCCAGCGATAGCGGTCGTGGTTGTCCATGCACCACTCGAACGCGCGGACGTCGCCGTGGAAGGAGAAGCCCAGGTTGCGGATGCGCCCCCTTTTCCGCTCCTCCACGAGCCAGTCAAGGACGCCGTTTTCGACGAAGCGCCGCTTGAACGTCGCAAGTCCGTCGCCCTTCGCCGACCCGCCGCCGATGTTGTGGAGCAGATAGTAGTCGACGTATGTCGTCTGAAGGTCCTTCAGGCTCTTCTCGAACATCGCCTTCGACTTTTCGAGCGGCCAGAACGCCTCGGCGAAGTTGGAAAGCTTGGTGGCGATGAAATGCCCCTTGCGCGGATGGCGGGCGAGCGCCTTTCCGAGGACGGTCTCGCTCTCGCCGCGGCAGTAGACTGGCGCGGTGTCGAAGTAGTTCACGCCGTGCGCGAGCGCGTAGTCCACCTGCCGGTTCACCATCTCCTGGTCGATCGCAGTTTCGCTGAAGCCGGCCTTGTCCCATCCGTTCGCGTGGCATCCGTCGACGGTGGGGAGGCGCATCATTCCGAAGCCGAGGAGGGACACGGCGTCGCCGTGCCCTCCCGCGCGCATGGTCATCTTGTCCGGCGCAGGTCTGCCGCCGGCGAGAAAGGCGCGGCGACTCAGTTCGTTAGTTGCCATGGGATTTCCTTCTTCAAAGCGGTTCAGATTGTAGCAAATCGCCCCCCCGGCCGCAACGCTACCGCGCCTCGCCTTTTACGGATATCCCCGCTCGTACGGGGCTGCAGCCGTCTGCCGTCGCCGTGACGAAGATCTTCCCGGAGGCGCCGGGGCGGGCGCGGACGATTGCCTGTACCAGGCCGTTGAAGACCGGGCACTCCGGCTTTCGGAAGTCGCCCATGTTCGTCTCGTCGCCGTTGTCCGTCGCGACGACCTCGCCAGGGCCGTTGACCGAGAACTTGACGACGTTCCGAGTGCGCGGCACAACGTCGCCCGCAGCGTCGACGACGCAGACGTTCACGTACGCGACGTCCTCGCCGTCGGAGACGATCTCGGCGTTCTCCGCGGCGATCTTCAGCGCGGAGACGGGACCGGTCGTCCGCACCGTCTCCCGCGCCCATTCGCGTCCGCCCTTGTAGACGACGACCTCAAGGACGCCAGGCTCGTAGCGCACGTCATCCCAGCAGAGTCGGTAGGCGCGGTCCCAGACGCCGGGCTGCTTGCGGCGGCGTCCGAGCGAGCGGCCGTTCAGGAACAGTTCGCCCTCGTCGCCGGACGTGAAGACGTACACGGGGGTGACCTCGCCCTCGCGCCCCTTCCAGTTCCAGTGCGGCAGGACGTGCGCCATCGGAAGGTCGGGCAGGAAGCGCGACTGGTAGAGGTAGAAGTAGTCCTTCTTGAAGCCGGCGAGGTCCAGGAAGCCGGTGCCGCACGAGTGGATGGCCGCGCGCGCCATTCCGTACTTCTTCACGTCGGCAAGCGCCTGCGCCTGAAGGACGGGATCGGCGAAGCGCGGGCGCTTGCGCATGGAGTCGCAGTAGTAGGGTCCGCCAAGGTAGTCGATTCCAGTCCAGATGAAGTCGCCCATGCAGGTGCCGACCTTGTCCATCCAGTGCCACTGCGCGTCCGGCGGGCACGCCCAGCCGGAGTTGATAGAAGTCCATCCGCACCCTTCCCATCCGTAGCTGGACATGTAGAAGCTGTCGAACTCGTCCGGACGCTGGCAGCGCTTGACGACTGGGAAGCGGTACTCGCCCCGCGTGGACATGGCGCAGACGGTCTCCGTGCCGAAGAACGGCACGTCCGGGTACGCCGCCTTCAGGCGCGGATACTGCCATGGCATGTAGTTGCAGCCCATCACGCCAAGGACGGTCGGATAGTCGTTTGTGAAGTTGACCGCCTCGTTGTTCGCGTTGCACGTCGGGCGCGTGGGGTCCTCCTCCGCCGTGATGACGGCGAGGCGCCGGGCAGTCCGGACGCCGCCCGCCAGGTCCTTCGTCCACGGCTTCAGGTCGCAGACCTCGTTGCCGACGGAATAGAGAATCACCGAGGGGTGGTTGCGGTCAGTGCGAACCCACGCGCGCACGTCGCGCTCGTGCCATGCGTCGAAGAGGAGGTGGTAGTCGTGCGCGCGCTTGCCGGCGTCGCCGATGCGCCGCCAGGTGTCGAACACCTCGTCCTTGACGAGAATGCCCATCTCGTCGCAGAGCTCCAGCAGTCCCTCGTCGGGCGGATTGTGCGACGAGCGGATTGCGTTCACGCCCGCCTCCTTGAAGAGCGCGAGACGCCGCTTCTGGGCGGTGCGGTTCCACGCCGCGCCGAGGACGCCGAAGTCGTGGTGCATGGACACGCCGTTAAGCGGCACGGTGCGCCCGTTGAGCTGAAATCGGCGTTCGTCGGAGTTGAAGGATATCGTGCGGATGCCGTAGCGGTACGCGTCGCCCTCGACGTCGACGGTGTAGAGGTACGGGTCGTCGACGTCCCAGAGGCGCGGGCTGTCGACCTTGAAAGAGCGTTCCTTCCCGCCGCTCTTGGACATCTCGTAGCGGACGCGCACCTTCGCCCATTTTGCCGTCACCTCCGGCGTGGTGATGAAGACTGAGCCGGGGACGACGTGGTCTTCCGGCAGGACAAGCAGGCGGCAGTTGCGGTAGAGGCCGCCGCCCGTGTACCAGCGTGACGAATGGGGGACGTTGTGGCAGCGGACGGCCAGCACGTTCGCGCCGTCAGGGCGGAGGTGGGGCGTGAGGTCGAGGCGGAAGCGCGTGTAGCCGTACGGCCAGCCGCCGACGAAGCGTCCGTTGACGAAGACCTGCGCGAAGCTCATCGCGCCGTCGCACTCGAAGATCACCTTTCCGTTCGGCGGCAGGACGGCCGAGCGGCCGCCGGCCTCCAGCGTCTTGCCGCGGAAAACGAACGACGTGCGGTACCAGCCGACGCCGGTGACGTCGAGGAAGGCGTCGCCATACGGCAGCGCCGGGTCGAAGCTCTTCATCACGCCCCAGTCGTGCGGCACGCGCACGTCGGTCCAGGCGGAGTCGTCGAACTCCGGCTTCGCCCAGTCGAAGTCGAACGCGCCGGAAAGGTCGCCGCGGTCCGCTCGGTCGAGGATGGCGGAAAGCCGGCGCACCTCGTTCGAGAGGTTCGCGTCGCAGACGTACTTCGGGTCGTCCGCCTTTACGAACTTCCACCCTGCCTTGAGCGGCAGCTTCGCCGTCGCGCCGGCCGCGGCGGATGCAAAGCCCATCGCCAGCAGGAACGCGCCCGCGCAAAGTACGCGCCTTGCGGGCAGACAGCCGTGCGCACCACTCGCATTCATTTTCATCTTCATCGGTTCATTCTCCTCGGTCGTGCCACGATCGCAACGCGCATCACCGCGCAGCGCGGCCGGGAACGAAAGCCGACGGCGGCGCTGCGGCGACAAGAGCCTCTTCAGTGGGAGGTCATCAGTTCCGCAAGGACCGGGTCCTTGACCGCCACCTCGTCCGGCGCAAGCCCGACGATTTCGTGGGGGAAGACGATCCAGTCGTTCCCCACGTCCTTGGCGAAGTAGTCCGGACGAAGCCGCGTCGTGTTCTTCTCCGGCTTCCAGTAGACGCAGGCCATGCGCATTTCCGCGCCGGCGGCGACAATCCTGTCGTAGACCGCCTGGGCGGTCTTGCCGGTGTCGAACACGTCGTCGACGACAAGCACCTTGTCGCCCTTGCGTATCATGCCGAATATCTCCTCGCCAAGCGTGAAGCTCACGCCGCCGGGGTTCAGTCCGATTCCCGTGTAGCTGGCGCACTTGAGCGGAATGTGGCGGACTTCCCAGCCCGCCGCGTTGAGGTACTCGTGCACCGTGACCCCGACGGGCGCTCCGCCGCGCCATAGGGCGATCAGGATGTCCGGACGCCATCCGGAATTCCGCACGGTCGCGGCGAGACGCCACGAGTCGTGCAGGAATTCATTGGCGGAGAGATAGTGCTTGCAGGTTTCCATCTCTTCCGTCGCATTAGAAGTTGAAGGTTACGCCGAGGCCGCCCCAGGCGAAGTCCTTGTACTGGCCATAGTCTCCGCCGCTTCCGTGCTCGGCGGCGGCGCGGAGCGAATGATCCACGGTGTGGCACCAGTAGGCCTTCGCGAAAAGGCCGAAGTTCTCGGTGATAGCGTAGTTGAAGTCGACGCCGAGCTTGGTCGACGCCATTCCGGACCCGTGGACTTCCGTCCAGCCCGCAGTCGGGAAGCACCAGTTGTACCTGCTGGAGCGGTACACCATCTCGAAGACCGGGGTCATGGTGAAGTTCTCGCACACGTCGATCGTCTTCTTGAACCCGCCGAGCCAGAGGTTGGCCTTGTTCTCGTGGTACTCGTGGACCCACTTGAAGTACGGGGTGACGTAGGGGTTCTTCAGCTCGAAGGCGTGGTTCCAGTCCATCGTCGTCATGGTCTTGCGGCCGTACTGGAAGTGCGACTTGCCGTGCGTGTTGTGGTCGTGTCCGCGTCCGTGCGGATAGTAGTACCACACGACCTCGGTGCGATAGTCGAGACCCCACGTGCGCTCGTCGTCGAACCAGAAGGTGCGTCCCCAGTGGACGTTGAAGTCCCATTCGTTGAACGCCTTGCCGTAGAGGTCGCGGCGCTTGTCGGTGAGGTCGCTGTTGGACCACACGCCGACGCCGAGATAGCCCAGGTCGATGTCGTTCGGGAGGATGGAGACGTTCGCCTCGGCGTAGCCCTGCATCGTGGGCTCGGAGTTGACGAGCGAGCCGTAGAGCTGGTAGCCGGAATACATTCCGTAGTTGCCGAATCCCCAGATCGCGAACGCCGCGTCGTCCTTCTCCTCGAGTTCGACCTGCGGCTTCGTCTCAGACGTGGCATCGGCGGCGATTGCCGCAAAGGCGCAGGCGGCGAGCGCGGTTGTGAGCAGTTTCTTCATTGTCTTCCTTCTTCTGTGCTTGGTTTGCGAAAATCAGGACTTCACCCCGCCGAACTTGTCGGCGTCCTTCATGGAGGAGTCCGTCTCGGAGAATTCGTAGTCCTTGCCGGGCAGGAGCGCGTTGAGGGCGATGCCGGTGAGGGCCCCCACCGCAAGTCCGGACAGCGCGAAATTGACGCCGAACGCCGTGAACTTGACGGCGCCCGCCTTAGAGAACGATATGCCGAGCGTGAGGACGAGTATTATCGCCGCGATGAGCATGTTGCGGGACTTGCCGAGGTCGACGCGCGACTCCACGAGGTTGCGGACGCCCACCGCCGAGATCATCCCGTAGAGGACGAACGACACGCCGCCGATCGTGGCGCCGGGCACGGTGCCGATGAACGCGGAGAATTTCGGGCAGAACGAGACGAGTATCGCAAGGACTGCCGCGATGCGTATAACACGCGGGTCGTAGACCTTCGAGAGCGACAGGACGCCGGTGTTCTCGCCGTACGTGGTGTTGGCGGGCGCGCCGAACAGGGACGCCAGCAGCGTCGCAAGTCCGTCGCCGAGCATCGTGCGGTGGAGTCCGGGATTCTTGAAGTAGTTGCGGCTCACCGTGGAGCTGATCGCGGATATGTCGCCGACATGTTCCATTATCGTCGCGAACGCGAGCGGAACGATTATCGCAAGGGACGTCGCCACGAGGCCGGCGTCGGGATTCGCAAGAATGGGAAACACCGTGTTCTCCATGCGGACCGGAAGCCCCACCCACGCGGCGTTCGCAACGGCGGAGTAGTCGATCGGGGCAAGCCATCCGGCCTTTCCGCAGACGTACGCCGCCGCATAGGAGAAGACGACGCCCATGAGAATCGGAATGATCTTGAACATTCCGCGTCCCCACACGGAGAACGCGATCACGGTCAGTATCGCGACGATCGCGACCGGCCAGGAGGTCTCGCAGCTGTTCACCGCAACGGGCGAGAGCACAAGCCCGATGCCGATGATGATCGGGCCGGTCACGACGGGCGGAAAGTACTTCATTACCGTCCTGACGCCGCAGACCCTGACAAAGGCCGCGACGGCGAAATACACGACCGCCGACGCCGCCACGCCGATGCAGGCGTACTGGAGGGCGACCTGCTTCGTCAGCTGCTCGTACCCGGCCGTGCCGGCGAGGCCCGTGAGCGCGAAGTACCCGGCGAGGTACGCGAACGACGACCCGAGGAACGCCGGCACGATCCGCTTCGTGAGGAAATGGAAGAGGAGCGTGCCAAGGCCGGCCCAGAGCAGGGTGGCGGACGGCGAAAGCCCCGTCAGTATCGGCACGAGAATCGTCGCCCCGAACATGGCGAACATGTGCTGGACGCCAAGCAGCCCCATTCTCGGAAGCCCCAGCGTACGGGCGTCGTAGACGCAGTCGGACGCGGCGTTTTTCGCGTCGGCGGAATTGTCGTTGTCTGCCATTTTGACCCTTTGATTACATCAGTGCGTACTTCGCAATGAAGACAGCCGTGAGAACGTACATTATCCAGTGGATCTTCTTCGCCTTGCCGGCGATGAGGTTGATGAGCGTGTACGAAATCACGCCCGCCATGATGCCGTCCGAGATAGAATAGGCGAACGGCATGAACGCGACCGTGAGGAACGCGGGGATCGCCTCGCTCGCGTCGCCGAAGTCGATCTCCGCGACGGAGGAGAGCATGAGATAGCCTACTACGATCAGCGCGGGGGCCGTCGCGAAGCCCGGCACCGCGAGGAAGACGGGCGCGAAGACGAGAGCGCAGAGGAAGAGGAGTGCGGTCGTGACGGCGGTGAGGCCGGTCTTGCCGCCCACCATCACGCCGGAGGCCGATTCGACGTACGTGGTGGTCGTGGAGGTGCCGAACACCGCGCCGACGGACGTCGCGATCGCGTCCGCGCAGAGCGCCCCCGAAATGCGCGGGAGCTTGCCTTCCTTCGTGAGGAAGCCGCCCTTCATCGAGACACCGATCAGCGTTCCGAGCGTGTCGAAGAGGTCCACGAAGAAGAACGCGAACATGACTACGAAGAAGTCGAGCCCCCTGACGAGCGCCCAGCCCGTGTTCGGATCTCCCTTGTGCGTCCATGCCGACGGATCGAACATCGCGCCGCAGGTCTGACCGAACTCGGAGAACGAGTTCGCGATGCCGTCGAACGTGAGCGCCGGATAGAGCGAGAAGCAGCCCGCCTTCGCGTCCGGCACGTATATGCCCGCCGCCTGCGCGGCCATGCCAAGCCCCCACGTCACGAAGATGCCGTAAAGAATCGCGCCCTTCACGTTGCGCGACATCATGACGCCCGTGAGAACCGTGCCCAGGACCGCAAGGAGCGCGCAGATTCCCTGCGTGTGGAACGGGACGTTCTTGAAGCTGACGAGACCGACGAGCACGGCGTCGTTGTTCACGATGATCTTCGCCGTCTGGAGCGCGATGAAGCAGATGAAGAGGCCGATGCCGGCCGCAACGGCCTTCTTCAGCGTGAACGGTATGCAATCGAAAATCGCCTCGCGGATGGGAGTGAGCGAAAGCGCAAGGAAGACGAGGCCTTCGACGAACACCGCGAGAAGCGCGAACTGCCAGCTGTAGCCCATGCCCATGCACACGCCGAACGTGAGAAACGCATTGAGGCCCATGCCCGGCGCGAGCGCGAACGGGTAGTTCGAGAGGGCGGCCATCAGGATGGTGCCGACGAACGCCGCAAGGCACGTCGCGACGAACACGCCGCCGCGGGGGATGCCCGCCATCGAGAGGATGTTGGGGTTCACGGCGAGAATGTACGCCATCGTCATGAACGTGGTGAGACCGGCCACAAGCTCGGTCTTGACGGATGTCTTGTTCTCGTCCAGCCTGAACAGTTTCTTTAGCATGACAGTTCCTTGATGTCGTTTATGAAAGCAATTCCCATCGCGGGGGAAAACACATTTGCATCCTTGGCCGTTTTCCGCCGCTTGTTCCGTCCCATTGTCTCTCGCCGGCGCAACAATCACTTAAGGCATTTCCTCGCACTCGATTTGCTCAAGCGTGTGCAAAGCCGTCCCGCGGAAGACGTAGACGATCTGGTGCAGTGTCGTGCCGCGCGCGTGGCGATGCCGCCGAACTTGCCCGCCGCTGGCTTGGACGCAAGCGCGTTCACGAACGCCTCGCCATAGGCGTCGCGGTAGTCGAACAGGAAGCCGGACAGACGCGAGTCGAGGTAGCTCTCGAAGTTCTCCTCCGGCGTCGTCCCCGGAATCCCGCCGACGACCGAAAAATCAAGCGTCAGCACCTGGTATCTGTTGGCATTCTCCGTGGGTTTCTCGCCGATGTCAAGCCCCCCGAACAGTTTCCTGAAGTTGCCCTTTTCGTTGACGTCGTAGTAGCGGCGCAGCGTCTCCACGAAGAGCGACTTCCCCATGCGCCTGGGGCGCGCGAAGAAGACGAAGCTGTCGCGCTCCTCCATCCGCCGGATGAAAGCCGTCTTGTCCACGTAATAGTAGCCCTCCGAGCGGATTCGCTTGAAGTCCTTGATTCCGTATGGTATTCTCGGTCGCCGTTCCATGGCTGCAATTCTACCATTCCGATTCATCAGCGTCAATTTAATCTTCTCTGCGGCGCGTCAGTTCGTAGAGGAAGGTGGCCTGCGACGGATCGCGCGCCGTGTCGCACGTGAAGGCGAGGCGTCCGTCCACGACGGAGGCCGGCACGATGAAACGCCGCGCGCCGTCAGTGTCGACCGCATGGACGACGACCTCTTCCGGGCGCTCCAGCGCAAGCGTCACCTTCGCCTGCGCGCGCGGCATCAGGTACGGCGGACGTCCGATTTCAAGCATGTACGCGCCATGGACGTCGGCAAAGCGGTCGCCGGTGTTGTAGAGCTGCGTCAGGTGCGTGAGAAGGATGCGACCGGACGTCCGCACGTCGCGTCCGTCCATCGCGCTCGCCCAAAGGGCGGTTATCTCGTCGCCCGCGTCGACCGAGAGGGGGCCGCATGACGTCTTTCCGCCTTCCACGGCCACGCCGCACGTGCGGGGCGTGTTGACTGAAAAGGCGTTGCGTCCGTATTCTATCGACACCGCGCCGTCGCCTGGCGCGACGCCCGCAATCCCAAGAGCCCTCTCCACCTCGTCGTCCGGCGGCCTGACGTCCGGATAGCGGAACTGCGCGGTCAGTCCCTGCGGCGGCGTCCCCACCGCCGTGCCGAGCCGCGCGTGCCAGCCGGCCCACGGCCACATGGCGTCCCGCAGCCAGATCGACCGATGCCCCGGATCGCGGAGGTCGACAGCGTCCTTGTCCATGACGACCGCAGCCGAACGCGCAAGCGGCTTCATGTCGCCGCGCAGGAATAGGCACATGGCCGCGCGTTCGGCCGCCTGCGCAAGGGGGTCGCTTGCGCCCTCGAGCTTGTAGATGGGGTGTTTGCCCGGATTGAGGGAGCGCGCGTGGTCGTGGCTCCACAGATAGCGCCAGAGGCCGTCCCAGTCCTGAAGGGCCGCCCTTGCGCCGCATACGACTCCGGCCCAGGAGCGATAAAGGCTTGGTGCGCACCAGTTGAACTCCGTGACGACGTACGGCTTGCCCCAGACGCGCGACCACAGGCTCTGCACGTGGCGTTCGCGCTCGGCGAACGGGCGGCGGTTGGCGGTGTACATCGGAAGGCGCGCGCCAGTCCGCCACGTGGCGTTGCTCGGCCAGACGGGATGGTCGTGGTAGAAGTGGTCGTCGACGTAGTCGAACAGCTCCGCGCGCGTCTTCGCCTGGCAGAAACTTGTCCATCCGCCGTTGAGGTTTGTCAGCGGCACGTCGCTCCTTGCCACGTCCCTGACGAATGAACGCATTTCGCGCATGAAGTCGTCCTCCAGCGCACATATGTTCTCGCCCGGCTTCGCGAAACGCCAGCTGCACGGGCTTTCGTTCACAAGCGAAAGGAGCATGAGCGTCGGTTCGTCGGCGTAGCGCCTTCCCGTGTGCGGATTCACGTGTTCAAGAAAGCCCCTGACAAGCGTCTTGAAGTTCTCCCGCGCCTTCCCGTTCGTAAGGTAGAGGTACTTCAGCTCGCCCGGCTCAGTCTTGCCCGGCTTGTCGACGCCAAGCGCGCGATAGGACACGCAGCGTCCGACGTGCAGGTCGACGGTCAGATAGATCCCGCGTTCACGCAGTGCGGCGACAAGGTTGTCGATTCCCTCGAAGCGCGACTCGACCGGCGTCGCCTCATCCTGCGATCCGCACGTCAGTCCCATCCACTCGTTCTCGAAGTTGTGGAAGCGCGCCGCGTTGTAGCCCATGCGCACGAAGCGGTCCGCCAGCAGACGCGCCTCCTCAAGCGTGTTCGTGCAGGCGTGGGAATGCAGATTGATTCCATAGAAGCGCTGACGGACGCCCGGAAGACGGTCGAACTCGAAATGAGCGCCCTTCGGACGCAGGCGCCCGTATGTGCCGCACGGCGCGCGCGGCACGACGTCCGTGAAGTCGAGAATCGAGCCCCTGGCTATTTCGGCGTTGTAGCGAAGCGGCACGAAGCGCGCGCCCGCCTCGGCCGTCCACGGCGCATTCACGTCGCGAAGGCCCTGCGGAAGGCGCAGCGCGAACGACACGCAATGCGTCTCGCCTGAAACGACATTTTTCGTCGCCGCCAGGAAGCGCAGAGTGCACACGACGCCATCGGACGGCCCCATGACGGACATCCTCTGCGGTTCGGAAAACGCGAAGTCGACGAACCGCGCCCCATCCGACGACTCGACGCGCAACGCGCGCGCCGTCAGGTCGACCTGCCTGCGCGACGTCCCCGCCGCTCCAGGCAGGGGCTGCGCCGCGCCGTCGGCGACGAACCGCCCGCCGCGAAACGCCTCGTCCCGGAGCGCGCCCTGGACGGAAATCGTCTCCATGCGCCCCGTCGCGCGCGGCGTGAATGCGTACGAGACGGCCATTCCGCCGTCATGACGTCCCTTCGCGACGGCCCGCCCCTCCACGGAGCGCACCGGCCCGTTGGTGAGCGCGAGGTCGAACAGATACGTCTCGCCCGGCGCAAGCGGCGGCGAACGGCGGTCGCAGCCGCGCACGGCCGCCTGCCCCGTGAAGCGCCAGCCCTCGCCATGGGCGAGCGGATGGAACGAGAGCGCGGGCGACGAGACGTCGAACCCGGCGTCGCCGCCGCGCATCCTGAAATCGGCCGGCTTCGCGAAAACCGGCCGCGCAAGCGCAAGGCCCGCGGCCATTGCGGCGACCGCCCGCCGCGCGGCGGCGGGAAGGACGCGCCCACGCGCGTCCGCAGGGCCGGGATTCGTCCGCATCATGAGAGCGAGTAGCCCGCGCGGTAGTCGTAGTGCAGGAACTCGTTCGCCTTCGCGCAGTTGGTGAAGCGCTCGGCGACGGGATCCCATTCCAGGCGCTGGCCCATGCGGTAGGCGATGTTCGCCAGATGTGCGAAGCACGTCGAGCGATGCCCCTCCTCCAGGGAGCAGAGACACGCCCCGCGATCCTTCACGCGGTCGAGGAAGTCGCGGATTACGTTGTTCGTGCAGCTCGCCGCGGAGCCGTCGTCCAGCAGCGCCTCCTTGTGTTCGTACGTCTTCGGCTGGAACTTCTGCGTCCGGTCGTTGTTGAACTCGCGGTACTTGACGGGGAGGATGTCCCAGCCGCTCTGGCTTGCGTAGATGGCCGCGTCGCCGCTGGAGAGCTCCAGTTCGCGCTTGAAGATCGGACGGGACAGTCCGCCCTCGAACACGTCGAACTCCAGGATCTTGCCGGACGCGAACTCGTAGGTGCAGATCATCGTGTCGGGGATCTCGCTGTCGGAATCCGGAGTGAAGTACTTCGCGCCGACCGCAGTGACGGCGCACGGGGCCGTCTCTCCCATCATCCAGCGCATCGCGTCAAGGTAGTGGACGCCCCAGTTGCCGACCTGGCTTGAGAAGTCAGTGTGCCAGCGGAAGAAGTACGGCGCCGTGGTGTACTTGTACGGGCGCATCGCGCGCGGACCCAGCCAGGCGTCCCAGTCAAGTCCCTTGGGCGGCGGACATGGCGAACACTTTCCAAGCCCGTTCGGGAAGATGTTCGACGAGCGGGCGGCGCGACCCATGCGGAACGTGCCGTACTTCCCGGAATCGATCTCCTTCTTCAGAAGCTGGTACGGGACGCATCCGCGGCGGTTGAGGCCCGTGCAGCAGACCTGCCTGTGCGCCTTCTCGACCTCCACCATGCGGCGGCCCTCGCGGACCGTGGCCGTGAGCGGCTTTTCGCAGTAGACGTCCTTGCCCGCGCAGATGGCGTCGATGGTGATTATCGCGTGCCAGTGGTCGGGCGTCGCGATGCAGACGGCGTCGACGTTCTTGTCCTCCAGCAGCTTGCGGTAGTCCTTGTAGAGGCGGCACGAGCCGTTAGCCACGCGGTCGAGAATCGTCCGCTCGTGGCGGTGGAGCGATCCGTCCTTGTTCGTGAAGATCGGAAGACGCCCCTTCAGCCCCCACTTGAGGAAGTTCGGGTCGAAGTCCTGCTCCCTGCGCCGGAGATACGGCTCGTAGACGTCGCACAGCGCCGTCACCTCCACGTCCTGGAAGTTCATGAACAGATGCAGCAGCTGGGTGCCGCGATTGCCCACGCCGATGAAGCCCATCCTGATCTTCTGCGTTCCGGGGGCCGCATTCAGAATGGACGGAGCGACAACCGCCGCGCCGACGGCTCCGCCGACTTTCAAGAATTCGCGTCTCTGCATATCCGTACAACCTTTCCTTTTTCGCCGATTCTACCAAGAATCCGCGCTGGCCGTCAAGTGGGGCGCCACCAAAGGGGACGGACTGAAAAGTGCATCCGCCGTTTGACGCGGAGACATGGGAAATGGTAGAATCCGTCCATAACAAACGGAAGGGTCAACAGATGAAGAAATGGACGATTTGCATGTGCGCCGCCGCGGCGTTCGCGGCCGGGGCCGCGACGACGGTGGACCTCGACGGCGCGTGGGCGCTGAAAGGATGGCCGACGCCCGCGGAGGGTTCGGTCAGGACGCCGGACGAGATTCCGGCGGACGCATTGTCTCTCCCGGCGAAGGTCCCGGGATCCTATGAACTCGACCTGCTGGCGGCAGGCCTGCTGCCAGACCTCTTCAAGGCGAACAACCAGTACGCGCCGCGAAAGTACGAAGGCCACCAGTGGCTATACTCGCGCGCGTTCGTCTGCCCGGACTTCCCGAAAGGCGAAAAGGCGATTCTCCAGTTCGACGGACTCGACACGCTTGCCGACGTCTTCCTGAACGGTCGCAAGGTCGGCGAGGCGCGGAACATGTTCATTCCCCACGAGTTCGACGTCACGAAACTCGTCAGGCGCGGCGCGACGAACGAACTTGCCGTCCTATTCCGCAGCGTCGTCGTCGAGTCGCAGTTCAAGGACATCGGCGCGACCGGCAACGCCGGCTCCAGCGCGGAGCTGGAGGGCTTCCGCAAGCCCGCGCACATGATCGGCTGGGACATCCTGCCGCGCATGATGTCCGCCGGCATATTCCGCGACGCGCGCCTCGTCGTGCGCGGGCCGGAGACGATCCGCGACTTCTTCTGCGCGCAGATCGCGTTCGACCCTGAAAAGCGCTCCGCACGATATCTGCTTGACCTGCGGCTGGAAGGCGCGTTCGCGCGGCTGGACACGTCACGCCTGAACGTCACCGTGTCGCGCAAGGGCCGCGTCGTCGCCCGCACGGGCGTGAACGTCGTGAACTGGACGCCGCGTGTCTGGTTCGGCATTTCCAACGCCGACCTCTGGTGGCCGCGCGGATGGGGAGAGCCCGCGCTCTACGACGTGAAGGTCGAATGGACCGACCGCGCGGACGGCAGAAGATTCGCCGATAGGTCGTTCCGCCTCGGCGTGAAGAAGGTGGAGTTCGAACTCGCCGACTTCATCGACAAGGACCGCCCCGGCGAGATGAAGTTCATAGTCAACGGAAAGCCCTGCTTCATCCGCGGCACGAGTTGGACGCCCGTGGACGCCCTCCACGCGCGCGACAGGGACCGCATCGTCCCCACGCTCGAGCTCGTGCGCGAGGCGAACTGCAACATGATCCGCGTCTGGGGCGGCGGCCTCTACGAGCCGGAGCCTTTCTGGGACTGGTGCGACGAGAACGGCGTCATGGTGTGGCAGGACTTCTGCTTCGCCTGTACGCAGTATCCGCAGAACGACACGGTCCTGGCCGAGGAGGTGCGGAGCGAGGCGAAGACGGTCGTGAAGCGTCTCCGCAACCACGCCTCCCTGGCGCTCTGGTGCGGCAACAACGAGAACGACTCCGTCTTCGCGCTCGGCCCGTGGAAGGCGCACGGCGGCGACCCGAACAAGGACGTCTTCTCCCGCAAGATCCTGCCTGACGTCCTGCGCGAATTCGACCCCACGCATCCGTACCTTCCGTCGTCGCCCTACATCAACGCCGACGTCATGGCAGGACGCGCACTCAGCACGGAGGGGCACTACTACCGCCGCTGGTGGAAGGGGGCGATCATCACTGACACGCCCGTCAAGTTCTTCAGCGAAATCGGCCTGCACGGCTGCCCGTCCGTCGACTCCATCCGCGAAATGTTCTCCCCCGACAAGGTCTACCCCTTCACAAGCCCCGCAGAATCGAACAAAATGTGGCAGACGCGGCAGGTGCCGTACAGTCCGACGGACTACCTTTCCAACGAGCTCCTTCCGGCCGAGCCGCCGAAGGGCGTGTTCGAGTTCAACGACGAATGGGTGCTGCGCGGGATGATCGTCTTCCGCGAACGCTACGGACGCTCCAAATGGGACGGATGCCGCAACCACCGCATGATCCTCCAGATGGCCATGCTCTTCGACGAAATCGAGACCTCGCTTGAGGGCTTCGCGCTCCAGAGCCAGTGCGCCCAGGCGGAGGGCATGAAGTTCATCGTCGAACACTGCCGCACCCGCAAGTTCGCGCAGAAGACCGGCATGACGTGGTGGAACATACGCGACGGCTGGCCGAACATCTCCGACGCCGTGGTGGACTACTACGGCCGGCGCAAGCGCGCCTACGACGCCATCTCCCGCGCCCAGCGCGACGTGCTGGTGATGGTGGACGAAGACCACTCCGTGCGCGTGGTCAACGACAAGCTGGAGCCTGTCTCCGGCCACGCCGTCCTGACGGACGCCGAAACGGGCCGCGTACTCTTCGACGGCGACTTCGCCTGCGACGCGAACGCCGTCGCCACCGCCGGAAAACTCTCGCTCAAGGGACAGGGCGTCGTGAAGATCCGCTACGCGACCGGCGGCGAGACGTTCGACTCGCACTACCTCTACGGAGAGCCGAAGTTCAAGTTCGCGGACTACCGCCGCTGGATGGGGCTTTAAACTTCTGCGGTTCCAGCCCCTCCACGAGGAGCCGGACCGCCTCCCGGGCGGCGCGCGGATGGCCGGCGCAGACCTTCTCCGCCGCCGCCGCCCGCGCCTTCCTTTTCGGGTCGTCGCCGCCGAGGACTACCCGCCTGATGAAGTCGACGACGTCCCGCTCCGTGAACGCATGGTAGACGGCCTTGTGCAGTTCAAGGCCGAACTCCGTGAATTCGCGCTCGAGCACGGACTCGCTTTCAAGCAGATAGCACTGCGGCTTTCCTACGTAGAACCATTCCGCGAAGAACGACCCGCAGTCGTGAACCATCGCGTCCGAACCGGCGAACGACGCGAAGTAGTCCCCGCCCCACTGAAACTCGACGTTCGCATTGGCCTTCATCCTGGCCGCGTATTCGGCGGTCCTTTCCTCGCCCCACCACTTCCTCTGGCGAAGGCGCGGAAAGAGGAGCGGATGCGGACGGAACACGAACCTTACGTCGGGGAACTTCCGCGGAAGTTCAAGGAAGAAGTCCGAGAAGCGGATGAAGTTCGAAAGCGCGACGCCGTCGACTTCCCCGCGCTCAAGGGAATGGTGCGGACACAGCATCACCGTCTTCGGACGCTCCGCGTTCGCGGCAATCTGCGCCAGCCGGTCCATCTTGGGATATCCCGGCGACTTCAGACTTTCGCGCAGCAGCGGATTCCTTTCGCCCCACAGCGCGACGGTTGCGGGACTTGGCAGAAGGTACTGCCAGAAGAACGCAATCTGCGGAAGGAAGACGAGACGGCGGAGGTCGGCGGCGAGAGGTCCCGCATAGCCGTACGGGACTCCGACGACGAGCGCGAAGCTGCTCATCGGCTCGGCAGTGAAGTCCGGCAGCGTCTGCCCGTCGTACACGACCGACGTGAAAACGACGTCCGCCTCCCCTTCCAGGGCGCCCTGCCGCCCCGTGTCGGGGTCGTAGAGGAGACGCGGCTCGCCATACCGTTCGCGCATGGTCTCCGCCGTCTTGCGCATCGTCTCCCGCAGAAAGGCGTCTCCCCTCGACACGCGCGGCGCGACGGCGATGAACGGCTCGAAGCGGGCGTCGCCCAGCATTTCCCGGTAGATCGGCTCAGCCGAGAACATAGCGCCGTCGCAGACGAGAAAGCAGACCTTGAGCCGCTCGCCACGCGCCAGCTTTTCGCGGCATCTTTCCGCGTGGCGCGCATAGCGCGCGCGGACGACCGGGACTGTCCGTTCGATCCACGCGCGCTCCTCCGCCTTGAGGAGGCGATGGCGCAGACGCTTCCGCAGACCCTTCACGGGAATCAGCGCAGTGGACAGGCGTATCAAAAATCTTGCGGCGGACATCCTATTCCCCCTTTCCCCAGCGTTCGCACGCCGTGCGCCAGCGGCGTTCCAGCTGCGCGTATTTCCGGTGTCCGCGTCCACGGAGCAGCATCTGGATGCGCAGGGAGAGACCGTAGAGGCGAAGTTTGAACCGCGTGATGCGGTCCGGCGGACAGGCGAACGTCATCTCGTCCGCCTCCGCGACAAGCCTGTCTATCGCCGACTTCACGGCGTCGGTCTGCGGAAGGCGGCGCAGCACGTCGGCAAGCGCAAGACAGTCGTTCCACACGCCGAGACCGAGTTCGCGGTTCACGCCGAAGACGACGTACCTGAACTTCCAGTGCCGCGCAACCCACGGATCTTCGCGGTAGTTTTTGCGGTCGACGGCAAGCTGCCAGTCGATCGCCTTGAGATGTCCGTCCGCGTCAAGGAGAAGGTTGTCGGAGAAGAGGTCGCGATGGACGATCCCCGTCGCCTTCAGCGCTGCTGCGAGGCGAAGGGCGTCGGCGGCGAACGAATCCGCCTGCGCGTCGGACACGCCGCCCGCGATCAGTTCCGTGAGCGACGGGCCTTCGACCTTCGCGGTCGCAAGGAACGCCGACTTCCTGTCGTCCGAGAGATGCCACATGAACGGACACGGGACGCATTCGGGAGCGGCGGCGTGCATTCTCGCGGAAAGGCGGTATTCGTTCCCGATCGACCAGACGGCCTTCGCGCTTTTCTTGACGATGCACGGACGACCGTTCAGCTCCCCTTCGGCGAATTCGTCGTTAATGTACTTGTCGCGCAGGAACACGCGCAGGTTAGAGATTTCCGGCGCCGCGGCGGGAGAGGGAACGCCGGGCTTGAACGGGGCGAGGGCGGACACGGCGGTCCAGCCGGAAACGGGAAGAGCGGGCCTGATCTCGCCCGCCGGGACGCCCGCCTTCCATTCCTCCGCCGTGTGTCCGGTTAGCATGAATACGTCGCGGGCGAACTCCGCCGAAGTGTCCGTGCCGTGGACGCGATGGTGTCCGCCGGCCCACTTGCGGTACTTGTACTTCAGTTCGACGGTGTGGGCGTTGCTGAGGACGGACTGGTTGCGCCCTTCCACCTTCCCGTAGTCCGGCCGCGGGTCGCGGACGACGACGATGCGGAACGCGCCCCTGCCGCAGGCCCGGATCTTGCGCGATGCGTTCGGCAGCGACGGGCCGTAGAAGCGGAGGTACGCCCGCCCGGCGTCGCCCTCGAAGCGTGCGACCCGCGTGAAGACGATCTCGAATTCGCGCCGCATGTCGGCGAGAATGCGGTCTTCGGCAAAACGCGCCTTCTGCCACAAAACGAAAAGGTGGAGTTCTGGAGCGGAAACGGCCATGGCGGAATGCGTCGTCACATCGTCCGGCAGACGTCCTCGAACGCAGAGAGGAATTCATCGACGTCTGCCTCCGTGTGCGCAGCCGAGATGAAGTTGCACTCGAACTGGCTTGGGGCGACGTATATCCCGCGGTCGAGAAGACCGTGGAAAATCTTCGCGTAGAGATTCACGTCGCAGAGCTGCGCGTCCGTCAGGTTCTGGACCGGCCTGTCCACGCAGAACGGGGTGAACACTCCGTTGAAGCTCTGGCACGTCACGGGGAGACCATGC
This sequence comes from uncultured Lentisphaeraceae bacterium, assembly GCA_964386385.1. Taxonomy (GTDB): domain Bacteria; phylum Verrucomicrobiota; class Kiritimatiellia; order RFP12; family UBA1067; genus RUG572. The sequence continues at coordinate 34,803 of CAYLRN010000011.1, read as the reverse complement.
TCCGCGGCGATCGTGGAGACGCCGACGGCGAGTGCGCAGCCGAGTTCGGCCATGCGTCCGTAAGGCTGCGACTTCTCCAGCTCGTCCAGCGTCGCAAGCCCGGCCGCGACGGCGAGGGGGTTGCCGCTCAACGTCCCGGCCTGGTAGACGGGACCCGTCGGCGCAAGCTGGCGCATCCACTTCGCGCGACCTCCGATCGCCGCCAGCGGAAGTCCGCCGCCCACGACCTTGCCGAGGGTGATCAGGTCCGGCGAAATGCCGGCGTAGAGCGAGGAGTAGGACGAGAAGCCGAAGCGGAAGCCGTTTATCACCTCGTCGCAGATGAGAAGCGCACCATGTTTCCTTGTGACGCGGCGAAGCCCCTTGAGGAAACCCTTGGCGGGCGGGACGACGCCCATGTTGCCGGCGACGGGCTCGACGATCACCGCTGCGATTTCCGAACCGCGACTGGCGAAGGCAGCCTCGACGGCGGAAAGGTCGTTGTAGGGGGCGGTGAGCGTGTCGGAGACGACTTCGTCCGAGACGCCGGCGGAAGAGGAAAGTCCGCCGGTGAGAAGGCCGCTGCCGGACTTGACGAGCATGGCGTCGGAATGTCCGTGGTAGCAACCGTCGAACTTGAGGATGGCCTTGCGGCCGGTCACGCCGCGGGCAAGGCGGATTGCCGTCATGACGGCCTCCGTCCCGCTGTTCACGGCGCGGACCATGTCCATGCCGGGGACGAGGGAGACGAGCCGTTCGGCGAACTCCACTTCGTCCGGCGTTGCGATGCCGAAGGTCGTCCCCAGCCTGGCGCGGGCGGAGATGGCGCGGACGACGGACGGATGGGAGTGCCCGAGGATCATCGCGCCCCAGCTGCAGCAGTAGTCCGCAAGCGTCCGCCCGTCGGCAGTGCGGATCTTCTGCCTCTCCCCGCTTTCGACGAAAACGGGCGTTCCGCCGACGCCGTTGAAGGCGCGGACGGGAGAATTGACGCCGCCGGGGATGACCCTGGCGGCGCGCCTGAACAGGAGTCCGTGTTCCATCAGCGGTCCTTGTACTCGATTGTCGCCTTCTCGCGCAGTTCGGCGACGAAGGCGTCCATTGCCCGGCCGCGCGCCTCGTGGCGGAGAAGGTCGCGGATCTGGTCGGCGACGTCGACGAGCGTCTGCTGCCCGCCGCCCTTCTCGTCCGTCTTCAGGATGACGTGGTAGCCGAACTGCGTTTCGATGACTTCGCTCACTTCGCCGCACTTCATGGAGAAGGCGGCGTGGTCGAACTCGGGCACCATCATTCCGCGGCCGAACCAGCCGAGGGAGCCTCCGTTCTGCCCGGACGGGCAGTCGGAGTTCTCCTGGGCCTCCTTGACGAACGCCTGGCCGATTTCGCCGGGGTCGGAGTTGCGGAGGATGCGGGCGCGGATTGCGTTGATCTTGTCCAGGGCCTCGACCTTGTCGGCGGCGTCCATGCCCTCGGTCTTGACGAGGATGTGCTGGGCGAGTACCTGCGGCTGGGCGACGAACTGCGTGATGTGCTTCTCGTAGTAGTCGGAGATTTCGGCGTCTGTAGGTTCGGGGACTTCGCCGCAGGCCTGCTGGACAAGCGCGTCGACGCGGCAGCCCTTGACGAGCTCCTCGCGTAGCTTGTCCTCGGACATCTTCTGGGCGGCCAGTGCCTTGACGAAGCTGTCGCGGCCGCCGACCTGCTGGACGATTTCCGCAACCTTCGCGTCCACCGCCTTCGGGTCGACGGGCAGGTCCAGCTGCTCGGCCCGCGCGAACAGCAGCTTCGCGCCAATGGCCTGTTCCTGCGCCTTCTCGGCAAGTTTCTCAAGGTTCTTCTTCACGTCCTCCTGGCTCATGCCATGGGACAGGTAGAACTTGACCAGCCTGTCCAGCTCGAACTGGACTGCCTCGCGGGAAATCGCCTCGCCATTGACAAAGGCCTGCTTGATGCTCATTTTCTCTCCTGCGCTTCTGCGTGTCGTCTTCGCGTCCGCCGCCATGGCAAAGGACGCCTGCGGTCTACTTGGTCATCGCGTTGTATTCGTCCAGCTGGCGCTTGGCGCAGTTGGTGGTGACGGTCTGGGCGCCGCGCTCGAACGCGAGCAGCGACTGCATGAGGTTGTCCACCGTCCAGACGTGGAATTCGTATCCGGCGGACTTGACGGTCTTGATGAAGTCGGAGGTGATGACGCCGGGGTCGAAGAGGATGTCCACGCCGTCGGAGCCGGTCTCCTTCAGAGAGTTGACGACGTCCTGCGCGGTGATGGCGGGAGCGCCCTTCCCCCATCCCCTGCGGGCGCCGGTGAGCCAGTAGACCTTGTACTCCGGCATGAGGCGCTTGAGTTCCTTGCACGTCGCCTTGTTGAAGCAGATGAAGAGGGAGTTCTTCGGCGTGGCCTTGGACTGCTTGGCGAATATCTCCTTGATGTAGGGGACGATCTCCGGGCCGGGCTTCACCTCGACGTAGATCTGGCGTCCGTCGACGGCGAGCTCGAGGAGCTCGGAGAGTAGGGCCGGGCGGGTGGGCGAGTACTTCGATCCCTTCCACTTGCCCCAGCCGCCGACGTCGACCTTGGAGATCTCGTCCTTCCAGCTGGCCTCCGCGCACTTCTTCGTGCAGGCGCCGGCGGTGGTGCGCTTCAGGTCGTTGTCGTGGAACGTGAACACCTGCTTGTCCGCAGAAAGGTATACGTCGCACTCGAAGCCGAAGCCGCGGTCGACGGCCATCTTGTAGGCCGGCAGCGTGTTTTCAGGCGCGTCGTTCGACTCGCCGCGGTGCGCGATGAACGTGTCAAGGGCGGGGACCGCAGCGCAAAGCGCGCCGGCGGCGACAGCCGTCAATGCGGAAACGATCTTCTTCATCTTGGATTCTCCTTCACTTGGTTAGCCTTGTTTCAGTTCCGAAAGGAAGTCGCGGATGCGTCCGAGCGCAAGCTGGATCTTCTCGTACGCCGTAGCGTAGCTCATGCGGATGAACCCCTCGCCGCAGGCTCCGAACGCGGACCCCGGCACGCAGGCGACGGAATGGCGGTCCAGCAGACGCACGCAGAAGTCCTCGGAGGAAAGCCCCGTGGAGCGTATGTCGGGGAACACGTAGAATGCGCCCTTCGGGAGAAGCGTCTTGAGCCCCATTTCGTTCAGCGACGTCACCAGGAGGTCGCGGCGGCGGCGGTACTCCTCGCGCATCCGCGCCACGTCGTCGTCGCCGCGCGCCATCGCCTCAACGCCGGCGGCCTGCGACAGCGTCGGCGCGCTCATGATGCCGTACTGGTGGATCTTCATCATCGTGTCGATCACCGCGCGCGGCCCGCAGGCGTATCCGAGGCGGTAGCCCGTCATCGCCCAGCTCTTCGAAAAGCCGTTCAGGAGCACGAGACGGTCCTTCATCTCCGGGATGGACGCGAATGAAAGCGGCTTCGCCCCCGCGCCGTAGACGAGTTCGCTGTACACCTCGTCGGCGAGGAGCAGGAGGTCGTGCTTGATGACGAACTTCGAAATCGCGCGGATGCCGGCCGGCGTCAGCGTGGCGCCGGTCGGATTGCACGGGAAGTTGAGCAGCAGCGCCTTCGTCTTCGGCGTCACCCTGGCCTCAAGGGCCTCGACGGTAAGGCGGAACTCGTCCTCCACCCGCGTCTCGACGGCCACCGGGACGCCGTGCGCCATCCTGATCGTGGGAGAATAGGAGACGAAGCACGGCTCGTGGTAGAGTATCTCGTCGCCGGGCTCCGTGATCGCGCGGACTGCCAGGTCTATCGCCTCCGAGACGCCGACGGTGACTAGGATCTCGCCCTTCCAGTCGTACTCGCCGTTGAAGCGGCGCTTGACGTATGCGGCTATCTCCTGGCGAAGCGCCGGCGTTCCGAGATTGGACGTGTAGTGCGTCCCGCCGTCCTCGAGGCACGTCACCGCGGCGCGCGAGACATGCCACGGCGTGTCGAAGTCCGGCTCGCCCACGCCCAGGGACACGACGTCCTTGCGCTGGGCGACGATGTCGAAGAACTTGCGTATTCCGCTCTTCGGCAGTTCCGCCACGTGGCGGGCTATGAACGAACGCGCCATCAGACTACCGGAAGGCGGACGTCCTCGGCGAAGTCGGCGAGAAGTCCCTTCGCCTTGTACGTCTTGAGCATGAAGTGCGTCGCGGTGGACAGGACGCCGTCGATCGTGGAGAGTTCGGCGGACACGAACTGCGCGACGTCCTGCAGCGACTTTCCGCTGACGAACACAAGCAGGTCGTACGCGCCGCTCATCAGAAAGCACGCGTCGACCTGCGGGAACTTGGCGATCCTGTTCGCCAGCTTCGCAAATCCGATGTCCTTCGCCGGAGTGATGCGCAACTCGATTACGGCGGTTACCTTTTCCGTTTTCGTCTTCATCTCAATTGTCCTTCAAGAAAAACATGATGATTCTACCACATCGTCCGCGGGCAATCAAGAATCCTGACGCGCGCTGAAAAGTGTGAAAAGTGCATCATATACTGAACCACTGCGGACAGACCCGAAAGGGGGCTGGAGGCAGGAGGCGAAAAGGAAGAAGGACAGGCGGGAAAGGCGAAGAAGAGAAGGAAGGCGAAGGAGACGCGCCCGGCGGATGCAAAGGCCGCCTCCCATCTGCTACAATGCGCATAAGGAAAAATCTGCGCGGGCAGAGGAAAGGCGGCATGAGACATCATACCATGCACAAGGCCCCGGGGGCGCACCTCGTGCGGGAGCAGCGCGAGATGCTCGCGAGGGACTGGAACGGGCTCGTCCGCGGGGGGGGGGCACCCCACCCTGCGGGGCTTCGCGAAGGCGCACGGGCTCGCGTACTCGACGTGGCGGAGGGAGTTCGCCCGCGGGAAGGTCGCCGAGACCGTCCCCGACCCGCGCCGGGCCGACAGGCGGCAGTACGCGGAGTACGACCCCGCGGCGGCCGGCGCGAAGTCCGTCACCACGGACAACGGATGCGAGTTCCCCGGTCAGGAGGCCATCGGCCGCGAGCCCGGATGCGCCGTCCACTACACGAGGGCCTGCGCCTCGTGGGAGAAGGGCTCCGTCGAGAACTGCAGCCGCATCGTCCGCAGGGTCTTCCCGAAGGGGACTGACTTCTCGCGGTGCACGCGCGCCGAGGTGGCCGCCCTCGAACGGTGGGTCAACTCGATCCACCGCCCGTCGCCCGGCGGCCTCACCGCCGCCGAGTTCGGCGCCGCCGGGGACGCGCGGGACGGAACGCGGAACGTCAAGGAAGAAAAGGAGAGAGAATGAGACAGTTCAGAACGCTGCCGAAGTGCATCGCGGGAATCTTCGGCGTGGTGAGCCATTTCGCTTGCAATTCACCCGCAAATTCGCCGTTGACCGCAGTGTATCTTCTCAAAGTGAATGCGGCCATGTGCCGTCATGGCACAGGATATGACATGTCCGCGTCAATGCGAATGCAGGACCGGGATTGGCAGAACAGACGTCGCGGCGTCAGGCGCCGCCGAGCAGCTTCCGCACGGGGGCGAGGATGGAGGAGTCGTCGGCGTACGTCAGCATGTCCATGATGAACGGCAGATAGACGACAAGCGCAGCCACGCCGAGGGCGGACTTCACCGGCATCGAGAGGAAGAACACGTTGAGCTGCGGCGCCGTGCGGTTCACAAGCCCCAGCCCAAGCGTCGCAAGGAACATCACGATGATGATCGGCGCCGCGATGACGCCCGTCGTCCGCAGCATCCCGTCAAGCGTCCCCAGAACCTGCGTGGGCGCGTCAGGGGCGAACGCCAGCGAGGCGTCGAACACCGGCCATACGGAGTAGCTCTTGTAGAGCGCGCCGAGAAAGACGAGAACCGCCCCGCCGGTGAAGAACAACGTCGAAACGAGCTGGGTGAAGAAAATCCCCGTCGTCGAGACCTGCGTTCCCGACAGCGGCGAATACACCTCGCCCATCGTCGCGCCACGCTGGTTGTCGATGAAGTTGCCGACGTTCTCCGCCACCCAGAACGGAATCGCCGCGAAGAAGCCGAGCAGAAATCCGATGAACGCCTCCCGCGCCGCGAGCAGCGCAAACGCCCACCAGACCGGCTCGCCCGGCGGCATCTCCGCCTTGATGCACGGAATGACGGCAAACGCGAACGCCAGCGTCGCCGCCCGCCGCGCAACGCCCGGTATCATCGTCTCCGCAAGCGCCGGGCAGATGGCGAACGCGCTCCCGATCCGCGCCATCGCCAGAACCGCCGCCAGTACCCATCGATGGAATTCAACGCACGGCACGACGGCTACCTCAGCAGCGCAAAGTGGGTGAAGATGTCCTGCGTGTAGAGGAGGAGCGACGACCCGATCCACGACGCCGAGACGGCGAGCGTCAGCGAAATCGCGATGAGCTTCACCGCGAAGCCCAGCGTCTGCTCCTGGATCTGCGTAAGCGCCTGCAGGAGAGAGACGAGAACGCCGATGACAGTCGCCACGGCGATCGGCAGCAGCGAAAGGCGCAGCACCAGGAAGAGGCACATCTGCGCGTAGTCTAGAATCTGCGCCGAACTCATAGCACGTACCCCCTCACAAGCCCCTGGATGAGCAGCGTCCAGCCGTTCACCATCACGAACAGCAGCAGCTTGAACGGCAGCGAAATCGTGACCGGCGACACCATCATCATGCCCATGGCAAGAAGGATGTTCGAGACGATTATGTCAATGGCGATGAACGGCAGATAGACGAGAAAGCCAATCTGGAACGACTTCGTGAGCTCCGACACGCAGAACGCTGGAAGCAGGACGTAGAAGCTCTCCGGATCGACCTTCGCCTCCTGCCCGTCCTTGCTCCACAGCGTTTCCGCCGTGTTCACGAAAAACGCGCGGTCCCGCGGCGACGTATGGTCGGACAGGAACTTGCGGAACGGCTCTGCCGCATGGGCCAGCGCGTCCGTCTCGAACCACGTGGCGGCGGCAGGACGCGACGCCTGCGCTCCGCCCGGCGCGGCCGCAGCCTGCGCGGCGGCGGCGGGACGGGCCGAGAGCTCCTTCTGCGCGATCGCCCATGATTCGGACGCCACGGGCGCCATTACGTAGAACGACAGGATCATCGCCAATGCGTTGACCACCATGTTCGGCGGAATCGACTGGATTCCCAGCGCGTTGCGGATCAGCGACATCACAACGACGATCTTCAGATACGACGTCGCAACCATCGCCACGAACGGCAGCAGCGACAGCCCGACGAAGAGGACGATCAGGGTAAACGGATCGGACTGGAACATGGCCGGCTACTCCTTCGTCTCCACGATGAACGCGGCCTGGTCGCCCACCCGCCCCAGCGTCCCCGTCGCCAGCGTCCGCCCATTCCGCACAAGCCGCAGCGCGGCGGCCTCCGCCGGCGCGGCAAGCAGGTCAGAGGCCAGGGCTCCCTCCGCCGCGTCGAACAGTTCGCCCAGCGTAAGCGTGGACGGCTGCGCGGCGCGAACGCGCACGGGCGGACGGACGTCGCCGTCCGCCGCCTCGCGATACGGCACGACGCCCGTCGCGTCCGCGACGAAGCGTCCGTCCACGACGAGACGCGGCGTACACGCGCCAATCTCCGGCAGCAGCACCGCGTCGCCGGGCGCAAGCCCGGCCATGTCGGCGTCTGACAGGGCGAACGCCGCATACTCCGGCTCGGCGGAAAGCGCGACCGCGCGCAGCGCGGCGTCCGCCGGGTCGAGATTGCGCGGCGTCCCCAGCGCGTCCACGACGGATGCCGACCGCGACAGCGTGAACGCGACGCCGGCCACTCGAAAGGACAACGCCGTCTCGTCGGCGCCGTCCGCCAGCCCCACCAGCCGCATCTGCCGCCGCACGGCGTTCTCCAGCAGCTGGAACAGCGGCCCGCAGTCGCGCTCCACGAGCGCGAGGAGCAGAACGTCCGGCACGTCGGCGCGGACGTCCCAGACCGAATCGAGTTCGGCGAAGCGCGGCGACCGCGCGAGAGCCAGCACGTGCGGCTCGTCGCCAAAGCTGACGGACAGCGCAAGCGTGTCGGACGGAATCGCCGCGTTAAGGCGCAGCGCCGCCGGTTCGTCGCCCAGTCGGCAGGGCATCGCGAACGCCGAAGACGCCAGGATGGCGGCGGGCGTCGCGTCCACGCCACGCGGGCGGGCGCAGAGGATTTCAAGTGGCTTCATTGGACAATCCCTTTCGCGCGGACGTAAGGACGACCGCGACATGGTGAAATGCGGGAGCGTGGGAGGCAAGCGCGACCTCCAGCTGGGGCAGCGCGGCGGCGGCGGCGGACGCCGCCTTCGCCGTCGGCGGCGCCACCGTCACGGTCAACGTCCCCTCCTTCGCGGTCAGCGTCACGACCGCGCCGTCAAGGACGTCAGGCTTCAAGACCATGCGCACCGTCCCCTCGCCCTGCGCCAGCGCGGGCGTGACGAGAATCTGCGTCGCAACCGCCTCGACAATGCCGGACACGGCGGCGGCCAGCGTCTCCGTCCTAGCCGACGCGGCGGCGGCCTCCGCGGACTGCGCCACGCCGGCCGACGACGCGACGAGCTCCTGCGACGGCGCAGCGGACACCGGCGCATCCGCGCGGGGAACGGAAAGCGGAAGCGCGTCCACACGCGGCCTTTCCATCTGCGGCGCGTCCTCCTGCGTGTTTTCGTCCGGCCGGGGCGAAGCGCTGCCATGCGGCGCGACTGCGACGCCATGCGCGTCCGCCGCCTCCGGCCGCGCAACCGCCACCGTAGGCTGCGGAGCGGTCGGCGGCTGCGCGGCCACGCGCGGCGCTTCAAAGTCCGGGACGTCCAATTGCGGCGCATCCGCCGGCACGACGCCCGTCGGCGAATCCACCGTTTCGGAGTGCACTGCCGGCGACGGCGGAATCGCCGCCGCAACCGCCTCGACAATGCCGGACACGGCGGCGGCCAGCGTCTCCGTCCGAGCCGACGCGGAAACCGTCGCATTCGCGTACGGGGCAGAAAGCGGGTGCGCGTCCACGCGCGGCCTTTCCATCTGCGGCGCGTCCAACCGCGTGTTTTCGTCCGGTCGGGGCGAAGCGCTGCCATGCGGCGCGGCGGCAGCGCCGTGCGCGTCAGCCGTCTCCGGTTGCGCCACCGCCGGCAACGGCGCGTCCACGCGAGGCGTTTCAAAGTTCGGCGCATCCATCTGCGGCGCATCCGCCGGCACGACGACCGGCGACGCAGTCGCCGTTTCAGGCGGCGCTGCCGGCGACGGCGAATCCAGCGTTTCGGAGTGCACCGCCGGCGACGGCAGTCCCGTCGCCGTCACTGGATGCGGCTTCTCCGCCGCCGGCCGCGGCGCGGCGGGCAAGGGCGCGGCCACGACCGGCGCGGACTGCGGCTGCGCGTCTGCGTCCGGCTCGTCCAGCCGCGGCGCATCCATTTGCGTCACGTCCAGTTGCGGCGCATTCTCATGCGGGGCTTCATTCTGCGGGACTTCATCCGGCCTGGGCGAAATCCCATCATGCGGCGCGGCGGCGACGCCGCGCGCGTCCGCCAGAATCGGCGCAAGCGCATTCGGCTCGGCGTCCGCCATCGCCCGCCGGAAGAGGGCGACGGAATCGGACGGCGGCTGCGGCAGGGCGAACGGCGTCGCATTCTGCAGACAGGCCTCGTCATCAGGCGGCGCGGAGAGTCCGCCGACGTTCAGGGAGACTGGATTCACTGCGAAATCGGGCATCGTCAAACCTCCTCCTTGCGCACGTTGAAATCTTCGAGTTCGCCCTCGGCGCGAAGTTCCTGCGCCCGCGCGTCCTCGACGGCCCACACGGCCTTGTGCTCGTCTATCTTCATGCGGTTCTTCGTCATCTGGTTCAACTTGACACGCGCAGCCTCGGCGGCTTCCTCGCGCGCGCGGCGTTCCGTCTCCGCGCGGACGACGTTGTCCGCCTTCAACGCGCCTTCCTCGTCTATCCGCGCCACTCCCTCGTTCGCCATGTCCAGCTGGTCGCGGCTCACCGGGCGTCCCATGACCGTCGCGTAGATGCGGTCGCGCCGCACGTCCTTCGTCGCCTCCCACGCGGCGAAATCGCGCCTACGCGCCGCCACGGCGGCCTCGGCGGCGGCGAGTTCGCGCCGGGCGGCGACGAGTTCGGCCCGGGCGCTGTCTTCGCGCATCGCGCGGATGCGCACAAGAGGCTGGAGCGCGTAGGGCATTACGACACGGCCTCCTTCAGCTTCCGCAGCGTCTCCTCGTACGTCGAGACCTCGGCCAGCCCCTGCCGCAGGAACGCGGTGACGGCGGCGTGCTTGTCGATGGCCTCGTCCGTTTCGGGATCGGCGCCCTTCCTGTACTCGCCAATCCGCAGCAGCAGTTCGACCTCCGCGTATTTGGCGAGGAGCGCGCGCAGCTTGCCTGCGGCGGCCTTGTGGTCGTTCGCGATGATGGCGGACTGGCAGCGCGACACGGAGGCGAGGACGTCGATGGCCGGATAGTGGTTCATCTGGGCGAGCTTGCGCGAAAGGATGACGTGCCCGTCGAGAATGGAGCGCGTCTCGTCCGCAATCGGCTCCGTCATGTCGTCGCCCTCCACGAGGACGGTGTACAGCGCGGTGATGGACCCCTTCGCGGAATTGCCCGCGCGTTCCATGAGGCGCGGCAGTTCGCTGAAGACGCTGGGCGGGAAGCCGCGCCGCGTCGGCGGCTCTCCGGCGGCCAGCCCGATTTCGCGCTGGGCGCGGCCGAAGCGCGTCACCGAATCCATGAGCAGCAGCACCTTCCGCCCCTGGTCGCGGAAGCTCTCGGCGATGGCCGTCGCGACGTAGGCGGCCTTGAGCCGCTCCATCGACGAGCGGTCGGACGTGGAGACGACGAGAACGGACTTCTTCAGACCCTCCGGCCCCAGGTCCTTTTCGATGAACTCGCGCACCTCGCGGCCGCGCTCGCCCACGAGGGCGAGCACCGTAACCTCCGCCTCGGTGTTGCGGACGATCTGCGCCAGCAGCGTCGACTTTCCGCCGCCCGCCGCCGCGAAGATCCCCATGCGCTGCCCTTCCCCGCATGTAAGCAAGCCGTCTATCGCGCGGACGCCAAGGGAGATCGGACGGGAGATGATGCGCCGTTCAAGCGGCGACGGAGGCTCGGCGTAGACGGGATAGTAGCCGTCGGGGCGCAAAGGGCCTTTCGTCTCCACGTCCATCGGACGCCCCAGCCCGTCGAGGACCCGGCCGAGGAGGTTCTTGCCGACGGGCGCCATCTGGACGCGGCGCGTAGGAATGACCTCCGTCTCCCCGCAGATGCCGACCATCGCGCCAAGCACCGTCAGCAGCACGGCGGTCTTCGTGAAGCCGACCACCTCCGCCTGAACTTCGCGGTCCTCCCACGGATTGCGCAGGATGCATATCTCGCCGACCTTGACGCCGGGCACGGACGCCTTGATGATCGTTCCGACGACCTGGATGACGCGGCCCTTGACGTCGATGGGCTGCACGTCCTCCACGGCGTGGGAAAGGACTTCGGGAATGTAGTCGAACACTCCGTCCATCACGTCCCCCTCGCGATATGACGACTGAGGGACTTCTCGATTGCCGCAAGCTGCGTCTCCACCGAACCATCCGCCACGCCCGCCTCGGTCTCGAGGATGCACGCCGCTCCGGAGAGGCGCGCGTCCGCCACGACGTCCAGCGTCTCGACGACCGGATAGGCGGCGCGGAACTCCGCCACGCGGGCCATGACCGTCGCCACCATCTCCGGCGCCACTTTTATGACGACCTGCTTCTGCGTCCGGATGACGGCGGCCATCGTCTTGCGGACGATCTGCAGGACCATTTCGCGGTCGCCGACGGTCGCGACGAACGAACGCAGGGCCTTCATCACGACGTCCGCCATCTTCTGCTCCACGCCCTCCATGAACGCCACGGAGGCGTCCACGAGGTCGAGCTTCTGCGCGGCGATCTCCGTCTTCCCCTCGGCCAGGCCCTGCGCGTATCCGCGCCGACGCTCGGCCTCGAACGCGGACTTCGCCTCCTCGCGGACGCGGGCGGCCTCCGCCTCGGCGGCGGCGATGACGTCGGCGGCGGCGCGAACCGTCCCGACGTCCGTCGCCTTGACGACACGGCGGTCGGACGCCAGCGCGAAATTCGGTTTGTTCACAAGCAGCATGTTCGATACGCCTCCGGAAACCTGAGTTTGAGAAGTTTGTGGACGGCTGCGAGCGCAGGCCTGGCGCCCTGCGGCGCGCACAGTCCGCGCCTCGACTTCGGGAACTTTAAGACGGCTCGCGCCACAAGGGGCGCGGGCAGACTCTCGAATATCGAGAAGAGGCGGCCGTAGCCGGCCGCCACTACGTCCGCGGGCGACGGCGCCTCCACGAGATCCGCGTCCCGCTCCGCGGAGGGAAAATAGGCGGCATAGGACAGAACGTCGGGGTAGACGCCGGGCAGCGCGGACTTGAACGCGCGCACCGTCGCTCCGTCCGCAATCCGCCGCAGGAAGCCGGCATATGCGAGCGCACCAAGCCAGCGGGCGACCGCGTCCAGCGTCGCCGCGTCAAGAAGCAGCAGACGGCTGCCGTCGGTGGCGGGGAAGTCGTGGAAGCACGGCTCGACGCCCAGTCTGCCAAGCGTCCACGCCCGCGCGCGGGGGGACGCCCACGCCGCCGCGGCGGCGGACGGCGGCAGATGCGCCGCGCCGCGAATGTCCTCGAGCCATGTCACGTCGACCTGCTCCGCGAAGCGCCAGAGGAAGTCGCGGACGCGCGGCCACAGCGCTTCGCTTCCGACGAGTGCGCGGGCCTGTTCCAGCGTCAGTTCGCCAGCCATTGCCGTGCAGCCCCCTTCCTTGATGCGAGATGGCGCGTCCAGCGCGCCCGCGCCTCGTCCATGCGGCCGAGAATACGAAGCGCGCGCGTTTCGAGGACGGCCGCGACATGGTCTAGGCCCGGGGGGACGTCCGCCCCCCGCAGCGCGTCCAGCGCGCGGGCCGCCTCGCCGCCGTCCAGCAGCAGGTCCGCCCATGCGGCGACGGCCACGCCGTCGCGCGGATCTGCCTCCACCAGCGCTTCGCAGATGGCGCGCGCGCGGTCGCGCTGTCCGTGGCGCATGAACATCCACGTCGCCGTCAGCAGGAATTGTCGTTCGTCTGGCGTCATGTCATTTCTTTGGCGGACTGTCCCTGAAGAGCGTGACCTGGATCTTGTCGTAGGCAAGGCCCTCGATGGCGTTCTTGACGAGTCCCTTGACGGAGGGCACGAGATCGGAGAGGTCGGCGTCCCACCGGGCGCGGATGGCCACGGCGGCGGACGACGGCAGGGCGTTGCGGGCGAACGGGTCGTTCGCCGGCAGGACGACGTGGACGCGGGCGTCCACCACGCCGTCGATCATCGAGATCGTCTTGGCAAGATCCTGCGCGAGGGCGTCCATGAAGCGGATGCGCTCTTCGCTGGGCGAGGAGATCATGCCCGTCTTCTTGAAGACCTCCGCCACGCCCTGCCGGGCGCGGCGCGGCAGTCCCTGCCGTTCAAGCAGGTTCACCGCCTCGGCGAATTTCGGCTCGGAGACGAGGACGTTCCACGTCCCCTCCTCGCCCGGCGTCTTGTGGCAGGGGACGCCGGCGTCGAGCAGCGCGGCCATCACGAGGTTCGCCTGCCTTTCCTCAAGGCCGGCGTGGAGCGTCGTCTCCCTGTCGCATCCCGCAAGCAGGGCGAGCGCGGACAAAACTGGAATGATCTTTTTCACTGGTTCTTCACCAACGTCTGAATTGCGGTGGACGACTTGTCGGCGACCTTCGCGACGACCGTCTGCTGGAAGGCGAGGTTCATCAGCTCGTACTGGAGCTCCACAAGTTCGCCGGACGTCGCGTGGCTCGCCGGAACGCTGTCCGACAGCGCGCGGATGCGGTGGAGAATGCCCTGGTTGTTCGCCTGCGCGGAACGCCATGCGGCGGCGGCCTCGGACGCGAACGGCACGGGGTCCGCGGCCATCGCGGCCTGGAAGCGCGACACGGCGGCGGGGTCCGGCGCCGTCGACGGCCCGGAGACGGGCGGCACGGCGGCGGCGGCGGACGCCCCGCCCGCCGCGCGAACCGCCTCGACGATCATCGATTCTGTCATATGAGCAAGTCCTTTGCTAGTTGCGCCGCCGCGGGATCGGCGGACTGGTTGGCGGCCTCCGCGAGGGGGATGCGGGCCTCGGCCCGGCGGTCCATCCTCAGCAGCGCCAGCCCCTTGAACGCCTTGAGCATCGGCGCGTCCGGAAAACGCGGAATGGCGTCGCGGTCGAGATAGTCGACAGCCCCCTGGAAGTCGCGCATGCTGAGGAAGAGGACTGCGTTCGCCGACGCGACGGACGCCTCTTCCGGGCGGAACGCCGCCAGCGCCGCGAGTATCTTCGCGGCAGACCGGAAGCGGTTCTGCCCCGTCGCCATCAACGCGACGTTCAACAGCAGCCGCGCCTCTTCGGGAGACAGGTCGAACATCGGCGGCTACCGGAAGTTGGACGCAATCGAGGAGAGCGCGTCGCCAAGGTTCTTGTTGATGTTCGTCATCGTCGTGAGCGCAAGGTTCCATGACTGCAGGTCGTACTGCAGCTGCTGGAGGTTCGCCTGCACGTCCGGATGTTCCTGGTAGTTCTTGAGCGATGCGTTCAGACGCTCCTCCATCGTGGCGGCGGCGTTGAGCAGCGCATTGTAGACGGCGTCCGTATGGACGAACTTGGCCTGGCCCAGCGTTTCGACGCGATCGATTTTCTCGGACGGGTCGACCACGGCGGCATAGCCGGTCAGCGAACTCGTGATTGCCATGTTTGCATTCCTTTGCTTGTGGGTTGATGTTCTTCATTGGCCCGGCCGTCCGCCCGGACGGTCAGCCGCAAGATCTTCCGCGCAACCACGTTGGCCTCGGCCAGCGCGGCGGCGCGTGGGAATTCGTCGGGCGGCAGCCCTTCCGCCAGCGCCGCCGACAGCCGTTCGCCAAGGCGGGCGAGGACGCCGTCGTGGCGGGCGAACGCGGCGGCCTTGTCAGGCCCCGCCAGTTCGCGCTCGATTTCGAGCAGACGTATCGGCTCGCGGTTCACGGCTTCCATACGACGCTCCCAGCTGCATTTGTGAGCGTGACGGCGTCCGCGTCGATTCGCGCCACCACGCGGCCGCCCAGCGGAGCTCCCGCCATCACCCGCGTCCCGTCGCGCAGGACAAGGCAGGGATAGGGGGTGGTGAGAATGCCGCAGACGGGCAGGGACGGATTCCCCGGCAGGGCGGCCCGAGCGCCGCCCGAGCGCCGCCCGCGCGCGCCGCGCGGCGTTCCAACGGCGGCCGGCGCATCGGCGGCGGGCGCGTCAGGCGGCACGACCGTCACGCCCGCGCAGTCCACCGCGCGGAGCTTCGGCAGGTCGGCGTTCAGCGCGTCCAGCGCCCGGCGCAGGTCGGACGTCGCGCCGGCGAGGGCGAGGACGCGGTTCGTCGCAACGGCGACGCGCAGCCCGCTCTCCGCAAGAAGCGCCAGCGTGTCAGTCGCCGCCGTCAACAGGGATTCGTCGTCGGAGAGGTCGAGATCGACCCCAGGCTGCGCGGCGTAGGCGGCGGCCGTGACGGCGAGGCGTTCCGCGCGGGTGGCGAAGTTGCCGCCCAGCGCCACGTGCGCGCCGTTGGTGGAGAGCTCCAGCCCATGGCGCGCGGCGAGGGCGGAGAGGGACGCCTCGCCAAATGCGCCGCAGCCGGAAGTGGAGGCGGCTTCCGCGTTCTGGCGGTTCTCCTCGGCGGGCGCGGCGGACGCGCCCCCGAACGCGCACATGACGCGGCGGCATTCGCAAACGGCGCGCTCGACGTACGTCTTCGCCTCTTCGCGGAAATGCCATGCGAGGCCGGCAAGCGCAAGAAGCGCCGGCACGAGCAGCGCCCCGCAGCCAATGCGACCGCGCCCGCGCGTCGGAGGAGGCGCAGGCGCATCCGCCGCGGCGGGCGCATCGTTCTTCAGCGGCTCGGGCGGGGCGGGCCAGACGAGGTCCGCCCACGGCGCGTCCGCGGGGCCGACGGCGAACGCGGTGGCGCCGCGCTCGACGACGTGGAACGGCGCAAGGCGTTCGCCGTCCAGCGTCACGCCGTCGCCCGCCGCCGCCAGCGTCGCCGGCGCGTCGGGAAGCGTGGCGTCCGCCAGCACGATGTCGCAGGCGTCGTCCTTGCCCAGCGTGACGGCGACGCCGTCCGGCAGCGCCGCCTCCGCGCCCGCGTTCGGGCCGCGCGCGATTTTCAAGAGGAAGTTCACAGCTTAAGCCTCCCAAGGGGCTGGATGTTGATCTCGGCGCTCAATTCCTGGAACGACAGCACCGGCAGTTCGTAGTAGTCCTTTTCGACGATCTTGCGGAAATAGCGGCGGATGTCCACCGAAACGATGACGACGGGCTTCTGCGGGATTTTCGCGAGGTCGCCGATCGTCCGCCTGACGACGGCGAGGATGGAGCGGACCGTCGCGGGGTCCATGGCAAGGTACGAGCCGCCGGACGTCTGGCGGACGGACTTGCGGATCTTCTCCTCTAGCGACGGGTCCAGCAGATAGGCCGCGACGATGTTCTGCCCGCCGCTGAACTTGTAGGAGATGTAGCGGCTCAGCGCCGAGCGCACGTACTCGACGAGCAGCACGGGGTCCTTCTCCCGCTGCCCCCATTCGACGAGCGTCTGCGTGATGCGCTTCAGGTCGCGGATGCTGACGCCCTCCTGCACAAGCCGCTGGAAGACGTCCGTTATCCGCTGGAGCGGCAGCACGCGCTGGACCTCCTTGACGAGTTCGGGGGCCTCCCGCTCCATGTGGTCGAACAGGAGGCGCGTCTCCTGCAGCGAAAGGAACTCGTGCGCGTAGCGCCGCAGGACTCCGGAGAGGTGATAGGAGAGGACGCCGCCGACGTCGAGCGAGCGGATGCCGCTCTCGTCGAGCTTCGGCTTGTCCGCCTCCGCCACCCAGCACGTCTCGTAGCCGTTCAGGAACGGTCGTCCGCTCTCGAACGCGACGCCCGTCGCCAGCAGGTTCTCCTGTGATTCCAGCGCGAAGACGAACCCCTTGCGAAGCGTCCCTTCCGACACGGGGACTTCGTTGACGAGAATCCGGTAGCGTCCGCCGGAGAGGGCGGGGTTGAGCGACAGGTTGATGCCGGGAAACGGGACGCCGAGGTCGTGGTAGAGGGCGCGGCGGATGGACATGATCTGCCCGTTGAGCGCGTCGTAGGAGAGGGCTCCGCGAACGTCCGCGTCTATGTCCACCGTCAGCGGCGTGACCATCGAGAAGTCGTCGCCGTCCTTCCTCTTCGGACGCGGCGCGCTCCCCTCCGAGGGCGCGGCCGCCGCCAGCGGATCTTCGCTCCGCGCCGCGCGCACCTTCGCGATGCGGGCCTTGAGCAGCAGGCTGTAGCCCACCGCCGCGACGAACGCCGCGAGGCCGAAGATCTGGATCTTCGGGAAGCCTGGGATGAGGCCGATGGCGACGAGCATGGCCGCGCCGAGCAGAATCGCCTTGGGCTGGGCGAAGAACTGGTCTACGATGTCCTGTCCGAGCGGCTTGTTGTCCACGTCCCCGACGCGGGTGACGATGATGCCGGCCGTGATCGACACGAGCAGCGCGGGAATCTGCGAGACAAGTCCGTCGCCGATCGTCAGAATGCCGTACTTCGTGATCGCCCACCCGACGTCCCTGCCGTTCATGAAGACGCCGATGCAGATGCCGCCGACGATGTTGACCGCCGTCATGATCAGGCCCGCGATGGCGTCGCCCTTGACGAACTTCATCGCGCCGTCCATTGCGCCGTAGAGCTGCGACTCCTTCGCGAGCTCCGTGCGCCGCTGGCGGGCCGTGGCCTGGTCGATCGCGCCGGCCCGCATGTCCGCGTCGATGGACATCTGCTTGCCGGGCATGGCGTCCAGCGTGAACCGCGCCGCGACTTCCGAGACGCGCTCCGCGCCCTTGGCGATCACGATGAACTGGACAATCGTGATGATGAGAAAGACGACCGCGCCGACGATGAAGTTTCCGCTCACCACGAAGTTGCCGAACGTGTAGATGATTTCGCCCGCGTCGGCCTTGAGGAGGATGAGGCGCGTAGTGGTGACGTTCAGCGCGAGGCGGAAGAGCGTCGTGAAGAGCAGCATCGAGGGGAACGTGGAGAAGGCGAGCGCGCGCGGCAGATAGAGCGAGAGCATGAGCATCACGGTGGAGATCATGATGTTCGTCGCGATCAGAAGGTCCACCGCCGGCGTCGGCAGAGGAATGATGAGAAGCCCGATGATGCAGACCACGAGAACGGCCAGCACCAGGTCGCCGAAGCGCGAAAACACGTTTGAAAAGCCTGTCAGTCCACCAAACATCACGTCTCCAGCAAGGCCATGCGGCAGCGCTCGAAAAGATCGGCGTCCGCAAGCAGGGTTTCGATTTCATGCGCCGCGCGGTCGGCGGCGTCGGTCGAGCGGGCGCGCAGGGAGCGCGCCGCGCGGCGGGCCGCCGCGTTGAACCCGCCCGGCGTCCGCAGGGCCACGGTGTTGCCGGCCACAAGCGCGGAGAGGATTTCGTCGCGCACGGCGCGGTCCGTCGGGAAGAGCGCGTCCACGGCCTGGGATACGGTTGTCGCCCCCGGCAGAAGGGCCTTCTGCGGCTCGCCGGCGGCGGGCGTGTCAAAGACCTCCGCGAACGCGGCCGTGCCGATGCCCGTGTCGAAGCGGAGCGGGTCCGTAGTGCGTGAAACTCCGAGGCTCATGCCGCACCTCCGCATTCAGACGCGATCCGCCACAGGACGCCGAACGCCCGTTCAAGCGCGGGGCGCGTGACGTCCCGCGCCGCAAGCCGCACGGCGAACACGGCGCGGCCCGCCTTCTCCAGATAGCCGGCGCGGACGCGCAGTCCGTCCCGCGCCACCGAAGGATGGGCGACTGCGAGAATCCGCCGCGCCGTCGCCGCGTCGTTCCTCGCGGGCGCGGACATCGAGACGGCGAGCTCGTCGTTCGCGTATTCGAAGCGCAGCGCCCGGCCGTCCTCGAAGCGCAGCGCGGCGACTCCGCGTCCGTTCAGCGCGAACGCCTCCAGCCCCGCGCCGCGACCGAAGTCGCGCACGGCCGCGTCCATCCAGTCCGGAGCCGCCGTCATGCCGTGGCCTCCATTTCTTCCTCTTCCTGCGCGACAAGTCCGTCCAGATGCTCCTGGGCGGCGTCCACCAGTCGCGCCCGGTCGCCCTCCTTCGCGAAGAGGCGCGGCGAAAGCTGGCGGAAGAGCCGCGTCAGCTCCCGCGTGAAGTCCATCTGCGCGAGCAGACGCCGCAGACCGCAGTCGTCAACCAGGTGCGCGATCGCCGTCGCCGCCACGAACGCCTGCTCCGTCAGGTCGAGGACACGACCCGTCAGCTGCTCTCCGTTCAGAAAGCAAGTCTCGCCGAACTGCGCCTCCATGCGCGCCGCCAGCTGCGAAAGCCTCTCAAGGGCGGTCTGGAGCGCGTGGACGCATCCGAGGTCTGTGAGGATGCGCCCAAGCGCCACCGCGTCCTGCGACGGCGCATCGGACTTCAGGTCCGCCCCGCATCCGGCGATGAGGAAGTCGATCGCCGCCGCGAGGCCGCCGGCGCCGCGCGTGGACAGCAGGGAGCGGAAGCAGTTCTGCGGCGTCGTGAACCCGATTGTCTCGCTGCGGTAGAGGTCGCGCAGGTCCTGCATTTCGCTGGGCGTGGACGCGCGGACGTTCACTTCCTCCGCGAGGTTGATGCCGGCCTTGACTTCCGCGCCCTTCTCCGCCATCAGCCGCGCCCGCGCGGAGCGGATGAGGTCGCGCAGCGCCGTCTCGTCCGAACCCAGCATCTGCTCCAGCAGGTCGAGCATCGCGAACTGATGGCTCGGGTCGGTCGATTCGCGGGCAAGCCCCTTCAAAAAGGCGTCGGCGGACATCCCCGCGCCGGTCTCCAGCCTGGCGCGGGCGTTTTGGACGAACGCCGCCAGTCGTTCCCGCCCCGGCAGATCGGGCATCACCGCAAGCCATGCGTCCAGCGCCCGCACGAACGCCGGCCGCGCGCCCTGCATCGAGCCCATCCGCCGGTCGGCCAGGCGCTTCGCCGCCTTTTCCTCGAACTGGAACGACAGCTCCTCCATCGAATCCATCAGGTCGGCCAGCGGGTCGCTTTCCACGACGCACGCGGTGCCGTTGAGCTCGCCGCGCCCTTCTGCGGCAACAGCGGCGGCGGGCGGCCCCATCTGGGAAGCCGCCACGCCCGCCGCATACGTCTGCCGCAGAATCTGTGCCGCGTCAAATGCCATCTACGCCCTTCGACCTACACCCGGATGCCGCCGGCGGGAATGCCGGCCGCCGCCGCGTCAGGTTGCTCTGCCGCGGCCATCCGGAAGTCCGCGAGCATCGTCCGCCATGTCTCCAGCAGATTGACAAACGCCTCTAACGCCGCGTCAAGCGCATTCACGTCCAGGGCGTCCAGCGCCTTGGCGCAGACTATCGCATAGACGCCGGTCTCGGGGTTCTGGGCGAACGTCGTGTCCGACGCGGCAAAATTCGCCTTGAGCATCGCCGCCGCAAACTCCGCCGCGCCAGACGCAGGCGGCTCGCCGATCTCGCCGCAGATCAGCAGACGCGCCTCCGCCTCGTCATGAAGAAGCGTCACCGCCATGCCGTCGACCTGAAGCGTCACGGCCCCGCCACCGCCGGCTTCGCAGCCCGCAATGGCGTGGCGTTCCGCGAATGCGGAAATCAGTTCTTCATAATCCATCGTTGCGTTCTCCTAAAACAAGTGTCGGCCGGTTGCCTAAAATTGCCCATCAAGATTACTAGACGTTCGCCGTTTTGTCCAGACCTTTTGCGGGGACGCCAACGACCGTCATTCGCCCGCCCGGTCGTCGACGACCGTCATTGGCGTGGTAGTGACGTTGCCGTTGCGGTCGACGGTCGCCTCCCAGCGGAACGAGATCGGGAGCGCCTCCGGGTTCGAGTAGACGATCTTGACGGTCCCCGTATCCGCGTCCTTCGACAGCGCGTATTCGCATGGGGAATGCTCGTTGGACTCGATGCCATACGGGCGAAGTCCGCCCTGCAGATTAGAAAGCCCCGCCTGCGAAAGGCTGAAGAGCACGGCGACCGCCTGCCGAACGTTTCCCTCGCCGCACAGCGCCTCGATTTCGTCGGCCAGCGCGTTGGCCCGGTCTTCAACCGCGGAATCGGACAGGTCCAGCTGCACGCGAGCCAGCCCTCCGGAGAACGTGAACACGCGGTCCGTCTTGATGACCGCCGCTCCGCCGTCTGCGTTCAGGTCTGTGTAGTCCGAACTGCGGACGACGTCCTTCAGGAACTGGTCCCGCGCACACGTTGTCGATCCGTTGAACGCCTCCAGCTCCGCGGAATACGTCGCCAGATGCGGCACGTTCGGCAGCTGCTCGTGATTTTGCCGGGCCGCGGTCACGCGGTCGACCGTTTCGCCGGTCTCTGCCATCATCATGAACAGGTGGGCGAGGTCGCCGGGATTGTCGCGAGATGCGCGATTGAGCGACTCCGTGATGAAATCGTTTACGGCGTCGACCGTGAACGACTGCGGATTCTCCATGTCCGGATAGCACGTGCGAATCACGCTCTCGGCCGTCAGCGCGTTCCCGTCCGCCAGCGCGGCCAGTTCATCGAGATGCTTCAGCGCCCGTCCGACGAAAATGGCGTCGTGCGTGAATTCCGCCTTCCGCATGGAACTGCCGTAGGCCAGCGGACACAGCGCGGCAGCGGCCTTGAAGACGAGCCGGCGCCGCTCGGACGGCGTCTGCAGCAGCGTCGCCGTGGAGGACACGTGGAACTTGCGGCCGATGAAGTTCGTGACGGCGTTGCTCTCGAAGCCGAAAGCCTTTTCGGCGTCGCGCTCCGACAGATCGAACGCCGGATCGGCGGCGATGTCCTCGAAGACGAAGCGCTCGAAGCCGCCGGCGCTCTCCTTCGACAGGAACACGCCCAAGTTGCCGTTGACCTGCGAGGGCGTTTCCTTGGGCAGCGTCTTGTCGCGGGCCGTCGCGTGGACGCCGTCGAACCACTCCTCGAACTTCCCGATCAGGCGCACTCCATGCCGGAAGTTCTCCACGTTCTCCATGAACCGCCCACCGTAGTTCATCAGGCGGTTGGCCCTGCCCGTGGGCGAACACGCGGATTCAATCGCCTCATCGGGCAAACACCCCATCGACAGCTGGTAGAACGCGGCGGCCTTGGCCAGATTCTCGCACTGGTCGGCGGCATAGCCGTACGACTGCACAATGGACTGGAATTCCTCGCTCCTGCGGATCTCGTCCTTCGCCGCCGAGACCTTGCTTCCCGAAATGGTGAAGAGGGACGCGACGGCGGCCCTGGGCGAACATTCCGTCGCCGCCTGGTAGTCCGCCGCGCATCTGACGAGGTCGTGGAACTGCTCCCCGGCGGGAACGGGCGTATGGCGGAAGAACGCCTGCCTGACGACCTCCGGGGCGAGCCGGCTGTAGTCCACGTCGCCGATCGCGGCGTCGACGGCCGCCTTGACGGCCAGGATCCGGCGGGCGGTCAAAGGCCGGCCCTTGCCATAGTCCTCCATCTTCATCGCGGCGCGGACGCTTTCGGGAACGTTGTCCTCTCCGCCGAACATCTCGAACACGGCGGACTTGAAAAGCGCTCGCGTCGCGTCGTTCGCCTCCTTGTTCGCGCGGGAGCGGAAGAGCGCGGAGAAACCGCCCGCCCTGTCGCCGTCGGCGTCGGCCAGCCTCAGCTCCCGATCCCAGACTGCGGGATTGTCGCCGACGGCATAGACGCGACTGGAATCTCCGACATCCACTTTCTCGGCGCGGACGACCGTCGCGCCGCCGGCGGACTGGTCGAGGGCGTGTTCAAAGAAGCGAGCCATATCTGCACTGTAGTTGCGGGTCACGTTCATTTTCGTTTCTCCTGGTTTAGTGTACGGGTCTGCTTTCCTGCGGGTTCCTTCTGACCTCAGTACACGCGCCGTCCGGGAAGGTTACAGTTCGGACGATCGGAATTTCCCTCGATCCACACGACGCATGGGCCGTGGAAATGGAGAAGCAGCGTGCGCGGCCCGCGTGGCAGCAGCATGTCGAAGAGGCCGAGGCGAGGGCAGAACCCCGTCGGGCGGGGGCCCGTCCACGCCACGGCCGCCTCCGGCCGCACGGCCAGCGTCTCGCCGTCCGCAACCGAAATGCGCGTCGTGCGGCTCGCCGTCGCCATCACCACCCATTCGCGCTCGAACGTCGTCACGCAAATGGCGCGGGCGAAGCTCATCGGAATGACCTTTACGAGATGCGCCGCCGCGCGGGCGGCGGCCGGCGCCACGAGCGTCTTGTCCGTCACGGCGCTGACCGGCGCGGCGCACGGGACGTGCGTCAGGAACGGACGCGCCGCGTCGGCGCAGAACGCGCGGCCGTCCGTCTCCACGAGGTCGAGCCGCGCGCGGTCGCGCACGATCCAGCCCCTGCGGGGACGACGTCGGAAGGCTCCGAACGACGCGACGGGCTGGGCGCGGCTCGTCAGCCACGCGCCGGCGCCTATTTCGGCGAATCCGCGTTCGATGGTCACGTCGGCGGACATCCTACTTCTCCGCCTCCCTCTTCGCGTCCTCCTCGGCCTGCTTCCACGCGCGCCTGTCCGCCTTCAGCCGTTCGTCCTCCTTCGCGCGCTCGATCTTGCGGAGGGCGCGGGCGTGGTCGATTTCGGCGGCGCGGCGTTCGTATGCGGCTTCGTCGCGCTCGCGGCGGCGGGCGTTCGTCTCCTCGCGCTCCAGGTCGCGCCGGCGGCGCGCCGCGTCGCTCGCCTCGGCGTCGTCCTCCATCTGCTCGGCCTCGGAGACGTCCCTCAGGCGCGTGGACTGGAGGCGGGCGAGCATTTCTGCGTCAAGGTCCACGACGTGCGGCGAGAGGATGAACATCCGCTGGACGGTCTCCTGCTTGACGGACGTGCCGCCGAAGAGCCAGCCGATCCACGGAATGTCGCGCAGATACGGGATGCCCCAGCCGCCCGACTCCTCTATGTCGCGCAGATAGCCGGCCAGCATGATGGACTCGTCCTCGAAGACGGCGGACTGCGTCTGGAGCGTGGACGATCGCGTCATGGGCATCGCGTCCACGGTGATGGACTCGAATCCGCCGTCGTCCAGGCGCAGGGACAGCCAGACCTGTCCTGCGACGTTCGTGGCGGGGGCGGGGACGATGCGCGGCTTGATCTGCAGCGTCGTGCCCGCGCTGACGTCCTCCAGCGTGGCGACTTCCGTGCCGATGACGCGCACGTGGTAGCTCTGCGTGTCGGTCATCTGCGCGGCGAGGTTGTTCACCGTGAGAAGGGACGTTCGGGAGATGCTGCGCGCCTTCCCCTTCTCCTTGAGCGCGGTGAGCGAGGCGGCCACCTGCACGTCGTCGCCCAGATAGGAGAGCGCGCCCGCAAGGCCCTTGCCGCCCATCGTGTCGGAATCGAAGAGATTTGCGGCGTTCTGCCCGGCGCCGCCAGAAAAGTCGCTGTGCGAACCCGTGGCCTTCAGCGAAAGCTGCCAGTCGAGCGCGTCCTTCCTGGTGAGCTCCACCACAGTGACGTCGATCTCCACGAGCTTCTGCGGCACGTCGAGCTTGCGGATCAGCCTCTCGTACATGCCCATGCGCGATGCGACGTCGCGCACGACGACGGCGTTGAGGCGGTTCTCCGGGCGTATGACCGGCCGATAGGCGGCGTTCATGTTCGATTCAAGCGACGCCCTGGCCGTCGCGTTGGTGTCGCCGCCCTCGCGCACCGTCGCGTCCGAGCCGGACGACATCATCTCCTCGAGAAGCCGCGCCACGCCCTTGATGGTGGTCGTGGATTCTGGCGAGGCGACGGAGAAGGACACGTCGTCCGCCCACGTGTTGACGAGCGGGAAGAGGCGCATTTCCACCTCGTTGAACGTGCGCTTCTCGCGAAGGCTGTCCGCGCGGGAGACGAGTTCGGAGACGAGCGCGACGTAGCGCGGCGGGCCGGAGACGAGGACGATTTCGTCGTTGGACGTCGTCTTCAGCGGAAACCGGGCGTCCTCCACGCCGAGTTCGGCGAGCATCGCGCGCACCTCGCCCGCCTTCATGTACGCAAGGTCCAGGAGCAGCGTCCGGATCTCGCCCGCGCCGTAGAGGTAGAGCGCGGCTCCGTCGTAGTACCATGTCAGGTTGTGGATGGTGGCGAGGCGGTCTAGAAAGTCGTCCGGCGGCACGTCGCGGAACTCGCCGGAGAAGACGCCCTGCACGCTTTCCGACATGACGACGGACAGCCCTTCTGCGACGGCGAACGTGTCCAGCGCCGTGCGCAGGTCCATGTCGCGGGCGACGAGCGTGTAGGCCGGGGTCTTCCACGGAATGTTCGTCTTCGCGCGTGGCGGCGCGGGGACGGCGGGCGAAGCGCCGGCGCCGGTCCCCAGCAGCGCCAGGAGCGCCGCAAGCAGTATTGAAAGTCGTTTCACGCAGTTGTCTTTCTCATGGCCGAATGATTGTTTCGGGAAAGAGGGAATCGGAAGGGCCGTCCGCCGGCGGCCGCGCCTCCACGCGCGCGCGCCACCAGTCGCACGAATCCGCGAACGCCTCGAAGAGGCGGCGCAGCCGGTGCGCGTCCGCCCCGGCCGGCGCCTCCTGCCAGAGGAACGCGCCCGCCGCGTCGACCGCAAGCGCAGCGTCCTCGCGCAGCATCCGCCCCGCCGCGTAGGCGGCCAAGCGCGGAAGGTCGTCCGCGTCGTCCGTCAGACGGCAGACAAGCCGCAGCCGGCCGTCCACGTCCTCCGCGACGATCGTGCAGCCGTCGACGAGCAGCGGCACGGACGCCGCGCCCGCCGCCGGGCGTTCGGGATAGTCGATGGCCGCCAGGAGCCTGGTTGTCGCGTCGCCTGCCATGTCCCTACATGTTGTTCACGTTTCCGACAAGCGTCGTGTGGAGCGACTTGAGGACGTTGGAGATCATGTCGTAGCTCTGGTCGCGTTTGTTGGTAAGCGACTGCAGTTCGATCATCGTCTGCTGGCTGAACGAATTGAGCTCGTCCATCTTCGTCTCTATCTCCGTGATGAGATCCCCGGCGGTCATGTCGCTCGCCACCGCGATGCCGAAGACGGAGCTCAGGAAGGAGGCGTACGACGCGTATTCCTTGCCGTCGTAGGTTATCGTGCCGGAGACGGAGGACGCAAGCTGGCTGTCGTCGACCGCGACCAGGGCCTCCTCCACTTCCGTCAGAGCCTCGAGCTGTGCGCTGCTCTCGTTCATCGTCTCCATGAGCTCGATGACCTGCGCCTCCAGTTCGGACGCGCGGGCGAGGCAGAGCGCCATCACCAGCTGTCCGATGGAGAGCTCGCGCAGACTTCCATCGGCGTTCGTCACGCCCTCGACGGTGTAGACGTTTGCCGTGAGGGCGTTCTCGGAAGCCTGGTCGGGATGCAGATACGGGTCGTCGATCCGGTTCATCGAAAGGTTGAACGACACTGTTTCAAAGGCCATTGCGTGTTCCTTCCCTTTAGAAATTGACGGCGTTGGAGGTCATCGAAGTCCCCAGCGCCTTGGCGACGTTCGTGGACGTGGCGTAGGCCACGTCGCGGAGATTGACGAGCGACTGCAGGTCGATCATGTCCTCCTGCTGGCTCTGCGCGAGCGCGTCCATCTTGACCTGCAGCGCCTCCGCCGCCTGAAGGCGCTTGTCGTAGGAATCAAGTCCGTCCGGAAGCTCGCCCTCCCCGATTCCCATCGTCCCGGTGAGAAACGCCTTGGCCTCCGCCCAGTCCGCCGTACCGGCGACGATCTTGGAGAGCCAGCCGGCCGCCGCGTCGAGGTTCTGCGACTCCGCCGTCATCGCGTTCATCTTCAGGACGCTCTGCGCCTCGTAGGCCGCGGCGGCGCGGATGCAGACGCCCATGACGAGCTGCGTGAACGTAAGGTCCGTCCCCGCGCCGTTCGAATAGAGCGAAATCGCGTCCGCGCCGGACGGCGCGTAGCGGTTAGTGGCAATGCGGCTGGCTTCGATGGTCATCACAGGTTTCCTATCAGGTTCGCGCGCGTGTCGCTGACGGCGCTCATCAGCGTGGACGCGGTCGTGTACGATTCGTCGCGGCGGTCGACGAGCGACTGGAGGCGCGACATGTCCGTCTGCGCCGCGTTGTTCAGCGCGTCGATCGTGGATTTCACCCGTTGGATGTGGTACTCCAGCCACTTCTTGGAATCGTTGTCGCTGGGAATCATCCCGTAGGCCCGGTTGCAGGCGTCCTTCGCCTCCTGGCTGAACGTGTAGGAGCACTTGTCGTCGCCATCCGCGTCGCTGTCGAGCGTCGCCTGGGCGGAGGTGAGCTCCGAGAGCGCGAGGCCGAGACTCTCCAAAAGGTCGTTGCGGTCGCGGATGCGCGTCGCCATTGGCGCCACCTCCCCTTCCACCGCCACGGCGCGCTTTTCGGCCACGGCGACCATCAGGTCCTGAAAGTCCATCGCCTTGCCGCCGAACGCATAGTCGTTGAACGAGACTCCCCAGTTCTGACTGAGCGAAACGCTGTTTTCCGTTATTTCCGCCATGTTCGTCTCTCCTTCCTTCCCCCGGTCATCCCGCCATGTTGCCGATTGTGGACTGCGCGGCGTTGTCGGCCTTGCGCACAAGCTTCGCCGCCGTCGAAAAGGCGTTGTCGCGTTTCGATACGAGCGACTGGAGCGCGATGGCGTCCTGCTGGAGCTCGTTGTCCTCGGTGTCAAGCGCATACTGGACGTCGTTCTGCAGACGGTAGGCGTTCTCGCGCGTTATGGATGCGGTCTTGTTCGTCTCGTCGGACTTGGCGAACGGCAGGTCGAACCCGTACTGGCCGGCGATCGCCTGCGCGGCGTAGATCTCCGCGCTCTGTTCGCTCTTGTCGTCGCTCTTCGGGTTCTTCGTCGGCAGCGACGCGACTGCCTTCGCAAGCGCGGCGAGGACTTCGCCCAGGTCTTCGCACTTGCGCGTCCGCGTCCGCACGACGTCGGCGTAGGACGCCGTCGCGGCCTCGATGGCCGTCGCCTCCTTGAACGCCGCCGCCGCCAGCGCGGCGGTGAAGTCCTGCCCGGCGACGCCGTCGACGACGTACGTCTTCTGCGAGACGCCGTAGACGGCGCCGTTCGGAATCTCCGCTGCAGTGACGAGCGCGCTCATGCCTGTATCGCGTCCCGCATGGACTGCGCCTCCGCCGAACCGACTGCGTTCATCAGCTGGATGACCTGCGTCATGAGGTCGCCCGCCGCGTCGAAGAAGTCCTTCATCTGGTCGAGGTTGCCCTGCGCCTGCTGCTGGGCGGCGCTCTCCTCGGTGGCCTTCGCCTGCTGGAGCTGGGTGGCGTTCTGGATGACGCTCTGGACGCACGAGCCGATCGTGTTGATCAGGCCGTTGTACGCCTCGCCGCGCTGGAACGAATTGCCGGCCTTCATGTACTCGGGGTTCTGCGCAAGCGACTCCTGCGCGGCGGCGGCGCGCGCGGCGGCGGCCTTGACGTCCTGCGCGTACTCTGCCGGCGTCGTCACGCCGTCCTGCGCCAGTTCGTTCGCGGCGTAGGCGCGGGCGTAGGACAGCTTCGCGTCCGCCGTCTTGACGTTCTGCTTCAACGCGGCAAGGTCGGCGCCAGGGCCGGCGTTCGCCAGCGCGCCCCTCGCGTCGGCGGCCGCGTCCTCGAACACCTGGAGGTCGTTCTTGATCGCCGCGCGCAGCTCCGTGCGGGCCGCCTCCATTTCTTCAGGAGTCGCCGGATCGACATCCTGGCCGCCCTCCCGCGCGGCGTTGAACGCGCTTTTCCTGGCACCGGTTGTTTCGGCCCAATGCGGGTCGTCGAGGTCGACGTCCCGTACGTCCCCGAATCCGCGCTTCACTTCCTGCACGATGTCGTCCCCGGCCTTGCTCTCGGCTTTCGCCAACTGGCTTCTGGCGGCTTCTGGCGTCTTGGCGTTTTCGAGGGCCGACAGGTTCTGGCGGGCCGAGGTGACGCCGCTCTCCCCCATCGCGGAGAGCTGGGTGTTGAAAGCCTTGGCCGTCTTGACGAGCGATCCGGCGGAGAAGCCCGCCTGGATGGCGCAGCAGATCGCGCCCGCGATCATGCCCGTCAGGGCGGCCGAACGCTGCTGCTGCGCCTGCGCCATGACGGCGTTCTGGACCTGCGCGCTCGCGGCCGAGCGCAGTTCGCGCGCCGCGTCGCGCTGCTCCTGCGCGACTTCGACGAGGAGCGCCATCAGCTTGTAGAGGTCGAACATCACCTGCGTCGAGCCGGTCGACGCGCCCGCCTCGGACGCCGCGGCAGCGACCTGCTCCGACACGTTCTGCGCAATCTCCATCTGCTCGGCGTCGGAGAGCCCCAGCCCGTCGCCTGACAAAAGCTTCGCGCAGAGCGAACCGACGTCCGCCGCATCGTCCGTTGCCGCCGGCAGTTCAAGGTCGTCCGGGACGGCTACACGGCCGGATGCCGCGCGCACGGAGTCCGGCGCCGCTTCCGTGAGGCGGACCGATTCCGCCGCCCCGCCCACGCCGGCAGTGCGTCCCGCGCCGTCGATGGCGGCATCGGACGGCGGAAGCGGCGCAAAGCCGACGGCCGCAGTGCTGGCGTTAAAATTGACTTCCATCATGCCACCCTCCTTTCAGGCCATGTCTCCGATGCGACCGGCGATTTCGGCGTTCGTGTCGGTCGCGGACGCAATGATGTCCGCCACCTGCGATACGCCGTTCTGCAGCGCCTCGAGAATGGACTGCAGTTCGTCCTGGGTCTCCTCCAGCTGCTGCCGTAGGGCGGCGAGGAACTTCTCGCTCTCCGTCACCTCGGACTGGCTCATGCCCGCCTTGTAGGAATCGTATGCGCCGACGCCGCTGGAGACGGTGGCGGCCGCGCCAAGCCCCATCGCGCCAATCTGGACGAGCGGCCGGACCGCCTCCGCCGCGCTCTGGAGCGCCTTGCCGAGACTGCTTGCGAGCGTCGCCGTCCGCGTCCCCGCGCCGGCGGCGCCCGCCCCTACCGAGGCGGCCATGATGGCGACCGTGATGGCGACCTGCGCCACGATCTGCGCCGCCTCCTTGCCCATGCCCAGTTTCTCAAGCCCCTTGGCGATTCCGTCCACGATCTTGTCCATCGCGCCCGTCGCGTTCAGGACCTGCGCCCCCACCGCCACGGCTGCGCCGACGACCGCGCCCACCGCAATGCCGCCCGTCGCCACGCACGACACGACCGCCACGACGACCGCGACCGCCGCCACGAGCCAGCCGAAAATGCCGCCGCGTCTGCGCGACTTCGCCGCCTTGTCCATGTCCTTGAGGGACTGCTCGATCTTCTCCGAACGCTCGGCCCGTTCGCGTTCCAGCGAATCCTTCTGGACGCCGATGCGCTCCTGGGCCATCTCGGCCTGTCGCTTCTCGTTGTCGAGCATGAGGTAGGCGAGGAGCTTTTCGAGGTCGGCCTCCGCGGCCTTCGCGTCGTCGGGGTTGTCGAGCGCGGGGACGCCCGTGGCGCCGGACGTCGTGCCGGTCTCCGCCGTGGCGGTGCGCGACACGGCGTTCACGCTCACGTTGCGACCGCCGAGAAGCGCGGCCACCTCTTTCACGAGCTCCGTGGTCTTTTCGGAAGTTCCCAGCCCCTTCGCCAGCGCGGCCGCCGAATCAAGGCCGGCCGGAACCTTCGTCGCCATGTTGGATGTGTCGATAGTCATGCGGGTTGTTCCTTTCTGCTCCGTGTACACGCGGGCGACGAAAAGGTTACGCAGGTTCGTCCATTTCCCTGAAGGCGTCTTCGCCGATGGCCTTGCGCAACTCCGCCGCCTTGGCGCGGTACTCGCGCCCCGTCTCGTTTTCGGGGCAGTACGCCTCCAGTGCGGCGATCGCGCTCGCGGCGTTCGCCCTGTCGCCCATCGCCAGAAAGCACTCGGCGGCGTGGAACTGCGGCTTCGGGTTCTTCAGGTCGAGGAACGAGGCGTAGCCGTAGCTCGCCACGGCGCCCGCGTAGTCCTTTTTGACCTGCTGCACGGCGCCGAGGCCGTACCAGAACTTCGCCGACGTGTGGTCGAACAGCACGAGGAACTGAAACAGCTTCGCCGCGTCGTCGTACCGCCCCGTGCGGTAGTAGGAAAACGCAAGCGAATAGACCGCTTCCAGTTCGGCGTTGCTGACGCCCTTGACCTCTTTCAGCGTTGCGCCCTGCGCCAGCTTCCGGGCGGCCTCGGCGATTCTCTCTTCCGTGATCTTTTCCATCGCTTCTCTCCTTCTACTGCTGCGTCAGACGTTTTCGATTCTGTTTTCGACAATGGTTTCCGTCAAGTCGCGCGCAATCCGGCCGAGCGCGTCGTGAATGGCGGCGAATGGACTGTCAGCCGCCTTCCGCTCCTTCTTCTCCGCTTCGGCGGGACGCTCGGACTCCTCCGCGTCGACCATCGCCCCCAGCTCGTCGGCGATCGTCTTGAGCGTGTTCTCGCCGATGGACTTCACCAGCGCCGAAATCTCGCCGTGGACGGACGCAATCTCGTTTTTCGTCTCGCCAATCCGCGTCTGCGCGTCTGCCAGCGCGGCTTCCTTCGCCTCGAGTTCGGCGCGAAGCGCCTTCTGCTCCTCGACGAGTTCGTTGTGCTCGACGCCATCCTTCTGCGCCTGCTCGATCTGCCTCTCCAGCGAGTCGATCTGCGTCTGCAGCGCCGCGGCGGCGGCCTTGTCCGCCGCGCAGGACGCTTCAAGGGAGGAGAGCGATGCGTCCAGCGCGTCCAGTTTTTCCACCAGCGCAAGGCCGGCGTCCAGATTCTGCTGCTGCGCGACCGTAAGCGAGTCGCGAACGGCGGCGAGCGACGAGACGAAAAGCGAGAGTTTCGTCTTTTCGCTTTCGTTCCGGATCCGCGCCACCAGCGCCTCGAGGTCGGTGATGCGCCCATCCGTCACGGTGACGGCGGAGCCGCCCAGCAGGGAGGCGAGGCGGGCGGGCGGGCGGACTGCGGACGAGGCGTCGGCGGACGTCTGGGCGACGGACGCGGACAGTCGGGAAGGGTCGAATTGAATGCTCATGGCGTATGTTTCCTTTCCCTGCGTACACCTCAGATCTGAAAAGGTTTCATCATCATGCCGAATTTCATCCGGCGGCGGGCCAGGTCGTCCGCCGCGTCGGCGGACGGCAGCGAGACGACGACTCCACGCCGCGCGTCGGCGGGCGATTCCGAGGCGAAGACCTCCCGCCCCGCGCCGGCGTCCGGCGCCATCGCGTCCGCCACGGTCCGCGGGTCGATTCCCAGCCGCGCCAGTTCGCGGTTGACCGCGACGCGCTGCTCGTCCGAAAGGCGGACGCCCATGACCTGCTCGCGCGTCAGCCCCTGCGCCTCCAGCGCCCGGTCCGTTTCACGAATGCGCAGTTCGGCCTGCTCCACCAGGCGATTCGACTCTGCGATCGTGCGGCGGATGCGGGCCAGATAGGCCTCCGTGTCATGTTTTCTGCTGCTGTCCATATATGTGGCGAATTCAATCGAATGTCCTCCTCCACGGCGGAAAACATTCTTCCCGCAGTGAAGCAGGGTTGATATTGTAGCACATTCCCCGCACGCCCCGCCGCAGAAAAATCAAGTCCCGGAGCCATCTCGATTCCCATTCGTCACCCGAAACCGAATCCCGCAGATCTCATTTCTCCACTGCGGCGCGACGGGAACGTCGCGCCCTACTTCAGAATGAGATGCAAACTCGGATGCAGGCAGACGACTTCGCACGACTCGTCCGCCGCGTCCATTCCGCGCCGCGTCACGCGGACCAGATTCCAGCCGCAGGCAGCGAACTCCGCCGATGCGAGTTCCGCGAAGCAGGCGTCCGTCTCGTTGGAGACGACGACCGGGCGCGGCCCTCCGTCGGGCGCCGTCCCCACGTGGAGGCAAAGACGGCGCCTGGCGTCCGCCCCGTCCACGACGTCGGCGAACAGGCGCCTTCCCGCCCTCGCGTCCTCGGCGAAGAGACGTCCCCGCCGCCAGCCCGCCAGAAAATCCGTCTCGTCGGCGGAGAGGGCTCCGTCGCCGTCGTCGTCGCGCCCGAACGCCACCTGGACGCAGTTCGAGGCCGTGCCGGCGAAGTCAAGCCGCACGTCGAGCGAGCGCACGTCAAGGCGGTGCGCGTTGAGCGGCACGTTCGTGGAAACCTCCGTGTCAGGCGTCGCGGACGCCGGCAGGGCTGGGACGGCGATTGTCTCCGCATGGACGGCGAAAGCCGCCGCCACAAAAGCGGCCAAGGCATATGCCGGCAGACAGGTGAATACTCTTGATTTCATGCGACGTTCCCTCATCTGATTCAACGCCTCGGCTCAAGGTTCGTGTCGTTCGGGGTGGGATTGAATGCGCCAATGATGCAGAACCCTCCGCAACCATCGCCCTTACAGGTAAAAGCAACATCGTGTATTACCGAATAGTTTGCCTCAACGAGTTTGCCCTCGGGCGACACTTTGCATCTACTCCTGACGACCCAGCATTTGTCTGGATTGAAACGACTTTGCTCACGTCGTGTCTCCTTGTCGATGACTCGCTCATAAAACTCCGCCTCCGTCTGACATATCGAACTGCCCAAAGCCGAATAAGGACCCCTGAACTCGCTGCCGGAATTGATGCCGTAATTATAATAGCCACTGAATGGTTCTGTGAATCTAATCCTAACCGCCATGCCAGTATAGGTCGGCAACCATTCGCCGTTCCAGTCTATGTAGACTTCAAAATCAGTGACTTTGCCTTTCCCATTAGGAGGGACAAAGTCGTTTTCTTTTATGTCATAGCCAATCCAAGTGTTGATTGCCTTTGTATATTTGAATTTCCAAAAATCTTCGTGCGGCATTTCTATTGGATTGCGCATATCACGCAAAATGACACGCTCTGTTTCCCCATATGGTTGCCAACGACCATCTTTTACCTCATGTTCACGTCCCATCTCTGCAAAGCGAAAAGTCCTTGACGTACGGTAGAAACCGGCCTTGGAGACATTGACATCGATTTCATCGCCGCAGGTTTTTCCACTGATGACAAAAACGCCGTTGGTATCTGTGCGACCAGTTATGGTGTACCCTTTAGGGCGGAAGTTCATGCCCATGAAGACATTGATGTCGGCATGGGAGACAGGAACGCCGTTGTCATTGACGACCATAAGCACAATCTTTGCCATTGCACCGTTTCTGCGAGCATCTCTGTATGACAAATCCCTTTTGAGCGCATACGACTGCAGCGCGATTAAGAGAACAGGCAAAAGAATCAGCATCTTCATTTCAGCATTCCCTTCTCTATTGCTTTCTCGTAGAACTTGAAGTTGAAGAAAAACGGCACGTCTTTCATGTCAGAATGAAGCCATCGGTTCGGATAGGCCGACCTGTCAGGCCATCCGTTTGGGCGTTCAATGCCAGAGGAACTGTCCGTGCTGACATCCACCATCGAATCCAGCATGGGGCTGCCGCCAAAAGGCACGAATCCCGCCGCAGGGGTCAGAGCCGGGATGCCGAGCGCGAGGTGCGCACTGCGTACCGAAAGCGGGATGGTCGGCGAATTCATGCTGATCGGATAACAGTAGAAGACCGTGTTGGTCCTGAAGTCGGCATCGCTCATCGCCCGTGCTTCTGCCACCGAAACCTTGTTGACTCCAAGCCAGTTCTCCTCTATGTTCCACCCGGACCAGTCCGTCGCGCCCGCCCCCACGCCTATTCCGCGTCCCTTGAACAGTTCCTGCTTGTGCCAGGCGTGGTGTCCGAACGAATCGCCTATGCCTGTGAGGATCCCCATGTCGTTGTCCGCCGCGAGCTCGAGGACCTCGTCCCCTGTGGAGTAGAAGTTGACCGCGACCTCCGCAACGGATGCGAACCTCCCCGGCCAGCCGAGGCGACCACGGTCGTCAGCATGTGTGCCACTGAACAGCGTATGCCAGCTCGCCGCCCAGGAGTTGGTAGGATATTCCTCCCAGTCGGGATGGACGAGTTGCGGGACGCGGAGCGCGAGACTCGCGTCGT
>CAYLRN010000010.1:0-102551 GCA_964386385.1 uncultured Lentisphaeraceae bacterium | reverse complement strand
TCGCTCCCGCGCCTGAACGTCCAGCGCTCCACGAACGCCCGCGCCGCCTGCCTTTTCTCTGCTTCAGATTTCACTTGCGCCATTATACAGCCAAGCGCGTCCATGCGTCAAATGCGCAATGGAATCCTTCGCCATCTCTTTGATACAATGTCCGCCGCGAGAATGCGCCCGCCGGGCGCATTCTCGCCAAACCTGAGATGGAAAGACTGGAGAGGAAAAGATGAACTGGCTGATTCTTCTGGCGGCGGGGCTGCTTGAAGTAGTGTGGGCGACGGCCCTGAAGATGTCGAACGGATTCACGAACGTGAAGGCGGACGTCGTGTGCGCCGTCGGCATGGCGCTCAGCGTCTGGCTGCTGTCCGTGGCGATGAAGTCGATTCCGATGGGAACGGCCTACGCGGTGTGGACGGGAGTCGGCGCGGTCGGCGGAGTGGTCGCCGGCATCGTCATGTTCGGGGAGCCGGCGACGCTTCTGCGCATCGGCTCGGCCGCGCTCATTGTGATCGGAATCGCGGGCCTCAAGCTGGCGGGACATTGAAGACGCCGCCAGGCGGTTCGCCCCACGTCACGGCGCGACGCGGAATCGCGTCCATGTCGAAGAGCGGCAGCAGGTCGCGAAGGGAGCATGGAGAGCCGTCGCCCCAGCCGCACGTCTGCGCGAGGCGTCCGACGATCGCCTCGGCGGAGACGCCGGCGGCGCGGTACGACGATACGCGGGTGTCGCCGTGGCGCTTGCAGAGGCGGCGGCCGTCCGGGCCGACGACGAGCGGCACGTGGCAGAACGCCGGCGGCTTGTAGCCGAGCGCGCGGTAGAGGAGTATCTGCGCGGGCGTGGCCGGAAGGAGGTCGTCGCCGCGCACGACCTCGGTCACGCCCATCAGCGCGTCGTCCACGACGACTGCGAGCGTGTAGCCGGCGCCGAACTCGTCGCGCGCGAGCGGGAAGTCGCCAAGCGCACGTGAGACGTCCTGCTCGAAAGGCCCGGCGAAAGCGTCCTCGAAGCGGACGGACGTCCCGGCGGGGACGCGGAAGCGCCAGCAGGGCGGCCTCACCGC
The DNA here is from genome assembly GCA_964386385.1 of uncultured Lentisphaeraceae bacterium. GTDB lineage: Bacteria > Verrucomicrobiota > Kiritimatiellia > RFP12 > UBA1067 > RUG572. The sequence goes on along the minus strand of CAYLRN010000010.1, from coordinate 101,496 downwards.
CGCGGCCTCGGCCCACGTGGCGTGGCGGCCGCGGCACGTGCCGGGGTAGTGGAGCTGTTCGCCCGCGTGCGGCGCGGACTGCGCGGCCTCGACGTCGCGGCGCGAGCAGGTGCAGGGATAGACAAGCCCGCGCGCCTTAAGGTCCGCCAGCGCGTCCGCGTACAGGGCCTTGCGCTCCGACTGCCTTTCGTACGAATCCCAGTCGAACCCCAGCCATTCGAGGTCCTCCACCGCCGCGCGCTCCGCCCCCGGCTTGTCGCGTGGATGGTCGAGGTCCTCCATCCGGAAGACGACGCGGCCGCCACGCGACCGGGCGCGCAGCCAGGCGACCATGAACGTGCGGACGTTGCCGAGGTGCAGGGCGCCCGTCGGGGACGGCGCGAGCCGTCCCGTGCATTCGCGGGGGATGGACGGGGCGCGGGACGTGGTTCAGCCGATCTTCGGGAGCTTCGCGAAGGACGCCTCGAGCTCGGCGTCCGTCGGGACGTAGTCGCCCATCTCGTGGTCGTTGAACTTGCGGTAGGCGAAGAGGTCGAAGTAGCCGGTGCCGGTGAGTCCGAAGAGGATCGTCTCCGCCTTCCCCTCGCGCCTGCAGCGAAGGGCCTCGTCCATTGCCGCGCGGATGGCGTGGCTCGATTCCGGCGCGGGGAGGATGCCCTCGACGCGGGCGAACTGCTCTGCCGCCTCGAAGACGGCGGTCTGCTCCACGGCGCGCGCCTCCATCAGGCCCTCGTGGTAGAGTTCGCTGAGGATGGAGCTCATGCCGTGGTAGCGGAGGCCGCCGGCGTGGCTGGCGGACGGGATGAAGTCGTGTCCGAGCGTGTACATCTTCTGGAGCGGGCAGACCCGGCCGGTGTCGCAGTAGTCGTAGGCGTAGCGTCCGCGCGTCAGCGACGGGCAGCTCGCCGGCTCGACGGCGATGAAGCGGCAGTCGGCCTCGCCGCGCAGCCTGCGTCCCATGAACGGGGAGATGAGTCCGCCGAGGTTCGATCCGCCGCCGGCGCAGCCGATGACGACGTCGGGACGGACGCCCAGCTTGTCCATGGCCGTCTGCGCCTCAAGTCCGATGATCGACTGGTGCAGGAGCACCTGCGCCAGGACGCTTCCGAGGACGTAGCGGTAGCCCTCGCGGGACGTCGCCGCCTCGACGGCCTCGGAGATGGCGCAGCCGAGCGAGCCGGACGTGCCGGGGTGCGCGGCGTTGATGGCGCGGCCGACGTCCGTCTCCATCGACGGCGACGGGGTGACGGAGGCGCCGTACGTGCGCATCACCTCGCGGCGGAAGGGCTTCTGCTCGTACGAGCACTTGACCATGTACACCCGGCAGTCCAGCTTGAAGAACGCGCACGCCATCGAGAGGGCGGTACCCCACTGCCCGGCGCCCGTCTCGGTCGTGACGCCCTTGAGACCCTGGGCCTTCGCGTAGTAGGCCTGGGCGACGGCGCTGTTGAGCTTGTGGGAGCCGGAGGTGTTGTTGCCCTCGAACTTGTAGTAGATCTTCGCGGGGGTGTCCAGCGCGCGCTCGAGGAAGTAGGCGCGGACGAGCGGCGAGGGGCGGAACATCCGGTAGAAGTCCTGCACTTCGCCGGGAATGGGCGTCCATGGGTTGTCGTCGTCAAGCTCCTGCCTCACCAGCTCGTCGCAGAAGACGCGGCGAAGGTCGTCCGGCGTGACGGGAAGGCCGGTGGCCGGGTTCAGGAGCGGCGCGGGCTTCGTCTTCATGTCGGCCCGGACGTTGTACCACGCGGTCGGCAGTTCGGCTTCGGTCAGATACGTCTTGTACGGGATCTCTGCGCTCATTTCAACTTCTCCTTGCCTCGGCGGAGGGCCTGTCACCGCAAAACGGCCGAGGCGTACCGGTCGTGTCCGGCATAGTCCTTTTCAATCTTGATTTCGTCGAATCCGGCGTCGAAGAACAGCTTCCGCACGGACTCTCCCTGTCCGTCGCCGATCTCGAAGAACACCGCGCCGCCGGGCCTGAGGAGGTTCAGCGCGTCGGAGATGAACCTCTCGTAGAAGTCCAGCCCCTGCGCGCCGCCGTCCAGGGCGCCGCGCGGCTCGAAGTCGCGGATGCGCGGGTCGAGCGCGTCGCATTCTGCGGTGGGGACGTACGGCGGGTTGGAGACGATGACGTCCACGGACTGCGGTTCGTCGAAATCGTCAAGGCCGTCGGCGACGGCGAACTTCACCCTGCCCTCAAGCCCGCACCTTGCGGCGTTCTCGGTGGCGAGTGACACGGCGGCCGGCGAGACGTCGACGCCCAGAAACGCGGCTTCGCGTCCGAACTCGGCCGCAAGGGAGAGGACGATGCATCCGCTTCCCGTCCCGACGTCGACGACGACAGGCGGCGGAAGTTCCGCCGGCCGGGCGCCGAGGAACGCCAGGACCCGCGTGACGAGCTCTTCCGTCTCCGGGCGCGGTATCAGCGCGCGGCGGTCGCACTTGAGCGTGAGACGCCTGAAATCCCATTCGCCGAGGACGTACTGGAGAGGCTCGCCGGCGACGAGGCGCGACATCGCGCGGCGCATCGCGGCCACGTGCCTTTCGGGCGGGATTTTCGTGAAATGCGGTTCAAGAAACCCGCGCCGGCAGCCGAGGAGGCGACCCATCAGCTCCTCCATGGCCACCGCGGCGTCGGGGACGCCCTTCTGCGAAAGGTAGTCCGCCCCGAGGGCGAGAAGCTCTCTCCAGGTCTTCACAATCAGAACGGAAGGTCGTCCTCGTCCGCAGAGGCGGGAACGTCCGCCGGCAGGTCGGGCGGCGCGGCCTCGGGCTCGGTGGTGGTGCCGTCGCCGTTGATCTTCTCGATTTTCCATCCGGTCAGGTCGGTGAAATAGCGGACGCCGTTCGGCCCGTCCCAGCGGCGGCCGTCGATGGTGAACTGGACTTTCACGCGGTCGCCCTTCTTCACCGCGTCGCAGAGGGCGCACTTCTCCTTCTTGAAGGTGAAGCACACGGGGTTCGGGTACTTGCTCTGCGAATCGACGTCGTTGCCCACGATGAATTCGCGCTTCGTGAAGCCGTTGCTGCCAAAAGCCTTCGTCTCGCCAATTTCCTCGACGACGCCCTTGTAATCGTACGTTAACATCTTTAGTCTGCTCCTTTGTCCTGACGGGGTAGGATTCTATCAAAACGCCATTGCCGGCGCAATACGGGATTAGGCGATCAAGAGGCAAGTCCACGCGCCCTCCCGCATGACGTTGTCGTTGCGCGTTGTCGTTGCGGCGGCGGAATTGTGATACAATTGACGGAACGGGCGGATTCGCCTTTTAGCGAAAAACGAAAGAAGAAGGATTCAGTCATGAACGTGAAACGCATTGCGGCGACGGCCGTCATCCTGACGGGCGTCGCGGTCCAGGCGCGTCCGCTGTGGCGCGCGGCCGCGCCGGGCGCGGAAAGCGCGGTGAGCAGGCTGGCCGACGGCACGGAACTGCGCGTCGACGTCCTGGCGGACAACCTGTTCCGCGTGCGGAAGAGCTGGACGAACGCCAACGGCTCCGCCATCTGGACGGAGGGCGGCATGAACCGCTACGGCGTCCTCAGGGACAAGTGGCCGGCCGCGGCGTTCACGAAGAAGGACGGCAAGGTGGCGACGAAGTCGGCAGAACTCTCCGTCGACGCCGCGAAGGGGACGCTCCGCCTCAAGTCGCTTGTCTCCGCCGCCGACCTCGCGATCGCGCCCAAGGCAGTCGGCAAGGGCTACGCGATCTCGTTCAGTCTCGCCAAGGGCGAGCGCATCTACGGCTTCGGCGATTCGGGGCGCGACAACGTGATGCGGCGCGGACACCGCTTCGACCTCTGGATCCGCAACAACCTCTGCAACATTCCCGTCCCGATGGCCGTCAGCCGCAACGGCTGGGGAATGCTCCTCAACTCCACGTGGCGCAATGCGTTCGACTGCGGCGCGAAGGACCCTGACGCGCTCATATGCGAGGCGAACGAGGGCGAGATCGACTTCTACGTCTTCACCGGCAAGGACTACCGCGCTCTTCTGGACGTCTACACGCAGCTGACCGGACGCCCCGCGCTCCTGCCCGTCTGGGGCTACGGCTTCACGTACGTCTGCAACCAGAACATCGACCAGTTCGCGCTCATGAACGAGGTGATGAACTTCCGCGACCGCGGCCTTCCGTGCGACGTGGTCGGGCTTGAACCCGGCTGGATGAAGAAGTTCTACGACAACTCCATCTACAAGGAATGGCATTCCGAGCGCTTCTACTTCCCCTACTGGGCGCCGAAGGGCGGACACACCTGGGTCGGCGCGATGAAGCGCCTCGGCGCGAAGCTCTCCCTCTGGCTCTGCTGCGACTACGACCTCTTCCGCTACGAGGAGCAGTGCGCGGCCGGGCTTGCCAAGGCGTCGGGCCGCCAGGTCGAAGTCCCCGATGGCGTCACCGAGACGTGGGAGGACGACCGCATCAACCCCGGCGCCGCGAAGAAGGGCGCGAAGAAGCCCTCCCGCCACAAGGAGGCGATGTACCGGAACCTCTACTGCCCGGAGGACGACGTGCCCGACGGCGCGCTGCCGTGGTTCGAGCACCTCAAGAAGTTCGTCGACCAAGGGGCGCAGTGCTTCAAGCTCGACGGCTGCAACCAGTTCGGCGAGCATCCAAACCGCGCCTGGGCGAACGGGCGAACGGACGAGGAAATGCACAACCTCTACAGCCTCGTCTACGACAAGCAGATGGCGCGCGGCTACGAGGACTACACCGGCCGCCGCTCGATGGTCTACTCCGCCGGCGGCTACGCGGGCGTCCAGCAGTTCGTCGCCACGTGGGCCGGCGACACCGGCGGCGGGCCGAAGCCCCTCGCCTCGCTCCTGAACCTCGGCATTTCCGGACATTCCAACCAGAGCTGCGACATGGACATCCACAACGTCCAGTCCCTCCACTTCGGATTCCTCCAGACGTGGAGCCAGCAGAACAACTGGGACTACTGGAACCAGCCGTGGCACCAGTCGCCCGAAAAGCTGGCCGTCTTCAAGTCCTACGCCCGGCTCCGCTACCGCCTCATGCCGTATCTCTACACCGCGGCCGCAGAGGCGGCGCGGACCGGATGGCCCGTCATGCGCGCGCTGCCGTTCGTATATCCCGACGAACCCGCGTACGACGAATGCGTGACGACGTATATGCTCGGCCCCGACCTGCTCGTATCCGCGTTCACGGACAAGATCTCCATCCCGCCCGGGACGTGGTACGACTGGCGCACGGGCGAGAAGGTGGCCGGACCCGTCGTGCGCGACGTGAAGACGACGAAGGAGTGGGGCGGCAGCCTCTACGTCCGCGCCGGCGCGATCGTCCCCATGTGGCCGCAGAAGTTCCACGTCGAAAAGGGCTGGAACGATGAGGTCGAGCTCCACGTCTGGCCGGGCGCGGACGCGACGGGAACGCTCTACGAAGACGACGGCGTCTCCCTCGCATACCGCAAGGGCGCGGGCGCCCTCACGACGGCTGCGTTCAAGGACGGCGCGTTCACCGTCGGAAAGCGCGTCGGGTCCTACGCCGGAATGCCCGCCGCGCGGAAGATGAAGGCCGTCTTCCACAGGGAGGGCTCCGCGGACACGACGGCCCTGGACCTCGGCGACGTCGGCGCAAACGGAACGGTCAAGAAAGTCGAAAGGTAAAATGGCTACGGTCAACGGCATAAGGCAGTTCAGGGACGAGCAGGACTACCGCGAACATTTCATCGTCCAGAGGGAAATAGACAAGTATCTTCCCGGCGGACGCCACTTCATAGACGACGCGCTCATCAACCGCCTCATCGCCGAGACGGAATCCGCGCCGGTGGATCCGGCGCGGGTCCGCGAAATCATCGCGAAGTCCGAGTCGACGTGCGAGACGCTTCTTCCGGAGGAGACCGCAGTCCTCATGCAGGTGACGGACCCCGGCCTCTTCGAGGAAATGCGCGCGGCCGCGGACCGGATCAAGAAAAAGGTCTACGACAACCGCATCGTCATGTTCGCGCCGCTCTACGTCGCGAACGCCTGCGTCAACGGCTGCCGCTACTGCGGCTTCCGCGAGGGCAACTCCCTCCAGCGCCGCCGCATCCTGACGATGGACGAGGTGAAGGAGGAAGTGGACGTCCTCGCCGGCCGGATCGGGCACAAGCGGCTGATCGCCGTCTACGGCGAGCATCCGAAGACCTCCACCCAGTACATCGCCGAGACGATCCAGACCATCTACGGACACCAGACGCCGGCGCCGAAGACCGGCGCCAAGGTCGGCATCCGCCGCGTGAACGTCAACGCCGCGCCGCTCCCCGTCGACGACCTTCGCGTCCTCCGCGAAGTGGGCATCGGCACGTTCCAGGTGTTCCAGGAGACGTACAACAGAAGGCTCTACGAGCAGATGCACCCCGCGTGGAGCGTGAAGGGCAACTACGACTGGCGCACGACCTGCTTCCACCGCTGCATGGAGGCGGGCGTCGACGACGTCGGCCTTGGCGTCCTCTACGGCCTATGCGACTGGCGCTACGAAGTGCTGGCCACGGTGATGCACGCGCGCGACCTGGAGCGCTGGTTCAACATCGGGCCGCACACGATTTCGTTCCCGCGCCTCGAGCCGGCCTCCGGCACGCGCGTGCCGGAGGAGTCGCCGTGGCTCATCGACGACGACACGTTCGCCCGGATCCTCGTGGTGATGCGCCTGTCCGTCCCCTACACCGGCATGATCGTGACGTGCCGCGAAAGCCCGGCCTCGCGCAACCGCGTGCTCGACCACGGCATGACGCAGCTCGACTGCTCCTCCAACATCGCCATCAAGGGCTACAGCGACTTCGCCAGCGAATCGCACCAGGAGAAGGAGCGCCAGCAGTTCATGCTGGCGGACAACAGGTCGATCGACGAGATGGTGCGCTACCTCGCGTCCCGCGACACGATCACCTCGTTCTGCACGGCCGGCTACCGCTGCGGCCGCACGGGAGGCTGCATCATGGACGCGCTCAAGACCGGGCGCGAAGGCAAGTTCTGCAAGATCAACGCCGTGCTCACCTTCCGCGAATGGCTTGACGACTTCGCGTCCGACGAGACGCGCGCGATCGGCGACAGGCTGATAGAGAGGGAACTCGCCGGCATCAAGGAATGGCTGCCGAAGTTCTACCCCACCGTGATGAAGCAGTACGAAGCCACGTGCCGCGGCGAACGCGACCTGTTCTTCTGACGCCATGCACGACGCGCGCGACCTCCGGCGGTCCTTCTGGATCGTCACGACGACGGCGGGGCTGATAACCGCGCTGGGGCTTGTGTTCATCCTGTTCAAGGCCGAGCGGGACGCGCGCGACGCCGTCGCGGAGAGAAACGCGAAGATAGAGGTCCTTGCGGCAAGTCTCCAGGACGCCGTGCGCGACGTCGCCGCCACGAACGACGCGGGGCGCATCGCCGCCCTGCGCTCCTGGTCGGACGACGGCGCCGCAGGGCGCATCGCCGGACGCTTCGCGTGGCAGTACCGCAAGGGCGTCGTCTGGCAGGAGAACGTCCCTCCGCGCCTCGTCGCGGTTCTCGACGGCTTCACGCAGTGGAACAACTGGAAGGCGATCGGAAAGCGCGAGCCGAAACGCGGGCTTCTCGTTCCAGATCCGCTGCCGGGGACGTCCGTCCTCTGGGCGCGTCTCGGCGACCGGATCTATGCCGTCGCGTACGACGGAACGCCGGCGCCGGAGACGTCGCCGCGCGCCGGGCTTGTCCCATGCGCCGTCGCAATGCTCCTGCTGCCGGCAGTCGGCGTCATTCCCGGCCTCGTCGTCCTGCGCCGCGCGGCGGACGAGGCGCGCGAGAAGGAACTCCGCGCGCGGGAGGAGGACGCGAAGAAGACGACGTTCGTGTCCAACGCCTCGCATGAACTCAAGACGCCTCTTGCGGCAATCGCCATCTGGGCGAGCCTTCTGCAGAGCGGACGCCTTGCGCCCGAAAAGCGCCGTCGCGCATACGACGTCATCGCCGAGGAGAACGCGCGCATGACGCGGCTCGTGGAGAACCTCCTGGACTTCAGCCGGATCGAGCAGGGGCGGCGGAAGTACCGCGCGGATCCGGTCGACCTCCTCAAGGCCGCGCGCGGCGTCGTGGAGCTTTCGGCCGGGCAGTTCGCGCACGGCGTTTCGGCGACCGGCGCATCTTCCTGCTTCGTGTCCGCGGACGCCGACGCGGTGAAGCAGATTCTCGTGAACCTCGTCGGCAACGCGGCGAAGTACGCGGCGGAGGCGGGGCCGGTGGAGGTGGTCGTCCGGACGGAGGGCGACCGCGGAGTCGTGGACGTCCGCGACCGCGGGCCGGGGATGTCCGCCGAGGAGCGCGGGCGCGTGTTCGAGCGCTTCTACCGCGGAGCCGCGGTTTCCGGCGCCGGCGGCGGACTGGGGCTTGGCCTTTCCATCTCCCTTGCGCTTGCGCGCGGAATGGGCGGGGGGCTTTCCGTGTCCGCCCGCGACGGCGGCGGCTGCGTCTTCACCCTCTCGCTCCCGCTTTTCCGGCAGGGCTGAATTGAGGTTTGGGGGTCAATCTTGCGAACGGCCTTCCATCCGCCACGGAGCGCGTGGAAAAACTTAATCACTTAACTACTTAACCACTTAATCGCTGTGGTATAATCATCGGCCTTGCAATGAACTTTCTTGAACTTCTTGAAACGCGGCCCGTGCTTCTGGACGGCGGCATGGGAACGCAGCTCCAGGCGAAGGGGCTGCGCCCGGGCGACGTCCCCGAAGAGTGGAACGTCACGCATCCGGACGTCGTTCGCGGAGTCCATGCCGCCTACTTCGCGGCCGGCTCGGACGTCGTGTGCGCGAACACGTTTGGCGCAAGCCCCGCAAAGTACCATGGCGCGATTCCGCTGCGCGACGTCGTCTGCGCCGCGATGGAGAACGCCCGCGCCGCCGCGAAGGACGCGGGAGGAACGCGCTTCGTAGCGCTCGACGTCGGACCGTCCGGACGTCTCCTGAAGCCGGCGGGCGACTTCGAGTTCGACGCCGCGTACGATTCCTTCGCCGAGCAGGTCCGCATCGGCGCGGAGGCGGGGGCGGACCTCGTCGTCGTCGAGACGATGGGCGACGTCTACGAGCTCAAGGCCGCCGTGCTCGCCGCGAAGGAGAACTGTTCGCTTCCGGTCGTCGCCACGGTGGCAATCGACGAGGACGGGAAACTGCTGACCGGCGCCTCGCCGGAAGTCGTAGGCGCCGTCCTTGAGGGACTGCGCGCGGACGTGATCGGGTTCAACTGCGGTCTCGGCCCCGACCTTCTACTTCCCTATCTCAGGCGCATGGCTGCCGTCACGTCACTTCCGCTTGCGGTGAAGCCGAACGCCGGACTCCCGAAGGTCGTGGACGGCGAGACCGTATTCCCCGTCGGCCCGGAGGAGTTCGCGCGCGACGTCGGCGCGCTCGTCGACGCGGGGGCGGTCGTCCTTGGTGGATGCTGCGGCACGACGCCCGCGCACGTCGCCGCGCTCCGCAGATACGTGGACGCGGCGCGTCCGGGCGGCTTCTGCCCCAGGCGCGAGGCGAAAGAGCGGACGGTCGTGACGTCGTATGCGCGCGCGGTGGAGATTCCGTTGGGCGACTCCCTGATTGTCGGCGAGCGCATCAACCCGACCGGGAAGAAGAAGCTCCGCGAGGCGTATCGCGCCGGGGACGTCGGCTACGTCCTGCGCGAGGCGATCGCGCAGGCGGAAGCCGGCGCGCACGTCCTGGACGTGAACGCGGGCGTCCCCGGAATAGACGAGCCGGCGACGCTTGACGAGACGGTGCGGGCGATACAGGGCGTGACCGACCTGCCGCTGCAGATAGACACGTCGGACGCCGCGGCGCTCGAACGCGCACTTCGCCACTACAACGGCAAGGCGCTCGTCAACTCCGTGAACGGCAAGCGCGAGGTGATGGACGCCGTCTTCCCGCTCGTCGCGAAGTACGGCGGCGTGGTGGTGGCGCTGACGCTGGACGAGGACGGCATTCCGCCGACTGCCGACGGGCGCGTCGCGATTGCGCGGCGCATCCTCGAACGCGGCGCGGAGTTCGGCCTTCGTCCGCGCGACTTCCTCGTGGACGTCCTCTGCCTGGCGGTGAGCGCCGACGCGACAAGCGTGCCGGTCATCCTTGAATCGCTGCGGCGCGTCAGGGACGAGCTCGGATGCCGGACAGTGCTGGGCGTCTCCAACGTCTCGTTCGGTCTTCCGGCGCGTCCGCTCCTCAACGCCACCTTCTACTCGCTTGCGCTTGAGGCGGGGCTGACGGCGGCGATCGTGAATCCCCTCTCTGTCGAGATGATGACGGCGTACCATTCGTGGCGCGCGCTCACGGGGCGCGACAGGAACTGCGAGGGCTGGATCGAGGCCGTGTCGTCCGGCCGCGTCGGCGGGGCCGCCCCGGCGGCGGCGCCGGGCGGCGGAACCGCTGCCGCGCAGACCCAGGCGCAATCTGCGGGCGGCCGGCCGGCGCTCTCCCCGCTTGCCGCGGCGATCGCGCATGGGCTGAAGGGAGACGCGGCGGCGATTGCGGACGGGCTGCTCTCGTCCGGGAACGAGCCGTTGGCGGTGATCGACGGCGAGATCGTCCCGGCGCTTGAATGCGTCGGAAGGGGATTCGAGACCGGCAAGGTGTTTCTGCCGCAGCTGCTGATGGCGGCGGAGGCGGCCAGCGCCGCGTTCGACGTGATACGGCGGCGTCTTGCGGAGGGAGGGAAGGCGACCGAGCTGCGCGGCCCGATCGTGATCGCCACGGTGAAGGGCGACATACACGACATCGGGAAGAACATAGTCCGCGCGCTTCTGGAGAACTACGGCTTCAGGGTGATCGACCTCGGACGCGACGTGCCGCCGGAAAAGGTCGTTGAAGTCGCCCGGCGCGAGAACGCCAGGCTCGTCGGGCTCTCCGCGCTGATGACGACGACGACGGCCTTCATGGCCGAGACGATAAGACTGCTCAAGGGCGAGATGCCGGAGTGCAGGGTCGTCGTCGGCGGCGCGGTGCTGACGGCGGAGTATGCAAGGGAAATAGGCGCGGACTACTACGGACGCGACGCAATGGCCACGGTTCGCGTGGCAGAGGAGGTATTCGCATGAGGATTGCGGGAGGAGAGTGGCGCGGGCGGACGCTGAAGGTCCCGACGGGGCTTGACGTCCGCCCGACGCAGGACATGGTGCGCGAGGCGCTTTTCTCGATGCTCCAGACGGTGGTGCGCGGTGCGTCGTTCCTGGACCTTTTCGCCGGTTCCGGCGCCGTGGGGCTTGAGGCCCTTTCGCGCGGCGCGTCGTCCGCCGCGTTCGTCGAGTGCGTTCCGCGCCACGTGGCGTGCCTCAGGGCGAACGTGGAGATGCTCAAGGCGGGGGCGCGCTGCCGGGTGTTTTCGCAGGACGCGATGGAGTGGCTTGGGACGCGCCGGCCGGGCGGCGGGGACGTCTTCGACGTCGCGTTTGCCGACCCGCCGTACGACCTGGCGGCGCAGATGGGCTTTGCCGACGTCATGCGCCTTCTTGCCGAGCGGGAGGTCGTGAGGCCTGGCGGCGTGTTCGCGGCGGAGATGCGCTTCACGCAGACGGCGGTCGAAGTCCCCGGATGGGACCTCTGCCGCGACAGGGAATACGGGCGGACCCGTCTCGCGCTCTATCTCAGAAAATGATATAATTCCCCCATGTCAGAGAAGACGGCAGTATATCCGGGGACGTTCGATCCCATGACGCTCGGGCACTTCGACCTGATCCGCCGCGCGGCGGGTCTGTACGACCGCCTGATTGTCGCCGTGGCGTCCACGAGCGCGAAGTCGGGCGCACTGTTCGACGCGGAGCATCGCATGGCGATGATCCGCGAAGACGTGGCGAACGCAAAGCTCGCCAACGTATCCGTGGAGATTCTCGACACGCTGCTCGTCGACTTCTGCCGCAGGCGCGGGGTGCGCGCGGTCATCCGCGGCGTGAGGGTCTATTCCGACTTCGAGTACGAGGTGCAGATGGCGTTCACGAACCGCAAGCTCGCGCCGGAGATCGAGACGCTGTTCATGATGCCGTCGGAGAACCTGGCGTACGTCACCGCGTCCACGGTGCGCGAGATAGTCCGCTACGGCGGGGACACGTCCGCGCTCGTGACGCCCGCCGTCCAGCGCCGCCTTTCGGAGATCCGCCATGGATGAGGAGAAACTTGTCATAGACGTCGCGCGGCTTGACGCGGACGGCGAGGATTTTTCCGGGACGCTGGACGACGCCGTCCTGGAGCTTGCGGACGACGAATTCGTCCACCCCTTCGCGGGCATACGCTACGATCTTTCCGTCCAGGCTCTCGGCACGGAGCTTCTCGTCCGGGGGACGCTTGAGCAGGACTTCGACGCCGTCTGCTCCCGCTGCGGCGGGGACTTCGACTTCACCGTTTCCGTTCCCGATTTCGTCACGAGCGTGGAAATAGACGAGAAAACGGATTTTGTGGATTTGACGGATGAAATCAGACAGTGTATAATACTCGCCCTGCCGACATACCCTGTGTGCCGGCAGGACTGCCGCGGCGTGTGTCCGACCTGCAGGAAGAACCTCAACGAAGGTCTCTGCGAGTGCGGGCGAGGCGCCGGGGACGGCCGATGGGCGGCTCTTGACGCCCTGGGGCCGGAGAATGGGCAATAGTGGTTTTGCCGGTTGCAACGAAGAAGAAGAAAGAGAGTAGAAGATGGCGGTACCAAAGCATAAGAAGTCGAAAATGCGCAAGCGTCAGCGCGTTGGCCAGCTGGAGAAGGCGGTTCTCGCCTCCGTCCAGGTCTGTTCGCACTGCGGCGGACTGAGGCAGACGCACCACGTGTGCCCGAACTGCGGAATGTACAACGGCCGCAGGGTGCTTTCGATTTCCGCGAAGTAGTTCGCAAGAGCCACGAAAGGCAAGACGGACGGCCGTTTCGGCCGTTCGGTCTTTTCGTGGTTTTGCACTTTTGCCGTTGATTGAGGGTTGCGCATGACACGTGTGGCAGTTGACGCGATGGGCGGGGACTATGCCCCCCGCGAAGTCGTCATAGGTTCGGTCGAGGCCGCCGCCGGCTGTGGGGACGTGAGGGTTCTTCTCGTCGGGCAGACGGACCGGATAGAAGCCGAACTGGCCGACGCCGCGAAGAACAAGGACTTCGCGAAGACCCTGGCGAAGGCCAGGAGGACCGGGCGCTTCGAGATCGTCCAGGCCGACGAGGTGCTGGAGATGGACGACGAGCCGGCGAAGTCGGTGCGCAGCAAGCGCAACTGCTCGATCAACGTCTGCATGCGCCTTGTCCGCGAGGGCAAGGCGGACGCGATGATGAGCGCGGGCAACTCCGGCGCCGTCGCGGCGTCCGCGATGTTCGAGCTCAAGCGCATCAAGGGCGTAATCAGGCCCGCGATCGCCATGATCATCCCCACGCGCGTGCCGGGCAAGCCGCTTGTGCTGCTCGACGCCGGCGCGAACGCGGACTGCCATCCCGAATGGCTCGCCCAGTGGGCGCTCATGGGCACGGCGTACTCGAAGGCCGTGTTCCACAGGGAGGACCCGGCCGTCGGCCTGATGTCGATCGGCCGCGAGGACTGCAAGGGCAACGAACTCGTGCACAATGCGTTCCCGCTTCTGAAGGGTCTTCGCGGCGTGTCGTTCAAGGGCAACATGGAGGGGCACGACGTCGCCACGGGCGAGTTCGACATAGCGGTGTGCGACGGCTTTGTCGGCAACGTCGTCCTTAAGACCGTGGAGTCCGTCGCCAAGGCGATCGGCACCTGGCTGAAGGCGGAGATCATGAAGACCGGCTTTCGCAAGTTCTGCGCGTTTCTGCTGAAGCCGGCGTTCAAGAGCCTCAAGCGGCAGATGGACCCGGAGGTGTACGGCGGGGCTCCGCTGCTGGGCGTGAACGGGACGGTGTTCATCACGCACGGCTCCTCCACGCACAAGGGCATCTACCATGCCGTGCGTGTCACGGCCGAGGCGGTGAGGAACGGCATGACGCAGAAGATCGCCGAGGCGATCGCCGCCTACGAGGCGGAGAAGGCCGCCGGCGCGGTTGAAAAGGCGCCTGAACGGCCAATCAGGTAGGGCGCGACGTCTCGTCGCGCCGTTCCGTCCGCAGCGGCGGGGCGGGACGCCCCGCCCTACCGGATGAGGGATGCGCTCCCGCACGTCCGATGCCGCAACGGCGGTCGCGCAGGAGCGCGATCCTCCCGGCGGACGGCGTCGTCGTTAAGCCGTATGGCGTCAGCGCTTTCTGAGGAGGCCGATTCTCCTGAACGGAATGGGCTTGAAGTCCGGAATCCGCTTGAAGACTTCGGAGTCGGGCTTGAGCGTGAAGTCCTTCGCGGACGCATTGGCGAAGCCGGGGTCGGAATCGAAGACGACGTCCGTCGCGTTTGTAGTCCAGCGTCCGCAGAGGATGCCGGGGCGCGTCTCTCCGGGCTTACGACCGGGAAGCGTGGCAGGGCAATTGACGAATGCGTTGTTCCGCGCCAGGTTCCAGCGCTCCGCGTCTGCTTCCGGCGCGAAGATGGACTTGATGGCGGGATAGTGCGCAGTCCAGACGGCGTCCGTGACGCAGACCTCGCCGAGGAGGCGGGTCTGTTCAAGCGGAGACTTCAGGAAGTCCTCCCAGCGCTTCTGCCCCCACGGCGCGGAGCCGAGCGGACGGCGGCATTCGATGAAGACGCTGTTCTCCACGAGATTGGAATGTCCGCCGTGGCAGAAGACCGTGCCGAATCCGCCGAAGCCGGGCTCGCCGCAGCGGTAGAAGACGTTTCCGACGACAGAGTCGCCGCAGTCGCCGTCGTCGAAGTAGATTGCCGCGTTGCCGTGTCCGCGAGGCGAGCCGATCTCGCTCCAGAAGTTGTACCGCAGCACGTTGCCGCGGCACGACGGGTTGCGTCCCTTGTAGAAGGCCGCGGCGTCGTCGGAGCTCATGCAGACGTTCGAGACGACGCAGTACTCGACCACGTTGTCGTTTCCGTACACGCCGATCGCCATGTGCGGGGCTCCCGAAATTTCGCAGTGGCGCACGACGTTGCCGACTCCGCCGAGATGGACTGCGCTTGCATAGGTGAGGCAGTGCTGCGAAAAGTCGCGCACAAGGACGTCCTCGACGAGGTTGCCGCTTGCGGAGAGCGTCCGCCTGTCGCCGCCGTGGACGTCGAGGCCGCCCGTGCCGGTGTCGCTGACGTCGCATCCGACAATCGCGCATTCCGTGCAGCCGTGCATGACAACGGCCTTTCTCCTGAGATTCCGGAACCGGCAGGAGTCGATCTTCACGCGCGCGGAGCCGGTGGCGTGGATCGCATTGTCGTAGCCCTCCTCGAAGTCGACGGCGCGGATTTCAAGGTCGCGCGCGCCGTCGATCCTGAACAGGTCTCCGGCCCGGCTTGTCATGACGACGCGCGAGCCGGCGCCGAATCCCGGCGGCGGATAAAGATATAGTTTCTTCGCCTCGGCGTCGACGTAGTACTCGCCCGGCGCGTCGAGTTCCTCAAGGAGATGCACGGCCTTCCATCGGCGGGGAGACGGATTGCCGGCGCGAAGTCCGTAGGTGTGCTTGACGGCAAGCGCAATGGTATTGGACGCGGAGTCGATCGATGCGACGGGGATGACGGCGTCGTACCAGTCGAAGCACCAGAATCCGTAGAGAAGCACCTCCGGCGCCTTCGTCCAGCGCGACGGTCGATCGCCATCATAGCCGAAGACGCCGCCGCGCGGCGGAACGCCCTTGCCCTTCTTCGCGCCGCCAATCCCCTCCAGCACGCCGCCGTCGTTGTCCCGCGTCCCCTCGTCCACGAACCGCGCAATCGTGCTCCATCCGTCGTTCGGCCACTGCGCGGCGGTCATGCGGACTCCGTCGACGAAGAGTTCCGGAATCGGCAGCGGGCGGCGAATCTCTCGCCGAGGGGTCTTGCGGCAGTCGACGCCGAACGGCGCAAGGTCGGCCACAAGCGCGCGCGCGCGGACGGCGGGGTCGACGCGCGGATTCGCATCGCCCGCGGGAGCGAACGCGGAAACGGGAATCTCCACTCCGGACGAGACCATGGCGCGCCCGCCGGGCGCGGAGCGCCAGACGACCGGAGAGCCGGGGCTGCCGCCGTCGCGCGAATCAAGCGCAAGCGTCCGCGTCAGCAGATGCCGCCCCGGCGAAAGCAGCACCTCCACTCCGCAGACGCGGCTTTCGGCGGGAAACGCCCGCACGGCGTCGCGCGCTTTTTCAAGCGAGTCCCCCGGCTTCACCACAATACGATGCGGTTCGGCGGACGCAAGCGCGCCGGCCATCGCAACCGCAAAGACCATCCATCTCGCTTTGGCCATCGTTCTCTCCATTCAAATGCAGCCGCCCCGCATCTGCCTTCCGCAGACAGAGCCGCGGGACGGACGGACCGGCTACCTTGACCTGCCGAACATCCACTTCAGCACGGCGTCGTCCGCGTACGTGCGCGTCCAGACATCGTGCCCGGCGCCGGGGATCTCCACGTACGTGACGTCGCCGCCCGCCGCCCTGACCGCCGCCGTCATGTCGCGCGAACGTTTTACGGGCACGGCCCCGTCGGCGTCGCCGTGCACGACGTGGAGCGGAAGCCTCTTCAGATTCGCCGCACACGCGACGTCGCCGCCACCGCAGATCGGCATCGCCGCTGCGAACGTCTCGGGACGGCGCTGGGCGGCGTCCCACGTTCCGTAACCGCCCATCGAAATGCCCGTGACGTAGACGCGGTCGCGGTCCACAGGATACTGCTCGACCAGCGAGTCGAGAAGGGCCATCGCCTTGGCCATGTTCACGGACGGCTTCGGATTCATCGTGTGCGACGGCGCATTCCACGGAACGTCCACCCACTGCGCCCCGTTCGGACACTGCGGCGCGACGACGATCGCCCGCTCGCCCATCCGCTCGCTGTAGCCGATGATCTGCGGAACGCCATGGACCAGCTGCGCCACATTGTCGGTCCCGCGCTCGCCCGCGCCATGCAGGAACATCACGAGCGGAGCCTTCTTGAAGCGGTTGACGCCCTGCGGAACGAAGATGCGGTACTTCAGCCCGTCGAACTCGCGCGCCTCGGTTACCGATTCCGCCCATGCCCTGTCAACCTTCCCAGGAACCTTCACGCCCTCCGCGATCGTCGGACGCGCGCTCGCGCATCCCGTGCAGAGCAGAACGGCGACTGCGCCGAATGCGACCATCAGAAAGTTCTTCATGTGCGCCTACCTCCTCTTGAACGAGTGGACCGCCTGCACGCGGCCCTCCTTGACGTTGTGCACGACGACCTTCAGTTCGCCGCCCTCCATCTTGCCTTCGATCACCGTGGGGAAGCGCGCGGCGACGTCCTTCGGCATCTCCGGACCGCCGCCGACGATCTGCGCCCACGGACGTTCCGCAGTCGGGGCGTCGTAGCGGTACTTGTGCTGGTGCGCCGCGACGACGAGCGTGACGCCGTGGCGGACGAGAATCGGACTCCAGAGGTCGTGGCATTCACGAGACCAGTACGCGAAGTCGTGCGGATCGATTTTCACGCCGTCGTGCGAATATTCCGGGCTGCCCGGCTCGGAATGAAGCGGAATGTGGCAGAAGACGACCTTGAACGGCGCGGCGGCAATGTCCGGACGCGACAGCGCCTTTTCAAGCCACGCCGACTGCGCCTTGCGGTACGGCTCGAAGTTCGCAAGGCCGAACCACTTCGGATGCGCGTCCGGCTTGTCCTCGCCCGTGTCCATCCCGATCAGCGCCATGTCGCCGAGGCGGACGGCGAAGTTCCACTTCAAGTCCCACTCCGCGCCAGTTCGCTCCGCAGGATGGCGCGGCTGCACGACTTCCTCCTTCTTGGAAATCCAGCTGCCGCGGAAGTCGTGGTTGCCGCTCACGAAGCAGGTCGGGACGTCGGCCGCGTAGTCGGCGTCCTCCACCGGCGGACGCAGAAAGATCTGCACGGCGGTCTCCTTCGACTGCGTCGTGTTCGTCGCGTCGCCGTTCCAGAGGAGGACGGTCGGGGCAAGTTCCTTCACCTTCTTCACCGTCATGCCGAAGGGACGCCACTGCGCGTGCGTGTCGTTGATCGCGCAGAAGTGCGGCGTGGCGGACGCGCCGAGCGTCGTGAACGAATGCACCTTGCCGACGACAGGCTCTCCCAGCTTCGCGTCGTAGATGTTGCGGTAGTCCGTGAACGGAGTCGTCACCGTGCGATACCAGTAGCGCGTGCCGGGCTTAAGACCCTCAAGGCGCACTTCAAGCGCGTCGACGTCGATCGGCACAAGCCCGTAGCCGCCGGACTTCACGGTCCGCGCCCCCTTCATCTCCGGGTTGTCGGCAAGCTCGACGACGCCCTTCGCAAGGCCGGAGACCGCCCACGTCACGCCCATCGTCGTCTCGGCAGGAGCCTGGAGGCATGGCTCGCCGACCTTGAACGACGCCGTGCCAATCCCCTCGTAGGGACGGCGCGGCTTCGGCGCGGGGGCTCCGTTGCCGGCGGATGGAACTGCGGACACTGCGGCGGCAAGCGCCGCACCCGAAATGAAATCTCTTCTTTTCATGACAGGCATTATATACCAAAAAACGGCGCCGTGTCAAAAAACCGTTCCGCGATTCCGCCCGCCGCAGACACGGGTCTCAACGGAGCGGGGCGACGACGCGGAAGCCGCGCGAACCCTGCGCCCTGTTTGTCTCGGCGGCGCCGCCGCGCCGTGCAAGGCGGACGTCGGCGTCTCCGCTGTAGAAGCATCCGCCGCGCACTACGAAACCGTTCTCGGCGGAGACGTCGGTGCAGACGTCCCCCCAGACGTTGGAGACCGTGTGCGCGTGGTCGGTCCACTTCCAGTCAAGACACCACTCCCACACGTTCCCCTGGACGTCGTACAGCCCCCAGTCGCTCGGCGCCAGGCTTCCGACGCGGACTGTCGTCCACGTTTCGCTCGCGCTCACCACGTCGGGACTTCCCGGCGGAAAGGGCAATTCAATCTGTCGTTCATCGCATTCAGCCTTTTTGCAGACAAAAGAACGGCACAGTTATATTTGTTTTTTTTTTCTGTCAACCGGCGGATCGATGGCATTCCATGGCATTTCGTCCGCGCCGCAATCTCATGCGGACAAAATCGTTCACGGGTGAAGAGACATACGGCGAATAAAAGGCGCGGGACGATTGGACCGTCGGCAGAAGCGGGAGGGACGCGCTCCTGCGCGTCCGCCGTGACACAATGGCTCGTGTTTCGGTCGCGCAGGAGCGCGACCCTCCCCGGTAGGGCGGGACGTCCCGCCACGCCGCGTCCTACGGCACGGACATGAAGTAGTATGCGTTCGTGTTCACGCCGTCGCACAGTGCAGACCTCACTGTCAGGATACCGTTTTAGCAATGTCAAGGCAATTGGCTACATTGCTAAATCGGTTTGGCAATCCGCGACCACCATCCGAAAACGATCGTCACGCTCGACATGGACCTGCCTACGGACAACAACGGAATCAGGCAGGTCAACGCCTACGACTTTCTGCTTGGGACCGACGGCGGGAGATGAGGCGGTCGAGCGCGTTGAAGACTCCCGCGAGCAGGGCTCCGGAAATGGAATGCCAGACGCACGACACGGCGGAGGCCAGCGCCACTTCCGGGAGCGCGGGAAAATGCTTCGTGGCAAGCACCGTGGCAAGCCCTGCGTTCTGCATTCCCACCTCAAGCGAAATCGTCCGCTTCTTCGGATCCGTGAACCTGGCGACGACGCCCGACGCGTAGCCGAGCGCATAGCCAATGGAATTGTGGAGAAACACGCCGACGAAGATCAGGACGCCGGACTTGAGAATGCTGTCGTGCTGCGCGGACACGACGCCGCCGACGATGCAGGCGAGCGCAAGCACCGCGACGCCGGGCATTGCCTTCATCGTCTCGCGATACGCCGTTCGGCTTCCCCAGAGGCGGTTGAGAATAAAGCCCGCGCCGACCGGCATGAGCGTGACGAGCAGAACGCTCTTGAACATTCCAATCGCATCCACCTCGACCGTCTGTCCCGCCAGCAGCCACATGAGAAACGGCGTCGTGAGCGGAGCGAAGATGGTGGAGAGAGACGTGATGCCGACCGAAAACGCCACGTCTCCCTTGCAGAGGAAGCTCATGAGGTTGGACGACACGCCGCCGGGGCAGCATCCGACGAGGATAAGCCCCACCGCAACCGCGTCGGGCAGATGGAGGAGGCGTGAAACGCCAAGCGCGATCAGCGGCATGAGCGTGAACTGCGCAAGCGAGCCGATGGCAATGTCGAAGGGATGCGCGACAAGCACCTTGAAGTCGTCGGACGTCAGCGTCATTCCCATCGTGAGCATGATTACGCCGAGAATCGCGGTCTGCAAGTTTCCGCGCACCCAGCCGAAAGCATCCGGGAAGAAGAACGTCGCAAGCGCGACGGCTGAAATGAACCACGGCGTCTCCTTCGTCAGAAAGGCCGACAGTTTCTGTATCGCTTTCATCATGGCAATGGCCTCATTCCCCTGGTTCAATCGCGGCGTCTTTTCGTCCGCGACCCGAATGCGCGAAGACCGCCGCGCCGACAAGCGCGGTGAATGGAGCGACGAGGACGAGCCCGAAGCTGCCCACGAGCGTCTTGACCACTTCCGCGCTCACGATTGTCGAATTGAGAAAGTCGATTGGATGCGTGCCCTGCGCGGCGAATACCATGAGCAGCGTAAGGTAGCCGCCGGAGTAGGCTAGGAGAAGCGTCGTCGTCATCGTTCCGACGACGGCGCGGCCCATGCGCAGTCCGGAAAGGAGAAGCGGTCTGAAGCCAAGCGACGGGCTGTGGCGCGAGACTTCCGCAATGCCGGCGGAGATGTCCATGCCAAGATCCATCACCGCCCCGGAGGAGGCGAGGACAATCGCGCCGATGAAGACGTCCTGAAGGTCAAGCGTCTGGTATCCCGAATACAGCAGCTGCTGCGCATACGGCATGGTCGCTCCGTTGACATGAAGCGCGCGGGCGAAAAAATGCGCAAGCGCAAGCGACGCGCCGACGCCCAGCATCGCGCCGGCGAACGCGGCGAACCCCTTGCGCGTCCATCCTGCTACAAGGTACATGATGACCGCAGTCAGAACAGCAACCGTCGCGAACGAGACCGTGGAGGCGTGCCAGCCGGAGAGAGAGAGAGGAATCAGCAGTTTCCAGATGGCGAGGCAGCTGAAGACGAAACTGAACAGCGCCTTTGCACCGGTCCATCCGCCGAACACGCAGAGAAGAGCGCAGAACGCGGCGAAGAGTCCCCCTCCCCATCCCATACGCCAGTGGTCGCGCACGGTCAGGACGTCGCCGTCCTTCGCGCCGTCCGGGACGATGGCAAGCGCGACATCGCCGGGGCGGAAGCGCTTGTCGAGGTCCATCTGCGCGCGAAGCTCGTTCTCGGCGGGGAAGACACGGCCGTCGCGCAGTCTGACCTTCAGGTGCTCCGTTCCGAACTCGACAAGCCCATGCATCTGAAGTTCGGAATCGTCCACCTCAAGCACTTCGGCGCACTGCGCGGCGAGTCCGTCGTGGACGAGCGTACGCGGCCCCGGCATGAACCACAGGGCAATGCACGCCGCCGCGAAAAGGAGAACGGAGACGAATCGGCCCATCACTTCCCGCCGTAGAGGGACTTTATCTTCTTCGCGATGTCCGTGTTCTCGAGATACCCCGAAAACAGTTCCGCTCCGCATCCCTTCGCCGACGTCAGGACGGGCAGCGCGGTGTGGTGGGAGGAACTCCAGCCGATGCCGCTCTTGTGGGAGACTATCAGACGGCACACTCCGCCGAGCTGGTAGCGCTTCTCGCCGTCGTACTTCGAGTTCTCCTCCACCTTCGCCTTGTGGAACTCGGCATCGTGGTCATAGGCGCGACGGATCTCGCCAATCTCGGACTCCGTCAACGTCATCGGGTCCTTCTTGCCGTTCTTCTTCGCAGTGGACGCGGAATCGGCGAGCGGGAACTTGAGACCGAACGCCTTTTCAATGAGGGGTTTCACGTCGTCGAAGGGACGCGAGAAGAATTCCCTTGCCTTTCCATCAAACTTGCCGACGCTCATTGTCTGTCCGGCGAGGCGTTCCATGTAGAGCGCGTAGCCGGTGCCGGAAAAGCCCATGGAAAGTCCGCCCGTCTCGTGGTCGCCCGTGACGACCACAAGAGTTTCGTCGGGATGCTTCGTCTGGAAGTCCAAGGCCACCTTGACTGCGGCGTCGAGGGCGAGGACGTCGCGCAGATTCGTGGCGGCGTCGTTTGCGTGCCCGGCCCAGTCGATGCGTCCGCCCTCGACCATGATGAAGAAGCCCGCGTCGCCGTCAAGGATTTCGACTGCCTTTCCGGTCAGTTCCGCAAGCGTCGGCTGGTCGACTTCTGGCGTGGCGTCTATGGTGTATTCAAGGTGGCTGTTCGTGAATTTCGTCAGAATCCTGCCGCATCCTGGCTTGAGCGACATGAACTCCCGCCTTGTCTTGACGATGCGGAAGCCCTTCCTCTCGCAGTAGGCGTAGGCGTCGCCGCATTCCGCATGCCGCTCGTGCTTGCGCGACTTGTCGTCCGAGACGCCCAGTCCGCCGCCGGCGAAGAAGTCGAATCCCGATTCGGCGAGTTCAAGGGCAATGCCGTACGTGTCGCCCCTGTTCTTCCGATGGGAGTAGAAGCCGGCCGGAGTTGCGTGGGTTACAGTCACGCTGGTTATTATTCCGACCTTCCTGCCCTGCGCCTTTGCGACTTCGGCGCAGGACACGGCACGGACTCCTTCGGCGTCCACGCCGAGGCGTCCGTTCTGCGTCTTGACGCCGCAGGCGATCGCAGTCGCGGCGGCGGCGGAATCGGTGACAAGCGAATTGGCCGAACACGTGCGGGTTATCGATTGGAACGGAAGCGAGTCCATTGCCAGCGAACCGCTTCCGACCTTGCGTGAGAACTCGTCGGCTATCATTCTCTGCGGAGTCGACATTCCATCTCCGATGAAGATGAAAAGGTACTTCGGGGTCTGCGCAAAGAGCGAAAACGAGAGCAGAATGCACGCGAGGAATGGCAGATGGCGAAATTTCATATCCGCATATGATACCATCCGCCCGATTGAGACGCAACAGGAAGAATCGCCCGCTAGGCCTTCTTCAGCGTCTCGACCCATGCGGCAATGCGCGAATCGGTCATGTCGGACTCGTTCGTCTCGTCCACTTTGAGGACTTCGCCCACGAGCGCGGCACCCGCTTCCTTCGCGGCGGCGGCGATTGTCTCTGCGGCGACGCAGTACGAATCGGCGAATCCGACAGAGTCGCCAAGACCGAACACGGCCACCTTCCTGCCGGCAAGAAAGCCCTTCACTTCGTCAAGACGAGCCGCCCAGTCGTCCTGCAGTTCGCCAATTCCCCATGTCGATGATCCAAGGACTATGAGGTCTGCATCGAACGCCGCCGCGTCGGCTGTGGCGACGTTTGCGACTGGAGCGCCAAGCGCCGTGGCGATTTTCCCCGCGACGGTCTCGGTCATCCCTGTCGTTGAACCGTATATCACGCTTGCTTTCATTTGATAGTTTCCTTTCTCAACTTGCACTTGTGTACAAAATTCCGCTTATGAACGCGCCAACGCTCGACGCCGCGTCCAGAACTCCGCGCGCCAGTTCCTCTTCACGCGCATATCTGCGCATGAGCGCAAGAGATTCCCGCACGGGACCGTATACGCGCCACATTCCGTTGTGGACAGGCGTGGACGGCACGTTTCGCATGAATCCGTCGACGTCTTTCAGCGGATAGCCTATGAAAACGCCCACTTCATGCGGCAGAGCCTCCCTTTCCGCCCGACGCACCAGTTCGCGAAGAAGTTCCCTCGTCGAACCGTTCACCGGATAGCCGAGCTCTTCAAGCCAGCGGCGATTTCGGCTGTCGCGAAGCGTCCCGGCAAGAACGGAGGGATTGTAGAACAGCACAAGCGAACTCGACTCCTCTACCTTGAGTTCAACGTAGTCAAGGCAAAGTATCTCGTAGATGTCGCTTCGGTAGAGGCACACCCGCAGACCGTCGTCGTCGACGCCGTCATAGCAATGGCGGACACGCAGCAGTTCCGCCGGCTTTACCCCCCTGCGAACGGCCGCTGTCTTGACAAGAAGAAACCTCAGCAGTTCCTTTCTGTGCCGCTCGTCAATTCTGTGAGTTCTGTCAGTCATCTACGCGCCTCTTGAAAGTGAGACAAGTATAACATTATTACACTTCACAGACAATAGTCTCGTCTAACTTTTTTTTTGAAATGCCAAAATCAGTTTTCCAATGTCACAAGCCTGTTGATAACCTGTTTGCAACTTGTCCGTTTTTTTAGACATCTTCATGTTGCATTTTTCGACAACAGCACGCAAGTCAATAAAACATGGGGGTTGAGAGATTGGCATCCATTTCTGCCGTCGCATAATGCGTTCAATCGCGCTGTTGAAAAGTGTTGATAAAATCGCAGATTTCTTTCATGCCGCACCATGCCGGCTTTCTACCGCAGAACACACTAAAACCCGCTTCGCGGGACACTGAATGGGGATGGCGATAGGAAAATCATTCAACGCAGAGGCGCAGAGACGCAGAGTGAATAAGGAGGGAAGAGAAACGCGGAGGTTGTTTTCCGCCACTGAAAGCACTGAAACCCATGGGACACTGAAAGACACTGAATGGGGATGAAGAGTTGCGACGCTATTGTCTCTATGCCGGAAAACGACTCCTACAGATGGGAGATATTCAACGCAGAGACACAGAGAGGAGGCAGAACAAGGAGGGCGGAAATGAAACAAGTGCCTAATTTCGACGCAACCATTGCCGCTTACAGGAGAGACAGTAGCGAAAGCGCTGACCATATGCTAATATACTGACTATCTCTGCCATAACAACAATACCCTGCTGCGCCTCTGCGTTGACATTACTCCTGTTTTCTTCATGTCATTCAGTGTCTTCAGTGTCCGCGAAGCGGATTCAGTGTTTTTCAGTGACTAAAAAAAAATCTCATTTTTTCTCTGCCACTGATGGATACTGATTTTCCTCCGCCTATCCGCGTTCATCGGTGGTGAAAAACGCCCCCACTCTCGTGCCTTCTGCACTGAATTGTAAAGGAAGGAGAGGGAAGAAAACGCGGAGGTTGTTTTCCGCCACTGAAAGCACTGAAACCCATGGGACACTGAAAGACACTGAATGTGGATGAAGAGTTGCGACGCTATTGTCTCTATGCCGGAAAACGACTCTACGGATGGGAACTATTCAAGGCAGAGACACAGAGAGGAGGCAGAACAAGGAGGGCGGAAATGAAACAAGCGCCTAATTTCGACGCAACCATTGCCGCTTACAGGAGAGACAGCAGCGAAAGCGCTGACCATATTGCGAATATACTGACTATCTCTGCCATAACAACATCACATCACCCTGCGCCTCTGCGTTGACATTACTCCTGTTTCTTCATGTCATTCAGTGTCTTCAGTGTCCGCGAAGCGGATTCAGTGTTTTTCAGTGACTAAAAAAAAATCTCATTTTTTCTCTGCCACTGATGGATACTGATTTTCCTCCGCCTATCCGCGTTCATCGGTGGTGAAAAACGCCCCCACTCTCGTGCCTTCTGCACTGAATTGTAAAGGAAGGAGAGGGAAGAAAACGCGGAGGTTGTTTTTTTTTCTACCACTGATAACACTGATAGCACTGATTTTCGTCCGCTTATCTGTGGTCATCGATGTCATCGGTGGTTTACTGCATTGACGCGAAAATCTCCCTTTTTCTGAACACATCTTCGTGTTCCGAAGGGCTTTTTTCGGGCATTTTAGTGGCAAAAACCGTCACCGCGCATCTCTTCCCTATCATTATTACACGCATATGTTCAGTTAATGATATAATATGCGTATGGACAATGAATATAGCATAATCGTCGTCGGGGGCGGACACGCAGGAACCGAAGCGGCTCTCGCCGCTGCCCGCATGGGCGTGAAAACCCTCTTGATTACCGGTCTAATCGACGCAATCGCAAGAATGCCATGCAATCCCTCCATCGGCGGGCTTGCAAAAAGCCACCTTGTCTTTGAACTCGACGCTCTAGGCGGAGAAATGGGGTTCAACGCCGACCTGACTTCCCTGCAGGAGAAGACGCTGAACACAAGCCGCGGTCCGGCAGTATGGGCGACACGCGCCCAATGCGACAAACTTGAATACGCCAAGCGCATGAAAGCCATTGTCCTTGAGCAGAAGAATCTACACACAATCGAAGACATAGCAACCGAAGTCAACACCAAGCATTACCCTGCGAGCGGGCAGACCGTCATAACAGGCATTACAACGGAAAAACACGGCTTCATTGCCGCACAGGCCGTAGTTCTCACAGTTGGCACATCTCTACGCGGACGCATCTTCATAGGCAAGGAATCAACCCCTTCAGGAGGAGACAACCGCCCTGCGGCTTCAAAACTGAGCGACTCGCTGGAAAAACTCGGATTCACGCTGATTCGACTGAAAACAGGCACCCCGCCGCGTCTCAAGGCCTCATCGATAGACTTTTCACTCACCGTGCCGCAACCAGGAGAGGAAAATCCGCCCTATTTTTCAGTGCGAACTGCATCACTGCTGCGGGAATGTGCCACGTGGCACATTTTGAATAGCAACAACAGTTCAGACGCAGACAGTGCCGCAAAGTACACTCAAAAAATCTCCAAATGTGCCACGTGGCACATTTGGAGAGAAAACCACGCCCCATGGACGCTTAATTCGCCCAAAATGGAATGTTTCGCAACGCATACAACTCCCCAAAGCCATGAAATCATATTGTCAAACCTAAACGAGAGTTCGCTGTATGGAGGCTCGATAGTCGGGACTGGTGTGAGATATTGTCCGTCAATTGAGGACAAAATAGTCCGTTTCAAAGGCGTTGAAAGTCATCATGTCATACTTGAACCCGAAGACCGTGGGGGAGCAATCATATATCCAAACGGATTGTCAAACAGTCTCCCGCGCTCCGTGCAGGAAGAACTTGTCCATTCAGTGCCGGGTCTTGAAAAGGCGGAGTTTTTAGCGTATGCATATGCGATAGAATACGACAGCATTGACTCCCGCGAGTTGAAGCATTCTCTTGAATCAAAGCGCATTGACTCCTTGTTCTTCGCCGGGCAGATAAATGGGACAACGGGCTATGAAGAGGCGGCGGCGCAGGGGATAATGGCTGGCATAAACGCCGTCTTCAAGGTCAGAAAGGAATGCCCGCTCGTCTTGAGCCGACAGGACGCCTACATAGGCGTTCTCATCGACGACCTCGTCACGAAGGGAACTGACGAGCCATACCGAATGTTCACATCACGCGCCGAACGACGTCTCATCCTGCGGCAGGACAATGCAAGATATCGTCTGATGGAGGCAGCGGAGCGTGTACAGATACTTCCGCAGGAAGTGCGAAATGAAACCGAAAGGAATCTGCGCTTCATCACTTCAGAGATGGAACGGCTTAAATCCGTTAAGCACGGAAACGGAAGGCTCATCGGCGTTCTTCAGCGTCCCGGCGGCGTCTATGCCGACCTTGGAAACGCAATCAATCCTCATTCAAGCGAATACGCTGAAGACGTCATTCGGGAAATAGAAATCGAGGCGCGATACGATGGCTACATAAGGCATGAACAGATGGCGGCGGAACGCGCAAAGCGAAATGAGCAGACCCTCATTCCGTCGTGGCTTGACTACGACAAATGCCCGGCCGTGCGATATGAGAGCCGCGAGAAACTGAAAAAATACAGACCTGAAACGCTTGCGCAGGCGTCGCGCATCCCCGGCGTAAATCCGGCCGACATATCGGTTCTCGCCGTCATAATCAAGCACGGTCATGTGTAGCGAATCCCGCTTCGCTGGATGTGAAGTCCATTGAGGAAAATTGCAAAAGCAAACAACTCTGCGTCTCTGCGCCTCTGCGTTGAAACATCTTCCCCATCACCGATGTGTTTTTCAACGCAGAGGCGCAGAGACGCAGAGTGAAGGGAGGGAAGAGAAACGCGAGGTTGTTTTCCACCACTGAAAACACTGAAGCCTATGGAACACTGAAAGACACTGAATGGGAATAGAGGCCTGCGACGCTACATCCCCTATGTTGAAAAAAGACTCTGCGGATGGGAGACATTCAACGCAGAGACACATGGTGAGACGGAACAAAGGGGACGGAAATGAAACACGCACCAAATTTCGACGCAACCATTGCCGCCAACAAGGGAGATAACAACAGTGAAGATCTGACATATGCGAGTGCACTGACTATCTCTACCATGACAACATCACTCTGCGCCTCTGCGTTAACATTGCCCCTGTTTCTTCATGTCATTCAGAGTGTCTTCAGTGTCCGCGAAGCGGCTTCAGTGTTTTCAGTGGCAAAAAAAAAATCCCTTTTTCTACCACTGATGGACACTGATTTTCCTCCACCTACATGTATCCATCTGTTCCATCGTCCCCTCCACTCTCGTGCCTTCTGCACTGGATGCTTTGTCGTTTCTCAACGCCAAATATCCAATCTCCGCTACAGATATCAAAAGCAAACCTCTCTGCGTCTCTGCGTTGAAAACACATCGGTGATGGGGAAGATGTTTCAACGCAGAGGCGCAGAGACGCAGAGTGAGGGAAGGAACGCGGAGATTGTATTACACCACTGGAGACGCCAATTTTGGGATGGAGGTCTGCGGCGCTACCACGAAAGACATGAAACCCTGCGAAACACGAAAATTGGGGGGAAGAAATGCATTAAACTCAACCACTTAATCAATTAAGTTCGTTATGCGTCATACTGTACAATCACGCCGAAACTATGGTATAATCATGATTGATTTTCCATATGCCGCCAGTTTATGCGAAAACGGTCTTGCGTAGTGGCGGCATCGTGGGCAGGTTCCTGCAAGGAACAAAATCGCGCAACGTTTGATATGGCAAACAGAGAATCGACATATCTGCCAATGGCATTGGCGGTACTGCTATGCGTTTTCACGACAAACGCAGTGGCATTTTCCGTCTTTGAAAAATCGCTGTCCATTTTCGCTCTTTCCATGGCCGCTGTCTCGTCCGTCTGCGCATCCGCTCTGTCATGTCTGGCGTTTTTCGCGATTTCGGGTCTTGCCCGGCGCAGGATGCGCTTCAATCGCAAAAGGTCGAACTCATCCGCTGCCGTTTCATGCGTACGCGAATTTCTGATGATTCCAGGACTCAAGGCGAACTCGAAAGAGGAGGCAATCGACAAAATCGTGTGCGCCTTGAAGAATCGTCATCCGGACGAAGTAGGAGACGTCGAAGAGATAAAGAAATCGATCATGATGCGTGAAAGGTCGATGGCGACGGGTCTGGACTGCGGAATAGCCGTTCCGCATGGACGCACCAACGAAGTGCGCCGTCTCATGGGCGCGGTTGCGCTTGTAGACAACACCGAAAACGAAAACGGGGCGATTCCCGACTGGGAGACGATAGATCATTCGCGCATCCAGACGATTGTCCTCACGCTCATGCCCGAAAAGGCCGGCGAACCGTACCTCAAGGTGATGGCGTTCATCACCAATCTTCTGCACGGACACGTCGAAGAACTTGTGTCCTGCCGCACGGAAGGTGAAATGCGCGACTTCTTCGAGAGGTTCAACTAGGTACGCCTTCCAACTTCACCACAACATTTCAACGTTCCCACGTCAATGGAAGTAAATCTTACAGACGCTCTTTGGCGGAGCATTTCCCTTCAAATGCGAGATTCGCTTGAAACGGAAGAGGCGAAGAGCAAAATGGACCGCCTCTTTCCGCTTATTCTCTCGCGCGAGGTAATCGACGGAAAAGTCATCGTAGCGGTCGAGGGACAGATGCAGGCGGACCTCTTCACCTCCCTCTACGCAAAACCCCTCCTGAACGCATTCCACGAGCTTGGCATTGCGGGCATTGAGGACGTCGTCTTCACCATCGGCGCCGCCCCCAGTCAGAACGTCTCCGCCGTGCCGTCTCCGACGCTTCTCAAGACGCCAGCGGAAGCCGCGGAAATCTCCCCAAGGACGAAACCGCGGATCAAGTCGATTCCCTCGACCCTGCCACTGCACGAGGAATACACGTTCGCGAACTTCGTGGAGGGTCCGTCCAACTCGTTCGCCCATTCCGCGGCGGTTGCAGTGGCAAAAGGACCTGGGCGCACCTCCTACAATCCGCTCTTCATCTATGGCGGTACGGGTCTTGGGAAGACGCACCTCATGGAGGCCATCGGACACCATGTCCTGAAATGCAGCCCCAACAAGTCCGTCTGCTTCACCACCGCTGAAATGTTCCTGAACGACTACATAAGCGCCCTTGCAAACCAGGAGGTCTCGTCATTTCGGGAACGCTACAGAAAGGTGGACCTTCTTCTGATAGACGACATCCAGTTCATCGCCGGCAAGGAGAAAATACAGGAGGAATTCTTCAACACCTTCAACGAACTGATGCTCTACCACAAGCAGATGGTGCTGACGAGCGACGTCGCCCCGAAGCACCTCAAGGGTTTCACCGAGCGCATAACGGGCAGATTCCAGCAGGGCATGGTCGTAGAGATAGAAACGCCATCCTATGAACTGCGTCTGGCCATTCTGAAGACGAAAGCGACTACATGGGCCAACCGCCCCGTTCCTGACGATATCCTGGCGTACATCGCGAAGAACATCACGTCGCACGTCCGCGCAATAGAAGGAGCGCTGCGCCGCGTGGTGAAGTTCATAGAGCTCAACCCAACCATTCCGCTCACGGTGGAGATAGCGCAGCATCTTCTCAGGGATTCAATCGAACAGGAACAGACGATAAAAGACCTGTCGATTGAGACGATCATGCAGACGGTCGCCACGCGCTATGGCGTGAAGATATCCGACATTCTCTCCTCGCAGCGCACACAGACGCTCGTGACGCCGCGGCAGGTGGCAATGTTCCTCTCACGAAAGCTCACCACAAAGTCGCTTCCGGAAATCGCGACCGCGTTCACGAAGACCCACGCAACCGTCTACCACGGCATTCAGGCGATACAGAAGCGCCTCGACGTCGAAGCAGACCTGAAGAACGCCGTCGATGGCGTCCTCAACGCGCTTGGCAGGAGCTTTGCCGACATAGGAAGCGGTGACAACCTGTAGCCAGCATGTGTGCAAGCTGTAGACAACTCGCGCCGTTGTCAACAGAAGTCACGGCGAAACCTGACTTGTCAACGGATGTCTAAAGATGTCTAAAAAGTTCTCAACAGGCAAAATGGCGTCGCCACCCCTTTAAATGCGGGCTGCAGTCGAGTTGTCAACGTTATCGACACTTCTACTGATACTAGTAATTAACTCTTTACTTCATTACCTATAATAGGTAAAATCATCCAAACGCTTAAAGGGTAAAAGACCATGAAATTCAGAATCGTCCGTTCAAAGTTTCTTGATGGCCTGAAGAAGGTGCAGAGTGTCGTAACGAACAAGAGCACGATGAAGATTCTCCAGAACGTGCTTCTAAAGTGCAAGGACAACCAGCTGTTCCTGACGGCGACTGACATGGACATCTCCATCAGGTCGATGGTCCAGTGCGAGACGATCGCCGAGGGAGGCACGACATTGCCCGCGAAGCTCCTCTTCAACACTGTTTCGTCCGCCGCCGAGGGGCCAATCGAAGTGGAGGTGAACGCGGCGGACGTCGCAGTCGTCAACGCGGGGTCTGCGACGTTCAACCTTGCCGGAATGTCAATGAAGGACTATCCCGTCCTGCCCGAGGATCTGGATTCGTTTGAATATGTCCTTCCGCAGATGACGCTCCGCGAAATGCTCCGCAAGACCGCGTATGCCGCGACGCAGGACGACACACACAAGAATCTGCGCGGAGTCCTCGTGTCGTTCAAGGACGGAAAGGTTACGATGGTTGCCACGGACGGACGCCGCCTCGCCCTGATCGAACATGAGATAGACGTCCCCGCGGAGGAGGAACGCGACATAATCCTGCCTTCTAAGGTCGTCGCCGACCTTCAGCGTTCCCTTTCAGGCGATGGCGACGCCCGCATAACGATTCAGCAGTCGCAGGTCGCATTCAATCTCGGAGACACATGGATCTACTCCAAACTGCTCGATGGCGTCTATCCGAACTATCGCCAGGTCATTCCGACCGAAACGGCCGAGCACATCGCCATCGACCGTCAGCTTCTTCTCTCCGCCCTTGAACGCGCAAGCGTGATGATGCAGGACGAGACCAACTCCACCAAGCTCACATTCGATTCCAACCAGCTGACCGTCACGGCGACTACGCGCGACGGCAGTTCCGCGCGCGACATCGTGCCCATCAAGTACGACGGCCAGCGCATAGAGATCGTCTTCAATCCCAGCTACGTCATCGAGCCTCTCAAGGCGATTGACGAGGACGAAGTGACTATCGAACTCAACAGCGGAACGCAGCCCGCGCTTTTGAAGTGTTCCATTCCGTTCCTCTACGTCATGATGCCTCTTCGCGTCAACTGATCGTTCCCACACAGCAACCCGGCTACGTCAAATGAGAATCTGGACGGATAAGAGATACCCGATAATCCTGTCATGCGCGAAGGGACTGTCGGAATGGACTGAGCGCGAAGTGGTGGAAATGGGATATCGCCCGATCGAGGTGACGGAAAACACCGTCGTCGTCGCCGGGGCGATGCGCGACGTCTTCCGCCTGAATCTGCGTCTGCGCACCGCGCATCGAGTGCTGGTTCCGCTTCTTCGGACCACCTGCCGCCATGTGCGCGAACTGTACGAGAAGGTCGGGTCTATAGACTGGGAAAACCTGCTTGAGCCAGATGGCTACGTGTCCGTTTCGTCGATTGTCCACAACGATACCGTGCGGGACACGCGCCTTCCGTCACTCGTTGCAAAGGACGCCATCGTCGACAGGATGAGGATGAAGTTCGACCGACGCCCAGATTCCGGTTCGGACTACGACATGGGCGCCGCGGTGTTTCTCTACTGGGAAAACCGCGAGGCCATAGTCTATCTCGACACAAGCGGCACTCCGCTCTCCAAGCGCGGCTACCGCAAGATTCCCGGCTCCGCTCCAATGCAGGAGACACTTGCCGCCGCATGCATCGACGCCTTGCACTGGAATCGCAAGACGCCTTTCGTCTCGCCCATGTGCGGCTCCGGAACCCCCGCGATCGAAGCGGCCCTGACGGCCCTCAACCGTGCGCCGGGCTCGCTCCGCTCGCACTTTGCGTTCATGCACATCAAGGGCTTTGAACGGATCATACCGAACGAGAAGGCCCCGCGCTCCGCTCCCCGCCAGCGCTTCGGAGCGTCGCCGGAGCAGATATGGCGCGACATGGTGATTGAGGCGGCCGAGAAGGAGACCCCGAATGAAGTGCCGCCGATCATTGCGACAGACATTTCACCGGAAGCCGTCCAAAATGCCCAGATAAACGCCCATGCGGCCGGTGTTTCCCAGTACATCCACTTTGAGACGTGCGACTTCGCCGATACGCCAATTCCAGAAGGTAAGGGAGTCGTGTTCGTCAATCCGGAATACGGAATCCGCCTCGGAGATTCAGAGAGCCTGGTTTCCGACTACGAGCGCATCGGCGTCTTCATGAGCGAAAAGTGCGCCGGCTACACCGGCGGCCTCCTGACCGGAAGCCCTTCGCTGTCGCGAATGGTCAACCTCTACTACGTCGTGAAGATTCCGTTCTACAACGGCCCGATAGAATGCCGTCTCTTCGTCTATCCGAATTGCGAGGAGAAGGGGATCAAGCCTGGCGAGAACCCCTCTGAACCGGTTGCCGCAGCGGCGACGCCTTTCACGCCTCTCCAAATGGATGCTGTCATGGAGGAGAACTCCGCTGAATCGGAGGTTTTGCCGGAAAACGCAGTTGAATCCAGTTCGACGACTGAATCCGCCACTTCCGCGGAAACTCCCGTTGAACCCGCTCCGACAGCGGAATCCGCCGCGTCCGAAGAATCAACCTCATCCACAGAATATGCCGCGACTGCGGAAACTCCCATTGAACCTGCTCATGCGGTGGAATCTGCCGTCTCCGCAGAATCCGCCATCGTTGGTGAAACTGCCGCAGAGCCGGCGGTTGAACCCGCTTTACAGGACGCGGAAGAACGTTGAACGATATTGAAACGCCCTGCGGGGCAAGCACGAAACCGCACGAAAGCCGCTTGCGCGGACACGAAGGCCACTCACTTTTCGTAGCCCATTTTCGTGTTTCGCAAGGTTTTCGTGCGATTTTGTGGTAAAACAACAACTCCATCTCACATTGCAATTGCGGGAGGGACGCGTTTCTACTCGTTCGCCGTCTTCTGTTTGTTTCGGTCGCCCATGCGTACGGCCTTTCCGCTATCCATCGTCCGTTTCCATCACTGTCATCATCGACAAGAACTGGATTAGAGACTTATCAACAGAAATATCACAAGGTGTTGATAAAAAGGGTTGTGTACAGACATATCAACAGGTGTTTATAACTTTAAAGGCAATATCATAAGAATGGTGTTGATAACTGTTGATATCTTGGGGGTTGTATTTCCGCACGAAAAAGAGCATACTGTACGCCACTGTGATCAACCTGTCTCCAGAGTTTTGCCGTCGTTGCAAGGACGCGCGCATTGCAAGGGGTCTCAACCAGACTTCCCTCGCAAAGGCCGTTGGCTGCAGGCAGTCGGCCATCTCGATGTTCGAAGGCGGGATGACCACGAAGATTTCCGACGACACCGTGAAGAAGATATCGGACTATCTCGGCATTCCGCTTGAGCCCCCAAAGTCCGAGAATGGCGATGTCGTCGAGGCGGTGGCAGCATCCGCTTTCAATGCGCAGATCTTGCATGGATTCTGCCCTGACTGCCATTGTCCGTCGAATGTCCCGTATGTCGTTGCGGGAACTCTGTTCTTCCGTCCGAACCGCAAATCCGCATCTCCGCATGGTGGGGACAGATGTGCGCACTGCGGGGAGTTTCTTGAGAAGCGGTGTCCGAACTGCGGCGCTCCGCTCAACGACGGAGCCTGCTGCGAGATATGCGGGACGCCGTACGTCACCTCGGTCATTCCGGAGGATACGGATATTGTCGTCTACGCCGCCGCCCGCCGCCGAGAGCTTCTCGAGCTGAAGACGCTTTTCCAGTAGACTTTGCCCTGTGTGGCAGACAAGAAAGACTGTCCACCCCCTTGCGTTCGCATGGAAGGGGCGCTTCTGCGCGTCCGTCGTCTTCTGCTTCGATGTCGTGTTTTGCCACTGAAGACAATGAAACCCTGCGAGCCTGAAAACACTGAAGGAGGGCTTAGATTTATGTCGCAATTGAGCCGATGCGGCATCCAAGAGGAATTTTGGAAGTTTTAAATGTAAAATGCAGAAATGATGCCGGCACTCAACCACCCACGGAATTTTATAAGTCTGTGGGTATCGTCATGGGTGAAAAATTCAATAGCCCCCTCGTGAGATTACGGAGCGGACGAGATTGTCGGCGCGGAGGTTGGAGATTGTTTCGCGGTCAAAATCGGGGGGGGGGGGAGTGAAAGTGAATCGTCCTGCAAACAGATTTCGTCCGCGCCGTAATCTCATGAATGGAACTTCGCTGTCCTCCTTTCGCGTGTCGTGAGATTACGGAGCGGACGAAAGATTCCGCAACGAAGACTACGCTCTTTGCGCTCGTCATTGGATGGCGGATGTCCTCGTCCGCCGCCATCGGCGAAACGGCGCGACGGGACGTCGCGCCCTACCGAAATGGAATTTGTTTCGCCATTTGGTAGGGCGGGGCGTCTCGCCCCGCCGCATCATCCCTCTCGCTTCTGTCGCGCATGAGTGTATCCCTCCCGACTTTCCATGTTCCGAAGGGTTTTCGCGTCTTTTCCCGAGTTTTCGCGTTGAGGCTGCAGTTTTACATCCATTGGTCTTCCGCTCTGTCAATTCAGCAGTTGTTCGTATACTGCCGCATCGTGTGCAGTAAAACAGCAGAATATGACTTCCATCTCATTTTTGATCAAAAATTCCCTTGCTTCTTGAATGGCAATCTCTGCTGCATCCTCGATTGGGTAGTGGTATATTCCCGTCGAAATGCATGGAAAGGCAATTGACCTGCACTCGTTCTCTGCCGCGATGACGAGGGAGTTGCGGTAGCAATCTGCGAGTTTTTCTGGTTCGCCGTGCATCCCGTCGCGATAGACCGGACCGACGGTGTGGATGACGAACTTGGCTGACAGTTTGAAAGCCGGCGTAATCCGTACCTTTCCGGTTGGACACCGCACGTTCGGGCGGACTTCCGGCACCTTGAGGCACGCTTCGTAGAGCTCACGCCCTGCGGCGCGGTGGATCGCTCCGTCAACTCCCCCTCCACCCAGCATCATCTGATTGGCCGCATTGACGATGGCGTCGACCGCCAGTCTCGTGATATCTTCTTGCACAATCCTGATCATCTTGCCATAACTCCTGCTTTTTCGAGATTCCAAGTGCCATTGTATCAGAAATGTGACAGTATTGAAAGCATGTTTTCAATATCGCCTATTTTGAACACGAAAGACCGACTTACGCGCATTGAAAGAACACGCCAAGGCGAAATGATGGCATTTTGAAGGGTTATGTCGCTCGAATCATCCCAGTCTCTATCGTTTTCGTCCGCCTCGTAATCTCACTCCGCCCCGTTTCATGTTCGCGTCTTCGCCCACATCTTTCGTCCGCGCCGTAATCTCATGGATGACTTCGTTGTCCTTCTTTTTCGTGTCGTGAGATTACGGCGCTGAAACCATAGCCTCCACCCATTCCCCAAAAAACTTGAACAGCCGAATAATCCCAATCTTCATTATTTTCGTCCTCTCAGTAATCTTACATCCTCCCATTCCATGTCCGCGTCTTCGCCACAGTTCACAGTTTTCGTCCGCGCTGTAATCCTATGGATTTTCCTTCATCTGCCTTGAGATTATGGGGCGGACGAAATCCATTTGATTATGAAGTGAGGACAGTGTGGGGGGATGTCGCACGACTCGGAGCGTTGTACACGGCTCATTGTGATTTGAGATATTTCGCCTTCACCATAATCTCAATGTTGTCGTTATTCTTTTGGAAAGCGGGATGGAAAATGTCAGAAAGTGTAGAAACAGTGCTGATGGTAATGCGTACAGGTCTGTGGTAGTCTATTATGCTGAACATGGATAATTGGCATATATCATGTTCAGTTGGATATTGTCATGGAAGCGACAGAAGCCCTGCGAAACGCAGAAAATGCTGAAGGTGGAGGAGGGGCTGCGGTGTCGACACGAAAAGGGGCGAAAACCCTTAGGGACACGGAATCGTGGAGTGTAGCTCTACTATGTGAGCGAAGCAGAAAGTGGTATTGCGAGAACGGACACGCAGGAGCGCGTTCCTTTCGTACTGGAATGGCCTTTCGTGCCCGCGCAAGCGGCTTCGGGCTGTTCCGCAGACACATACAGGCATGTCATCATGCACAAGCGGTGGCAAATGCGAGTGGCTCATTATCTATGACAACAACAATAAAGTGCCAATAAGCAATAAATCCACTTGACATTGCGAATTATGGCCTCAATCACATTTTCACATAAATATTGCGATTTTACTTGAAAAAAAAAACAAAAGAGTAAACTGTTCCTTGTGTCGGCCGAGAATGCCAGTGGTTGGTCAATCTGAAGCCGAAGTTGGAGTGATTAAAGAAAAGGAGAGTAAAATGTCTAGAAAAGGCGTTTCTAGTTATACGCATACGAAGCAACAATGCGATCACTATGCGAACCAATGCAACCCGAACAATTCCGCATATCGGGCGAACAGGAACAATCATTCCAATCAATTCAATCCAAGCAGTTCTGCGTATCGGTCGCGGATGAACAATCGTGCAAACCAGCTTAACCCAAACAATGAGCGTTACTGGAACTAGGACGCACAGATGGGTTGTCAGTATGAAGTTAGAAGCGAAGGGAGACAACGATGGGAATGTACGAGGACATAGCAGACATAGCCGAAGAAAACTGGGATGAACGGATGAGTTTCGCCGAGTTAGCTGATGAACTTGGCCTTGAAGGGCGAAGCAGAGCCTTTCGGGCGGGACAGCAGGTGAAACGAGCGTGGGACTATTTTGACCGAAGGGGCGAAACAGGCAAGTGCGCTGCCATCAGCCGCGTGTTCTGGTCGCAGAACAATCTATAGTTCTAGTATATTGTGAGATTAATGCTTATATATTGGCATTAAGCCGCCTCTCCGTACCCCGATGAGGCGGCTTCCGATTATGGGCATGGGAGATTTTCGTACATCCTCGTCGTCGATTTCGTCCGCGCCGTAATCGCATGGTACACCAGAGAGGATGCGAAAAGACCATCGTGAGATTACGGCGCGGACGAAAGCGCATGGGAGGCATTGTCACAGTAAAGGTGGGCTGATTGGGGCATTGATGTAGGTATGGCAGATAAGTGGAAGTAGTGCAAAATGGGAAGTAAACCTCCCATTTTACACCACTTTTCGCTGAAAGCCGAGATTGCATTGCATGGGAGGGACGCGCTCCTCCCATTATTGATTTTATGCGTTCATGCTGAAACTCGTGACGGCGATGTCCTTGAAAGTGAAATTCTCCGTTCCGCAATAGATGACAGCTGGACGTTCGCAGACGTCAGGATAGCGTTCTCGGAATTTTTCAAGGTTCTTGCAGAAGATGGGATTGAAAGTGACGGCGGATTTTATCTCCGTCGGGAGAAGTCTGCCGCCAACGTGTTCAACCATGTCCACCTCGATTCCTTTGGCATCGCGGTAGAAATAGACGTTTGGTCTTTTGCCGGCGTTGTATGCCCGTTTTATTGTTTCGACGATGACGAGATTCTCGAATAGTCCGCCTCTCAACGTGTCTCGCTCCAATTGTTCGACCGTGTCTATTCCTGTCAGGGCACATGCCAGACCGGTGTCGTAGAAATACACTTTAGGCGATTTTACAAGACGCTTTCCCCTGTTTTCATACCATGGTGGCAGAAGAAAGCAGATATATGAGGTCTGGAGAATCGAAAGCCATTCGCGTACGGTCTTTGTTGAAATGCCGCAGTCGCTTGACAGGGACGTCTCGTCGAGAATCGATCCCGTGCGTCCAGCGATAAGACGGATGAATCGCGAAAAGAGCATCGTGTTCCGGACATTGACAAGCTGGCGGACGTCGCGCTCGACATACGTGTCGATGTAGTTTGCGAAGAAGCCCCTGCTTTTTACGCCGTTTGCCAGAATCCTCGGATAACCGCCAAGAAGAACGGATTTCATCGGGTTTGAATCGTCAATGCAGACATTCGCCTCTCTCAGGCTGAATGGCAGAAGGGTGAAAATGGCGCATCTTCCCGCGAGGGACTGGCTGACGCCCTGCATGAGGAGAACGTTGCTGGATCCTGTTAGGACGAAAAGTCCGTTTTTACCGCGTTCGTCCACGACTCCCTGAATGTAGGATAGGAGCGTTGGAAGGCGCTGCACTTCGTCAAGGACTGCGCCATTGGGGAATGCCGCGAGAAATCCTTCTGGATCGTTTTCTGCGCGTTCTCTTACGCTCGGATTCTCAAGGGAACGGTAGGGCTTGTCTGGGAAAAGCATTTTCGCCAGGGTGGTTTTACCCGATTGTCTCGGACCGACGATTGTCACGACCGGGTATTCCGTCATAGCCGCCTTGACGGCGGCTTCGATTTGTCTGCTGAGTGGCATGGAAATCAGTATAGCAGATATAAAAAAACGGTGCAATATGGGAAGTCCACTTCCCATATTGCACCACTATTTCGCCGTGCGAGGCAAGACTCCCCGCCCTGCCATCGTGCGGTTTCATCGGTAGAGCGGATGTCCTCGTCCGCCGCAAACTTAACCACTTATCTTAACCACTTAAAAAAAAAAATGCGCTCCGCCACGGCGGAGCGCATTTGTTGTCGTTCGCATTATTGTGCGATTTCGCCGGACTTACTTGTCGTCAAGAGCCGCGACGCCGGGGAGGATCTTGCCCTCAAGGTATTCGAGGGAGGCGCCGCCGCCGGTGGAGATGTGGGACATTTCCACCGCCTTGCCGCTCTTCTTCACCGCGCTGACGGAATCGCCGCCGCCGATGATCGAAAGGCCGCCGCGGGCCTTCACGCCGGCAACCGCGTCGCAAACGCCGAACGTGCCCTTTGCGAGAGGCGCGAACTCGAAGCATCCCATCGGTCCGTTCCAGACGACCGTCTTGGCCGTGCCGATGGCCTCGGAGAAGAGGGCGACCGACTTCGGGCCGACGTCAAGTCCCATCCATCCGTCTTCGATGTCGCCTTCGACGACCTTCATCTCGATGTCGGAGGCGTCCTTCTCGGCCGGGAACTTGCTGGCGACGACGTTGTCAACCGGAAGCAGGAACTTGACGCCCTTGGCCTCGGCGGCCGCCAGCATCTCCTTCGCGTATTCCAGCTGGTCGTCTTCGCACAGGGAGGCGCCGACCTTCATGCCCTTCGCCTTCAGGAAGGTGTAGGCCATGCCGCCGCCGACGACGAGCGCGTCGACCTTGTTGAGCAGGTTCTTGATGACCTTGAGCTTGTCGGAGACCTTCGCGCCGCCGAGGATGGCGACGAACGGACGGACGGGATTCTCGACCGCGTCGCCCAGGAACTTGATCTCCTTCTCAAGAAGGAAGCCGGAGACGGCGGGCTTCACGTAGTCCGCTATGACGGCCGTGGAGGCGTGGGCGCGATGGGCGGTGCCGAAGGCGTCGTTGCAGTAGACGTCGCCGTAGGAGGCGAGCTTCTTCGCCATGGCGGCGCGCTTCTCCTTGAGTTCGGCCTTCTTCGCCTGGAACTCCTCTTCCGTGAGGTGGATTCCCTTCTTCTCGTCGTCCTTCTTCACCTTGCCGTCCTCGGCCTTGTAGAAGCGGGTGTTCTCGAGAAGCAGTACTTCGCCGGGCTTGAGGGCGGCCGCCTCGGCGTCCGCGTTCATGCAGTCCGCCGCAAAGGCGACGGGCTTGCCGAGCTTCTTCGAAAGCTCCTCGGCCACGGGCTTGAGCGAGAACGCCTCTTCGTAGCCCTTGCCCTTCGGGCGTCCGAGGTGGGACATGAGGACGAGCGATGCGCCGTTGTCGAGAACGTACTGGATGGACGGAAGAGCCGCGACGATGCGCGTGTCGTCCGTGATCTTGCCCGAGCCGTCCTTGGCCATCGGGACGTTGAAGTCGACGCGCATCACGACGCACTTGCCGGCGAGGTCGATGTCGCGGAGGGTCTTCTTTGCCATTGCGCTTTCCTTCCTCGTGCCGCCTTACTGCGCGACGGCCTCTGCCGCCGGAGCCGCCGCAGCGGCCGCGATCGCCTTGTTCAGCTTGAGCTGGGCGCGGGACTTCTTGCGGCTGGCCGTGTTCTTTGAGATGATGCCCTTCTTGGCGGCCTTGTCAAGGCTGCTCACGAAATCCTTGAACTGCTTCTCGGATTCCTCCATCTTGCCGGCGTCCGTAGCCTTGAACAGCTTCTTGTGCGCCGCATGCAAATGCGTCTTCACCGCGACGTTGCGCGCATGCGCCTTCGCGTTCTGACGGTCCCTTTTACGGGCGGCACGGCCGCCTTTGATGTTCGCCATGTTCGATAACTCCTATTGGTCTAAAACAATTGTTTGCATATTGTAGCGAAAAATCGGGGGTTTGTGAATAGGAAAATGACAGGATAACGTCCGCCATTTCGCGCGCCCGCCGTCCGCCGCCGTTTGTGGTATAATGCGCGCCATGCAAACGGTAACCAATCAGATCAGACAGTCGATGGCGGGTTCGTCGTGGATCCGCAAGATGTTCGAGAAGGGGCTTGAGCTCAAGAGGCAGTTCGGAGCGGACGCTGTGTGCGATTTCTCGCTCGGCAACCCGGACGTGCCGCCGCCGGCGAAGACGCGGGACGTCCTTGCCGGCATTGCCGCGAAGGCCGTGCAGCCTCTCGGCCTGGGCTACTGCCCCAACGCCGGCATCCCCGCGGTCCGCGAGGCGATCGCCGCCTATCTCTCCCGCCAGCAGGAATGTCCCGTCGCGGCGGGGAACGTGGTCATGACGGTCGGCGCCGCGGGGGCGCTCGTCTCCTTCTTCCGCGCCGTCGTCGATCCCGGCGACGAGATTCTCTGCCCCGCGCCGTACTTCGTCGAGTACGGAAGCTACTGCGGACATTTCGGCGGAGTCCTGAAGACCGTCGACTCGAATCCCGACGCCGGCTTCCAGCCCGACTTCGACGCGATGGAGAGGGCGATCGGTCCCAGAACGCGCGCGATCCTCGTCAATTCCCCGAACAACCCGACCGGCTGCATCTACGCGGCGGAAGACATGAGGCGGCTTGCCGCAATCGTCGACAGGGTGAACGCGGAGCGCGCGAAGCTGGCGGACGGACGTCCCCTTTTCCTTCTCAGCGACGAGCCGTACCGCGCTTTCGCATACGACGGCGCCGTCGTCCCGCCCGTCCTCCCTCTCACGCCGTATGCCGTCGTGCTGGGGTCCTTCTCCAAGACACTCTCCCTCGCCGGCGAGCGCATCGGCTATGTCGCCTTCAATCCGGCGATGCCTGACGGCGACACGCTTGTGAACGCCGTCACGCTCACGAACCGCACACTCGGCTTCGTCAACGCGCCGGTGATCGGGCAGCGCCTCGCCGCCGCGCTTCTCGACGAGACGGTGGACCTTGAGGTCTACGATCGCCGCCGCCGGCTGATGGCGCAGGTCCTGACGGACGCCGGCATCGAGTTCACGATGCCGAAGGGGGCATTCTACTTCTTCCCCAAGGCGCCTGGCGGCGACGACATCGCGTTCGTCGACGCGCTTCAGGAAGAGCGCATTCTCGCCGTGCCCGGGCGCGGCTTCGGCATGGCCGGGTTCATCCGCCTCTCGTGCAGCGTAGACGAAAACATAATCGCGCGCTCGGCCGAAGGCTTCAAGCGCGCGGTTGCGAAGTTCAGAGGCTGACGCCGTCCGCCGACGTCTTCCCGAAGGCACCGGACTTTGCAGCAGTTGACGCGTCTGCCGGCGCATCTGCTAGCGCACCGGCTTGAACGCGGGCATTTCGCGTTTTAGCCAGGCGTCGTCCTTCAGGCGGAAGTCTCCGCCTGCGGCGTCGGCGAATCCGGCGTCGAACGGGTTTTCGCGCGAACCGTTCACGACGCGGAAGCCCGCTTCGATTCTCCTGTCGATTCTCGCCGCCTTGACGCCGTTCGTCCCGAGCGTGTTGACTACCAGGTTGCCGGCGATCGGCGCCATTCGCGGAAGGCATTCGGAGGCCTTTCCGTCAAGGGCGAGAATCTGCTGCGTGCAGTCGATGAACACATTGTTCTCGACCGGGTTGTAGAGCGGTTCGCGCGGGTGGTCG
This sequence comes from uncultured Lentisphaeraceae bacterium, assembly GCA_964386385.1. Taxonomy (GTDB): domain Bacteria; phylum Verrucomicrobiota; class Kiritimatiellia; order RFP12; family UBA1067; genus RUG572. The sequence goes on along the minus strand of CAYLRN010000010.1, from coordinate 58,360 downwards.
TTCATGATGTTCGCGAGGCGCGGGTACTTCGCTGCCCAGACGCCGTTCGTGTAGTCGAGGCGCTTCGCCTTGTCCTCCAGCATCCACGACGGGCCGCCGTGTTCCATCGAGTTCCAGTGCTTCCACGTCATTCCGCGGCAGTCGATGGAGAGGCCGATGCGGCAGCGGGAGAAGACGTTGTTGCGGATTGGATGCTCTCGGCCGCCGCCGACCATGATGCCGCGCGCGACGTTGTGGAAGACGTTGCCGTACACCTCGTCGCCGCAGTCGCAGTCGTCGAAGTAGAAGCCCATCGTGTTGGCGTGGTCGCCGCTGCCGGCGCCGAGGTCGTGCGTGTAGTTGAAGCGCAGGACGTTGCCCTGCGTCGTCCAGTCGCGTCCGGTGTAGTAGGCGCCGGCATCGCCGGTCTCCATCAGCACGCGGAAGACCTCGTTCGACTCGAAGAGGTGCTCGTTGCCGCCGTAGAGGACGGCGGAATGCGGCGCGTCGTGGACCTTGTTCCCGCGCAGCGTGACGCCGCAGCCGTTGACGTTGAACGCGGCCGCGTACGTGCGTTGGAAGACTGCGTAGTCGTGGACGTGGCAGTTCTCGACGAGGGTGTCCGCCCGCGCCAGCGTCTTCCTGTCGCCGCCGTGGACGTTCATCCCGGCGCGGCCCACGTTGCAGACCTCGACGCCCCTCACGAGGTTGCGGCTGCCGTTGACGGACATTCCAGAACCGCCGAAGCAGCTTACGAGACAGTCGACCACGGCGACGCCGTCGCCCTGGACGGACAGTCCGTCTCCGCATCCGCAGGCGAATTCTAGCCGCTCGAAGCGGACGTTGCGCACGCCCTTCGCGGACAGCGCCGGCTTCTGCGAGAACGCGAGCGTGACGGCGTCCGCCGCCATCGGCGTTCCGCATTGCGGAATCAGGTACAGCAGCTTGCGTTCGCGGTCGAGATGCCATTCGCCTGGCGCGTCCAGCTCCTCAAGCAGGTTGAAGACGTAGAAGCGGCGGTCCTTGCGTCCCCACGTCCCGCCCATGACGCCGTATGGGATGTTCGCCGCGAGTCGGACGACGTCGTTCGTGCCGTTCTCCGTGCCGTAGCCGGCGGCGCGGACGGAATGGTTGTCCCAGTCGTGCGTCCAGTACCCGTTCATCCACACGCCTGCGGAAAAGTCCCAGCGGCGGGCGCGCGGGTTGTCGTAGACGAACGCGCCGGGGCGGCGCATCACGCCGCCGTCGGGGCGCCTGCTGACGAGGTCGCCTTTGTCCACGCCCTTGGTGAACGACGTGAAGCAGTCGTTCGGCCATCGCGCAAGCGTCCCGATGCGTCCGTTCGCGAAGAGGAGCGGGGCTCCCGGCGTTCCGCCGAAGGAGTCCGCCAGCGCAGGGATTTTCCCGGGGACGAAGGGCGAGACGTCGGCGACGTACGCCCTGCCGCGCGCCTCCTCCGGAAGGCGGGCGAGCGTGGCGGGGTCGTCGACCTTCCGGAACGCGGTGTGCGGAATCCTGACGCCGCCGACGAGGCGCGCGCGCTTCGCTCCGAGAGTGCGCCAGACGACTGGCGCCGAGGCGTCCGCGCCGGAGTCGTTCGCGTTCAGCGTAATGCCGTCACCCACCGGATATTCGCCCGGAAGGAAGTTCACCTCCACTTGTTCGCCCTTGGCGACGAGTCCGCCGCCGCGCGCGGCGCGGACGCCGTCCAGCATGGACTGCACCGAGTTGAACGGACGCGCCGCCGAGCCGTCGCCGCCCGGCTTCGCCGCAGAATTGACGTAGAACGCCGCTCCCGAAACGGTTGCGGCTGCGGCCATTGCCAGGCCTGTGCAGAGTAGTTTGCGCATGGAAGCCTTCCTTTTCCGCTTAAGTGGTTGAGTTCGACGCTGTGTGAAGGTTCGCGTTCCGGTCGCGCAGGAGCGCGACCCTCCCCGATATGGCGGGGTGTTTCGGTTAACTACTTAATCACTTAATCTCTCACTGTCCGCCGGTAGGCGGCGAGGCCGCCGGCGGCGATGAGGTCCTGCATGAACGGCGGGAACGGTTCGCCCTGGAACGCGCGGCCGGTCGTGACGTCGACGATCTCGCCGGTGTCGAAGTCGACGGAGACCTCGTCGCCGGCGGCGATCGCCTCCGCGGCCTCCGGGCATTCGAGGATGGGCAGGCCGATGTTGAGCGCGTTGCGGTAGAAGATGCGCGCGAACGTGGCCGCGATCACGCAGGCGACGCCGCACGTCTTGATGGCGAGGGGGGCGTGTTCGCGCGAACTGCCGCAGCCGAAGTTCTTGCCGGCGACCATGATCTCGCCGGGCTTGACGGTCGCGGCGAAGGAGGCGTCGATGTCCTCCATGCAGTGCCTGGCGAGTTCCTTCGCGTCTGGCGTGTTGAGGTATCGGGCGGGGATGATGACGTCGGTGTCGACGTTGTCGCCGTACTTGTATGTCTTTCCCTGGACTTTCATGAAACGTCTTCCTTCTGGGTTATCGCTTGGTGTTCCGGGCTTTCGTCACAGCGCCTCAGGGGAGGCGATGCGGCCGAGGACGGCCGAGGCGGCGGCGACGGCGGGCGAGGCGAGGTAGATTTCCGATTCCACGTGGCCCATGCGTCCGACGAAGTTGCGGTTGGTGGTGGCCACGCACTTCTCGCCCTTGGCGAGGATGCCCATGTAGCCGCCGAGGCAGGGTCCGCACGTGGGCGTGGAGACGACGCAGCCGGCCTCTGCGAACTGCTTGAGGTATCCGGCCTCGAGGGCCTCCACCCAGATGCGCTGCGTGGCGGGGATCACGATGCAGCGGACGCCGGGCGCGACGGCGCGGCCCTTCATCACCTCGGCGGCGATGCGCAGGTCGCTGATGCGTCCGTTCGTGCACGAGCCGATGACGACCTGGTCGATGGGCAGGTCGCCCACCTCGTCGATCGTCTTCGTGTTCTCCGGCAGATGCGGGAAGGCGACGGTCGGCCTGAGGGCGGCGAGGTCGATTTCGACCGTGCGCTCGTAGACGGCGTCGGGGTCGGGCGCGTAGACCTTCGGCTCCTTCGCGCCGTGGGTCTTCAGGTAGTCGAGGCAGAGTTCGTCGACGGGGAAGATTCCGTTCTTCGCGCCGGCCTCGATCGCCATGTTGGCGATCGTGAAGCGGTCGTCCATGGACAGATTGGCGATTCCGTCGCCGGTGAACTCAAGCGACTGGTAGCGGGCGCCGTCCACTCCGATCAGTCCGATCAGGTGGAGGATGAGGTCCTTGCCGGAGACCCACTTGCCGGGGCGGCCGGTGACGACGACCCTGATGGCGCTTGGAACCTTGAACCAGGTCTCGCCTGCGGCCATGCCCGCGGCCATGTCGGTGGAGCCGACGCCGGTGGAGAACGCGCCGACGGCGCCGTAGGTGCAGGTGTGGCTGTCGGCGCCGATGATGCAGTCGCCGGCGGTGACGAGTCCCTTTTCGGGGAGGAGGGCGTGCTCGACGCCGCAGTCGTGTCCGACCTCGAAGTAGTTGACGATTTCCTGTTTCTTCGCGAACGCGCGCATCGTGGCGCACTGCGTCGCGGCCTTGATGTCCTTGTTCGGCGCGAAGTGGTCAGGGACGAGTGCGATCTTCGACTTGTCGAAGACCTTCTCGCAGCCGAAGCTGGGGAAGACGCCGATTGCCACCGGCGTCGTTATGTCGTTGCCAAGCACGAGGTCCAGTTTCGCCATGATCAGTTCGCCGGCGTGGACTTCGTCCTTCCCCGCGTGCGCCGCGAGGATCTTCTGTGTCATCGTCATTGCCATGGGGTCTCTCTTCCTTCTTCGTTAAGTTCCGTTCAGTCGTCGATCTTGTCGGTGTGTCCGCCGGTGAGCATGTCGCGCGCGCCGCCGCCGGCGGAGCTGTCGTACGTCTGCTGCACGAGGGCGGCGGCGCCGGTGCCGAGGGAGGTGGTGGCGCCGAGCATGTTGTTGACGGCGTCGAGGGTCGAGAGTATCGAACCCTCGATGATGTCGGTTGACACTCCGAGGCCGCGGTAGACGCCGGTCTTGTCGCTGATCTTCACCTTCACCTCTCCGAGCGCGTCGCGGCACTCCGTCACGGCGCTGATCTGGTAGTCCAGCAGCTTGAACTCGTGGCGGACGATCTTCTCGACCGCGCGGATGCAGGCGAAGACGGGGCCTGTGCCGTAGGCCGTCTCCGTCACCTCCTTTTTGCCCTTCACGAGCGTGACGCAGGCGGTGGAGTACATCTTGTTGCTGCTGGAGACGACGTAGTTCTTCAGCGTCCAGTCGTTCTCGCCAACCTTGCGATGCCCCAGGGCGGCCTCTACGAGGGCGACGACGTCACGGTCCTCGATGTGCTTCTTGCGGTCGGCCAGCACCTTGAAGTCGGCGAACAGCCTGTCCAGCGTCTCCTTCGGCAGTTTGTAGCCGAACGCCTCCACGCGGGCGTTGAAGGCGTGCTGGCCGGAGTGCTTGCCCAGCACGAGTTCGGTCTTCTTGACGCCGACCGATTCGGGCGTCATGATCTCGTACGTCTTCACGTTCGCCATGACGCCGTGCTGGTGGATGCCGGACTCGTGGGCGAATGCGTTTTCGCCCACGATGGACTTGTTCGGCGCGATCTTGACTCCGGTGATCGTGGAGAGCAGCTTCGCGGTCTTCGCGATTTCCTCCGTCCTGATCTGGTGGGTGAGTCCGTAGACGTCCTGGCGCGTGCGCAGGTTCATCACCACCTCTTCGAGGGCGGCGTTGCCCGCGCGTTCGCCGATGCCGCAGATGCAGCACTCCGCCTGCCTGGCGCCGGCCTGGAAGCCTGCGAGCGTGTTGGCGACGGCCAGTCCGAGGTCGTCGTGGCAGTGCATGGAGATGACCGCATTGTCGACGTTGGGGACGCGTCCGATCACGTTCGCGACCATGTCGTAGATCTCCTTCGGCGTCGCGTAGCCGACGGTGTCGGGCAGATTGACGGTGGTGGCTCCGGCCCGGATCACGGCCTCCACCACCCGGCACATGTAGTCGCGGTCAGTGCGCGAGGCGTCCTCCAGCGAGAACTCCACGTCGTCGCACAGGCCGCGCGCGTACTTCACCGCCTCCACGGCGCGTTCGAGCGCCGCTTCGCGCGTCATCTTCAGCTTGTACTGCAGGTGCAGGTCGCTCGTCGCCAGGAACGTGTGGATGCGCGGCCGCGCGGCGTCCTTCACGGCCGCATAGGCCGCGTCTATGTCCTTCGTCAGCGCCCGGCAGAGGGAGGCCACCACCATGTCCTTCACGGAGCCGGCGATCTGCCTGACGGACTCGAAGTCGCCGGGCGAGGCGATGGCGAAGCCCGCCTCGAGGACGTCGACGCCGAGGGCTTCGAGCTGGCGCGCCATGCGCACCTTCTCCTCGATGTTCATCGAATATCCCGGCGCCTGCTCGCCATCGCGCAGCGTCGTGTCGAAGAATCTGACTTTGCCGTCCATTTTCACTTGCTCCTTTTGCCGTCCATCCGCCGCCCAAACAAAAAACGACCTCGCCTTTTCGCGGGGTCGTTTCTGCCGTGCGAGGGACATGGATTCTCCTCTGGGATTTCAGCAACGAACGCCCGCTTCGCTCCCGCGAAGGAGGAAGGCAGGTCCGAGGCTGTTCTTGAGGTTCCTTTTCATGTTTTCAGTTCCCCTTTTCAGAGGTGGTGAGATTCTATCAAACCCCACCGCCTCCAGTCAAGGGCGCGCGGGTCATTTCAGGCGGCCGGTGTAGGCGTCGGCCCCCTTCGTGTCGATTTTCGCCTTGAAGAAGCCGTTCGCGGCCTGCCAGCGCGCGGAGTCCCACGGACGCGGTCCGCCGGTGAGCTGCACGACCCAGAGCACGAGTTCCTTCTTGTGCCAGTTTACGGAGCAGTTCGTGCCCCATGCGCCGCCGTGGCCGAACGTCGCGTTCTCGTGGTCCTTGAGCGGCGCGTTCAGTCCGAGCGAGTAGTTCGGGTCCTTGAGGCCGGCGGGGCGCGTGCTGGTGGCGAGGATGGACTTGACGGTCTCCTCCTTGAGGATGCGCGCGCCGTTCTCGCCCACGCCGAGGTTCATGAGCATCTTGTAGAACTTCAGCTGGTCTGCCGCGGTCGTCCAAAGCCCGGCTCCCGCGCTTGGGAACACGCGGTCGTCGGCGTACGGACGCTGCATCCAGTCCGCCTGCTCGCGCCATTTCGCGGGCGCTCCCTTCTGGCAGTCGTACATTTCAATCTTGTGTTCGAGCTGCTCCTTCGACGGCCAGAAGCCGGAATTCACCATGCCCAGCGGCTTGAAGACGCGCTCGGCGAGGAAGTCCTCCCAGCGCCGTCCCGATACCTTCTCCACTACCGCCGCCCCGATGTCGATGCCCACGTTGGAGTACTGCACCTTCGTGCCGGGCTCGAACATGATCGGCTGCGCGGCCGCCGTCGCCGCCACGGAGCGCAGCGGCATGCGGCGGGACCACCCGCCCATGAGCTGTCCGTTCGGAAGCTCGAACGGGAAGCCGCCCGTGTGGTTCATCACGTTGCGGACGGTCAGGACGTTCTTCGCGCGCACGAGCGTCTTCACCCCGTTGGAGTTCGACGCCTGGATCCAGAGCTCGCGGAACTCCGGCAGGTACTTCGACACGGGGTCGTCCAGATTCAGCTTCCCCTCCTCCACGAGGATTGCGACCGTGACGCCGCAGAAGCCCTTCGTCTGAGAGCACTGCATGAACACGTCGTCCATCCCTATCGGACGCTTCTTCGCGACGTCGGAGTAGCCCAGGCACGCGACCTCCTCCACTCCGTTCCTGTAAAGCACGCTGATTGCGCCCGGCAGCTCGCCGGAGTCCACGTACTTCTGCAGCGCGTCGCGCGCGAAGGTTGTCCCGGACGGCGTCGCCGGGGCGGCGAGCGCGGACGATGCGAACGCAAGGCCCGCTACGACAAAGGCGGTTGTCATTGTTTTCATGCGGACGATTATCCTAAAAAACGCCGCCGAAGTCAAGCCGGCGCCACTTGACATACCTACCAGTAGGTATGTATAATACGCGCCCTTGAAAAGCCACACTAGGACGAAACATGCCACGCAAGACGAAAGACGAAGCCGAAAAGACGCGCACCCGCATTCTGGCAAGTGCGCTCGATCTCTTTGCGCGGCAGGGCTACGAGCACACCACTTTCACGCATATCGCGGCGCGCCTGAAGATGACGAAGGGCGCGGTCTACTGGCACTTCGCCTCGAAGGAGGCGCTTCTCATCGCGCTCGTCGACGAGATGCTGGACAAGTTCGAGCGGCAGATCGACGCCCTGAAGCCGAAGGGCGAGCTGACGTTCCTCGAAGTCGCCGACATGATGGTCAAGAACGCGGCGGCGACCGTCAGGGACGCGCACGGCTCCGCTTTCTTCATGCTGATGGAAAGCCAGATCCGCTGGACGGACGCCACGATGGCGAAAGTGCGCGAAGACCTCCTCGCCAACGACAAGTTCGGCCCGATCCACGCCTTCCGCACCGCCCTGGAGAACGACGTCCGCGCCGGCCGGGCGCGGGAGGGCGTCGCCTCCGACCAGGTGGCGAACGCCTGCGTCGCGATGTGGCACGGCCTTGTGCGCGCGCGGATAGACGGCTTTCTCGGCAGCGACCTGGAGGCGACGCTGAACGGCGCCTACCGCGCCGTGTGGGACTCTTTGAAACGAACGGAAAACAGATAGAAACGAACAGGTGAAGAGCATGGAAGCAGAATCGAAGAAAGACGCGGCGAAGTCCGTTGAGAAGAACGGTTCCTCCATCGGTTCCGTCATTGGAACGGTGGCCCTGGCGGCGGCCTCTGTGGTCGGCGGCTGGATGGTGCGCGACATGACGCCGCAGAAGGCCGAGGCTCCGCAGCAGCGCGCGCAGCCGCCGGCGAGCGTCGCGGTGGCGAAGGCCGAACTGCGCGAATACAATCTTCCCGAAAAGTACATCGCCCACGCCGAACCGGTCCAGGAGGTCGAGCTTCTGCCGCAGGTGGACGGCTACATCAAGGAAGTCAAGTTCAAGGAAGGCGACATCGTCAAGGAGGGGCAGCTGCTCTACGTCCTGGACGACGAGCGCTACCGCGCCGTCGTGAACCAGCGCAAGGCCGACCTGGAGGCCGCCGAGGCGGAGGCCCGCCGCGCCGAGCGCTACTGGGAGCGAATGCAGAAGGCCGACGCGCGCGGCATCACGCAGCTCGAACGCGACAACGCCGAGGCGGGCGCCGAGAAGTCCAAGGCCTCCGTCATGCAGGCGAGGGCGAACCTCGTCGTCGCCGAATACGACCTGAAGAAGGCGCGCGTCGTCGCGCCGATCGCCGGACAGATCGGAAAGACTTCCGCGCACGTGGGCGACTACGTGGCGCCGTCGAAGGGCTCGCTTGCGAAGATCGTCCAGGTGGACCCCATCCGCGTGACGTTCCCGCTCACCGACCGCGCCTACGTCGCCTGGCGCACGGCGCTTCTCGCCGGCAAGGACGTCGACCGCCGCATGCGCATCGTCCTCCCGACGGGCGACGTCTACAAGGGCGACGGCACGTTCGCGTTCGACGACAACACGATGAACGCCGAGACTGCCACGATCACCATGCGCCTCTCCTTCCCCAACCCGGACCGCCTTCTCGTGCCGAACACGTACGTCACGCTGATCGCCGACCTCAAGACGCCGCCGAAGCTCGTCTGCGTCCCGCAGACCGCGATCTTCGACCTGCCGGGCGGCAACGTGGGCGTGTGGGTGCTGAAGGCCGACAACACCGTCACGGCGCGTCCCGTCGAGACGCGGGAGATGTCCGACGGCTGGGTGCCGTGCACGAGCGGCGTCAAGGAGGGCGAGACGATTGTCGTCTCCGGCACGGGCAAGCTCGCCGAGGGGATGAAGGTCTATCAGACCGACGCCACGCCCAACGAGGAGAACGACCCCAACTACAAGACATACGAGGAGCGCGAGGCGGGCGCGAAGGCCGCCGCGCAGAAGTAGCCCAGGTACGTCTGCCGCTTTCCGCGACTTCCCCGTCGCGACCGAGAGGTGCAACCCATGAAGATTTCAATACGAGAATCGATCAACCAGATCAAGACGTTCTCGCGCGTGTTCGTCGAACGCCCGCGATTCGCCATGGTCATCTCCATCCTGCTGACGATCGCCGGCGTGATGGCCATCACGAGCCTGCCGATCACCCAGTACCCCCGCGTGACGCCGCCCGAAATCCAGGTGACGTACACGTATCCCGGCTCCAATTCCCGCGAGGTGATGAACACGATCGCCACGCCGATCGAAGACGAGATCAACGGCGTGGACGACATGATCTACATGTCCTCCGAATGCGCGGACGACGGCACGTACTCGCTGTCCGTCTCCTTCGAGGTCGAGTCCGACCAGGACATGGACCTCGTCAAGGTGCAGAACCGTCTGTCGCAGGCCGAGGCGAAGCTGCCAGCGGAGGCGAAGGAACTCGGCGGCCGCGTCCGAGCGGAGTCCACGGATACGCTTGGCTTCATCGCGCTGCAGACGCCCGGCAAGAAGCTCACGCGCCTGCAGATGTCCGACTACGCCTACAACATCATCCAGCCCGTGCTCCTCCGTGTGCCGGGCGTCGGCGACGCGCAGATCTACGGTCCGAAGCTGTCCGTCCGCGTGTGGATGGACCCGAACCGCATGGCGGCGCAGGGCATGAACTCTGAAGAGGTCATCGCCGCCATCTCCAAGCAGAACGTGCAGGCCTCGCTCGGCGTCGTCGGCTCCGCGCCGGTCGAGAAGCACGGCGCGTTCTCCTACACGCTCCTCTCCAAGGGGCGCCTTCTGACGGCGAAGGAGTTTGACGAGATCGTCATCCGCCGCGACGAGAACGGCGGCATGGTGCGCCTGAAGGATGTCGCGCGCACGGAGATCGGCGAGCAGAGCTATGCGTTCGACGGACAGTTCAACAGCGCGACGTCGATTCAGATCGCCATCAACCAGAAGCCCGGCGCGAACGCCATCGCCACGATGGACGCCGTGCTGGCGGAGATGGAGCGCCTGAAGGCCAACTTTCCGGGAGACCTGGAGTACATCGTCGCCTACGACGCCACGCGCTACGTGCGAATGTGCATCAGCGAAATCGTCGAGACGCTCGTCATCACGTTCATCCTCGTCGTGCTCGTCTGCTACATCTTCCTGCAGGACTGGCGCGCGACGCTCATCCCGTGCCTCACGATCCCCGTGTCGATCTGCTCCACGTTCATCGTCATGGCCATTCTTGACTACTCCATCAACATCCTCACGCTATTCGGCCTTGTGCTTGCGATCGGCGTCGTGGTGGACGACTGCATCGTCGTGGTGGAGCGCGTCCAGTACCTGATCGAGACGCGCGGGCTCAACTCGAAGGAGGCCACGATCCAGGCCATGAGCGATGTGACGTCCGCCGTCATCGCGACGACGCTGGTGCTGCTCGGCATCTTCGTGCCGATCGGGTTCATGAGCGGCATCCAGGGACGCATCTACCAGCAGTTCTCCGTCACGCTCTCCACGGCCGTGTGCTTTTCGACGGTGTGCGCCCTCACCCTGGCGCCCGCCCTCTGCTCGCTCCTCCTGCGCGAGGCGCGTCCGTTCAAGCACGGCCCGCTGGCGTGGTTCAACTGGGGCGTCGACCGCTTCAAGGGCTTCTTCGTCGGATGCGCGCGCTGGCTGTCGGGCCGGCTCATGCTCGTGGGCGTCCTGCTCGTGCTGACGATTCTCGGATCGATACAGATGTTCCGGCAGACGGAGACGTCGTTCCTGCCGTCGGAAGACCAGGCCGTGGTGTTCGTCTCCATGGAAATGCCGGAGGGCAGTACGCTTCCCCGCACGCGGGACGTCGCCATGCGCGCAGTCGATTTGCTTCGGAAAATGCCCGAGGTCAAGAGCTGCCTGACCGTGCAGGGCTTCTCCTTCACGGGCGGTCGCGGCGAATCGCAGTGCCTTCTCGTCGCCGACCTGACGGACTGGAGCGAGCGCCGCGCGAAGGAGTCGACGGCCGGCGCGATGGTGGAGCGCATCCAGAAGGAGCTAGCCAAGATACCGGAACCGGCCTGGCGCGTCTTCATGCCCCCGGCCATTCCCGGCCTCGGCACGAGCGACGCCATCGACCTCCGCCTTGAATCGACCGAGTCCACCGACCCGATGCTGATCGACGAGGTGCAGGGCAAGGTGCTCAAGGCCCTCAACGCGAACCCGAACGTCCTGGCCGCGTTCTCCGGTTTCACCGCGAAGACCCCGCATCTTCGCTTCAACATGGACCGCGACAAGGCGCAGATGTTCCACGTCCCCGTGGCCACGGCCTACACGACGATGCAGAACTACCTCGGCTCGCGCTACGTGAACGACGTCAACCTCGGCACGCAGGTGAACCGCGTGACCGTCCGCGCCGACTGGTCCGGCCGCGCCACGCCGGAGGACGTGCAGCGCCTCTACGTGCGCTCCGATACCGGCAGCATGGTCCCGCTCGGCTCGCTCGGAACGATTACGCGCGAGCTCAGCCCGCGCATCATGAAGCGCTTCAACATGTATCCGTCGGCCGACATCACCGTCATGCCAAAGCCCGGCGTCGCCACCGGCACCGTGATCCGCGAAATCGCCGAACTGATGAAGGCCGAACTGCCGCAGGGCTTCGCCTACGAATGGGGCGGAATCACGTTCCAGGAGCAGCGCACGTCCGGCAGCACCGCGCCGCTCGTCGGCCTTGCCTTGATATTCGGCTACCTGTTCCTCGTGGCGCAGTACGAATCCTGGACGATTCCGATGCCGGTGATGCTCTCGATCTTCGTGGCCGTGCTGGGCGCGCTCGTGGGCCTCAAGCTCTTCGGGCTGAGCCTGAGCATCTACGCGCAGCTGGGTCTCGTCCTGCTCGTCGGCCTCGCCTCGAAGAACGCGATTCTCATAGTCGAGTTCGCGAAGGACAAGAGGGAGCAGGAGGGCTACTCCATCGTCGAGGCCGCCGCGTCCGCCGCAGGCGAGCGTCTGCGCGCGCTGCTCATGACCGCCCTCACGACGCTGCTCGGAACGCTGCCGATGGTGCTGAACCTATTCTTCCCGCAGTGGTGCGCGGCAGGGGCCGGCGCCGCGTCGCGCAACGCCATCGGCATCACGGAGTTCTTCGGCATGGGCGCGTCCGTGGCGTTCGGCATCCTGCTGGTGCCGGGCCTCTACGCGCTCTTCGAGACGTGGCGCGAGCGCGTAAAGCACGTGTTCGAGTATTTCCAGGTCACGGCGCTTCGCAGGCGCCAGCTCAAGGACCGCGCTTCAAAGTAAAAGGAGAGGGACTGAAATGAAAATCGAATTGACGACAATTGGCGCGGCCGGCCTTCTGGCGCTGGCCGCAGGGTGCGGCACGTGGTCCGTGGGGCCTGACTACAGGGAGCCCGAGGTCGCGGCGCCGGCCGTCCCGGCCCCGGACGCCGGCTACCCGACGACGAACAAGACGGCGACGGGCGAATTCCAGGCCGCCGACGCGGCCGCAGACCCGCGCAGACCCATCACCGCGGACTCGATCCGCGGCTGGTGGAACCAGTTCAACGACGACGTGCTCACCAACCTCGTCGAGGCCGCCATCTCCAACAACCTGACGTTCCTCATGGCGCAGGAACGCCTCGTCCAGGCGCGCTGGGAACTCGTCGGCAGCGCGGCCGACTTCATGCCGAAGGTGTCGATGGACGGCACCTACGCGCGCAGCGGCGCGCACCGCTTCACGAGCTCGCGCTGGGCGACTGGGAAGAACTACCACGGCGACACGTGGAGCAGCGGCTTCGACGCGACGTGGGAGATCGACGTCTTCGGCGGAACGCGCCGCGCGTACGAGGCGGCCGGCGCCACGTTGGACGCCGCGCAGTGCTCGCTTGAGGACGCATGGGTCTCCCTCACGTCCGAAATCGCCGGCCAGTACGTCTCCTTGCGCACGACGCAGGAACGCCTCGTAGTCGCCCGCGCGAACCTGAAGCTCCAGAGCGAGACGTACGACATCCTCAAGTCGCGCCTCGACTCCGGCATCGGCGACGAACTCGCCGTCAACCAGGCCAAGTACAACGTCGAGCAGACCCGCGCCTCCATTCCGAACCTCCTCGCCTCCGAGGAGAGGCTGATGAACGCGATCGCCATCCTCACCGGCACGATGCCCGGCTCCCTCCACGAAATGCTGCGCGACCTGCCGAAGCGCGACTGGCTCGTCGCCCCGCAGCGCCTCGCCGAGATCCCCCTGGACACGATGCGCGGCCGCCCCGACGTCCGCCGCGCCGAACGCCAGCTCGCCGCGCAGGTCGCCTTCGTCGGCGTCGCCACCGCCCAGCTCTTCCCGAAGTTCTTCATCAACGGGTCGCTGGGGCTTGACAGCGTGAAGGCCAACAAGTTCTTCCGTCGCGACTCCTTCCTCGCATCCATCGGTCCCGGCTTCAGCTGGCCGATCTTCCAGGGCGGCAACCTCGTCGCCAACATGAAGGTCGAGGAGTCCAAGATGGCGGAGGCCGCGCTCAGGTACGAGCTCGCCGTGCAGACCGCGTTCGACGAGACGCGCAACGCCTACAGCGCCTACACCCAGGAGTACCACCGCTACCAGTCGCTCCAGGGCGCCGTCAAGGCCGCCCGCGCCGCCGTGGACATCTCCAACGACCTCTACAAGAACGGCCTGGCGGACTTCAACAACGTCCTCGACGCCCAGCGCTCCCTCCTCACCCTGGAGGAGTCGCTGACCATCAGCCGCGGACAGATCACGCTCGACCTCATCTCCCTCTACAAGGCCCTCGGCGGCGGCGTCGCACCATGACCGAAGCCCCGGCGGCGGAACCGTCCGCGTTCCGGCAAAATGCGTCTCTGAAAGTTTTTTCATTTTCCTATTGCCGAAACGCGGAAATTCCATTATCCTTATCCACACGGCGCGGTGTGTCCGTGCCAAGGACAATCTGGCTAGTTAAAAAAGGCTCTACAACATGAACAAAGCTGTGCACGCTCTCGTATACGTGATCCTCGCTGTCGCGGCAGTCGCGCTTTACTTTGAATTCGGGCTTTATGGCAAGAAGGAACTGCTCAAGGACAGGAACCGCCAGCTGGAAGACTATCTGGTGACGGTGTCGAGGACCATCGAGAAGGTCGATGCGTCCAAGCCGACCACCGTGCCGGAAGTCCGCAAGGACGTCTCGCCGGTCGAGGCCAAGTCGGTGGAGACGCCCGAGACGGAGAATCTGCTTGAGGACTATCCCGCCCAGCTGGAGGAGGCCAACCTCGACACGTTCAAGTGGGACACGAACGAGCGCGTCCAGCTCCGCAACCTCTACAAGCTGGGCGTCGACGGGGAGAAGATCGCCGACGCCGCCAACCCCGGCGACTTCGTGAAGAAGGGTCCCGGCACGGCCGCCGAGCTCCTCGACCAGCTCGTCGAGCGCGCCAAGGCGCAGCAGTCCAAGCTCAACACCACGCGCACCGAGCTGGCCAACGTCCGCACGAAGCTCGAAGCCCTCGCCAACGACCACAACAAGCTCAAGCCCGAACTCCGCCAGGCCAAGATCGACTGCGAGGAGCAGAAGAAGAAGGTCGAGGAGGCCGAGGCGGCGAAGAAAGCCGTCGAGGAGCAGCTCGCGAAGACGAAGCAGCAGGTCGAGGACCTCAACTCCGAAATCGCCTCCGCCAAGGACGAGCTCCAGAGCGCGAAGGACGAGACGGACGCCGCCCGGGAGGACCTTGCCAAGAAGGACAAGCTCGTCGACCAGCTGAAGAAGATGCTCGCCGATGCGGTCAGGCAGTCTCCGGCCGCCGCCTCCGGCGCGGCCAGCGCGATCACCTCGCTTCCCGTCGGCGACAAGGGCAAGCTCGTCCACGTCGACAACAAACTGATGTTCGCCGTCGTCGAGTTCTCCGACGTCGCGATGAAGGAAATGCTCGGCCCTGAAAAGCAGGGCGCCCTGCCGCAGATCGAGATGTGCCTCCGCCGCAAGGGCTTCAAGGGCCCCGCCGGCGAGTTCGTCGGGCGCATCCGCCTCCGTTCGGTCGTCTCCGGCAAGAACTTCGTGATCGCCGACGTCCTTGGCAACTGGGCGCAGTCCGAGGCGGCGAAGGGCGATGTTGTCTTCGCGGAGTGAACCGGCCGATGAACGTCTCCGCCATCGCGCGCATCCTGCTTCTCCTGGCTTTCGGGCTTCTTGCGGGATGCATTGCGGATTCGGCCGAGGATTCGGATCTGCCCTGGTCTTCAAGCCGCTCGTGGGAAGGGCTGGGGCCGTTGCCGTCGATAATGACAGACCGCTATGATTAAGGGCGAGTCGTTTACGGTCGAAAAGGGTGGCGTCCGTCTGGACGCCGCCCTCTTTGCCCATTTCCCGTCTTCCACGAAGCCGTTCTGCCGCGAGGCGTGCGAGGGCGGCTGCGTTTCGGTCAACGGACGGCCGGGCTTCAAGGGACTGAAGCTGCGCGGCGGCGAGAGGGTGGACGTCGCCTTTCTCGCCGAGGCCTCCGACAACCGCGTCTCCCCCGACGCCTCCGTCGACGTGGACGCCATCTTCGAGGACGACTCGCTGATTGCGGTCGACAAGCCTGCCGGGATGCCCGTCCAGCCGCTGACGTGGCGCGAGCGCGGGACGCTCATGAACGGCGTCGTCGCACAATGGCCAGCCGTCGCGGAGGTGGGCGACCAGCCGATGATGGCCGGCGCACTCCATCGGATAGACGCCGACACCTCCGGCCTCGTTCTCGTCGCCAAGACCCAGCCCGTCTTCGAGGCGATGCGCGCGCAGTTCGCCGAACAGGCCGTGGAGAAGACGTACTACGCCCTCGTCGAAGGCTCGTACGCCGTCGGCGGGACGCTTGAGAACGAGCTTGTACACGACCCCGACGTCCCCTACTGCCGCATGATCGACGTCCGCCGCGCGCGCTCCGCCGTCCGCTCCGCGCCGATGCGCGCCGTCACGAAGTACGCCCCCGTCGCCTGGTCTTCCGCCGGCACGGAGCCGCGGACGCTCCTGGAGGTGAAGATCCGCACCGGGGTCACCCACCAGATCCGCGCACAGCTCGCCCTCGCCGGAATGCACATCGTCAACGACCGCCTCTACGGCGCCTTCGCCGTGGAGAACATGGCCGGGCACTGCCTCCACGCATTTTCCGCCCATTTCCGCCACCCCCTCTCCGGCGACGAGATGGAGCTCCGCACCGACTATCCGAGGTGGACGAGGACGCTGTGACCCCCTTCCGTCCAGCGCCGGCGTCCGCGCCGTTCTTCAGCGCGAAGCGGACTGCGCTTGCCCTCGCGGCGTCCCTCGTCCTTGCGTGTCTCGGCGTCGCCGCAAGGATCGCCGAGGACAACCAGGTCGGCGACCCCAACACCGTCTCCACCTGGGTCTTCTTCTGCGCCGGCCTCTGCGCCTACGTCTTCTGCATCGGCCTCTTTTTGCGCATCCGCCGACGCTTGAAGTCCCCCCGATGATTTGATACAATCAAAGTTCGATTTTTGCAAAGGTAAAACGCAAGGACAAAAGATGAATTCGGATTCAAGGAATGACGTATGGAAGTGGTTGGCGCTGCTGATCATCTCCGTCTTCTCGATCTACGTGACGTTCCCGGTTGCGAACAAGCTGCGATTCGGCCTTGACCTCAAGGGCGGCACGTCGTTTACGCTTGGCGTGGACACGGACAAGCTCCGCGAGACGATCGTCGCCGCCCGTCCGTCGCTGACCAACGAAGTCGGCGCCGTCGAGCGCGAAATCGCCAAGACGCTCGACAACTGCGACTCGCGCATCATCCAGGTCGTCCGCCGCCGCGTGGACGGCATGGGCATGAACGAGCCGGTGATCCAGGGAATGAAGGGACACCGCCTTCTCGTCCAGCTTCCCGGCATCGACGAGGCGACGCGCAAGGCCGCGAAGAAGTCGCTCCAGTCCGCGGCGTTCCTTGAATTCCGACTTACGCATCCGCGCAACGACGAGCTCGTCAACAAGCTCATGTCCACCGACGCCTGCCCCGAAGGGTACGAACGCGGCGGCGCCGGATTCGTCCGCGCCGCGAACTACGAGGAAATCGCCTCCCGTCCCGGCTTCGCCTCCCGCCTCGCCGCGTTCCACACGCCGGACCCGCGCTACCAGTTCATGCTCCAGAAGGAGGACGCCGAATCCTATCGCGCCGCTTTCGTGAGCCGCAGCGCCCCCGCCCGCGATTCCAAGGGCAACCCCCAGCCGATCACCGGCGAGTACCTGACCTCCGCAAGCGTCGAGCGCGACCCCGCCGGCTCCCTTGCGATCAGCTTCTCCTTCGACGCGAAGGGCGCCCGCCTCTTCGGCGACGTCACGCGCAACTACGTCGCGCATGGGCCGAAGAACCCCAGCGACCGCGGCCGCCAGCTCGCCATCATCCTTGACGACACGCTCGTCTCCGCCCCCGTCATCCAGAGCGAGATCACGAACCACGGACAGATCACCGGCCACTTCACGGCCGCCGAGGCCCAGCAGCTTGCGAACGACCTGAACGCAGGCGCCCTTCCCGCCCCGCTCAAGCTCCTTGCCGAATCCGCCGTCTCCCCGACCGTCGGCGAAGACGCCAAGACGGCCGGCATGGTAGCCGCCGCGCTCGGCTTCCTGCTCGTCGCCATCTTCATGGCCATATACTATGGAATGTCCGGCATGGTCGCGAACGTCGCGCTCTTCCTGGACGTCATGCTCCTGCCGGCAGCGCTCGTCTTCGTCGCGAATATCCTCGGCGTCTTCGCCAAGGACGCCTCCATGGGCGCCACCGGTTCGCTCCAGCTTCCCGTCCTCACGATGCCCGGCATCGCAGGCCTTGTCCTGACGCTCGGCATGGCCGTGGACGCGAACGTGATCATCTTCGAGCGCATCCGCGAGGAGTTCGAGAAGAAGGTCTCCGCCGGCACGGCGATCAAGGAAGGCTACGGCCATGCGTTCTCCGCGATCCTTGACTCGAACATCACGACGATCGTCACGGGCGTCGTCCTCTTCATCGTCGGCACCGGCCCGGTGCGCGGCTACGCCATCACCCTCACGGCGGGCGTGATCATCTCCATGTTCACCGCCGTCGTCGTCACGCGCCTCATCTTCGATAAGACGGTCAATCCCAATTCGATGAAGCCGTTCCGTATGTTCAACTTCGCCTCCAAGCTGCCGACGATCGACTTCATGAAGTACGGCCGCAAGGCGACGATCGGCGCGTTCTCGCTCGTCTTCCTCACGCTCGGCATCTTCTTCTTCCGCGCGTTCACGACGCCCGCCGCCGTGCTGGCCGTCGACCTCACGGGTGGCACGTCCCTCGTCTACTCGGTCAAGCAGGACGCGAAGCCCTCCGTGGGCGACATCCGCAAGACGCTCGATCCGTTCGACAACGCCACAGTCATTCAGTACCAGGACGGCGTCGGCGACTCCACGCTTCTCGTCAAGACCGGCTACACGGCCGAGAGCGTTGTGGACAAGGGTGTCAAGGACGTCGCGGGCCATGTCACGAAGCTTCTGCAGGACGCTTTCAAGGACGCGGACATCCAGCAGATCTCCGTCGACGAAATCGGCTCCACGGTCGGCGCCGACCTGAAGAAGTCCGGAGCCTGGGCCGTCATCCTCTCGCTCTGCGCGATTCTGATCTACGTCGCGTTCCGCTTCGAGTGGGGCTTCGGCGTCGGTGCAATCATCGCCCTCGCCCATGATGCGTTCATCTCCCTTGGTCTCTTCTCGCTCTGCGGTCGTCAGGTCTCCCTCCTCGTCGTCACCGCCCTGCTGACCATCGTCGGCTACTCGGTGAACGACACGATTGTCGTCTTCGACCGAATCCGCGAAGACCTTCGCACGGACGCGAAGACGCCGCTCCGCGAACTCTGCAACAAGGCCATGAACGAGTGCCTTGGCCGCACCTGCATCACCTCGCTCACGACGTTCTTCGCCGTGCTCGCGCTCTTCGCCTTTGGCGACGGCTCGATCTTCGACTTCGCCCTTACGATGCTCTTCGGCATCGTCAGCGGAACGTTCTCGACGCTCTTCATCGCCGCGCCGATCATGATGTGGTGCTACAAGGGCCGCCGTCCCCAGTTCGACAAGGAAAGCGATTCCTCCGAGGGCTGACGCGCGCTGAAGCGCAGCGTTCGCTCCATCGGGCGGTTCGGGCTTTCCGAACCGCCCGATTCGTTTTTTGAGCGCTCTTGGAAGGCGATGCCCTGTTTGCCCCGTTTGGGCGGAACGTGCTATAATCTCCCGCATGGAAAAACTCGCCACGGACACCTTCTCGTTTGACAAACTCGTCAAGACCGGGTTTACGTACGTCGACAAGACCGACCGGCTTTGGCCGCTCGTGAACCAGTCGATTGGTTCGCAGTTTTTCATCGCCCGTCCGAGGCGGTTCGGAAAGTCGCTTGCCGTCTCGGTTCTTCAGGCTCTTTTCGAGGGACGTCGCGAACTCTTCAAGGGACTCTACATCGAGCCGCTGTGGGACTGGTCGAAGCGGTGGCCCGTCCTTCACCTCGACCTCGGAAGCGTCCAGCCCGATTGCGCCGAGGAACTGAAGTCCCTCTTCACCAACGTCCTCGCGGAAGAGGCCCGCCGCAACGGCGTTCCCCTGCGCGAAGGTGCGACGGCCTCGATTACGTTGTCGAACCTGATCGGCGACCTTGCGGAGACGTCGCCCGACGGCCAGATTGCGTTGCTCGTGGACGAGTACGACAAGCCTCTCCTTAAAAAACTCAACACGCCGGCGGTGCGCTCCTTCCGTGACGCGCTCAAGGCATTCTACTCCGTGATAAAGACGCTTGAGGGCAAGCAGCGTTTCACCTTCATCACGGGCGTCAGCAAGTTCTCGAAAGTCTCAATCTTCTCCGACCTCAACAACCTCGTGGACATCACGCTTGATCTCGCACAGGCGACGCTCTTCGGCTACACGCGCGGCGAGGTGATTCGATTTCTGCCCGTTCTCCTGCACCGCTTCGCGGAGGCGAACGGGTGGACGGACGAAAAGGGACTTGCGGAGATTGAACGCTGGTACGACGGCTATCGTTTCAACGCGATTGCGGAGCGCGTCATCAACCCCGTCTCCCTTGGGCGCTGCCTCATGACAGGCGAACTTCGTAACTACTGGTCTACGACGGCGATGACGACATTTCTTGTGGACGCGCTCAAGACAAGGCCCCTCGATTTCTCGAAGGTGGATGTGGATGAATCTGTCCTTGGGGCGTACGAGCCAGACAGGGCAGACCTCACGACGCTTCTCTTCCAGACCGGCTATCTGACGATTGCGGGCTTCCGCTGGCTCGGTCGCCGACGGCTCTACACGCTCGACTTTCCGAACGCGGAGGTGGCGGACTCCTTTGTCACGCAGCTCGCGCCGGCCTATACGGCGCAGGAGGAGGATTTTTCGCGGACGGCCCAGGCGAACGCGGCCAAGGCGCTCTACGCACACGACGTTCCGAGATTTCTTGAGATTCTCAAGGGCTTTTTCGCGAACATTCCGTACGACCTCACAGACCGGCAGAACGAGCAGATGTGGCAGGCCATCGTATACGTGATTCTGAAGTCCATCGGCGTCGCCGTGGAGGCGGAAGTCAAGACGAACGACGGTCGCATCGACATGACGGCGGAAACGCCGGAGCACTGCTATGTCATTGAATTCAAACTGGACAAGTCCGCTGCCGAGGCGATTCGGCAGATTAGGGAAAACCGCTACGCCGATCGTTTCATCGGAAACGGGAAGACGCTCACTCTCATTGGACTCGCTTTTTCAAAGGAGAAGCGCACAATCGTCGATTCGGCAGTCGAGGAAGACTGAGCGGCCCTTCTTCCGCGCCTACTCAAGAAGGTCGCTGTGCGAACCCGTGCGCGTCAGTTCGAGGACGAGGACGTTTTCGCAGATCTGGTAGATGAGCAGCCAGTCCGGCGCGACATGGCATTCGCGGTGATGCGCCCAGTTGCCCGTCAGCGCATGGTCGCGCAGCGATTCCGGAAGCGATTCGCCATTGGCGAGAAGGTCGACGACCCTTTGCAGCTTGGCAATGTCAAGACCGCGCCTCTTCGCGCGCTTGTAGTCCTTCTTGAATGCCGAGGTGTTTTTGACCGTGTACTTCATTTGTCAAGGCTCCTCCAGAACTCGTCGAGGTCGCTGTACCCCTTCACGCTAGGGTCGCGGGCGATGCGGTCGCCCTCCTCCATCGCGGCGATGGTCTCGGCATTCGGCGTTTCGGGCATGATGACCTGAAAGGGCAGCCGGCGTTCGCGCAGTACGGCCTTTGTGAAGACGTTGAAGAGCGAGGAGATGGTGAAGCCCGTCGCATCGCAGAACGCGGAGATGGCCGCCTTGTCGGCAGAGGGCATGGAAATGGTGAGATTGGCCATGGTTCAATAGTCCTTTCGTTGAATGCACGACATTATATGTTAAATCGCGTGTGAAAGCAAGTGGGTGTTGCCCTTGGTCATAAAGGCAGGGAACGCAAGTATTCCGCGAAAAGCCTGTCATAGATGACATAGCCGTCCTTGTCACGATACAGGATCTCATTTTCAAGAAGCATTTGAAGGGAGGTTTTCACGCTGCTTGCCGCCCGCAGACCATATTTGAAAATGAAATCCCCTGCCTGCGGAGACTTTACCATTCCTTCGCGGGCAATCGCCTTTACCAGCCGTCTGGCGCCATCGGGCAGGAGTTCCAGAATCATCTGCTGGTCGTATTCATTGGCGAGAACGCGCTCCTTGACGGCGTTCGCTATCTGTGATTCATCGGTCACGTCCATGTGTGCGGCATAAAGATCCCAGAGAATCGCCTGCATGTACCATGTTATTCCATTGAAGCGCGAGTAGAGCGCATGGAAGGCGGCACGATCCAGCTTGAGTCCTGCGTTGGCGAAGAACCTGTCCGCAAATTCGTAATATGAATCTTCCTGAATGACGTCCAGGGGCATCATCAGCGTGGACTGGTAGAAAGGCCGCTGCGGCGACGTGAAAATGTCACGCATGAGATGCTGTCTGGACCCTGCGAAGATAAAGCGGACCTGGGCGAACTGGATATGGCTGCGCAGTGTCGCCTCCACTCCTTTTTCTGGATAGTTTCTGATCTGCTGGAACTCGTCTATCGCTATGACCGTGCGACAATCGTGGTTTGCGAGATATGCAAACACTTCCGACAACGTCTGTTCCGCCTGGACCTGGGAGATGTCAAATGAAAGGGAGGGGCTGCCGGTCGAAGAGTCATAGGAAAGAGTGGGGCGAAGGTTCTGAATTAGGCGCTTCGCGGCATCGCCCATTCTTTCCAATGGCGTATCCAGTCTCCCCAGGACGGCATTGGCAAACGCCTTTGTAAAGTCGGCGAGATTCTGGGTCCCAAAGATGTCCAGATAAATCGTCTTGAACTCGTCGTCTTTTGACAGATGATTGAAGGAATTCCAAATGAGTCCCGTTTTCCCATAGCGTCGCGGAGACAATAGCGTGACGTTGCTGTCGTTGCGAATCGCAGCGCACAACTTTTCTGTCTCCTTTATTCGGTCACAGAAATATTCGGGACCGTGATATCCTGTCAGGACAAATGGATTGTTCAATTTCATGCTTTCATTTTATCACGTGCCGTGGCGTGACGCAATGTCCGTCACGCTTTTTACGCGATGCCTTATTCGTGCGATTTCGTCTGCGGCTCTCAAAAAAAACTCCGCGGCTTTTCGGCGCTGTGCTACAATCAAGGGCTGCAAGAAGAAGGAGAATGCAGATGAAGAGAAACATACTGATAATCTCGTCCACGCCGCGCAAGGGCGGCAACAGCGACAGACTCTGCGACGCTTTCGCGGAGGGCGCTAAGGAGGCGGGGAACGAAGTCGAGAAGGTGCGGATTGCCGATCTGGACATCGGCTACTGCAGGGGCTGCTACGCCTGCCAGAAGCTCGGACGCTGCGCCATCAAGGACGATGCCGCGCAAGTTCTGGACAAGATGATGGCGGCGGACGTCATTGTTCTCGCCTCGCCCGTCTACTACTACTCCATCAGCGCCCAGCTCAAGGCGCTTTTCGACCGCACGGTCGCCATCTATCCAAAACTCACCGGCAAGACCTATTACTATCTCTTCACGATGGAGGACGACGACCGCGCCAAGTTCGACGGCCCCATCGCCGCCATGCGCGGATTTCTCGACTGCTACGAGGGAAGCAAGGAGGCGGGAATGGTCTGCGCCGACGGCGTCTACGAAATCGGCGCGATCGACGGCACGAAGTTCGTCGCGGAGGCAAGGGCGCTCGGCGCGTCTACAAAGGCGTAGAGAGACAATGGCATGAACGTCCTGGCCGTGTTCGTTGGCGGTGGAATCGGCAGCGTCCTGCGCCATGCAGTCGGGTTCTGCATGGAATCTGCCGCGTTCCCCTTGTCGACGCTTGCCGTCAACGTCTGCGGGAGTTTCGCAATAGGCCTCTTCGGCGGATGGAGCGAACGCTTCGGATGGCCGGAGGCGCTGCGGCTCGCCCTGACGGTCGGGCTTTGCGGCGGCTTTACGACGTTTTCGACGTTCTCGAAGGAGTCGTTCGCCCTCGCGCAGTCCGGACGCTGGGGCGCATTCTTCGCCTATGCGCTTGGCAGCGTTCTGCTCGGACTCGTCGCAGTCGCCGCAGGGTTCTGGATTGCGAGATCGGGCGGTTGAGTTGCAGGCGATTGCCGCATCAGGCATTTGGCAGATACGCTCCGAAGTCCTTGAGACGGCGCTGAAGGGCCTTCACGTCGAGCGCGTGCACGTCTCCGGCTCCGGCGGCGGTCATTGCGGCGGCAAGTCCTGCGGCCTGTCCCGTGATCGAGCAGCCGGGAATCACGCGGAGAGACGCCTGCACCTTCTGGTCAGTAGACACGCAGCGGCCTGCCACGAGCAGATTCCTCACTCCCCTTGCGCAAAGGATGCGGTAGGGAATGCCGTAGCTCTCGCCGCGCCCGTAGCGGTAAAGCCGGTCGAACTCCTCGCGGTGGCGTTCGTACGCGGCCTTGTCCGCAGTGGACGGATGAATGTCTATCGGATAGCAGTAGCGTCCGATTTCGTCCTGGAACACCGCTCGCTTCATGTAGTCTTCAAGCGTCATCACGTAGTCGCCCATGATGCGGCGCGTTTCGCGCACTCCCATCAGCGCGGCGGTCTCCGCCAGCCGGGCATTCTCCAGTCCGCGCCTGAGGTAGTTCCGAAAATAGCGCTCGTATTCGAGCATGGATTCGCGTCCGCGCACGTAGCCCGCCGTAAGCGACCTGTCGTCCGTGCCGTCCAGTCCGAACACATGGCCGACGTTGGCGACGCCGGAGGCGCCGTCCTGGCGGAATATCCCGGTCATGTGGAGGTCAGGCTCCTTGAACACCCCGTCCGCCGACGCGCGTGACAGTTCCGCGCCGAACGGCTGCGGAACGTTCGGACGCTCCTTCGCCCAGCGGTCCCAGTCGATGCCGTCCCACGAAGAGAGAAGGGATGCCGGCATCATGTGTCCGTTCGCGTCGCCCTTCTCGAACGGGACGCCCGCATGGCAGGCGACGTCGCCGTTGCCGGTGGCGTCCACGTAGACTTTCGCCTTGACGGCCCACACGCCGCCCTGCGATGCGACGACGACGCAGTCGACGGAGTCGCCGTCCATCACCACGTCGATTGCGCGCGCCTGAAAGAGAAAGTCCGCGCCGGCCTCGACCATCACCCTGTCGTACTCGCGCTTGACCACCTCGAAGCGGAACGTTCCGCGTGAAAGTCCATTGGCCTTCCTGATCCGCTCCCGGAACTCCGCGCCGAATCCGGCATCCAGCACGTGCACTCCGTCCGTCCACTGCATGTACATCGGAACACGCGCCGCCGTGGCCATGCCTCCGAAGCAGGTGAATCCCTCCGCCAAAAACACGCGGGCACCGCCCCTGCGCGCGGATACGGCGGCGGCAACGCCGGCCGCGCCGCCGCCGCACACCATCACGTCCGTCTCCACCTTCACGGGAAGCGTCCGGCTGTAGACGACTCCGCTCGCGCCGTTTGCGGCAGACGCCGCCGCCCCCGCCATCGGACAGAACCCTGCGGCCAAAGCCGCCCCTTTCAGAAAATCGCGTCTTTTCATCTCTTCTCCTGCCTATGGGTTGAAAACGTGGAACGCTGTACGGGAAATCGCATCTGGACGTAAACGAGAAATCGTCATTGACTTCTTTCCGACGGGCGTGCTCACGAGCCTGAGACTCCGGGCGCAAGGCGGCGGCAGAGGCGGGAGGCGACCCAGACGGCAAGCGCGGCGACGACAAGCTCCCGCCTGACGTCGACGAGCATGAAGCCAATCTGGAGATAGAGCAGCGCACCGATTGTCCGTCCGACCGCGCGACGGCGGACGGCCGGCCCATGCGGAAGTCCGAGCGGCGCGACGGCGACGTACCACGTGAGATATGCGAACAGCGCCCCCGTCGCCGGCAGGACGGCCATTGCCGGATCGGGAAGAAGGAAGCAGGCTCCGCATGGGATGAAGGCCGAAAGTCCCCAGACGTAGCGAATGCGGCTGACGCCCTCTGACGCGCATTCCTCTCCCTCCGAAAGCCAAGTGATCGCCGCCACGCAGCACGTCCATCCGACTGCAAGGAACGCCATTCCCGCAATCGAGGAATGGTCTAACGCCGCCGGTGCGCAGACCGCCAGCGCTCCCGCCGTGACGCTCAGGCCGCGGCAGAGACCCATCAGCCACTTCCACTTCAGGCGGTTGTATGCCGTGACGGAGGCGACGAGCAGCGCCGCCGCGACCCACCATCCAATGCCAAGTCCGGAAAGGCGCGCGATTGCGAACGGCAGAAGAAGAAGGACAAGGCGGACGGCCTTGGCCGCGCCCATGGAGATCTCGCCGGCCGGAATCGGACGCTCCGCGCCGTCGGACGGAGCGCCGACGACGTCGTTGTCCGCAAGCCCGAACATGTACAGGAAGAGCGCGGCCGCCGCGGCGGCGAACGTCTGCGGGACGCCATCGCCGCCGGTCTGCAGCAGCATGAACGCCGCGCCGACGAGGGCGTCTCCCGGCGCGGTGGGGAGGTTCGGCAGACGGAAGAGCCTGGCCCAGGGGCTGAAGCCGCCGTTCATCAGCCGATTGTCCAGCCGTAGCGGCAGTTTGGCTTGAGAAGGGCGTTCGCCTCTTCGGAATTGGTGAAGCGTCCGGCAGCGGCGTCCCAGAGAAGCCGGCCTTCGACACGCTGGGAGATGCAGCCGAGCAGGACGGCCTCGGTGAGAGGGACGGAATGGTCGTAGTCGGAGAACGGGCGCGAACCGCCGCGAACGGCCTCCGCGAACTCCCAGTGGTGGTTCTTGACGCGCGGCAGCGTCTGGGGAACGTCGCGCGTTGCGGGATGGTCCTGATGGCGCACGAACTTCGCCTCGCCCTTCATCATGAGCATTCCGTTCCACCAGACGCCCTTGTCGCCGGCGATGAGGACGCCGCCCGCGCTTGCGGCCTTGCCGTCGGTGAGGCGGCGGCAGGTCTCTGCGTCGGGGCCGGTCTTGCCGTCGTACCAGAAGACGTCTATCGGGGACTTCTGCCGGCCGCTTGCGACGACAAGCTTCACCGTCGTGGCGGCGGGATACGTCTCGGCGAATCTTGGCGTGGACTTCACCGTTTCGGCGCTCACGACGGAGCGCATGTCGAGACCGCGCCAGAAGAAGCTCATCGCATGGCAGGCGATGTCGCCCATTGCGCCAGTGCCGAAGTCGAACCAGCCGCGCCACTTGAAGGCGTGGTAGACGTTCTTCTTGAAGGGACGCTTGGGCGCGACGCCAAGCCAGAGATTCCAGTCAAGCGCGTCGGGGACGACATCGCTTCCGTCGGGGCGTTCAAGCCCCTGCGGCCAGATGGGCCGGTCGGTCGTGACGTGGATCTCGCGAATCTCGCCCAGGACGGCGCTTTGCATTATCTCTATGGCGCGGCGCTGTCCGTCTGAGCCGTTGCCGTTGTTGCCCATCTGCGTCATCACGTCGCAGGCTCTGGCGACGTCGCGGAAACGCTCCGCCTCCCACCACGTGCGCACGAGCGGCTTTTCGACGTAGACATGGCAGCCGCGCTCCATCGCGGCGATTGCACAGATGCCGTGCATATGGTCCGGCGTGGAGACGACGACGGCGTCGAGGTCCTTCTCGCGGTCGAGCATTTCGCGCCAGTCCTGGTAGCGGCGGACTTTCGGGCAGCGTTCGGACACGCGCTTCGCCGCGCCGTCGAGCCGCCCTCTGTCCACGTCGCAGAGCGCGACTATCTGCTCGCCCAGGGCGTAGAACTCGTTCAGGTTCGCGCCGCCGCGTCCGCCGGAGCCGATGAACGCCATGCGGAGCGGGGCGTCCTTCGGACGCAGGCCGGCCTTTTTAAGGACCGGCACGTCCGAGGGGACGTAGGTCCGCCCTCCGGGCGCGGGATTCGCCATGCACCCGGAGGCTAGGCATCCGCCGGCCGCAAGAACGCCGGACTCGATAAAGCCACGTCTTGAAATCATCATGTCCATCTCCTTGCTTTCGGCGGAACTGCCTTGATGCGTCTTCTATCGCGTCGTCCAGTACGGCGCGTCGGACGGGGCGGCCAGATAGGCCGCGCAGGTGTCGCAGCACTTGCAGAGCGTCATCTGGAAGCCGGCCATTTCCTGGACCGTGAGGAATTCAGTGCACTTGCCGGGCAGGACGGAGACGCCTGCGGCCTCGAGGACCTTCTTCGCGGCGCGGTAGACGACGAGCATTTCCATCAGCGTCGTGGCTCCGGAGCCGTTGACGACGAGGAACGCCTTGTCGCCCGCTTTCACGCCCGTCGCCTCGATGAGCGAGTTGACCATGAGCTGGGCCGTCTCGTCGGCGGTCTTGACCGGCATGATGCCGCCGCCGCCTTCGCCGTGCTGTCCCATTCCGACTTCCATCTTGTCCTCGTCGATCGAGCCGATCTCCTGTCCGTTCTGCGGATGTGTGGCGACCTTGAGGGCGACGGAGAGCGTCGCGATGCCCTTGTTGAAGCAGTCGGCGAGCTCGGCGATCTCGTCTAGGGACTTGCCCTCCTCCGCCGCGGCGCCGACGACCTTGATGAGCGGGATGCATCCGCCGAGGCCGCGCTTGTCGTCTTCGGGGGTGTGCGGTCCCTGCGCGATGTCGTCGTGGACGACGATCTCCTTCACGAGGATTCCGGCCTTGGCGGCCTTGCGAAGGGCACGGTTCGCGCTCATGCGGTCGCCGTTGTGGTTGAGCGTGACGAGCAGGATTCCTGCCGGACGCTGCAGCAGCTGGAGGGCCTCGAAGACCTTCTCGCCGCCGGGGGCGGCGAAGATGTCGCCCGCGACGGATGCGTCGAGCATTCCCTCGCCGACAAAGCCCTCCAGGGCCGGTTCGTGTCCGGTGCCGCCGAGCGTCACGATTGCGACCTTGTCGGCGGGCTTGGGGTTTGCGCGGACCACGATCTTCTCGTTCTTCAGCGCCAGCTTGTCGGAGTAGCACTGCACAAGCCCGTCGAGCAGTTCCGCGGTGAGGTTCGCCGGGTCGTTGATAAACTTCTTCATCGCCATTTCAAGTCTCCTTTGGAAAGTGGAGGCGGAAGGACGCTCGTCCTTCCGCCCCGTGTGGAATCAGGCCTGGAAGAACTCCACCTGCGGGCCGTTCGGATAGCCCACGTACGCGATCGCGCACGTGCCGCCGAGCGAATACTTCGGCAGAAGGACGGCCGCGCCCTCGGCGACGGCCTCCTTCACCGCCGCGTCGACGTCGGCCACCTTGTAGGCGACGTGCGGCTCGGCGACCATGCGCCAGGCGCATGGCGTGTCCTTTTCCCAGTAGAGGTATTCGATGGAGTAGTCCGCGTTGTTCGCAATCCAGACCTTGAGGCCTTCCATGTAGGTCATGCCGTCCATCTTGGACGCCACGGGAAGTCCGGTGTGCATGTACGTCTTTTCGATCGTCATTTTCGAATCTCCTTCTTCTTCAGCGCGCGCCGGAATCAGAAGCCGACGCCGGAGACGGTGTAGCGGTTGCAGTTGCCGTCGTGGAAGTTGGCGAACTCGGAGACGATCGCGCCCTCGGTGCCGCCCATCAGGAAGTGCCAGGACTGCACCTTCGGCAGCTTGTGCGCCACGCCGTCGGCCGTCCACTTCTCCACGTGGCGGCACTTCAGCAGGCACTTGCCCGTCTTGGGGTCGACCTTCGTGAGAAGCTTGGAGAGGTTGGCTTTCGCCTCGGCGAATTCGGGGGCGTCGAGGTTGTCGGCGCCGATTTCGGAGAACGAG
Organism: uncultured Lentisphaeraceae bacterium; assembly: GCA_964386385.1. Taxonomy (GTDB): domain Bacteria; phylum Verrucomicrobiota; class Kiritimatiellia; order RFP12; family UBA1067; genus RUG572. The sequence continues at coordinate 29,279 of CAYLRN010000010.1, read as the reverse complement.
TAGACCCAGCCGTGGCGGACGAGCCAGGACTCCATCTTCGCGGGGATGTCCTTGTCGAACTCCTGTCCCGTCCAGCGGTCCTTCTCCTTCACGTGGCCCGGCACGTGGCTGTGCTCGGCGATGGACTGGAGGGGGAGGAGGTAGATGTCGTGTCCGAAATACTCTTCCTTGATTTCGTCCACCCAGATGACGCCGCCCATGCCGTAGTGCATGAAGTCGCCCTTCATGAAGTCGACCGCCCAGAAGCCGAGTCCCGGCTTCGTGATGGAGGCGTCCTTCAGCGCGGGGTAGACAGGATAGCCGAAGCGCTCGCACATTTCGAAATAGGCCTTCGTCGCCTTCGCGGCGTCGAACTTGCCGCCCTGGTTGATGCCGTCGGCGTCGAACTTGCCGCCGACGTAGAAGTCCTTGTTTTCGAATCTGGGCGCGGCGCAGCCCTTCGCGCCGCAGCACGCCTTGTCGGACGCGCAGCCCGTCATTCCCACCACGGCGGCCATCGCCGCCCCGGCAACAAAACCCGCTTTGCTCATTTTGATTGCTCCTTTTCGATTGTTGGAAAGTCGAGTGTCGTCGTTACGAAAGCTTCACCCGTCCGACGAGCTTCATCAGCACGACGGTGGCGGCCGCGGAGACGGCGAGAAGGCCGGCGCCGAGACCGTACGTGCCCTGTCCGCCCACGCCGTAGATCACGTAGCCGCATCCGAAGAGGCAGGCCCACACGGCGAGGCAGCCGAAGACCATGCAGAGGACGCCGGAGGGGAGTTCCCTGAGGTCGGCGCGGATCTTCTCGTCGAACGCCTTGAGCGTCGTCTCCGGCTCCTTCGGCGTGAGGAACGTCACCGTCAGCCAGCCGATTGTCGTGAAGACTACGCCGAGCACGAGCTTCCACGCGGAGAGGTCAAGCCATTCCGCGCGCCATCCGCTCGTCAGCCACGCCTCGAACCCGCACGCCGGAGCGCCCCACTGGAAGAAGCAGGCGACCGCGAACGAGATGACCATGGCGGAGATCTCGCTCCACGCATTGAGCCTGTGCCAGAACCAGCGGAGTATGTAGATGAGGCCCGTGCCCGCGCCGACCTGGAGGATCAGGTCGAACCCGCCCTTCGCGTTCTGGAGGATGAGCGCCATGCCGGCGCATCCCAGCAGGAGGACGAGCATGAAGATGCGGCCCATCATGACCTGCTTCTTCGGCGAGGCCTTGGGGTTGATGAAGCGGACGTAGAAGTCGCTCACAAGGTAGGACGAACCCCAGTTGAGGTGCGTGGCGATCGTGCTCATGTACGCGGCGATCAGAGAGGCGGCCACGAGACCCAGCCAGCCGGTGGGCAGCATCGAGACCATCGCGGGATAGGCCATGTCGTCCTTCACGAACTGCTCCGCCGCGTTCGGGAACGCCTCCTTGAGGGACGCGAGGTCCGGGAAGACGACGATCGAGGCGAGGGCTACGACGAGCCACGGCCAGCTGCGCAGCGCGTAGTGCAGGAAGTTGAACAGCATCACCGCGCCGACGGCGTTCTTCTCGTCCTTCGCGGAGAGCATGCGCTGCGCGATGTAGCCGCCGCCGCCGGGCTCCGCGCCCGGATACCACGTGGCCCACCACTGGACGGCCACGGGGAGGATGAGGACGGTCATGAGCGTAGACTTCCAACCCGCGCCGGAGACGGCCGGGAACATCCGCAGCTTTTCGGCGAGGGCCGGGTTCGAGAAGAGGCCGGCCAGAGTGCCGGCGCCGTCGGGGGCGCTCATCTTCACCGCGAAGTACGCGGCCGCCACGGCGCCGATCATCGCCACCGTGTACTGGTAGAAGTCCGCCCAGATCGATCCGGTCAGGCCGCCAAGCGTCGCGTATATTCCCACGGACGCAAGCGCGACCGCGAGCGTGACGACGGGCGAGAGGCCGAATATCGTCGCGCCGATTTTGATCGCCGCGAGCGAGACGGTGCCCATGATGATTATGTTGAAGACGAGGCCAAGATAGACGGCGCGGAAGCCGCGCAGCGCCTTCGCCGGCGTTCCCGCGTATCGGATCTCGTAGAAGCCGAGGTCGGTGGAGAGCTCGCTGCGGCGCCAGAGTTTCGCGTAGACGAAGACGGTCAGCATTCCGGTCAGGAGGAACGCCCACCACGCCCAGTTGCCCGCCACGCCCTGCGTGCGGACGAGATCGGTCACAAGGTTCGGCGTGTCGCAGGAGAACGTGCAGGCGACCATCGACACGCCCAGCAGCCACCAGGGCATGGAGCGGCCGGAGAGGAAGAAGTCCTCCGCGCTCTTCGAGGCTCGTTTCGCGGCCCAGGCGCCGATGACGATCACGCTCACGAGGAACGCGACTATGATCGCGATGTCAAGAGTGGCAAGTCTGCTCATTATTCTGCATCCTCCAGTTTAACTTCGGGGAAGAGACGTTCAGCCGTCTTCCGGCAGTCGTCGAAATCCTTCACGGCGCGCTTGATGAACGTCTCGGCCATGTCGGAGGCCCCGTCGACGTCGGCGTAGAGAAGCTGGAGGGTGAGCGCGGCGCCGAACATGTGCTGCGACCACTTGAGCTTGCCGAGGTTCTTCGTCTCGCGCCCCTTGAGGACGAGGCCGTTTAGCATCTGGTTCATCTCGCCGAGATGCTCCTTGCGTCCGTAGAATCGCGTCCACTCGAAGTCGTGCGGCTTGCCGACGGGCGCGGGCTTCTTGAAGCGCTCCCTCTTGTACTTCTGGATGGAGACCTTCTTCGCCGTGGCGTCCGCGATCCTGCTTCCGTCCTTGAACTCGAAGCCCTTGGACTTCTCGATGAAGTACGTCTGCAGACCCTTCATGTAGTCTACCTTCATCTTTGCCGTACGGAGGGCGGCCTTCGCCTCGGACGTCGTGAGGTCCCTTTCGAGCGTCGCCACGTGCCTGAGCGCGGCCTCCCATTCAAGGCGCTTCAGGCGCGGAACAAGGTCGTCGTCGAACTTCTTCTGGACGCGCGCGACCTCCTCCTCGACCTTCGCCTTGTGCTCCGCGGCGGCCTTTTCCTCTGCGGCGGCCTTCGCCTCGGCCTCGGCCTTGTCGCGGGCGATCTTCTCCATCCGCTTCACCTCCTTCTGGATCTGCGCGAGGGCGGTCTTTACGAGCGAGGCGGCCTTCATGCGTATGGCGCCCACCTTGCGCTGGGTCTGCTCGACGCACTTCATGCTCTTTATGGAATCGAAGCTTTCAACGAGGTCGCGGGAGAACTTCGCCAGCTTCTCCGTCGTGGCGACATCGTCGCCGGCGATCGCGGCGGCCTTTGCGCCCTCCTCAAGCAGAAGGGCGATGCGCGCCTGCACGCGGATGTCGGAGGCGCGGCAGAAGCAGAGGTCGGTCCAGACTTCGGCGAACTGCCTGACTGCGCCGGGCAGCTCCATTGCGGGCGGAACGTCCTTTTTCGCCTCGGAGTCTTCGCCGTCGCCGTCCTCTTCCCCGGCGGCGGGCTTCGCCTCCGCCTTGGCCTCGGCTTTCGCGACGGCGTTCGTGCCTGCCGCTATGGGGGCCGCGGTCTTTGCGACGGCGTTCGTGCCGGCGGCCGGCGCCGAGGCGCTTGCCGTCGTGTTCGTGTCCGTCTGCTTCGCCTCGGCCTCGGCCTTTTCCTCTGCGGCCTTCTGGTTCTGCGCGGCGGCCTGGGCGGCCGCGGCGGCGGCGTAGAGGTCGTTCGTGTAGGCGATGGCCTCCAGAATGTCCTTCGTCGGCGGCGGGGAGGCCAGGAACGCGGCGGCCTTCTCCTTGATTTCGCCGGGGATGGCCGGGCGCAGTTCGGAGATGGCGGAAGCGACTTCCTTTTCGGCCTTTCCGACGAGATCGTGGAAGTTCTCGCCGAACTTCTTCACTGCGGTCAGGGTGTTCTTGATTGCGTCGCGCGCCTGCGTCTGCTTCGCGACGATCATGGCGGAATGCTCGCGCTTCTCGCGCGCGTCCTCCGCCTTGACGTACCACATCAGCCCCCCCACGACGAGCAGGATCACGAGGACGATTCCGCCGACGGCCATGCCGACGATCGCGCCGACGCCGAGGTGTTTCTCCTCTTTCTCGTTCTGGCCGTCCGTGCCGTCGTCCAGCAGTTCAGGGACGGGGGCGGGGACTTCCATCGCCGTCACGCCCGTGGCGATCGTGGAGACCGATCCCGGCCTGCGCATCTTGATCTTGATCTTCGTGCCGGTGGCGACGCCCGCCTTGCGCTCGGGGCCGGCCTTTGCGAGATAGCGCTTGAAGTCGCCGATGAGGGACGAATACGTGGGGTAGCGCATCGCCGGCTCGAGTTCGAGCATGCGCATGATTATGGAGTCGACCTCCGGCGGGATCGCGGCGCGAAGTTCGCTCGGCTTCTTCGGGGCCGTCTCGAAGCGGGCCTTGACCGTGGCGGTGGCGTCGGGGCCGTCGAACGGCGGAACGCCGGTGAGCGCGTGGTAGAGCGTCGCGCCGAGGGAGTAGATGTCGGCGCGGTAGTCTATCTTCTGGCGGCGCACCTTTTCGGGGGAGATGTAGTACGGAGTGCCCCAGATTTCGCTGGAGTCGCCCTGGAGGGCGGCAAGCCCGAAGTCGACGAGCTTGGCGTTGCCTTCCATGTCGAAGAGCACGTTCTCGGGCTTCACGTCGCCGTGGACGAGGCCCGCGTCGGCGGCGGTGGAGAGGGCGTCGGCCATCTGCTGGCCGATGCGCATGACGCGCACGACGTCGATATCCGCCTTTTCCGCCGCCATCACCTTGTCCAGCGAGCCGCCGGAGACGAGCTCCATGGCGATGTACGGCATTCCGTCCTCTGTGCCGAAGGAGTAGATCTGCGCGATGTTCGGGTGGTTGAGGCGGGCGGCGGCCTGCGCCTCCATCTGGAGTCGCTCGACGAACTTGGGGTCTTCGCCGAGCGACTTGAGCATCACCTTTATGGCCACCTCGCGGTCGAGCATCTTGTCGCGCGCCAGGTACACGCCGCCCATGCCTCCATGCCCAAGTTCCCTTTCGAGCAGGAAATGCCCGAAATCGGAGGGCGTCGGAATCATCTGTTCTTCGCTGTCTGCCATTTCTTTCTCCGTCTGCTGAACGTCAAGTCGCAATTGCCTACCTTATCGTGCCCCACCTGTGGTTCGCCAGGGGCCAGAACACTCCGCCCGCGATTCCGCAGAGGTTCGCCGCGGGGACGGTCCCCCAGTAGCGGCTGTCGTAGCTCGACGGCGAATTGTCGCCCATGGCGTAGTATTCGTCGGGGCCGAGCTTCACCTCGTCGCCGTCGTTCACGATGGTCTTGCCGGGAATCGTGTAGTGCGGCTGGCCGGATGGCCTGTAGCCGGCGTACGGGTAGGCCTTCTCGTGCCACTTCTCGCGTCTCTGGATCTGCGCCACGCGCAGAGGCTCCATGGGCGCCTCGCCGTCGATGAGGAGCCGGCCGCCCTTCACCGATACGGTCTCGCCCGGAAGGCCGCTCATGCGCTTGACGTAGTGCGTGCCCTGCTGGAGCTTTTCGATGCCGGTCGTGGAGAAGACCATCACGTCGCCGCGCCGCGGATGGCGGAAGTTCCAGAGCCAGCGGTTAACGAAGAGGAAGTCGCCGGTAACCACGTAGCCGCTCCAGAGGAGCTGTCCTTTTCGGACGAACTGCTGCGGCCGGAGGCCGTTCGGCAGCGAGTAGTCCGTCTGCCGCGTGGGGCCGTCGCCGGTGTCGTCCGGATGCAGAACGTCCGTCGGGACGAGCATCCTGTCCGACGGCTGCCCCGTGGCGGAGGATATGACGCGCATGTCGTAATGCCCCGTGTTCGTCGTTCCGAACGCCAGCACCCCGTCGAACGGGGCCTTGAAGCATTCGTACATTTCGCCCGTGACGATCCACTTGAGCCACTTCTGCGGTCCCCTGTCCCAGAAGGTGGCCTGCGCCGGCGAGCACGCGATCGAGTGGTTGCCGTAGAGCGTGGGCTGCATGGAGCCGGTGGGAATGCAGAACGGGGAGTAGAAGTAGGCCCTGAACGCCATCGCGACGGAAATGGAGACGACAAGGATGTCCAGCCACTCGCGTCCGGCGGCGCAGCTCTTCGGCGGGTCGAGGTATTCGAGCAGGGAACGGCATTCGGCGACGTCGCGCGACTTCACCGCGTCGCGTAGGTTCTGCATCCGCGCCGCGAACTCGCCGCCCTCCCTGTACGCGGGAAGGTCTTCGTAGGACAATATGAAGGTCACGGCCGCCGCGATGACGGTCTTCGCTTCCTTCTTTGCCCGGGCCGCTTTTGTAAATGGCAATGCAATCATTTTCGTCTAGTATAGCGAATTACAGCGAAACGTACAACTGGGCGATTTCACTCGCCGAAGACGTAGAACGTGGATATGCGCGGCGAGAGCGCCGCGACGGCCGGCGACAGCGACGAGACGGACGCCGTCTTCGGCGCGAAGATGAAGGCGACGTTCACCTTCGCCCCCTGCTCGCCGGTCTTCGCGATCAGCGGAAGGACGTCCCGCCATTCCGCGAACGCCGTCGTCCGCGGCCTGAGGACGGGATCCAGTCCCTCGCCCGACCAGTCTTCCTCTACGAACGTGAACGAGCGCGAGCCGTCCTGCGCGACGCGGATTTCGAAGGGCTGGAAGATGCGGCCCTCGCGGCGACGCCATTCCGGGTCCGGCAGGAAGGAATGGTAGTAGAACTGCCCGTCGGCGACGCCGTTCATCTTCACGCCATGTCCGTCGAGAAGCGAAAACGCCCTGGCGACGTCGCCCGCCTGCTCCACCGTCACCGACTTCCCGAACGCGATGCGGACGAACACGTCCCTGTTGGCGGACTCCGCGCGCAGCCCCTCCAGGACGGCGGCCGCGTTCTCCGACGTCACCTCCACCGTCTTGTCGGACACGCGGCAGACGCCGTCCCATGAGACCTCAAGCTCGTACAGCCCGCCAATGGGCAGACGCTCCTTCGGACAGAACCGCCCATAGACGGAGGACTGGTCGAACGCGCCGTCCAGCTGCAGCAGCGACTGCACGCTCGTGTACAGCGCGAAGACTGCGCACGGTATGTTCGTCGCCGCCACCGCGGCGCCGTTTCCGTCGCGCTGGCCGCCCGTGTACACGAGCGGCGAGGCGAGAATGCCGCCCTCCTCCTTTCGCCTGTCCTCAAGCAGCTCGGAAAACGGAATCCGCCGGCCGGAGCCGTCGAGCGCAACCGCGGCGAGCGACACCTTCTCACCCTGCGGCCACATCCGCGCCCCCTGCGGGTCCGGCGCCACGCCGCGCGGGACGCCGATCGCCTCGACGCCCCTGGCAATCGCGTCGGGGGACGCCGCCATGACGAACATGGACTCGTATGCGCGGTCGGAGAGAGGGCCGATCGCGAAGAACTCCGCCGGCTCCGACGTCGCAAGCCCCGTCGCCTCCATGAGGACGCGGACCCTGCGGGCCGCCCTGTCGACGACGACGCCGTCCGGCGCCGCGTTGTCCGCCTTCCATTTCGCGATCGCGTTCGTCTGGACCGGCGTCCAGTCCATCGGCGAACGCGCCGCGTCGTCGTCCGCCGCCATCGCCGGCATGAGCGGCGCGATTCCCGCCGCAAGAAGGAAGAGCCATTTCAATGGCGCGTCTATGGACGAGGTCTGCATGGCTTTCCTACCGGTATGCGATTCTTGCGTAGCCTTCGCGCTGGACGCCGCGATGGTATCGCACGGCGGGCCTCCCGAAGAGCATTGCGTAGAACGGCGAGGTGCGCCTGATTCCCGCAGACGTCTCAAGCAGTTCCGGCACGACCTCCTGGACGAGATGCAGGAAGCCGCACCAGCAGGTGGCGATTCCGTTCGCGTTCGCAAGGAGCTCGAAATGGGCGCAGGCGATCGCCACGTCCTCGCGGGGGGTCGTGACGCCCGGCGCCGTCTCGTCCGACGAGACGATCAGCATCCCGGACGCCCCTCGGAAGAAGATGTCGTCCCCGCCGTTTCGCAGCTTGATCGCCGGGACGGCAAGCCAGCGCGGCAGCAGCTTCGTGCCGTCGCGGTGGTGTGCGATGACGTCGATGAAGTCGCGGCGGAAGGCGTCCATCGACTTCCGCGTCGGAAAGCACGTGAACATGAGAGCGCGCGCGTTGCATCCGGTCGGCGCGTTGCCGAGCGTCTTCAGGACGCGGTCAAGCGTCGCCCCATCCACGTCCTCCGCCGCGAAACGCCGCACCGAGCGGCGCGTCGCCATCCAGTTGGAGACGGCCATTGCGCTCGGAAGCTCGAGGCCGGCCGTTGGAAGGGAATCCTCCGGACGCCTCCCGTCGAACGAGACCGCCCCCATCGGACACACCGCCAGGCAGTGCTGGCAGCGCGCGCACCTTTCCGGATGCGCCATCGACGGCCGGCCGTCCTTCTCCGCGCGCAGCGCGCGGAATGCGCAGTCGTTCACGCAGGCGCCGCAGCGGACGCACTTCGAATCGTCTATCTCAAACAGTTTCTGCATGGTCTGATTATATCAAATGGCCACCCGCGCGGGAGCGGCCGGGTTCGTTAGAAAAACAGCATCGCGTTCTGATTCCGCCGAAGGGCGGCAAGCGCCTCCGCCGCCTTTCCGCGTATGTCCGCGCGTTTCGACTGCGAGAGCGGCAGAAGCGCGCGGATCGCGTCGTCAGGGCGCTTGGCGTTCGCGTAGCACGCGGCGAGGCGAAGCTGCGCGTCTTCGGCGGAATAGAACCTTCGCGGCGCCTTGATGGAATCCTCCAGGCACGAAATCGCCTCCGCCCATCTGCGTTGGCGCATCGCCGTCGTCCCAAGGGCCTCTAGCGCCATGCCCTTCGCGTCGAGCGAATGGTCGCAGGCGAACTTCGAGCATAGCCGGCGGATCTCCGCGACGTCGGAGGAGAGCCCGCGCATCGTCAGCGCATAGGCCAGCTGCGCGGCGGTGTCGTCGCGCGGACGCACCTCCTGGCTTTTCCTGAAGAGCGAAATCCCCCTGTCGATCCGCCCGTTGCGCGCGCACTCCTCGCTGGCCACGTGCGCGAGCGCACGTCCGTTTTCGGGGTCGAATTCAAGCGTCCGCGAAAACGCCGTGAAGTCGTTGCGGTAGGACGCTATCACCGGGAACGACGCGGCGGCGTAGACGGCGACGATGGCCGCCGCGCCGGCGGCGAAGACCCGCCGCCGCACGGCCGCCATGTCCGCGACGCGCCCCGCGAGCGGGACAAGGAGAATCGAAACCGCCATCGCGGGGAGGTACAGGAACCTGTCCGCCCTTGCGTGCTCGCCGAAGCTGCCGAAGACGCCAAGCGTGGGCGCAAGCGCCGCGACGAACCAGAGGACGGCGGCGGGGGCGAGGAGGGGGCGTCCGGACGCCCCGCGCCGCCGCCATGCGCGGACGCAGAGGAACACCGCAGCGCCAAACGCCAGCGCGAACGCGCACAGCCCCGGCATCCCATGCAGCGGAAAACGCCCGGGCGTGGCGCGGTAGTCCAGGTGAATGCCGAACGGGACGAGCGTCTGCGCAAGGTACAGGCCGACCGCCACCGCGGCGTTCAAAAGCCGCCACGGCAGCGAGGCGGAGAAGAGCGAGCGCACTTCGTAGCCTGCGGCATGGGTCTGGGAGTAGACCGCAAGGGCGCCGGTGGCGGCGGAGACAAGCAGAAGCGGCAGATACGGCGCGAGGCGGCGCGTCCAGGGTTTTGCGTCGTCTCTGCGCGGCGACGCCGTTTCGACTGCGAACGCCAGGAACGGAAAGCACATTGCCGTGGGCTTGCCCATGCAGGCGAGGAGACAGCAGAGGATGCCAAGGCAGAAGCCCGTCTTCGTTCCGCGCTCCCACGCGAGCAGACCGAGCAGGGTGAAGACGCCGCATAATATCTCCTTGCGCCCCGCGATCCAAGCCACGGCCTCCGCGCGCTGCGGGTGCAGAGCCCAGAACGCCGCCGCCAGCAGCGCCGCGCCGGGGCTTTTCGGGAAGAGGCGGAGAAGAAGTGCGAAGAGGAGGACGGCGGCGAGGGAATGAAGCCCCGCGTTCACGAGATGGTGCGCCCCCATGCCAGGGCCGAAGAGGGAAATGTCGGCCATGTACGAGACGTACGTCAGCGGCATCCATATGGCGGCGTGCGTGAAGTTGGACAGCGCGGCCTTCACGTTTGAGAGGGAGAGTCCGTCGTGGACGAACGCGCAGCGGAACGTGTAGTCGTGGTCGTCGAGGCGCAGGAACTCGAACGCGCCGGTCTGCCAGTAGCAGAACAACGCGGCCAGCGCCAGCAGAAGCGCGAAGAAGGCGATTTTACGTGACATGGCGGCATTCACTCCATTGGACGTCATGCGGACAGCCTGTGCGGCCCGTCCGCTTTCCAGTACAGGGCAAGCCCCTCGCCCGCCGCGGCGATCTCGGCGATTTCGCCGTTGAGGTCAAGGCACGCCGCCCGGCCGAACTCCCTTTCGTCGTTGCCCATTCCGATTTCAAGACAGCGCCCTGCCGCGAATGCGGGGACGTAGCGGCTTTCCGGCCTGAAGCGCGCATTGGGGATGCACGCCGGCAGTATGCGGATGAACCGCGCGCGCGGATTTGCGCACAGCATGTCGCGGACGGCCTTTTCGCCGGGGCTGATGAAGCCGCTGAGGACGATCCAGCCCTGCGCGACGGCCGCTTCCATGCGTCGCGCAATCGCGGATATCTGCGCGGGGCCGCATTTCCTTGAAACGCGCAGCGAGACGATTTTTTTGTCCGCGCCCAGCAGCGCCACGTTGCCGACGCCCTTCCAGTATTCGCCCGGATCGAGGCGGGGGGAATCAAGAGGTTCGTGGATGCGCAGCGCATGGGCGGCGCCGTTCATCAATTCCCATTTCAGCGGATTGTAGCGGATGTAGCGCTCGGTGGCGTCGATGAACGGGCGTGAAAGGCACAGGCGGTCGTGGTAGCCCTGCTGCCATAGGCCAAACGCAGTTTGGCCATCAACGCTTGGGAAGGGAACGTGGGGAGCGGGCGCGCGGGTGGAAATGGCGGGCGAAAAGGCTGGCGCAGTTTGGCCGTCAACGCCTGGGGAGGTGGCATGGAGAGCGTGTGCATCGCTCTGCAAGGCGGGGAATTCGGCAGCGTTGATGGCCAAACTATGTTTGGCCAGTTTGGTCGTATGGTTCTTGAATCGCCTGATGGCGCGGCCCAGCGTCTGCAGGGGCGCGTCGAGGCCGGGGGCAAGGTGCACGTTGAAATGCACGTGGTCCGGCATCACCACATGGCCGAAAAGGCGAATGCCGGCGTTGAGGCGCGGAATCGCCTCGATGGCGGCGCGCACTCCCATGCCAAGCGGCGAAAGGCGCATTGCGCCGTCCACCACGCGGCCGAAGAGCGCGCGTCGCGGGGCGGTGGCGATCGTGATGAAGAGGGAGGCGCCGCGCGCATAGTCCCATGCGCCAGTGCGGCGGTAGCGTCTTATCGGTCTGTCCGCGTTTCCCATTTCCATCCTCCTTCCCATGCGCCTATCGTATGATGCCGCCGCAGAGGATCTCGTCTGAATCGGCGGAATAGAACACCGCGCTCTGTCCGGGCGCAATGCCGGAGATTCCCTCCGGGAATTCGCAGAGGCCGCCCGTCAGCGTGGCGGGGCGCAGGCGCGCCGCGCTGCGCACCTTGACGCGGCAGGGGATCGGCGTCGGCGTCTCGCCATCGGCGGGCGGCGGCAGGGCCATGTACGCCATGTCCTCCACCTCAAGCGAAGTCTTCACCACGTCGTCGGCGCGGCCGACGACGACGCGGTTGCGGCACGCGTCCAGCTCCACGACGTAGTATGGCTCGCCGGCGCCGCCGATGCCAAGCCCCTTGCGCTGGCCGACGGTGTAGCGCCAGAAGCCGTTGTGGCGGCCGAGCGGCCGGCCGGCGAGGTCCACGATGTCGCCGGGGCGATCGGGCTGGCCGATCAGCTCGTCCACGTCGCCGGAATAGAAATCCTGGCTGTCGGGCCTGTCGGCCGCGGCAAGTCCATGCTTTCTCGCGATTTCGCGCACTTCGCCCTTCGTCAGTTCGCCGAGGGGGAACAGCTGCCGTGCAAGCTGCTCCTGCGAAAGCCTGTAGAGGAAATAGCTCTGGTCCTTCGACTCGTCCTTCGCGCGCAGGACGGCGAAGCGTCCGTTGGGCATCCGCCTCACGCGGGCGTAGTGTCCGGTGGCGAACTTGTCGAATTCGCAGCCTGACTCTGCGGCGAGTTTCGGCAGAAGGCCGAACTTGAGGAGCGCGTTGCACCTGACGCACGGATTCGGTGTGCGTCCGGAGAGGTACGTGTCCCGGAAATACGCCACCACTTCGCGGTTGTAGAAGTCGAAGCAGTCATAGACCTTGTATTCAATGCCGATCTTCTTCGAGAGTTCGGCGGCGCGCGCGATGTCCTCGTCCTCGTGCGCGCCGAAGCAGGCGTCGCGGTCGCCGCCCCTGTACACGCCGGGACGCCACAGCTTCATCGTGATGCCGACGACGTCGTGTCCCGCCTCCTTCAGCAGAAGGGCGGCCACGCTGGAGTCCACGCCCCCGCTCATGCCGACCGCGACTCTCATGCGCGCTCCATGAGGTCTGCCACCTTCGCGGCCGCCTGCGGAGAGGCGAGCGCGGACATGGCCTTCGCCTTTGCGGCGAGTTCTTCGGGATGCTCCACTTTGTGTAGGACGTACGACGCAAGCGTCCACGGCGTGAGCGAATCCTGCGAGGCCTCGTCCGCCGCGCCTGCCTTGACGAAGGCAAGCGCGTTGAGGTGCTGATGGTCGCGCAGGGCGGATGGAAGGGGAATGAAGAACGCCGGCTTCCCGACGAAGGCGAGTTCGAAGCAGGTGGACGCGCCGGAACGCGCGATGACAATGTCCGCCGTCGCGAACGCGCGTCCCATCTCGTGCTCGAAGGCGTTGACGCGGCAGGCCACGCCGCCTTCCGCGTACGCGGCGGCAACCGCGTCCCTGTCCGCGGCGCCGGTCTGGTGGATGACGAAGAGGCGGTCTCCAAGCCCGCGCTTCACAAGTTCGGACTGCGCCATGACGAGCGCGGACGACGCAAGTTCGTTCACTCTGTGGGCGCCCTGGCTGCCGCCGGTCACGAATACGCAGAAGGCGCTTTCGGGCACGTCGTCGAAGCGCGGGCATCCCGCAAGCCCGGCGCGCACGGGCAGGCCGGTCACTTCGACGTTGCAGTCGGGCAGGTATTCCTTCGTGTCGGCGAACGAGACGGCAACCGTCTTCGCGAAGCGCGACAGATACTCCACCGCCCGGCCCGGCACGGTGTTCGCCTCGTGCAGGACGACCGGCACTCCGCGCGAACGCGCCGCCATCACCGGGGGAAGGCTTGAGTACGAGCCCATCGCAAGGACGGCGTCCGGCGAGAAGCGCTTCATCTCGCGCCGGCAGCGTAGCAGGGAAATGAGATTCATGAAGAGTGTGGAGAGGCGCAGGGGACGCGCACCCGTGGTGAACACGGCTCCGTCCCACGATTTCATCACGGAGCTTTCGATCGAGCGGCCGGAATCCCACACGACGACTTCGTGTCCGCGTCTCTTCAGCTCTGCGGCGACGGCGATTCCCGGAAAGGCGTGTCCGCCCGTGCCGCCGCAGGCGACTACAAACTTCTTCTTCGACATGGCAAGTCAATCCTCTGTTTCTTCATATCGTGCCGAGGCGCTGTCCGGCGTACTTCCGTTCGCGGATCGGGCGCCACCACCATTCGTTGTCAAGATACCACTGCACCGTCCGGCGAATGCCCGTGGAGAAGTTCTCGCGCGGACGCCAGCCGAGTTCGTCCATCAGCTTCGTCGGGTCGATCGCGTAGCGCAGGTCGTGTCCCGGCCTGTCCGAGACGTGGACGATCTGCGTCTTGTGCTTCGCGCCGTCGGCGCGCGGACGCAGTTCGTCGAGGATTGCGCACACCGCTTTCACCACTTCAAGGTTCGTGCGCTCGTTGCGTCCGCCGACGTTGTACGTCTCGCCCGGCCGTCCCTTCTCGTTGACGAGCAGGAGCGCTCTCGCATGGTCGTCCACGTAGAGCCAGTCGCGCACGTTCGCGCCGCTTCCGTAGACAGGAAGCGGCCTGCCGTCGAGGCCGTTCAGGATGACGAGCGGAATGAGCTTTTCCGGGAAGTGGAAGGGGCCGTAGTTGTTGGAGCAGTTCGTGACCAGAACGGGAAGGCCGTACGTGTCGTGCCAGGCGCGGACGAGATGGTCGCTTGCGGCTTTCGACGCGGAATACGGCGAGTGCGGGGCGTAGGGCGTCGATTCCGTGAAGAGGCCGTTCTCTCCGAGAGAGCCGTACACCTCGTCGGTGGATACGTGCTGGAAGCGGAACGCGGCGCGGCCGGCGTCGTCAAGCGTCCGCCAGTAGCCGAGGGCGGACTGCAGGAGCGCGGCCGTTCCGACGACGTTCGTGCGGACGAACTCGCCGGGGCCGTCGATCGAGCGGTCGACGTGCGACTCGGCGGCAAGGTGGAAGACCGTGTCCGGCTTGAACTCCGCGAATGCTCCGTCCATCGCCCTCTGGTCGCATATGTCGGCCTTCAGGAACGAGAGCCTCGAATTGGACGAGCGCAGCGTCGCGGCGTCCAGGCCGACGTCGCGGAGCGATTCGGGGACGCCGGCGTACGTCAGCCTGTCGACGGCCAGCACTTCCGCCTCCGTCTCGCCGAGGAGCATCCGCACAAGCGCGGAGCCGATGAACCCGGCGGCGCCCGTCACGATGCAGCGTTTTGAAAATGCCATTGAAGTTCCTCCGTCATTTTCCGAATTCAAGTTCCATGAACTCCGCAAGCGCGTCCTTCCAGTGCGGCATCGGGGGAAGACCGCAGAGGCGGAACATCGCCTTGTCGAGACGCGAATCCGCGGGGCGCGGCGCGGGGCGCGGGAAGTCCGCCGTCGTGCAGGGCCTCACGTCCTGTGCGCGGCCGGAGAAGCGGAACACCTCGACGGCGAGGTCGTGCCAGGTGGCCTCTCCCTCGCACGTCATGTGGAAGGTGCCGCAGAGCTTCGGGCGCGCAAGAAGCATTCCGAGCTGCCGCGCGACGGCGACGGCGCTCGTCGGGTTTCCGCGCTGGTCGGCGACGACGCTGACGAACGGCCTGGCGCCCACGGCAAGGTCGTGCATCGTGTGCACGAAGCTCGGCCCGCCGAATCCGTACAGCCACCCGACGCGGCATATGCAGTGGTTGGGGCAGAGCCGGCGCACCAGTTCCTCGCCTGCGAACTTGCTTCTGCCGTAGACGGTGGCTCCGCCCGTGGCGGCGTCGAATTCGGAGTACGGCCCGGCGTCGCCGGGGAATACGTAGTCCGTCGATATCGCAAGCAGCCTTGCGCCATGGCGGTTGCACGCGGACGCGACGTTCGCGCTGCCGAGCGCGTTCACCCTGTAGGCCAGGTCGGGGTCTGATTCGAGGGCGTCGACGGCGACGGCCGCCGCGCAGTGGACGACGGCGTCGGGGCGGACGCGGGCGACGACCGCGTCGATGGCCTCCTCGTCCGCGATGTCGGCCTCCTGTAGGTCGGTGGGGACGATATCGTGCGCGTCCCCGAGGACGCGGCATATCGTCCGTCCCAGCATTCCCCTTCCGCCCGTGAGCAGTATCTTCATCGCGCCGCCTCCTCGGCAAGCCCGGCGAGGTAGGCGCCGTACGAGCTGGCGCCGTATGAAGAGGCGAGGCGGGCGAGCTGCGCGCCGTCGATCCATCCCTGCCGCCACGCGATCTCCTCGATGCAGGCGATCTGGAGGCCCTGGCGCTCGACGAGGGCGCGGACGAAGTTCGTGGCGTCGGCGAGCGACTGGTGCGTGCCGGTGTCAAGCCACGCGAAGCCGCGCGCCATCGTCTCCACCGCAAGCCGGCCTTCCTCAAGATAGATCCTGTTCAAGTCCGTGATTTCGTACTCGCCGCGCACGGAGGGCCTGAGCGTCGCCGCCTTCTCGACGACGTCGTTCGGGTAGAAGTAGAGCCCGACGACGGCGAAGTTGGACTTCGGACGCGCGGGCTTCTCCTCAAGCGACACGGCGCGGCCCTGCGCGTCGAACTCCACGACGCCGTAGCGCGAGGGGTCGCTCACGCGATATCCGAACACCGTTGGCTCGTGACGCGCCGACGCGGCACGGAGCATTGCGGAGAAGTTCGCGCCGTAGAAGACGTTGTCGCCGAGAACGAGGCAGGCGTCGTCGCCGCCGAGGAATTCGCGGCCGAGGACGAAGGCCTGGGCAAGTCCGTTCGGAGTCTCCTGCACCTTGTACGAAAAACTCATGCCGAGCGACGAGCCGTCGCCGAGGAGGCGGCGGTAGGCGGGCAGGTCGTCCGGAGTGGATATGACGAGGACTTCGCGGATACCGGCCAGCATCAGCGTGGACAGGGGATAGAACACCATCGGCTTGTCGTAGACCGGCAGGAGCTGCTTCGACACGACGCGGGTGAGCGGATGGAGACGCGTTCCCGCGCCGCCCGCGAGGATTATTCCCTTTCGCGACATCAGTTTTCCTCCCATGGCTCGATTTCGGAAAGGCGCGGATGCGCGCGGTCTTTCGCGGAGAGCGTCGGCGCGACGTCGAGGGCGGGCCATTCGAGGCCGAGCGCCGGGTCGTCGAACAGGAGACCGCGTTCGGCGGACGGGCAGTATGCGTTGTCGCACTTGTAGCTGAAGAGCGTGTCGTCTTCAAGGACGATGAACCCGTGCGCGAAGCCGCGGGGGATGAAGAACTGCCGCATGTTCTCGCCCGAAAGGAGCGCGGACACGTGCCTTCCGAACGTGGGCGAACCCTTGCGGACGTCCACGGCCACGTCCCACACGCTGCCGCGCACCACCCTCACGAGCTTCGCCTGCGCATGGCGGCCCGCCTGCCAGTGCAGTCCGCGCACCACGCCCCTCGTCGAACGCGATTCGTTGTCCTGCACGAACTCCGCGTCTATTCCGAGCGACTTAAGCCGGGTGCGGCTGTACGTCTCGCAGAAATATCCGCGCTCGTCCCGGAAGACGTCGGGGTCGAGCAGAAAAACGCCGTCTATGTCAGTCTTTGAAAGTGTCATGTCGCCACCAATCGTTCATGCGTGACAGTATAGCAAATCCGCTCCATGCAGAAACGTCTTTGCCAATCTACGGGCAGATGGTAGAATGCGCGCGTCATCGAAACGTCAATTCGGAGTCCAAATGAAAATCGGCATTGCTCTTGGCGGCGGCGGGGCGCGCGGGATCGCGCATCTCGGCGTACTGTGGCGTCTAGTGGAACTCGGACTGCCGGTTCACTGCGTCGCCGGCACGTCCATCGGCGCCGTCATGGGCGCGTTGTTCGCCTCCGACTCGCTCGACCGCGCGTTCGCGTGGTGCGCGGAGCCCGACTGGCGGAAGCTGGCGGGGCTTTTCCTCGACCGCCACTTGACGAACAAGGCGCTGATCAAGGGCGAGCGCGTGGAGAGGCTGCTTGCGGAGCTCATTCCCGTCCGCGGCTTCGACGGCCTTTCCCTCCCCTTCGCGGCGATCGCCACGGATCTTAGGAGCGGCGAGGAGATTGTGATGAAGGACGGCGACCTTCTGCAGGCCGTCCGCGCCTCGATCTCGATTCCCGGCGTGTTCCGCCCCGTATGGCGCGACGGGCGCATACTCGTGGACGGCGGGCTGGTGAATCCGCTTCCCGTGGCGACGTGTCGCGAACTCGGCGCGGACGCCGTTCTGGCCGTTGACGTCACGCCGCCGAAGCGCGGCAGCGAGTGCAAGGCGTTCGACAGGATGAACATATTCGACGTTCTCATGGATACCTTTCGTGTCTTCAACGTGGAGGCCACGCGGCGCATTCTGCACGACACGCCGCCGGAGGTTCTCCTTCGGCCGGACGTCGGCGCAGTGCCTGTGCTTGACTTCCGCCACGCGGAGCGGCTTGTCATGCAGGGCCGCATGGCGGTGGACGGCGCGATGGACGACATCGCGCGCCTGATGGAACTGGCGGGATGACTTCCGTGTGCCCGGCCGGATCGGCGACAGGAAGGCGGCGGGTGTCAGGACGTTGAAACGCCGTCTTCAGTTCGGTCCCGTCCGTGCCGGGCATGTGGAAAGTCAGACTGCCGCCGCCGCCTTTTCGCCCGTGACCGTCGGAATGCCGAAGGCGACGAAGATCATGGACGACTCGATCGCGACGGAAAGTTCGAACGCCTCCGACGGGGTGAAGACGAAGTAGCCGTGGCTGTCCACGCCGTCGCCCGAGCGGCGCGAGACGGAGAGGACGTATCCCGGGCGCGGCTCGATCTGGTGGCTGAAGCGGATGATCGTGCTGGCGGTCTTGGAGCGGTGGAAGAGGCCCTTGCCGTCGGCAATGCTCTCCTGCACTCCGCGGAAGACCTGCAGCATCTGCGAGAGGTCCGTCTTGTCCAGCTTGAAGCAGATCCTGTTTTCCCAGTCGAACGTGGGGAACGACGGCTGCGCACCGGCTGGCGAGCCTATCGAGTTCTGCGTGGCGAGTTCCACGAATATGCTTCCTGGCGTGCAGCCGTGGGCGGGATGGAGCTCGAAGCGCACGGCGCTGCCGGTGCCCTTGCCGTTTGCGTGGTAGTAGGAGCTCTGCGGCCGTCCGCGCCATGGGGCCTGCCGCGTCTCGATCGTGTTTGCCTGCTCTGCGTTCATGTCTGTTTCCTTTCTCGTGTCTGTTGGTGCAAGTTCGTGTCACGTGCGTTGACGCGCGTTCATTCGCATGAGTCGTGGAAGCGGTAGCCGCAGCCGGAGACGGTCTCGACGAGGCGTCCGGAGCGTCCGAGCTTGCGCCGCAGCTTCGCGATCTGCTGGTCGACGATCCTCAGGTCTCCGGCGCGCCTTCCGCCCCATCCGGCCTGCACGAGTTCTTCGCGTGAAAAGACCCTGCCGGGGTTTGCGGCGAAGAGGGCGAGTATTCGCGCCTGGAGGGCGGAGAGGTCGACGCGCCCGGCTGCGGAGTCGCTGAACTGCCGCGCCGCCATGTCGAGCGTCCCGCTGCCGACACGGTAGCGCTCGCGCGTCTGGCGGGCGGCCTCTGCGAAGCGGCGGACGCGGCGGAGGGCCGCGCCGACGCGGGCGATGAGGACGGACATGCCGACGGGCTTCGTGAGATAGTCGTCCGCGCCAAGCCCAAGCCCCAGCACGGCGTCCGACTCGTCCGCCTTCGCCGTCAGGAGAAGGACGGGAAGCGTCTTGGAGGAATTGCGCACGTGGACGCAGACCTCGAAGCCGGTCATGCGCGGCATCATCACGTCGAGGAGGAGAAGGTCCGGGCACGAGCGCGCGAACTCGTCGACGGCGCCGACGCCGTCGGACACCGCGCGGACGCAATGTCCGTTGGCCTCAAGCGCGGCCTTAAGCCCGTCGCGGACGTTCTCCTCGTCCTCCGCCAGCAGAATCTCAGCCATTCAAGCACCTTCTTTCCACGTCGGCCAAAGGCCCCATTGCCTCGGCACGCGGACAGTATCGCACGAAAGGCGCGGGAAATCCTTACGACATTCTTTCAATTCTTGCAGAATCCTTACGAGATCCTTTCATGCGTGTAAGAATCACGTAAGGATTCTGCAAGGATTTTTCCACCCTTTTTTGATTCAATGGGCGTGTCGCGACGGAACGGACTCCGCCGCGAAGCGTGAAAGGGCGAAGACAATGCTTTTCAAAAAGGGAAAAGAGGCCGAAAAGGCCGCAGAACGGACGAATGCCGTCCAGGGCCGCTGGGGCGAGGAGGTCGCGGAGAGGCATTTGGCCGCGATGGGCTGGAAACTGGTCGGACGCAACGTCAGGCCGTGCGCCCGCGACAGGAGATGCGAAATAGACAGAATCTTCCGCACTCCGGAGGGCGGCATCGTCTTCGTGGAGGTGAAGACGCACAGGCGGCGTTCGGAACGGGCGTCGCGCCTCTTCGGCGTGGACAGGCGCAAGAAGAACGTCCTTCTGCGGGCGTGCGCCGGATGGATAATGGCGAACCGCTGGCACGGCGCCTTCCGGTTCGACGTCGTGGAGGTCTACGGCCTGCACTCGTCTGCGAAGCCGCCGGAAGTGGACCACGTCGAGAACGTGCGGCTCTTCCCGCCGAAATGGAGGTTCTGGTGATACGCCGCCCGCGCCGGCGCGCGAAACGTGGGTCAGGACTTCCGGGCCGGCGGATAGACGCCGTTCGCGACCTCGTCCACGTATTCGCCAAAGGCCTTTTTCGCCTCCTCGGCGAGATTCGCGTAGCGCTTCGCGAAGGAAGGGACGTGGCCCTCGTTGAGTCCGAGAAGGTCGTGCATGACGAGCCACTGGGCGTCGCAGTCCGGACCCGCGCCTATTCCCACCGTCGGGATTCGCAGGGCGGCGGTGACCTTCGCCGCGAGTTCGCCGGGCACGCATTCGAGCGTGACGGCGAACGCGCCCGCGTCCTGGAGCGCGACGGCGGAGTCGAAGACCGCCTTGGCCGCCTCCGGGGTCTTGCCCTGGAACTTGAATCCGCCGAAGGCGTTGACGCTCTGCGGCGTGAGGCCGACGTGTCCGAGCACGGGAATGCCCGCGTCCGTCATCCGCCTGACGAGCGGGCATATCCGCTCGCCGCCCTCGATCTTGACGGCGTCCGCGCCGGCCTTGAGGCATTCGACGGCGTTGGCCATTGCGAGGTCGTCGCCGCACTGGAAGCTGCCGAACGGCATGTCGGCGACGACAAGCGCCTCCTTCACTGCGCGTGCGACGGCGGCGGTGGCGCTGAGCGTCTCCTCCATCTTCACCGGGAGCGTGGTGGGGTGGCCGAGCACGGTCATGCCCATCGAATCGCCGACGAGGATGCACGGAACCCCCGCCTCGTCGGCGAGGCGCGCGAAACAGGCGTCGTAGGCCGTGCAGCATCCGAGACGGCGGACTCCCTTCGCCGCCTGGAAAGTGGACACCGTCCATTTCTTCATTGCGAACCTTCCTTCTGGATTCCGCCGTCAGTGGATGTTGCCGCGGGCGGGATGGCTCTTCTTCTTCGGCGCGTCGAGCTTGAGGAACGTGGCGAACTTGAGAGCCTCGGCGGGGATTACGTCGCCCGTCGTGTCCGGCATTTCGGAAATGGGCGGCGGCGGCGCTTCGAGATGCATGTGGTCGCGGGGCTTCGGATTGACGAGCCGGCGCAGCTCCAGTTTCAAGGCGTCGAGGCCTATCTGCCCTTCGTATCCGCGGAGGTCGGCATATTCGTCCAGCGGCTTCTGGCCGGACTCGCAGGAGATGGCAATCGGCGTCAGCCCGGTTTCGGCGATGAAGCGGCGGAGGTTCTTCCGGGCCGCTGCGCGGTCGAGCTTGTTGGCGACGACGATGCACGGGCGCTCCGCCATGTCCTGGCTGTATTCCGCGATTTCGCGGTGGAGCGTTTCGTAGTCGTCCCACGGCTTGCGGTTGTCCGTCCCCGCCATGTCGATCATGTACACGAGAACGCGCGAACGCTCAAGATGCTTGAGGAATGCGAGGCCGAGGCCGACGCCGCGCGAGGCGCCCTCGATGATGCCTGGGACGTCCGCGACGCGGACCTGCGCGTAGTCCTCGTATTCGACCGTTCCGACGGTTGGCGCGAGCGTTGTGAACGGATAGGAGGCCACCTTCGGCGTCGCGTTGGAGATTGCTGCGAGAAGGGAGCTCTTGCCGGCGTTCGGAAAGCCGAGGAGACCGGCGTCCGCGATCGTGCGCAGTTCGAGATGGAGGCGATGCTCTTCCGCTTCTCCGCCGGGGGTGTGCTCGGTCGGCGCCTGGTTGACGGACGTCTTGAAGTGGATGTTGCCGAACCCGCCGGCGCCGCCCCTGGCGACGACGACGCATTCGCCGGGCTTCGTGACGTCCGCCACGACAAGGCCGGTCTCAAGGTCCGTCGCCCGCGTTCCGCACGGCACGTCCACGACAAGGTCCTTGCCGCGCCGTCCGTAGCATCCGCGTCCGGAGCCGGGAACCCCGTTCTCGGCGAAGAGCTTGGGGTCGTAGTACATGGCAATGAGGGACGTGACGTGCGTGGAGCCGCGCAGGACGACGTCTCCGCCGCGGCCGCCGTCGCCGCCGTCCGGCCCGCCGAACGGCACAAGCGCCTCGCGCCGGAAAGTCGCCGCGCCGTCGCCGCCCTTGCCGGAACGGACGATCACGTCCACCTGGTCTATGAATCTGTTCCTTTTCACGGCGGAAGATTATACCACACTTCGGAAACGCGCAGAAGTCTCCGGCTGCGACTTGGCAAGTCCCGCCGCGCTGGACAGCGCCGGGCGTTTATGGCATACTGCGTTCCGTCTGCGCCCGTTCGACGAGTCCGGCCGCGGACGCGCGCCACTTCCGGCCGGCGAACATCCACGAGACGACGACCATGAACAGACGAAACACCGAACCGCCGCGCATCCCGCCCGCGCCCTCCCGCGCAAAGAGGGCGAGCCTCTCCGCCAGAGCGCCCTTCCTGCCGACCGCGGCGCTTGTCTGCGGTCTCGCATTGACGGCTTCCGCCGACTTCGCGCAGTACGCAGACCCGTTCATCGGGACGGACAACACCCCTGAGGTCTCGAACGGCAACCTCTACCCCGCCATCGCCCGCCCGTGGGGCATGAATGTCTGGACGCCGCAGACCGGCTCCGTCGGACAGGGATGGCTCTACGACTGGAAGGCGCGGAAGATCCTCGGCTTCCACCAGACCCACCAGCCGAGCCCGTGGATCGGAGACTACGGGCAGTTCACCGTCATGCCGACCGTCGGCAAGGCCGTCTTCGCGGAATCCGACCGCGCCAGCTGGTTCTCGCACAAGACCGAACAGGCCATGCCGCACCTCTACCGCGTCTACCTCGCCGACCACGACGTCACCGTCGAACTCACCCCCACCGAGCGGGCGGCGATGTTCCGCATCGCCTACCCCGCCACCGACGAACCGCGATTCGTCGTCGACGCGCTCGACATGGGTTCTTCCATCCGCGTCGACGCCGCAGCCCGGCGCATCGAGGGGCGTAGCTCGAAGATGAACGTCCGGTGGAACGAGCGCCATCTCGCCCGCCGCCCGCTCGACTGCTGGTTTGTCCTGGAATTCGACCGCCCGATCGCCGAAACGCTTGTGTGGGACGGCAGGCGGCTCGTTCCTGGCGATTCGATGGAAGGCGAACACGCCGGGGCGGTCGTGAAGTTCGCGCCGACGGCGCGCGGCGAGCGCGTGAACGTGCGCGTCGCGTCCAGCTTCATCGGCCCGGAGCAGGCGCGTCGCAATCTTGAGGAACTGGGCGCCGCCGGTTTCGACGGACTCGCCGCGCAGGGCCGCGCAACATGGAACGACGCGCTCGGACGCATCGCCGTGGCGGGCGGAAGCGAGACGGACCTCCGCAAGTTCTACACCTGCCTCTACCGTTCCCTTCTCTTCCCGCGCCAGTTCCATGAATACGGCGCCGACGGAAAGCCGTTCCACCGCAGCCCGTACGGCAAGGGTGCGCTGCCCGGCCGCTACTACTGCGACACCGGCTTCTGGGACACGTTCAGGGGACTGTTTCCGCTGCTGGCGTTCGTCTACCCAGACCGCAACGCCGAGATAATGGAAGGTCTGCGCCACTGCCTTGAGGAAAGCGGCTGGCTGCCGGAATGGGCCGCGCCGTTCCACCGCAACTGCATGATCGGACAGAATTCCGCCTCCGTCATCGCCGATGCCCATCTGGCCGGATGCATGGACGACGCGACGGCGCGGACGCTCTACGAGGGGCTTGTCCGCGCCTCTTCGTCCACCGGCGCGTTCATCTCCGTCGGAAGAATCGGATTCGACGAGTACAACTCCCTCGGCTACGTTCCGCGCGACGGCGCGACGGGCGGGAATCAGTCCGCCTCGCGCACGCTTGAATATGCCTACGACGACTGGTGCATCTGGCGGCTGGGCACGGCGCTTGGACGGCCGAAGGCGGAGACGGACGTCTTTCTCGCCCGCTCGCGCAACTGGCGCAACCTCCTCCATCCGGCGCATCGGCTCATGTGCGGTCGCGCAAAGGACGGCTCGTGGGACCCTGCGTTCAGTCCGATCCGCTGGGCATACGACTTCACGGAGGGGACTCCGCTCCACTACACGTGGAGCGTGTTCCACGACGTCCCCGCTCTCGTCGAGGCGATGGGCGGCGCGAAGACGGCCGAGCGACGGCTCGACGGCGTGTTCGCATCTCCGCCGCACTTCGACGGCTCTTTCTGGAAGGGCGGATGCACACACGAGATCCGCGAAATGCAGATCGCCGGGTTCGGACAGTACGCCCATGGGAACCAGCCCATCCAGCACATGATCTACCTGTACGACTACGTGGGCGCGCCCGAAAAGACGCGGAAGTGGACGCGCGCCGTCATGGACGGACTCTACGCCGACCGCCCCGATGGCTACTGCGGCGACGAGGACAACGGACAGACCTCCGCGTGGTTCGTCTGGAGCGCAATCGGAATGTACCCCGTCTGCCCCGCGTCCGGCGAATTCGCGCTCGGCGCTCCGCTGTTCGACAACGCGGAGATTCGCTTCCCGTCCGGGCGGCGGCTTGCAATGCGCCTGTCGCGCAGCCTGGCGGACGCGGCCGTCGGCGGACACGCCCTCAATGGCGTCACCCGCGAAAGGCCGTTCGTGAACAGGGCGGAGCTTGCCGCCGGTGGCAGACTCCTCTTCGTGCCGTTCCCGGCGAAATGATTCCGCCCATGGAAGAATCGCCATTGCCCTCTCTCTGCGCGCGAGGGGCCTCCGCCTTGTCTTCGGGCGATGAAACGAAAAGCCGCGCCCCGTCCGATGGACGGTGCGCGGCTTCATGCCCTTGACGTGGCGGGGGGCTTAGACGTTCTCGTGGCGTCCGTAGTAGGCGTTGAGGTACATCTGCTTGATTTCGCTCATCAGCGGGTAGCGCGGGTTCGCGCCCGTGCACTGGTCGTCGAACGCCTGTTCGACCATCGCGTCGAGGCGGTCGAGGAAGTCCTTTTCGTTCGGGACGTAGTCGCGGATCGTGGGCTTGATGCCGACGCGGCGCTGGAGGTCGCGGATGGCCTTGAGCAGGTTCTCGAACTGCTCGCCCTTGCTCTTGCCCTCGATGCCGAGTTCGTCGGCGATTTCGAGGTAGCGCTCGAGCGTGTGCGGGTGGTCGTACTGCGGGAAGGTGCCCATCTTGCGCGGCACGGGGTCGGCGTTGAAGCGAAGCACCTCTTCCATCATGAGCGCGTTGGCGATGCCGTGCGGGACGTGGTGGAAGGCGCCGAGCTTGTGGGCCATCGAGTGCATGACGCCGAGGAAGGCGTTGGCGAACGCCATGCCGGCCATCGTGGCGGCGTGGGCCATCTTCTCGCGGGCCTTCGGGTTGGCGGTCTTGGAGACTGCCGCGTCGTAGCACTGCGGAAGGTACTCGAAGATCGTCTGGAGGGCCTTGATCGCAAGGCCGTCGGTGAACTCCGTCGCCAGCATGGAGGCGTAGGCCTCAAGGGCGTGGGAGACGGCGTCGATGCCGGAGGCGCTGGTGAGTCCGGGCGGCGCCATCATCTGGACGTCGGCGTCGACGATCGCCATGTCGGGCATCAGCTCGTAGTCGGCGAGCGGGTACTTCACGCCCGTGCTTTCGTCCGTGATGACGGCGAACGGCGTCACTTCGGAGCCGGTGCCGGCCGAGGTCGGGATGGCGATGAAGTAGGCCTTGTCGCCCATGTGCGGGAAGGTGTAGACGCGCTTGCGGATGTCCATGAAGCGCATCGCCATGTCCATGAAGTCCACTTCCGGGTGCTCGTACATCACCCACATGATCTTCGCCGCGTCCATCGCGGAGCCGCCGCCGATGGCGACGATCACGTCGGGCTTGAAGCCGGACATGAGCTTGGCGCCTTCCTTGGCGCAGGCGAGGGACGGGTCCGGCGCGACGTTGGAGAACGTCGTGAACATGATGCCCTGGGCCTCGAGGGCCTGTTCGATGGGCTTCGTGTAGCCGTTCGAGTAGAGGAAGGAGTCCGTCACGATGAACGCGCGCTTCTTGCCGAGGACCTCTCCGACTTCGCGGAGCGCCACCGGCAGGCAGCCCTTCTTCATGTACACCTTGTCAGGCGCGCGGAACCACAACATGTTTTCTCTTCTCATGGCAACGGTCTTGATGTTCAGGAGATGCTTGACGCCGACGTTTTCGGAAACGGAGTTGCCGCCCCAGCTGCCGCAGCCAAGCGTCAGCGACGGGAGCATGCGGAAGTTGTAGAGGTCGCCGAGGCCGCCGTGCGAGCTCGGGCTGTTGATGACGATGCGGCAGGTCTTCATCGCCTCGCGGAACTTGGCGAGCTTCTCCTTTTCGCCGACTTCGTCCACGTAGAGCGCCGACGTGTGGCCGTAGCCGCCGTCCGCCACGAGGCGTTCGGCCTTGGCGACGGCGTCGTCGAAGTCGGATGCGCGGTACATCGCCAGCACGGGCGAGAGCTTCTCGTGCGCGAACTCCTCGGACGGCTCGACGGATTCGACCTCGCCGATGAGGATCTTCGTGTCCTCGGGGACTTCGAAGCCCGCGAGCTTCGCGATCGTGACCGGCTTCTGCCCGACGATCTTCGCGTTGAGCGCGCCGTTGATGAGGATCGTCTTGCGCGTCTTCTCCGTCTCCTGTCTGCTGAGGATGTGGCAGCCGCTCTTCTTGAACTCGGCGCGGACGACGTCGTAGATCGAGTCCTCGATGATCACGCTCTGCTCGGAGGCGCAGATCATGCCGTTGTCGAACGTCTTCGAGTGGATGATGGAGCTCACCGCGAGCGTGATGTCGGCCGTCTCGTCGATGATCGCCGGCGTGTTGCCCGGGCCGACGCCAAGAGCCGGCTTGCCGGAGCTGTACGCGGCCTTCACCATGCCGGGGCCGCCCGTCGCGAGGATGATGTCGCTCTCCTTCATGAGGAGGTTCGTCTTCGGCAGCGACGGCGCGTCGATCCAGCCGATGATGCCCTCCGGGGCGCCGGCGGCGACGGCCGCGTCAAGGACGACCTTCGCCGCGGCGATCGTGCACTGCTTGGCGCGCGGGTGCGGGCTGATGATCACGCCGTTGCGCGTCTTGAGCGCGAGAAGCGTCTTGAAGATGGCCGTGGAGGTCGGGTTCGTGGTCGGGATGACCGCGCCGACGACGCCGATCGGCTCGGCGACGCGCTGGTAGCCGAAGGCGTCGTCCTGCTCGATCACGCCACATGTCTTCGTGTTCTTGTAGGCGTTGTAGATGTATTCGGCCGCGAAGTGGTTCTTTATGATCTTGTCCTCGACGATGCCCATGCCCGTCTCGGCAACCGCCTGCTTCGCCAGCGGAATGCGCTGCTTGTTCGCCGCAAGCGCCGCGGCCGCGAAGATCCTGTCCACCTGCTCCTGCGAGTAGGACGCGAATTTCCTCTGCGCTTCGCGAACACGCGCGATCAGCGCCTCGAGTTCTGCAATGCCGTTGTCCACAACTTCGGGAGCGGCGGTCGTTTCAGTGCTGCTCATGCTGTTTCTTTCTCTCTTCTTGACTTGCCGGAAACCTGGTGTCTCCGAAAAAACGGCGCATATTATAGAGTAGCGCGGGCTGGATAGTCAAGGGAAATCGGTAAAAAAATATCAATAGAAAACGACCGATACAAAAATATCGATTTGCCGCTTGCGATTCGGCGGCGGAGGGCGTATACTTTACCGCGATGAAAAGCCCATTGCAGAATCTTCCATTGCCTACGGTCCGACGCTTTCCGGTGTACCTGCGCCGCGTTCAGGACTGCATCGCGCGCGAGGAGGAGTACGTTTCGGGGGCGCTTCTGGCGGACGTGCTGGGGATAGACCACGTGGTCGTCCGCAAGGACCTCGCCATGACCGGCGTCGTCGGGACGCCGCGCCTGGGCTTTCCCACGAAGGAACTCGCGGCCGCGATAACGAAGGCCCTCGGCTGGGACATCCCCACGCGCGCCGCCCTCGTCGGCGTCGGGCATCTCGGCGGCGCCCTTCTCGGCCACAAGGGCTTTCACGACCACAACCTGGAGATCACGCTGGCGTTCGACTCCAATCCCGCGCTTGTCGGCACCCGCCTTCACGGCGTCGCCATCCTCCCCGTGGAAGACCTCGAGGCGGTCGTGAAGCGCCTCCACATCATCCTCGCCATCCTCACCGTGCCGAACGCGGCGGCGCAGGACTGCGCGGACAGGCTTGTCGCGGGCGGCATCCGCGGCATCTGGAACTTCACCGGCGTCTCCCTCAACGTCCCGCCCGCCGTGAAGGTCCAGCACGAAGACCTCGCCTCCGGCCTCGCCATACTCTCGCACATGATTTCGGTCAGCCCCGCCCGCCAGGGCTGACCGCGCCGGCCGCCGTCATTCTCCGGCTTCGTCCATGAGGTCCCTGTACATCGGCGGAACTACCAGGGGCTTGATTCCATGTTCCGCCATTTCCGCGTTGAGCCTGCGGACGAGGGCCGGCGCCTCCTCGGGGTTCTCCCTGAACGCCTGCATTATCGACTTCTGGTTCTCCTGCCACGTCCTGTGCGCCTCCACGAGAAGCCCGCGGTAGTGCGCGAAGAACCCCTGCACGTCCCCGCCGGCCTTCAGGTACTCGGCCAGCGCGCGCTTCGCCTCCGCGACAGTCCGCTTTGCGTCGGCCTCCCGTTCAGAATCCCCTTCCTGCACCGGATTCGGCGCGGACAGGATTTCCTCGAGCTTCTCCGCCGTCATTTCGGGGAGCATGGGCAGCGGCGGCGGCGTGTCGCCAAGCCGCGCCGTGAAAATCCATCCCGCCACCTGCTCAAGTCCGCTGTTGAACAGCCGCTTCGGCCTCGCGCCTGCCGCCGCCGCGTTCGTCGCCACAGGGACGCCTGCGGCCGGCTTTTCCACGCCTGCGGCATTGTCCTCCGCCGGACGCTTCACGTCCGCATCCGAAACCGCGTCGGCTTTCCTTTCGCCCCTTGCGGCTTTCTTCGGCCGTCTGGGCGAAGTCGCCTTCTCCCGCTTTCCGTCGCCGGAACGCGCCTCCTGCACTGGGACGCCTTCCGCTTCGCCGTCCCGCGCCATCCACCAGACGCCGACCGCCGCCGCCAACGCAAGCAGCGCCAGCGTTGCGCTCGCCCCCGCTCGTCTCGCTCCGCCGCCGCGCGGACGCGAAGCCACCCCCGCCGCCGCTTCGCCCCGCCGCCGCGCGGCGCCATTGTTCGCCCATGGGCTGTTGGATCTGCCGTTCGTTTTCATGTCCTGCATGCTTCCGCTCTATGATATGCGCCAATATGCGCCGTGGAAAGGATGAAGCCGGCTTCGCGATTCCATCCGCGGACGCCGACCGCAGTTTGCGCGCAGATTGTACCATACGCCGCGAAAGCCGTCACTGCAAATGCGCTTTCCTCTCTTCCGTTCTTCCGTCGTCCCGCCCGCCCATCCTCGCCGCCCCCCTCGCCCCCCCCCCCCCCTCGCCCCGCCCCCGGAAACTTTTTTCACTTTTTTCCCCGGCCCCCCTTGCGCGGCGCG
>CAYLRN010000009.1:0-102625 GCA_964386385.1 uncultured Lentisphaeraceae bacterium | reverse complement strand
TCTGAAAGGACATCATGGACCGGTGCGAATTTACAGACAAAACCCTTGCGTTATCAGGTCTCCCAGCTCGCGTGTTGCGGCAATGTCGGCCTTGCTCGGTGTTGTATTGCCAGACGGATGGTTATGGGCGACAATAATTTCTTCCGCGCCCGCCTTCAACGCCTCACGGAAAATTGCGCCGGCGTCGATTGCACACGTTCCGTCTTGATGCCCGACAGATACGAGAATTGGCTTTGCAAGCATCTTGCCGTTCGTATCAAGTGGAAGAACGAACACGCGCTCTTCCTTTTGCTCCTTCGGCAACTCCGCCCGAATTATCGCGGCAGCTTGCGGGGCAGATTCGACGTGGACAATGTTTCTTGCTTGGCTCATCATCTATTAAACCTTATTTGCAAATTCAATTTCAAGAGATAGTCTCCGGTGTTGCCATCTTGCATGAGACGCATAAAATTGTGTCTTGTCGTTGACGCCCTCTCAAATATTGTAGTCTCATATAGGTACTGCTCAAATAAGTTGGTGTTATAAACGTATAGTGCAACAAGCCTCCCGTCTGGGAGAACAATGATATAACCGCCTGATGCGTCGTCTATTCCATTCCAGACTTCCGACGGCATCAACCCTAGCGCACACGCTCGCAAAAAACGTTTGATCTTGATTTCACAAAAGTTCCGTCTCTTTTTCGACGCATAAGGATCGGTCCTGCTCAACATTTCGACGGCAGAACTCAATTTGTCTGCTTCCCTAAACGTTCCGCTTCGCTTAACGGGTCGCGGCTGAAGTATCTGTTGAAAATAATGCACCTTTACAAGATCCGCCAGCATCTCTGGCAAAGATGAATCAACAACCTCTAAATTGTCTTTGAAAATCTCGCTATGATATGTTTCATACTCTATGGATGGTGCAAACCGTCTAATTGCCCTGCACCTGTCCATTATTTTCCGTGAACCTGATATGTTATTGATGTTCTGCGCCTGTTCTTTCGTCAATCCCTTAACACGATACACAATATTAGTCGGCTCTGAAGCATTAAGTAACGTCGGAGGCGCTCCCAACTCAGACTTTACGCTAAAACCCAACGTAGCTAACCCAGTCCTTGTTCCATCTAACTTGAGGCGCAAATCTCTTTTGGTAGTTTTTACTTTCTTTGGTGCGGGATTGGTCAACTTCTTAAAGCCATAAAATTTCAATTCGGGAACTATCTCTGGCAATTCAAACGCACCATCTGCGTTTTTTATCGAGCAGATTGCCTTGAACAGGCGGCTTGCTTGGTTTTTGAGGTTGTCTCGATGCGTCTGAACCGTGTGCGCCTGCCCCAGTTTATCTACGTGCGAAAAGAAAACTACCCCGCCGTTTTGAATTCTCGCTGTTGTATCTCCACGAATTACTTCCAGAACATGAGAAAATTCATCGGATGATGGGAGTAAATTCTTATCTGCTTGACAAAGTTTTCCATCAGCAAGAAGTCTGAGAACCACATATGGCTCACTCCACTCGCCTTTGTTTCCAGAAAAGTCTTTCAACGCAGTTCCTTTCTACTTGATGTTTGTTTCAACTTCTTTAATGTGAGAAACAATCTGTCTGGAAATTGCTTCTATAACAGGGATAGAGACGCTATTCCCAAATTGTTTATAAAGGTGGACGTCACTCAATACGAACTTGAACTCTTCTGGGAATCCTTGAAGGCGAGCCCATTCTCGTGGGGTCATTTTTCTTATGCCCTCTGCATTTATCGCCCCGCGAATGTGAGTCTCGGGTACTAGACCAACTGGAGTGCCATTCTCTTCTCTGAGAAGATTCGTTTCCCTTCCCATACCTCCGCAGACAATAGCACCAGAGACCCCGTCCCAATCACGAATGATATAGCCAAAGCCGTGTCCTGCCGCCTCATGTCGAGCACGATGCCGCCGCAAAGTTTCAACATACACTTCGCTCAAATAATATTTGGCAGAAACATTATGCTCACGTATGTCATTCAATGTCAGATTGCAACCAATAGGCTCCGGGAATTGAAACTCATAATCGCCCTCGGCATAATCATTCCTAAAGGCAACCATATAGATTCGTTCCCTATGTTGCGGAACACCATAATCCTTACTGTTAAGAATCTTGTAATAGAGGCGATATCCTATAGACTCAAATTCATTCTTTATGACTTTAAAGGTATTTCCTTTATCGTGAATATACAACCCTTTTACATTCTCGCAAAATACTGCTTTAGGACGATGCTTTTCGCAAATCTTTACAACCTCAGCAAACAACGTACCTCTTGACATCCCTTTGTAAAGGTCTTTGAACCCAAGCCTTTTCCCCGCGAGGCTGAAAGCTTGACAAGGGAAGCCAGCACATACAATGTCAAATTTGGCTGGGATTTTATCGTGCGTTTCTTGCTTGGTTATATCCCCATAAGGGACATCGCCAAAATTCGCTTCGTAAGTCTTTTGGGCTGCAGGATCAAACTCGGATGTGAACACGCATTCACCACCGCATTTCTGCATAGCGATTCTGAAACCGCCTATGCCAGCGAAGAGATCAATGAATGTAAACTTCGAATCAACAGGAGGCGGGAACGGTACCTCTGGTTTCAACTCCTTCAAGCTTGGCAAATCCCAAAACGACAACTGCATCGCAGCTTCGCAGACGCGCAACTGTTCAGGACAGAGTTTGGTGAGGATGGATGGAAGCCGCTTTGCGAGGTCGGGGTCTTTGCGGTCGGAAGATTCGAGATACGCCTTAAGTTGCCTGCGCACATTAGGCGCGGTCGCAAAGTCTGCCGTGCGGATGATGACGCGGTCTGCGTCGTCGGGAATGTCGCCCTTGTGCTGATACTTGAAGTCCGTCTTGAAGAGAAGATACTTGTCGCCGTGCGCCTTGCCCTTGGCCAGATAGCCAAAATCGTCAATCAGTTCCTTGCGCGTTTTGATGCCGACAAACTCCGCCTTGTAGATGCGCTGATCCTTCTTGCCGTTGAAAAGCCAAAGCTCCGTTATTTTTGCCGCGTCGTCCGCACCAATCTTGTCATCGTCCGAAATGGGATAGTTGTACCATCCGCGCCACTTCGTCAACTGGTCGCCCTTGTACGTTCCGACAAGTACAATGCGGCTTGCCGATTTACCGGAAATACCATTAAATCCCTTCTCCTTTGCCTTCATGACGCCTCCTATTCTATAAATCAAGTTTAGGAATCCCACGATTCAACTTCATTTGAAAACGGCCCGGCTTTTGCCGTCGTCCATCCTCTGTCGGGGACTTTCCCGGAATGATGACGCAATGCCGTCTCACTTGAGACATACACATTGCAACAACGATGCCACTATGTCGTAGATGTCGAATTTGCCTATCATCGGTTATGCTTCTTCATGCTTTTTACTATGTCATACCCTGCATTTTACTGCTTTTGTCTATGGTCTCATCCGGCACAAAATCCACTATGTCGCCTATATTGCATTGCAACACACGACATATTTTCTCAAGGGTTGTGGTTTCAACGGGTTCGCACTTTGACAGACGCGCAAGTGTGCCAGAAGACATGCCTGTCGCGATGCGAAGGTCTGTCTTTGACATCCCTTTGTCTATCAGTTTCTTCCATAGACTGTTGTAATTTGTTGCCATTTCAAGTCCTGTTGCGAGTCCTTTTGCTTTTTACTGTTGTACATTGTATCACTTCTTGACCTTGAAAGTCAATTCCTTGTATGCATTTTTTATTCTATATAATAGACACTCGATAACTTATAGAAGTGATTTCATTCATTCTATTATGCATCGCCCATGCTTAATCCAATCCATCGGAAAATCGGCCGTTGCCCTCTGTCTGTCGAGGTTGACTGAAACGCCGCGCGGCATTTCGCGGCCTCTTGCGACCGCTACGCGGCTCGTGCCTCGCACTCGGGCAACCCGATGCCTACGGCACGAGCGCATTCCCACCTTGCGAGGCAGTTGCGGCAGCAAGTCGTGTGCGAATGAAATCCTCGCTGCGGAGAGAGCCAGAGGAAGAGTCCCTATAACGGCAAGGCGGGATAGCGAAAAAGCCCAAAACACGGGACTCTTTCGAGGGTCGGAAATCATGGCCGTTTTGGACGGCGCAAGAGACCCTGAAATGATGGTGGAGGTGGGGGGAGTCGAACCCCCGTCCGAAACAGAATCAGCCAAACTTCTACGCGTGTAGCCTGCCTTTGCTTTCGCTCCGGATATGCCGACGGGCGGGCTTGTTCCGGACCAACCGCTCGGTTGTACGTGGGCGGAACGCGCAAGCGGAGCGCTTTCCGTCAAGTCCTGCTGGATGATGCCGCGGCGGCTCAGCAGGCGTCGGCCGGGCGACATGCGGCTAAAGTTTAGGCCGCGAGAGCGTAATCGTTGTTCGCAATTACTGTTTTTCCCGTTTTTTAACGAGGCCAACGAGAATCCTCGACGCGCGATCGGACCTCAACGTGCCCCGTCGAAACCGGATCACCCCCAGCTGCTACCCTGAGGAAACGGCGCGTATTATCGCCTATTCTTCCGTGCAAGTCAACCCCGAATGTGATAGAATGGCTGAAAATGTTCAAACGCATCCATACGTGCCTTTTCCTTTTCGCCCTTGCCGCGGCGCCGGTCGCCGCGCAATCGTCGTCCGCCCTGCCGGCAGACCGCCTGGCGCTTGCCAACCAGCTGCTGAAGCGCGGCCTTGAATCGGAGGCCCTGCGCGAGTACGAGGCGATCCGCGGCGCGAACGGCATCCCGCAGGACGAAATCCTCTACCGCCTCGGCGAAATCTACCGAAGCCTTCCGAAGCCGCGCGCGGCCGACGCGCTGGCCGCCTACGAGGAGCTGGTCCGGAAGTTCCCCGTCTCGAAGTACGCGGACTACGCCCGCCTCGGCCGCGCCGTACTGCTCTCCGAGCCGCAAAGGTCCGCAGCCCTCCGGGAACTCGACCGCAGGGAGACGCCGCCGGACGTCCGCGCCAACGCGCTCTACCGCCTCGGCGAGGTGAACGAAAGGTCGCGGCGCGTCGCGGAGGCCGCCGACTGCTACCGCCGCGCGGCCGAGGCCGCCCCCACGAACGGAATCGCCCGCTTCGCGCGTCTCCGCTCCGCCTCGATGCTTGCGTCGTCCGACAGGCCGGCCGACCGTCGGAACTCCCTGCTGGTGTATCTCGACCTCGCCGAGTCGCCCGACGCGAAGGTGGCCGAGGAGGCACTGTTCTTCGCCGCCATGCTGAGCTACCGCGACAGACGCTACGCGGAGGCGTCCGCGCTCTTCTCGCGCCTGTCGTCGCGCTTTCCCGGCGGCGCCCACGCCGATGAGGCGGCGACGTACGCCGCCTGGGCGAACTACCTCTGCGGAAAGCACGTGGAGGCGCTTCGACTGGCGTCCGGGCTGCGCGGCCGCGGGAACGAGGACGCCGACTATCTGACCGCGGCGTCGCTCAAGGCCCTCGGCCGCACCGCCGAGGCGCTGGAGGCGTACCGCGAATTCCTTGCCGCCCATCCGTCCGGCCGCCACGCAGACGCCGCATGGGCGGAGCGGCTTGGGACGCTGGCCGCGACCGGCGATTCGCGCGGCGTCCTGAACGAACTTTCACGCCGCGCGGAGCCTCCGGCGAAGTCGGCCGCGCTTGCGTGGAGCTACGGCTGCGAGGCGGCGATCGCCGTGACGAACTTCCCGCTTGCGATAGAGTACGCCCGGCTTGTCGTCGGGCGCAAGGACAGTCCGCAGGCCCCGAACGCGACGTACCGCCTGGCGTGGCTTCTCGAGCAGACGAAGGACTGGGCGAAGGCGGCGGCCGCCTACCGCATCCTCGCCCGCCACTGGCCCGACAGCCCGCTCGCCGCGCAGGCCCTCTTCCAGGCGGGCGTCGACGAGGTCAGGGGCGGACGGACGGACCGCGCCTGCGCCGACTGGACCGCCCTTCTAGCCAAGTACCCCGATTCGCCCTACGCGCCGGAGGCCCTCTACGCCCGCGCAATGGAGGAGATGCGCAGAAAGGAGTACCGCGCCGCGGAGAAGTCGCTCTCCGAGCGCTTCAAGCGCTTCCCCGACGCCGGCCGCAGGCCGGAAGCCCTCTACTGGTGGGGCGTCGCGGCGAAGGGAATGGACGACGACCCGGAGGCGGAGAGGCATTTCCGCGCCGCGCTGGAGGCGGATCCCACCGCAGAGCTGGAACGCGAGGCGAAGCTGGAGCTCGCCTCCGTTCTGCAGCGCCGCGGGAAGACCGCAGAGGCGGCGGCCGTCTTCGCCGGGCTACTGGAGACGAAGGCCGCGGACAGAATGACGCCGGACACGCTTCGGTGGGTCGCGGAGTCGATGCTCGAGACGACGAACGGCGCGACTGCCGCCCTGGCCGCGGCGCAGGTCGTGGAGAAACGGAAGATCGACGCGGCATGGACCCAGATCGGCGCGGAGCTCTCCGGCGAGGCGCACGAGGCCCTGGGCGAGGGCGACGCCGCGGCGGCCGCCTACGAACGCGCGCTGAAGACCGGCGCCCGCACGGCGGCCGGCATAAAGGCCGCCCTCGCGCTGGGACGCCTTGAGACGGGCAAGGGCCTTTTCGACGAGGCGAAGGCGCATCTCGCCGACGCCGTGGAGCGCTCGAAGGCGCAGGAGCGCCTGCCTTTCCGCGTCCGGGCGTACGCCGCCCTGGCGCGGAACGAGGAGGAGCGCGGCGACGCCGCGGCGGCGCTGGGCTACCACCTTCTCGTGGGCACTCTGTTCGACGACGGCGAGATAGTGCCCAGGTCTCTCGCCCGCGCGGCGGCGATAATGAAGGAGCAGGGCAAGGCGGAAGAGGCGGCGAAGCTGCTGGACGAGCTGAAGAAGCGCTACCCGGACGCCGCAACGGAGTGAGCAAGTGGAACGAAACGACATAGAGATGGAACTTGAACGGGCGGACGAGACCGCCGATTCGCGCGAAGGCCGCCTGATGCTTCTTGTGGCCGTGCTCGCCGTGTCCGTCGTCGTGCACGCATTCCTCATGGGGTCGCTCTCCAACTGCGAGTTCTCCCCGCTGCCGGCCTCCGCCGTGCAGGGCGACGGACGCAAATGGAGCCGCGAAGTGCCGCCCATGCGCGTGGAAAAGGCGGAGGCGGACCCGCTCGCGCGGATTCTAGACGTCGAGCCGGCTCCGGCGGCCGCGCCGGACGAGGAGAGACAGGAAGACCGCGTGGACAGGCTTGCCGGCGCCGTTGCGGAGTCGCAGATCGCCCCCGACCTCCCAGAAGGGACGGGCGAGGCCCCTGCGGCGAAACCCGTCCTTTCGGAGCCGCCCACGGTCGAAGCCGCCGAATGGACGCCGCGCCAGGAGATCGCGGAGATAACGATGCCGACCGTTCCCGACGAGGCGGCGGCCCTGCCGCGCGTCGTGATCCCGAAGGTCGAGCGCGTGAAGATGGCCGCGGACGTCTCGCGCGCGGTCGAACTTCCAACGCCGCCGTCCGACGTCGCCTCCGCGCCGCCGCCGATGTCGGCCGCCGAAGTCGCCGCAATCGCGTCCGGGAAGAAGGGCGGCGGCGGAAAGCGCGCCGGCGGCGCGGCGGACGGCCAGTCCGCGCCGGCTCCGATTGCCGTTCCGCCCTCCGTGGACGCGATGCTCCCCGACGCGCTTTCATCGATCGCGCAGCCTACGGCGCCGATTGCCATGCCCGGTGCAGCGGGCGCGGGCGGCTCCGGTCCGGCGGACGACGCGGACGGCAAGTCCGCCGAGCGGCGCCGCGCGGAGGTCATCGCCAAGGCCGAGGAGTCGCGCCTCGCCCCCCCGCCGGCCTCGATCGTCGTGGACGAGAAGGCGGTGGAGCGCGCAAAGGAGGCCGTCCGCGAACTGCGCGACAGGACTGTCGCGCAGGGCAGGCCGTTCGACGGCAACGTCCGCCTGGGTCTCGTCTCGTGGGCGGACCCCGCCCGCCCCGGCTCGAAGTACTTCCGCGTCAGGATAGCCTCGCGCGCGGAAAGCCCCCTTCCCGTCGCGTCAAAGGACATGGTGTTCCTCCTCGACGCCTCGGGGTCCATCGGCGGCGACCGCCTCCGCTCCTGCCGGAAGGTCGTGTCCGAGGCCCTGCGCCGGCTGAACACGGGCGACAGGTTCAACGTCATAGCCTTCCGCGACAAGTTCACGTTCGCGTTCGACGACGTCGCGTGGAAGGACGTCTCCGAGGACGCGCTCGACCGGGCGGACAAGTGGCTGGGCAAGCTCACCGCGCACGGGCAGACGGACGTCTTCCGCACCCTTCGCGGCGTCCTCGCCATGCCGCGCAACCCCACCCGCCCGATGGTCGCCCTCGTCGTGACCGACGGCGACGCCACGAGCGGCCTCACGCGCTCGGCGGAGATCATATCGCGCTTCGCAGAACTCAACGGCGGGCTCGTCTCCATCCACATGTACGGCGTGAAGGAGAGCGCGAACGCATATCTCATGGACATGCTCACGCGCGGAAGCCGCGGCTCCTGGACGCGCCACACCGGCGTCCGCTGGCGCGCGGCGAGCGGAATCCCAGAACTCGCCAAGAACTTCGAGCGTCCCGTGCTGACGGACGTCTCCGCCCTCTTCACCGCGTCCTCCAACGCCGAGACCTGCCCGAAGCTCGTCTCGAACCTGTGCGAGGACGCGCCGATAGACATCTACGGGAAATGCCCCGCCGCGCAGAATGAAGTCGTCTTCTCCCTTCGCGGGCTCAACGGCGCCGAGTCGTACGAGAGCATGTTCCGCGTCTCGTTCGCCGGCGCCGCGCAGGGAGACGAGACGATAATGAAGGAATGGGCCACGCGC
The DNA here is from genome assembly GCA_964386385.1 of uncultured Lentisphaeraceae bacterium. Classification (GTDB taxonomy): domain Bacteria; phylum Verrucomicrobiota; class Kiritimatiellia; order RFP12; family UBA1067; genus RUG572. The sequence continues at coordinate 93,891 of CAYLRN010000009.1, read as the reverse complement.
CGCCTCTACGAGATGGTGGCGGAATACGTGATGCGCCCGAACTCCGCGCTCATGTCGGAGATGCGCAAGTTCGCGTCTTCATACCGGATTCAGATTCCATACGAAAGGGAACTCAAATGAAAAAGGCGTTTCTGCTGCTGGCGGCGTCCGTCGCCATTTCCGCCGTCGCGGGCGAGTGGAAGGGACTTGAGGAGGCGAACTGGATCTTCGGCCGGAAGATCGCGCCGGCGGAGCTCAGGCGCAAGGTCGTGTTCGTCGTGGACTGGGGGCTCGATTCCGCCGCCGGGGCGGCGCAGGACCTGATCTTCGTCCAGAAGAACGTCATCGGGCAGAAGAACAGCGGCCATCCCGTCGAGATTGTCGCCTCCTGCCGCTCGACGGCGACGATGGAGGACATGAAGGCCGCCGCGCCGAAGTACTTCAGCGCGAAATGCCCCGTCTACCAGGGCGTCGAATTCTCCGACGCGCCCGGCAGCGCGAACCTCCCGTTCTACTACGTCGTCGACCCGTCGCGCACGGTGCGCTACTCCGGGAACGACAAGAACGACGCCGTGGTGGCGATGGTCGAGATCCTGACCGACATGCCCATCGCCGGGCAGATCCTCTCCGGCGTTCCGCTCAAGAAGTTCAAGAACCTCCAGAAGACGCTCGTCATGGGAAGGAAGGCCGAAGGAGCCGCCCTGGCGTCCGTGCGGATGGCGCTGAAGAGCAAGAAGCCCGCGGAGGTCGAGGAGGCCCAGGCGGTGCTGGACGCCGTCGAGAAGGCGAAGCAGAATCTCAAGGACGAAATCAAGGAATGCCTGGAGACCGGCGACAAGGGGACCGCCCTGCGCGACATCCGCTGGCTCTGCGCCAGCTGGCCGTCGGAGAGGGAGGCGTACGCCGAGGAGTTCAAGAGGCTTTCCGCAGACCCGGAGGCAAAGGCCGGCGAGGCCGCGCTGCTGAAGGCGATGAAGAAGAGAAAATGAGCCAGACGAAAATGGAATTCGATTCGATTGAGGACTGCCTTGCCGCCCTCCGCCGCGGCGAGGTCGTCGTCGTGACGGACGACGAGGACCGCGAGAACGAGGGCGACTGCATCTGCGCGGCGGAGTTCGCCACGACGGCGAACGTCAACTTCATGGCCACCCACGCCAAGGGCCTGATCTGCATGCCGATGAGCCGGGAGTGGTGCGAGAGGCTGGACCTGCCGCAGATGGTGCAGCACAACACCGACAACCACCAGACCGCGTTCACCGTCTCGATCGACGCCTGCGAGACGACCACCGGCATCTCCGCCGAGGAGCGTTCCATTACCGCGCTTGCCTGCGTCCGCGACGGCGCGCAGCCCGGCGACTTCCGACGGCCCGGCCACATGTTCCCGCTCCGGTCCCGCGCCGGCGGCGTCCTCAAACGCGCCGGACACACCGAGGCGACTGTCGACCTCTGCCGCCTGGCCGGACTGAAGGAAGTCGGCCTCTGCTGCGAGATAATGCGCGACGACGGCACGATGGCGCGCCGCCCCGACCACGAGGCGTTCGTGCGGAAGCACCATTTGAAGTACGTCTCCATCGCGGACCTGATCGCCTACCGCCGCAAGACGGAGAAGCTGGTCGAATGCGTGGAGGACGTGGACCTGCCGACGGACTACGGACACTTCCGCCTCCGCATGTACCGCAGCGTCCCCGACGGCCTTGAACACCTCGCCCTCATCAAGGGCGATTTGCGCGGCGACGAGCCGCCGCTCGTCCGCGTCCATTCCGAATGCTTCACCGGCGACGTCCTCGCCTCCGAGCGGTGCGACTGTGGACACCAGCTCCACCGCGCCATGCAGACGATCGAAAAGGCCGGGCGCGGCCTCGTCCTCTACATGCGTCAGGAGGGCCGCGGCATCGGGCTCGCCAACAAGCTCCACGCCTACAAGTGGCAGGAGAAGGGACTGGACACCGTGGAGGCGAACGTCAAGCTCGGCTTCGCCCCCGACCTCCGCGACTACGGCGTCGGCGCGCAGATACTCGTCGACCTCGGCCTCTCGAAAATCCGCCTTCTCACAAACAACCCATGCAAGATCCGCGGCCTCGCCGGCTACGGAATCGAAATCGTCGAGCGCGTTCCGATCGTCGTGCCGGCGAACGAGCACGACCGGCGGTATCTTGAGACGAAGAAGGACAAGATGGGCCATCTCATCTGACGCGGACGCGGCGCCGGCATCTACGGCGCCGCGTCTTGCCGCAACACGACACGAAGGGAGAATGGAATGAGTTTTGGAAAAACCTCGACGTGGACGGCGGCGCTGCTGTCTGCTGCATTTGGAATGACCGCGGCCGGCGAGACCGTCCACGCATGGCGCGGAGAGAAGGTCGTCGTCTGGCATGACGCGACGAACGCCTCTTCCACCGCAATGCTCTCACGCCCGTCATGCGCCAGCCCTCTCGTGCGCACTGGGCTGGCAATGCCCGTCAAGGGCGACGACGACGTCCTATACCCGGACCGCGTCGTGTGGAACGGCTCCACGCTCGTGCAGCCAGGAGAATCGGTGCGCGTCGTCGCCGAAATCGCCGTGCCGCGCTCCGGGGACGTTCCCGCGTCGTTTGCCGTGGAGAGCGGATTCGGCTCCAGAAGATACGACCTCGCCGTCTGCGGCCGGCAGTTCCCGGACGGCCGCGACCGCAGGACGTTCCTTGACCTCTGGCAGCATCCCTGGGCAGTCGCGCGCTATTACCAGGTGGAGCCGTTCTCCGAAGGGCACTACGCGCGAATGCGCCCCCTCTGGCGCCAGCTCGCCGAAATGGGGCAGAAGACGATCACCGCCACGATCATGAACCGCCCATGGGCGCATCAGTGCTTCGACGCCTACGGCACGATGGTGCGGCACGTCCGCAGGGACGACGGCTCGTGGCGCTTCGACTACCGCGTCTTCGACGAATACGTCGCCTTCGCGCAGGCGTGCGGCCTCGGCCCTCAGATCCACTGCTACACGCTCTGCCCGTTCCGGCTGAAACGCTACGACTGGGAGGACGAAAGGGGCAACTTGCATTCCGGCGACTTCGACGTCGGCTCGCCCGAGTTCGTCGACTACTGGCGCGCGTTCCTCCAGGACTTCGCCGCGCACGTGAAGGCGAAGGGCTGGTTCGAGAACGTCTACGTCGCGCTAGACGAGCGCAGTCCCGCCGAACTCAAGGCCGCCTGCGACCTCGTCAAGAAGTACGGCGGCTTCAAGATCGCCATGGCCGGCGACCGTCCGCCAAGCCAGTTCGACGGCATCGAAATCGACAACTTCTCCATCGCCCTCCAGTGCGTGACGCCCAGGTACATAGCGGAGGCAAAATCGCGCCGCGCCCAAGGACGCACGACGACCATGTACGTCGCGGGCGGCAACCCCTGCACCGGCACGGCGCAGCCGCCGATCGACTGCACATGGCTCGGCGCCTATCCTGGCGCGACGGACCTGGACGGATTCCTCCGCTGGGCGTACTGCTCCTGGCCGGCCAATCCCAACAGCGACACCACGTACAGCCCGTGGTTCGGTCGCTGGTCCGCGGGCGGCACGTATCTCGTCTACCCCGACGGCCCGTCCCTCCGCTATCTCGCCCTCCGCAACGGCCTCAACCTCTCCGAGAAAATCCACCGCCTCCGCGCCGAGGGCAAGATTGACGACGCGCTCGCAGCCGTCCTGCGCGAGTTCGACTACAAGGGCGCCAAGGCGTATCCCAAACCGCCCGTGACGGAAGACCTCCTCCGCCGCGCGTCTGCGGAAGTCCACCGGGCGTCGCAGATCGCCGAGACCATCACCGCCGCCAACCTCTTCGAGACGTTCGCGAACCCGCCCCGCGAGGCGCGCCCCTGGACGTACTACTTCTGGACGAACACGCAGACCGACCGCGAAACCATCACGGCGGAGATGGCGGACATCGCGCGCCTCGGATTCGGCGGGACGCTGATCACCGATTCGCGCGGCTACTGGGACGACGAAGACCATGTCGTCAACCCGCCCGCGACAATCCGCTGGGGATCCGACGAGTGGTTCGACGTCATCGCGCACGTCGTCCGCGAAGGCGCGCGCAACGACGTGAAGGTGTCGCTCAACGTGGCGGCGTCCGGCGGACACCTCCGCGGCGACGTCGACGTCGGCCCGGACGGTCCCAAGTTCCTCAAGTGCCGCCGCTACCTGCCCGGCGACGCCTTCGAGAAGCCCGACCTCCCGAACTACCGCGACATCACGGTCTTCGCCATCCGAACGAAGGAGCCGGCCGTCCGCACGAAATGGGAGAACGCCGGCGACGGATTCATGTCCATGGAAGGCAACGTCGGCAAGGCGGAGGACACCGCGAAGTTCGCCGTCTCCGCCGCCCTTGAAGTGCGCGAGCTCGCCTCGCCGGCCGACGGCGCAAAGCTCGGCGCGAACTGGACGATCCTACGCTTCGGCTGGGCCACCGTCAAGGGACGTGAACAGGACATCGACGTCCTCGACCGCATGGCCGTGCGCCGCCACCTCGACCGCGCCGTCAGGCCAATCGTCGAGCGCGTCCCCGAGCTCGTCGGCGCGGACAGGACTTTCGTCGGCCTCTACAACGTCAGCTGGGAGGGGACGATGCCCACGTGGAGCGCGACGTTCGAAGCCGACTTCGCCGCGGACGCCGGCTACGCCTTCCGTCCCAAGATGCCCGTCCTCGCCGGATTCCGCCTCGACGGCGTATCCGCGGACGCCTTCATGCGCGACATGCGCCGCGCGCGCGGACGCATGATGGTACGCCATCTCTACGTCGCCGTGCGCGAATGGGCGCACGAACACGGCATGATCGCCTACTCCGAGTCCGGCGGACCGTGGGGGCAGAAGCGCGACCCGCGCACGTTCGGCGAATGCGACCAGTTCGAGTTCCTCGACGGCAACGACTTCCCGCAGGGCGAGTTCTGGCCCGTGCGCGAGAACGGCACGCATCCCACGACCGGCCACGCCAACGCAAACATGCGCCCGTTCTTCCGCGGAATCGTCGAGGCCGCGCACCGCGCCGGCAAGCGCATCGCCTCCGTGGAGGCGTTCACGCACATGCACCGCCACTGGACGGTCGACCCCGCGTTCCTCAAGCCGCTGGGCGACATCGTTTTCGCCGACGGCGTCAACCTCATCGTCTGGCACACCTACTCCACTTCGCCGAAGAGGTTCGGAGCTCCCGGCCTTGAGTACTTCGCCGGCTCGCACATCAACCGCAACGTCACGTGGAACCGCGAACTCCCCGACTTCATTCACTACCTCTGGCGCTGCCAGTCGCTCCTCCAGGCGGGCGAGTGGGTGGACGACGGCGAGTTCGTGCCTCCGACGGAGAACTACCGCGGCTGGGGACGCTTCCGCAAGGACGAAAAGGCGCAATTCACGACGACCCACCGCCGCATCGGCGCGGCTGACGTCTTCTTCGTCGCCGGCGAGGGCGTGGGCGAACACGTCTTCAACGCCGCCGCCAACGGACGCGCCGTGGAAATCTGGGACGCCGTCAACGTCACGCGCAAGGCCGCACAGACGCTCGGCGAGACAGGCGGCAAGACCCGCATCGCGCTCGACCTTCCCGTCGGCGGAAGCTGCTTCGTCGTCTTCACGCCCAACGGCGGCGCAAAGACGCCCGAGTTCAAGGCCGCCTCCGAAGTAGAGGTGAAAGGGCCGTGGAACGTGTCGTTCGCCTACCATCCCGCCATCACGACCGCGCCGCCGAAGACCGTGGCGCTTGAAACGCTCGTGGACTGGACATCGCGTGAAGACCTGCGCCATTTCGCCGGCACTGCCACGTACAGGACGGCGTTCACGATGGGCGAAGTCAGCGGGAAACGGGCGTTCCTGCGTCTAGGCGACGTCCCGACCGGACTTGCGCGCGTGTTCGTCAACGGCGTCGACTGCGGCCTTGCCTGGTGTGCGCCGTGGGAGATGGAAGTGACGAGGGCCGTCCGCGCTGGCGACAACGAGCTGGAAATCCGGTACGTCAACAACTGGCACAACCGCCTCGTGGGCGACTGCGCACTGCCGGAAGGCGAGCGCGTGACGAAGTCCGTCGTGCGCTACTGGAACAGACCTCGCACGACGCCGAACCCGAAGCAGCCGTGGCGCATCAAGCCGACGGTCTATTCCGGGCCCTCCGTTTCCGATCCGCTCCAGAAATCGGGAGTTCTCGGCCCCGTCAGGATCGCAATCGACTGAACGGTCGGCAGGGATGTTCGCTCTTGAACCGCCGGTTGTTTTCCAGCAGTTCCTCAAAGGCGACGGCACGATAGCCGTTCGCGTCCACGCCGCGATCATCCCCTCGTTCATGGATTCCACGTCCGGCCAGATTGCACATTTTCACCACATTGGCGTGTCCGAAATGGGTATCGGCAGTAAACCAGATCATATGCCAGATCGATCACGCATTTGCCCGGCAGAGCTTCAGCCGACCTTGCGCTGGCGCAGGTTCGCAAGGCCCTTCGACGCGACGACGAGAACGCACGTGCCCACCAGCATGAGGGTGGAGAGCGCGAAGACGGCGGGAAGGTTCTTGGAGTGCTTCACCATCGAGCTCACGTACGTCGGGAAAGTGTTCGTCCCGGCTCCGTTCACGAAGGAGGTGATGACGACATCGTCGATGGAGAGCGTGAACGCGAGGAGACCGCCCGCGACGATGCCCGGCATGAGAATCGGCAGCTCGACCTTGAAGAACGTGTAGATCGGGCCGGCGCCGAGGTCGTAGGCGGCCTCGAGGATGGCGTTGTCGAAGTCCTGAAGGCGCGCCAGGACGGTCATGGCGACGTACGACACGCAGAACGTGACGTGCGCGATGAAAATCGTCCAGAACCCGCATTCGATCCGGCAGGCGACGAAGAGCATGAGAAGCGATATGCCGATCAGGATGTCCGGCATGATGAGCGGCGTGTAGACGAGCGCGTGGTGCACGCTCTGCAGCCGGCCGCGCCAGCGGTGGAGCGCGAGGGCGGCGGTCGTCCCAAGCACGCACGACGCCAGCGTCGCCAGCCCCGCGATCTCGACGGACAGCCAGAAACTCTGCAGCAGCTTGCGCACGGACCCCGCGCCCGTGAATATCTGCGCGTACCACTTCGTCGTGAAGCCCAGGAACTCCCCGTCCGCGCCGGTGAACTGCATCGTGATGCCGTTCGGCACGAATCCGTAGGCGACGACGAAGAGAATCGGCACGTAGAGGAACACGAGCACAAGCGCGAGGACGAGACGGGAGAAGAACGAGCGCTTCATGACACGCCCCCTTCCATCATGCGGCGGGCGGTCTCGTTCGCGAGCCGCCTGCGGTCGCGCAGACTCTGCCGGCGCTTCCACCACATCGCGCATCCAAGCGGTACCAGGACGGAGAACGCCATGAGCGTCGCAAGCGCCGAGGCGTGGGGAATGTTGCGGTTCTGGATCGCGCGCATGAAGATCTTGTTGCCGATGAGGACGCAGTCCGTGCCGCCAAGCATCTGCGGGATGACATACGACCCGATGACCGGGATGAAGACCATGAGAATAGCCGAGAGGATGCCCTGCTTGACGCCGGGTATGAAGATCTTGCGGAATGCGTAGAAGCTCCGCGCCCCCAGGTCGCGCGCCGCCTCCATGAGCGAGAAGTCGAACTTCTCCGCGGCCGTGTATATCGGCATGATGGCGAAAGGCAGGAAGGTGTAGACGGAGACGAGGACGACGGCGGCCTCGGAATCGAGAATCGTCGCCGTCGCCGGGTCGATAGGCCCCTTCGTCGCCAGCCCCAGTCCCACGAACGCCGACTGGATGAACCCCGGCAGCCAGTCGAAGAGCCATTCGCGGAAGCGGAGGAACGCCGTGAAGCATGTCTGCAACCAGCCGTCCGGATGGAGCATCGTCTTCCACGCGAAGACGCGCACGACGAAACTCGTCCAGAACGGCAGCATTATGCAGCCGGCCACGATTGCCCTGACGCGCTTGTTCATGCGCGCGATCGCGTAGGCGCATGGAAGAGCGAGGAGAATGCACCAGACGGTCACGACGAACGAAAGCCTGATTGTGCGCCAGACAATCGCCGGATAGTCGGGGTCTACGAGCGCGCGCCATGTCTCCATCGACCACTCGTCCGCCACGCCGCCGTTGGCCGTGTGTCCGTGGAAGGTGAAGGAGAGGACTATGAGCGTGGGAATGGCGAAGAAGAGGACGAGCCAGAGGAGGGACGGCGCGGTGACGAGCCATTCCGCGCCGCGCGCGGGGGACTTTTCGCGCCTCACGACGCCACCTGGCCTTTCGCGGCGGGGGGAGGCTGCACAAGGGACTCGTCTGCCGCGTTGAAGTTCTCGATCATGTAGCCGTCGTCAGGATGCCACCACATGTAGGCCTTGTCGTTCCACGTGATGGCCTCCTGGTCCAGAAGGAAGCGCGAATGCGGCTTCAGGGCGCTCACGCTGCGCCCATTGCTCCGCAGCCAGTATTTCGTGTAGACGCCCTGGTAGATGACGTCGGTGACCTGGCTCTGGAAGACGTTAATGCCGGCGCCCTTCTCCGGCGGCGGCGGATTGAGCGTTACGCGGATCTTCTCCGGGCGGACGGAGAGGTGGACCTTCTGCCCGACGGAGAGGTTCTTGTCGTTGAACGCCTGGATAGCCGCGAATCCGGGGCAGTCGATCGTGCAGTAGTCGCCGTCAGTGGAGACAATCTCGCCGGCGAAGAAGTTCGTGTCGCCGATGAAAGCGGCGACGAAGCTGGAGACCGGGGCCTCGTATATTTTCGCCGCGGTGTCCAGCTGCTCCACTTTTCCGCGGTTCATGACGGCAATGCGGTCGGAGAGCGACATCGCCTCGCCCTGGTCGTGCGTGACGTACATGAACGTGATGCCGACCTGGTCGTGGATCGTGTCGAGCTCGAGGAGCATGTGCTGGCGGAGCTTCAGGTCCAGGGCCGCAAGGGGCTCATCGAGGAGGAGCACCTGCGGACGGTCCACCAGCGCGCGCGCGATGGCGACGCGCTGCTTCTGTCCGCCGGAAAGCTGGTTGGGGTACTTCCAGGCGTGGTCGCTCATCTGGATCATCTCCAGGATCGCGTCCACGGCCTCCTCTACCTCCTCCTTCGGCTTCTTCGCGAGGCGGAGGGAGAAGGCGATGTTGTCCCAGATCGTCATCGTGGGGAACAATGCGTAGTTCTGGAAGACGGTATGGACGCGCCGCGCGTTCGGCGGGGCGTCCGTTATGTCCTTGCCGTCAAGGTAGATTCGGCCGGAATCCGGCCGCTCGAACCCGCCAAGCATCCGCAGCAGAGTGGTCTTGCCGCAGCCCGACGGACCGAGAAGCGAGAAGAACTCGCCCTTCTTTATGGAGATAGAGACGTCGTTGACCGCGGTCAGGGCGCCGAAGCGCTTCGTGACGTGGTCGAATACGAGAAATTCGCTTGCCAATTCACCTCTCCTTGACGTGACGTTTTTTTCAAACGCTACTGCACCCACACCTGGGTGGACTGCTGCTCGTAGTGGCCGGGCTGCCATGTGCGGACAATCGTGCCCTGCGGGGTGGTCTGGTCAACGTAGCGGCCATCTACCCAGACGTTCTGGACGCGGGTCTCGTAATGGCCGGTCTGCACGACGGGCGCCGGGGTGACGACCTGCTGCACGACGGGGGCGGGCTGGACGACGACCGGTGCCGGGGTGACGACGACGGGCGGGGGCGGCGGCGGGGCGGGGTGCGTGGCGTCGTAGATCGTGGCCGCGAGAAGCCCGGCGCCGAGGATGCCCGCGCCGATGGCGACGCCCGCTCCGTGGTGGTGATGGTGGTGGCGCGGGCCTGGGCCCCACGCGCAGGCCGTGAGCGACAGGCAGACCGCAACGAGCCAGATGCCGAGTTTCTTGAATCCGTTCATGTTCAACTCCTTTTCGCGTTCAACGTCTCAGTGTTCCGCCAATATGGCGCGACTGCCTGTTAGGCGGAGGCGTCCGTCACATCTGACCGCGGCCGCAGCACTTTTTGTACTTTTTCCCGCTTCCGCAGGGGCAGGGGTCGTTCCGCCCGATCGCGCCCTGGGCGGGTTGCTGCCCACCTGGGCGGCGAACGACGCGGACGCTGCGCCCCGTGACCTCGCTCATCATGCCGGCGAAGACGTCCTCGACGCTCCTGGGCTGCTCTGCGTCGGACGCGCCCGTCCGTTCCGGCTTCTGCGCCGGAGGAGGAGGGGGCGGGGCCGCCGGCTTTTCGACCGGCGGCGGGACGGACCTTGCGTCCGGTTCCGAAGCGGGCGCGGGTTCTACGGCCGGCTCGGCCTCGGGCGGCGGCTCGCCGCCGGCGGCGGCTTCCGCCGGCGGCCTCTGCATCAGGCGGATGTTGTTGTCCGCCAGCGTCTTTTCGAAAATCTCCCGCGCCTGCTCCTGCGACGCGCCCTTCTCAACCGCCTCGGCGGCGAGCCTGTTCGCCTCGGCGACGACCTGGGCGACCATCATCCGGCGCATGTTCTGCTCCGTCGTGGCGCGGAATTCAAGTCCCGCGACGCTCGTCTTGATGACGTTCATCAGGTTCTCGAACATGTCGAACGCCTCGCGCTTGTACTCGATGAGCGGGTCGCGCTGTCCGTAGGAACGGAGGTTCACGTTGCGGCGGAGGTCGTCCATCGCGCGCAGGTACTCCTGCCATTCGCGGTCGATGCATTGCAGGAACACGCCGCGCTCCATGTGCGGGAGGACGCGCGGGTCCTCGCTGGCGCACTTGGCCTCGTAGGCCGCCTTGACGAGTCCGAAAACGTGTTCGCAGGCCTTGCCAGGCTCGCCGAGGAAGGGCTTGAGGGCCTCCGCGTCCACGGTCACGGGGAAAGTCGACATCAGCCATTCCTGGAACGCCTTCACCCCCTCGCCCTTGGGGTCGGAGAGGAGGCGGTCGCACTGCATGGACACGAGGTCCTCGAAGACGTCGAGGACGGTCCCGTGGACGTTTTCGGGCGTACCGCAGAGGATTGCGCCGCGCAGGTCGTATACGATCGCGCGCTGCTTGTTCATCACGTCGTCGAACTCGAGAGTGCGCTTGCGGATGGCGTAGTTCTGCTGCTCCACGCGCCGCTGGGCGGTCTCGACGCTCTTGTTGAGCCAGCGGTGCTCCATGACCTCGCCCTCGGCAAGGCCGAGGCGCTGCATGATGCCGCTTATCTTCTGCGAGCCGAAGAGGCGCATGAGGTTGTCTTCAAGCGAAATGTAGAACTGCGACGAGCCGGGGTCGCCCTGGCGCGAGCAACGACCGCGCAGCTGGCGGTCGATGCGGCGCGACTCGTGGCGTTCCGAGCCGATGACGTGCAGACCCTGCGGATGGGTCTTGAGAATCTGCTCGATCGTGTCCTTGCCATCGGGCAGACGGTCCTTGAGGGAGAGAGAGCCCTTGACGACGTCCTGCGGGAGCGATACGACGCCCGGGCCGAGCTTGATGTCGGTGCCGCGGCCTGCCATGTTCGTTGCAATCGTCACGGCGCCGGGCTGGCCGGCGAGCATGACGATTTCGGCCTCGCGCGCGTGGTTCTTGGCGTTGAGCACCTCGTGGGGAATCTTCGCGGCGCGGAGAAGGCGGGAGAGGACCTCCGAGGTGTCCACCGTGACGGTGCCGAGAAGGACGGGCTGGCCGGCGGCATGGCGCTTCTGGACTTCGGCGATGATGGCCTTGTACTTCTCGCGCTGGGTGCGGTAGATCTGGTCGTTGCCGTCGATGCGGCGGATGGGGCGGTTCGTAGGGATGGTCAGCACGTCGAGCTTGTAGATGTCCTTGAACTCGCGCGCTTCGGTCTCCGCCGTGCCGGTCATGCCGGCGAGCTTTTTGTAGAGGCGGAAGTAGTTCTGGATCGTGATGGTGGCGAGCGTCTGGCTCTCCTTCTCGATCTCGACGCCCTCCTTCGCCTCGACGGCCTGGTGGAGGCCGTCGCTCCAGCGGCGGCCCGGCAGGATGCGGCCGGTGAACTCGTCGACGATGTAGACGTGGTTGTCCTGCACGACATAGTCGACGTCGCGCTCGTAGAGGCAGTAGGCGCGCAGAAGCTGGTCGACGACGTGGACGCGCTCGGAACGTTCCATGAAGTCCGACTGGAGCATCCGCTTGCGGTTCGCCCTATCCTCGTCGGATAGGTCCGCGGCGCCGTCGAGCTGGCTCATCTCGCCTGCCAGGTCGGGAATGACGAACATGGACGGGTCCTGCGGGTTCATCTTGTCGCAGCCCTTGTCCGTGAGCGCCACCTCGCGCGTCCGCTCGTCGATCGTGAAGAACATCTCGCCGCGGAGCGAGCGGGCCTCGTCGCGGTGCATTTCGGATAGCATCTCCATCTCCACTTCCTCGTGAAGCCTGCGGATGTCGGCGTCCTCGAACATGTGGAGAAGCTGCTTGTGCTTCGGCGTGGAGTGGTAGACCTGGTAGATGCGTTTCTTGCATCCCCACTTGTCGCCGGCGGAAAGGGCCTTCTTGGCCTCCACGATGAAGCCGTTGCACTGCTGCACCTGGTGGCGGACGATCGTGTCCACGAGCGGCTTCATCGCCATGTACTGGTGGGACGTGGAGACGGTGGCGGGTCCGCTGATGATGAGCGGGGTGCGCGCCTCGTCGATGAGAATGGAGTCCACTTCGTCGACGATCGCGAAGTTGTGGCCGTTCTGCACCACCTGGTCCGGCTGGACGGCCATGCCGTTGTCGCGGAGGTAGTCGAAGCCGAACTCGCTGTTCGTGCCGTAGGTGATGTCGCAGAGGTACTGCGCCCGCCGCTCGGCGGAGTCCATGGAGTTCTGTATGCATCCGACGGTGAGGCCGAGGTACTTGTAGAGGTGGCCCATCCACGTGGCGTCGCGGCGGGCGAGGTAGTCGTTCACCGTCACAAGCTGCACGTTGCGCCCTTCCAGGGCGTTCAGGTAGAGCGGAAGCGTGGCGACGAGCGTCTTGCCCTCGCCCGTCTGCATTTCCGCGATCTTGCCCTGATGCAGGGCGATGCCGCCGACGAGCTGGCAGTCGAACGGCACCATGTCCCACGTCAGGACGTGGCCGCAGACCTCCTCCGTCGTGCCCACGAGATGGCGACAGGCGTTCTTCACGAGGGCGAACGCCTCCGGCAGAATGTGGTCGAGCGTTTCGCCGCCCGCGACGCGGGCCTTGAACTCCGCCGTCATGCGAGGGAAGTCGGCGTCCGCGAAATTCTTCGCCTGATACTCCGCCTCGATGCGGTTGATCTCCGCCACGATGGGGCGGATCCTCTTGAGGTCGCGAGAGTTCTTTGTGCCAAAAATTTTCTTCAGGATGTCCATAGGCGGATGATTGTATCAAAAAACGGCGGAATGGAAATGGGAAAGTTCAATGGAAATGCGTCCGCCACCATCTGCCGACCATTCTCGGCGCTTCACTCCACGTCGAACCAGTTCCAGCCGCGGGAGCCGCAGACCTCTATCACGGCGGTCCTTACGGACGAGACCCACGTCAGGCGGGACTTCAGCGACTCGCGGTAGCGGCGGGCCTGCGCGGCAGTCTCCCCGTCGGGGACGGTGCGCTCCAGCGCGCGGACGCGGTCGGTCTCCGCGTTCGTGAAGTACTTGAACTCGATCAGCATCGCGGGCTTCGGGTAGCCCGGCTTCGGCGTCGCGAGGAAGTCGACGCGCCCGGCGGGCGTGTTGTACTCCGTCTCGAACGAGTAGAACGGGCAGAGCGCGTCCCAGGCGCGGGACGTGAACGTCGTCCGGAAGAAGTTCTCGTTCATCTGGTCGAACGCCTGCGCGGGAATCCGCGCCTTCACGTAGTGCTCCCAGAACGCCGCGAAGAGACCCTTCCACGTGCCGTCGCCAAGCGCGAGGCGCTTCGCGGCGGCGAGGAAGTGGCGGCTCGCCTCCGCGCCGTTGGCGACCTGCGTGAGCTCGTCGTAGTAGTCCACGAACATGTTCCTGACCGTGAGGTTCGGGATTGAGAGCGTGAAGCGGTCGCCGAACGTGAGAAGCCCCAGGTAGTAGAGCGCGTACGGGAAGAACTCCTTCGAGAAGAACTTCACGCGCCCGAACTTCGCGGAGAGTCCGCCCGAATCGGCGTCCTCGCCCTCCCCGCGCTCGACGTAGGCGCGGACGCGGTCGCGCACCCTGTCGTTCGACCCGCCGAGGCGGCGGACCCAGCCGACGTCAGTCCGCAGGTTCGCGTCGATCACGTACGTCGGCGGGCGGCCGCCGTTCGAGACGAGGTTGAACACGTACCAGTTGCAGATCGTCGCGTTGTAGAGCGGTTCGGATTCGGGCGTGAAGCGGTAGCCGTCGTAGAACGCCTTCATGTCGGAGAGGACGGTGGGCTTCAAGGCCGGGTCGAACCCGAAGTCGGCGAACACGTCGTCCACGTAGCGCTCGACCTGCCTCTGCGTGAACCCGACCATGGAGATGAACTCCGGGTTGAGGCTCACGACGGTGCCGACGTTGAACCCGCTCGAAAGGTCGTCGAGCGTGATGGGCAGCACGCCCGTGAAGTACGTGCGCCCGACCGTGCCGTCGGCGAGCCCCGCCTTGAACGACTTGAAGAACGCCTTGAAGAACGATTCGCGCACCGCCCCGCCGTCGTGTCCGCACACGGCGTCGTAGTCCGCGTCGCGTCCGGACACCACCAGTTCGTTCGTGAAGTTGTCGTACTCGTCCACGATCGCGTACAGCGGCGGGAGACCGTTGCGGGCGACGACGTTGCGGACCTCCTCCACCATCGCGGCAGCGTCTGTCATCGCCAGCGCGGACGACCAGTCCGCCAGGTCGCGGTAGTGCGCCGCGAAGTTCGCGACACAGCCCTTCACGTGCGTGAAGAAGTTCCGCTCAATCTCCGCAAGCGTCCCGACGGTGATGACGGAGAAGTCGAACTTGATCACGAGGAACGAGTTCGCAAGCGGCGTGGGTCGCCGGCCGATGTCCGTATTGCCGAACAGTTCCGCGAAGCTGCCCTTCTCCTTCACGTCGTAGTAGTAGCCGAGCATGGAGCACCAGAGCGACTTGCCGAAGCGCTTCGGGCGCAGGAAGATGGGCGTCTTCACGCGCTCGAGCGCGCGGAGGTGCGCGGTGTTGTCCACGAAGTGGCATTCGCGGACGAGCTCGGCGTAGTTGATCACGCCGTAGGCTATTCTCTTCGGCTCGTGTTCTTCCATGCCCGACAGTGTACCATTAAGTGGTTAAGTTGTTAAGTGGTTAAGTTTGCGCCTGCCCGACGTCCGACCTGCACCTAACCACTTAATCCCCGGGGAGCGCGGATGTCCTCGTCTAACCACTTAATCTCCATGGTAGGGCGCGACGTCCCGTCGCGCCGTTGCGCCCGCGTCGGCGGGGCGGGACGCCCCGCCCTACCGAATGAGACCCTCCCATGGAGATCAAGTGGTCAAGCAGTCAAGTTGACTTCTGCCGCGATTTTAGGGATAATGCCGCCAATGGACGTTTTGTGCAATGTCAGGACGCGAAAAGAATGCCGATGAAACTTGTGCCTCTGCTTGGATGCGCCGCCTTGATGGCGGCGGGGACATGTGCCGCCGAGTCCTCGTGGTTCGCGGCGGAGGACGCCGTGCCGACGGCGCTGCTGCCGCAGCCGTCCGCCGCGCCGCAGCCGTCCGGCGGCAGCGCGGTCGTAGCGACGCGGACGCCTGAGGCCTACGTCGTCCTCTCCGGCGCGGCGGGCGAATGCGTCTATCCAATCGCTCCCGCGCAGCCGGCGTCTGACGGCTCGATTGTCCAGGCGGACGTCGCCAACGACGGCGCCGTCCCCGTCGAACTCTCCATCGGCTTCCGCGCGAAGGGCGGCGGCGGATTCGGCTGGAAGACCTGCCTTCCGCCTGGCCGCCGGACGCTTGAGCTCTCGCCGGCGGACTGCGCTCCGGAGAATGGATGGACGTCCCTGCCGTCGAACCGCTGGGCGAACGTCTCGGAACTCGCCCTGGGAGTGAAGAGCGCGAACGGAGGGACGGCCGCGCGGATCGTCCTGCGCGACCTCTCCGTCGTCGAGGCGCATCTGATGCGCAGCCGCGGCGGGCAGCCCTGGCCGGAGGAGCGCGAACTTCTGCCGGCAGACCGGGCGCCGCTCGTCTTCGCGTCGCGTCCGGGCGAGTTCAATGGCAAGCCCGATGCGCGCTCGTTCAGCATTCCCATCGACGGGCAGAGCCTCTTCGACGGCATGGCGTTCCGTGGGTCGGGCGGAAAGCTCGTCCTGACGATTCGCGCGACAGACCCGCAGACGCGCGCGGTCGAGATCGGCTTCCACCAGTCCGACGGCAGGACATGGGGCTCCACCGACCTTGCGATCGGTTCCGACTGGCAGGAGGTCGTGCTGCCGTTCAGGCGGATGCGGTACTTCCGCCACTGGGGGCTGCCCGCGATTCCGCCTGATGCCAGACCGGAGCCGGCGAAGTTCACGTCCGTCCACTTCTGCTTCGGCAAGTGGCTGTGCGCGGACACGCTTGACCTTCCGCACGGCTTCGAGGTGAAGTCCATCAAGATCGTCCAGTAGAAGAAGAAGAGGAGAAGGAACATGAGAATCAGGAACTTTGCGATTGGAACGGCGTTCGCGCTCGCGCTTTGCGCCGGGACCGCGGACCTGCTTGCGG
The DNA here is from genome assembly GCA_964386385.1 of uncultured Lentisphaeraceae bacterium. Lineage (GTDB taxonomy): Bacteria > Verrucomicrobiota > Kiritimatiellia > RFP12 > UBA1067 > RUG572. The sequence goes on along the minus strand of CAYLRN010000009.1, from coordinate 77,387 downwards.
CGGGATGGGACAGGTCGCTTGCGGAATTCCCCGTCTGCGCGGGCGAGCCTGACGACACGGCGCGCCTTCAGCGCGCAATCGACGCGACGGCGGACGGCGTCCTCCACGTCCCGCGCGGCGTCTACCGCATTTCGAAGACGCTTTCCGTGCGCAACCTCTGTTCGCTCGAAATGCACAAGGGCGCCGTGCTGAAGGCGGTGGCGGAAATGCCGTTCGTCCTCGACGTATGCGCGCAGAACAACAACGCCCACGACTACAACGTCTTCGTCTCCGGCGGCGTTGTAGACGGCAGCGGCCTCGCGTCCTGCATGCGCCTGACGGGTTTCGCCCACTTCACGCTGAAGGACGCGACGTTCCTCAACGGCAAGGAGGCGGGCCTGCGCGTCGTCGGCGGATACGAGCTGATCGCGAACAACCTCTACTTCAAGTGCGTGATCTCCGGACTCGCCGGCAACGTCGCCGTCGACATACAGGGCGGCGACAGCCACTACACCGACTGCGTAGTCGTAGACTACACGATCGGCTTCAACGTCGCCAGGGGCGGCTCCAACCGCCTGACGCGCTGCCACGTGTGGGGCGGACCGCTGCCCGCCCTGAAGCCCGGCGAGCCGCGTGAAATGCTCAAGGGCTCCGTCAACTTCCGCATTGGCGACAAGGCCGGCAGCACAATCCTGCGCGACTGCTATGCCGACACCGGCAAGGTCGGCTACGAAATCGGCGGCTGGGACACGCGGATGCTCGGCTGCTCCTACTTCAACAACTACGGCTTCAAGCTGGACGACGTCACAGTCATAAGGCATCTGCGCGGCCGCCTCCTCGTCAGCGAGGGAGCGTTCGTGAAGACGTCGCCGAAGTGCACCGTGTACGAGGGATGCGGACAGGTCGAGTGGCGCAACATGTCGTATTCCGGCTTCTCCGCCTCCGACGACTGCCCCGGCGCCCTGAAGTTCCAAAAAAGGAGCGCCGCCGACCAGCCCGCCCTCAAGCTCGCCGGCGAATGAAGGCAAAGGGCATTCTGCCCTTGATTGATTCCGCGATTTTCGGTAAAGTATTGGAAGTCTTCAAAAGGAGAAATAGCATGTTTTCAGGACCCTGGCAAATCGTCTTGTTGTTGGTTGTGATCGTTCTCGTGTTCGGGAGCAAGAAACTCCCCGAACTCGCCCGCGCGCTCGGAAAGGCGAAGGGCGAATTCAAAAAGGGCGCGGAAGAGGGCGAGGCCCTGCTGTCCGACGAGGCCAAGGACGAGAGCAAGTCCGCCGACGAGAAGTGACCGACGCGCTCAGAGAGCGGCTTAAGACCGTTCCCAACCGCCCCGGCTGCTATCTGATGAGAGACCGCCGGGGCGTGATAGTCTACGTCGGCAAGGCGAAGAACCTGCGCAAGCGGGTTCTTTCCTATTTTCGCCCCAACGCCGACCATGCGCCGAAAGTGCGCTCGATGGTCAACACCGTCGCAGACCTGGAGTTCGTGACGGTGCGGAACGAGGCCGAGGCGCTGCTGACCGAGGCGAATCTCATAAAGCGCTACAAGCCGCACTTCAACGTGCTGATGCGCGACGACAAGCGCTACCTGGCGCTGCGCGCGGACGTGGACGACCCCTTCCCGCGCTTCGCGACGTGCAGGATCGTGCGCGACGACGGAGCGCTTTACTTCGGCCCGTTCCCGTCCGCGCCGGTCGTCCGCGCCGCGAAGGACTTCGTGGAGAAACGCTACGGCCTTCGCGGCTGCACGGTCCTCGCCCCCGACGAGGAGGCGCACGTCCACTGCCATGCCGACGTGGTGCGCTTCTGCACGGCGCCGTGCATGGGACGCATTTCCGCCGCCGACTACCGCGCGCGCTTCGACGAGGCGTGCGCGTTCCTGAAGGGCGAGAGGCCGGGGGTGATCGCGGACCTGGCGGAGGAGATGAAAGCCGCCGCGGCGAAGGAGGATTTCGCAAAGGCGGCGCGCCTGCGCGACACGATCGCCGCCCTGAAGGAAATGACGAAAGCGCATTTCGTCCGCAAGCCGCCCGAAATGCGGCGCGAGGACGCAAGGCGCGGACTTGCCGAGCTCGCCGACGCGCTGGGGCTGGCGGCGCCGCCGCGCGTGATAGAGTGCGTGGACATCTCAAACCTATTCGGAACGCACAACGTGGCGTCGCTCGTCGTGGCGGTGGACGGTCTGCCGGACAGACGGCACTACCGGCACTTCAGGATCGAATCGTTCGAGGGCGCCGACGACCCGCGCGCCATGTCCGAAGTCGTCCTGCGCCGCTACGGCCCCGATTCTACGCTCCTTGCGAAATCCCCACGCGCCGACCTCTACATCTGCGACGGCGGCGTCACCCAGCTTCGCGCCGCCCGCGCGCGCTTTGCGGAAATCGGCTGCACGGACATTCCGACAATCGGCCTTGCCAAGCAGCACGAGATCCTCGTCACGGACGACGAACGCGGCGACGTCTTCCTACCCCGCGACTCCGAGGCGCTGATGGTCGTCACGCGCCTTCGCGACGAAGCTCACAGGTTCGCGATAACGTACCACCGCAGCCTGCGGGAGCGGACGATCCGCGAGTCCGTCCTCGACGAGGTGCCGGGAATCGGCCCTGCGAAGAAAATCGCGCTTCTGCGCCGCTTCCATTCCGTCTACGGCATTGCCCGCGCGGACGAGAGCGACATCGCCTCCGCCGCCGGCGTCGGCGCGGCGGTCGCCGCCGCGGTGAAGCGCGCCGCAGAATCGGCGGCGGGAGAGCTGAAGCATTGAACGGCAAATGAACCGCAACGGCCCCGTCTGCGTTCTAGCGGAATGCCGGCGGAGCGATTCGGCGGATTTTTTTTTACAGTGTCTGTAAGGAAAGGCGATTTTATGGAAGCGTTGAAGGCGGAAGGCCTGAACCACTCGTTCGGTGGCGGAGACGCCAGGGTGGATGTCCTCAGGGATTTCTCGTTGACGGTCGAGGCGGGGGCGTTCGAGGCGCTCATGGGGCCGTCCGGAAGCGGCAAGTCCACGTTCCTGCATCTTGCGGCGGGACTGCTCTCGCCTGCGTCCGGCCGGATTCTCATCGGCGGAAGCGACGTCACGGCGATGGGCGATGCGGCGGCCACGAAGTTCCGCCGCCGCCACGTGGGGGTCGTCTTCCAGAGCTTCAACTTGATAGATTCGCTCACGGTTGCGGAGAACGTCGTGCTGCCGGTGAGGCTAGACCACGGAAAGCCCGACGCGGCGCGTCTCGATTCGCTTCTGGAAAGGCTGGGGCTGCGTGAAAAGGCCGGCCGCCACCCGATGGAGCTCTCCGGCGGCGAACGCCAGCGCGTCGCCATCGCCAGGGCCCTCTTCGCGAAGCCGGACGTCGTCCTCGCGGACGAGCCGACTGGAAACCTCGACATTGCGGCCGCGCGCGGAATATGCGAGCTGATGTCGAAACTGAACAAGGAGGAGGCAAGCGCCATCCTCCTCGTAACCCACGACCCGGTCGTGGCCGCGTCCGCCTCCCGCGTGCACTTCATCCGGAACGGCGCCGTCGCCGCTTCGTTCGACACGCTGCACGACCCTGCGGAGGTCTCGCGCCGCTATCTTGAGACGTACGGCGGCTGACGCGCAGGGGGGATTCGGCGGCGGCAGGTCCGAACGCCTATTTCGCCGCAGGGCGCAGACGCAGAACCTGCGTCGCGTGTCCGGGGACTTCAGTCGCGTACAGGCCGGAGAACGTCCCCAGGTCTTTCTGGCGCCAGGCGTCGCGGACCGTGCAGGCGCCGGAGACGCCGACGGCCGGAAGGTCCAGGGCAATCCTGCGGGAAAGCGGGTAGCAGTTCATGAGGCCGACGGCCATGTCGCCGTTCGCAAGGGGACGCGCCCAGACCTCGAAGGCGTCTTCGCGGTGGATCCGGCGCGCCTGGCGTCCCAGCACGTCCTGGTTGATTGCGATCAGCTCGCGGTTGGCGAGAATCGACTTCGTGAACGGGTCGAGTTGCTCAAGGTCAGTACCGATCAGCAGCGGCGCGGCGAGGAGGGACCAGAGGGAGACGTGCGTGTACTGCTCGTTCGGCGTAAGGAACGTCGGATGCGTCGTGCCGAACGAACGCTGCCGGCCGACGATCATCATGTCCGGGTCCGCCCAGAAGCCGGGTCCGGTGTACTTGTGGAACTCCGCGTTCGGGACGTAGCCTTCGATGGCGATGCGCATCCACGTCCACGTGTCCTTCAGGTCCTGCCACGAGCGCCACACGTTCGCGCCGGCGTCGCGGCCCCACAGCTGCGTGTCGCCGCATCCGTACTGGCAGTAGGCGTAGACGATGTCGCGGTTCTGCGCGCGGAGATGCTCGTTCATCAGGCGATACGGCTTCTCGAACGCAGAGCGCGGAGGCAGGGGCTTGTTCTTCGGATTGCGCCCGACGCGGCCGCCGCCCATCCACTCCCACGTGTCCCAGCCGGTCTCCTTCTTGAAGATGTCGCCGTAGGAGCACCAGTCGTACTTCAGGTAGTCGAAGCCCCATTCGGCGTAGCTCTCCGCGTCCTGCCTTTCGTGTCCGTAGCTGCCCTCGCACTGTCCGCACGTGAGCGGCCCGGGGCTGGAGTAGAGGCCTGCCTTGAAGCCGAAGGAGTGAATGTAGTCGGCGACTTCCTTCATGTCCGGGAATCCGCCGTTCGGAAGGATCTTTCCGTTCGCGTCGCGGGCGGGTCCCTTCACGTCCGTGCGCTCCTTCGAGCGCGGGCAGTCGGAGTTGTTGCGCTGCCACCAGTCGTCGAGGTTGACGTATGCGTAGCCGTAGTCGCCAAGCCCGGATGCGTCGAGCGCGCGCGCGGCGCGCTTTGCGTACTCCGCCGTGAGCGACCATCCCCAGATGTTCCAGCTGTTCCAGCCCATCGGCGGGGTCAGGCAGATCGTATCGCCCACGCGGAGCGTGACGACGCGCGAGGCGAAGCCGGCCGCATTCTTAGCCGTGACGGAAATCGGATAGTCGCCCGCCGTCGCGGGGGCAGTGCCGCGCAGAACGCCCTTCGCGTCAAGCGTCACGCCGTCCGGAAGACCTGTTGCTGAAAACGCCATCGGGCGGACGCCGGAGACCGGGACGCGGAAGATGACGGGCCGCCTCGGGCGGACGCCCCACACCTCCGCGCCGTTGAACTGCGGCGCGGCAGGCTCCGGCGGCGTGAGAATGCCGAGCTGCGCGAAGCGCGACGATGCGACGGGCCTGACCTCCGCTCCGTCGGCGACGGTGAACTTAGCCTCCGCCCAGTCCGCGTTCGAGCACTCGAATCCGCACCACGGCGCATAGGAGGCAGTTTCAAGGACGACTTCGTCGACGCCCCTCAGGTCCACGTGGATCGCGCGCGGCCTGTCCCTCTCGCGAATGGCGCCGGTGTCGTGGACGATCTTTCCGTCCGCCCAGACGCGGAAGATCGCGCCGGCCGGGCGGCCGGAGGTCTTTTCGCGGGCGGCGTCCGCGTCGATGCCGACAACCGCGTCGAACGCCATCGCCTTTCCGCCGAGGCTGAACGCGACGGCGGACTCGGGACATGTCCCGAACCCGCGCTCGTAGCGTCCCGCGCCGAGGCGCAGTTCGCCGCCGCTCACGGACTTGCGCGACATGGGACGCTTCCCGCGCCCCGCCGCCATCCCGGACAGGTCGAGTCCATCCACGTACACGACCGCGTCCGCAAAGCACCCCGCCGACAGCGCCGCCGCCATCAGCCCGACTAGAAATACTTTCGTTTTCATGCGCACATTGTAGCAAATCGCGGGCGGCACGTGCGCAAACGGCGCATCTGCGCAATTCACCGGCGCGGACACGGACGTCCTGCGACCCGCGCCGATGTGGTATAATGCGTTGTCGTCTGACAGGGACGAGAACCATGTGGCCCGGTCATTGAGACGTGAAAGGGAAAACGAAAAGATGGAACTGACGAAACTGATGCCTGCAATCGCCTTGTCGGCGCAATGCTGCCTGCCCCTCCAGGCTCAAAGCCCTGGGACGTTCTTCGTGCCGCCGGCGGGGACGGCGAACGTCGCCGAAAGCGCGCCGAAGAACGAGAATGCGCGCGTCCACAAGACGGTCGCGTTCCTCGGCGGCTCGATCACCGAGATGCACGGATTCCGTCCGCGCGTGATGAAGCTGCTGCGCGAAAGGCATCCGCAGGTCGAGTTCCGCGAAATCGCGGCCGGGCTGTCCTCGACGTGTTCCGACGCGGGGGCGTTCCGCATGGAGGAGGACCTGCTGGCGCACGGCGTCCCGGACCTCCTGATCGTCGAGGAGGCGGCGAACGACGAACAGGACGGGCATTTCGACAGGACGCACTGCATTCGCGGGCTTGAGGGAATCGTGCGGCGTGTCCGTTCCGCCAACGCCGCCTGCGAAGTCGTCGTCGGGCTGATGGTGACAAAGCGGCAGTACGACAGGCTGATGGAAGGCGGGACGCCCGTCGCCTACTCGGCGCACGCCGACGTCGCCGCGCACTACGACGCCGCGCTGGCGGACGTCGGCCGGGCGCTCGTCGAATCCGCGCGTCAGGGCGGCCTTTCGTGGAAGGAGTACCGCGACTGCCATCCATCGCCGGAGGGATGCGACTTTGGCGCGAAGGTGGTGATGGCCGCCGTGGACAGGGTGTTCAACCCGATGAAGCGGGCGGCGGCGAAGCCCATGCCGCCGCCGATGGACGACTTCTCCTACTGGCGCGGACGCGCCATCGGGTTCGCGGAACTGAAGCCGGGCGCGGGCTGGAACGTGTCGCGCCCGGACTGGGACCGCGTCCCAGGCTCCAAGCGCGGATACTACTGCCGCGGCGAGGCCGTCTGGAGCGAGACGCCCGGCGCCGTCCTGGAAGTCCCGTTCACAGGGACGGCGATCGGCGCGTTCCTGACGGCGGGGCCTGACGCGGGCAACGTCGAGGTCTCCATCGACGGTGGCGCATGGAAGGCGTTCAAGCTGCGCGCGGAATACGGGCAGCTCCACTATCCGTACGTGCAGACGTTCGCGGACGAACTGTCCGCCGGGCCGCACGTCGCCCGCCTGCGTGTCGCGTCGGCCGAGCGCGGCGGCAAGACGGTCTCCGCCGTCCGCATCCATCGCCTCTACGTCAACGGACTTTCGGAGTTCCACGCCAAGCAGACCACTGCGGAATTCCAGCGGCAGATAGACGCCGCCTCCGCGCGCGGCGGCGGGACGGTCACGATTCCGCCGGGAAACTGGATTCTCGACGGACTCGAACTGAAGAGCGACGTCACGCTGGAACTGCCGGAAGGATGCTTCGTCGAGGCTACGACGAACTGGACTACATGGCCGAACAAACGCGCGTTTCTCTCCGCGACGAAGGCGACAAACGTGACGGTCCGCGGCAAGGGCGTCGTCGACGTGCATGGCGAGCGCTATCCGTTCCGCGACGGAGCGCCGGGGCGCGTAATGGCAGCCCTCTTCACGGACGTGCGCAACCTGAAGCTCTACGACTTCGAACTGCGCCGATCGGCCACCTGGACGCTCAACCTCCAGCGCTGCGAGGACGTCCACGTGAAGGGCGTGAAGATTCGTTCGACCGTGAACTTCAACAACGACGGCATCGACATCGAGGCGAAGCGGTGCCTTATCGAGGACTGCGACATCGATTCGGATGACGACGCAATCTGCTTCAAGCCCAACAGCCGGGGTTTCGCGACCGAGGACGTGGAGGTCCGGAACTGTCTGATATCCTCCTCATGCAACTTCATCAAGTTCGGCACGACGTCGTTCAGCCCCGTCCGCCGCGTGAACGTGCACGACTGCAAGGTCTTCGCCCGGACGCATTCGTTTGTCCGCGACTACGAGCGCTGGCGCAAGAGGCTGCCGGGCGGCATCGGCGACTTCGCCAACGGACTTTCCGCCATCGCGCTTGAGGTCGTGGACGGCGGGTCGATGGAGGACGTCACGATTCGCGACATCGAGATCTCCGGCTGCCAGACGCCGATCTTCATCCGGCACGGCGCGCGCCATCCGCGCGCGGGCGGCTTTCTGCGAAACGTCCTCATCGAGAACGTGAAGGGCTCGTGCGTGTCGCGCATCGCAAGCTCCATCACGGGCGTCCCGTCGAACCGCGTGGAGAACGTCACGCTGCGGAACCTGGACATCACGTACCCTGGCGGAGCCACGGCGGAAATGCTGAAGAAGCCCGTGCCTGAGTGCGAGAAGAACTATCCGGAGAACTGGATGTTCAAACACGTCCTTCCAGGATGGGCGTTCTACCTGCGCCACGCCGACGGCATCCACTTCGAGAACGTGAAAGTCCGCCTCGCGTCCGAGGACGCGCGCCCGAACGCTATCGTGGCGGACGACGCCACGTGGACGGCGGATTCCGCCTGTTCCTTCTAATTCCGCATGTTATCCCAGATCTTGAATGTCATCATTGGAGTTCGACAATGGAAACGAAGATTCTTCAGTTCGGCGAGGGCAACTTTCTCCGCTGCTTCATTGACTGGATGGTGCAGCGCATGAACGACCGCGCCGGCTTCGACGGCGCGGTGCAGATAATCCAGCCAATCGGCGACGAGCTCTCCGAGGCGTCGCGCATCCTCAACGCGCGCGGCGGACGCTACCACACTTGCCTGCGCGGATTCATGGACGGGCGGCAGGTCGAGGAGATCGAGGAGGTCGCGTCCGTCAAGGGCGTGGACCTCTGGGCGAACCTGGAGCGCTACGCCGCCATGCCGTCCCTCCGCTTCGTCGTCTCGAACACGACCGAAGCCGGAATCGAGTACGTCAAGGGGCAGAACACTTTCCCATTCAAGGTCTTCCGCCTCCTCCGCGCGCGCTTCGCGGCGGAGCTGCCAGGACTCGTCTTCATCCCCTGCGAACTGATAGAGCACAACGGCGACAGCCTGCGCAAGTGCGTCCTGCAGTACGCCGCGGACGAGGGCGCGACTGACCTTGCCGCGTGGATCGAATCGGAGTGCGTCTTCTGTTCGACGCTGGTGGACCGCATCGTCGCCGGGCGGCCGGACGCGGAATCCGCCGCGCGCTACGCCGCGCAGCTGGGCGAGAGGGACGACGTTCTGGTATGCGGAGAGCCGTTCCACTTCTTCGTCGTGGAGACGCCCGCCGGCTTCGACCTGGAGGCGGAGCTTCCTCTGCGCAGGGCCGGCGTGAACGTCGTCTACACGTCCGACATGCAGCCCTACCGGACGCGCAAGGTGCGCTTCCTGAACGCCGCCCACACCACGATCGTCTACTGGGGGCTTGAGCGCGGCTTCACGGAAGTAGCCCAGGTGGTGGGCGACGCGGAGGGCGGAGCCTTTCTGCGGAAAGTCCTCTTCGACGAGATCTATCCGACGGTCGACCTTCCCGACGCCGAGAAGACGGACTACGCGAACTCCATCATCGAGCGCTTCACCAATCCGTTCGCCCACCACAAGCTTTCCTCCATCGCGCTCAACACGATTGCGAAGTGGAAGGCGCGCTGCCTGCCGGTGGTGTGCGACTACTACAGGCTGTTCGGAAGTCTTCCGCCCTGCATGATGGCGGGCTACGAGGCCATGGCCCGGCACTACGACCAGGCGAAATGACGCACTCGCCGCATCCCCGCGCGACCTCTGCACCGCCATGTCTGTCTCGCGCAGAGGTCGCAGAGATTTGGTTGCGACGAAATATTGGTTTACGATGGTAGGACGGGGCGTCCCGCCCCGCCGCCGTGTACGAAACGGCGCGACGAGACGTCGCGCCCTACCGGCCAAGACCGTTAAGCCGCCTTTTCACCCGCGACGGCGGATGAGGACATCCGCCCTCCCCGTGAAATGCGAGCAGACGCAACTTACCCACTTAATCTCCATGGTAGGGCGCGTGTCCTAACACGCCGACGCCGCCTGATTTGTCTCACGCAGAGGACAAGGTTGCACAACTTCGCGGCTCAATTCGGAAAGGCGGGAAAGACAGGGAATCGGGATGGCGGAAAGAGCGGAAAAGAAAGACAGACAGAAAGCGCAAGAGAAGGGGAAATCTGCGTCGCTGCGTCTCGCGCAAACATCACCAAATGGCAACGTTGCGGAAGAGTTGCGGAAAGGTGGCCGAGGTATATTACGCACCCATGAAACCGCAACTGAGAACTTTCTTCGCAATAGTCGCCATCCTGGCGCTGACAAGGCTCGCTGTCATGACGCTGAGCCCCGTGTTCGACCCGTCCGAAAGCCGGTATGCGGCAATCTGCGCGAACATGGCCGAATCGGGCGACTTCCTCGTTCCGCGATTCATCCACAAGGGCGTCTTCCAGAGCTTCGACGGGAAGCCGCCGCTCCTGTTCCAGACCGGCGGCATTCTGTGCAAGGCCTTCGGGCGGAACGAGATCTCCGTCCGGCTGCCGGCGTTCCTCTCGGCGATCGGGCTTCTCGGCATCCTGTTCTTCGCAGTGCGCCGGCTTAAGGACGCCTCCGCCGCCCGGATTGCCGTCGTCGTGTGCGCGACTTCGGTCGCGTTCTACGCGGCGGCGGGCTTCTGCATGACCGACGTTCCGCTCACGTTCTGCGTAGGCGGCGCCCTCCTGCTCGAGAGCGTGTTCGCGAAGAGCCGGGAAAGATGGATGTCGCTGGCGATCTTCGCCCTTCTCGGACTTGGGATGCTCGTGAAAGGCCCGGTCGCGCTCGTCCTTTTCGGTCTGCCCGTCCTTGCCGACGCCATCGCCAACCGCCGCCTTGAGCTCCTTTCGCGTCACGACTGGATCTTCGGACCGCTGATATTTCTTGCGATATGCGCTCCTTGGTACGCGCTCATGGAGCGTGAAACCCCCGGCTTCCTGAAGTACTTCTTCGTCAATGAGAACCTCCTGCGCTTCCTCGTGCACGACTACGGGGACAGGTACGGGGCCGGGCGGGAGACGTTCCGCGGAATGTCCGCGATCTGGGCCATGGTCGTGACGCTTCCGTGGACGCCGCTGCTCTTCCTGAAGGCCAGGGAAATGCGCTTCAGGGACGCCGCCCCGGAGGCGCTGCTCACGTGGGGAATCGTCGCCATCACCGGATTCTGGTGCCTCACAAGCCGCGTTCCCCTCGCATATCTCCTGCCGGTCGTGCCGCTGTTCGCGGCGAGGCTCGCCATGACGGAACTGCCCCGATGGACGATGCGCATCGTCCCCGCCGCAGGCGCGGTCTGCATGGCCTCGCTCATCGGAACGCTGGCGTTCGCGACGCTCTACACAAACAAGATGCAGGGATGGACGTTCAGGTCAATTCACGCCGCAGACCCGGTGCGCGGGGCGCATTTCACGGGGAAGTCGCCGCCATACTCCGCACAGTTCTACTTCGGCCCGAAGCTGCATCTCCTCCCGCAGCCGGGCGACCGTATCTTCATGCGGGAGAACCGCCGGTGGAAGGAGACGACAAAATGACAGTCGCGCTCGTAGTTCCGTGCAAAGACGAGTACCGGCGGCTCGACGTCTCCGCGTTTCTCGACGCCATATCCGCATTCCCATGGCTTACCCTGCTGTTCGTGGACGACGGGTCGACCGACGAAACGGCCGAGACGCTCGCGTTCCTCGCAAGGCAGTCCCCCGCGATGGAGGCGATCTACCTGCCGCAGAACGTCGGCAAGGCCGCTGCGGTCTATGCCGGCGTGCAGACCCTGCTCGCGCGTTCCCGTGCAGACTGGATCGGCTTCTGGGACGCCGACCTCGCAACGCCCCTTTCCGAACTGAACGCATTCCGCGACGAGGCCATGCGCCGCCCCGACGCGCAGGCGGTCATCGGTTCGAGATGGCCGCACCTGGGAGCGCAGATCGCCCGCACTCCGTTCCGCAACGCCGCGGGAACGCTGATGAAGACGCTGATACGCCACGTACTGCGCTCGCCGGCATACGACACGCAATGCGGCGCCAAGATCTTCCGCCGCGACCTCGCGGAAAAGGTCTTCGATGCGCCGTTCACGTCGCGATGGCTGTTCGACGTGGAACTCCTGCGGCGCATTCCGGAGAGCGCCATGCGCCGCTCCGTGATTGAACTTCCCCTGTCCACGTGGCGCGACGTGCCGGGGTCGAAACTGCACGTCGCCGATTCCGTCCGGACGCTCATCGACCTCATGTGCATCGCGCGAACCGAAAATCGTCGTTGACTGCGTGAACGGCGACGGCTATACTGCGTCACGCTTTCTCGACAAACACAGAGACATCCACCAATGCACATCCTCATCGTAGAAGACGACAATGCCGTGGCCGATTACGTCGCGGAAGGCCTGCGCCGCGCCGGATTCACCTGCACCCGCGCCGCCGACGGCGAGGAGGGTCTCGTAGCGACGCTCCACGGCGGCTACGACGCCGCCGTCATGGACATCATGCTTCCCAAGATCGACGGCGTCGAAATCATCCGGCGCGCACGCGCCGCCGGCGTCCGAACGCCCATCATCGTCCTGAGCGCGCGCGGAAGCGTCGAGGCGAAAGTTTCGGGGCTTGAGGCCGGCGGGGACGACTACCTCGCAAAACCCTTCTCGCTCACGGAGCTCGTCGCCCGCGTAAACGCCCTCATCAGGCGGGCGAGCTCGGCGCCGGATGCGACGACGCTGAAGGTGGCGGACCTCGAAATGGACGTGTCCACCCACCGCGTGACGAGGGCCGGACGCCGCATAGACCTCCAGCCGCTTGAATACCAACTGCTTGAATACCTGATGCGGAACAGGGGCCGCGTCGTCCCGAAGACGACCCTCATGGAGCGGGTGTGGGACTATTCGTTCGACCCGCACACGAACGTAGTGGAGGCCAGGGTCAGCCGCCTGCGGGGGAAGATATCCGCGCCGGGCGAACCAGAGCTGATCCATACGGTCAGGAGGTTCGGATATGTCCTCGAAGAGCGCTGACGGCCGTTCGCTCCGGCGGCGCATGATTCTCGCCGCGACGGCCTCGTCGTGCGCCATCGCCATCATCGTCGGCGTCCTGATCGTCGCCGTTTCGTGGCGCTACCAGATGGGACACGTCCACTCGATGGTCGGGCGGCTTGCGGACGACCTGAAGAGCGAGTACGAAGAACTCAACGGCGCGACACCAGAGTTCTTCCGCCACATGGACGTCGACGCCGACGAACACGACACGAGCCGCACCTTCATCGTCCTGTCGACGCCGGACGGACTGGAGCTGCGCTCGACGGCGGCGCCGGAGCGCATAAAGGCGAGAATCCTCCGCGCCGTGAGGCAGGGACGCCTCGAACACCGCTTCTACACCGAACGGTCGTCGTCCGCCGACAGGCACGTCGCCATACGCATGAAGTCGCGCCGGCTTTACGACGGCAACCTCATAACCGTGGCGAGAGACGTCACGAGCGTCGAGCGGTATCTGCTCTTTCTCGCCATAACGCAGGGCGCGGCCATCGTGCTTTCCACCATTCTCACGTGCCTTGCGGTGACGCTGATCGTGTCGCGCTTCGTCCGCCGGCTGAATTCGATAGCCGCCGCCGCGACGTCCATCGAGGCGGGCGACTGGAGCTGCAGGGTCGGGGAGGTCGCCGGCGAATCCCGCGAGATGCGGACGCTCGTCCGCGCCTTCAACGGAATGTGCGACAAGAACGAACGCACGCTCGACGAGCTCCGAGTGCTCACGGACAACATCGCACACGACCTCCGCACGCCGCTTACGCGGCTGTCCATGGCGGCGGAGACTGCGCTTTTCGACGAGACGGCGCGTGACTCGCTGGCGGACAGGACGCTCAACGAGACGCTCGGAATGCTTGAGATGATCAACACCATGCTCGACATCGCGCAGGCAGGGTCGAAGATCGACCGGTCCCCGCGCACGGAAGTCGACCTCGGCCTTCTCGTGCGCGGCATCGTCGAACTCTACCAGCCGCTCGCGGAGCAGAACGGACTCGCAATGGACGTCCGCGCGCCCGAAACGGAAGTCCTCTTCTCCGGCCATCGCGCAAAGCTCCAGCAGCTCGTCGGCAACCTCCTTGAGAACGCGATAAAGTACACCCCGTCCGGCGGACGCATAGGCGTCCGGCTGGAGACTTCGTCCGAAGACGTCAGGCTGTCCGTGTCGGACACCGGATGCGGAATCGCCGCCGAAGACGTCCCGCACGTCTTCACGCGCTTCTGGAGGGCGGACACAAGCCGCTCCCTCCCCGGCAACGGCCTCGGCCTTGCGCTCGTCCACGCGATCGCCACCTCATACGGCGGCGGCGTCAGCTGCGAATCGACCCTCGGCAAGGGCAGCGTCTTCACCGTCTTCCTGCCGAATGCATGACGTCCGGCGCGGCCTTGAGACCAAACTGATGAGATGACGGCACTTCCATATCAGTCGGAACGACCTTAAACCGTTCGCCGGCCATTGTCCATGAAAGCGAATTCATTACGTGCCACATCAGGACAGGCGGAACGGCATTGCCGATCTGCTTGTATGCCCTGCTGTCTGACCCCGGAAATACGAAATCATCCGGAAACGACTGGATTCCGGCCGCTTCCGCGACGGTGAATCTTCGGTAGAGCTCTTTTTCAGGGTCTACAAGCAGAACCGGATCGCGCGAATTCAGGCTTACTTTGGCAAGATGCGAAGTCAACGTCAGGCATGGGCCGTCCAGATCCTGCCAAAGGCCGCGCTTCATGTTGTTCTTCGCGTTTTTCATGCCCTCCACGGCGCGTTGCGAAAAGTAGTACCTGCTTTCGGGAATCGCAAGTTCCTTTACCACGGCACGGATCGGCACCCATTCGTCTTCCCGGAGAAGCGGAGTCGGGAATTCATAATCGGCGTCAACGTCTCTGCGAATGCCCACAATGATGACCCGTTCCCTCCGCTGCGGCACTCCGTAGTCCACGGCGCGAAGGAGTTTGTGGACGACCCTGTAGCCTGCATCGGCGAATTCGTCCTCGATCTTCTTTATGATGGAACCGCCCTGCAGTGTCATGAGACCTTTGACGTTTTCGCACACAAAGCATTTAGGCTGCTTTGCCATTAGAATTCTTACGATTTCCTTGTAGAGATTTGCGCGCGCGTCATTGGTGTTTTTCGTGGGATTGAGCGTGCTGAACGACTGGCACGGAAATCCGCCGATGAGGACGTCGATGTCGGGAATGTCCCTTTCGACGTCGATTTTCGTCACGTCACCGCAAACAGCCTTGCTCGGAAAATTGCGGTTGTAGGTTTCGACCGCGTCCTTGTCGAAGTCCACCGCATATGCTATGTCGAACGGGAGGCGAGGATAATCGTTCCCAAGGTACGAGAAGCCGCCGAGCGTTCCAAGGTCGGAACCTCCACAGCCGGAAAACAGCGATGCGACCTTAAGCATTTGTCATCTCCTGAACGGAACCGGTCGAGATCACCGTGTCTATTGACTTGCCCGAAAAGTCCACTCTGTAGGCAATCGGCGTCACTTCGATTTTTCCGGCAGCCGTCTTCTGCGGGATGTTCTCAATGACGTGAAAGGAAATGCCGCCCCGCGTGAAATAGACCCTGAAAACGGAATATAGTTCCCCATGCTGCCGCGCCGCCAGATATTCGTTTCGTGTCATGGTGAAACTGTCAAACCACGAACTGTCTCTGACGTCTGGCACTGTCACGCGCTTTGTCGACTTCACTTCGATGTATTTGCTGTATTCAGCCGTTGGTCCGGGAGTCGCCACGACAGACTGGATGTCATAGCCAAGCCCCTTCGTTTTCCCAAGTGAAAGCACACGGTTGACAAGGTGCGAATTGTAGGCCTTTACCCGCGCCCTTTCATATTTGAACACGACATCCTCGCCCTCGTCTCCGATTGCGACAGCGTTTGACCCCTGCGCGGTAGCGGACTGTGGAGCGGGCGGCGTTTCGCCAGGCTTGTTGACTATTGCCGCCGCATTGGTGACGAATTCCCCTTTGATCGCCGGCGTTGAAAGTTCGCCATAGTACTTGCCCCAATCGCAACATGCCTGTTTTCGTCCGTCCTGGCTTGCAAGGTCGTATTTGCGGAAATCGAACAGCAATCCCTTTCCCACTTCGACCGTGAACGCGGATATGGCGGTGTCCTCGTAATGGTTCAAATGGATTCCGCCATCCCGACCCATATAGATCAGATTGGCCAGTTCAAGGTAATTCATCTGCTCACGAATGTGCTGGAACACAAAGGACGATGCCTTGCCGTTTGACGGAATCTCCCGCGCAATTCCTTTGACCTTATCCCTTTGGATGGCGTCAAAGACCTCCTGTGGATTGGCTTTGCCCTTTAATGCGTCGGCAGAATTGAGAACATAATAGCCAATGTCCTTGGCAGTCAACTGCAAAGACCTGTCTTCCGCCATTTTCAATAGGGACAGGATGAATGGATAAGGACGGAAATTCATTCCATCTTCAACCTTCTCGCAAACGGTTGCAATTTTTTGGACTCCGGTCGGGAACTGGTGCTTGAAGCAGATGTCTTTGAACAGGGCGGGCTGGTCCGAATCCTGAAGAAACTTCTTGTTCCGGTCGGATTCATGTACCGTGCCATCCTGTTCAAAAAACAGACCGAGCAACTTCCCGGCGATCTCCGTTCTATGGTTGGCAATCGTCTTGGGCGTCGCAGAAGGCAGCAAGCGCGAAATCTCTGCGTCAAACCGTTTCGGGAACGAATCGGATTCACATGGACAGGACGCCTCTACGGCCTTTGCGTATAAAGACAGCATGTCGTCCATTTCCTTTTGGGATTTCCCGCGAATGAAATCGCAGCGAAGCTGTCTTGTGTGGTTGTACATCTCAATCCTCTTTCGTCAAAGTCCTGATGAGACTTGTCGCCACCGCCTTTGCCAACATCGGGGGCACCGCATTGCCGACCTGTTTCAGCTGGCTGGTCTTTATCCCCACAATCTCAAAAGTGTCCGGGAAAGACTGGATTCGCGCGGCTTCACGCACGGTCGGAACGCGGTTGGCGGAATAATGGAAGTGGTGGTTGTGTCCACAGTCAATGGTGAAGCATGGTCTGTCGCTTCTCATCCTTGTCCACGCGATATGGACTTTCCGAGTGCTCCACAGCTCCTCGGGCAGGTCTTTGTAGTTGCCGCCGTCAGGAACCATGCCGATGATCCGACGCGTCTGTTCCGTGTGAATCGTGGCGACATGATTCAAAAGATGCGCAGAACCCGAACGAACGACCTTTTGGAATTCCGATTGCGGCGGAACTTGGTATTCAGCGATTTCGGGGAGCAGTCCCGTATCGCCTATGAAATCGAGGTCTGATATGGCCTCCCTGCAGGTTACGCAGGGCCTCTCGTCGGTCCCGAATTCTGCCTTTGGAAATTCGAATTCGGCAGAGATGTCGTTCTTCAGTCCGACAAAGAAAACACGCCGCCGGTTTTGCGGCGTCCCGTAATCGGAGGCAGTCAACACCTTGTAGACGACCCTGTAGCCGATATTCGTGAAATCCGCCATTATCGCATCCCTGACGACACCGCCGGCGAGCGACAGCAAATTAGGCACGTTTTCCATGACAAACGCCCTTGGCCGATAGCAGCGGACAAACTCGACAAAGGACTTGTACAGCTTGTTTCGCTTGTCATCGACGATGCGTTTTCCCGCTATGGAAAACCCCTGGCACGGCGGACCGCCGACAATGACGTCCACATCGGAAACGCCATGCCTGCTTTTCAATTCATGGGGGGTAAACGAAAAGAGATCGGCGCAAACCGCCAGAGATTCGGGCAGATTCTTCCTGTGGGTGACAAGTGCGTCCTTCCATGAATCTATGCCGGCGACGACGTTGAATCCGGCATTGCGAAATCCCAACGAGAGACCTCCGCACCCGCAAAAAAGATCGATGCAGGTTAAAGGCCTGTTGTCCATGGTGTTCTTCATATACGTCTTCCCGGCCTTTAATTCGATGGTGCTTTGGGGCAGTCTTGCGGCACTACCTCAACGACCTCTGAAATATCGCAATTCAGGGAAAGGCATATTCTGTCAAGAATGGACGCCGCAACGCTTTCCCCGCGAGACATCTTCGCAAGCGTAGCAGACGACACGCCGGAAATGCGATGGAGGTCTTTCCGCTTCAGATCTCGATCGATGAGCAATTTCCATAATCTCTTATAACTTAATGCCATATCGAAGCCTCAATTCCAAAGCGCTGCCGTCTTTCTTCAGTTCTAACTCCATTCGTGGGACATGATACCATAAACGAAGTCCACAGCCAATACCCCTTGTAAATATTTCAATCCCCCTTAAAGATAAAATTTGCAACCGCATAACTGGCAAGTCCCCATATATTTCCCCCATGACACACTTGTCACCGCCCATTCACCTTGAGTAATAGATCGAATAAAATTTAGATGGTTGTTGGTGGCGAAATTCACCCTTCCGTGAGGGAAAAACTCCGCGGCCTGACGGCCATTGCCGCTTGTCCGCGCAGCGCCATTATGATACACTAATGCCAAACGCCTAAATAGGCGAATGGCAAACTAATAAAAAGGACGATGCCAATGATCCTTGAATCTGAACTTGCGGCAATCATCGACAGGCAGCGTCTGACCGAGGAAAGAAAGGACGATGGACAGGCGCGGATGTTCACGTTCAACGAAGCATTGCTGGATTCACACGTCCTGGACATAACCGGCGTACGCCGATGCGGAAAGTCCACTCTCATGAGACAGCGGATTCACGCAAAGGACGAACCATGGTTCTTCGTCAATTTCGAATCGCCGCTTCTGACGCAATTCGAGATGCGCGATACCGTCCGTCTCGATGCGCTGATCGAGCGATCTGGCGCAAGGCGGCTGTTCTTCGACGAAGTGGACCAGTTTGCAGGATGGGAGAAGTACGTCCGCCAGAAACTTGACGAAGACTTCCACATATGCATTTCGGGATCTAACGCCACCATTCTCGAGGGCGAACTTGGGACAAAGATGACGGGGCGCCACATTTCAAGGGAACTCTTCCCGTTTTCCTACGGAGAGTATCTGCAATACACCAACAGGCCGCCCACCGAGGAAAGCGTCGCCGCATATGCGCATGACGGCGGCTTCCCCCGCTATCTGCAGACCGGCGAGGAGATTGTCCTTCAGGAGCTCTTTGACGACATCGTGTACAGAGACGTGATCGTCCACAACAAGATCCGCGACGTCGCGGCGGTGCGTGAACTGACGGCCTATCTTGTCGAAAACGTCGGATGCCGGTTCACGGCCTCACGAATGTGCAGACCCTTGAACGTCGCAAGCGCCTCAACCGTCACGCAATGGTGCGAATGGATAGAAAAGGCCTACCTCTTTTTCTTCGTCCCGATCTGCAGCGACTCGCGGAAATCCCGCCTCCTCAATCCCAGAAAGGTCTACTGCGTGGATACCGGTCTTGAATACGCCGTTTCGTCGCGAAGGATACCGAATGACGGCGCACGGTTCGAGAACATGGTCTATCTCGCCATCCGCCGCAACGCGAAGGACATCTCCTACTTTGACGACGACGGTGAATGCGACTTCATCGTGAAGGACAGACACTCTGTGACAGCGGCCGTCCAGACCTGCATCAGGCTGACGGATGAAAACAAAGACCGCGAAATCAGGGGACTTCTCCGTGCCATGGAAAGGCTATCGTTCAACTCCGGCACGATTGTGACATACGCCCAGCGCGACCGCCTCGTCTTTGGAGACCGCACAATCGACGTAATCCCCTTCTCGGAGTGGTGCTGCCCGCAATAAAAAGGATTAAGCGGTTAAGCGGCTGTCAAAAGAATGTTCGTGCAGCTCAACCGCTCAATCTCCCGCGCACTCCACGTCGAACCAGTTCCAGCCGCGGGAGCCGCAGACCTCGATCACGGCGGTCCTGACGGACGAGACCCACGTCAGGCGGGACTTCAGCGATTCGCGGTAGCGAATGGCCTGCGCCGCCGTCTCCCCGTCCGGGACGGTGCGCTCCAGCGCATGGACGCGGTCGGTCTCGGCGTTCGTGAAGTACTTGAACTCGATCAGCATCGCCGGCTTCGGGTAGCCCGGCTTCGGCGTCGCGAGGAAGTCCACGCGGCCGGCGGGCGTGTTGTACTCCGTCTCGAACGAGTAGAACGGGCAGAGCGCGTCCCAGGCGCGGGACGTGAACGTCGTCCGGAAGAAGTTCTCGTTCATCTGGTCGAACGCCTGCGCGGGAATCCGCGCCTTCACGTAGTGCTCCCAGAACGCCGCGAAGAGGCCCCTCCACGTGCCGTCGCCAAGGGCGAGCGACTCGGCGGCGGCGAGGAAGTGGCGGCTCGCCTCCGCGCCGTTGGACACCTGCGTCAGCTCGTCGTAGTAGTCCACGAACATGTTCCGGACCATGAGGTTCGGAATCTGCATCCTGAACCTGTTCTCGAACGTGAGAAGCCCAAGGTAGTAGAGCGCGTACGGGAAGAACTCCTTCGAGAAGAACTTCACGCGCCCGAACTTCGCGGAGAGTCCGCCCGAATCGGCGTCCTCGCCCTCCCCGCGCTCGACGTAGGCGCGGACGCGGTCGCGCACCCTGTCGTTCGACCCGCCGAGGCGGCGGACCCAGCCGACGTCAGTCCGCAGGTTCGCGTCGATCACGTACGTCGGCGGGCGGCCGCCGTTCGAGACGAGGTTG
This sequence comes from uncultured Lentisphaeraceae bacterium, assembly GCA_964386385.1. Taxonomy (GTDB): domain Bacteria; phylum Verrucomicrobiota; class Kiritimatiellia; order RFP12; family UBA1067; genus RUG572. The sequence goes on along the minus strand of CAYLRN010000009.1, from coordinate 56,957 downwards.
AACACGTACCAGTTGCAGATCGTCGCGTTGTAGAGCGGTTCGGATTCGGGCGTGAAGCGGTAGCCGTCGTAGAACGCCTTCATGTCGGAGAGGACGGTGGGCTTCAAGGCCGGGTCGAACCCGAAGTCGGCGAACACGTCGTCCACGTAGCGCTCGACCTGCCTCTGCGTGAACCCGACCATGGAGATGAACTCCGGGTTGAGGCTCACGACGGTGCCGACGTTGAACCCGCTCGAAAGGTCGTCGAGCGTGATGGGCAGCACGCCCGTGAAGTACGTGCGCCCGACCGTGCCGTCGGCGAGCCCCGCCTTGAACGACTTGAAGAACGCCTTGAAGAACGATTCGCGCACCGCCCCGCCGTCGTGTCCGCACACGGCGTCGTAGTCCGCGTCGCGTCCGGACACCACCAGTTCGTTCGTGAAGTTGTCGTACTCGTCCACGATCGCGTACAGCGGCGGGAGACCGTTGCGGGCGACGACATTGCGGACCTCCGCGATCATGGAAGCCGGGGTCGACATCCCAAGCGCGGACGACCAGTCCGCAAGGTCGCCGTAGTGCGCCGCGAAGTTCCCGACGCAGCCCTTCACGTGCGTGAAGAATTCACGCTCTATTTCCGCGAGCGTACCGACGGTGATCACGGAGAAGTCGAACTTTATCACGAGGAACGAGTTCGCGAGCGGCGTGGGGCGCCGTCCGATGTCCGTCCTGCCGAAGAGCTCCGCGAAGCTGCCCTTCTCCTTCACGTCGTAGTAGTAGCCGAGCATGGAGCACCAGAGCGACTTGCCGAAGCGCTTCGGGCGCAGGAAGATGGGCGTCTTCACGCGCTCGAGCGCGCGGAGGTGCGCGGTGTTGTCCACGAAGTGGCATTCGCGGACGAGCTCGGCGTAGTTGATCACGCCGTAGGCTATTCTCTTCGGCTCGTGTTCTTCCATGTCAGCCATTATACCATTAAGTGGTTAAGTGGTTAAGTGGTCAAGTGGGCAGGTGGGCAGGTGGGCTGGTGGTTAAGTTGCGCCTGCCCGACGTCCGACCTGCACATAACCACTTAATCCTCGAGGCCGCCGGCCATGTAGACCCGCGAAATCGCCTCGGCGGCGAAGCGCGCCTCGTCCTCCGGGGAGAGCGAGAGCGGACCTTCCAGGGGAAGCCCAAGTGCCTCCCTGACTTCACGATGGACGCTTTCCGACGTCCTGAAGCGGACCGGACAGGGGAAGTCCGGCATGAAGTAGACATCTCCCATCGGCGCAATCGGGCCGCAGACCGTCATGCCCTTGACGTCGACCTTCTGGCTGAAGTCGGGCTCCATGAGAAAGAGTTCCTTCCCCGTCACCAGATCGCGGCACCTGACGCCCAACCCCCTTTTCACGGCCAGCGCCTCCAGCCAGGCGTAGCGGACGTTCGCGAGGTAGTCGAGCGCCGCGCGGTCGATCACGTCGAACGTCTCCCTTTCCGCAAGCAGACGAGCGAGCGGAGACTTCTTTCCGTCCTTGCCGAAGACGGCCGCATAGAAGTCGACGGCAAGCGCCATGCTCTCCGACGTCGGCTTCCCAAACCCAAGACGCTTCTCCGCCGCGGCCAGTTCAGACTTCTTGACCTCATCCATCAATACGCAATCGACGAAATCGTCGACTATCGACTGGACGTCCAGAAAACTCTCCAGCGTCTTCTTCTGCATGGCGTCGTCGTTGACGAATGAAAAGTCGACCTCGTGGTCGGGACATCCGGCGGGCGGCAGCGTGGCGACAAATTCCCGGTCTTCCGCCTCTTCCTTCTCCCGCCTCCCGGCGTCCTCTTCGTCTTCCTCGCCGTCCTCCTCCTCGTCCCAGTCCTCCTCCTCTTCGTCCCAGTCATCGTCCTCGTCCAGGACGTCTTCCTCTTCGTCGTCCCGGTCGTCTTCCTCGTCCCGGTCGTACCGTTCCGCCAATTCAATGGCCTTGTCGCGCGCGCGCGCCACCGAATCCACCAGTTCCGCTTCGCACTCCTTCTCCGTAAAGACTCCCAGTTCGATCAGGCCGTTCCGCGAATGGCCAAGATAGCTCCAGACGGGGACGTCGCACATAAAGCGCATCAGGCAGTTGACGAACGCAATGTCCTCAGAGCTCTCGGGGGCAAAGGCGTCGAGCTTTACGCATGCGAAATACCATAGGGCGGAGGGGTCGGCGCTCGACCTGGCTAGAAAGACGAAGGTGGAGAAGTCGTCCTCCGCAGCGGCCTTGCCCACGCCCATGGATTCGTACCTCTTCAGAAGCATGTCGCGCATGACCTTGACGTTTTCCGTTTCCGGCAGCCAGTCCTTGTCCTGGTACTTCAGAAAATCCTCTTCGGGAAGGACTGCGAGGTCTATCTGACCACGCCTGTCCTGCAGCATCCTGTTGACGAGAATGTCGTCGGCGCATTCCCCCTCGTCATCCTCCTTTGAGAACATGTCGCGGCTGACGACGTAGACCGTTCCGTCGTCATGCTCGTAGCGCAGGAAGCCCACCTCGTCGAACGGAACGTCGCCGTCGATCTTCGAGAGCGCGGCCGACATCGCATCCTCCACCTTGTCCTGCCAGATGAGGAATTCCCTCCCGTCGTTCCGGTCCAGCAGATAGCCGTTGTAAATGCGGCAGAAGTCGTCCACCGCCAACGCCCCATAGAGGTTTGCCGCCGCGTTGAGATACGGAATCAGCGGAGATTTCTTCCTTTTCGCCATGTCGCGTTCACTTCCCTTCGGCGCTGCCGCCATTGCCCTGCCCTGAAGATCGAATTGCCGATGGCGCGTCCGCCGCGCACGGGCGGAAGCCAGCGCACGGGGTGTCCGCCATGAGGACTTCGGGCCGCCGCGCGAACGCCAGCTGGTCGCGCTCGCCGGCCGCCGTCTCCGGAATCATGCCGTAGGCGCGCGCCCACGTGTCCACGAACGCGCAGCGGACGCCCGGCGCCGTCGCGGCGCGATGGACGTGAACCCAGAAGTCGTCGCGCTTCTTCAGCCCGCCCGTCTCCGTCAGGGCGGCGGCCTTGCCATGCGCCAGCGCGAAGTCGCTCACGATGCGCAGCTTGCGGACCGTCTCGGAAAGGCGTTCCTCGACTTCGCGGTCGTCGCCGTGTCCGAGGGAGTAGTCGTCGAAGCCGACAATGTCCACGTATGCGTCCCCCGGATAGCGGGAGAGGAACGTGTTGGCGGCGTCTCCCTCCGCGCCCAGTTCCTTCCACGTCCGGTCGGGCGTGTAGGCGAAGAGAATCTGCCCGTCGCCGCAGGCCGCGCGAAGATAGTCGGCGGTCATGCGACAGAACGCGCGGAACTCGCCGGGCGAGCATCTGTCGCGCCCCCACCAGAACCATGTGCCGTCCATTTCGTGCGGATGGCGCATGACGACGGGAATCTTCTCGCCGGTCTCCTCGTCGACGAGGCCGTTGAAGAAGTCGGCGACGTCCTTGAGCGCCGCCATGTACCAGGCGCGCGGGTTGGGGAAGGGTGCGCGGAACGGAGCGCCGTTCATGAGGCCCGTGCCGCAGGGTCCGCCCGTGCCGTCGAGAATCTGCCCGATCACGTTGCAGTCCGCGCCCTCGGTCTTGAAGCGGTAGGAACGCGCCGGGAAGCCGTTCGTGCAGGCGGGGTGGTCCATGTGCCAGCTGAAGACCATGAGGCCGCCGAACTCGCGCCACTGCCGGCGGATGACGGCGGTCAGCGAGGCGCGGTTGGCCATGTAGTACGTGGTGGTGTGCCACGTCCCTGCGATGCCGGCGAGGTCGGAGTAGTCGATGACGGGACGGCGGCCGCCGGAATACATCTGGTAGCCGCTTTCAAGGCGCACCTCGTCGGTCGGCATCGGGCGAAAGCGTCCGTCCTCCGCGCGGGCGAATCGCCAGTCGCCCGCGGGATTGTAGAGGTTGGACCAGGCGTACGTCCACGCCCAGTAGTAGTTCGGCGAATCGCCCACCGCCCTCAATTTGGCGAGAGCCCTGTCCGCCGGAGTCCCCGACGCCGCGCCATGCGCAGCGCCGAACACCGCACACGCGCACAGCGCAAGCAGCATTTTCATCCACATACTGTTCCTCCTTTTCCGGCATCCTCAAGGTAGCGCATGATCTGCGCGGCGATGGCATGGGCGAGCGGAGGAGGGACGGAGTTCGCGACCTGCCGATGCTGGTCGAGGTCCTTCACGCTGCCCGTGCGCGACCGGATCGGACCTTTGAGGACATAGTCGTCCGGATATCCGTGAATGCGCATGTACTCGCGCGGCGTGAGATATCTGTCCTCGACCGGATGGAAGAATATCTCTCCGCAGCGAAGCGTGTTCGACTGGCGCGAACGGTCAAGACGAAGGTACTTGGTCGTGTCCTTGGCCTTGAGATTGCCGAGAATCGAAGCGGGAAGGTCTTTCTGCGAAGACAGATACAGCCCCTCCGGAACATGGTGGATGCGTTCGCGGTCGCGTTCGGGAGTGACGTCGACGTGATTGCGAAACTCGTCGGGATAGACGGTCCTGCCCTTCTCCTTCAAATGCACGGGGCCAAGCCCGGCCAACGCCTCGCCCACGGTCTTCCTCGGAAAAAGACCGGCATTGAACAGGTCGCCGGCCGCCGGATCGCGATGTGTCGGCATTGGGAACTCAAAACCGTTGCGCTCCCTTGTCGCAACGAGAATCACGCGATTGCGCAGCTGCGCCACGCCGTAGTCCGCGGCAAGGCACACCTTGTACTTCACGACGTAGCCAAGGCAGTCGAACGCCCGCAGCAGACGCTCCAGCACTCCGCCCTTTCGCCCTATTCCGTCCTTCGCCGAGAGCAGCCCCTTGACCTGTTCCATCAGGACGACCTTCGGCCGCATGACCGCGACATAGCGGATCATCTGGAAGAGCAGCATTCCGCGCTCGTCCTCCAGGGACATTTGCTTGCCAATCAGCGAAAACGCCTGACAGGGCGGGCCGCCGAAGAGGAGGTCCACGTCGCCAGGGGCCAGTCCGAGGTCGGCGAGAATGCCAGCGGGGTCGACCGTTCTGATGTCGCCTTCGTAGACCCGAGTGCGTTCGCCCTGCGCCGCGATGTTCCAGCGCAGGGTGTCGCACGCGTTCCTGTCAAGTTCGACGCAGGCGCGGACGTCGAATCCTGCCCGGCGGACGCCGATGTCGAGTCCGCCCGCGCCGGAAAACAGCGAAATCGCCGTATGCTGCCGACTGCCGGTCATCGCCGGTCAGGAATTCCACGGGCGGGCGCGCTTGGGCAGGCCGTCCTTGAAGATGCCGTTGACGAGGTTGACGTTCTCGACCATCTGGAAGTCGAACATTCCCACGCAGATGGCGTCCGCGCCGTTGTTGAACGCATAGGGGAAGCCCTCGCGCGGGAGGATCGCGCCGGCGCCGAGCACCTTGAATGCGATCCACGGCTGCTTGACGGTCTTCATGTACTCCTTCAGGCCTTCGGGGTCCGTGCACCAGCAGTTGTCGTGGTTCGTGCCGAAGGAGGGCGTGGCGCTCCAGTACTTGCGGCTGTTGAAGGTGAGCATCCAGTAGTCGGGGACGATGTCGTGCTCGAGGCAGAACTTGACGGTCTTCCACTCGTGGCAGCCGATGCCGATCGGCACGGGGAGCTTCTTCATCTCGGCGAGGCAGCCGGCGAAGAGCTTGGCCTGTCCCTTCGCGGCCATGTTGTCGGTGTACTCTCCGCGCATGAAGCAGGAGGCGGCGCCGCGGTCCACGCTCATCTTCGCGCCCTGCACGAGGCCCTTGGCGATCGTCTCCTCGTTCGCGCCGGCCGCGCCGTGGTAGCCGCAGTTCGTGATGAACTGGATCTTGCCGCCAGTGCGCTTCCAGTAGTCCGTGACGGTGTCGATCAGGAGCGGGTTGATGATCATCGTGTTGATGCCCGCCTTTTCGGCGAAGGCGAGCGTGTGGCGCGTCCGGTCCGGCGTGTTGTACGCCTTCATGAGTCCGTTCGGGCCGCTCAGGTACTTGAGGTCGCGCGGATGCGCGTAGCCGCTGATCATGCCGCCTCCGAGGATGAGGCGGCTCACCTTCACGTTTCCGCCCAGCGAAACGAACTGGTCGATCGGATGCGAGAGCTTGTCAAGGCCGGTGAACTCGAACGCCTTGGCCGTCGCGCTCGTGACGGCGTCAACCTTTCCGAGCTTCCAGCGCAGGAAGAGTCCGCCGAACGCCGCAAGCGCGGTGCATGACGCGAGACCTCCCAGCCAGTCGCGGCGCGTGGCCACGGCGGCCGGCGCCGCGTCTTCGCCATCCTCCGGCGCATTCGCCCTGCGCGAGGCGAGCTTCGCCCAGAGTCCGCGCAGAAGACTGCCGATTCCAAGGCCGGGCGCGCAGACGAAGAGCAGCATCGCAATCGCCTCCACAAGGCGCAGGTCGAGGAAGAGGTAGTGCGCATCCGCGGACGGCGCAAGCCACGGCGGCTGGCAGACGTAGTAGAACGCGAGAACGGCCGCACCCGCGACGGCCGCCGCCCGCGACGCGACGCCCGCGACCAGCCCAAGCCCTATCAGCACAAGCCCCCATTCGTTAACGAGGTCGACAACCTGCATGGCCGCGGGATTCGCCGCAATCGCCTTGAACAGCGGCCCCGCGATCCATTCGCTCGAACGAAGGTAGCCGGCCGCCGTCCAGTTGGACTGCGCCAGTTTCCAGACGCCCTCGTAGAGGAAATGCCAGCCGACCGCAATCCTCAGCAGAGTGACGAAGACGTCCGCGCCCAGCGGACGCGCGGAACAGCAGCAGCCCTTCTTCTCGTTTCCCATGACCGTTTTCTCCTGTTTAAGTGGACAAGCCCTAAGCCGGCAGACGCCGCGGCGCGATTTCTCGCCCACCGCGCCCTTGCGCCAATTCTAGACAAAAAACCCCATGACGTCAACATCGCCCGAAAGAGACATCAGATGCTCCATCCTCCGATTCCAAGCGAACGGCATATCTCGGAGACGAGCACGGCCACGAGGAGGAACGGTGCAAGGTACTTGATTACGAACGCATACTTCCTCTTCGCCCCGAAGACGCAGCCGTCCCGCTCGCATTCGGCGATTATCGCCTCGGGCTTCAACGCCCATCCGGCGAGGACGCACGTGCCGATCGCGACGAGCGGCATCAGGACGGAGTTCGCCAGAAAATCCATGAAGTCCAGCATCGGCTGGCCGAACACCTTCACGTCCGCCCACACGCCATACCCAAGCGCGGGGAACGCGGAAAGCGCGATTGCGACCCCGCCGACGACCAGCGTCGCCGTGCGGCGCCGGACGCGCATGACGTCGCACGTCGCCGCCACGCAGGCCTCGAACATGGATATCCCCGACGTCGCCGCCGCGAACGCGACGAGCACGAAGAACGCGAACCCCAGCCACCCGCCGGCCGCGCCGAACGTCGCGAAGACCTTCGGAAGCGTGATGAACATCAGCCCCGGCCCCGCGTCCAAAGCCTCCTTGACGGGCGTTCCCGTCTTCACGGCGAACATGTAGACGATCGGGATTATCATCAGTCCCGCCAGAACGGCCACGGCGGTGTCGAACATCTCAATGCGCCGGACGGACTTTTCTATCGAGTCCCCCGGCTTCATGTAGCTGCCGTACGTCACCATGATGCCCATCGCTATCGAAAGCGAGAAGAACATCTGCCCCATCGCGCCAAGAACGGTCTTGCCCAGAAGAGCCGCCGAGAAGCGTCCGTCAGGCCCGGCGAGGCAGTCCATGTTCGGCACGAGATAGTACTTCACGCCGTCAAGCGCACCCGGCAGGAAGAAGACATATATCGAAATCGCAACGGCCATCCCAAGGAGGACCGGCATCATCACGAGGTTCGACTTCTCTATGCCGTTCTTCACGCCAAGCAGGATCACCGCCGCGCATATGACGGTGAACGCCACGCCATACGCGAACGGCTCGGCGGACGCGCCTATGAACGCGCCGAAGTACTCGCCCGACCCGACCGCCGCCTCCCCCATCGGCGACGCGCCCGTGAACGCCATATGCGCGTAGACGACGAGGTACTTCAGCACCCATCCGCCGATGACGCAGTAGTACGGAAGAATCAGGACGGGGACGACGGTGGAGAGGACGCCCATGAAGCCCCATCCGCCCTTCAGTCGCGAATACGCCGTGAGCTGGCTCTGCCGCGTCTTCCGCCCGATGGCTATCTCCGTGACGAGCAGGGCGAAGCCAAGCGTCGTCACGAGCGCCACGTAGACGAACAGGAACGTCCCGCCGCCGTACCGCGCCGCGAGATACGGAAAACGCCACAGATTGCCCAACCCGATCGCGGAGGCGGACGCGGCGAGGACGAATGCGAGCTGGGACGACCAGCTCGCCCTTTTCACCTGTTCCATCTGATTCTTTTCTTCTGTACGGCCTTAGACGTCGCGCCAGAACGGCTATGCGTTCTCCTTCCCGTCGCGCAGCGCGGCCTGCGCCGCCGCAAGGCGGGCGATCGGCACGCGGTACGGCGAGCAGGAGACGTAGTCGAGCCCCATCCCGTGGCAGAACTCGATCGACGCCGGGTCGCCGCCGTGCTCTCCGCAGATTCCGCAGTGGAGGCCGGGGCGCACGGACTTGCCGCTTGCGACGGCCATCTTCATGAGCGCGCCCACGCCGTCCTGGTCGATTTTCTGGAACGGGTCGTTCTCGTAGATCTTCTTGTCGTAGTAGTCGCCGAGGAACTTGCCCGCGTCGTCGCGGGAGAAGCCGAACGTCATCTGCGTGAGGTCGTTCGTGCCGAAGCAGAAGAACTCCGCCTCCTCGGCGATCTTCCCGGCGACGAGTGCGGCGCGGGGCACCTCGATCATCGTGCCGACTTCGTAGTTGAGCTTGATCTCGGCCGCCTGGATCTCGTCGTTCGCCACGTGGACTACTATGTCCTTGACGAACTTGAACTCCTTGGAGTCTCCCGTGAGCGGAATCATGATCTCCGGCTTCACGTTCCAGCCCTTGTGGCGGCGCTGGATGTTGATGGCGGCGCGGATGACGGCCTTCGTCTGCATCACGGCGATTTCGGGGTAGGTGACGCAGAGGCGGCAGCCGCGGTGTCCCATCATCGGGTTGAACTCGTGGAGCGAGTCGATGATGTCCTTGATGCGGCTGATCGGCTTGTGCGTCTCCTTGGCGAGAAGCGCGATCTCGTCCTCGGCGTGCGGGACGAACTCGTGGAGCGGCGGGTCGAGGAAGCGGATCGTCACGGGCTGTCCGTCAAGCGCCTCGAAGAGCTGCTCGAAGTCGTCCTGCTGGTACGGGAGGATCTTCGCAAGGGCGATCCTGCGCTCCTCCACGGTGTCGGCGCAGAGCATCTCGCGGAACGCGGCGATGCGGCTCTGCGAGAAGAACATGTGCTCCGTGCGGCAGAGGCCAATGCCCTCGGCGCCGAGTTCGCGCGCCTTCTTCGCGTCGCGCGGGGTGTCGGCGTTCGTGCGGACGCGCAGACGGCGGAACTTGTCCGCCCACATCATGATGCGGCCGAACTCGCCGGCGATCGTCGCGTCCACGGTCGGAATCACGCCGTCGTAGATGTTGCCGGTAGAGCCGTCGAGCGACAGCCAGTCGCCCTCCTTGAACGTCCTGTCGCCGAGGCGGAACGTCCTGTTCTCCTCGTCCATCGTTATCTCGTGGCAGCCGGAGACGCAGCACTCGCCCATGCCGCGGGCGACGACGGCCGCGTGGGACGTCATGCCGCCGCGCACGGTGAGGATGCCCTCCGCGGCCTTCATGCCCTCGATGTCCTCCGGGGACGTCTCGAGGCGGACGAGCACGACCTTCTCGCCGCGCGCCTTCCACGCCTTCGCGTCCTCGGCGGTGAAGACGATGCGTCCGCAGGCGGCTCCCGGCGATGCGGCGAGTCCGCGTCCCTTCGGCTGCGCCTTCTTGAGCGCCACCGCGTCGAACTGCGGATGGAGGAGCGTGTCGAGGTTGCGCGGGTCGATCATCAGCACGGCCTCCTGCTCCGTGCGCATTCCCTCGTCCACGAGGTCGCAGGCGATCTTGAGCGCGGCGCGGGCGGTGCGCTTGCCGTTGCGCGTCTGGAGCATGAAGAGCTTTTCGTTCTCGATCGTGAACTCCATGTCCTGCATGTCGCGGTAGTGCTTTTCGAGCGTGTCGCAGACGGCGAGGAACTGCTTGAAGACGTCCGGCATGACGTCCGCCATCTTCTCGATGCGCATGGGGGTGCGGATGCCGGCCACCACGTCCTCGCCCTGGGCGTTGATGAGGAATTCTCCCATCAGCTTCCTCTCGCCCGTCGCCGGGTCGCGGGTGAACGCGACGCCCGTGCCGGAGCGGTCGTTGAGGTTTCCGAACGCCATCATCTGCACGTTGACCGCTGTGCCCCAGCTGTAGGGAATGTCGTTGTCGCGGCGGTAGACGTTCGCGCGCGGGTTGTCCCAGCTGCGGAACACGGCCTTGATGGCCTCGAGCAGCTGTTCCTTCGCGTCAGTCGGGAAGTCCTTGCCGATCTTGTCCCTGTACTCGGCCTTGAACTCGTTGGCGAGCTCCTTGAGGTCGTCGGCGGTAAGCTCGACGTCGAGGTTCACGCCGCGGCGCGCCTTCATCTCGTCGATCAGTTTTTCGAAGTGCTTCTTGCCGACCTCCATCACGACGTCGGAGAACATCTGGATGAAGCGGCGGTAGCAGTCCCAAGCCCAGCGCGGGTTCTGCGTCTGCTTCGCGAGCGATTCCACGACCTCCTCGTTGAGGCCGAGGTTGAGGATCGTGTCCATCATGCCCGGCATGGAGGCGCGGGCGCCGGAACGCACGGACACGAGCAGCGGGTTCTTCACGTCGCCGAACTTCTTGCCGGAGCTCTTCTCGAGCTTCGCTATGTACTCGAGCACCTGGGCGCGGATGTCGTCGCCGATCTTCCGGCCGTCGTCGTAGTAGCGCGTGCAGGCCTCCGTGGTGATGGTGAAGCCCTGCGGCACGGGGATGCCCATGCCCGCCATCTCGGCGAGGTTCGCGCCCTTGCCGCCGAGGAGTTCGCGCATGTCGGCGTTGCCTTCGGTCTGGCCGGCGCCGAAGAAGTAAACGTATTTTGTCTGTCCTGCCATCTGTCGTTCCATTCCTTCCTTGTCTGAACTTCGGCGAACCGAATCATGGGAGATTTCGCTGAAAGCCACGCCAAGAGTATGCCATACCGGAGATGGCATGTCCACACGAAAATGCGACGGGCGGACGGGAACGCGCCCCGTCCGCCGGCCTGCGTTGCCTTTTCGCGGAAATCTAGACGGCTGCCGCAGCGGCGGCGGTCTCGGCAGCGGCCTCGGCGGCCTCCGGGGCGACGACCTGGGCGAGGGCGATGATCGTGAAGACCATCGTGAAGATGGCCACGGTCTCGATGATGCCCAGCGCGGCGAGGTAGAGCGTCAGCCCCTGCCCGGTCTCCGCCTGCGCGTCGCAGGCCGCGGCCGCCACGCGGCCCTGGAAGAACGCGGAGAGTCCGATCGCCAGGCCGGAGAAGATCCCCAGCACCAGCAGCGGGACACCCGCGCCGGGGACGCCGGTCTTTCCGAACATGGCGAACATGAGGATCATGCCGTAGAGCGTCTGCGTGATCGGGACGCCGACAAGACCGAGGAGGATGAACGGCGCGGGCTTGTTCGCCATGTAGCACTTCTTCCACGCGCCGACGGCGGACGCCGCCGGAAGCCCCGTGCCGAACGCCGAGCCGGCGGCGCTCAGTCCCAGGCACGCGATTGCACCAGATACGACCATTACGTCCATTTTGCGATACTCCTTTTTGCTTTGATGCCTTTTGCCAGATGAAGCCCGTCAATGCCTGCGGAACGGCGCGAACGCGTACCCGGACCACGAGATCCCCTTGTGGGAGGAGAATTCGAGGGTGTTCAGCCGCACCGCGTGCACGAGGACGGAAAGTGCCGCCATCACGAAGTTGAGGCCGTGCCCGACGAGCAGGATCGCCACCATCGGAACGACCTTCAGCCACAGCGGCAGGTCCAGCTCCGTCGCCATCATGTTGAAGTTTTCCGCCACCTTTACGGAGGCCAGCCCCACGGCGAAGAGGCGAACGTAGGATATTATGTCCCCCAGAGCGCTCATTATGTTGAGCGGCAGCATTCCAAGCTCGATTCCGCGCGTCTTGAGCTCGCCCCTTTTCAGCGTGAAGCAGAAGACGCACACGAGCGACACGCCGAGCATCCAGAACGCCCACGCTGGCACGGCGCCGAATATCCCCACTATCGAATTCGTGACGACGTACATGAAGACGATGATCCCGGCCCAGCCGAACTGGCTCAGGCATGCGCGGTCGTTCAGCATGCAAAGCCCCGTCCACACGTGCGCGATCGTCAAGTGCGAGACGCCAATCGTGAAGCAGAGGAGCATCATGTTGTTGTACGACGGGTCCGCAAGCCACTTCACCGTCGGCCAGTCCGCGGCGAACGGGAAGCCGGCGCCGAACCAGGTGTTGGAGAGAAGCCCCCAGACAATCGTGGCCGTCGAAAAGACCGTCATGAGCGTCAGCCAGCCGGACACGGCCGGAGAGCGCCTTCCGCCCTTCCCCGGCCTCGTCCTGAACCAGCCCGCCAGCGTCGCCGCGAGAATGATCGCGCCGTATCCGCCGTCGCCCACGAGCATCGCGAAGAAGAGCGTGAAGTAGCACATGAACGGCACGGAAACGTCCGCCTCCCTGTAGCCGGGCGCGATTCCAAGTCCGTCGAAGAGGGCCGTGACCGGACGGAACAACCGCGGCGGACGGATCAGCGTCGGCGGGTTCTCGTCGTCCTTCGCGTCGCGCGCGAGAACGCCCCAGCCGTTTTCCCGGGCGGCGGCAAAAACGGCGTCCGCGGCGTCGGCGGGGACCCAGCCTTCAAGCGACACGACCTCGCCGTGCGCGGACAGCGCGTCGCGCGCGGCCGCGAAGTCGATCCTGTCCCTCAAACCAGGCGTCTTCCCGGCAATCGCCGGGACGCGCGCGCGCGCCGCCGCCAGGTCGCCAACCACCAGCGAAATGCGGCTTTCAAGGGCGGAAAGGCGCGTCCGCAGCGCGGACAGCCGCTCCGGCGGAAACGGCGTCGCCTCGCATCCCTCCGGGACGTCCGCGTTGACGACCGCGAAATAGTCCGACTTCGCATCCTCGCCAAGTTTCTGGACGTATCCGCCGCCGGCGACGGCCGGGACCGCGCCCCGGCGTCCCTTCGCAAGCGAGATGCGGACGCCCCGTTCGCGGAGCGACGCGGCGAGAGCCGGGTCGAAGTCGCCGAACGGCGCGTAGGCGCGAATCGTCTGCCGCAGCCGCAGCGCCTCTTCGGAAAGCGCTCTGCGCTCCTCGTCGGCCTTCAGGACGGCGGCGACAAGTTCCTCGTCGGACACGCCGTCGAAGCGGCCGCCGCCCTTCTCGCCGCAGGCCTCCTTCGCCGCCTTCGCGATGATGCGGACTGCGCGTTCGGCGTCCGAAAGGTCCTCCCTCGCACGCGCCAGCTCCGGCGAGCCGGCGGCGGAGAAGTCCATCTGGACGCATCCGAGCCCGCGCAGGGCCTCAAGCGTCCTGTCGCCGTCCCCTGCGACGCACAGGAGCGTCAAATGCTTCATCGGAACGATCATTCGCACACCTCCTCCGCTCCGCGCGACTTGGCGATCTTGCCCCGCGTCACGGCCGCGGTCTGCTCGTCGCCGATGGCGATCTTGATGACGCGGATGTTCTCCCGGCACTGCGGAATCTTCACCTTCTCGAACAGGTTGACGCGCTGTGACGTGGTGAGAAGCTCTGCGGAGATCAGCTCGCGCTGCCTTTCCAGGACGGCGCGCTCGCCCTGAAGCGTCAGAACGTCCACGATCGCCGCGACGGCGTCGTCCACCCACGCCGGGGTCGCCCACAGGTCGACGGGACGGACGTCGGTCTCTATTCCGTCGAAGACGGGAATCTCCACGCCGGCGACGTTGGCGCTCGAAGTCCTGACCGACTTCACCGTGACGAGCCCGGCAAGGAGGCCCTCGCCGGTGGCAAGAAGGCCGATCCAGCCGTCGAGCGAATCGCGGGCGGCCTTTTCCCTTGCGGAAACGGCCTCCGCCTTCGCGACGACGCCGGCGATTTCGCCTTGCAGCTGCTGCTTCTTCAACTGCAGCATCGGAAGGAAGCGCATGAACCGCTTCAAAGCGTCCGTCTGCGCCTTCAATTCCGTTTTAGTGAACTTGATCTTCGCCATGGCAATGACTCCGAACAGAATTTGGCTTGTGATTATACCCATTGATCGGAGGAAAATCAAGTCGCTTTCGCGCGCGAACGCCCTGCGGGGCAAACGCGAACGAACGCGAAAACCGTCTGCGCGGACACGAAAGACCCCACGCCGCCCCAGAACTGCCTCATATGGTAGGGCGCGACATCCCGTCGCGCCAGCATTTTCGCCCGAACGCCTCGCAACGGCATCGGCATATTCGCGCCCCTGCCGGACGCCACGGAATAGTCCTGGCACGGAAACCCGCCGACAAGCAGGCCTGCCTGCGGAATCGCGAACATGGGGACAGCCGCGATGTCCTCGTTTGAATGCCCCTCGGCGCCAAACCTCTGCCGATAGATGTCGGAAGCGTCATGCAACCAAACAGTTCCGCCATCTGGCTCTGCGTCAGCCACACCGTCTCGTTTTAAAGGCGCACGTCCAGCCGCACGGTGTCGTTCGGCTGATACACGACTATCTTGTTTTCGCCCATGCCGCCTCCTGTATACTTCGTTTCCGCCCAACGAATCTCCTGGTCATTCTATATTCCCGCAATATCGCAGAATTGCGCAGGACTGACAACGAAATGCGCCATTGGATAATGTTTCAGATTGCCCGTGACGAGGTGTGCGACGCCGGCAAAAGCCGTGCAGTAGAAAACCTTGCCCGTTGGGTCGGGAAAATGCGCATCGACATCCACCGGCTCTGCCAACTCACCGTGGGCGACAATGTGATCGACAAGGGCATCTACGTCGTCGGCTGAAAAGTTGAACTTTGCGCGAGACAGCACTTCTCTATATTCCGAAATCATTTCCGGCGAATACACAGGCGTAAAACCGCCATGCACCATTGCATGGGCAATCCGCACGGTGGGCGAACTCCGATTCCGTGTCCAGAACGCCGAGACAAGCACATTCGTGTCAATTACCGCCCGAATCATGCGTTCTGCCCTACTGTCCGCCGACTGCCGCGAACGGTTGAGATGAAGTCGTTGATTTCATCCATCGACGGCTCTTCGGCATTGGAGGATTCAACCTTTGCGCGCATCGACTCAAATGCCAAAATGGCCGCATGGTCGCGCATCTGGATTCTGCCGTCGAACGGCAACCCCCCAACCATAACGCTCTTCTTGAAGAACATGCGGATCGCCGTCGGCAGATCCATACCGATGGCGTCATAGATTGTCGCGGCCTGCTCTTTAAGCGTCCGCTCAACCCTTACCTGTACCAATGCCTGTGCCATACAACCTCATGCAAAACGCATTCATTTCTGAATGACTTGTACTATACAACATCCAATCGGAGATTTCAAGCCGTATGTTTGTCGCTGCAGTCTGTGACATCAAACACGGAAAAAGCGGACGCGGGCGGCTTTCGCCGCCCGCGCCGTCGCATCGCCGGGAATGCGCATCTGCCCGTCATTCCACGACGATCATGCGCATGAAGCCCAGCGCTCCTTCCGGGAGATCGACAGTCAGCGTCGCAAGCCCGCGCTCCCTGTCGAGGACGGGAATCGCCACCGGCTCGAGCGTCTGCGTCTCCACCTCCTCCAGCGCGGCGAAGTGCTTGACCTTGAAGTCCACGGGATCCGGCTCGCCCCACGCCATCGTGTACGCCGCCTCAAGCGTGGCCGTCCGCGCCACCTCGTCGACCGAAATCGCCGTGATGCGCAGCGAATCGACCTCGCCGTCCGTGTTGCCGACAAGACGCAGTCCGATGCCGCGCAGGTCGCTTTCCGCAGTGTCGGCGCCGGCGCTGTTGATCGTGAAGCTGTTGAAGAGCCCGGAACTCAGCCCCGTCCACCATGCTCCGCCGCAGATTACGCGCTTCTCCCCCGTCGTCGCCCCAGTGGGATTGACGCCGTACGTCAGCGTGTCGGAGTACCAGTCAAGACACCATTCGTTGACGTTGCCGATCATGTCGTACAGGCCCCATGCGTTCGGACGATACGACCCGACGACCGTGTGCGTGTCGTATCCGCGGTTCTCGTTCCACCGGGCGATGAGATTGAGCGTTTCCTCGTCGAAGTTTTCGCGGTTGTAGAGTTCGTCCGCCCCCGCGCGGCAGGCGTACTCCCACTGGGCGTACGTCGGCAGGTCTACGATCAGTCCGGTCCGCGCGCGAATGCGCCCGATAAATGAGCTGCCGTCCACGGTCTTCACGGTCGGCCAGTCGTACGTCGTGGAGACGCCGCGCGCGTCGTTCCACTTGACGCTCTCGACCGGACGCATGTCGCCGACATATGAACTGGCGTACGTCCCATAGTCGGAAGGATTCGTCCCCGTGACGAGTTCGTACTGCCTCTGGGTCACTTCGAAGACGCCGATGTAGTACGCGCGCGTCAGCGTGACGTCCTGGACGTTGTGCATCTTGAACGTCCCGGGCTCGATCCGGCGCAGGACGAGCTTCGTCGTCTTGTGCTCGTCCGCCCAGCCGCCCGCCGGCTCCGCGTCAAGATACGAGACCGGATAGGCTGCCGCGTTCGCGCCGCCGGACAAATCGATGACGCAGTAGAGTGAACCCTCGCCCGCCGCAAAGGCGGACGAACACGACACCCCCGCGCACAGGGCTGCCATCGCCGCCCAACGCCGGACCCATGCGACACACACACCATTCAGACCTGACATACTCTCACTTTTCCCTTGCATTCGTTATTGCATTTGCCATTTCAATGAATTGCGACTTCCTCGCCCCAACCCGAAAGGAGAGGAAATCATGGATGCGTATTTTACTGTTTTTTGACATGGAACACAACCCATAAATTCATTTTTTTTTTTCGCAGAACGCAAATCGTGAGTTTTGGCGATTTTTGCGCACATTTGCCCCATGGAAATGGAAGATGCGGTGGCGGAGGGGGACGAAAAGATTAAGTGGTTAAGTGATTAAGCGGTTAAGTCGGGAGGGGCGCGCTACTGCGCGACCGAGGCAAAACGAAGGCAATCCGGTAGGGCGCGACGTCTCGTCGCGCCGTTTCGTCGACGGCGCCGGACGCGCGGGAGCGCGTCCCTCCCATGCACGGACGGATTCGGCGGGGCGGGACGCCCCGCCCTACCGAATGGCCCACTCATATGCCGATTCAGGCGCGGCGGCGATTGAGGACAACCGCCTTCCACCCCGCCGCGTTGGCTGCAACTTAATCACTTAATCATTTAGAGGTCGTCGACGCTGACGGCGACGTCGTCCTTTTCCGCAACTGGCGCCTTCTTCTCGACTTCGCCGGCCCAGACCTCGGACTTGCTGGTGGGAAGGTAGCGGTAGTAGACCATCAGCTGTTGGGCGATGTAGCAGGTGGAGATGATGTCGCGCCCCGCCTTGTCGCGGCTGATGTGCATGTCCTCGCACGTCCAGTGCCCGATTTCCTGCGGCTTTCCGTCGGGGTCGACGTACTTCACGTCGCGGAGTATGTGCTGTCCGCCGACGTACACGCGCTTCATGTCGCGGTTCCAGTTCGCCCAGCGCTTTCCGCCGGCGTTGAAGAACACCATCGTGGCCCAGTAGTTTCCGCGCACGGGGCAGCAGGAGATGTCGGACGTCTCGAGCGTCGGCGGCTCCCAGTCGTCGTCGAGAATCGCGAGCGTCTTCTCGATCACGGCATGCGAACTTGCGCCGAGGTACTGCATGGCGACGACGCCGACCATGAAGTGCCACGTGCCGGTGCGACGGTAGTTCGCGCGAGGCGGCCCCCAGTGGTCGTCGGAGAAGCCACCGCTCTTGAGGTTCGCCTGACAGAGGAAGCCGGCCTTGAGTTTGGCCAGGGCCTTGTCCATGTTCGGAAGGTCGAAGTGGCTGAGCTTCGCGCTGCGAAGGGCCATCGTCTCGAACGTCATGGGCAGAAGGCGCGGGAGGACGGCCTTCGAGCCGTCGCGGGGCGGCCCCCATTCCGTGTCGGCAAGGCGGTCTGCAAGCGCGTTGAGCCTCTTCTCGACGACGTCCTTGATGTTCGGGTTGCGCGACATTCCGAACGACTCCGCGAGGGCGTGCATCTCGGCGGCGTCGAGGCTGCCTTGGCTCATGAGGTACTGGACGCCGCGCTGGACGGTCTCGCCGAACTCCTTGGTCGCGCCCGGCTTCTCGCCGTGCGAGAGAAAGGTGAGGATGACGAGGCCGGTGGGACGCATCTGGTCCGCGCCGGCGGCGCCCGGCCAGCTGCCGTCCTTGTTCTGCCGCGTCTTGAGCCAGCGCAGCGCGCGCATCACGGCGGCCTCGGTCTGCCGGTCGCCGCCGAAGTGGCGAAGGGACTTGGCGCGGGCGGATGCGGAGCGGTTGTCTGCGAAGACGTTCTTCATCCTGACGGGCGAGACGACGCTCATGACGGCCTCGACGGTCGGCGCGGCCGGAGTCGGGGTCGACGGCGCAAGCGTCTGGACGGGGTTTATGACGTCGGGCGCCACGTCCACTTCCATCGTGACGTCGATGTCCTGCGCAATCTCTATCGGCGTGTCAAGCGGGTCGTCCGGCGCATCGACAAGCTCCTCCTCCTGCTCCGCCTCGACGATCTGGATGTTCTGGAACGTCTTGTCGACGGCGTCCGGCGTGGCGCAGACGATCAGGATCGCGATTGCGATTACCGGGAGCAGGGTTGCCAGGAGCGGCGCCGACAGCCGCTGGAACTCCACCCACGCCTCCTTGAACTCGCGCGACTTGCGCGGCTTGCCAAGCCCCGTGAAAAGAATGCGCAGACGCTGCCACGTTGACGGCTGGTCGAAGAGCTTTTCGAGTTCCTCGAGCTTGCCGGCGTTCTCGGCGATCTTCTCCGACGCGTCGCTGCTCATTTCGCACCGCCTTCCTTGCCATTGCCGAACATCACGTCGATGGCGATGTTGCCCAGTTTAGTCGTCTGCCCGCGTTTGTTCTTGCCCGAGGACTTGACCACCACCTCGTTGCGCCCGTACTTGAGGGACGCAAGCGGCGCCTCGAACTGCTGGCTGCCCGCTATTTTCTTGAGCAGCTTGAGCGGCTTGCCGTTGAGCGTGACGGAGATCTGGCATCCGCTTGGGATGGACGCCTCGGTGGTGAGGATTGCCCGCATGGGCTCCTTCCCCTGCCGCTTGAGCGCGGCGAAGTCGTCCCAGACGTACACGCCGTACTTCGCCGGAGCCCCCTTGAGGTCGTACGGCCACCACGACACGAGCTGTTCGCGCGTGCAGTGCCTCATGCCGTCTGACATCGCGTTGCGCGCGGTCGAGTTCTGGCGGTACGTCACGAAGTAGCGCTTGTCCTGCGTCTTGACGCTCTGTATCGTGCCGCAGACGCAGTGGAGGCCGAAGCGATGCCAGTGGTACGGGTTGACGAACATCACGCCCGCCGCGCCGCCGACGCCGGCCTCCTGTATCCTGGCGCGATAGCCGTGCGGACTCTGCCGCTTGAGCGTCGGCCTGTCGTCGTCCGCCTCGTAGCCGCTGTCGTTGCCGACGAAGATGTCGCTGATGTTGAAAGAGGCGTAGAAAGGCGTTCCGCTCTTCTTGAAGGCGTCGCCCATGTACGACCACGGGTTGAGCTCCACCGTGCCGCCAGCGACGACGAAGTCGAGGAGCTTCTGGTCCACGACCGCCATCAGGTCAAGCCCCATGTCCTTGCAGAACGGAATCGAATCTGGAACGCGGGCGGAGAGGAGAATCGGCTTTCCGCGCTTCTGCCCGGCGGCGTCCACCGCCTTGCGGATCTGCGCGATCATCTCCGTGATCTGCTGCCACTCCTTCGTGCCGGCCTTCCCGCCGCAGGCGACCGTCGCGAAGAGCATCGGCGCGGAGCAGAAGTCCATCATGATTCCGTCCACTGCGTACGTCTCGGCAATGTCCTTCGCCATCGCCACGTACTCCGCGCGTACCGACGCCATCGCGTAGTTCACGTCCGTCGCGCTGCCGTAGCGCTGCGCGCCGTCGGCCGCCGCGCCAATCAGGTCGTTCGGATGCCGCTCCTTCCACGGACTCCAGAAGTAGTTGTCCCAGAGGATCGGGCGGTTCTTCTGCGTGTTCGCGTGCTCGCGCGAATTGACCGGCAGGGCGATTATCAGCTCCTTCTTGTTCTTCTCCGCCCAGGCGACGACTTCCTTGACGGGGTCGGTGCCGGCCTTGACGAACTCCGGCAGGGCGTTTCTGACGCCGC
The DNA here is from genome assembly GCA_964386385.1 of uncultured Lentisphaeraceae bacterium. Lineage (GTDB taxonomy): Bacteria > Verrucomicrobiota > Kiritimatiellia > RFP12 > UBA1067 > RUG572. The sequence continues at coordinate 36,726 of CAYLRN010000009.1, read as the reverse complement.
GCATCCACGTCGATTCGTCGGACGGCTGCTTCGTCGGCATCTCGGCGGAGGGAATCTTCGCGGAAAGGCATCCGAACCCGCCGATCGGGCAGTATACGAGCGTGTCGATCGGCGTGGGGGTCTTCAAAAGCGCGTTGAGCCGGATGTTCCAGAAGTTCTGCTGGCTGAACGGCACGTGCTTCGGCCAGAAGCACGGCTCGAAGCCGAGCGCGTAGTACATGACGTCGCGCTTGCGCCCGACCGCGGCCTTGAGGTCGGCCGCGTAGTCGCCAAACGCGCCCAGCGCGGACACGGCCGCCAGGGCGCACAATGACAGTGTTCGTATCGTCGTCTTCATTTCCGTCTTTCCAGTTCGCTGAATTCAGACGATTCAACGAGGAGAAGGCGGAAAAGGTTCAGCGGCCTAGCGGAAAACGATCAGCGTGCCCACGCTGTCGGAAACGCGCAGGAGGCCGCCGGACCACTCAAGCCGCCAGGAGGCGGGGCTGCCATCGGAGAGGCGGAAGACGAGGCCGTCCGCCGCGCCGTCCGCGACGCCGCGCAGGTCCGCAAGCGTCCGCCGCCGGGGCGGCACGTCACCCGTCAGCTCAACCTCGATTGGCGAGACCGCCGAAACGTCCGGGAACGTGAACGCGCCGGAGAGCGTCAGCATGGATTCGGGATTCGCAAGGCCGAACGCCCAGGCGGACGACGCCATCGCCACCTCGGATCCGTCCGCCACCGAAAGCCCGCCCGCGCCCACGACGTCAAGCCGCGCCGCCAGACGCGCCGCCACGCCGGCCTCGACGAAGACGGACGACGTGCCGTTCGTCACGCCCAGCACGCCGTTGAACGTGCAGACGTCAGCGTCCCCGCCGGACACGTCCAGCACGATATTGCCCAGCCGCATCCCGGTGTAGAATCCGCCACACTGCCCCCAGACGCCAAGGTACGCCCCCGACGGAAACCTCTCCGCGATGTCGGCCGCCGCCTGCGCGTTCGTCGACGTCCAGACGTCCGCCCCCCTTTCAAGGCGCACAACGAGGTTCGTCAGGTCCCAGAGGAAGTCCACGTGCATGGGCTTCGTCTTGACGGCCTCCATGGTGAAGACCGTGTTCGTCGCAGTCGCGCCGAGACGCATCCTGTCCTTGACCCAGGCGAAGATGGACGACCCCGGCATCATGTAGAACTGCATTCCGTAGGCGCTTGCGTCGTTGATGCGCATCCACTCCTCGCCGAAGGAGAACGTGCCGTTCGCGTAGCCGGTCCTGCCGTCGTGCAGCACAAGGCAGAAGCCGTCGCCGCATGCGCCCCACGGCTCGTGGACGGAAAAGTCGAACGAGAACGTGAACGGCCGGGCGAGGTCGAGCGCTTCCGCGGTGTTCAGCGACCCGTAGGCGTTCGTCTGCGCGTCGGGAATAAGGTCGACCGCCGAAGTCGCCGAATCCAATATCGGCGTCGCCTGTCCCAGCATCGCCCAGTCGACGCCGCCGAAAAGCCCCCTGGGGCTGACGAAGCAAATGGGCGTGGACACGGGCGTGACGGACCCGCACGACGGCGAGGCCGTGTGGGCGTTGGCGAGCAGCCGCCCCTCGAACGCGGAGAGGTCGAGCGCGTCCGGCCAGACGGCCCCCGCCGCGCCGAGTTCCAAAGCGCCGGCTCCCGTGACCGGCCCCAGGTCCGTGTGCCGTCCGTTCCAGGCGGAGAGGACGCGCAGCGGCACCGGTGAGAAGTCCGTTTCGCCCGGAGCCTTCATCTCCACCCACAGAATCTCCCATCCGCCGCGTTCGCAGAACCAGACGGTCATCGGATGGCGCCCTTCAGACAGGTCTGCCGCGCCGACGGCCTTGGCGGAACCGTCGCCCGCCGCCACCTCGACGACGACGTTCGTGGAGTCCATGATCAGCCGCGCCGCGTCGTCCGCCCGAATGCGGAACTGGTACGTCCCCGCCGTTTCGGCGGCGAAGAAACCGCTGAACTTCGCGAGGAAGCAGTCCTTCGACCCGCCCAGCACGTCGGAGAACGGCCCCTTGTTGCCGCCCGCGCTGTCGTTCTCGCCGCTCTTGAACCCTTCCGTGAACGCCGCCATGTCGGTGACGACGTCGGGCGCCGCGGCCGCCATGCGGGCGATGGCGTCGTCCATGGCCTGGGCCACACCCACGTTCATGTCGACGGCGTTCTCCCAGATCTCCAGATTCAGTCCGGTCTGCCGCGCCTTGTCGGCGCCCAGGAAGCGCGTCCGCGTGGACGCTCCGGCTTCGTACCCGCGCACCCGCGCACCATCCACGAACTTGACATCTCCCGAAAGGACTTTAAGGCGTCCCGCCATCTCCGCGTCGGAGCCGAGCTGCCATGCGGGTCCGGACGCGACGTTCGCGGACACGTCGCCCTCCAGCCTTCCGTTGAAGCCCGACCCTTCCCGCGCCATGCCCGTCAGCGTCACGCCGCCGGCCGGCGGGTTGACGATTGCGCCCACGCCGCATGGCAGAGGCAGGGAAGAGGACGCCGTCCCGTTCAGGTCCAGGATCGCGCCGTTCTTGAAGTCGACAACGCCGCCGCGCTCGACGTTCCACGGATGCAAGAGCCTGACCGTGCCGCCCTCCATGCGCATGACCGCCGCGTCGGGATGCGCCGCAAATGGCTGGCGGGAGAACGGCCTGGCGAACGTAAGCGTTCCCCGCCCGTACTTGGTGAAACGCCCGCCCGTCGCCGAAAGCGCTGCGCCGAGGGTGAAGTCGGAGGTGCAGTTGACAGAGAAGACGACGTTGGTGCGGTCGGGCTGGACGATTTCGGTTCCCGCCCAGCTGCAGTTCTCGCCGTCTCCGATGCGGATCTCGCCGTCGTAGGTGGCATGTCCGTTAGTCACGCGCAAAACGCCCGTGAACGTGTTGCTTGCGCTCGTGAACCACAGTCCGCCCTGGTCGGTCAGCCGGATCTCGCCCCAGCCGGTTACCGGTCCCTTCACCGTCGAATAGACGGACTTGCTCGCGCCGCACGAGTGGAAGTCGTTCGTCCCCTCCACGCGGATCGCCACGTCGGCCTTGAACACCTGTCCGTAGTTCTTGAAGTTGAGCCCGGCGCCGTTGCGCAATGCGATGAACTCCGTCGGACACTTCGCGACGCCCGTGCCCAGACAGCCGCTTCCGCTCCAGACGGCGAGACGCGCAGGGCCCTCGACGACGATTCCGCCGGAAAATGAGTGCTTCGTCTCCCTGAACGTAGTCGTGCCCGTCCCGCGCAACAGCACGCGGCGCGGCGTCTCGTCCGCCGCGTCCGCCAGGTTCGTCACGCACAGCCCCTGCGCCTGCCATCCGGTCTCGCCGGAGTAGCCCATCTTGTAGACGTCGCCGTACGGCTCGAAGACGCCCGCAAGCCGTCCCTCGACGTTGTTCCCGCAGGGCGCGCTCAGCCAGAGGTACGGCTGGCGCGAGAAGTCCACGTCGTTGGAGAGCCCCGCCCCCGTCAGCTGGAATGCGACATGCGGCTCGCCCTCCCCTTCCGGCTCCGCCACGCGGATGCGGTCGATCACGGCGGCGTTGAGCGTCCGCCCCGAATCGCGATAGCTCACGCACACGCGCACGGCAGCGCCGCTCGCACAGGAGATCGCGCCAGTGCCGAGGGCGGTGGCGTTCGAGACGATCACGCCGCCGGAGAGGATCGTAGTGCCGCCCGTGAACGTGTTCGCGCCCGTGAAGGAGACGAAATTGCCTTTGCCGCAGTCGACGACGACCGAGTCGTCGCCCGACAGCACGTCGGACACCGTCTGCGCCGCCACGTACGTCCGCGTCGCGCCCGCCGCCGCCCCGCACAGGGCGGCGGCGCACACGACCGCAATCAATCTGATTCGCGCCATCCAGTTGGCCAAGTCCATCGTCCGTTCTCCGCTTTGCATGATAGGTAGCCCAGAATGCGCACATTATATCCGTTTTTTTTTTCCCGATGTCAACCGAGCGGAGTCCCTTGACCGACTGACAGGAGTCCGCCTGACTTTTTTTCGTACCCCCCCTTGCGCGAGGCGGGGCGATATGATATACTTTGTCGCGTTTCCGCCACTGGGGAAGTAGCTCAGTTGGTAGAGCATCACGTTCGCAACGTGGGGGTCGAGAGTTCGAATCTCTTCTTCTCCACCATCTGGCGGGAAACATGGAAGCGGCTTTCGTCCAAATCGGGCGCGCCGCGTTTTTTTTTGCCGTTTGAGAACGCCGATGCTGGCATTCCACGGAAGAAGGGACGTCCTCATCCGCCACACAAGCAATCAGGCGGTATTGCGGCCGAATTCGGTAGGGCGCGACGTCCCGTCGCGCCGCATTCGTCCACGCATGGGAGGGACGCGCTTCTGCGCATCCGCATCGGCGGGGCGGGACGCCCCGCCCTACCATTATGCCTTTTCATCGGGAGGGCGGACGTCCCCGTCCGCCGTTGTGGGCGAAAATGCGGTTAAAGGGCAATTCGGTAGGGCGGTCGCCCCGCGACCGCCGTCGTCTGCGCACATGGGAGGGACGCGCTCCTGCGCGTCCGCCGCCGCATGGTTTCGGTCGCGCAGGAGCGCGCCCCTCCCAATGCGTGGGTAAAAGCGGTGCAGCGTCCTGCCTGCCAAATGGCAAGGCAGAAGCCCAATCGGTACGCCGTTTCGTCAATGGCGGCGGACGAGGACATCCGCCCTCCCGGAAAACGCCTGTCCATGAGACATTCCGGCCGCATGTACGTCGCGCCCTACCTGAAGATGATAAGCGTGGGCGCGGCAATCTCCAGCGGCGCGGAGGCCTGCCACGGCGGCTCTGCGTCGAGGAAGCGGACGGCGTCGACGGCGTGGCTGGCGGCGATCTCCTCCGCCGTGAGCGTCCGGCCGTAGATGCGTATCGCGTATGCCGTCATCGGGTACGAGGCGTTGCCGATGTACTTGCCAAAGGTGAAGAGGTCGCTCGTCGCAGCCACGCCGCCGCCGACGGTCGTGAACGCGGGCGCGGACGCGCCATCGAACCAGAGGTGTGCGCCGTTCGCGTCAACCGTGACGGTGACGAGCACGTTCGTGCAGAAGTACCAGTTCGGCGTCGAGACGACGCTGCGTCCGTTCCATCCGCTTTCGCGGTACTGAAGGCCGCCGAACGTGTACAGCCCCTGCCCGACCTTGCTCTGCTGGCGCGTGTCGAGGATCAGCTGGCGGTTGGAGCCTCCGGGGCCGAACTGGAAGACGCCCTGATATTTTTCCCAGGCGCCCGTGTCCGGACGCATCATCACCTGCACGGTAAACGATTCGGCGTTGATCGCGTCTGCCACGCCCGTGACTGTCGTCTGGAAATACGAGTCCACGCCATTGCGGACCGACTTCTCGCCGAACGCCGGCGTTCCGTAGACGTCCATCGCCCGGCCGCCGACGAGGTCGACCCACGAGGTCGGGCTGCTCTCGTGGACGTTCCGCGCCGCGTTGTCGATTCCGTCCCACTGCGCAAGGAGACCGTCCATCGCGTAGTCGGACGAAAGATATTCAGCATTGCACAGGAGGAAGCGTCCACAGCCGGCTCCGCGCGACGCGGCCGGAAGGGCAAGGCGCTCAAAGGAGGACACGCCCGCCGGGACGTCCGCCACGAATGCGGCGCCGGCCCAGCCGTTCGTCTGCGCGCCCGCGTCCCTGGCGCCCCAGGCGAACCAGAGCTTCCGCGGACGGGACATGGCCGTGAAGCGGACGTCCGCCCACGCGCCACCATGGACTTCCGCCTGGACGGGCCGCGTCGCCGTCTGGAGTCCGCCAGCCTCGACGAAGCGTCCGTCGAACCGGTCCGCGTCGACGGCGTAGTTCGCGGCGACCTCCGCCGCCGTGAGCGCACGGTCGTAGATGCGAATCGAGTGCACGGTCATCGGATAGGTCTTGTTGCTGATGTACTTGCCGAAGGTGAAGAGGTCGCTCGTCGCAGCCACGCCGCCGCCGACGGTCGTGAACGCGGGCGCGGACGCGCCATCGAACCAGAGGTGTGCGCCGTTCGCGTCAACCGTGACGGTGACGAGCACGTTCGTGCAGAAGTACCAGTTCGGCGTCGAGACGACGCTGCGTCCGTTCCATCCGCTTTCGCGGTACTGAAGGCCGCCGAACGTGTACAGCCCCTGCCCGACCTTGCTCTGCTGGCGCGTGTCGAGGATCAGCTGGCGGTTGGAGCCTCCGGGGCCGAACTGGAAGACGCCCTGGTACCAATCCCAGGCTTCGACGGAGTCGGGACGCATCATCACCTGGACGGTGAGGGACTTGGCGTTGATTGCGTCCGCCGCGCCGGCAAGCGTCGCCTCGAAGAACGCGCCGTTCATCTTCACGCCATTCTCGCCGTAGACCGGCGAACCCGTCCACGCGATCGGCGTCGCGTTCACGAGTTCAGCCCACGTCCCGGGCGATTCGGCGTGGACGCCGCGACCGGCGTTCTCCTCCGCGTCCCACTGCGCAATCAGGCCGTCCATCGCGTACGACTCGCTGCCGTAGTCGCCGGAGACTAGGAAGCGCCAGTTCGGATGCTCGTAGCCGATGGTGTCGGGAAGTTCTATTCCCGTCCACTCCGTCACGCCGGGCGCGACGTCGCCCACGCAGACGACGCGGTCCCACGCGGACGTCGCGTTCCCGCCGTCGGTGAAGCCGTAGACGAGATAGAGCTTTCTCGGCTTGTCGGAATGCCTGAACTGCACGTCCGCCGTCGCGCCGTCGGCGGAGACCGTCGTGCGGAACGTCTCCGTCACCGTGACGTCCACAGAGTACTCGAGCCCTGCGTAGTTCGGCGTCTCCGGCACGGTGAAGACGATCCGGTGCGTTCCCTTCGTGAGCGCGGCCAGCTGCGCGTCCACGTGGCTGCACGTGGACGCTCCGCCGAATACGCCCTCGCCCTGCGAAACCGTCCCCGCCGGGCCGTCGCGACGCTCCCAGAGCGTGGACGAGACGGACGGCAGCGTCTTCCAGGCGTTGGCCGCCTTCTCGACCGTGAACGCCAGCGTCAGGTCGTCGGTCGTGCCGTCGTCCCACGCCGTAGCCGTCTTGTCCCTGAGCGACACGACGACGGGGTATTCTCCCGCGTCCACCGCGTTCGCGGGCGCGGCGACGGCATAGGCGGCGTCCGCCGTCACCACGGGCGTCAGAGCCGCGCCCGTGTAGGTCTGCGGCACTGGGTTGGACGGACGCATCACGCGCCCTTCCGCAAGCGGGGAGAGCGTGCAGACGAGCGCGCATTCGTCGCTCAGTCCGTAGGCGTCGCCCTCGGACGCGAACGGCTCGCGCACCGCGACGTCCGAGACGGCAAAGCCCTTCGTGGCGACGTGCGTGGAGGCGAAGCGCGGCGTGGCGCGCTTCCAGACCGGGGACATCGGCTCGGAGACGTTCGCAAGGCGGAAGCCGGCCTCCACAAGCGGGTCCAGCGCCGCCCAGTCCGTGCGCGTCGTCCCGTCAAGGTCTGCGCACCCCGTGCAGAAGTCGCCGGAGAGGACGACGCGCGGCTCGTCGGCATAGCGGGTCGCAAGCGCGGAGATCTGGGCGTTGCGCGTCGCGGCGCCTTCGGAGAGGCGGACGTTCACGAACACCGCCTCGTACAGTCCGTCCACCCTCACGCGCTGCTCAAGCGCGCAGTCCTCCACGACGTTGGACGAAAGGACGTCGAAGCGGCCGGTACAGAACGTCGCGCGCGGAATCGTCCCGTCCTCGTCGCCCAGCGTCGTCTGCGGATAGTCGAGGAAAATGCCCCAGCGCGACCCGATCTGCGACCAGCCGGCGTAAAGGAAGTTGTAGACGCTGTCGTCGACGCCAAGCCAGTCGGCGCCGAGCGAGGCCAGGAACGTCCGGTAGGATTCACAGGCCGCATACGTCTCGGTCCACTCCCAGCGGATCTCTCCGCTCGCCGTCGGGCCGGACTTGAAGCCGTCCACGTTCCAGCTTGCGTAGGTGAACGCGCCGCCGGCGCGGTAGACGGCGAAGGAATTCGTCGCGGCGGAGCCGGCGTACAGTCCGAGGCCGGTCACGACGACCGCGGCCGTGCCTACGGCGTCGTTGCCGCTGAACGCAAGCGAGTAGTCCTCGTCTTCCGCCAGGGCCGCGCCCGTGGCGCGGTCGACGACGACGAGTTCGGGGCGGACCGCGTTCGCTCCGTCCCACGGCTGCGCGGCGATGGTCGCGACGGCAAGTTCGCGCCTGTACGCGTACGGCCCTGCCGTGAACGCGCCGGCGGACGAGGCGTTCGTGAGGAATGCGCCGGCCGACAGGTCGTACATTCCGGCGGCGCCGTCCGCCACGCGGACGCACGGCAGGAAGGCGCGCGCGGCGCCGCCGTCCTCCGAAACCGCGAACGAGTGAAGCCGGCCGCAGAAGTTCTCGAAGATGCGGAGCGGATGCGCGGAGTTCTGCGTCCGCTCCGTCTTCAGCGCGAGGACGGTCTGTCCGTCGACCTCGCAGACGCCGCGGAGCGAATCGACCGTGAAGCGATGCCGGTCCATTGCCGTGAACTTGAACGGTGCGGCGGAGGCGGCGCCCCATGAGTTCCACGGCTTGAGCGACGCGGAGAAGCCGTCGTCCCCCAGCGTCGTGGCGTCGACGCAAGTCACGGCGAACATTCCCATGGCGTTGACGTAGCCGTGGAACAGCAGACCCTCCACGACGTTCGAGGCGGGAGTCGCCTTGAAGAGGCAGCTGCCGCCATTGACGGACAGCGGCGTCGCGTCGATGGTCGCCGCCGTGCGGGGCGTCGCCGTCACGTCCGTCTGGATGAACTCGGCGCCGGACGAGGCGATCCACTCCAGTTCGCGGTAGCCGTCCGGCAAGCGGGATTCCGCAGGGAAGACGTAGAACGTCCTTGCGACGGTCTCGCCCTCGTAGTCGCCAAGGCCGGTTACGACAACCCAGGCTTCGCCTAGGACGGTGTTGTGGAAATAGGCAAGCGAGTAGTGTACGCCCTCCTCAAGGACGTCGCCGGTCGCCTTGTCCGTCACGGACACCGCCGGGGTGCAGGCGGCGCCCGCGACGAGGGTCTGGTCGTCCGGCTGGCTCACGTTGAACGCCGTCCCGTCGGCAAACGGGCCTGCGGTCAATCCGTCGCCGCTCCCGTCCGCGAAGAACGTCTGCGTAACCACGTCGTAGAGCCCGACCGCGCCGTCGGAGATGCGCCGGCACGGCACGAAGTCGCGCGCCTTCTGGCGAGCGGAGTCGGATATGGCGCATGAATACAGGCGGAGGCGGCCGTATTCCTGCGCATATCCCTTGTTGTCGTAGTAGTTGGCGAACAGCAGAAGCGAATGGGCGGCGGACTTGGAGTGCGCCGTTCCGATCGCCTCGGAGTAGAGCGTCTCGCCGGACGCCGCGTCCACGAGCGAGACCCGGTTGCCGACGCCGTCAAGGGTCAGGCGGCGGCGTTCCGTGGACAGCTTCACGCCGGTCGAAGTCCAGTTGCCGGAGCCGTCCTTGTACGCCCATGCGTAGAAACCGCTTCCGTTGACGTAGAAGGTGCAGGTCAGGGAGCTGCCCCACGTGGAGGAGCCGAACACGCGCTGCTGGGTGGAGAGCGCATCCGTGAACGCGAAGTCCGCCTCGATGACGTCGCTTCCAGTCGGCACGTAGCCCGTGTCCACGTACTGGACGCCCGTCGACTCGACGTACTCCAGTTCGGCGTATCCGGCTGGAACTCGCGCCGATGAAGCGCACAGCGCCGCAAGCGCCAGCCCGCAAAGAATCCCGGCCTTAACCCATGCGCCCATTCTGGCAGCGCGCGCCATCTCCTTCGCCATGTCTCGCTCCTTCTGTTCTTGGCGGTCACCCGCCAGTTCGCCTTTTCGCAGTATACGGAGCAATTATATCTGTTTTTTTTTTCCTGTCAACCGCCGTCGAAGAAAAGCCGCCCGTGCCGGAGGCTTTCGCGGACGGACTGAACCGCGAGACGCGCCAACCGCGTTTTCCGCTTTCACTGCCAATTGCAGTTTGATATAATCCGCACAGACAGCGATACTGGATTTAATGAAAGGGATTCGGCCGTCATGTCAGCAACTCAATCGAAAACAGGCGAAAAGAAACCGCGCATCCTGATTGTCACGCCGGAGATAACGTATCTTCCGGAAGGCATGGGCAACCTCGCCGGCAAGATGAGCGCAAAGGCCGGCGGGATGGCCGACGTGTCCGCGTCGCTCGTCGGGGCGCTCTTCGACCTCGGAGCGGACGTGCACGTGGCCCTGCCGCACTACCGGCGGATGTTCCACGAGGAGACGGGACAGCTCGTGGCCGAGGAGCTGCGCCGCTACAAGAGCCGCATGACGAGCGACCGCATCCACCTGGCGGAGGACCGCTGCTTCTACTACCGCGACCGCGTCTACTCCCAGAGCGGCGCGAACCCGAAGCTGTCCCTCGCGTTCGAGCGCGAAGTCATCAACCACGTGATTCCCGAAGTCCAGCCTGACCTGATCCACTGCAACGACTGGATGACCGGCCTCATCCCCGCCGCCGCGCGCCGCATGGGCATTCCCTGCCTCTTCACCGTCCACAACATCCACACGCAGAAGATGACGATCGCCGAGGTGGAGGACGCGGGCATCGACGCGGCCGAGTTCTGGCAGAACCTCTACCTGTCGCGTCCGCCATACAACTACTTCGAGAGCCGCGACACGAACCCGATAGACATGCAGGCCTCCGGCGTGTTCGGAGCCCACTTCATCAACACCGTTTCGCCCACCTTCCTGAAGGAGATCGTCGACGGCTGGCACGACTTCATCCCAGATTCGATCCGCAGCGAGATCCGGAACAAGTACTACGCCGGATGCGCCGTGGGCATCCTCAACGCGCCCGACGCGATGGACAACCCGCAGATCGACGACAAGATCCCCTTCCGCTACGGCCCTGACGACCACGCCGAGATGAAGCGCAGGAACAAGCTCGCCTTCCAGCACGCGCTCGGCCTTGAGGAGAACGCCGACGCGCCGCTCTTCTTCTGGCCGTCGCGCCTGGACCCCGTGCAGAAGGGACCCCAGCTCCTCACGGAAATCTGCTACCGCTTCCTCGACAAGCACTGGGCGAAAGGAGCGCAAATCGCCGTCGTGGCGAACGGCACCTTCCAGCAGCCGTTCTGGGACATCCGCTCGTTCCACAACATCGGCAACCGCCTGGCAGTCCACGACTTCGACGGACGCCTCTCGCAGCTGGGGTTCGCGGCAAGCGACTTCATGCTCATGCCGTCCCTCTTCGAGCCGTGCGGACTCCCGCAGATGCAGGCGCCGATCTACGGATCCCTTGCCGTCGCGCACAACACGGGCGGCCTCCACGACACGGTCGAGCCGCTGGACGTAGAAAACCACGTCGGCAACGGCTTCCGCTTCGACACGTACGACTCGAACGGCCTCTTCTGGGCGATGGACCAGGCGATGGCCTTCTGGGCGCGTCCGCCGGAAGTCCGCGCCGCCGAGATCCGCCGCATCATGGCGGAATCGCTCAAGCGCTTCAACCACGAGGAATGCGCCCGGCAGTACATCGAACTCTACGAGAAGATGCTGCACCGCCACCTCGTGAAGGACTTCTCCGGAAAGCCCGCGGAGTGACGACGATGGAAGACGCCCGCCCGCATCTCCTCGCCGACCCGTACCTCGCGCCGTTCGCAGGCGCCGTCCGCGCCCGCGCCGCCCGCTCGGACGCGCGCGCCGCGCAGCTGGCGGGCGCGGGACGCAGCCTTTCCGACTGGGCGGGCGCCCACGAGTACTACGGCCTCCACCGCACCGCGCGCGGCTGGACTTTCCGCGAATGGGCGCCGAACGCGACGGGCGTCTGCCTCGTCGGCGACTTCTCCGACTGGAAAATATCGCCCCAATACGAACTCGAGCGCATCCCCGACCGCGACGTGTGGGAGGCGCGCTTCCCGCCGGGCGCATTCGCGCACGGACAGCACTACCGCCTTGAAATGCGCTGGCCGGGCGGACGCGGCGAGCGCCTTCCCGCATACGCCCGCCGCGTCGTGCAGGACGAGACGACGAAGCTCTTCTCCGCGCAGGTCTGGCAGCCGGCCGCGCCTTACGTCTGGAAACACCGCACCCCTTCCCTTCGCGGACAGCCCCCGCTCATTTACGAGGCGCACGTCGGCATGGCCCAGGAGGAGGCGAAAGTCGGCACGTACGCCGAGTTCCGCGAAAAGACGCTTCCGCGCATAAAGAAGGCAGGCTACAACGTCGTCCAGCTGATGGCCGTAATGGAGCATCCCTACTACGGAAGCTTCGGCTACCACGTGTCCAGCTTCTTCGCGGCAAGTTCGCGCTTCGGAACTCCGGAAGACCTGAAGGCACTCGTCGACGCCGCGCACGGAATGGGCCTTCGCGTCATCATGGACCTCGTGCACTCGCACGCCGTCCAGAACGAGCGCGACGGGCTCTCCCTCTTCGACGGCACTCCCTACCAGTACTTCCACGACGGCCAGAAGGGCTGGCACTCCGCGTGGAACTCGCGCTGCTTCGACTACGGCAAGACGGACGTGCTGCACTTCCTCCTCTCCAACTGCCGCTACTGGCTTGACGAATTCCGGTTCGACGGCTACCGCTTCGACGGCGTGACGTCGATGCTCTACTGGAACCACGGCCTCGGCATAGACTTCGGAAACTACGCGGACTACTTCGGAGGCGAGGTGGACGAGGACGCCTGGACGTACCTTCGCCTCGCGAACCAGGTCGTCCACGAAGTCCGCCCCGACGCGCTGACGATTGCCGAGGACGTCAGCGGAATGCCAGGCTGCGCCGCGCCGCTCTCCGACTGCGGCATGGGCTTCGACCGCCGCCTCGCGATGGGAGAACCGGACTACTGGTTCAAACTGGCCAAGGACGTGCGCGACGAGAACTGGCCAGTCGGACACCTCTACTACACGCTCACCGACCACCGCCCGGAGGAGCGCGTGATCGACTACGTGGAATCGCACGACCAGGCGCTCGTCGGCGGAAAGTCGTTCATCTTCCAGCTCGTCGACGCGGACATGTACGCCTGCATGGACCGGGCAAGCGGCAGCCTCCGCGTCCAGCGCGGCGTCGCCCTCCACAAGATGGCGCGCCTCGCCACCCTCGGCACGAGCCAGGGCGGATACCTGAACTTCATGGGCAACGAGTTCGGACACCCCGAATGGATCGACTTCCCCCGCGAAGGGAACGACTGGAGCTGCTGGTACGCGCGCCGGCAGTGGAGCCTCCGCGACAACGGCTTCCTCTTCTACAAGTGCCTCGGCGACTTCGACGCGGCGATGCTGCGCCTCTTCAAGCGAACCGGCGCGCTGCGGGAAGCACCCGCGCAGATCTGGGACAAGACGGGCGACCAGGTCCTGGCGTTCCGCCGCGGCCCGCTCGTCTGCGTCTTCAACTTCTCGCCGGAGACGAGCTTCACCGACTACGGAATCCCCGTCGCGCCGGGCGTCTACAGACGCGCGCTTGACACCGACGAACGCCGCTTCGGCGGACAGGCCCGCATCAAGGCGCGGCAGACGTGGACGACCCTGCGCGGCGAAGACGGCGTCGACCGCGCCATGCTCTACCTCCCGGCCCGCACGGCTCTCGTGCTGGAGCGGACGCAATCGCAGGCGTCAGACTGAAGCGCAGCGGACGAGACGCAGGGGAAGCGGCGCGTGGAAGCGGCCGGCGGCGAGTTCATTCATCGCCGGCGACTTCAAGGCTGTCGACGACAATCTTCGTGCGATGGCGCGAACCGAGCGTTTCGACCTCTATCGCCGAGGCCATCCAGCGTTCGCCGAACTTCCTGATCCTGGAGCCCCACATCCGGCGGACCGGTCTGCCCTTTTCGTCGACCTGCTCCGCCTGGAGCATGCAGCCGGTCTTCCTGTCCACCCAGAGGCGGACTCCCGAAAGGCCATCGACCGGCGCGGGGGGCGTCGCGAACACGACAAGGCAGGTCTGCCCATGGACGGTCTCGCCCTCGCGATCGGCCTCGAACTTCGCCTGCGGCCACCATAGGAAGTCGAATGTGAGGTCAAGCCACGTCACGTCCGTATCCATCACGCGGTCGAGCATCGACGGCGCGGCGGCGGACGCCTTTCCGCCCTCGACGAGTCCGAACTTCGGGCGGTCCGCGCCGCTGCGCGAGACGGACGCGACGGCGAGAACGTTCGTCCCGCCACGCGGCGAAAGCGAGATTTCCATCGCGGAGCGTCCGGCCTCGCGGCGCATGGACATCGAGTAGCCGAACTCCTTCGACACGATTCCGCGCCTGTTGCGCATGACAAGCGAACCACCGAGGCGGACGTCGCCCATGGGAATCATCCCGCGCACGGCCCGCATGACCGCCGCGGCGTCGGCCTCCGAGGAAAGCATCGGCGGAGTCTTCCCGCCAGCGACGACGTCGATCGCCCCCTCCGGGACGTCCGAGGCGGCGCAGTGCGCCAGCAGCGCCGCGGCGATGGCCGCGCAGCATGAAAAAATCTTTATCATTTCGCGTCCTCCTCCTTCGCCGCCGCCTTCCTGTCCGCCTCTTCGAGCAGTCCCTCGATCGCGACGTTGCGCGGGCCGCCGGCGGCGCGGCCGGCTTCGTACGACTTCCGCGCCGCGGCCGGTTCGCCCGCCCGCAGAAGCAGATGCGCCAGGTTGTAGCGCGGGAGATACGACTTCGGATGCGCCTCGGCGGCGGCCTCGAGCGTCTTCCGGGCGGCGGCGGCGCTGCCGGAGCCGGACTGCGCGGCTGCGCGGAGGAGAAGCGCGTCGAGGTTCGCCGGATCGGACTTGAGGATTTCAGCGAGGAGCGTTTCGGCTTCGGAGTACTTGCCGGCCTTGACCTTTTCAAGCGCGTCGCGGTAGCGGTCGGCGTCGGTGAGGCCGATGCCGTGCTTGCGCTCCCACTTCTTCTGGAGCTCGGCGGTGTTGGAGACGGCGACGGCGCGTTCGTTCGCGTCTATCTGCGCGAAGCGGATCGCGTCGATGGCGGCGTTGCAGGCGGCGCGGCGGTTGCGGAGCGGGGCGAATTCGGAAGTCTCGGCGCGGTCAGGGTTTTCGCGTTCGATCCTGTCCAGCTCCGCGAGGGCGAGGCGGTAGTTCTCCACGGCCTTGTCGCCGTCGCCGTCGTAGGAGGCGTCCTCGGCGAGTTCGATGTAGTCGTTGGCCTTTTCGAGAAGACGGTGGAGACGCGGCGGCGCGTTCGTGGAGTCCTCGTCGTATCCGAAGGGCCAGTACCAGGCGGCCTGCGACGGCATGGACGAAAGCGCCGATGCGACAAGCGCGAAGAACGCCAGAAAACGGAATTGGCGGAATGTCGTCATGTCTTGCCTCGCGGATGGTGGACGATCAGTTCTTGAACGAGTGGATCGGAGCGGGGATGCGCCCCTTCCGGTTGACGAATGCGGAGGAGTCGAAGCGGTTGACGGGCATTATCGGCGCGTGGCCGAGGAGGCCGCCGAACTCGACGGAGTCGCCGACCTTCTTTCCCACGACGGGGATGATGCGCACGGCGGTCGTCTTCTGGTTGACCATGCCGATTGCGGCCTCGTCGGCAATGACGCCGGAGATGGTGGCGGCGGGGGTGTCGCCGGGGATGGCGATCATGTCCAGCCCCACGCTGCAGACGCACGTCATCGCCTCGAGCTTTTCGATCGTAAGGGCGCCGGCGTTCACGGCGTCGATCATGCCCTGGTCTTCGGAAACGGGGATGAACGCGCCGGAGAGTCCGCCGACATAGGAAGACGCCATTACGCCGCCCTTCTTGACCTGGTCGTTGAGCAGTGCAAGCGCGGCGGTGGTGCCGGGCGCGCCCGGATGCTCGAGACCGATCTCCTTGAGGATGTCCGCCACGGAATCACCGACGGCGGGCGTGGGGGCGAGAGAGAGGTCGATGATGCCGAACGGGACGCCAAGGCGGCGCGACGCCTCCTGGGCGACGAGCTGGCCGACGCGGGTGATCTTGAACGCGGTGCGCTTGATCGTCTCGCAGAGGGTCTCGAAGTCCGCGCCGCGGATCTGGGCGAGCGCGTACTTGACGACGCCGGGGCCGGAGACGCCGACATTCACGACGGCGTCGCCCTCCGTCACGCCGTGGAACGCGCCTGCCATGAACGGATTGTCGTCGGGCGCGTTGCAGAGGACGACGAGCTTCGCGCAGCCGAGCGAATCGCGGTCGGCGGTGCGAGCCGCCGTCGCCTTGACGATTTCGCCCATGAGGCGGATCGCGTCCATGTCAAGCCCGGTCTTCGTGGAGCCGACGTTGACGCTGGAGCAGACGCGCTCCGTGACGGCGAGCGCCTCCGGGATGGAGCGGATGAGAAGTTCGTCCGACGGCGTCATGCCCTTGGAGACGACGGCGGAGTAGCCGCCGAGGAAGTTGACGCCAAGGTCGCGCGCCGCGCGGTCGAGCGTGCGGGCGATCTCCACGTAGTCCTCCGGCGTCCGGCAGCAGGACGCGCCGACAAGGGAGGCGGGCGTAATCGAAATGCGCTTGTTGACGATCGGGATGCCGAACTCGCGGGAGATCTCCTCGCCCGTCTCGACGAGGCGGCCGGCGTGGCGGACGAGCTTTGCGTAGACGTTGCGGCAGACGGCGTCGAGGCTTGAGTCGGCGCAGTCGAGCAGGCTCACGCCCATCGTGATCGTGCGGACGTCCAGGTTCTCGTCCTGGATCATCTTGTTCGTTTCGAGGACTTCCTGAATGTTGATCATGGCGTCTAGATCCGGTGCATCTTCTCGAAGATCTCCGCCTTCTGGCAGCGGACTTCCATGCCCATTTCAAGGCCGAGGGCGGAGAGCTCCGCGCCGGCGGTGGCGAACGTCTTCTGGCACTTCGCCATGTCGACAATCATCATCATGTTGAAGTAGTCCTGCACGACAGTCTGGGAGATGTCGAGGATGTTCACGCCGTTTTCGGCCAGATAGGTGCATATCCTGGCGAGGATGCCAACCGCGTCCCGGCCGACGACCGTTATAATCGCTTTCTTCATGGGGGGAATTATACCAAAGGCGCATTCAGGCTTCCAGTGGAACGTCTGAATGCGACGGAAAGCCGTATCGCCGATCTCCCGACTGGCAACCGCCGCCACCCGCCGCTGGCGAGGCGGACTATTTCGTGACTGCGACCTTGATGAAGCGCGCTTCGGCGGACGTCACTGCGACCGTCGCGCGGCTGCGGTCTTCCGCAAAGGTGACGTTCGCGGCATTATAGGCCTGCTTCGTCCATTCCCCGTCAAGCGTCTCGGCCGTCAGGACGGTCAGACTGCCGTTCATCGCACTGCCGAACGCCAGCGGCGCGCCGTCCGCCGCCACCTTCACCTCCACTTTCCATCCGTCTGCGGCGAAATCTATCGAGACGATCTCGAGCGTTGGCACGGAAGACGGCACGAACGCAAGTCCGAGCAGATACGCGGCGGCGCCCGCCTCGCTGTTGACGGCCACCGCGTCCAGTCCGTTCGCCTTCGCCCAGGACTTGATTTCCGCCAGTTCCTCCTCCGTCGGAGGCTCGTCGCCCCAGACGGACTGCATTCCGTCCGTACCCCAGTCGACCCCGAACTTCGCAACGACCGTGTAGGTCGTGACGCTGCCGTCGGCGGTCTTTTCGATCTCGCTCTCCGCGACCGTCGTCGCGACCTCGCCCGCGTAGGCGACAAGCGACGTGTCGAGCGACAGCGAGTCGCCAATCGCCGCGAGCGTGACGTCCGGGGCCTTTTCCGCCATCACACGGTAGGTCATCCCGCTCTCCAACGCGCCGTCCGCCACGAACGACGCAACGTCGTCCTGCACGGTCGCGAAGAACAGCCCCGTCGCCGTCGCCGAGACGGAGGCCGCGGACTTCATCGCCGCCGGCGCCGCGCCTCCGGAAACCGCAAGCGATCCATTGCACACCCAGCCGGCGAGCGACCCGCATTTCGCGGCGGCGTTCCCGACGGCAAACCCCCGCCGCATCGCGCACCGTGCAGTCCGCCATGCGCGTGGCGGTCGCCACGTAGGCGATGATTCCCGCCACGCCGTCGCGCCCGGCGTTGCTCCCCATGACAATCCGGCCCTCATACGCACAGTTGGAGATGACGGCACAATGCCCCTCCCCTCCGTTCTGGGAGAGGACGGCGATGCCGGCCGCCTTCGTGTAGTCGCCGTACAAATTGCATAACATCAGGCATTTGAGATAACAAATATTCATGCCATGCAGACCATGAAAAGTAATTGCTCGAATGTCTTATACAACTAATCTGAATTCGATTGTTTTCAATTGTTACGGATCCTTCTTTTGGATATGAACGATTCGTGTATGAACCCCACTTCATCGATTCGTAAGAAACACCCTGGGCTGCCATTGCCGCATCAAAAAAATTGGCCGCTGTGTTGCCAACAAAAATAACGCGCGTCGGACGTAGCAACTTTACGATTTGGAGAAAGACATTCCACGACCGATAAAACTCATCGTTAGCAGGCCGTTCTTTCATTTCACGATTGTATTGCATGGGACGTTGGATGAAGTTATAAAAGGCGAGATTTCCCCACAGCCGCTTTGATTTATCGCCTAGATTACTTGTTCGCAACAATGCGCGCTACAAACCCTCCAACATAGAATTACCATACCAATGCTCAATTGCCGACTCAAACATTACCTCCCGAGTGAAATTAACATCGTCTGCGCAATTCTCAAGCGCATCCCTTAGCTTCTGTGGATCATTGTCATTTGCGTAATGGGATTCTGCAACAACCAAAATTTTGAGACGCGCCTTACGATAATTACGTCCCACCCAAGGAAACCATGTCAGTGGATGTGCTTCCATAATCTTCTGAAAACTTTTGTCATACGAAGAGTCTATGAAATCACGGAAATCCATAACATTCTCCTTTTGCATTCTTTCCCGCCGGCAATTAGCCAGTGCAACACCCGTTGCGCGGCCTTGTGCCGATGATGCTTTCTTGCTTGATGGCGGCATTGTAGCGTTTTCGATTCGGGGCTGCAAGGGGGCTTCGTCCGGGCGTCCCGCTTCCCGGCGTGTAGCGGCGGCGCTGCCCCTAGGGGCGGGCAATGTCAAGGAGCGGCAGACGGCTATGCGGCCACGAGCGCGTGGCGGAGGAGGAGCTCCGCGAACGCCTCCCCCGGCGTTCGCCAGTTGAGGCACTTGAGAGAAGGCGGTCGATCCGGCGCATCTCCTCCCCGGTGGCGTCGCCGAACGACCTCCCCTTGGGCAGGACCTTCCGGACGATGCCGTTGCGGTTCTCGTTCGTCCCCTTTCCCATGAGTGGCAGGGCTTCGCGAAGTACACCTTGATCCCGGGCACCTGCTCCATCGCCGCGAACCTGCGCCTCTTCGCGGCCTTCACGGCGGCGCGGTGGTTCGCCCTGCTCTGCGCCTTCCTGTGCCGGCAGCCTTTCCTGCCGAGGTTGCGCCTCAGTTCCCGCCCGACCGTCGAGGGGCTGTACCCGACCGCCTCCGCGATGTGCCTGTTCAAGCACCCCTCTTTACGCAGCGTCTCGATTATGATACGCCTCTCCTCCGTCAGGCGGTGGTACTTCGGGACCCCGGGCGGGGCCTTTCGTCGTTCCTTCGTGGCCATTGATGCCTCCTTGCTTTTTGTTTCCGCAGGAAAGCATACAGCCAACGCCTGACTCCCCCGCCGAGGGCAACCTGTCGGGCTGTCGCCTCAGGTCGAAGCCTGCCGGCGTTGCACTGGAAAGTCGTGCGCGCGCCTAATTCAGCACCGACTTCGCATCCCCCCCCCCTACACGAGTTTGCAAACTCGTGTAGGGGGGGGGGGGGACACCACAACCTCTTCACTTTCAACGGCGGAAAGCGGACAGTTGCCCTTTCCCGCGCGAAACACGCAAATGACACCATCTTTCCCCTGCTTGCAAGCAAATTCCGCAGCGCAATTTATATCGATATCGGAGGCTTATGGCGCAATGTGATGAAATATTTGCGGTTTCCTTCGCGGACACGGCATCCCAGCCCAGACGGACGCCGGTTCACCGCCCATCCCGTCTCCCGCGGCGGTACCGGCGTTTCCCCGCCATTGCGCTCCCGCGACTTCGTCCGCGCCGTAATCTCATGACACGCGAAAGTGGGAACGGCGAAACGTCAGCATGAGATTACGGAGCGGACGAAAGCGCGGTGCGGAAACTCCGTGGACGATTTCGTCCGCATCGTAATCTCATGGTCTGCGGACGGCACTGAATTGATGGAAAGCCTGGGAGGGGTGCGCTTCTGCGAGACCGAAACGGGGGGAAAGAATGCGGCAGGGCGAGACGCCACGCCCTACCGATGGAGCGGTACGGCACAGAATGGAAGTCCGCCGTGACGGCGGACGCGCAGGAGCGCGTCCCTCCCCTTCAGTGTTTTCCGTGTCCCGCAGGGTTTCAGCGTGGTCAGTGGCAGATTCCAGAAAGCGGCGCGTGAGGACGCGCGCCGTGCGGCTGAAAAGGCGGTTGAACGGTCACACCGGTAGGGAGCGACATCCCCGTCGCGCCGTTACGCCCGCGTCGGCGGGGCGAGACGCCCCGCCCTATTGTCATACACCAATTCTCCGCAGAAGACAAGACCGCCGGCGCGAACTTAACCGCTTAATCCACTCAACCGCTTAATCTTCAGCGCGTCCACGGAAAAAGCGTGATGCGGACTTGCGTGGAGCCGAGCGGAACGAGTTCCGCCGCGGCGACGTCCCTGACGCGCGACTGCGCCACCGGTGACGGCGGCGGCTCGACTGGACGCCCGCCGCCCCAGGCGACGTTGAACGTCCCCCAGCCGGCGTAGTCGGTGAATCCGGCATTCGCCACGATCCGGCACGGCGAAGCCCCATGGACGAACGGGTCCGCGGGCGATGCGACGGCCGGCTCGAACGCGGCGTCAGGCCGCTGTCCGCCCTTCAGCACAAGCACGCGGTTCCACGGCTCCTTCGCCGCGTATTCGCGGGCGGGGAAGACAGTCTCGCGAAGTTCCCTCGGGGCTTCCTTAGCAAGCGTCTTCGATGGCACGGCCTTGACGTCGGTGGCCAGCTTGAGCGCGTAGACGAGCGGTCCTCGGCGCACGGCGACGGAATCGTTGATTCCGCGCTCCGCGACGATGTCGGCCGTGAACGCAAGGTCGACCGCGTCGCCTGCCGTCCACTGCCGGTCGATGCGCAGGAACTCGCCCGCCTTCGCGCCGGCGACGGACTCGCCGTTCACCTTCACGTCCGCCGACCCGCTCCAAGCCGGAATGCGCACGAACAGCGGCCATGCGCCGCCGTTCGCCTTGACGACGTCGAGCCGGACGCTGTCGCCGAACGGGTAGACGCCGGACGCGCGGATGGTGGCGACGTCCGTCGAAACAACGGCCGGCGCGTAGGCGACCGCCGCCAGGCCCCCGTCCTTGCGCATCCAGAGAGACTGCACGAACTTCGGCCACGCGAAGTGGAAGTTCGAGCGGCAGCAACCGAAGCCGGCGTCGGGGCCGGGCGTCATGCAGGTCCCGTCGCCGTTGCAGTTGAAGCCGAATCCATGCCTCGCGCCGCATCGCGTCTGGTTGAGGACGAGATAGTAGCGCATCCCCTTCCCGTCGTCTCCGAGCGTCGCCGGGAGAACGTTGAACGCCACGACCTCCATGTCGTCCGCCGCCGTCACGTCGCCGATCGAGGAAATCACGTCTCGGCACGAAAGAATCCGCTCCGCCGTCGCGCACAGTTCTGTCCCCTCGCTTGCGCTGCGCCCGGAAAGCGGCTCCGTCGCGTTCACCATCCGGTCCACGCGCCCGTTCATCCGCATCGCCCAGCCGTCAGGGTCGAACGCGGCGCGATATGCCGAACGGTCGCGGACGTCGCCGGAGAGGCGGCTCTTGAGCGCGGGCGCTTTCAACCCCTGCATGAAGTTCACGACGTGGCTGCGGTAGCCGCTGCCCCATCCGCCGTCGCCGCCGTCGTGGTAGTAGGTAGTCCAGTCGGACGTCTGCGAAGAGACAAGGCGGGCGAAATCGAGAAGCGACTCGTCCTTCGTCCTGTCGTAAAGCCACAGCACGACTTCAAGTTCGTCTCCGCCGCGGCAGGCGGCCCACGCGGAATCCGCCATGAGCGGACGCTCGGCAAGCCGCTTCGACTGGTAGGCGAAATAGCGGCGCAGAAACGGCTCGACGCGGGCGTCGCCCGCTGCCTCCGCCCAGTCGCGCGCGTAGTGGAGGGCGACCATGTTCGCCCACCAGTTGTCGTTCTTCGGGCCGAAGTCGCCGTTAGGACGCTGCGAGGCGAGAAGCGCGTCTACCCACCGCTTCGCCCGCGCCTTGAGCGTTTCGTCGTCCAGGACGAACGCAAGCGCGACAAGCCCCTTGGCATAGTATGGGCCGCGCTCCCAACCGTACTGTCCGCCGCGCTTCCCGCCGGTGAGCCAGTCGGAATTGCCGATGTCGTCGTAGAGTTCCTCGGCACGTCCGGTGAGTCCGTCGCGCTGGCGCTCGAGCTGGAGGCGCAGCCATCCTTCCGGACGCACCGCACCAAGCGGCAGCACGTCCATCGCCCTCGGCGCGATTCCGCCGAAGAGGCACGTCCCGGCCATCGCGGCAACCGCAGCCACCATGGTCATCTCACGCAGAGACGCGGAGACGCGGAGATGAAATCGACATGTCTTGCTGTTCACGAAGAAACCTCAACGCACTTTCTCTGCGACCTCTGCGGAAGAAACGACGCCCCTGTCCTGCGGAAAATCCCGAAGGGCAAAAACCTACGCAAGCTGCGACAGGAAGCGGAGGTCGTTGTCGTAGAGCCAACGGATGTCGGGGATGCCGTACTTTATCATCGCGATGCGCTCCACGCCGAAGCCGAACGCATAGCCGCTGACCTCGTCGGGATTCCAGCCGACGTGCCTGAACACGCGGGGGTCGACCATTCCGGCGCCGGCGATTTCAATCCAGCCGCTCTGCTTGCAGACGCCGCATCCCCTGCCCTTGCAGACATGGCAGGTGAAGTCCACTTCCACGCTCGGCTCGGTGAACGGGAAGAAGTGGGGGCGGAAGCGGACGCCGACGCCCTGTCCCATCATCTCGGAGGCGAAGTAGGCGAGCACGCTCTTCAGGTCGGCGAGGGAGACCGGCTTCGTGTCGACGTAAAGGCCCTCGATCTGGTGGAAGTTGGCGGAGTGCGTAGCGTCCGTCGTGTCGCGCCGATAGGTGCGGCCGGGGCAGATCACGCGAACGGGCGGTCTGCCGGCCGAAAGCATGGTGCGGATCTGCACGGGCGACGTCTGGGTACGGAGAAGCGAATCGTCGGCGAGCCAGAACGTGTCGCTGCGGTCCTGCGAGGGATGGTGCGGCGGCGTGTTCAGCGCGGTGAAGTTGTTGAAGGGGTTCTCGATGTCCGGACCGTCGGCCACGGTGAAGCCCAGCTTTCCGAAGATGCGCGCGGCGTCGGCGATGACGCGGCTCAGCGGATGCTCCACGCCGGAGGACGGCCAGCGTCCAGGCAGAGTGGCGTCTACGCGCTCCGCAGACCCTGCGGCCGGCTTTGCGAGGTCGCCCTTGGCGGAAAGCGCGGCCTCGACTTCGGCGCGCCATGCCTGAACGGCCTTGCCGAAAGCGGGGCGCTCTTCCTTCGGGACGTCCTTCATTCCCTTGACAAGCGCGGGGATGAGACCGTTGCGTCCGACATACTTTATGCGGAGGCGTTCGACTGCGGCGGCGTCAGCCGCGGCGGAGATTTCGGCGAGCGAATCCGCCCGCCCCTTTTCAAGTTCTTCAAGCGTCATGATCGAAACCACTTTCCATTTAAGACGTTCTGCAGACTGCATCGCGGCTCATTTGCCGGAGGCCTCGGGCGGCTTTGGGGGAAGGACGCCCTTCTCCAGGAGGTCGCGCGCAATCGCGCGGGCGTCCGGCGCGAAATTGCCGCCGACAAACCACTTGAGCCATTTCTTCTCGCTGGTGAACATGTCCGCAAGCTTCTTGCCCCGCATCTGACCGAAGTTGACGCAGAGGTGTCCGTTGATCCAGCGAAAAAGCCCCTGCCGGTCGGCGTTGAGGGGATCCCTGGGGACGAGATAGAGGTCAAGGGCCGCCGCGGTGTCCGGCAGGTCGGGGTACTTCGCGAACTGGGCCTTGAGGACGTCGAGCGTCGCGCGCGCGTCGGCCTCGGCGCCGTGCGCCCCATCGTGGTCGCGGCCGCAGTAGAACCGGACTGCCGCGGTGAGGTCGCGCGGCTCCTTTTTGTGGTATATGCGCTGGACGTCGACATGGCGGCGCGAAAGGTCGCCAAACGACTTGCCGGCGCGCTCGAACTCGGCCTCGAGGCAGGGAACGTCGAACCTGTCGCAGTTGAACCCCGAAACGTCGCACCCGGCGAAGAACGCCTCCACCTCGTCCGCAACGTCCGCGAACTTCGGGCAGTTCTTCACGATGTCGTCCGTAATGCCGTGTATCTGCGTCGTCTCCGGCGGGATGGGGACGCCGGGGTTCAGCAGCCAGCACTTCGACTTCTCCTCGCCGGTCGGCTCGACGCGGATGGCGGCAAGTTCGACGATGCGGTCGCTGCGCGGGTTAAGCCCGGTCGACTCGATGTCGAAGACAACGAGCGGCCTGTCCAATTTCAAGGGAAAACTCATGGGGGTGATTATATCATAAACGCACGGCGCCGCGAGGAGTTTTTTCCGGCGGGAACACGCGCCATGGGCGTCACAGTCCGCGTTCGCGCCTAATTTCGTCCCATGCGGCGTTGACGCGCGCCATCTGCTCGTTCGCGTCCCTCATCAGTTCGTCCGAGAGTCCCCTCTGCCGCAGGAGGTCGGGATGGAGGCGCTTGGCCTTTTCCCGGTACGCGCGCCTCACCGTCTCGTCGGAATCGCCGCGCCGGCATCCCAGGAGGTCGTACGGATCCGGGGCGCCGGCTTCCAAACCTGAACCGCCAGGCCCGCCGCCGGAAAGACCGTGGCGGCTGCGCTGCCAGACGTACTGGCGGGGGTCTATGCGGAGGTGGCGGACTAGGTTTTCGAGTATCGTCTGCTCCGCCGGCGAGACGACGCCGTCCACGCAGGCGAGGTCCCAGAGGACGCCATAGACGATTTCGCGGATGGAGACGTCGCCCTGTGCCCGCGCGAACTCGTCGGCGTACTCGTACACGGAACGCCCGTCCGCCTTCGCGCCCTGGAATATGCGAATGCAGAACGCGCGCCTTTCGCCGCGAAGGCCGAGGCTGTCGAAGAGACGTTCGCAGTAGCGGACCTCGTCGGCCGAGATGCGTCCGTCGGCCTTCGCGATCTTCGCGAGCATGGCCGATATGGCGCGGAGGACGACAAGCTCGTTCGCGGAGCGGCGGCGCGCGGCGTCGCCCTCGGCGTTCTGCCTGATCCACCGCTCCACGAAAAAGCCGGCGACGGCGCCGAGAAGGCGCACGAACGGAGGCGTCCGGCTGAAAAGGGAGCTGCCGATGAGGGCGCCTATCCAGTAGAAACGCATATGCCGATTCCCTTCTCCGGTTTGCAAGAAAAAGAGCCGGTCTGACGACCGGCCCTTTCGACCTGTTTTGGAAAAGCGATGCGAATTACCATGCGTAGTGCGCAAAGGCCTTGTTCGCCTGGGCCATCTTGTGCACGTCGTCACGCTTCTTGATGACGTTGCCCTGCCCCTGAAACGCATCGACGATTTCAGCGGCGACCGCGGCCGGCATTCCCATGCCGTGACGGGCGGAGGCGTACGTGGTCATCCAGCGGAGGGCCAGCGAGAGCTGGCGGACGGGATTGATCTCGACAGGGACCGGATAGGTGGTGCCACCGACGCGACGCGTCTTGACTTCCACTTTCGGCTTCATGTTCTCGATGGCGGACTGGACGATCTCAATCGGCTCGGTGACGGCAACCTTCTGGTCGCCCTCGCCCTTCACGAACTTCGCGGGGTTCTTGGCAACCTCTTCGGCGATCTTCTCAATGGCGCCGTAGACGATCTTCTCCGCCGTCGTCTTCTTGCCGTCCTTCATGATCACGCGAATCACGTGGGCGACGAGCTCGGAATTGAACTTGGGATCGCGGGTTACCCGCTTCTCGATTTTCCTGGAACGTCTGGACATGGCTTATCCCTTACTTCTTCTCGTCCTTCTGGTGCTTCACGCCGTACTTGGAACGGCTGCGATTGCGGCCGGCGACGCCGAGCGAATCGAGGACACCGCGGATGATGTGGTAGCGAACGCCAGGAAGGTCCTTCACACGACCGCCGCGAACGAGCACGACGCTGTGCTCCTGGAGGTTGTGCCCCTCGCCGGGGATGTAGGCCGTCACCTCGACGCCGGTCGTAAGGCGCACACGGGCGACCTTGCGGAGAGCCGAGTTAGGCTTCTTGGGCGTCATCGTCTTGACGACCAGACAGACGCCACGGCGCTGAGGACACGCCTTGAGCGCAGGCGATTTCGAATGCGTCGCGAGGGGACGGCGTCCCTTGCGAATCAACTGATTGATTGTCGGCATGAATGTATGATTCCTTGCTTTTCCAAAACAGTGTTCTATTCTAGCATAAGACGGGGGAAAGCGCAAGGGGGCATAAAAGAAAACATACGCGCTTCACATATGCCCATTCGCGGAATGCACGCGAATGGCGGAGGGAGAGGGATTCGAACCCTCGATACGGAGATTAGTCCGTATGGCGATTTAGCAAACCGCTGCCTTCAGCCACTCGGCCATCCCTCCTTGAGGAAAGTGTTGTATATGATACGGCATTTTCCGCGGAAAAGCAAGCCCCTATTTTGGCCTTTTTGGTGACGGAGCAGTGACAGAGGATTGGCGATTAAGTGATTAAGTGGGCAAGTGGGCAAGCGGGCAAGTGGTTTAGCCGGTCAAGCGGGGAGGGGCGCGCTCCTGCGCGACCGGGACGGGAGGGCGCGTGCAACTTGACAACTTGATCTCCCTCGGTAGGGCGCGACGTCCCGTCGCGCCGCAACAACACACCGACGGCGGGGCGGGACGCCCCGCCCTACCGAATCGTCACCTCGCCCGCCATTTCAACCGCGACGGCGGGGCGGGACGCCCCGCCCTACCGAATCTCCCCTTCGCCCGCCCTTTCAATCGCGACGGCGCATGAGGGCGTGCGCCCTCCCGGTGAAACGCCGGTCACGTGCAACTTAACCACTTAACTCTTAACCACTTAAGAGATGCCTAATGGCCCCGGACCTTGCGGCCCGGGGCCATTAGGCGTCTCAAGTGGACTTACTTGTTCTTGTGGCGCTGCGCCTTCATGCGCTTGTCGTATTTGTGCTTCGACATTTTCTTGCGGCGCTTCTTCTTGATGGAACCCATCGCGGACCTCCTTTGGTAAGTATGGTTGTTTGAGCTATGAGTTAAGAGTCTTTCAACTCATAACCCGTTTAGAAAATGACCTTGTTGAGGGGCAGTTCGATGATGCCGGTGGCACCGGCGTCGCGCAGGACGGGGATCAGGTCGCGCACCTTGTGCTCCTCGACGACGGACTCCACGGCGTACCAGTCGGCGTCGTTGAGCTTGTTGACCGTCGGCGCGTGGAGCGCGGGGAGGGCGGCCGTAATCGCGTCCAGTTTCGCAGCGGGCGCGTTGAGCTTGAGAAGGACGCGCTTCTGGGCGTCGAGGGCGCCGATGAGAAGCATCTTGAGCTGCTCGAGTTTCGCGCGCTTCGCGCCGTCCGCCCACGCCTTCCTGTTCGCGATCATGCGCGTCGTGGAAGTGAGAATCGTGTCGACGATGCGGAGGTTGTTCGCGCGGAGGGACGAGCCGGTCTCCGTGAGGTCGACGATCGCGTCGACGAGTTCCGGGGCCTTGACTTCCGTCGCGCCCCAGCTGAACTCGACGTCGGCCTTGACTCCGTTCTGGTCGAGGTAGCGCTTCACGAGGCCGACGGCCTCGGAGGAGATGCGCTTGCCCTCGAGGTCCTTGACGGACTTGATCGGCGAGTCGTTGGGCACGGCCAGAACCCAGCGGACGGGGTTGGACGTGGCCTTGGAGTAGTTGAGCTCGCAGACCTCCTGGACGTCGCTGCCGTTCTCGTACACCCAGTCGTAGCCGCAGATGCCGGCGTCGAGCAGACCCAGCTCGACGTAGCGCGACATCTCCTGCGGGCGCAGAAGACGGCACCTGATTTCCGGATCGTCGATTGACGGAATGTACGAGCGCGAAGAACACGAGACGTTGAACCCGGCGCGCCTGAAGAGCGCGAAGGTGGATTCCTGAAGACTGCCCTTGGGCAGGCCGAGAACGAGTGCCATGATGGTTTTGCCTCCGATGATTTAAGTTGCTGTCTTATTCCTGTTCCAGTCCGACGTCGTCCGCGGAATAGCCGTCCACGGTCTGGTCGGGCGCCTGGTTTGCCGGCGCCTGGGCGATTGTGTCGGCGTCGACCGGCGTGAACGCGGGCTCGTTCTCCTCGCCCTCCTCCTCCGGAGGGGGAGTCGTTCCGAGAATCTCGTCGAGCTTCGCCTTGCGCTCGCGCATGAGCTCCTCCACCTCCGCGTCCGAGATCGGCTCGCAGAGCGGGACGAGCTTGAGGTAGCGGTGGAGCGGGAAGCCGGTGCCGCCGGGGATGAGGTGTCCGAGGATGACGTTCTCCTTGAAGCCGCGCAGTTCATCGACGCGGCCCATCGTCGCGGCCTCGGTGAGGACGCGCGTCGTGTCCTGGAAGGACGCGGCGGAGATGAAGGAGTCGGTTTCGAGGGCGGCCTTCGTGATACCGAGAAGCGCGGGCTGCGCTTCGGCGGGACGCCGGCCTTCGGCCATCATCTGCTCGTTCACGCGCATGAACGTCTGGTGGGTTACCTGCTCGCCCCAGAGGAAGTCCGTGTCGCCGGGGTTCGTGATGCGGACCTTGCGGAGCATCTGGCGGACGATGATCTCGATGTGCTTGTCGTTGATCTCCACGCCCTGCAGACGGTACACCTGCTGCACTTCGTTGACGAGGTACTTCTGGAGTTCCTGCGGGCCGGAGACCTCGAGGATCTCCTGCGGCACGATCGGGCCTTCCGTGAGGGGCTGTCCCTTCTTCACGTGGTCGTTCTTGAACACGACGATCTGCTTGCCCATCGGGATCAGGTGCTCCTCGGTCTGGATGACCTCGTAGTTCCCTTCCTTCGTCAGGTCGGCGCCGTCGACCGTGGGCAGACGGTCTTCGATGTAGAGGGTGCGCTTGCCGCGGACGTTCTCGCCGAAGCGGACGTAGCCGTCGATGCGGGAGATCTCCGCGCTGTCCTTGGGCTGGCGGGCCTCGAAGAGTTCGGCCACGCGCGGAAGGCCGCCGGTGATGTCGCGGGTCTTCGCCTCCTCACGCGGCGTCTTCGCGAGCAGCATTCCGGGGGAGGCCTTCATGCCGTCGCGGACCATGACGATGGCGCCGGTGGGGATGTCGTGGCTGTCGAGAATGCGGCTGGAGCCGCGGAACTGGTCGCCGGAATCGTCCACGCCGCGGATGACGATGCGCGGGTGGAGGTTGGATTCGGACGTCGGCAGGACGACGAGCGTCTTCGCGCCGGTGGCGCGGTCGGTCTCCGTGCGGACGGACACGTCCTCCTCGAAGTCCTCGAACTCGACCGTTCCGTGCGCCTCGGAGAGGACCGGCACGGAGTGCGGGTCCCATGCGGCGACCTTCTGCCCCTTCTTGACCTTCGCTCCGTCTTCGACCTCGAGCACGGAACCCATCTGCAGCGGATAGCTGTCGAGGCGGACGTCGCCGTCGGTCCAGATCTCCAGAGAGCCGTTCTTGTTGAGGACGACTTCCTTGCCCTCGTCGTTGCGCACCTTTCGCACGTCGACGAACTTGACGATGCCGTCGTTCTTGAGGACAATCTCCGGCACCTTCGCCGTCATGGACGCCGTGCCGCCGATGTGGAACGTACGCATCGTGAGCTGGGTACCGGGTTCGCCGATGGACTGCGCGGCGATGATGCCCACCGCCGTGCCGATCTCCACCTGGCGGCCTGTCGAAAGGTCGCGCCCGTAGCACTTCGCGCACATGCCGTATTCGGCGTCGCAGGTGAGGCCGGAGCGGATCCAGACCTTCTCCACGCCTGCGGCGGAGATCTTGTCGCAGGCGGCCTCGTCGATCTCGTCGTTCGCGTAGACGAGGACGTCGTGCGTCTTGGGGTCTTCGATGTCGTAGAGTGCGGTGCGGCCGAGCACGCGGCTGGCGAGGGAAGCCTTGACTTCGTCGCCCTCGACGATGGCCTCCACCTCGATGCCGTTGACGGTGTTGCAGTCCTCCTGCGAGATGATGACGTCCTGCGACACGTCCACGAGCTTGCGCGTGAGGTAGCCGGCGTCGGCCGTCTTGAGGGCGGTGTCGGCAAGGCCCTTGCGGGCGCCGTGGGACGAGATGAAGTACTCGAGCACGGAGAGGCCTTCGCGGAAGGACGCGGTGATCGGGCGTTCGATGATGTTGCCTGACGGGTCGGCCATGAGGCCGCGCATGCCGGCGAGCTGGCGGATCTGGAGCTTCGAGCCGCGGGCCTTGGAGTCGGCCATCATGAAGATCGGGTTCAGCTCCGTCGGGTTCTTGTTCTCCGGCGAGATGTTCTGGTCGATCGTCTTGTAGAGCTCGTCGCCGATCTTCTCGGTGGCGGCGGACCAGACGTCGACGATCTTGTTGTGGCGCTCGCCGGCGGTGATGACGCCCTGCTGGAACTGTCCGTCGATCTTGGCGACTTCGGCGGAGCTCTTCTTGATGATGTCGTCCTTCACTGCCGGGCGGATCATGTCCTTGAGGCCCATGGACGCGCCGGAGACCGTGACGTAGTGGTAGCCGAGGTCCTTGAGGTCGTCGATCAGCTTGACCGTGGCGTCGTGCCCTGCCACGCGGTGGCAGTCGAGGATCAGATTGCCAATCGTGGACTTCGTGACCTTGTCGTTCCAGAAGCCCATCTCCTTCGGGAAGATCGCGTTGAAGATGACGCGGCCGGCCGTGGTGACGATCGTGCGCGGGACGGGATTGCCGTGGGGGCGTCCCTCCGTGCCGAAGTCCGGGTTGCGGAAGCGGATGAGGCTCTGGTAGCCGATCGCGTTCTCCGCGATGCCGAACTCGACCTCTCCGATGTCGTTGAAGAGCGGGAGGTGCATCTCCGCGAACTTGTCGTCGGACTTGCCGGCGACGAGGCCCTTGAGCTTGTCCCGCTGGCTGGGGGTCGTCAGGAAGTAGATGCCAAGGCAGACGTCCTGCGTCGGCGTCATGACGGACTTGCCGGACGCCGGCGAGAAGATGGACGTCGCGGCCAGCATCATCAGGCGGGACTCCATCTGCGCCTCGATCGAGAGCGGCACGTGGACTGCCATCTGGTCGCCGTCGAAGTCGGCGTTGAACGGGGTGCAGACCATCGGGTGGAGGCGGATCGCCTTGCCTTCGACGAGCACCGGCTCGAACGCCTGGATCGAAAGGCGGTGCAGCGTCGGGGCGCGGTTCAGGAAGACGGTCTTGTCCTTGATGACCTCCTCCAGGCTCTCCCACACCTGGTCGTCATGGCGCTCGATGAGCTTGCGCGCCGTGCGGACGGTGTTGCACAGTCCCTTGTCCTTGAGGGAGCGGATGATGAACGGCTCGAAGAGGCGCAGGGCCATCTCCTTGGGGAGCCCGCACTGCGGAAGGCGCAGCTCGGGGCCGACGACGATCACGGAACGCCCGGAGTAGTCGACGCGCTTGCCGAGGAGGTTCTGGCGGAAGCGGCCGGTCTTGCCCTTGAGGATCTCGGAGAGCGACTTGAGGGTGCGTCCGCTGGGGCCGGTGACGGCGCGGCCGTGGCGGCCGTTGTCGAACACCGCGTCGACGGCCTCCTGGAGCATTCGCTTCTCGTTGCGGATGATCACGTCCGGCGTCTTGAACGCGAGAAGGCTCTTGAGGCGGTTGTTGCGGTTGATCACCCGGCGGTAGAGGTCGTTCAGGTCGGACGTCGCGAAGCGGCCGCCTTCCAGCGGGACGAGCGGGCGCAGTTCCGGCGGGATGACCGGGAGGACATCGAGGACCATCCACTCCGGCTTGCCGCCGGACGAGCGGAATCCCTCGACGACCTTCATGCGCTTCGTGATCTTCTTGCGCGTCTGCTTCGAGCGCGTCTCCTGGATGTCGGCCTCGAGCTGGCGCATGAGCTCGTCGAGGTCCACGTTCTTGAGGAGCTTGCGCAGGGCGCCCGCGCCCATCTCGGCCTTGAACCTGTCGCCGTACTTCTCGACGACGTCGTTGTACTCGGACTCGGTGAGGACCTGCCCCTGCTTCAGGGGCGTCTCGCCCGGTTCGATCACGATCCAGTCCTGGTAGTAGAGGACGCGCTCGAGCTCGTTCGCCGTCTTGTCGAGCATCAGCCCGAGGCGGGAGGGGTTGCACTTGAAGAACCAGATGTGGCTCACCGGCACGGCCAGCTCGATGTGGCCCATGCGCTGGCGGCGCACGGACGACAGCGTCACCTCGACGCCGCAGCGGTCGCACGTCACGCCCTTGTTCTTGATGCGCTTGTACTTGCCGCAGGCGCATTCCCAGTCGTGGGTCGGCCCGAAGATCTTCTCGCAGAAGAGGCCGTCCTTCTCCGGACGGTAGGTGCGGTAGTTGATCGTCTCCGGGTTCTTCACCTCGCCCTTGGACCAGGCGCGGATCGTCTCAGGCGACGCCAGCGACACCTTCACCGCGTCGTAGTGCACGGACGCGCTGTACTGGCCGCCGAAAACCTCGCTCGCGTTATACGGATTCATCTGAAAGTACTCCTGTCACGAAATTCCAGTTAGAGGGTGAAGCCGCCGACGCCGGAGACCGGCGACGCCGCAGGGCCCGCCGCAAGCGGGGCCGCGGGCTGGGGGACGGCCGGCTTGTCTGCGTCTCCGCCGAGAAGCTCCATGTCGATGCAGAGGCCGCGGAGCTCGTGGATGAGCACGGAGAAGGACTCCGGCATTCCCGACTCCAGGACGTTCTGTCCCTTGACGATGGACTCGTAGATGCGAGTGCGCCCCTGCACGTCGTCGGACTTGACGGTGAGCAGTTCCTGCAGCGCGTACGCGACGCCGTACGCCTCGAGCGCCCAGACCTCCATTTCGCCCATGCGCTGGCCGCCGAGCTGGGCCTTGCCGCCCAACGGCTGCTGCGTGACGAGCGAGTAGGGGCCGATTGCGCGGGCGTGGATCTTGTCCGTTACGAGGTGGTGCAGCTTCAGCATGTAGATCACGCCGACCACCACGCGCTGGGCGAACGGCTCGCCGGTCATGCCGTCGTAGAGGACCGTCTTGCCGTCGGGGTTGATCCACGCGGTGTCGCCCTCCTCCTTCTCCTGGATCTTGCGGGCCTCCTTGAGGGCCGCGTCGATCTCGGACTCCTGGACGCCGTCGAACACGGGCGTCGCGGCGTGGAAGCCGCAGAGGCGGCAGGCGAGGCCGAGGTACGTCTCGAAGAGCTGTCCGAGGTTCATTCGGGAAGGAACGCCGAGCGGGTTCAGGACGATGTCGACCGGAGTGCCGTCCGGCAGGAACGGCATGTCGCAGCTGGGGAGGATGCGGGAGATGCAGCCCTTGTTTCCGTGGCGGCCGGCCATCTTGTCGCCGACGGAGAGGTTCTTCTTGTCGACGAGGAAGACGCGGACGGACTTGACGACGCTGCCGTCGCTCGGAAGGTCGGAATAGCCGTCGTCGTCGTCCTCGCCAAGTCCGCCCTCGATCTCGGCGAAGCGCGCGATGAACGGCTCGAAAATCGCGTCGAGCTCGTCGCGCACGGTGGCGTCCTCGACCTGGTAGTGTTCGCAGGCCCTTGCGAGCTTCACGAGATGCGGCTTGGCGATCTTGTGGTTCGCCTCGATGATCGGTTCGTTCGTCGCCGAATCAAGGACGTCCACGGCGATCTTCTCGCCGAGGAACTCGTCGGAAAGAGCCTGCACGAGTTCGGCCTCGATCTTCGCGGCCTTCTCCTTGCGCTTCTTCTCGGCCTCCTTAAGGGCCTTCTTGGTGGGCTTCTCGCCCTCCTCGCCGGCCGACGCGCGGGTCTGCTCCTGTCCGGTCGTGACCTTGACGGCCATGACGACGCCCGTCGTCCCGGGCGGGACGGTGAGGGACGTGTCGCGCACGTCCGCCGCCTTTTCGGCGAAGATCGCGCGGAGGAGGCGCTCCTCGGGGGAGAGCTCGGTCTCGCCCTTCGGCGTCACCTTTCCGACGAGGATGTCGCCGGGATGGACTTCCGCGCCGACGCGGATGATGCCGTCCGGGCCGAGGTTCTTGAGCGCGTCCTCGCCGACGTTCGGAATGTCGCGGGTGATTTCCTCCGGGCCGCGCTTCGTGTCGCGGGCGCCGCAGTCGAACGTCACGATGTGGAGGGACGTCAGGACGTCCTCGCGCACGAGGCGCTCGTTGACGAGGATGGCGTCCTCGAAGTTGTAGCCGCGCCACGACATGAACGCGACGAGCAGATTCTTGCCGAGGGCGAGCTCGCCCTGGTCTGTCGCAGGGCCGTCCGCGAGGCAGTCGCCGGCGGCGACCTTCTGGCCGTGCTTGACGATCGGCTTCTGGTTGAAGCAGGTGCCGGCGTTGCAGCGGCGGAACTTCTGGAGCTTGTAGCGGCGGACGCCCTTCCGGGCCTCCTTCGCGTAGTCGTACTTCTCCGGGTCCTTCGGATACGGCTCGACCCAGGACGGGAGGCTGCCGTCGGCGGTGGTGATGATCACGTCCGCCGCCACGTAGGCGACGACGCCGTCCTCCTCCGCCGTGACGACGACGCGGGAGTCCTTGGCGGCGACGCCCTCAAGGCCGGTGCCGACGTACGGGCGCTCGCTGCGCAGCAGCGGAACGCCCTGGCGCATCATGTTCGCGCCCATGAGCGCGCGGTTCGCGTCGTCGTGCTCGAGGAACGGGATAAGTCCGGCGGCGATGGAGATAACCTGCATCGGGGCGACGTCCATGTACTGGACCTCGGCGCACGGCTTGTCGCAGAACTCGGTCTTGTAGCGGCAGGTAACCCTCTTCTCGGCGAACGTCCCGTCCGCGTTCAGCGGCGCGTTCGCCTGGGCGATGACGTACTGCTCCTCGACGTCGGCGGGAAGGTACTCCACGACGTCCGTGACCTTTCCGTCCTTCACCACGCGGTACGGCGTCTCGATGAAGCCGAACTTGTTGACGCGGGCGTAGAGGCTGAGGGAGGAGATGAGGCCGATGTTCGGGCCTTCGGGCGTCTCGATAGGGCAGATGCGGCCGTAGTGCGAGGGATGCACGTCGCGGACCTCGAAGCCCGCGCGCTCGCGGGAGAGGCCGCCGGGTCCGAGGGCGGAGAGACGGCGCTTGTGGGCGAGGCCCGAAAGCGGGTTCGTCTGGTCCATGAACTGGCTGAGCTGGGAGCGCGTGAAGAAGTCCGTGACGACGGCGGAGAAGCTCTTCGCGTTCACGAGGCGCGCGGGCGTCAGTGCCTGTCCGCTCGCGGAATCGTGCATCGTCATGCGCTCGCGGATCAGGCGCTCCGTGCGGGCGAGACCCACGCGGCACTGGTTCTCGAGCAGTTCGCCCGTCGTGCGGACGCGGCGGTTGCCGAGGTGGTCGATGTCGTCCACCTGCTTGCGGCCCATGTAGATGTCCAGCAGAAGGCGCACGGACTCCACGACGTCGATGCCGGAGTTGTGGAGCGTGCGAAGCTCCTCCGGCACGGAGCCGACGAGACCGAGCTTCTTGTTGATCTTGTGGCGGCCGACGTAGCCGAGGTCGTAGTGCGCAAGCTCGAAGAAGAGGTTGTGCATCAGGCGCTTCGCGTTCTCGAGGGACGGCGGGTCGCCGGGGCGCATGCGCTTGTAGATGTCCTTGAGCGCGTCGTCGCCGTTGCGGATGTTGAGCTTGGCGTCCTCGCGGAGCGTCTTGATGAGGACTCCGCCGTCCATGGACACGTCAACGACGTCCACGGCGGCAAGCCCGGCCGCGGCCACCTGCTCCATCATCGCGGGGGAGCACGGATCGTAGCGGCGGGCGATGACGCTGTTGGAATCGGGGTCGACCAGGTCCTCCTTCATGACGAGGAGGTGGAGGTCCTTGTCCGTCCAGCGTCTGGACGTGTCAAGCGTCCTGAACTCGTAGAAGAGCTTGAGGATCTCCTCGTCCGACCCGTAGCCGAGGGCGCGGAGGAGCGTCGTCGCGTAGAACTTCCGGCGGCGGCGGCGCTGGTCCATGAAGCACCACATGACGTCGTTCGTGTCGAACATGATCTCGATCCACGAGCCGCGGTCCGGGATGATGCGGACGGAGAGAAGCGACTGGCCGTTGGCGTGGACCGTGCGCTCCGTGCTGATGCCGGGGCTGCGGTGCAGCTGGCTGACGATCACGCGCTCCGCTCCGTTGATCACGAACGCGCCGTCGTCCGTCATGATCGGAATCTCGCCCAAGAAGACCTCTTCCTCCGCGGCCTCGCCGTTCGCGTCCTTGAGGCGGAACGTGGCGACCAGCGTGCGCGAATACGTCTCGCTCTCGTAGAGGGCCTCCTGGCAGGTGTACTTCGGCGGCTCAAGACGGTACTTCACGAAGTCGAGCGTGTAGCGCCCGTCGAAGGAGTGAATCGGGAAGATCTCGTGGAAAACCGCCTGAAGCCCCTTCTCCTCGCGCTTCGTCGGAGCGACTTCCGCTTGGAGGAAGTCACGGTATGACTTCGTCTGAATGCCGATCAGATCCGGCGAATCGTACGTATTCTGCAACTTGCCGAATACCTTGCGTTCAGCTTTCATTGAGCTTACCTTTCAGAATGAACCTGTTTCAAGACTGTTTAAATCGACTACGGCGTCCGCCGCGAATGAAGTGTGGTAAGCGACCACTTTGTTAACTGTTTCAACGGCGAAGTATCATTGTAGCAAAAAACGACGGGGGAGGAAAGGGGGTAAATGGATAAAAGAAAAGGTTGAAAAGTGCATCATATACTGGACCACTGCGGACAGGTCCGAAAGGGGGCTGGAG
>CAYLRN010000008.1:0-133944 GCA_964386385.1 uncultured Lentisphaeraceae bacterium | reverse complement strand
CCACCTCCGCTGCGCTCTCATGTGGCTCAAGGTAATCTCGTGACTACACGCTCTAACGGAAAACATGCAACGTTCGTTGGCATTCTACGCAGAACAATTGGACGTTTTCAACGCGTCGTTCGGAAATCTGGAAGAGACGTCATTTGGGTAGGGCGAGACGCCCTACCGATGGATTCAGCATTCATGGTTTCGTCTCACAGAGCGACCGCAGGAAGGCCGTTGACGGGTTCATTGATACCGCCCCAAGAAAGTTCAGCTGGACGCGAAACGTCAAAGGATGCCTTGCGCGAAATTTGACGATTTCGTACAATCCTGAAAACATCAGAGTTTCGCATTATCGTCCATTCTGTGCAAGCCATCTTTATTTTGATTCGCGGTACAACGAATACCCTAACCAGATTCCGAAGTTCTTTCCGACTCCTCAATGCGGCAACAAAGTGATCTGCGTCTCCGGCGTGGGAGGGCGCACATTTTCGACGCTGATTGTCGATTCAATCCCAGACCTTCACATACTTGAATCCGGGGCGCAGTGCTTCCCCCTGTACTGGTACGAGAGGACGGACAGGTCGCAGATGTCGCTGTTCGACAAAGGCGATGGCGAATGGGTGCGCCGCTCCGCGATTTCCGAGTTCATCCTGAAGCGGGCGAGGGAGTAGTATGGGCCGAAGACGACGGCGGAAGACGTGTTCCACTACGTCTACGGACTTCTCCACAGCGAGGACTACCGGAAGCGTTTTGCCGCCGACCTGCAGAAGTCCCTGCCGCGCATTCCGCTCGTGGAGGACGTCGCGGCGTTCAGGGCGTTCGCCGCAGCGGGGCGGAAACTTGCGGTGCTGCATCTTTCGTACGAGACCGCCGAGCCATGCGGATCGCTCATCGTAAGCGGCAAGGACGCGGCGCCGGCGGTCAGGCAGATGAAGTTCGGCAAGCGTGACGGCAAGACGGACAGGAGCGTGATACTCTTCAACGACGCCATAAAGATCGAGAACGTCCCGCTGCGTGCCTACGAGTGGGTGGTGAACGGCAAGTCGCCGGTCGAATGGCTGATGGAGCGCTACGCGGTGACGGTGAACAAGGATTCGCAGATCCGCAACGACCCGAACGACTGGTGCCGGGAGCATAACAGTCCGCGCTACATCCTCGACCTCGTCCGCCGCATCGTCACCGTCAGCCTCAAGACCCTCGACGTCGTCGCCGCCCTGCCGAAACTGGACTTCGCCCCCTTGCAGACGTAGGACGCGCCCTCCTCGCCGTCGTCTCCGGCTTGAAACTGCGCCATGAGATATTACAACTTTCCGCGATGAACATTATATTCAGCCCCGTTGACAGATACGACAGATTAGGCTATAATACACCCAAATCTTTTCATTTAGGAGAATGCAATGGCGTTTTGCCATAAGAAGCCCTGGCATCAATTGATCGACCATGATATGTCGCGCACCGATCTGCGCGATGCGACAGGCATGGCTCCGGCAACCCTCGCAAAGTTGTCTAAAGGCGAGGCCGTGGACACTCCTACGCTTGAAAAAATCTGTAGAGTCTTGCAATGCAACATTGGAGACATCATGGACTATGTGCCGGATGTAGCTGTACCAGAAGCTCGACACGATAAAACCTGACTTAATAAGGCTTTAGGGGAGACGCAGCACAATGTCTATGACAAGCACACCATTGCGATATCCTGGAGGCAAGACCGCTTATGCGAGGCTTTTGTCTACGGTAATCGAACCTTTCATGGCAGCGCCTTGAGATGAATTTGGAGAAATGTTTTAGTGAGCCGGGCTATGATAAAAAAGTGTTCCCTTCAACACTTGAAGGTTGCGTCGTTCGCGTCTCTGACTTGATTTCGTACCTTGGCAAGGATTTCGAGGATGCGGCAACCCCAAAGCTTGTTGACCCATGTGCACTGCCGTGGGGCATTAGGCGTGTTTTGGGATCAACAAACCACGGCATCGTCAATACTCTTTGCTCTGATATAATCGAGAACAGCTACGGAACAGGGTGTGTCACATTTTAAGATGAAATATACGAAGCGTTAAAGGAGATGAAAGCCTTTAACTATGATCGGATTTATGGCTGCCCACTTATCGCCAAGCAGAAATCCAAGTTTTCCGGTATGGTTAAGAGCCTGTTTGAAGCGTATTTGCCTGATCTTGACAACACGGACGAGGAAAATTCTATATTCAAAGATTTCATTTCTCATTTCCCAGATTCATGCATGAAGGAAAATCGAGATGAAAGAATTGTAGCCGATTTTATTGCGGGAATGACAGATCAGTATTTCCTTAAGCAATACAACATCAGGTTCTTGCCGATCAGTTTCGATTACGATGGAGCCAATATGATTCAGAGATTTGGACATTGGTTTTAAGGGGACGAACGAATGCCAATCGTCAATGCCTTTACCTGTACCGGAGCATACGCCGTCCTGATTGTGTCGGGACTGAAGCGTGTGGAGAACCGCAGTTGTCTGCCGGTTCCGGCGAGGAGGCGTTGCGCGATGAGCGTTTCCAAGAAGTTCTGCCGAAAAGAATACGATGGCGTGAAATCTTGGCCGATGAGGTTCAATGGCAACAAAATCGATAAGTTTCTCCCACCTTGGGACATTGCGCAAAAGTGCCCGGACGCATAATCGCAGTGATGAACTACGAAGCCATAGAAAGTGAGATTGAAGATGACACATGGCGAGTCCAATTCCAATATTGGAACGAGGGTTGTCGCTACTGGTGGCGTCTGTCGAACATCCGCAAACGGCCATCCCC
The DNA here is from genome assembly GCA_964386385.1 of uncultured Lentisphaeraceae bacterium. Taxonomy (GTDB): domain Bacteria; phylum Verrucomicrobiota; class Kiritimatiellia; order RFP12; family UBA1067; genus RUG572. The sequence goes on along the minus strand of CAYLRN010000008.1, from coordinate 131,182 downwards.
AATTCTATGTCGCGGCAACACTGGAATGTGGCATCTGCCGCCGGAACTCTCTTCCGAAGTTGAAAAGCAAATCGCAATAGGCGCTTTATGAAGAAATTATCCCTGCTGTTTTTTGTAATGGCCACAACAGGCATCGCATCTGCGAGGGTAATGAACATACCGACGCAGCCAATGTCGCCGTTTGCGGATACGGAAGTTTCCACCAATCTGGTGATCCACCCAAGCCGGACGGATGTCCGCGATGTAAAAATCCACCTCCAGTTGTCCGAAACGGCATACAACGACCTTGAAATCGGCTTCGGCAGGGACGTGAACACGAACGGGGTCCTCGATGTCGAGGAAATCGAGACGGTTTACGGTTGGCGTGGAGGTCGGTACTTCATCGAAAACACCCGCACTTGGGATCGGTTTGAAACGGAAGCCGCCTACAACGCCCATCACGGCGTTGTGGACATCCACATGGTGCTTGACTCGAATTCAGCCCTGACGAGCTTCACGGCGACTTGCGGCGGCCAGACGGCCTTTCCCAGCCTTGCAGCAACGCCGTCTCCCGCCTGGCTCTACAGGAACAACTGGAAGTTAATGCGCATAGTCCGACGCGGTGCCGCCGCCCCAAGCGAGTGGGTTCGCTGCGAGGTCGGATACAATTTCTTTGTCATAAAGTTAAGGTGACGCCATGCTTGCGAAAATTTGGACAGGCTCGCTGTTGTTCCTTGCGTGGATTGCGTTTTGCGCCTGGCTGATTATAGTCTGCCGTGAAAAGGACGTGCATCCCATTCGGGATTTCTTGGGGTTTTTCAAGGACCAGTCAACTGTCGGGCGAGTCCTCTTCGGGGCATTTTTTATCGTAATGTTCCTCTATGGTAGTATCAAGCATGGCGATGGCGGAGGTAGCGGTGGCGGAGGCGGCGATGGAGGCACAAACGACGTGCCACAGATGGTGCCGGGACCGGGAGTCGGCAACCTCCAGCCGATGAACTTGCCCGGCGGAGCAGCCCAAGGCTTGCAGGGGCAGACGCAGTTCAACCCGACGCTTCAACCCGTCAACCAGCCATTGGGCAGCGAGACAACACTCAACCTATCTGGCTTCGAGCCAATAACCTCGACGAACACCACGCACACGCTGACCGGCGACGATTTCCGCCGCGGATTCGTGATGTACCGCGTCGGCACGGACGAGGAGTTCGACTTCTCCGCTCCTCCGGGCGCGACGGTCTGCTCCGACTGGCGGGCGTTCGGCGCGGCGACCGATTGGATATATGTCGCTTTCGCGAACTGGGCGTTTCAGGTCGGCACGAACGAGATTGACCGGCTGCGCCTGTTCTCCTTCGGAAAGATCGATCCGCTTGTCCGCGAGGCTGACGGAAGCGTCGCCACGAACAGCTGGTTCGCGCCGTTCATGGCCTCGCTCGGCATCGTCCCGGAGGCGAACTGGGATCTGCTCGCCGAGTCTGACCGTCCAAGCCGGCTGTGGCATTGCATTACGCTCCAGAACTCCCTAGTCGTCACATGGCAGAACGCCTTGCTCGACCGCGATACGGACACGCCGCTCTCGTTCCAGGCGGAGTTCTTCCCCGGCGGACGTTTCGCGTACCGCTACGACCTCTCCCGCCTGAACGTCGAGACGGTCTCCAACATCCTCGCCGGCGCGTCCTTCGGCGGCAACGGGTGGACGACGAACGCTCTCCCGACGAACGTCACCTCGATGGCGTTCTACCCGCTTTCCGAAGAGGACGCGGCAAACCAGGACAGTGACGGCGACGGGCTTTCGCTTCTCGACGAGCTGTTCGCGTTCGGGACAGACCCCGACCTCCGGGACACGGACTGCGACGGCGTGTCCGACGGTGACGAGGTGGCGGCTGGGACCAACCCGCGTTCGCGCGATTCCGACGGCGACGGCCTCGTCGACGGCTCCGATCCCGATTCCGCCGCGCAGACCTCGCTTGCCGACCTCGACGGCGACGGAATACCCGACGCATACGAGGACTACTGGTTCGGCGGCACCAACGCCTTCAACACGGCGACGAACCGCGACGACACCGGATTCACCCTCGGCACCAAGATCCTCGGCGGCATCAACCCGACGAACGCCGTGGCGGCGGCGAACGTCGTCTCGACGAACGGACTCGTCTCGTGGAAGCTCTTCGACGCATTCGCCGCCGACTGGCCTGCGAACGCCACGAACCTCGTCTGGGAGAGGACGTTCACGGTCGGGCGTTCGTGCGCTTGGCAGCAGTTCTTCGTGTCGGCCTCGCCGACGAACGCCGCCGCGTGGAGCCTGCGGGGCGCGGTTCTCGAATGGGAGACCGACACGGGCGTCTCCGGCACGGTCGCGGCCTCGCCGTCCGGCGACAGCTTCCGCATCCCTCTCTCCGCAGAGGATTTCCCCTACGAGCTGACGCTGCGCATCCGCGCTGCGGGCGCGGTCACCGTCTATTCCCCCGCGCCTCTCCACCTCATCGCCTACGCGCCGGAGTTCAGGATTGGCGGCGGCAACGAGATCACGGGCGACAGCGGGGCGAAGTTCAGCATCTTCACGGGGGGATCGGACTCGCGGATAAGCCTCGTCATCGACCATGCGCTCCGTCCCTGCAACGCGACGCCCGGATGCGACGAGGGCGACATGACCGAGTTCGAGAACCTTTCTATGACGGGAAGCGACTTCTCCTTCGCGGGCGACACGTCAGGCGGGACGATCCATGCGAGCCGTCCGGGAATCTACACCTTGCCCGACTACTCGCTGGGCGTATCGTTCTCCGTCCCGCTTCGCTTTCTGCGCAGGTCTGGGCGGCGCGGGGGCGGTGGACATACGATAGTCGTCCTCGATCCGTCCGTCTCTTGGAACTGCGCCGGACACGGCTGCGGCTACGACGGGCTTGGCTACGACTGGTACGGCGATTCCTACTACGAGGAGGAGTACTATCCGCTCGACTCGAAGTGCCTCCGCAAGAAATGGCATCACGACTGGGGCGGCGGCTGGAGGCATGACGGCTGCGAACTGTCAGTCTCAAGCGGCATCGGGGACGGCAACGGACTGGTCACAGCCTCGTCGGGCGGCGTGTATGTGGACGGGGTTCTGGTTTGGACCGGCTCCGCCGAACACGTCTACGATGACTGGGGTTGCGGCGGGTGCGACGACGACTACCTCGGCGACGAGTGCGACAGCTGCGACGAGGACTGCGCGAACGGCAACTGCGACTCGCTTGAGGGGACGTCCCTCGGCTCGCTCAAGTTCCGCATCCCGCTCGGCGCGCCGGTCAAGGGGCAGGTGGCGGGCTTCGTGTGGTTCTCGACGGACGGTCCGGTCACGATATCGAGATCGACGTTCCAGCTCCTCGAACACCCTGACGCGCACGTGTCAGACTACTTGTTGTCGTCCGGGACGCGGCGCGTCGTGTGCTGCGATTCGCGGGGTCGCGACCTTCGCATCGAGAACATGGCGAATGGCGCGCGGATAACCATCTACGATACCGACGCCCAAACCCTGGAACACACGTGGAGGATCGAGAACGTCAACGGCAGCGCGTCGCAGGTTCGCCTCAAGAAGATCAGCCGCCTGGACAACGTGATGTCGGACGAGACCTACACGTATGCCGACGGCGACTGGACGCGCTTCGACAACATCGCAGGCGTGGGAACCCAGCTCACGACGTACGACGACTTCGCCGAATACGGCGACGGCGTGAAGAGCGAGACGCGCACCACGACGGACGCGGCGGGCAATACCCTCTCCGTCGTCACGACGGAAAAGAGCCGCATCGGTGCGTGCGACAACGCCGTGATCCGCGAGACATACCGCGAGGAGTCAACCTGGAACGGCGTGAAGCGTTCGCGGGCCGACTACTGGAACGATCCGGCGCACTCCTCAAGACACGGCCAGCCGCGCCTCGTCTGGGGCGACGCCCGCGCATGGAAGTACATGGACTACGACGAGAACGGGCACGAGACGCTGCTCGTCGAACAGAGAGGCTGCTCCCCCATGCCGTCCGCCTTCCCCTACGTCGTCTCGAACGAACTGCACAGCGCCTCCGGCCTTGCGGACGCTTTCGTGACCGTCCGCGACTTTACTCCGCTTTCCGGAGACTCCGGGCATCGGGACGATGCGGCGCGTCCCCGCATCGAGACGCGCTACGTGGTGACGAACGGCGTGGCGACGCCGATCGGGCGCACGTGGACGCGCTACACGCGCCTCAACCGGGACGGCCATGCGGCGATCAGGGCGGAGACATGGCGCGCAGGGGCGCAGGGCGCGGCGGCAGGCGACGCGGGCAATGCCTACTCCTACAAGATCACCTACGCCGACACGGGCGAAGGAACGCCGCTTCTCATGCGCAACGCAGCCGCCGAAACCCTCGACGAGAACGGCATCCTGACCGTCAACGCCTATTCGCTTTCCGGTGGCGTCCTCTCGCAGACCTCGCGCAGGTTCTTCCTGTCGCAGGAGTTCCCGACGTGCGAAACGGTCGAACTGAACGCCTCCTACGGCACGGTTCTCCGGCGCACGACCCGACTGACCGACGGCGACACGGTAATCGCGGACGAGCAGTCGATCTACGACAGCCGGAACCGGCTGCGCTCCACGACCTACCTTGACGGCACTTCGCTCACGAACGCCTACTCCTGCTGCCGCCTCCTGTGGAAGCGCGACCGCGAGGGGCGCAAGACGCTCCGTTCGGCGAAGACCGGCGCCGACCACCTCTACAGCGCGACGGAGGACGTATGGCTCGCCGACGTCTCCACGAACGGCCGGTACCGCGTCACGCAGCATTTCTACGATGCGCTCGGACGCGAGACGAACACGGTCACGTACGCGGGCGCGACGCCCGGCGAGGCGGTCGAGGCGTCCGCGTTCGGCGGCAAGGCCGTCTCGTCCGCGACGACGGCATATCCGTACGGCGGCGGCGACTACGCCGTCCGCACGGACGAGCGCGGAAAGGTGACGGTGACGGAAGTCAATCTGCTCGACGGCGGCACGGAGACTGTCGAGACGGTCCTCACGAACGGCGTCGCGCTCCTGCGCACGATTCGGCGCACGTGGTTCGGCGGCGGCTCGTCCGTGCGCAGGGAATGGGCCGGAGTCGGGCCTGGCGGCGAGGCTGTCCCCGTCTGGACGGAGGAGTGCCGCTTCGAGGACTACGCCGCCGACGGAAGGCGCATCGAGTACGTTGTCACCGAATCGTCAGACTGCGGCACCGTCACGAACTCCGTCTCGACCTGCGACCTCCTCGGCCGTCTCGTCACGTCCTCCGCGCCGGGCGCGGACGGGGCGACCATCGTCACCTCCAACGCCTACGACGGGACGACTTCGCGGCTGCTGTCGGCGACCGTCCATGCGCCAGGCCTTGCGCCGCGCACGGCGCATTTTCTGCACGGCGTCTGCGGCGAACAGGTCGGCGTGGCGCAGGACGGCGTGACTAACCGCACGGACGTGACCTACGAGACCGACCCGTCGAACGTCGCGTGGCGCGTGGAGACCTCAACGCTTGCCGGACCAGACACGAATTCGCTCGCCGTCACGCGCACACGGCTCACGGGCCTTTCGGACGCCATTCGCCGCCATGTCGTCGAAACGGCGGGGCGGCCGCCCATCGGCCGCCGCACCGAAATAATCACCGCATTCAACCCATCCACCGGCATCGAAACGGAGACGGTCGCGTCCTCCTTCGCCGCCCCGGTCGTCCGCCATTCGCTTCATGGCCTCGTCCTCACGAACGGGACCGCCGGCACGGCGACCGCCATCGCATACGACGCATTCGGCCGCGTCGCGACGACGTTCCGCCGTACCGGGAACGGCGAACCGCTTCCGCTACGGTCGTTCGCCTACTCGCCAGCGGGCGACGTCGTCGCAATGCGCACCTACACGAACGCCACCGGCGCCGTTGCGGAGACGTACGGATACGATGCGCTCGGAAACCGCACAGTGACCACGGATGCGCTCGGCAACGCCGTCCATCGCACCTACGACTCGTTGGGGCGCATCCTTTCCGAGGACGGCGCGACGTATCCGGTACGCCATGCCTACGACACGCAGGGACGGCGCATCTCGCTTTCCACGACCAGCGACGGCGCGGAGTGGGACGAGACCCGATGGACGTACGACGCGGCGACGGGGCTTTGCACGGCGAAGACCTACGCCGACGGCTCGACGGTCACGCACAGCCACACGCCCGACGGCCTTCCACTCCGTACGGAGTACGCAGGCGGACGGTGGACGGAGAACGTCTACGACGAACGCCGGCGGACTGTCGGAACGCTGTCAGGCGACGGCGAAAGCGACACACTCACCGTACGCGACACATACGGACGGATTGTGTCGGAATCGAACGCCGCCGCGTCAGCATCCTATTCGCTTGCGGATGGCGGCGCGGCGACGAACGAAACGGTGAGCGTCGGCGGTGATGCGGTTGAGATTGTGCGTTCGCTTGATTCGCAGGACAGGCCTGCCGGTCTCTCCATCCCGTCCGCCGGCTATTCGCTCCGCTACGCATACGCCGAGGACGGAAACGTTGCCGCCATCTCCAACGCAATCGCCGTCATCGGATACGCCTACACGCCCGAAAGGCTTGACGCGGGCTGCACGCTGACGCTCTCCAACGGCGTGATGTTCACGCGAAGCGTCGCCCGCGACGCTTTCCGCCGTTCGCTCGTGGCGGGCATCGTGAATTCCGTCAATGGCGCTGTCGTTGAAGACATTGCCTACGCATACGATGCGCTCAACCGTCCCGTGTCGCGCAACGGCGACAGGTTCGGCTACGGCGGACGTGGGGAGGTGGTGTTCTCGCGCAGAGACGCAGGGGGTCCAGAGGAGGATTCGTACTGTTACGACGGCATCGGGAATCTTCTGGTTTCCTCGCTCAGCGGTGTCACGAACACCTACACGGCCAACGCCCTCAACCAGTATACGTCTCTCCGTGCCTCCGCGCCTCCGTGTGAGACGATCCCCCACTACGACGCCGACGGCAACATGACGCGGTGCGGCGAATGGGAATACGCCTACGATTCAGCCGGCCGCCTGTCGACAATCTCGTCGAACGGCGTCCTTCTCGTCGCGAACTCGTACGACGCGAAAGGCCGCCGCGTCCGCCAGGCCGCTTCCGACGCGACGACCGTCTTCTTCTACGATGGCTGGAACCTTATCGTGGAACGCATCGTCCGCGTAGACGGCACGACATCGACAATCCGCTACTACTGGGGCAAGGACCTCTCCGGCACATTCCATGACGCCGGCGGAATCGGCGGACTGCTGTACATCACAGTAGACGACATTCCATATGTCCCCACCTACGACGGCAACGGCAACGTCAGGCGCTACCTTGACACCAACGGCAGCACCGTCGCGCAGTACACATACGACGCATTCGGCAAGACCGTCTCCGCAACCGGTCCGCTCGCCCATCTCTTCCGCCACCGCTTCTCAACGAAGTGCTTCGATCCGGAAACCGGCCTCTGCTACTACGGCTGCCGCTTCTACTCGCCATTCCTCATGCGCTGGCTCAGCCGCGACCCGATCGGGGAGGACGGCGGGCTGAACCTGTATACGTTCTGCGGGAACAACGCGATTGTAAACTACGACAAGGACGGACATGCGTATTTCGCAAAGCGGGAATTGGCAGGATATGGATGGAGCAATCGCTTTTCAGACAATGGTTTCTTGGATAAATTTGATATCGAATTGTCTCATGAACAACTATTCTACGGCACTCCTGACAACCCCTTGGATGATATCGGTTATTTTGATGATGGCATGGTTAAAAATGATCCGTATAGAAGCAAGTACAAATATGTCGTGACTGATTCAGGATATGATGATTGCGTAATGAAAAAGGCTGTTTCCATGGTGCAGCCGCATCCGTACAATTATTTGGGCTTTTTGCCCAAACGTGACAATTGCCAATCATACGCCAATCGTTTACGCCAAAAATATGCCGAGTTGCTTAATGATGAACAAGTCATGTGCGAATGTTTTGGCAGAAAGGAAGGACAGCTGCTATGGATGCGATAATTCACATTATAGGGGGGATTTTGACGGCAAGTGTTTTCCTTTTTTTGCCGCTTCCGCTTTTGGCGGCGACGACGGCGTTGCTTGTTCGTATTGCCGTTCGACTCTTTTGGGGCAAACCTGTTGCGAGAGGCTTTTTTATTTGGTCTGATTTTGCCGTTGCAATGCTGTCATCCCCATTTTATGCTTTGTGCACAATCTTGCCAGGTGCAGGTTCAAAGAGCCTTGCTAATCTTATTGAAGTAGTGATTCTTGGCGCGATATGGGCAGGCATGCTAATCTTGAGGATTCCATTTTCAATAATTCCATGTGATCGTTACGTGGTCTATTCTCGATTGGGCGATGTCGTCATGTTTTTCTTATGCATGCTATTTGCGTACTTGTTTCCCTGTATGCCGGAATGACGGTGGTCTCAATGTACTGAACGACAAAGGCAGCCATTGCCCAATCGAGGAAAATGGCGGCGAGAACCTGTACGCATTCTGCGGGAACAACCCTGTTCCTGCTTCGTTTTTGCCGCAGCGACACATTGCGATTTCCTTTGATTCCGGATTTCGTCCGCCATCGTCCTGTTTCTTTTCGGAAGCCATGTAGCCATGGGGCTTGCTATCATTTGTGTGTCACTTGCCAAGGTAGATGCGACGGGTGTAGTCTCATTTACTAGTTCCGAATGTTGTGAAGAGGCCTATTCGCATCCAGTAGTTCCGAAGGGATGTCGTTGTAGTGTCCATAAGTTGGCAAGCATCCCATCTAACTCCCCCCCCCCCCCCCCCGTCTCCGCATGGTGTGGAGACCGGCGCCAAAAGAAGGGAAAGACAATGAAGAAGCCAAGGCTGACGATGGAGGATCGCCTCAAGATCGAGACGATGCTCAAGGAGAGGATGTCCGTGTACGCGATCGCGAAGGCGCTGTCGCGGCCGGTGACCACGATAACGAGGGAGATAAAAGCCCGCGCTGAGGAGTCCAGCAAGGACGCCCCGCACCGCGTCACCAACAGGTGCACGCGCAAGATGGAGTGCGAAAGACGCCACGTCTGCGCACACTGTCTCTACGACGGGTCGCGGAAGTGCAGCCTCTGCCGCGAGTGCAACTCGAACTGCGGCAGCTTCGTGGAGCAGAAGTGCGAGAGGCTGGACAGGCCGCCGTTCGTCTGCAACGGGTGCGCCGGCGAACACAGGTGCGTCCTGCGGAAGCGCCACTGCCGCCACGAGAGGGCGCAGGAGGAGTACAAGACGCTCCTCTCCGAGTCCCGCGCCGGCGCCAACGTCACGGAGGACGAGCTGCTGGCCTGGGGCGCGCTGCTGGAAAGCCTCTCCGCGAAGGGGCAGAGCATCCACGCCGCCGTGGTCAACAACCCGGACAAGTTCACGGTGTCCGTCAAGACCCTCTACCGCTACGTCAACGGCGGGCTCCTCAAGACGATGAGGCGCGACCATCTGCCCCGCGCCATGTCTCTCAGGCCACGCTCGGCATCGTCCCGGAGGCGAACTGGGATCTGCTCGCCGAGTCTGACCGTCCAAGCCGGCTGTGGCATTGCATTACGCTCCAGAACTCCCTAGTCGTCACATGGCAGAACGCCTTGCTCGACCGCGATACGGACACGCCGCTCTCGTTCCAGGCGGAGTTCTTCCCCGGCAGACGCTTCACGTACCGCTACGACCTCTCCCGCCTGGACGTCGAGACGGTCTCCAACGTCCTCGCCGGCGCGTCCTTTGGCGGAAACGGGTGGACGACGAACGCGCTGCCGACGAACATAACGTCGCTTGCGTTCCATCCGCTTTCCGAAGAGGACGCGGCAAACCAGGACAGGGACGGCGACGGGCTTTCGCTTCTCGACGAGCTGTTCGCGTTCGGAATCGACCCCGACCTCCGGGACACGGACGGCGACGGCGTGTCAGACGGCGACGAGGTGGCGCTCGGCACGGACCGTTCATGTAATCGTGTCATGACGATTTGAGGTGAGCCGCGGGAAATGGTAAGATATCACCCAACTTTAATTGCGAACAGGAAAAGGCAGTCGAATGGACAGTGAAGTGAAACAGCGAGTCGCTGACGGCATACGGGAGGTTATCGTCTCAATGATGGACAAGGTCATGAACAAGGTCCTCGTGGAGGATCCGTTCATTCCAGAGCGGCATCATGCCGCAAAGCCGCTCTACGCCGCGCTTGTCCCTGACGAGATCTTCAAGGGTTCGCATTTCGAGCGTCGGTTCGTGACGCCGTTCGGAACCGTGTGGGAACGGCTCGCCATGGTTGTCGCAAGGGAGATGCATGGCAGCTGCCACAAGGGAATGACGATTCAGGGGACGATACGGAGCGAGCGTCTGCGCCGCATACAGGAAGTCCTCAACCGGCTCGAACACGCAACCCGCGCAGAACGGCAGAGGTTGCGTCCTGACTGGAACGAGGAACTTGCATATGTCCTTGCGGGGGGCGGCGAACTTGTGCCATGTCCAGTCACCTGCGACCTGTTCATAGACAGTTCGGTCACCGGCAAGAAGTATGCCTTTGAACTGAAAGCGCCGCTGCCGAACAGCGACCAGACGAAGGTCAGCAAGGAGAAGATGCTCAAACTGCTGGCGATGACGCCACGGAAGACGGACTATGCATTCTATGCACTCGTCTACAACCCTTACGGACGTCGCGAGGACTACGCATGGTCGTTCCCTGCGAGATGGTTTGACATGAAGCGAGCCCCATCTGTCCTGATGGGCGAGGAGTTCTGGGACCTGATCGGCGGGGCGGGAACGTACAGGACGTTCATTGAAGAGGTGAACAAACTTGGCGAAAGCTACAGGGAGGCGATATACCGTGATTTCCTCGGAATGGAACCTCCGCAGGATGCAAGGGGGCTGACGCTCAAATGAACTGGACGCACATAGACCTTTTTGCCGGGATTGGCGGATTTAGGCTTGCGGCGGCCCGCAACGGAGGCGTGACGATTGGCTACAGCGAAATCAATCCAGATGCCATTGCCGCCTACGAGGCCAACTACGCCGATTCGGCGGAGACGAACTTCGGCGACATAACGAAACTGGACGACCTTCCGCCGCACGATTTCATGACGGGCGGCGTCCCATGCCAGAGCTGGTCAATCGCCGGACGCAATCTTGGCTTCGACGACGACCGCGGCCAGCTGTGGAACGACGCACTCCACCTTCTCAACAGGTCGCGCCCAAAGGCGTTTCTGTTCGAGAACGTCAAGGGGCTGGTGGACCCGCGCAACCGGGACGCGCTCGGCTACATCATGCGGCGGATCGCCGAGGCCGGCTACCACGCCTCCGTCCATGTCCTCAACTCGTTCGACTACGGCGTTCCGCAGAGTCGCGTCAGGATCTACGTCATCGGCTTCGCGAAGAAAAGACACCATGAGCGCTTTCAGCTGCCGAAGACATCGCGTGGAGCGGTCAGGCTGTGCGACATACTGGACGGAGGCAGAAGCGTCGTCTGCCATCCTGCCGTAACCGAACGAGACCTTTTCGGCGAAGTCGCAAGTGGCAGGCCGGGGCGCACAAGCCTCTCGACGAACAACAACGGCTTCAACGACTATTTCCTCTTCAACGACCTCAGGAACGGCGACACCACGATCCATTCGTGGGACATCCTTGACACGACGCCGAAGGAAAAGATGATATGCCTTCTCCTTCTCCGCAACCGGCGCAGGCGCGACTACGGAAGACTTGACGGCAACCCGCTGTCGCTTGTGCATTTCCGGAAACTGGACGCGTCCATAGAACAGGGCGACATCGACGGTCTGTGCGACAAGGGAATAATCAAGCCCGAGACGTACTGCTACAAGGTCGTTCAGCCCGATTGCGCAGACCTGACGGAGCAGGAGCGGCTTGTCGTTGAACATGCGGAGAACGGACGTCTGGTTCCCGACAACTTCGGCACTGACAGAAAACTGAAGATGGCCAAAGTCCGTTTCGACAGGGTGCTTCCCGCGCTCGTGGAAAAAGGCGTCGTCGAAGCCGATGAAGTCCGCTACGATTTCAGGTACACGAAGATCAGCACGGGGCTGTTCGGGGTGAACCGTGTTTTCCTGCCGACCTCGAACATTTTCCCCACGCTTGTCGCAAGCGACTCGAACGACTACGTCACAGACCTGTCCATAGCGGCAACGGACAGGGAGACGTACCGCCGTCGGTTCATAGAGGAGGTCTACAAGGCCGGTCGCTATCGCCGCATCACGAAAAGCGAGGCCTGCCGCGTCCAGGGCTTTCCGTCGGACTTCATCCTTCCCGACACGCGGTCAAGATGGATGAAGCTCATCGGCAACAGCGTGTCCGTCCCGGTTGTCGAGCAGCTGGTAAGGAGCATCGTCGCCACGGGCGTATTCGGGTAGATGCCGGCGCAATGTCAGAATGTCCGCGCGGACGTGCGCGGGAAGGTGACCGTGGCGGAAGTCAATCCGCTCTACGGCGGCACGGAGACATGAGCCTCTTTCGCGTGTTCTCGTTCTGACAGGCCGATCTTCGCGTGAATCACCCCTACACGAGTTTGCAAACTCGTGTAGGGGCAGGCGGCAGCGCGACGAAGCAGACTAACCGATGTCGATGCAGCGCCATAGTCAATCCAATAGGCGAAACTCTACCACTCGAATTCGCTTCTGAAGTCGAGGCCGTCGCGGCGGATGCGCTCAATCGCCGTCCTGTCCATGTCTACGAGCGGCGGAATCTGCTCGTGCAGGACGTCCTGGAGTTCGGATTCGTCTCCGCACTCCATTTCTCTTTCGTACGTGTATGTCTCCGTTATCCTGACGCGGTATTTCATGGCGGTTGCTCTAACCGCCGATTATATCAAATCCGCGTCCCCGAAAACTGCGGCGCGTAGTGTCCGCGCACGTCGTCGTACTGAAGACCCTCGAAGAACATCTTGCCTGCGATTGTCGGGTTCAGCTGGCGTACCGCGTCAATCGGAAACTTCGCGGCATCGTCCGCTACGAGGCAATCCTCCGCGAACACGAAGAAGAGCGGATTTATCTTGTAGCGCGACACGCCCAGACCTCCTCTCGGTGCGACCGTTTTCAGCCTTTCTGCGGGTATCGTGACGATTCCCTCATTCTCCGCCGCGCCGGCCTCCGTCAGGAATCTGCGCAGGGCACACGGCGTCCACACGGCGTAGTGGTTTCTTCCGGCGGGGCGGATCTCGCCCTCTATCCGCGCCCATCCCTCGACATGGTTCACCGGTATCATGACGAGGTGCGCCTCCTCGCTTTCCGTGCAGACGACGTCCGCGAACTTCTTCGTGTTGTAGTTGCTTGTGACGGCGACGTTCACGCTTTCGTACGAGAATGCGTTGACGTTGTGTCCCATCGCGTCGAAGAAGTTCAGTTGTGTCTGCTTCGACAGCATCGGGCCGAACTGCGGGTATCGCGACAGGAACGCCTCTGTCACCCGAAGCAGTCCGTCCTCGCCGTACTTCGGCAGGTCGGGTTCGCTCGTCTTCGCGCCAGGCTCCTTGAACTCTATCGTGAACACCTTGAAGTCGATCACGGTGATGAGTGCGCTGTCCACGCCGCCGCATCCTCCGGCCTGTATGAGCATGCGCCGCCCGTCGGCCCCGACGTAGGCGTAGCGCGGAACGAGGCAGTAGGAGTCCAGCAGCCGAACTACCGAGGAAGGCAGGAACGAGGCGTCCTGCAGACAGTTCATGAACACTGGAAGCGCGAAGACATTCGCAAGAGCCTGTGCGTACACGCACTCGCTGAAGACGGCCGACTGGACGTTGCCGCCGTCCGATCCATGCTTCCGTATCTGGTGGGCAAGCGCAGGGCATTCGCTGTCGAATCGGCGCATCATGTCGGAAGGGACTCCGCCGCCTTTCACCATCTTCCACAGCCCCATCCGTTCGCTCTTGTCGAGCAGGACGCGCTCCCGCCCGGCGTTGTAGAACTCGGACATTATCTCGCGCTGCGCAAACGTCAGCGGAATGTCTGCCTTCATGCGTTCACCTCCAGTGCCGTGTTCGAATGGACTATGTCGAAGACGCTCTCGTCGTCGGAGATTCCCAGCGAGTCAAGAAGCCTGCGATTCAGCCTGTCCCTGCAGGTTCGCGGGAACTTCACGTTCTCCTGCATCCCGACGTTCGCCTTGACGACCGCGAACGACTTCGCCGTCTCCATCATCTCACGCCCGATTTTTCGGAAGAAGTCAAGGTCCTCGCGTGAAAGCGCGTCCATGAAAACAGGCATCCTCATCAGAAGTCCGGACGGATACGTAATGCCGCCGTCGTAAAGCCGCCAGTGCCAGTACGCGAAAGACGAGTTGACCATCGCCATGGCATACCAGAACGCATCTTCGTCGCGAAACCGCAGAGTCATCTGCCCCTTGCGCGAAAGCGGCACGTCAACCGCCGTAGTGTAATACCGGCACGAGTTTGGCACATAGAGGCGGTGTGTGCCGTCCTCCGAAACGAAGTCCCCAAGGTTCGCGTGGCTTTTGCCATCCCACGCTTCAAGTATATACTCAAGCCGCCTGTCGCATTTCGCGAACATCGGCCGCGCCGGCGTCACGGTCTGCCGCCGCCGCCCGACGAACGTTTCAAGCCGTTCACACGTCAGCAGTTCCTTCCGTTCTCGCCCCTTGAACCTGATGGGCGGACTGAATCTGAATCCCATTGTGCGCTTTCCGCCCTCCACGACCGTGATTGCCGCCCTTACGGAATTCCCCATGTTCGAGTTGAACGTGCCGTGCTTCCTGCCGTTGAAAATCGCGCCGGGGACGTTGTCGAACGATACGACAAAGCCGCAGAACCCGTTCATGACGCGACGCAGCGGAAGAAACTTCGCGCCGCCGATGAAACTGTACGGTGTGATGACAACTGACGCCCGGCTCTGGAGAAGAATCTTCTCAAGAAACGCGGCGTAGAGCTCCTTCGACGACATCACGACGTCCGTCCGCCGCCATGTGTCCGGAATCTCCTTCACCGCCGCGTAGGGCGGATTCGATATGATCTTGCAGTTCTGCGGAAGGAACACGCCCGCGTCGAGGAAGTCAGCAGCGTATGCGTGCATCCGGACGATGAACTCCAGTCCATACTTGACGGCGATTGTCGTCATGCAGATTGTCAGAGCCGTCTCGTCCACGTCATAGAGATGGAGAAGCCCGCGCTTCAGAATCTCTTTCGCCCTGTCGTGTCCGATTCTACGGAAGTACGCCAGCGTCAGGTTGCCGACCCCGCATCCGACGTCGCAGACGGCGTCTCCGTCAAGGCGATCGAACCATTCCGCCATCAAGTCCGCGACGTCTGGCGGAGTGTAGTACTGCCCTGCCGTCTTCTTTTCGTTTTTGTCGCAGAGGGCAAGCCCTTCCTCGTACAGTTCGCCGAAGCCGTCGACGGAGAGAAAGGGGTTTACGCTGCCGCCATTCGCGAGCGTCCAACGGCAGATGCGGTTCCACGTCTCGGAGAGTCCAGTTTCAACGACGTCGTGGAGATACCGTTCGCGGTCGTAGGCGAGGTCTATGCCAGAACCGGTTCCTTCATCCGCGATGTCGCGGAGCGGGAATTTCCACTCTGCATCCGGGCATGGCTGGCGAACCTCAAACAGGTCGCTGAACGTTGTCTGCCATGGGATGTCCCCATTCTTTCCGCGTGAACGCATTGTCGTGCATCGTCTCCGGCGCAGATAACTTCGTCGGACGATTCCGATGCACGAAAAAGAGCGCGCTTCCTCTTTCATGTACTCTCCAGAAGCCCTACCACAGGCCTACCTGAATACATGAAAGAGGAAGTGCGCCCATATGGGCGCACCTCCACCGACATGCCGTTCAGGATATGAAATAGTGGTAGTATTTCTGGAGAACGACTTGCTGGCGTTGATGCCAAATTGCCTTTCGTCGCGGCGGATTTCTCCCCGCCGCGTCCGGTCCCGCGCGAAGCGGCCTTGCCGCCTTGCGCAGAACGCCGAGGATTATACCACAAAGCGGCATTGCGCGAAACGGCCTTTCTCTTGACCCTGATGAGAACGTCCGCCTTAAGCGGAGGTGATGTTGTTGCAGGTATGGCTGGGGCGCGATATCAGGATTGTGCCTTTCAATTTGTCCAGCCGCAGCCGGAGGGTGCGGTGCATTGCTACGTCCTCGACCTCCTCTCCCGCGTGATCCGGATGAGCGTCGAGACGCAGAAGATCGTCGCCTCCCTGCCGAGACTGGATTTCGGCTCTCCGCAGACGTAGACCGCACACGGCATACCTGAAATGTGGTAGAATATCTACAGTTTTATTTACGAAGCCGTCATCGAGCCATGGTGAAAAACAACATACGGTCGCGCCCGTGAAATTCATCGGTTCCATCTTTAGTCTGCTGAAAGGAATTTGTCATGCAGGAGGAGATCCAAGGTCTGTACCTGGAAGGAGTGGACGAGAGCGTGGAGACGTTCATCCATTCTCGTCCATCCGCGACCAGGCCGTATCTGATGTCGGCCGTATTAGAGTGCTTGCGCGAGCGTGCGCCGATGAACGAAGCCGAGATCCTTGGGAGATGCAGACGGATCCGATACGCCAAAAGAGCAATGCGCTAATCGCCGCCGCCAGGCGAATCGGACAGTTTATCGAAATCGCCGAAGTTCCAGGGACACGCTATACGATCCGCACAGGCGAAAGCGACGTGCGGATGGTGCAGAAAGACCAAGTTTATTACAAAATCAAAAATCCATTCGCAAAACTCCACCTAAAAAAGCATTCGCCAGAGCACGTGCTGTTCGACACGTTGTCCACAACATCCTGTTCCACGATTGCCGGCTGGAATATCTCGGCGTGAGCGAGAGCTGCGGCGAAGCGCGTCTTGTTTTCAGGCAGCAGGCAGTCCGCTCCGATATGCGTCCGGACGACATCCAGATATCGGAACATCTGCGCCAGATGGGATTTTGCGCAGAAGGCCGGTACTGCTTCGGAAATGACTATGCGTTTGTCACCGACGTCGGACAGGATGGGGACAACGTCCTCGTTGACGACAACGGAAAACTACGATTCATAGATCCAATCATCGGTTTCAGGTCTCCCTTGCTGCCGCTCCTTTCCAATGCACTGTCTGACGAGCGGAAAATCGACTGTCTGGTGTCCACGCTGTGCCGGTTTTCGGATGCTGCCATCAGTTCATCGACCAGTTTTTCGCACATAGAAGAATAGAATGGCAATCCACGTTACTGGCCGGAGGCGACGGCGAGGAGTGCGCGGTAGCGTCCGTTGAGGGCGAGAAGTTCCCCATGCGAACCGGATTCGACTATGCGCCCGCGTTCGAGATAGCAGATCTCCGTCGCGCGGCGAATCGTCGTGAGCCGGTGCGCGATGACGATCGTCGTCCGCCCCCGCGCAAGGCGTCCGAGCGCATCCTGCACCGCCGCCTCGGCGAACGTGTCGAGCGCGCTCGTCGCCTCGTCCAGGATGAGGATCGCCGGATCCTTCAGGAACACGCGGGCGATGGCGATGCGCTGGGCCTGTCCGCCCGAAAGGCGCACTCCGCGTTCGCCGACCTCCGTGTCAAGGCCGTCCGGCAGTTCACGAACAAATTCCGCCAGGTTGGCATCGGCAAGAGCCGACATGAACCGAGCGTCCAGTTCGGCGCGACGAGGACGTCGCGCCCTACCGGAATGCCGGTCAGACGCCTGTCCATTGCACGGTTCAGCAGAATCCGCCCCCGCGTCCGCAAGGCCGAGCATCAGGTTTTCGCGTATCGTGCCGTCGAAGAGGAACGGACGCTGCGCCACCATGCCGATGGCGGAGCGGAGCGTCCTCTTCGGAATCTCCGCCGTGTCGCGTCCGTCGATCAGGATACGCCCCTCCGTTGGGTCGTAGAAGCGCGGAATCAGCGCGGCGGCTGTCGACTTCCCACCGCCTGACGGCCCGACGAACGCGCAGACGCTCCCGGCGGGAATCGTGAACTCCGGTATGTCCAGCACGTCCTTCTCCGTCCCAGGATAGCGGAAGCGGACGCCGCGGAACTCGATCCGCCCTGCGGAAATGCCGTCTTCGCGCAACTCGCCGATGTGACGTTCCGCCTTGCCGTCCGCCACCGGATTACGTCTGCCGTCCTCCTCCGGCGGCTCCTTCAGCACTTCGAGATACCGGCGGCAGCCGACGATTCCCTGCTGGAACATGTCGAGAAAATTGACGACTCGCATCATCGGCGTCGTGACGTAGCGCGAATACATGTAGAACGCGAAGACCTGTCCGACCGTCGTCGACCCGTGCGCCGCCATCCACGCGCCGAGCGCGATGTACATGAGCGAATACCCTTCCAGCATCAGCTGCGTGCCGGAGTTGAGCGGCGCGTAGAGCGACGACATCCTCTCGAACGAGAGGCGGAACCGGTCGTTCACACGCCGGAACGCCGCCCTCTCGCGGTCCTCGCACGTGAAGCTCTTGACTTCGCGTATCCCCTGCACTGCGTTCTCGACGTGCGCGGCGAACGCGGCGGCCTCGCGGCGGTTGCCGCGCCAGGTTGCGTGGATGCGCTTCTGGAACGCACCGGCGAACACGAGAATGAACGGCACCGGAAGAAGCGTCCACGCCGCAAGCGCCGCGTTGAGCGAGAACATCACCGCGAACGAACCGGTCAGCATCAGCGCAATCTCCACAAGCGCCTCCGGCATCAGGTGGGCGGTCGACCCCACTTGACGAAGGTCGCCCGTGATGCGGCTCAGGATCTCGCCCGTCTTCGTACGGTCGAAGTACGCGAACGGCAGACGCTGAACGTGGTCGAAAAGCCGCTCGCGCATCTCCGCCTCGATGCGGAAGCCGAGTTTCTGCCCGCAGATCGTCCCGCCCCACTCGAACGCCGCCGACATCGCCGCGAGCGCGGCGAACGCCATCGCCGCCCGCCCGGTCGCTGCCAGGTCGCCGTCCGGCAGATAGACCTGGAAGACCTTGAGCGCGACGACCGGCACGAGCAGCTGAAGTCCGCTCCGCGCCACGCGGCAGACGAGGTCGGCAGCCATAAGCCGCGCATGGTCGCGGTAGAACCCGCATAGGACGCGAACCGATTCGCGGATTCCGGCTTTCACCCCCGCGCCGTCCTTAAGCGGCGGCTTGAAGAGCGCACCGACGTCGGGCGGCGTCATGCGCATTCCTCCTTCGGAGGCTCGGCACGGACGATTTCGACCCGGCAGTCGGCGACAAGCCCAAGCAGTTCAAGGTCGTGCGAGATGAGAAGGACAGTCCCGCCCTTCTTCGCGTAGAGCCGGAGTTCCCGCGCAATCACGCGCATGTTGCGTCCGTCAAGTCCGCTCGTCGGCTCGTCGAGGATCAGAAGGTCCGGACGCTTCATCAGCGCGCACGCGACTACGAGCCGCTGCTTCTCTCCGCCCGAAAGCGAATGCGGATGACGATCCTTCAGATGCGCGATTCCGAACACTTCAAGCCAATGCGCCGCGTTCTCCATGCGCTCAGCCTTGGACACGGTACGCGGCGCGGAAAAGAGAAGTTCCTCCTCTACCGTGCGCATATAGAGCTGTATGTCCATCTGCTGCATCACGAACGCGGTCCGCGACCGGAGTTCGCGCATCGTGAACGGGCGCGCGCGCTTCGCGTCCGTCCTCAGCCCGATTTCGCCGCCCGAAGGTTTGAGAAGTCCGCAGAGAAGCCGCGCAAGCGTCGTCTTCCCCGCGCCGTTCTCCCCGACGACCGCGCAGATGCGTTCACGCGGAATCGCGGTGGAGCAGTCATGGTATAGCCATTCGGACTTCTTCGAGTACCTGAACGAGAGATTGCGGATTGCGACTGCGGCGGGAGCGGTCTCGCACAGTGACGCGGCGGGGACGAGGGACGGACGCGACACGTCCACGCGGCGCAGTCCCCAAGAGGCGAAATCCGGCTCGGCGGCAAGCCTGTCAAGCGGATCGACGCCATCCGCGCCGCGACGCGCCTCGAACGCCGCGCGTCCGTCCTTGAGCACGAGCAGCCTGTCCACGACGCCGCGCAGCCAGTAAAGGCGGTGGTCGGCGACGACGATCGCCACGCCGCGCCTTTTCAGCGCCGCGCAGACCTGCGCCAATTCCTCCGTCGCCTCCGGCGAAAGGTTGGCCGTCGGCTCGTCCATCACGACGACGTCCGCACCCGTCGCGGCGACGGCGGCAAGGACGCATTTCTGGCGTTCGCCGGACGAGAGGTTGAAGACCGACCGCGCCGCAAGCGTGGCCAGTCCGAACTCCGCAAGCGCCTCGCCTGTCCGGCGGCGTATCTCGTCCTGCGGAACGCTCTGCCATTCGAGCGCAAGCGCGACTTCCTCCTGCACTGTCGTCGCCATGACCTGCTCTTCCGGGTTCTGCAGAACAGTCCCGACGCGGCGGCTGACCTCTTCGAGCGGCGCGGGGAATTCGATTCCGAGGACGTTTATCCGCCCTTCGAGGCTTCCCTTGAAGTGGCTGGGGATGAGACCGTTCAGGATACGCAGGAGGGTTGACTTTCCGCATCCGCTCGCGCCCGTTACGAGCATCGCCTCGCCCTTTTCGAGCGTGAACGACACCCCGTCGAGCGACGGCGCGTCGCAGAACGGATAGCGGTACGTAAGTCTGTCGGCAACGATAGCGTTCATGTTGAGTGAGATTGTGTGGTTAAGTTGAAGTCGATTGTTACTCACACAGAGACACGGAGACACAGAGATGGGGATGTTGGAGGGCGGTGAAAACTCCTCCAACTCTGTGGCTCTGTGCCTCTGTGTGAATAAATCCGGTCCTCCCCACCTCTCTGCGTCTCTGCGTGAGAAATTTCCTTGCGCGTCCATGCCTGCCAGGCGCAGAGCGCGGCGCATACGGCGGCGGTGGCGGCGAGGAGCGCGAAGTCCGCGCCGCGGAAGCGGAGCGTTCGCAGCTGCGTCGGACGTTTCGCGTAGCCGATGCGCTTCATCTCCGCCGCCATCGAGAGGTTGTCCGCCATGCGCAGCGTCCGCATCACGAGCGGCGTCACCGTGAGGCGGATAGTCTGGAACGGATGGATAACTGCCGAACCGAACCCGACGGCGAACCCGCGCATCCGGACGGCGTCCCGCAGTTGCCTTATCACGTCCACGAACTCCGGCACGAACCGGCAGAACACCATGAGCGGAATGAAGAGGAACCGCGGAAGTCGCACGCTCTTCATCGTACCCACGAATCCCTGCACGGAAAAGTTGAGGCCGATCGCAAGCAGCACGTTCATCGACGGAATCGACCGCAGGAATGGCGTATGGAAACCCTTGAACACTCCCGCCATCATCCGCGACGTTCCCGTCCCGGGGAACGCCCAGAGGAGCAGACGCGACGAGACGTAGATTATCCCAAGCGAGAGAAGCGTCATCGCAAGCATCAGCAAATAGGCGCACACGATCACCCTGTACCGCTTCGTCTGAAGGAGATATGCGAACGAGAACGCGGACATCGCCGCAAGCGTCGCGTTGGACGAGAGGTACAGGGTCGCGGACGTCACGGCGAGCGACACGAGAAGGCGCGTCCGAATGTCGAACGCATCCTTCCGCCCGAGCGTGGCGTCGGGATCAAACTTCGCGGACAATGCCGGCATGGCGCAGCTCCTTCACGAACCTGGCCCCGCACGGGAGGCCGATTAAAAGACATCCGAGATACCCAAGAACGATGAACACTGCGGCAACCATCACCATCGCCAAGTTCTCGCGGGAATGGACGAGCGAGTAGCCCAGCGACAGGGCGCGTCCGAGAAAGTCGTACAGAGCCACCCCCGCAAGCACCGCCCCCACGCGGCGATAGCCGCCGCAAAGCGCAATGAGCGCGTCGCTCGCAAGCGCGGCAATGAGAAAGCCCGGCAGAAGCATGGACATCCCGCCGCCCGCGATCAGGAAGGAGACGACCTGCCCCACGAGCACGTAGAGCGCAAGGACGCCGAACTTCCTCACCCGCGCCACCATCACCACGAGAAGCGCAGTCGCCACCCCGTTCTTGAGGAAGAGCGTGAGCGGGTTCATTCCGCCGCCAAGCAGCGCGATCATCAGCGAGACGACCTTCGATAGCGCGGTGAACAGTCCTACCACGACAAGCGATTCGGTGTCCCAGTAGAAGCTGCGCCGCAGGCGTGGCGTTTTCCGTGAATATGCCATGGTCAGCCTTTCATCTTTCCAGATAGCGCGTTTCCCTCCATCCTGATCCTGTCCGCAATGGACGAATGCGAAGCCATGTGGAAGCCGATGAGCATCGAGTTGATTTTCGTCTGGTAGTACTCTCCGAGGCGCGTGAGACGGCAGCGGCGGTCGCGGGGCGACCGCCCTACCTGTCCGGAATGCGAAACGCCGACAGCCTCCGCCATTGGCCGCCACACGCCCGCCGCCGTCCAGTTGCCGAGAATCGGCGAGAAGTCCGTCTCCGGGATTTCATCGGGATCGAACCGGCCGAGATCCGTCATGCGAGTGAAGCGGATTGCGTCGCGCCGCATTGGCGGATTGGCGACGACGTTGGCTATGGGTTTGCGCCCATCGTCGACCGCCTTGAGGTAGCGCTGAAGCGAGATTTCCTGCATGATGCTCCAGTCGCCGATGAATCCGCCCGCGCCGCACCCGAACGGAACCATGTCCACTCTCGTCTTCGCGTACGTGTTGTAGAGGTTGCGTTCGAGCGAGTTGCGTCCCCAGTGCGTCGTGGAGAGCTGCCGCCAGCCCTGCGCGGCGAGCCAGTCGCTCGCCTCCGCGTGGCGGGCGAGACGTTCCTCCTCGCTCCAGGCGCCTTCCTTCGCGAGCCTCTGTGCAAGCGGCATTCCCGGCACGACCTTGAGGGAGTAGAGGTCGATCGCGTCGAGCGCGGAATCGAAATGCGCGGTCTTGACGTTCCGATCCATCCAGTCGGACTGCGTCTGGCCGGGCAGTCCGTAGATCAGGTCCGCGACGAGCGCGACGCGGTCGCCGCAAATCTCCTTGATGCGCGACAGGCGCCCAAGCGTCTCCTCCCGCGAAAGACGGCGGCCGAGACTGCGCCGCAGTTCCGTCTCGAAGCTCTGGACGCCGAACGAGAGGCGGTTTACGCCGGATTCGAGACAGGCGCGGACGCGCTCGTCGTCGAACGCGAAAAGCCGCCCCTCAATCGTGAACTCGCAGTCCGGGGCGATGCGGAAGCGGTCGTGGAGTTTCCCTACTGTCCGGCGGATCTGGTCCGCCGTGAGCGCGGTCGGCGTACCGCCGCCGAAGTAGACCACGTTCACCGGCTTGCGCGTGAACGCCCCCTCGTCCGCAACGCGGTCGATCTCCACGAGCAGACGCTCCACGTACGCCTCGATCGCCGCGTCGTCCGCTCTGTTGCGGTAGAAGCCACAGAACGAGCAGCGGCTGACGCAGAACGGCACGTGGACGTAGACGATCAGCGGACCGCTTTCGGACGGGCGCAGGGACTTCCACGTCCCATCTGCAGATCGCGAATCTCCGCCCTTCATCATGCCCATCATCATCTCGCCGTGTCCGCCCCCCTTCTCGGAGAGCCTTTTAATCAGTTCCGCCCTGTCGGACGGCAGCAGAAAACGATTAATCATGTTCCTTCTTCTTTCCCATCTCTTTGCGGCTCATTAGACGATTCGTCCAAGACATGCCCTTCGTCATCCATCTCAATCGCTCCGTACAGCCATCGAAGCAACGCACCCTTCTCAATGATTTCCTGCGAAGTGACACATCCACCGGTCACATACGACCGGCACAGCCACAGAACGGCCAGCCACCTGTTCCTTCTCACACCCTCACCATCCGACAGGCACACCGCATATTCATACTGGGCGTATGTCTCGCCCTTGCGGGCTGCCTCCCGAAAACACGCGGCGGCCTTGCGCAAATCGCGCCGAACACCCTCGCCCTTGTAATAGGCAAGTCCAAGATGGTAGATTGAGATGCCAAGTCCCCGCTTTGCCGCTTTCTTAAGCAGGATGACGGATCGCCGAAAATCCTGTGGAACGCCCTCGCCAACCTGATAGCACCAGCCAAGGTTCTCCATCGCCGGAGTACTGTCAAGATCAGCCGCCCTCTGATATATGCGAATGGCCAAGGCGAGATCTTTTATGCAGCCATCGCCCAATGCAAATGACCCGGCAAGATTGCTCATTGCATCGGCGTCGCCTTCCCGAGCGGCAAGACGCCAGTATGCCACGGATTTCCTGTTCAATCGAGCGCTGCTGACGACCATGTTGAGGGTAAAGTAGAAATCGCCCACATAATAGAGTCCTCTGCCACGCAGTCCATTCCGCAGGCAGATGTGGCCTAACAAAAGATACCATGAAGCCAAAACCAGATTCATTGCCTTGCCAATGAAAATCCTGCACAGTCTCAAAGGGTAGAGAAGCATTGTCATTTGACTATACCATCCTTTCAAGGGAATCGGGGTCGTTGGAATGGCGCATGGCGTCGGCGAACGTGATGCGGCGGCGGCGCACGAGTTCCATGAGCGAGCCGTTCATCGTCACCATGCCCTGCTCCGCGCCAAGTTCGATGAGCGAGGCAAGCTGGCGTTCCTTCCTGTCGCGTATCGACGACTGTATCGCCTTCGTGGACGTCATGATCTCGGCGCAGAGGGAACGCCCGGCCCCGTCCGTCCACGGCACGAGCTGCTGCGTCAGCACCACCTTGAGGTTGGACGCAAGGCGTTCGCGCACCTGCTGCTGCTCCATCGCGTCGAACGCGCTGATGAGGCGGCTCACGCTTTCCGCCGCGCCGCTCGTGTGGAGCGTCGCGAACGTGAGGTGTCCTGTCTCCGCAAGCGTCAGCGCTGCGTCCATCGAAACGCGGTCGCGCATTTCGCCGAGAAGGACGACGTCCGGGTCTTCCCGCAGAACGCTGCGGAGCGCGTCGTGGAAACTCGCCGTGTCGTGTCCGACCTCTCGCTGCGAGACGAGGCACCGGACGGATTCATGCACGTACTCCACGGGGTCCTCGATGGTGAATATGTGTTCGCTCCGCGTCTCGTTGATGCGGTGGAGAATGCTCGCAAGCGTCGTCGTCTTTCCGCTGCCGGTCGCGCCCGTGACGAGTATCAGACCCTGCCGCATCGCGCATATCCCCTCAAGGAGCGGAATCGGCAGCCCAAGTTCCTCGAACGCGAAGAAGCGGTTCGGCAGCAGACGTATCGCCCACGCGAGACGTCCGAGTTTCCAGTAGGCGTTGATGCGGATGCGGCGGCTGCCGGGGACTGTCGCCGCGCCGTCGTATTCGCGTTCGCGACGCAGCGCGTCCATCGCCCTTTCGCCGATGAGCCGGGAGGTAAGCGTTTCAAACTGCATTCCGGCGAGTTCCGGCGGCGGCTCGACGTTGACGAGCCGTCCATGGACGCGGAGCGTTGGGATGCCGCCGTCGAACCAGTGCAGGTCCGTCGCGTCGGCATCCACCATCATCGCGAAGAGCGGATCGAGAACCGGATCGGTCATTTGCCACCCTCTGCGTTCTTCGCCGCCCTGCCGCGCTTCGGCATCCAGTCCATGTCGAAATCCGCGTTGACGACTGCGTTCGTGCCGGAGGCGTCAGGGACAGAAAGTTTACTCTCCGCGTTTTCGCGGCGCTGCGCGCGTGTCTTCTCCATCGCCTCGTGGAGGTTGCGTCCGTCCTGCACGTTGTCCAGCAGAAACTCCCGCGACGCGCCGGAGGCGGCGCCGGGCGTGAGTACGACCGTCGGCTTTATCAGCACGACGAGCTCGTAGTCGCTTTCGCTCCGCGCCTTGTGCCGAAACAGAGCTCCAATATACGGAATGTCGCCGAGCCAGGGAATCTTGTAGAGCGTGTCGTTCTCCTCGTGCTGCATCAGTCCGCCGAGCGCAATCGTCTCTCCGTTCTTCGCCACTATGGAGGAGGTTATCGTCTCGCGCTTTATGGGCGTCTCGTAGAACGTCCCCGCCGACGTGCTGACCGCCCGCTCCTCCTGCGCCGCGGAGTTCTCCTGCATGATGCGGAGCGTGACCGTGCCGTCGGAATGCACCTTCGGCGTGATGACGAGCGCGGTTCCGACGTTGCGCTCCTCGAAGTTGGACGTCGTGGACGTCTGCGACCCTACGCCGTCGCCCACGAGCGACGAGCCGGCCGTGAAGCCGGTCTGCACGTAGCGCGTCGTGCCGAGGAATATGCGCGACGCCTCGTAGTCGGCAACCATCAGGCTCGGCGTCGCAAGGGCGCGAACCTTCCCCTTGCTGTCGAGAAGGTTGAGCCTGACGGAGTAGTGCCGGTTGAGCAGCTGGAAGACGGAATGGTTCGGGTAGAGCGCGGATTCGCCGATCGCAAGGCCGCCGAGTTCCGTTGACGAGGCGTCGTCCACCGCCATGCTCTTGCTGAATCCCCCTTCCACCTTTCCGAACGAATGGCTGCTGCCGTTCAGGAGGAAGCCGAGTTCCCTGTCCGCTTCGTCGCTGACGTCGAGCTGCAGCACGCGCACTTCAAGCAGCACCTGTGCGCGCGGAATGTCCAGCTGGCGTATCGTCTCCTTTATCTGCATGAGCATCTCCCTGTCGGACGAGCGCAGGACAATCGAGTTCGACCGCCGCACGATCGACGCGAACACCATGCTCGGGCGGAGCGTCCTCGGCGTTCCGTCGGCGCGGGTTCCGCCGGCGTCGCCCGGCGCCGCCGGTCCCTTTGGCAGGAAGTCCACCTGCGTGTTGCGCCGGTCGATGCGCTCGATGTCGTCGTAGTACCGGCGCACGTTCTCCATGCCGCGCTGGCTCTGGGAGCTGCGGCGTGTAGACGAGGAGCGTCCGCGCCCGGACGAGCGGGACGAGGAGCGCGTGGACATGCCGTTCCCCTCCAGTATCGTGGACCTGTCGGCAAGTTCGTCCATGCGCTCCAGAGCGCGGGAGATGTCGCCGATGTCGTCGTCGTCGTCATGGTCAGGCGCCATGTATATCACCATGTCGCGGTACGCCTCCTGTATGGCGGCGGCGATGTCCTCGCAGCGCGGATAGACGAGATTGACGATTTCGACGAACTTCTTTTCGCTGAAGGCGTCGCCCTTCGTGAACTCGTCGAGCGTCACGACGTAGATGATTCCGCTTTCCGGGTCTTCGCGGTACCAGAGGCCGTGTCCGTGGCAGACGGCCTTGAGCGCGGCAAGGCAGTCGATGTCCTTGAGGAAAATCCTCACCTTCACCGGCTTCGCCGAATCGTTCACGACGATGTGCCGCCCCCACGTCTCGCCGAGGATGCTCATCGCGTACTCGATAGGCGCATCGCGGAACATGAACGACGATATGACCGGCGGCGCGGGCCGACGCGCAGCGGCGGCCGGCGCGGCGGCGGATGACGTCAGCGCACCGAGCGCAACTCCAAGGCAGACGGCGGCGAGCGTTTTCATTTTACGGTTTTCGGTTTTCATTCTCTTCCTTCCCGCGCCTACCAGTTCAGGCGGATCGTCTCGTCCGGACGCTTCTTGTTGTGGTACACCTCTATGAACGTCGGCTCTATGTTCTTCACGTTCACGTAGAACACGAACTTCCGCAACTGCTCCTCAAGTTCCGCGTCTGCGTTGCCGCGCATGGCGGCGGCGGTGGCGTTCGCGGCCGCCGCCTTCCGCTGACGCGCCGCATTGCCGCCTGCGGCCGGACGCGGACGCTTCCCCTTCGCAGCGCCGAAGCGTCCGCGCGCCCCAGACCTGTCCACGCGCACAAGGTCGCCCTGATGGACGAGCACCGGCTCGTCAGCGTCGTGGAACTGGATGAGCGCGGCGCGGGGCGTGTTCGTGTCCTGCGGAATCGTGATCGCGAGAATGCGGAACTCGCTTGATATCTCGCCCATAGTCGTGCGCATGAGGCCGTCCTCGTCCGGTTCGGACGCTACGCCGCCGTCGCCGTCGTCCCCGCGACGCCTGAACGGATCGACGAAGCCGGTTTCCGCCTTGCCCTCCGCGTCCACGAGCGTGACCGGACGCAGCAGCGCGGGGACTGCGTTCGTTCCGTCAGCCGCCACCGTCGGAAACGTTCCCGTCGCGGCCGCAAGCAGGGCGGCGAATTGCGCGATGCGCCTGAAGCGAAAAGCGCGTTGATCGATTCTCTCTTCCTCGTTTTCCATTTGCAGAACCTTTCACCTTGCCGCCGCGCTCATGGCGGCCATGCCCATGAAGAATGCGATGTAGACGTACGCGACCATTCCGCCAACGACGACGATGAGCGCCGGCTCAACCAGCTTGCCGAGAAGGTCGAGCCGCCTTTCAAGCGCCTCGCCGTAGTACTCGCCGACGTAGTTCAGTCCCTCGTCCATGCTTCCGGAGTTCTCGCCCACCTTGACGAGCGCGGGCGTTAGCGGCGAAAGGCGGCGCATCGCCGTCTCGCGCAGCGCGGCGGAGAACATCCGCCCGCCCAGCACCTTCCGACGGACCTCCGCCAGCTGCAGACGGTACCATCCGTTTCCAAGCGTCTCGCGGACGAGATCGAGCGCATCGACGACCGAAATGCCGCTCGCGACGAGCATGGACGCCGTGTGGTTGAAGAGCGCGTTCGCCGAGAAGCGTCCGACCTTCCCGAATACCGGAACGCGGAGCGAGACGCGGTCGCAGAAGACTCCGACGACCGGCATTCTCCGCAGCAGCATCCATCCCGCCGCCGCAAGCGCGGGCGCAAGAAGCAGCCACACGCCGTTTGCCTTGAGGAACGCGCTCGTAGTGAGGAGAGACCGCGTGATCGGCGGCAGGGCGTCGGGATTGCCCATCACGGAGACGATCTTCGGTATCGCCACCGCGCTCACGTAGTAGCCGACGCCAAGCCCCATGAACACGACAAGCACGGGATACGTCATTGCGCGGATCACCTGACTTCGTATCGTACGCCTCTGGCGCATGATCTTCGCCGCATAGGCGAACATCTGCGGAAGCGTTCCGTTAGCCTCGCCAACCTCAACTAGTCCGATGAACAGCTTGCCTATCCACGGCATCGACCGGCGCATCGCCTTTGCGAGCGGAAGTCCGCCCCGGACGAGTTCCGCCGTCTCGTTGAGAGCCGGACGAATGTCGCCTTTCGACAGTTCCGCGCAGGTCTCAAGCGCGGACACGACCGGCACGTCGCCTTTCAGCAGGATGACCAGCTGCAGGAACGTCTGCTCCACCGCGCCCTTCGCGACGAGAAACCGCGCCGCGAACCGCTCGGCCGGATTGCGCTCCCGCCGTCCGCCGTCCTTCCGCTTTCCGTACGTCTCGAAGGATATCGCCATCAGTACGCAATCTCCTCAGCCACCGTCGCACGGTACTCGTCAAGCGTCGTCTCGCCCTCCAAAACCTTCGCAAGCGCGTCGCCGCGCAGGGTCAGGTCAGGTGCCGTCTCCTTCAGCCTCATGTAGATGTCCCCTTCGCTCTCGCCGTTGAGAAGCAGTTTGCGGACAGTCTCGTCCACAGGCAGCATCTCGTATATCGCCGTGCGCCCGGAATATCCTGTGTTTCCGCAGTAGGCGCAGCCGTGCGTCTTCGGGATCTTCGGCGGATTCGCCACGTCCCATCCGCATCGGCGGCACGTCTCCGAGTCCGCCGTCTCCCATGTCATGCATTCGCGGCATGGACGGCGGAGCAGACGCTGCGCCACGGCAAGACGGAGCGTCGACGCGACGAGATACGGCGGAACGCCAAGATCCACAAGCCGCGTGAGGATTCCGGGCGCGGAGTTCGTGTGCAGCGTAGTGAGGACAAGATGTCCGGTGAGCGCGGAGCGCAACGCAGTCGTCGCCGTCTCCCCGTCGCGAATCTCGCCGATCATCACGACGTCCGGATCGTGCCGCAGGACGCTGCGCAGCGCCTTCTCGAAGCTGACGCGCCCCTGACGCGAATCGACCTTGATCTGCGTTACGCCCGCGATCGGCTTTTCCACGGGGTTCTCGATGCTCACGAGGTGAAGGTCGTCCGGCATGGCGAGACGGCGCAGCGCCGCGTACAGCGTCGTCGTCTTTCCGCTTCCCGTAGGGCCGGAGAGGACGACAACGCCGTCCGGAGTCTCAAGCGCGTTCTCGAAAAGGCGGAGATGGCGCGGATGGAAGCCGAGATTTGCGAGCGTGTCCAGCTGCTTCGCCTCCCGCGTCTGCGAAAGGATGCGGAGCGTGACGTGTTCGCCGTGGATCGTCGGGACCGTCGCCACGCGGAGGCTGACCTCGAGGCCGTTCACGGACGTGTCCACGCCGCCGTCCTGCGGCGCGCGCCGCTCCGCTATGTCGAGGTTCGCAAGCACCTTCACGTACGAGACGAACTCGCCGCCTGCGGCGACGCCGACGGAGACGTCCGTGACGAGCCGTCCGTCCACGCGCAGACGCACAAGCGTCTCCGTCTCCGTCGGGCATACGTGGACGTCCGATGCATTAAGCGCAAGCGCCCTGCGCATCACGTGCGCGAACAGGCTCTCCGGCCTTTCAAGTTCCCCCATCAGAGCGGCGTCGGGATAGTTCTCCCGCAGAGCGCGCCGCAAATCCACTGTGTCCTGCGCTTCGACGAACTTTACCCTGCGTCCGGCGAGCAGAGCCTCCACCCGCCCGGTCGCGGCAAAATCCGTTGCGTCCGCAAGGCAGACCGTCACCTCATCGCCGTCAACCGAAAGCGGCAATGCGCCAATCGCCCGCGCGGTCTTCGCGGGCAGAAGCGACAGCACGGCGTGTGACGGCCGGACGCGCGACGTGTCCACCTGTGCGCTCATCTGTGCTGTACCTGAAGTGTGAACGAGAAGTCCATACCGTCCTCGCCCCGCCGCGCGGATATGTCACGCAGCGAGTGGTTGGCCTTGCCGTACGTCTCGCCGACAAGGAACATGAACACGTCGCGGAAGTCGCCAACTGCCTTGTATGCGATTTCGGAAGTGCGGAACGCCGGCGCGGCGGATGCTTTCGGCGGTCGCGGGGCGACCGCCCTACCGGACATGGCGGTTGCCGACGTCTGCGACGGACGTGTGGCGGTCGTTCTGCCTGTGGACGGCGATGGCGACTTCTTCGCCGCGTTCCTCTCCGCAGCCTCCATGCGGGCGATCTGGCGGCGGGCGTCGGCGAGGAACATCTCGCGCACCGCCCTGTCGGACATCTTTGCCGCCTGCGCCTCCACCTGTCTGCGGTATTCGGCGGCGGACATCTCCGGCGGTCGCGGGGCGACCGCCCTACCGCCTGGCGCGGACGCCGCCTTCTGCGTCCTCTTTGACGGCGCGGACGCTGCTTCGTCCCTCGCCACGCTCGCGCCGTTCGACACAATCCGGATGCGGCGTTTCGCCAGCGCCTCCGACACGCGGCTTTGCGCGGCGAACACCGCCTCCTCCCCTGCAGGTACCGGCTCAAGTCCGTATGACGCAAAGTCCTGCCGAATCCGCTCCGTCTTCGTCTTAAGTTCCGCCGCTTTTTTGTCCGCAGCCAGAGCCTCCGTCTCGTCGAGCGCCCGGAGGCCGTCGAGCGTCGCCTTTGCGTTCCTTATCCGCGGTTCGAGGGTCGTCCTCCGGTAGGCAAGCGCGTCCTTCCATCCGCAGTTCGGCATATACGTCGACCCGACGGCTGAAAGCACCACGGCGGCGAAAAGCCAGTGCCACGAATTCGTGTTCCTTATCCAATCCCCAAGATTCATTTCGCCGTCTCCTCCCCGAACCTGGCGCAGTCCAGCACGATGGTGAAGCGGTTCGCGAACGCCGCATCGCCCTCTGCCGTCTCGTTCACCGATTCATTCTTCACGACCTCGACGTCATGCCGTTTCGCGTATTCAAGGATTCCCTTGTTCAGCGCAACGCCGTCCTCCGGATCTGAGAACGAACCGCACACTGAGATCTGGCTGCCGCTCTGCTCGATTGCGTCGAGCGTCAGGCTGTCTCCTGAATGCTTGCAGAAGTGCTGCGCGACGGAGATGAACGCCATGAGCGGACGCCTGGCGCCGATCCGCGCCCGCTGCGTCGACTGCTCGCGCGCCAATTCCGCCTCCGCCGCCGCAAGGACCTTTTTCGCCTTTTCGATCCTTCTCTCCACCGGACGGTACGGCTCGGCCTCCGCAACGAGAGCGCTGCACACCCTCTCCGTAGACCTTTCGTGGGCTGCGCGGTAGATTGCGGGCAGCGCAAAGATGACGAGCGCAGCCGCAACGATCCATTCATTCGGAAACCGCCTGCGCGGCTCGTACGGATTCGCCACCGGAACGGATACGCCATGCAACCGGTTTGGCCTTGCGCTCAACACCGCTTTCGCCGCCAGCCGCATCCATTCGACGGCGTCCTCTTCAACCACGTCCGCGAACCCAGCCTCGCGCAGAGCGCCGGCAACCGATCCGGACGCGACTGCGTTTCGTCCATCCGCGCCCGTTGCATCCGCGTTTCCCGCATCCGCCGGGATTCGTTCCCCCAGTTCGACCAGATGGAGCGGACTTTCCTTGCCGATTCCCGACGCCGCCCGCTGAAAGCGGACGCTCCATGTCGCCGGGTCAGAAGCGAAATGGCGTTGTCCGCACGGCACGCTCTGCGGCCCGGCGTTCGCGCCGCGCTGCGCGGGGACGACAAACGAATGCCCAGCGCCGACTGCAATCAAGACTGCGTCGCGTCCGTAGCGTTTTCCCGCGCCTCCATCCTTCCCTCCCGCAGCGCCGCGCCGCCCGCCAATCGCATAGGGAATGCGCCGCCGTCCGCCTTTCGTCGTCTGAACGCGCTCTCGCCCGTCGTTCGCCGTCTTCCATGCCGACAGCATGGCGAGTTCAAGCGACGCGAAGCCTGCGCAGACGATTCCCGCATCGGCAAGCGCGGCGTTGAAATCCTCCGCCATGTCGCCGCCGAATCCTGCTGCAAGTGTGAACGGCCTGCGGACTCCGCCCCAGGTAGCCGAAATCCCAGCCACGACAAGGCCGTCCGTCTCGACGCCCGTCGTCTCCGCCATCGATGCGCGGATGACGTCGTTCGCCTTTTCAAGCGGCATTCCCGGCGGAATCGCGCCATCCATCCTGTGGACGTCTCCTGAAACAAGGAACAGCACACGGCGGCATTTCTCCCTCGCCGCCAGGTCGACAAGAGACTGCGGCAGCTTGTCCGCAGACGACGCAACCGGCGCAGACGCCTCGCACAGATCGCTTCCGCACAGAAGTCTCCACGCATATCCGTCGTGTATCGCGACCGCATCGCTGCGGCCTCTGGCTTTCTTTCTCTTCATTCGCTCCTGTTGGCAATCTTGAGTTTTAGAAGTTCGTTCACTCCGTGGCGCAGAATCGTCCGCTGCGGACGCGCCGCGCAGAACCTGCTTTCCGCATCCTCGCCGACGACGAAGAACACGCGCTCGCCCGCCGTAAGGCCAGTCAGCGTTCCAGACGCGGCGTTGCGGAACGTACGGCACTCCGCCGCGACTTCGATCTTCGCCATCTCGTCCGCCGTCCCGTCTATCGTCAGTCTCGGCGCGTAGACGAAGACGTACAGGTTGCTGACGGCAAAGCCGCCGTCGACGCCGTCTTCGTCAAGCGAGACCGCGAGCGAGACAAGCCTCGCCCCCGCCCGCACATCGAAAAGCACATCCCTGTCCTGCCAGTCCTTCGCGGAGTCCAATCCGTCCTCCGCCCTGTCGCGCCCCCGGCTGATGAGCAGACAGTTCGTCGGCGACGCGGCGCATTCCCACAGCCCGCCGTACCCGTCGCGCATCGTGCCGTCCTCGGCGCGAACCCGCTCGCGGCAGTACGGACCGCGCCAGCCGCATCCAAGCGAAACGCGGCCAAGCCCGTTCGTGACGGACGCGAACCTAGTCGCCAGCCCGGCTGAGATTCCCGCCAAGGCCGCGAAATTCGTCGGGAGGAGACCGCACTCAATGACGTCGTACGGCGGAACGGTCTTGAACAAAGCGGAAACCGTCGCATCAGCGCCTTCGCCGACGGCGATCTCAAAGGCGTTCGATGGGGAGAAGAGATATCCGAGCCGGGCGACGTTCCGCGCGTTGCGGACGTCCTCGTCGACCGTTTCCGTATCGAATATCTGCCCAAGGTCGGAGACTATGCTCAGTCCGTCGGCGCGTTCAAGCGCGTCGCGCATCGCCTCGCCCTGCCGCCGCGTCTCGTCCGCGCGCGCCCGATCGATCGCGCCCGACGACGACACCGCCACGCTCACGGCGACAGCCGCAAGCACCGCAATCACCACAAGCAGCTCGACAAGCGTCATTCCGGACCTGGCGTTCGCGTTCATCTGCATACCGTGTCGAAGTTGAGAAGTTCGTAGAAGAAGACGCCATGCGCCGCGTCATGCGCCTTGATTGCGCCCGTCGCCTCGTCGATCGGCGGCGCAGCGTCTATTCCGTTGTACCGGCGGTTTCCGCGAAAACGGGCGATCTCCGCTTCGGAATCAAAGGCGGACGGGTTTTCCGCCGCCATCAGCAGCAGACGGCGGTAGATCGGGTGCCCCTCGCCGTCGTCCGGACAATGCTCGAAATAGACTACGCGGTAGAATCCGCCGTTGCCGTCGTCATATCTTGTCGCAGGCTGCGGAAAGCGCACCTCGCCGTCGGCGACAACCGTTCCGTCTCCGGCGCGCTTCCTGACGCTTCCCACACGGACGACGCCCTGCGGCACGTATCCACCGTCCAAATGCGGGACGCAGTCGATCCGCGACGGCGAATCAAGGTACGGGCCGCGCCAGCCGGCTCCTGTCACGGCAGACGGCGGACTGAATCCGTATTTTGCGCTTTCGGAAGACGACCTGAAGATCTGCACCTTGCGTCCGCTGTCCGTTAGGTCGCCGACCGACCTGGAGAAAAGAAGCCAGAGGCCGTAGCGCTCGAAGAACTCGAACATTCCGTACAGGCGCTGCGGGTTGGCGGCGTCGGGCGGTGAATAAGTCCACGAATCGGAGGCGATGAAGCGCGCGCCGAATGCGTCAGGCAGCGCGGTCGCGCTGTCGGCGACGGTAAGTCCGTCCATCAGCTGTCCGCAGTTGTCGGCGTAGAACCGCAGGAACGCATCGCGTATCTGACCCATTTCGTGCAGGGTCATCTTGCGCCGTGCGTCGTCGACGACCTCGCGTCCGTAATGGACGGCGACGCCCGCGCCGACGACGGCGACAATGGCCATCGTCACGAGCAGTTCAACGAGCGTGAAGCCTGTTTTCCGTCCGCAGTTCATTTCCGGTTCGCGTTTTTTTACCTCACACAGAGCGTTCAACCACTCTGTGTCTCTGCGACTCTGTGTGAGATATATGCCGCTCGAGACATCAGTTCTCCGTGGCCTTCACGTCGTTGCGGTACGTGTCGGAGAGCGACGCGGCGGAGAGGCCCTGCGGACTGAGGACGCACGCGACCTGCGGACGGAGACCGCTGGGATTCTCCATCGAGTTGTAGGCGTCGGTCGGGACCTTCACGACGACGATGTAGCGGCTGTAGATCGTCTCGTCGTTGTAGCGCTTCGAGACGACAGGCGTGTCTACGCGGGCGCCGTTGCCCTGATAGATCGTGGCGAAGCGGCCGAGGCCGAACGCGATGAGCCAGTAGGAGCGTCCGTCGGCGATAGCCTCGTTCGCGGTCTGCGTGGGCTTGGCGACCTCGGAGGGCGTAAGTCCGCAGTTGGAGATGATCTCCTTCGTGAGGTTCATCGGCATGTCCATGCCCATCATCTGGGCGCCGGAGCCGTCAGTGCCGTCGGACCAGATGAACGCGAGTCTGCGGCAGGTCTGCCGGGCGGCGACAATCGTCTCCGCGTCGGATGATGCGCGGTTGAAGGCCGCCGCGCTGGCGTAGTTCACGGTCACCTCGCTGCCCTCGGAGTCCGTGTAGGTGAGGGTGTAGGGGCCGTCGTCCGTGAAGTTCCACGTGGCGACTTCGGCGCGCGCGTCGATCTGCGCCTGGGCGAGCGCCTTGGCGTTCGTGTCGTCGGAGCCGACCGTGGCGGCGGTCTCGCTCGTGTCCACGTCGGAGAGCATGTCGCCGACGGTGAACGTCGAGTCGTTCGCCGGGGTGCGCGAGGCGTCGTGCAGGTAGACGAGCGAGATGCCGCCGTTCGCGAGCGCGTCCGCGACGTCGTCGTTCACGTCCGCCGCCTTGAACGTGTAGCCGGCCTGCGCATAGAGGCCGCGCGTCCCGTTGCAGTCGTCGATGTTCTGCAGCGATCCCGCGGGCATCTGGGAGTAGAGGCGGTATTCCGTGTCGATCAGCGAATCAAGCCGGTCCGGAAGCGCCCAGTTGTGGAGGAACGACCAGTGCTGGATCGTCTTCGTAAGCGTCCCCACGTCGCTTATTTCCATTGCCGTCTTCGCGCGTTCGTCGAGACGGTTGTACGTTACGGCCACGCCCGCGCCGATTACGGCGATGATGGCGACGACCACGAGCAGTTCGATCAGGGTGAAGCCCGACCGCTTCTTCATTGTCTGTCCAGACATTGCTTTATCCTTTTTCCGTTTGACTGTTTCCTTTCCTTTGGGCGGCCCACCCGCCTCGTTCACGTTTCCCGCGCGGCAACCCTGCCGCCGGGCGTTGTTCGCTTTACGCTTCGCTTCCCTTCCCTAAAGGGACAGCGTTTGAAACTCCCGCCGCGCCCGTCGCGGCCGGACCGTTCTGGAAATCCACAACGAAGCGGTACTCGCGCCCCGCGCGAATCACGACTTCCTTCTGGTGGCGCGTGAGGATGCGCATGTCCATCTCAAGATGCCCCCAGCCGTCGTGCATGACGTACTCGTCGAGGAGCGCGTTCAGACGCGCCTTGAGCTTCAGCACCGCCGGTGATTCGAGTATGGACCTGTCGGCTTTCACTTCGTCCCCGCCCCGGCCATCCTGGCCTTGAGCGCCGCATATGGGTCTTCGCCCGTGACGACCTGCCGGACTGCCTTTGCCGCCTCGGTCGCCGCCGCGATGTCCGCCGCGTCCGGATGCGTTGCGGCGGCGGCCCAGCGCGCCTCGGTCTCCGGCGTCGCCGCGTGCGGGCTGCCCGCGACCTTCGGCATCCGGCGCATCCGCTCGATGAGCTTCGGGTCGATCGCCCCCTGGCAGAACCACGTCCCGACCTGCTCGCACCCTTCACCGTAGAACGACGCCGCCGTGTACGCGCACTTGTATGCGTGTGCGCTTGCCGGCTTCGCGCCGAGGGTGAAGAAGGAGAAGACCTTTCTGCCGGCGACGCGCTTCATGAACTCCATCGCCTTTGCGTCCGGATGCCCCCGGTCGACCCAGAACCCCACGGCCACGAGGTCGTAGCCGTCAAGCGACGCCGGAGCCTCGTCCACGTCGAACAGCTCCGCACCCTCGCCCAGTCCGATGCAGAACGCCTCCGCGACCTTCCGCGTGTTTCCGGTCAGGGTTGAATAGACTACTGCCGCTTTCATCGCGCCTCCTCACAGTGCGCCGCTGCCGCGGCGTTGACGCGTTCATCTTGTTCTTCCATTGCCTTGTCTCCATTTGTCGACGTTGCACTTCCAGCGCCCGTGGCGCCTGGCCTTTCCAAAAGTTAGTGCAGTATAACACGTCGGCGCGCGCAACGCAATAGCCTTGGCTAACTTTTTCGCTTTTTACTCTTCTCCGCCTATCGCATCACGCCCCGCGACCTTTTCCATGACCGTTCAGGCCGCAATCCGCAGAAGGAAGCGCGGTCGGGAACAGACGCCGGCCATGCGGCAGTTGAGCCGTCGGACGGCATTTGCTAGAATGTGCGGCATGAACGCTCCATCCAGACGGCTCTTCTCGCTCGACCTGCTCCGCGGGTTCGACATGTTCCTGCTCACCGTGGTCGGCCCGCTCGTCGTCGCCGCAGATCGCTCATGGCGTCTGCCGTCGAAATTCATGGCGCAGTTCAACCACAACTGGGGCGGCTTCACGCTCTGGGACATAATCATGCCCCTCTTCATCTTCCTCGCCGGCGTCTCCATCCCGTTCGCGCTCGCGAAGCGGCTGCCCGATTCGGGGGACGAGAGGAACGCCGGCAGGTACTGGCGGCACGTCTTCGCGCGCGTCGCCATGCTGTGGTTCGGCGGACTGCTCGTGCAGGGCAACCTGGCGACGCTCGACCCGCTGAAGATCAACTACTTCAACAACACGCTCCAGTCGATCGCCATGGGCTATCTCATCGCCGCGGCCGT
Source organism: uncultured Lentisphaeraceae bacterium (assembly GCA_964386385.1). GTDB lineage: Bacteria > Verrucomicrobiota > Kiritimatiellia > RFP12 > UBA1067 > RUG572. The sequence continues at coordinate 93,290 of CAYLRN010000008.1, read as the reverse complement.
GTACAGGTTCCTGCGCCACCGGCTCCTCTACCTGTCGTCGGCGTTCGGGCTGGCGCTTCTGTACGGTGTTCTCATGCACTTTCTCGGCGACTACTCTCCGCACGGCAACGTCGCCGCGGTCGTCGAGGGCAAGATCCTCTCGCTCGTCCTGCCAGCGAAGAGCGCTGTCCTCGCGCAGTTCAACGACCCCTCATCGCATCCCTACACATGGTATCTGACTTCGCTCATGTTCGGCAGCATGGCGCTCTGCGGCCTCTCGTGCGGCGAATTTCTGAAAGCCAGGCGCGAAAGCGGGACGCTCGCGCGCGTGGGCGTTCTCTTCGCGGCGGGCTCCGGTCTTCTCGCGGCCGGGCTTCTGCTCGGCATGGGCGAAAAGCCGCTCGTCCCGGCAATCAAGCACGTGTACACGGTCAGTTTCACCGCACAGGCGATGGGATGGTGCATCATGCTGCTCGCACTTCTGGAGGCCATTCCGCAGAAGGCGCAGGAAAGCCGTCTCTTCGCGCCCTTCATGCTCTACGGAAAATGCGCGCTCGTCGCGTACATGGCGAGCCACTTCTTCGCGCCGGCGCTCAAGGCCTGCGCCGCGACGATCGCGCAGGGGGCGCCGATGCTCTTCGGCGAAAAGAGCCAGCCGTTCGTCGTCGCGGCTGTCGGGGCAGTCCTCCTCACGCTCGTCCTCGTCGTCCGCGTCAGGCTGCGCGCGGCGAAACAGATGTGCGCCGCGAAACATCCGAGCGGCGACAGGTGATCTTTGGCATGATTGACGCGCCGCGCATTCGAGGGGGCGTCTCCTCTTCGGACGTGGCGGAACACGGAAAAGCGAAAGGAAAGAGAACATGAAGAAGACCATAGCCGCGCTTGCGATGTCGGCGGCCGTCGCGGCAGTCGCGGGAACGACGCATCTGTTCAACGGCAAGGATCTCTCCGGCTGGACGTCCGTCATCGACTACGACGTCACCGGCGGCTACACGGCATCCGAGCCGACATGGGCGGTCGTCGACGGCGCGATCCGCAGCACGGGCACTCCGTTCGGCTATCTCCGCACGAAGCGCAGCGACTTCGGCAACTTCAAGCTTCACGTCGAATACCGCTGGTGGCGTCCCACGAAGAGCCCGAACTCCGGCATCTTCGTGCTGATCACGGACGAGAGCGGCAAGTTCCTGCCGACGTGCTGCGAGAACCAGCTCTGCAAGGGCTCCGCCGGCGACGTGCTCGGACTTGGAGGCGGCACGTTCAACGGAATCGTCGCCCCCGAAAGCCATCCCTTCAAGCTCGTGAAGAACGTCAAGAAGAACGCCTCCAGCGAAAAGCCAGACGGCGAGTGGAACGTGGTCGAGGTCGAAGTGCGCGACGGCACGATGGTCAACCGCGTCAACGGCGTCGAGCAGAGCCGCGTCGAAAAACTGTATGCGGCGAAGGGCGCGATCGCCCTCCAGGCAGAAGGCGGCGCGGTCGAGTTCCGCAACGTCTGGATCGAGGAAGATTAAGCGGTCCAGCCATTTAGGGCCACTTGTCAGAGTAAATGCGGCTGATTCTGTGCCATGACGCCACACGGACGCATTTACTCTGGCAGATGCGTTATGGATCTTGCCGGAAAGGGCGTCTTACGCCATAGGCCTGATGCGGGTCTCTATGAATTCGCGCTCCGTTGCCGAAAGACCATACTTGGCGTATAGCCGCGCATCGATTTCGGAGACGGAAGCCGACCAGTCGATATCCGATCCGGAGGTGAAATCCTGGAGCGGCACGTACCGCCACGTGGATTTCGTGTTGTGCTGCGTGACCTTCAGGACGCCGAGCATCGCGCGGGCGAACTTCGTCTTGACGTACTTCATGCAGCTGTCCGCCTCCGCCTTCGTGGCGAAGCTCCCGATTGCTATGAACGTGTCCGTAAAGCCGATCATCGGCTCGCCGATCATCGGCGAGCTCAATACCTCGCCAATTGCGCCCGTTCCGTTCGCCTCCGGCACAAGGACTTTGTGCCGTTCAAGATATTCATTGTACTCCACGTAGTCGCGTCTGACGAAGCGGGAGACGCGCTCTCCGCCGAGCCGCCCGACGATTTCAATGCAGTCCTCCCCCGCCGGCGGCTTTTCCGTGAAAATCTGCGGGAGGGTCTCGAACTCCTTCGAGACGATCTTGCTGTTCGTCCCCTTCCCGATGAGGGCGCGGGCTTCCGGACGCTCGTCGAAGAACCTCTTCGTGAACCTAAAAACGCCCTGTGACGAGACAATGCCGTCCAGCATCGGCTTCCCGTCCGTGCAGGCAAGCACCTTGCGGAGTATCGAGTTCAGTTCGGAAAAGACCGTGTACGTCCCGACCTTCCCGAACGACCGTCTGCCGTCATGGTAGGTGACCGTAACGCCGCCCTTGATGTCGATTCCGGGGAAGAGACCGTCGGTCTTCTGCTCGTACAGCACAACCTTGAGATGTTCGTCGCCGAGCATCTTCCGGTTCCAGTCCTTCGGCGTCTGCCCCGCATTGAAAAGGAACCGTCCGGGCGTGATGAGCGAGGACTTCTCGGACGCCGCATACGACAGGTCCATGAAAAGATGGTATATCGGATTGTCGCGGTCGCCGTCGTTGAGTCCCTTCAGCTGATACGGCGGATTGCCGACGACGGCGTCCACGCCTATCTCCCCGTCCGGCAATCCCCAGGTCGACGCCCTTTTGATTTCGGCGACAATGCCCGGAATCGCCCCTTTTTTCTTCAGTCTGTCGATGAGTTTTGGCATGACCTTGATCCTTGTGGTGGCGGCACGATAGCCGACTAGCGTCCGGCGGGTGATGGAAGCCGCCATTGGCGTAAGCGCGAGGGCGAACACGTTTTCGCGGCAGACCGCGTCCCACACTTCGAACGCCTCCTCCGGCGTCGCGGGAACTGCGCCGTTCAGCCGCGCGCGGTACAGCGAGTAGACGACGTAGAGCGGGTAAAGCCCCGTCTTCGAGTTGATTTCAAGAATCCTTGCGGAGGCGTTGCCCAGCGTCTCGGCGGTGACGTCGCCAAGGTCGGCGAAGCGCGGATTTCCCTTAAGATCCTTTGAAAAGTCTTCAGAGAAGAACACATACCCGCCGAGCGTCAGGGCAAGATGGCGGTTGACGGTCCGCCACGGAGTCAGCACCGTCTCCTTGTCGGGATTGCGGAAGCGCCAGAATATGTCGCCGATTTTCGGGATGCGTTCTTCCGGCATGAGGCTGTCAGCCTGCCGGATCTCGTCGCGGACGTTCCGGGCGGCATTGGCGAAGATGTCCTTGTCGTAGTACTTCCTGAACTTTCCGAAAAACGCCTTCGTGACGCCGTGCGGCATGAACTCCGCCCATGAGGCCGCGTCAACGCGGTCGATGAAGCGGTCAAGAGAGACGTCTTCGTCGGGACTGTCGCCGCCGTTGTCGGATTCCGATGAAGGATCCGTCCAGTCCACGCCATACAGCATCAGCAGCATCCGGATAGAAATCGTCCGCAGCAGGGCCTTGAAGTTGCGCTTCGCCTCGCGCTCCTCCCGCAGACGGCGCAGCAGTTCCTTCTCCGCCTCGGAGATCTCCGCCCTCTTTCTCCGTTCCACGCGCTCGGCCTCTTCGCGTTCCTCCTCCGTCAGACCATGCCGGTTGACGGAGATCTTGCCTTTCACGACCTCGCCGACCTTCGCGTCCTTGAGAATCGTGCGCAGTCTCTCGAAGTCCCGCGCATCGACCCTGTCCGCCCGGAGCATCTCGTCGTCGTAAATGGAGTCGTCGGAGAATCCGCTCATGACAGCGCGCGCAGCCAATGCGCGTTTCAGTTCCTGCATCAGCGCGTCCGCGTCGTAGGCGCGCATCCGGCTGCCTTTGATGGCCACCACCGGGCAGAAGTTCAGAAGTTCGCCCAACGCCGCGTGGCGGTCTCCGCCGCCGCCAGAACGCCGGTTTGCCGCCGACAGCCTTGCGGCGTCGGCCATCACCCGGAGCGTGCGGTCCGGTGCGAAGTCGAACACGTAGGCGTTTTCCTTGACGAACCCGTCCTCCTCGCAAGGCGACTGGACGCGGAAGATCGTCTGAAGATATCCGATGGCGGACGTCTCGTATCGTCCGGCAAGCATCAGCACGGCTGTCCACTGCGGAACGGTCACGCCAGTCGTCAGCTTGCCGCACGAGAGCGTAATCGTGTACTCGTGCGAAGCGATGCCCTCTCGCACGTGCTTCAGGGCTTCGCCGGACGGATCTTCGGGGTCGCCGTCGCCGGCGACGTTCAAGACCTTGAAGGACCCGAACACGGGATGCCCTTCAAGCAGACGCTGAAGCGCCAGCGCCTCCTTCACGCCGGGGAGCATCCACAGCGTGTGCCTGAACTGCGAACGGTTCTCTTCGCTGACAAACGGAAAGCATGAACTGGATTCGGATGAGACGAGCAGATCGAGAAAGCGTTTGACGTCCTCCTCGTGGGCGAATCCGGGTTCCGTTTCCGACGACGTGCCGCCGTCATTCAGGCTGCCATTGCCGGCGTCAGTCCGGACGCGGAAGAACTCCTTGAAGTTGAAGACCGCCCCGCTGATGTCCTCCGACTTGTACCCTTCTATCTCGGCGGCGAGATCGTAGACGAACATTGACAGCCGGGGCAGCGTCTCGTACGGGTTGGAATCGCCGCCGTGCAGAACCGCCCAGTTCCGCTTCGCCTCCTGCTCCATCACGTAGTCCCATGTGGAGACGCCGTCCGCATAGTCCTCAAGGATGTTGAATGGCGTTCCGGAGAGGGCAAGCAGTTTGCCGCGCTTTCCCTTCTCGTTCGGAAAGAGCCTCTGGATCACGGCGTCGCCAAGCTGCGTCTGCGTGCCCTCGTGCGCCTCGTCGATTATGACGCAATCCCAGTGCGTCGCGAAGATCTCGTCGTTCTTGTCGAAGCGTCCGCCGACAAGGCTTGAGCCGCGAAGGTCCTGAATGGACGCGAAGTAGACGAGATTCCGCGCACCATGCTCGCAGAGTTCGTCGATTGTCGCCGCGCTCTCCTTCGATCCGTAGACCCAGTTGTCGTCCGGGCGGACGAACACAAGCTTTCGGAAGTCCTCGAACCATCCCCTGTTCACGACCGGGCGGTGCGTGACGACGATCGTCTTCCGGGATCTCATGCGCCTGACGAGTTCAAGGGCGGTGACGGTCTTGCCGAAGCGCATCTTCGCATTCCAGAGATAGCGGTCGTTCTTCTTGAACGAGCGCATCGTCTCTTGGATGAACTGCTCCTGTTCGGGACGCGGCGTAAACGGAGTCGGCGTCTGGCTGTCCGCGATTTCTCCGGGAGTGAGAGCCTTGCGGCCGGCCTTCACCGCCGCGATTGCCTTGATTGCCGCGGCAAGGTCTGTCCTGTACCATTCGCGTCCGCTGGCCCCGTTGGGATGCACCTGTTCGACGCCGGACGCCTTCAGAACGTCATGGACGTGGTGGTCGCGGAATCCGGCGAGCTTCCCGTTCTTCATTTTCCGGACGGCGAGTTCCGTGTGCAGCAGACGCCAGTTGGCGCCGTGCGTCTGCGTGTACTGCCGAATCCGCGCCTCGGCGGCGGCGTTCAAACGATCGGAATTCGGCGAAACGCCGTCAAGGTCTGTCAGACCCTCCACCTTCGCGTCGCCGACCTTCACAAGCCCCTCGTGTCCGGGATCCGGCGAAACGTAGACGTAGACGGCCTTCGCCGCGAAGGTCGGCGAAAGATTTCCCGCGACGACGTCAATGGGGACGCCGTTCATTTCCCTCCGCCCTTTCTGCGCAGTATGTTGCGGAACTCGAACTCGGCGCCTGTCTGCCAGTTCCTGATTCTGCAGTATATCCCCGTGTGGTTGTCGTAGCTCTTTTTCCTGCAGCCGGGGCATTCGACGTCCGTGGTCTTCTCCGTGCCGTCAAGAAACCTTTCGGTCTTCTGCACCGGGCTGCAGCTCATTGGCACGACGAGCTTGAGACCGTCCATCTGCCAGATGTTCCAGCTGACGATCTCGGCGAACTCAAGCAGCGTCCGTTCCGACCAGCCGTCGGCATAGGACTTCTCCTCGCCGAAGAAATCTGCGTTGTACGATTCGATCACCGTGGCCAATATGTTCTCGCGGGCAAGGAGGACGTTGTCGCCCTGCCAGTCGAATCCGTAGATGCTCTGGACGGCGCGCTTCGCATGGTAGAGCCAGTCCTGGACGTCGCCCAGCCCGACGCGTTCGGTGACGACGCGCAGTTTCCGGTCGAGAAGACCGATGCGGTCGTCGACGGGAATCATGCGTCCGGTCACGGCGTCGTAGCGGCTTGCGAGATACGGCGCCTCGCCGCAGGTTATCTCCATGCGCGGCGCGCGCACGTAGTCCTCCCATGTCTTTCCGCGTGGGAACGCGATGCGCTTCCTGCCGCAGGTCGAACGCCAGCCGAGTTCCGTCTGAGGGTCGAAGTTCTTCAGTTCCGTGTTGAAAGGGCTTGAGCCGGGCTTCTCCCAGTCGAACCACGAGGCATCCACGAGATTGTTCTGGAGGTTGCAGATCCATGACGGCGTGAAGACCTCGGCGCGGTTGACGGAGCGGCGGCGCTGCTCTGCGGCGGCCTTGTAGACGCGAGGGCGGATGACCGGGTCGTCCCTGTCGGCAATCTGCTCAAGGCGGATCTCGTCGCGTTCTCCAAACCCCTCGCCCCGGTCTGCGTAGTCGTCCGTGCCCCAAATGAGATTGCGGCCTGTCGAACGGTCTTTCAGCAAGACGTCCAGCACGCTCTTCGGAAATTTCCACTCGTGGATGTCGCAATCGATCATTGAACTTTCTCTTTCGGCGCTTCCATTCTGCCAATCGCCTATTACGGAAACGCGGAAAAGTATACCACAGTCTGCCCCGACTCGCGATACGGTTTCGACCTGGAGTCTACCCTTTGTATCTTGTCAAAGTGAATGCGATCAAAGTAGTCGCATCTACTCTGACAACCGGCCGACGCTTCCACAATCTGTTTGGCTTCACGTCTCCCCAACCACCGCATTTATATAAATGCGGTGGTTCTTGCACTGGGAGGTTGACAGAAATAGAAGACGCCCTCGGCTTGAGCGTCTGTCCGAACCTATCGACCTTGAGGAAACCATCCGAAAATCGGACGAGGAGGTCGAAGCCTATCGAAAGCAGCAGGAAGCGCTTCGCGCATCAGGCAAGCGCTGGCGGCCGTAACTGCATCGCGAGCCATCGGCCACCAGCCTGTTTTCCGCGGCTTCCCCCGCGGCCACGACCAGCAGAGCCGCCGGACCTGTCCGCACGAAATTCCGGCGTCGTTCCCGCACTGACGACATTCAGTACTTGAACAGCATGTCGCCGTACTTGGGAAGCGGCCATCTTGAGTCGGCGACGCGCTTCTCCAGCTTGTCGGCGGACACGCGGAGCGACGCCATCGCGGCGAGGACGCGCGCGGAGTCCTTGCCGGCGAGAGCGTCCTTCAGCGCGTTGATCGCGTTCTTGAGGGAGTCAAGCCCGGCGCCGAGTTCCACGACGTCGTCCTTGAGGCACGCGGTGCCGGAGACGATGCCCGCCGCCTCCGCCTTGACGAATGCGTCAAGCGCGGCGGCGTATTCCTCCTTCGCGGCGGGGAGGATGAGCGTGGCGGCCATGTCAAGGGCCAGGCTGCCCTCGATCCTCACCCGCGTCCGGTAGTCGTCGAGGACTATCTCGTGGCGGCTCTTCAGTTCGCGGGCGTTGAGGACTCCGTACTTCTCGTAGAGCGCGACGTTCTCCGGCTTGTCGAAGGCGTCGACGGACTCGAGGGTCGTTGCGCAGTTAGGAAGCCCGCGCCGCGCGGCCTCCTTGAGCCAGTCGTCCGTGTAGCCGTCACCGCTGAAGAGTACGCGCTTGTGCGCCTTGAGTATTCCCTGCAGATGCTCCTGCAGCCGGTCGTGGAAGCCCTTCTGCCCGAACGAGGAAATCGCGTCGGACATCTTGTCGAACGCCTCGGCGGCGATGAGGTTCAGGACGACGTTCGGTCCGGAGCTGTTCTGCGAGGAACCGGGCGCGCGAAACTCGAACTTGTTGCCCGTGAAGGCGAAGGGCGACGTGCGGTTGCGGTCCGTCGCGTCGCGCGGAAGCGGCGGCAGGGCGTCGGCGCCGAGGCGCAGGGTGTTCTTCTTTTTGCCTTTCGACGGAGCGCCCTTCTCGAGCGCGTCGATGACGGCATCCAGCTGGTCGCCGAGATACATGGACACGATGGCCGGCGGCGCCTCGTTCGCGCCGAGGCGGTGGTCGTTGCCGGCGGAGGCGACGGCAAGGCGGAGAAGGTCCGCGTGCAGGTCCACGGCCTCGATGAGGGCGCAGAGGACTGTCAGGAATATCGCGTTGTCCTCCGGGTTGTCGCCGGGGTTGAGGAGGTTGCGCCTGCCGTACGCGATCGACCAGTTGTTGTGCTTTCCGCTGCCGTTTATCCCGGCGTAAGGCTTTTCGTGGAGGAGGCAGACAAGGCCGTTCTTCGCGGCCACGGCCTGCAGAACGTCCATGACGAGCATGTTGTGGTCCACGGCCAGGTTCTGCTCCTCGAAAATCGGAGCCAGCTCGAACTGCGCGGGCGCGGCCTCGTTGTGGCGCGTCTTCGCCGGAATTCCAAGTTTCCACAGTTCGCGCTCCACCTCGTGCATGAAGTTGAGGACGCGGCGCGGGATGGGGCCGAAGTAGTGGTCGTCCAGCTGCTGGTGCTTGGCCGGCATCGCGCCGAAGAGGGTGCGGCCGCACTGGATCAGGTCAGGACGGCGGTCGAAGTACTTCCTGTCCACGAGAAAGTACTCCTGTTCCACGCCCAGCGTCACCGTCACGCGGTCGTCGGGAAGCCCGAAGCAGGACATCAGCCTCTTCGTCGCCTTCTGAAGGGCCTGGATGGAGCGCAGAAGAGGCGTCTTGCGGTCAAGGGCCTCGCCCGAATAGGAGCAGAACGCCGTGGGGATGCAGAGCGTGGCGCCGTTGTCCCCGCGCTTGATGAACGCCGGCGACGTGGGGTCCCATGCCGTGTAGCCGCGGGCCTCGAAGGTGGAGCGAAGACCGCCGGACGGGAAACTGGAGGCGTCTGGTTCGCCCACGACAAGGTTCTTGCCGGAAAACGTCATCACCGGCTCGCCGTTCTCGACGTCCAAAAATGCGTCGTGCTTCTCCGCCGTCGTCCCCGTCATCGGCTGGAACCAGTGCGTGTAGTGCGTCGCGCCGCGGGCGATCGCCCATTCCTTCATCGCGTGCGCGACGTCCCCCGCAATGGCAGGGTCGAGCGGCTGCCCCTCCTCGATCGTGGCGAGAAGCTTCCGGCAAGTGGCCTTGGGAAGATACTCCTTCATCGCCCTGGCGTCGAACACGTCCACGGCATAGTCGATCGATTCGTTCATTCTGCAGGTTCCTTTGTCTGCGGTTTCATTGGCATTGGCAGGTCGTTGGCAAATCAGTAGCAGAAAACGTGCCATGCAAAACCAGATGTGCAAAACTCTGATGGAGGGTATCGCGCGGAATGCCGCATTCCCGCATTGCGCATTTCGCGGAAACTGCGCCCGCAAGGCGAATGCCCGGGGCGCAAGGCATTATGCGCAAGACCATGGTGGGCAAAAAGGCGGACAAAGCCATGGCATGCAAAACCCTGATGGAGGGGGTTGGGCGGATCGTCGCGCTGTAGCAATGCGCCTTTTCGCCGAAACCGCGCCCGCAAGGCGAATGCCCGGGGCGCAAGACCACAGGGGCGAGCCATGGTGAAATGCGAATGCCCGGGGCGATGCATGAGGAGGAGGATTCCAGAAAGCGTAAATGGCGCATTACACGATGCGTAAACAGGAACGTCAGGCGTAAATGGCGCGGATATGGTATAATCGTCCGCATGAAGATTCTGCAGATCCTTCCGTCGCTCCAGATGGGCGGCGTAGAGCGCGGCACGATTGAAATGGCCAGGGCCATGAAAGAGGCGGGCATTCCAAATGCCGTCGTCTCGCAGGGCGGCCCGATGGTCGAAGGGCTCGAGGACGCCGGAGTGGAGCATTTCACCCTTCCGCTGAAGAGCAAGAACCCGATCGCGATCCGCGCCAACGCGGCGCGCATTGCCGAAATCGCCCGCGATGGCGGCTTCACGCTCATGCACGTCCGGTCGCGCGCCCCCGCGTGGTCTACGCACTGGGCGTCCCAAAAATGCGGCGTTCCGTGGATAGCCACCTTCCACGGCGTCTACGGAACCGCCCCTGCGTTTCTGAAGATTCCCTACAACCGCGTCATGCTCAAGGGGAAGGCGACGATATGCGTGTCGGACTACGTGATGCGGCACGTGCTGGACGTCTACCACGCCGACCCGGCGAAGCTCGTGCGCATACACCGCGGCGCGGACGTCGCCGCGTTCCGTCCGGACGCCGTCACGCAGGACGAGGCGCGCGCGAAGAAGGTCGACCACTACCACTTCTCGCCCGACGTGCCCATCATAACGCTCCCCGGCCGCCTCACCTTCTGGAAGGGACAGGAAGTCCTTCTCGCCGCGCTCGCCAAGATGAAGCATCGCCGCGTCGGAGTCCTTTTCATCGGCTCGGACCAGGGGCGGACCGAGTATTCCGACAAGCTGCGCGAAATCGCCTCGCGCCTTCCCGACGAGACGGAAATCGTCTTCCGCGACCATACGCGGGAGATGCACAAGGTCTACGCGATGAGCGACATTGTCGTGAACGCCTCCTCCGCCCAGCCGGAGGCGTTCGGCCGCACCATCCCCGAGGCCCAGGCGATGGGAACGCTCGTCGTCGGCACGGCGCACGGCGGCGCCTGCGAGACGATAGAGGACGGCAAAACCGGCTTTCTCGTCCCGCCGGGCGACGCCGACGCGCTTGCCGCGAAGCTGGACGAAATGCTCGACCTTCCGCAGGAGCGCAAGGACGCGATCCGCGCGGCGGCGCTCGAATCGGTGCGCCGCGACTTCTCAATCTCGCGGATGTGCGCCGAGACGATCGCGCTCTATGAAAGAATCCTCGCCGCCGGCTGAACGCCGACGGCGATGGAAACGCGATGCAATGACCGCCGCGCCGACTACTTCAGCGGACGCGACTGGTCTTCGTCGAGGCCGGGCATGTCCCTGGCGCCGAGCGGCCCGCCGTCAGTCGCCAGGTTCGCCCCGAACGTGCCGGGCCTGAGGCGGTAGTCGCGCTTCGCCTCGTCCATGAACTGCGGCTCGCCGTAGACGCTTCCCGCGTCAAGCCCCATCTCCGAGACGTACTTCGCGAACTCCTCCGCGCCCGCGCCGTAGCTGGCCGGCGTCAAACGGATTCCCGGCTTGTTCTGCGCCTTCTCGCGTCCGTTGACGTGGTACTCGTAGACCTTGTTCTCCGGGATGAAGTAGAGGTTGCGCTCCATCGTCAGCCCGACGTCCGAGCCGTCCTTCGCTCGCCAGTCGTTGAACATCCGCGTTGAGCGGTCGGTCGTCCTGACGAAGACGTTGTTCCGCACGACGAAGTTCGTCGTCGGCGCGGCGTTGTCGTAGAACATCAGATGCGCTCCATTGGGATTCGGCCGCTGGTCGTGGCTATAGCAGTAGCCCGCGTCTACGCACGTGTTGTGCTCGAAGATCACGTTTGCCGTGTGCGAGCGCAGGTCGTGGTTCCAGTACTCGAAGGAGTACTCCGCCTGCCAGATCACGTTGTCGCGCCAGACGACGTCCGTCTCCGGCTCCGGGTCGCCGTTCGTCTGGTTCGTGAGCGCCGCGTCGTAGACCTGCCATATGCGGTTGCGTTCGACGAGATTGTTCGCGCAATGCCCCCAGAACTCGATTCCGTTGCCGAAGCGGACGGGATAGCGCGTTCCGTCCTTGCGCGTCTTCCAGTACTGGAGCCCGCCGCCGATCCAGTACACGTCGCAGTTGCGGATGACTATGTTGCGCGTTCCGCCGCCGCCCCAGCCGTGGGCGCCGCCGTAGCGGACGCAGAGGCCGTCGTAGACGACGTCGTGGCAGCCGCCCTGCTGGACGACGTGCGACGTCATGGCGAGCTCGATGCTCTTGAACGCCGCCGCCGGATTGCCGTCGAAGCGAACGTACACGCGCTCGTGCGCGCGGTCGTCCCAGAAGTCCAGCGGCTTCTGCAGCGCGTCAAGCGACCACTTCTTCACGCCCCACGCCCTGCCGTGGTCGACGATGAATATCCCGGCGTCGTAGGGCAAGGTGTTGCGCGGGTCGGACTCCATGCGCCAGAGTCCCAGCGGCACGAAGTCGAACGTGCAGCCGACCGGCATCAGGTCGCCGATCGAAAAATGGAAATGCGAGCCGAGAATGTCGGCCTTGAGCGACATCGGCACGAGAATCGTCTTCCATTCGGGTCCGAGCTCTGCGGTGGAGTCCCCTTCTCCCAGCGCCGTGCCGCGCAGTCCGTACGTCCATGGGGAATGGTTCAGCGAAAGGCCGACCTGCTCGATCTTGAACGGCTTCGTGGCACGCGCCCTCATCTTCATTAGAACCGCCTCCGGAAGTCCGTCGACACGCGGTCCCCAGATCTGGATGAGGTTGTTCGCGCGCCTGGGCTGGTCGGTGCAGACGACGCGGACGAACGTCCCCTCATCCGGCGATTCCACGCGCTTGACGTATCCCTTCACGCCCTCCTGGAAGGAGCCGGCCCAGCCGCGGCAGTCCGTGCCATTCCAGACCTGCTCGAAGATCCGGTCCTTCCGCACCTTCGTCGCCCAGACGCCGGGGGCTGTCTCCTCCCAGTCCTCCGGACGCGACCGGTCTGCGGACTTCTGGAGAATCGGCTTCGGGCCCGTGCCGTACGAGCCGTAGACGACGGGCCGGCCGGGTTCGCCGCTTTTCGGCACGAGCGACCCGCGCCAGAGCCCGCCGCGCCTGAAGAGCACGCGGTCTCCGGGTCGGACGGCCGCCCTGTTTATCGCAGAAAGCGTCTTGAGGGCAGTCTGCGGCGTCAGGCCGTCTGCGGCGTCGTTTCCGGATTCGGAATCCACGTGCCAGTCGGCGGCGAACGCCGCGGCGGCCATGCAGATTCCCGTCAGACAGACAAGCAGGTTCTTCATTTTCGTCTCCTTGTTCGTTAGCCGCCGTTGCCGGCGTTTAATTCGTCATTGTGCGCATCCGCGGCGCGACGGATCGAAGTCCCTGAGGAACGCGTCCTCCGCCGTCTTCAGCGCGACGTGCATCGCCTCGCCGTCCTCGGCCTCGCGCAAGTCCGCAAGAAGGGAGGTCTCGCGCACAAGGAGGCATAGCCTGGCGAGAATGTGGAGGTGGAGGGTGTGGTCGGTGCAGCAGATGAGGAAGAAGAGGTCCGTCCCCTCGCCGTTCGGGCCGCCGAAGAAGACTGGACGCACGGTCCGCCCAAGCGCAAGGAACGTCTCCTGGAAGAGGTATGGGTCGTGATAGCGCGGGTGCAGGAACGCGACGCCGCCGCCGGTGGCGGTGGAGGCGGCCTCCTCGCGGGAGGCGAGCTCGGCGAAGAGGGTTTCGGGGTCGTAGAGAAGGCCGGTGGAATCGGCGAAGTCGGTCATGTCGCGGAGGACGCCGGCCTTCGTCTTCGACGTCAGGGCGGGATGGACGTTCGTGGACGGCAGGATTTCGGCAATGTGGAAGTCGTGTCCGTCCGTCTTCCGCCTCTCTTCCATCGCCAGGCGGTGTTCGCCCGTCAGCGTCTTTTCGGAAATGGCCATCATCCGGCGCTGCGCCCATTCGTCCAGGGCGCGGTGCTCGAAGAAGAAGCTCTCGCCGCGCTTTACGCTGGGGACTTCGCCCCTCTGCGCGAAATGGCGCAGTTCGTTGACGCGCATGTGGAGATGCGCGGCGGCGCTCTTCTGGTCCATCAGCTGATAGCCCATTGCGGCGACCTCACCAGACCGGAGCGCCGGAATCGCGGCGCGGCGGACGCGGGGCGCCGTCGCCGCCGTCCCGTCTGTCCGCATCCCTGTAGGACGGCGGGACGTAGCGGCCGTGCTCGTCGGCGCGGGCCGCGAAGTCCGCGGCCTCGCGCGGATGCGCGGCGGCCCAGGCCTCCTGCGCGGAGCGGCGGCCGGCCATGTAGGCGCGTTCGTCGCGGCGCTTCTGCTGAATCTCCGCCTGCCGGACGAGCCATTCCTCGTCGGTGTACGGATTGACCTGCACGATGGCCTCGTTGAGCTTTATCCCGCACATCAGCACCAGCCACTGGATGCGGTAGATGACCTGCTCCCATGAATCGAAGGACGGCTTCAGTCCGCCGGACATCAGCATTGCCGAAAACGCGGTCCCGCCGGCGGGGCAGTCAAGCCACTCCAGGAGGCCATGTCGCTGGAGTGCGTCGAACGTCTTCGGGTATGCCATGCCGAGTTCGCCTATGGCGGCGGAGAACGTGCCATCCCAGCCCTTGACGGGGACCACTTCGCGTCCGAGATATAGCTTCACGGGCGTCAGCGACACCAGCTGCTCCGGGTCTACGACGAACGTCATCGTCCGAAGGCGCTCGGAGCGGTGGCGCATCTGGAAGCGATGGGCCATTTCCCCGAAGGACTTGAAGTAGTCGTGCGGATTGGCAAGCCACATGTCCACCTTCTGCGCATATCCGGCGCCGGCGCACTCGAACGGGGCGACGGGGCAGGACGAATACGGGCGGGCGGGTCTGTCGAAACGGTCTATCACTTGAACTCCAATCTTGTTTCTGCGTTCTTCGTCACGTCCGACGCGAGGGTGACGGCGAGAATCCTGCCGCCGCACTCGAAGCGGTGCGTGGCCGTCACGCCGTCAGGCGTGGAAATCCTGGAAAGGTCGAAGCCCTCCGGGACGGCGAAGCGCGCCGTCATCGGGAAGCCGCCAATCACCTCAAGCGTCGCGGAAAGGACGCCATCGCGCCAGGACTGGTCCTTCAGCTCCACCGCGCCCTGGAGCATGTGGCGGTCGCTCGTGAGGAAGTGCGGACGCTCCGCCGCCGGCTGCATGGCGACGAGGCGGACGCTGCGCGGGGGAAGCTGGAGGGCGAGCTTCCCTCGGTTGACGCCCTGCCACGTCTCGGTCCAGAACTCCCAGCAGGCGAACGCGCGGTCGGCGCTCTCGCCGATCTCGCCCCAGTCGAAGCCGACTTCCGCGGGGGCGTCCGTCCAGTTGAAGAGCGCGACGACGTGCCAGTCGCCGAACGGACGGCGGACGTGGAGGTTCCAGACGGGGAGATGCCCGAACTGAGGGTAGAGCGAGCCGGGGCGCACGTCGCAGACGGGGAGCGCCTGCTGGAGCATCCTGATGCGGCGCGGCGCGAGTTCGCCCAGCTTGTCGCCCGCGAACATCTGCTGGCCGGGGAGCGCGACGATCGTCGCCTCCACGCGCGCCTGCTCGTCCGCGAGGGCCTTGTCGCTTATCATCATGCAGTCGGGGTCGGACCAGAAGACGACGTTGTGCGCGAAGACCTGGTTGATCGTGCAGCGCGCCTGGAGCATGAGGTTGGACCACTTGACGGGCTTGTTCGGATGGACGATGTCGGCGCCTGTGCGCGAGGCGTCGGCGTATGCGGCCTCGGCGCCGGTGAAGTGACCCTGGCAGGCGAGGAAGGTGCGGTCGGGGCCGATGCCGTCGCGGAACGCCTTGACGCAGAGTTCAAAGGGGTTGGGGCAGGACGGGTCGCGGAAGCGCGCGCGGACGTCGGGGCGCTCGTACATGTGGGCGCAGTAGCCCGCGCCGCGTCCGCTCATGCCGTCGATCTTGAAGAACTCGTATCCCCAGTCATGTGAGGCGACGTCGAAGATGCGGCGCAGATGGTCGCGCGCCTCGACGACCGTGGGGTCGAGCGTGAAGCGTCCGTTCCAGCAGCCCATCGGGCGGCCGGACTTGTCGTGCAGGAACCAGTCGCGATGCGCCTTGTAGAAGTTCGTGCTTCCGGTGCCGAAGGGCGCCATCCAGAGGCCTGGGCGGAAGCCGAGTTTGCGGATTTCGCCGGCCAGCCATTTCATGCCCTCCGGGAACTGCTCCGGATGGTTTTCGAGGTTCATGTTGTAGAACTTGGAGACGGGCAGTTCGCCGGAGTTTTCCTGCCAGCTCTCGATCGACCAGAACTCAAGGCCGAACGGCTTGAGGTACTTTGCGCCGAGGCGGGCCTCGGCGAGGTTCTCCTTCGACCCGGCCTTGTCGAAGTAGATGTTCCAGCTCATCCAGCCGGTAGGGGCCTTGGGGCTGCGCGTCCGGTCGATCGGCGCGTAGTACGGGACCCAGCGATTGCGGTAGTAGTCGCGCTCGACGTTGAAGGCGAACTCCGCCTCGGCGGCCTCCGTGATGCGGCCGGACATCTCGAACGGGCGGAAGCCCTTTTCATCTGCGTGGCCGATGCGGAGATGGCCGGCGGACATCTGCAGAGCCTCGTCGTTCGCAGGGGAGAAGAGGGTGTCGTTGTGTGCGGACTCGGCGTCGCCGGAGGACAGCTGCAGCACGCGCTCGCCCGCGACGGGGCGCGTCCGCGCCAGAAAGGCGTCGCCGCGTCCGCGCACGGCGCCGGCGAACTTCAGTTCGCCCCGGTACGCCAGTGCGGTGCGATGGTAGACGTACAGCGCGACCTTGCCGCCGTTCGACGGGAACGTGACGTAGCCCTGGGCGTCGTTCTGCGTGTCGACGATCGCCAGACGGCGCTTCGCCCCGTCGCGCGGCTCCTCGATGCGCCACTTCTCGCCGGGGGCGGCGTCGGCCGCGGTGGCGCGGGATGGTCCCGTGAAGGAAAGGACGCCGGAGACGGACGTCCCGGACGCGCGGTGCGAAAGCGAAAGAACGGCGTCCTTCTGGCTGAACGAGACGTCCCATTCGCCGGAGGTGAAGGAGAAGTCTGCCAGGGCGGCGGCCGCCGAAAGCGAACAAACAAGCGCAAGCAGTCTATGCATCATCTAGCCTTTCAGTTGTACTGAAGGGATTTTACCATAAAATCACGTCGGCGGGGGAATCCAAAGAAAGACCCGCGCGCGAAATCGCGCACGGGTCTTCGCATTGGACGCCGCGGTCCGCTACAGGAACTTCGGATTCAGCGTGAAGCCGAAGTCGCGGGCGATCTGGCGCAGCTGGTCGTCCTGGATCGGACTTTTCGCCATCTGGCCGGAGGCCTGGGCGATCAGGCGGATCTGCGCGGCCTTCTCGACGGTGTCCATCAGGCCGAAGCAGCGGTCGAAGTCCCTGCCGGATACGAACAGTCCGTGGGCGCACCACACGACGATGTTGTACTCGCGCATGAGCGCGGACGTCGCCGTCGCGATCGGTCCCTTGCCCGGCACCATCCACGGCACGACGCCGACCCCTTCCGGAAATATGACGGGGCATTCCGTCATCACTTCCCAGAGGGCGCGGGTGAACGCCTTGTCCGTGGGCGGCAGCGTGAACGTGAGGGCGATGAGGTTGACGGGATGCGCGTGGTAGATCACGCGATGCTCGCCGCCGGTCAGCTCCAGCTTGACCTCGTGGTTCTTGAGATGGCTGGGGAACTCGCTCGTCGGGCGACCGCCGTTGTCAAGTCCCCACCAGATGCGGAACTTCGTGCCGGTCCCGTCGATTTCGACGATTCCGAATGCATTTTCCGGATTGCGCATCACGTTGCGCATGTAGCCGGTCGTGCGCGTGACCATGAAGAACTCGCCCGCCAGCTTCGGGACGGACTCGTAGATGTCCATCCAGTCGCCGGAAGGGCTGCCCGTCTCGGACTTGACGTTCTCGGCCTCGGCCTTCGTGAGACGGTAGCTGAGGTTGCCGCCGTTCATCTCGTGCCAGCCCTTGTCCACGCCGTCCTGGGCGAGCTGCATGAAGCCCTTCGTGCAGGGCATTTCGAGGATTTTCATGTCTTCGATTCCTTGTCGCTTCACGCAGTCGCCGTTCAGGCGTTCGCCTGGGCGTCGGCCTCGGCCATCGCGGCCTTGCGGCTGAGCTTGATGCGGCCGCGCTCGTCGACGCCGATGCACTTGACGCGCATCTTGTCGCCGACCTTGCACACGGCGTCCACGCTCGGAACGCGCTTGTCGCTGAGCTCGGAGATGTGGCAGAGGCCGTCCTTGCCGGGGAGGATTTCGACGAACGCGCCGAATTCCTTGATGCCGGTGACGACGCCCTCGTAGACCCTGCCGGGCTCGGCCTCGGCCGTGACGGCGCTGACCT
The DNA here is from genome assembly GCA_964386385.1 of uncultured Lentisphaeraceae bacterium. Taxonomy (GTDB): domain Bacteria; phylum Verrucomicrobiota; class Kiritimatiellia; order RFP12; family UBA1067; genus RUG572. The sequence goes on along the minus strand of CAYLRN010000008.1, from coordinate 75,260 downwards.
CGGTCTTCGCCGCGGCCATCATGTCCGCGGAGGTGGCCATGATCGTGACGACGCCCTCGCTGCCGACCTCCTCGATGTCGATCTGGGCGCCGGTCTTCTCGCAGATGCCCTTGATCGTCTCGCCGCCCTTGCCGATGAGCGCGCCGATCTTGTCGGCGGGGATGCGCACGACCTCCATGCGGGGCGCGTACTTGTTGAGCTGTTCGCGCGGCGCGGGGATGACGGACTCCATGAAGTCGATGATCTTCAGACGGGCGTCGTGGGCCTGCCTGATGGCGCCCTCGACGAGATCCCACGTGAGGCCGCGGAGCTTGAGGTCCACCTGGAAGCCGGTGATGCCCTTCTTCGTCCCGGCGACCTTGAAGTCCATGTCGCCGCAGTGGTCTTCCGCGCCGAGGATGTCGGTGACGAGCACCTTCTGGGACTGGTCGTCGTTCGTGAAGAGGCCGATCGAGATGCCGGCGACCGTGCGCTTCAGCGGGACGCCCGCGTCCATGAGCGCGAGGCAGCCGTTGCAGACGGACGCCATCGACGAGGAGCCGTTGGAGCCCATGATCTCGGAGACGACGCGGATCGAATACGGGAATTCGTCCGGCAGCACCTCCGCGATCGAACGCTCGGCGAGGGCGCCGTGGCCGATTTCGCGGCGGCCCGTCGAGCCGAGGCGGCCGACTTCGCCGGTGCAGTAGGGCGGGAAGTTGTAGTGGAGGATGAAGCGCTGGCTGGTGGGGCCGCCAGTGGCGGAGTCCAGTTCCTGCGCGTCCTTCTTCGAGCCGAGCGTGACCGTAGCGAACGACTGGGTCTCGCCGCGGGAGAAGACGGACGAGCCGTGGAGGCGCGGCAGGACGCCCACCTGGGCGTCGAGCGGGCGAATCTCGTCGCGGGCGCGGCCGTCGATGCGAAGCCCCTTTTCGAGGACGTTTTTGCGGACGGTCTCGATCTCCAGCGCGTCGAAGAGGTGCACGAAGCCGACGGCGTCGATCTCCGGCCACTTCTCGGAGACCTTCTTGAGAAGGTCCTCCTTGATCGCGCCGACCTTGCCCTGACGCTCCAGCTTGCCCTTGATGAGCAGCGCGGCCGCAAGGGCCTCTCCGCCCTCCTGGCGCATGAAGTCCATCTTGTCGGCGGGCTGCGGGACGTCCTTGATTTCCTTGTCCGGCTTGCCAAGGGCGCGGCGCATCTCGATCTGGCAGTCGATGATCTTCTCGACCTCCTCGTGTGCGCGCTTGAGCGCCGCAAGGAAGTCCTCGTCGGAGACTTCGGAGGCGGAGCCTTCCATCATCAGGAACTTGCCGCGGATGCCGGCGTAGAGAAGGTCCACGTCGCTCTTCGCCTTCTGCTCGTGCGTGGGGTTGATGACCCACTGCCCGTCTACGCGGCCGATGCGGACGCAGCCGATCGGACCCATGAACGGGATGTCGCTGACGTGGAGCGCCGCCGAGGAGGCGTTGACCGCCAGGAAGTCGGCCTCGCGCGTGCCATCGGACTGGATGAGCGTGGAGTTGACCTGCACGTCGTTGTAGTAGCCGTCGGGGAAGAGCGGACGGATCGGGCGGTCGCACATGCGCGCCGTCAGGATCTCCTTGCTCGACGGACGCGCCTCGCGCTTGAAGAAGCCGCCGGGGAACTTGCCCGCCGCGTAGAACTTCTCGCGGTACTCGCACTGGAGCGGGAAGAAGTCGATGCCCTCGCGGGGCGTGTCCGTGTTCGTGACGGCCGTGAAGACCGTCGTGTCGCCGTAGGAGCACGACACCGCGCCGGCCGCCTGCCGGGCCAGAAGCCCCGTCTCGAAGACGAGATCCTGGCCGGCGATCTCGACCTTGAACTGCTTTGCGTTCTGCATTGGATTGATTCCCCGGCGTTAGCGGCGGAGGCCGAGCTTCGCGATGACTTCCCTGTACTTCGCCTCGTCTTCGCGCTTGAGATAGTTGAGGAGCTTGCGGCGCTTGCTCACCATGCGGATGAGGCCGTAGCGGGACGAGTTGTCCTGCTTGTTCGCCTTGAGGTGTTCGGTGAGGAGCTGGATCTTCTTCGTGAGCGTGGCGATCTGGACTTCGGAAGACCCCGTGTCGCGATCGTGGCGCTGGAACTCGGAACGAATGGCCGCTTTGTCGATATTCTTCATTTCTGCTCGAACTTTCGTTTTGTATGACTGATCCGCAACCGGCCGCAATCCACCCGATGCAAGCATACGCAAGCAAAGCCCGAACATCCGCAGAGACTGGCGGACGCCCGCAACGGGGAGAAAACTCCTAAGACGGTCGCAGGAATGACGGGTAGGATATCAAAAACGCAGGGAGACGTCAACGGGCTGCGGCGGAATTTCCGGGCGGCGGGAGGGCGGGCTTCGTCCTGAACGCAAGAAGGACGAGGGCGCCGCCAAGGAAGAGGAGCGCGATCGAAATCGTCTGGCTTATCGAAAACGGGCCGACGGCGGCGCGCGGGTCGCCGCGCAGGACCTCCAGCATGAAGCGGATGCAGGCGTAGCCGATGAAATAGCAGCCGGAGACGAGGCCGGCCCGCGTCTGCGCGAAGCGGCGATGGAGCAGCAGGAGAGCCGCGAAGAGCGCGAGCACGGCGGCGGACTCGAAGAGCTGCGTCGGCAGGACGGCGAGCGACCGCGCGGCGGACGGCGGCAGCATCCCCGCGTTCACCTGCTCGTACCACGCAGGCGACGCCCGCGGGAACGAGACCGCGCACGGCGACGACGAGACGCGCCCGTAGCAGCAGCCGAAGAAGAAGCATCCGACGCGCCCGAACGCGTGGCCGAGCGGAATGACGGCGGTGAGCATGTCCGCAAGCGGCAGAATCCGCTCGCGCTTCACGAAGCACCATGCGAAGAAGACTAGCACGGCGAGAATCAGCCCGCCGTAGAACATCAGCCCGCCCTGGTCGACGCGGACGATCCGCTCCGGATGGTTCGCGAACTCCGCGCCCCAGTGCTCGATCACGTACGCGGCGCGCGAACCGACCACCCCGCTTACCATCATCAGCATCAGCAGATTGGACATCGGCTCGGTCTTGCGTCCCGCGCGCCGGCAGAGCCACGCCAGCGCCTGCCAGGCCGCGAGAAAGCCAAGCGCCATGCAGAGGCCGTACGTCTTCACGTGGAACGGCCCTAGTGAAAACAGGTCAGGATGCATATGTCAAAGTCCCTTCAGGATGGAGACGGCCAGCTTCGTCGGCGCGTCGTTCGTGTTCGTCGTCCAATATCCGCCCGAACGCTGCAGGCGCAGCAGCTTCAGGGCCATTCCCGTCCGCGTCATGCCGTTCGTGCCGAAGAAGTCGCCGCCCGCCGGCGAGTTGGTGCCGGCGTGGACTGCAAGCCAGCCCTCGGCCAGGTCGACGGCATGGTCCACCTCGTTCTGAATGGACGGCTCAAGCGGCGCGTCCTCATGCGGAATCGGGCTTATCGCAAACGACGACGCACATATCATTGCCAAAACAGATTTCATCGTGTAAACTCTTCGCAAATGGAACAGAAGGATTATACCAAAAAATGCCGCGGTCTTGCCCTCGTTTCGGGCGGACTTGATTCACAGCTCGGCGTGTGCGTCCTGCGGGACGCCGGAGCGGACGTGGAGGGCGTCGTCTTCGAGACGCCGTTCTTCTCCGCCGACTCCGCGCGAAAGGCCGCCGAGGCCCTGAAGCTGAAGTTGCACGTCGTCGACTTCACCGACGACGAAATCGCACTCGTCGAGAACCCGCCGCACGGCTTCGGCGGCGCGATGAACCCATGCATCGACTGCCATGCGAGGATGATCGCAAGGGCGGGCGAGATGATGCGCGAAATGGGCTTCGACTTCGTCTCCACCGGCGAAGTCCTCAACCAGCGCCCCATGTCACAGAACCGGCAGTCCCTCGGCGTCGTGTGCAAATGCTCCGGCATGGAGGGCCGCCTCGTCCGCCCACTGAGCGCCCTCCTGCTCGATCCCACGATACCGGAGACGGAGGGGAAACTGGACCGCTCCAGGCTGCTCGGCCTCTCCGGGCGGCGGCGCGAGGCGCAGATGGAACTCGCCAAAGGCTACGGCCTCGTGGACTACCCTTCGCCCGCCGGCGGATGCAAGCTGACGGAAAAGGGATTCGGCCGCCGGCTGAAAGACCTCCTCGACCACGAGGGGCTGCGCGAACGCCGCCTTGTCGAACTCCTGAACATGTCGCGCCGCTTCCGTCTTCCCGACGGGACGTCCGTGATTCTCGGACGCGACGCCGCCGACAACAGGACGCTCGAAGGCCTCCGCACTCCGTCGGACGTCCTTGTCGCCCCCGTGTCCGTCCCCGGCCCCACCGCCCTTCTCCCCCGCGTCGCCTCGGAGGCGGACCTCCGCCTCGCCATGGGAATCGTATGCGCATGGAGCAAGTTCGACCGCTTCGACGGCGAAATCGTCGTCAAGACCACGACCGGGACGTCCACCGCGGAAACGACCGTCCCGCGCCCCTACTCACGCGACGAATACCTCCGTTTCCAGATCCTCTAGCCCATCCGCCACGCAGCGCGCCCTCCCCAAGGCAAAAAGCGCACACGGCAAAACGCACACACAAGGAAGACACATCCCATGCTCGACGCCCTCGCCGCCCATCTCGACGCCATCGCCGCCTTCGCCCCGGTCTGGGGCTATCTGCTCATATTCTTCTTCATGGCAGTCGAAAGCTCCTTCATCCCCTTCCCCAGCGAAATCGTCATGATTCCCGCCGGATTCCTCGCCGCCCGCGGAGAGCTCACGCTCCACGCGCCCGTCACGGACCTCGCCCTCTCGTGCCTGGCCGGCCTTCTGGGCTCTCTCGCCGGAGCCTACTTCAACTACTACCTCTCCGCAAAACTCGGCGAGCCGTTCCTGCGGAAGTACGGACGCTGGTTCTTCCTGAAGCCCGAAGCCCTCGACCGCTCGTGCGAGGTGTTCAACAAGTACGGAGCGGCGACGACGTTCGTCTGCCGTCTGGTCCCCGTCATCCGCCAGCTCATCTCCATCCCCGCCGGACTCGCCCGGATGCCGCTCGGCAGGTTCACCGTCTGCACCGGGCTCGGTGCCGGGATATGGACCGTCCTGCTGGCGCTGGCCGGCTACGCGATCGGACGCTCCGCCGGCGACATCACATACCTCGAGCTCGTGCACAAGGGCAAGGCGGCGATCGACGCGAACCTCGTCTGGATCATAGCCGGCGCCCTCGCCCTCGGCGGCGGCTACGTCGCCATTTCCAAACTCGTCATGCGCAGACGCAGCTAGCGGACAATTGCCATAGGTCAGCGGTTGGGGCTGGCTTGGGAGGGCGGACGTCCCCGTCCGCCGCCGTGGCTGAAAAGGCGAACGAGCGGTAAATCCGGCAGGGCGCGACGTCCGTCGCGCCACGCCCTTTCGGGAGGGACGCGCTCCTGCGCGTCCGCGACCGTCCGCAGACGGCGGTCGCGCAGGAGCGCGACCCTCCCCAGCAAAGGCGGACGAGGACGTCCGCCCACCCATGGAAATCAAGTGGTCAAGTCTGCGAATGTCCTGTCTCACGATGGAGCGCAGGAAAAAACTTAACCACTTGATCACTTAACCACTTAATCACCTTATGACCACCATCATGCCGGACTTGGCGTAGACGCCGTAGACGATTCCGTTCGAGACGACGGCGCTCGCCCGATAGCCGGCCGGCGCCGCTGCGCCGTTGATCGTAGCCGTCCACTTCGCGTCCTCAAGCCCGGCCGCCGAGACGACCGGCACGCGGAGGTGGCGGAGCTCCGCGACGTCGCCCACGTACGGGATGTCCAGGCGCACCGCGCCGTCCGCCGGCAGCTCGACCTCCGCCACCGTCAGCGGCCGCGTCTGGCCGGGCGCGGCGGTGAAGCCGCCGTCCGCCTCGATTGTCACGCGCCGCACCGCGCCCGTGCCGCCGACGTACGCGCCAGCCTGGACGAAGACGTTGGTGGAGTTGAACGCCGTCGTGTCGACGAGCAGCGCGCCGCCGTTCACGCGCGTCGCCTCCGTGTAGTAGTACGACTTGTCCGTGAATCCCTCCGCATGGCCGTCGCCGTTCAGGCGAAGGGCGCCGGGACCGGTCTTGAGAAGGCCGTTGTTGAAGACCGTCTGTCCGTATCTGGGAGCGCCGCCCCACGTGGCCTGCGTCTTGAGCGTGACGCCAAGCGTGACGTCCACGTCCGCGCTCTTCGTGATGTCCGCGACGTGGAACTCGACCTTTCCGTGGAGGTTCGTCGTCGCGCCGTCTACGACCGCGTACTCGTCCTGCTCGTGTCCGAGGCAGAAGAAGTTGGCGCGGCCTTTCGGCTGGAGGTCGTAGGGGCGGGTGCCGTCCCAGCGGACGCGATGCGCGAAGATGAACGTTCCGTAGGGCCTGTTCGCGTTGCCCGTGTCAAGTCCGCCGCAGACGTCGAAGTCCGCGTCGTAGAGGTCGAGGTACGGCAGCGAGTTCGCCCAGCCGGCAGTAGTGTTGGCGTCGCGCCGGAGAGAGCGTATCGTGCCGTTGGAGACGACGAACCTCGCCTCGTTCACGCAGGCCGCCTGGCCGAGCGTGTCGCTTCCGGTCAGGTGCAGAGTCCCGCCGCTCAGGACGAGCGCGACGCGGTTGGAGTCGGACAGGTCGCCGAGGGCCGACGTCGTGGCCGTGCGGTCGTTGTTGCCGCGTATTCCGACCTTCAGGACGCCTTCGGCGACTTCGATTCGGCCTGTCGTGGCGCTGCCGACGTTGTTCAGCTTCAGCGTCCCCTTCCCCGTCTTGCGCATGTTGAGCGGCTGGCCGATGTGGTTCACGCCGGTGATGATCTGCGTCTTCTCATCGACCCACGCATAGGCATACCACGGCGGCGCGTCCACCAGCCGGCCGTTGATCGTCAAGTCCTCCTTGTCGTCGCCGGAGATGTCCTCGATCTCGATGTCGGTCGGCTCCGCGCCCAGTTCGCGGCCGAAGTAGTAGGCGGCGTCCGAGTGGGACAGCGCGTAGACGTTCGTGCCCTTGAACGTCACGCCGCCGTTGAAGCCCACGGTCGGCCAGCGGTAGTAGACCCTGTTCGTCTGCGCGGGCGAGACCACGTCCAGGTAGTAGCCCTGCCCCGGCTGATTGGCGAAGCTGACGGTGGCGTTCTCGAAGATTGTCCTGCAGAGGCCATTCACCGTGGAGGCGTTCTGCACGTACGATCCCCCCTTCACGTGGAGCGTGTTGGAGCTCTGCGCGTAGAACTGGCCCATCACGTCGCTTGCCGTGACGTTCAGGGTGGCTCCGGGGTGGATGGTGAACGTATGCGGATAGCACGCGGCCCCGAACGGACTGGTGCGCCGGATGTTGGTCGACACATGACGTGCGGAAACCCTCCAAGTGCCTTCGACGACGTCCACGTCGCCCGTGTAGGAGGAGTAGCGCGAAGTGTTGTTGTCGTTCGCCTCCCCGAACTCAAGCGTGCCGGCGCCCGTCTTGCGGAAGCCGGAGGGGATGCCGTTGGCGCCTGACGACCAGACGAGCGGCACCCGGAATATGACGTCGGAGGCGGACGACCCGGTCATGTCCGGCACGCGGATCTCGCCCTGGTGCGAGTAGTCCACCTTCCCCGCCTCGTTGAACTTGCCGATCGAGACGCCGGCCTTGCGGTACTGGGCGTTGCTGAGGTTCGTCGTCTCGTTGCTGAAGGTCACGGCCTTCGTTCCGCTGAAGTAGAGGTTGTTCGCGAAGAAGGATCCCCAGATCGTGCTGTCGCCATACTTCGGCACGACGCTGAATGCCGTGCCGTAGTGGCTTAAGCCGCCGTGGAACTTCACCTGCGAATCATGGAGGTAGACGTCGCCCGTGTTGACCGTGAAGTTGGTCGTGAGGTCGAGCGTGGAGTTGTAGAACTTGAGAACCGTCTTGATGGGCGTGGTGGAGCGGCCGCTGCCGCCGAACGAGTTCTGCCCCACCATGCGGAGGGTGGCGTTGGAGACGACTACCGTGCGCTCTGCGCGCGGATTGCCGAGCGCGCCCACCTGCGTGTCGACGACGTCGTTGTCCGGCGTCGTAAGGGCGTTCACGCCGCCCATCAGGAGGACGTCGCCCGTGAACGAGCTCTTGCCGGAGTAGACGACTTCGCCCTCGCCCCACTTGCCAAGGCCCTCCGTCCCCTCAAGGACTGAATCGATGCGCCAGGGTATGTCGTTCGTGAAATAGCGCTGCCCCTGCCAGCCGACGCCCTGCACTTCCAGCGCCCGCAGATAGTTCGTGGCGGCGGGATAGAGCTCGAGCGGATGGTTGGACGTCGTGGACGTCGCGCCCTTCGCCCGGCACGCCGCCCACGTGGAGACGTCCTCGACCATCCAGAGCGCGACGTCCAGCCCCTTCCCCTTCGCGGCGGCGACCCATTCGGCGCACGTGCCGACGAGCGGGGAGATCTGCGAGCAGCCGAGGTCGACGGCCGTCGCGATCGGCGCGAGGGAAGTGTCCGAGACGTCAGTGTACGCCGTGCCGAGGATCAGGGCGGTCTTCGCGTCCGCATGGCGCGTCTTCATCGCCTGAACGTAGGAGGTGGCAAAGGACGTGAAGACATACGTGCCGGCGGGCATCGTAGAGGAGACGATTTCGTACACGCCGTCCACGTACTGGTTCAGCCTGTCGCCGGAAAAGCCCTGGCTCTTCATCTCGAACTCGACGAAGACGTCGTCGCGGTCCTTGAAGAGGTCGGCTATCTGCTGGAGGGAGGGGACGTTTTCGCCGCTCTTCTTCAGCGTGAGGTTCGTGACGGCGGCGAACGCCAGGTCGGCGACGTCGCCCGAGCCCGTCGTCGTGGTGGCGACAGTCGCGTCGTGCATGATCACGAATCCGCCGTCGGACGTCATCTGCACGTCCGTCTCGAAGCCCGTGACGCCAGCGGCGAGCGACTGCTCGAACCCGCCGAGCGCGTTGTCGTCGTACTGGTAGTTCCCGCGATGCGCCACGACCCGCGGGACTTCCGCCCCCGTCAGGGCCGTGCAGAGCGCGACGGCAAGTGCGCCGACGGCGCATCTGCCAACACCGACCTTCATTCCATCGTCCATGCCCGAACCTCGCTTCCTTGCGTCCGCCTCCGCCCCGCAGAACGGCGCGCGGACAATGTCTGCGTAAAAAAAAAACGACCGCGTGGCGCGGAAACGGCATTTCGCACGCCACGGGAACAATTATATTCGTTTTTTTTTTCCAGTCAATCGCCGACTGCAAGTCGCCGAAGTTTTTTGCCGGGTTCAATCACAAAGAACGGGCGGGAAACGGCTTGAACGGCTTCACGCCGATTCCCTGCCTTGTGCTGCGTCTTCAGATCGGCGTCGACCGCCGAAGCATGGAATTGGAATGCGCGTGCGCGATGGCAATCGCAAGGGCGTCCGCCGCGTCGTTCTGCGGAAGCTCCCGCAGATTGAGCAGCGCCTTCACCATGCGCTGGACCTGCGCCTTCTCGGCGAGGCCGTTCCCGCAGACCGCCATCTTCACGCGCCGCGGCTCGTATTCGTAGACCGGGACGCCGGCGGCGGCGGCGGCCGTTATCACCGCCCCGCGGGCTTCGCCGAGGACGAGCATCGTAGAGGCGTTCTTCGCGTAGATGACGGACTCTATGGCAAGCACGTCCGGACCGTGCAGCGCGATCAGGTCGGACACCCTGGCGTGTATCGCGCGAAGGCATTCCGAAAGGGGGAGCTTCGGCGCGTTTCCTATGCGCCCGAACTCGAGCGCCCGAAAGCACGAACCCTCCACTGAGAGCGCTCCGTAGCCGCTGGAGCGCAGCGAAGTGTCTATCCCCAGTATCGTCATCTACAAATATTGTCGTCTTTCCGCCAAAAAGGGCGCGGCATGAACCGCGCCCCTTCGTCCGGCAGGATTTCCCCGTCCAGAACTACGGCATGAGACCTACTTGGCCTCGACCGGGACGATGGTGGCGAACCGGCCGTCCTTGATGAACTTCACCTTGCCCTCCTTGAGGGCGAAGAGCGTGAAGTCGCGGCCGCAGCCGACGTTCGCGCCGGGATGGATCTTGGTGCCGCGCTGGCGGACGATGATCGAGCCGGCCTTGACCAGCTGGCCATCGTAGGCCTTGACGCCAAGATACTTCGGGTTGGAGTCGCGTCCATTGCGAGCAGAAGCGGAAGTTGCCATTTTCTTCTATCCTTTCCGTTCTTTAGGCGATGGACTTGACGGTGGCGACCGTGTACTGCTGGCGATGGCCAACCGTGCGGCGATAGCCTTTCCGGCGCTTCATCTTGAAGTTGATCGTCTTGACGCCCTTCTTGTTCGGGGCGATGATCGAAAGGACGACCTTCGCGCCTTCCACGTAGGGAGCGCCAACCTTGAGCGTCGTGCCGTCGGAGACGGCGCAGACGGTCTCAAGCGTCACTTCTTCACCTTCGGCGACCGAGAGCTTTTCAATCTCGATCTTGTCCCCGGCATGGACAAGCACCTGCTTGCCGCCGGTTTCGAGTACTGCGTATGCTTCCATTGTTCTTTCTTTCCTTGTAGTACCGCCTTTTCCATGAGGCAGAACCCCGCCTCGAAAAAAGCGGCGCATATTGTACCGAAAACGCGGCCGGTTTGCAATGCCCTTTTGCGAGTTGCCCGCATGGCGGAAAATTTGCTAGAATCACGTCCGTCGGAAAACACCACAGAACAAGGAACGCAAACCATGCAATCACGCCGATCCTTCATACAGTTCGCAGCGCTGGGCGCAGCGCCGCTTCTCGCATCCGCCGCCGGGTGCACGTCCGCCAAGGCAGGGCTGTGCAGCGAAAAGGCGCCGCCGAAGCGCAAGGTCAACTTCCAGTTCGGCCTCGCCGGATACACCATGCACAAGGCGAACGTCGACAAGACGCTGGCCGTCATGAAGAGGACGGACATCCACAACCTCTGCGTCAAGGACTTCCATCTGCCGATCAGGGCGACGGACGCCGACGTAAAGGCGTTCAAGGACAAGTGCGCCGCGGCCGGCGTCGTGCCGTACGCCGCAGGCCCGCTCTACACGAAGACGAACGCCGACGTCCGCGCATTCTTCGAATACGCCAGGCGCCTCGGCGTCAAGACCGTGGTCGGCGTCCCCTACGACGCGGCCGACGCCAAGGACTCCTGGAACAAGCGCAGGGGATCGCGCAGGCAGCTTGAGTACATCGACTCGCTCGTCAAGGAGTTCGACATCCGCTACGCCATCCACAACCACGGTCCGGCCTCGCCCGAAATGTATCCCGACGTCGCCTACGGATGGAATCTCGTGAAGGACCTCGACAGGCGCATCGGATTCTGCATGGACGTCGGCTGGGAATACGGCACGCACGACGCCGCCGGATGCGAGCCCATGCAGGCCCTCATCGCCTCCATCCACAAGCACGCCGACAGGATCTTCGACCTGCACTTCAAGAACTTCGAGATCGGCAAGCCGAACGGACGCTCCGTCCCGCTTCCGCGCGGCAAGATCGACCTCGTGCGCGTGATGAAGGCGCTCGTGGAGATAGACTACCGCGGCGTCTGCGCCCTCGAATACGAACGCGACTTCGAGGACAACGTCACGCAGATCGCCGAGTGCGTCGGCTACTGGCGCGGAATAGCGGACGCCCTCAACGGCTGACCGGACGCGGGGACGCCCGCCCTACGACGTCTGGCACGGCGCCGCTACAGCGCCTGCCAGACGTTTCCGTTTTTGGACGAGGCGACGACCGCCTCGACGAACTTCATGCCGCGAACGCCCGCCCGGACGTCGGGGAAGTCGAGTTCGAGTTCGCTCGGCGCGCGCCCCTCCATCTTCGCGCGGATCGTGTCGGCGAAGTTGAGGTAGTTGTTCGCGAACGCCTCCAGGAACGCCTCCGGGTGTCCGGCCGGCGTCCGGGTGCACCGCGCCGCCGCCGGCGAGACCTCCGCGACATAGGGGTTGCCGCGCTTCCACTTCTCCTCCGGCGCGGCGGCGCTGCAGACCGTGAGGAAGTGCGGATCCTCCTGCCGCCAGGCGAGCGCCTTTTTGTCGCCGTAGACGCGGATGCGCAGCCCGTTCTCCTCGCCCGTCGAGATCTGCGAGGCAATCAGCACGCCCTTCACGCCGTTCTCCATGCGCAGCAGCACGTCGCCGTCGTCGTCCAGCGGGCCGCCGACAAAGCTGGACAGGTCGCTCAGGACCTCCACTATCTTCAGTCCGGTCACGTACTCGGCCAGGTTCGCCGCGTGCGTGCCTATGTCCGCCATGCAGCCGGAAATGCCGCTCTTCTTCGGGTCCATGCGCCAGACAAGCCGTTCGACCGACGTGTTCTTCGGATCCACGCGGCGCATCCATCCCTGCGGGTACTGCACGACGACCTTCGACACCGCACCTAGGTCTCCCCGCGCCACCAGGTCGCGCGCCAGCTTGACCATCGGATAGCCCACGTACGTGTGCATCACGCCGAACGCCAGACCGGTCCGTTCGACGAGCGCCGCCAGCTCCTCCGCCTCCGCGGACGTCATCGTCATCGGCTTTTCGCACATCACGTGGAAGCCCGCCTCAAGGCAGGCCTTCGCGATCGGGAAGTGCGTGAAGTTCGGCGTGCAGACGGCCACGCAGTCGATGCGGTCGCCGGCCGGCCGCGCCAGTTCGCCGGCGACCATGTCCAGGTACGTGTCGTATACGCGGGCCGGGTCGAGCCCCAGCATCCGCCCCTGTTCGCGCCCGCGCTCCGGAACGGCATCGAACGCGCCCGCCACGAGGTCGATTCCGCCGTCGATCCGCGCCGCGATCCTGTGCACGTTCCCGATGAACGCGCCGATGCCGCCGCCGACCATGCCCATTTTCAAACGCTTCATTTTCGTCTCCCTTCAACTTTCCCTTGACGTCCCACGTCCTCACTTGATGCGGATGACCCGCTCCCTGACGAGCTCCTTCGGCTCGCCGATATCGATGCGCGGCGCGTTGGCGAGGAGATAGTCCTCCGCCTCCTTGCACCACAGCCCCTTGTTCGCCGAGCAGATGCGGTCGAGCTCCGCGTAGAGGGGATCGCCCTTCCCCTTCTCCGCGAAGTCGGAGATGGCGACCATCGGCAGCTTGAGGTGGGTGTAGACGAGCCGCTTGCCGCCGGGGACCTTCGGCAGGTCGAGCGTCGCCTGCGCCGCGGAGTCGAGTCCGCCCACGTGCGTGATCATCACCTCCGGGTGGAGTATGCCCTTTCCGATCCAGTCCACGGAATCGGCCATGTCCTTCACGTCGCCGCCGGAGTTCGCCACCACGTGGTGCATCATGTAGTGGACGTTGTAGAAGTTGAAGCTGGCCATCAGACGCTGGTCGGTGGGACCTGCGAAGAAGTTGAGGCAGCCGCCGAAGCCGAGGAGGTCGGAACACTGCGTGATCAGCGCGGGGACGGCCGCGAAGAGGAAGATGTCGTCGTATCCGCCGCCGGTGGACGTGGGGTTGTCGGCGCGCTCGTCGTCTGCGAGGTTGTACGCCTTGAGGGCCGCAACCGGGTCCGCGACGTCCTTCGTGTTGAGGAAGTGGAGCTCGACGCCGTTCAGGACGCCGTCGGCGCGGCCGTCCGCGTAGGCAAGGCCGAACATCCGCGCCGCGCGGGCGAGGCGCGCGTCGTCGACGTCCGTCACCACGAGGCGGCGCGGACGCTTCTCGGGGGAGTGGCAGGCGATGTCTATGCACCCCAGGCCCATCGCGCCGCAGCCCGCCAACAGGAGCATCGTCCCCTTGTCGACGATGCCGACTTCAAGGTCGTGCGAGCAGAACGCGTTGTGGTAGTTCGTGCGGAACGCGGAGACGATGCAGGAGATCGGCTCGGCGAGGGAGCACTGAAAGTATGACGCGCCGTCGTACGGGAGAAGGCATCCCATTTCCATGACAATCGACGGAAGGTAGACGTGCGTCGTGTCGCCGCCGATCGTGTGCCAGGCGTAGCCGACGGTCTCGAGCTCGTGTCCGGGGATGTTGAGAGCGGGCTGGAGCGCGACGCGCTGGCCGACGTGGAACCGGTCCTGCCATTTCGTCCCGACTTCGCGGACGACGCCGGACACCTCGTGCCCGAACATCGTCGGGCGCGTCGCTATGTCGCGCGGCACGCGCTTGTGCCCCGTCCCAAGGGAGAGAGCCTTGTAGTCGCTCAGGCAGATCGTGTTCGTGACGAGCTCGACGACGACGCCCTCGTCGCCCGCGCTCTCAAGTTCAATGTCCTCAAGACGGGCGTCGGACGCCCCGTACAGTCTCCAGGCCTTCGCTTTCATCTTTTCGTGAACCTTTCCCGTTCGCACGTGAAATAAAATCCGCACATGAAACCAGACTCCGCTATTCTACCATTCCCATCGGAAAAATGCTTGCGAAAAGATTCCCCGCCGGATTCCGGCGCCATTTTCCAAACCCGCCGTTCCACGATTCGCAAAAGTCCCCCATGTACACGAATGGCGCACCACGTGACACACGTGTGCCATGTGACACGGCAATGTGCCACTGGATGCAGTCGGAAAAACAGGCAACTGGCGGAGCAAAAACGCGCTTTTACCATCGACAGCGCTTTTTCCGTCCTCACGCCCCTCCATTGGCACGCCCTCTGCTTAATGCAGTGCGCCGTCCAAGCCCCGGACGGGCGGCACCAACAGGAATTTAAGAAGGAGAAGAGAAAAATGGCAAAAGTACTTGGCATCGACTTGGGCACGACGAACAGCTGCATGGCCGTGATGGAAGGCGGCCAGGCCACCGTCATCCCCAACAAGGAGGGCGCGCGCACGACGCCGTCCATCGTCGCGTTCACGAAGACGGGCGAGACGCTCGTCGGCCAGGCCGCGAAGCGCCAGGCGGTGACCAACCCGAAGAACACGGTCTATTCGATCAAGCGCTTCATGGGCCGCCGCTTCGACGAGATGTCCGAAGAGGTCAAGATGGTGCCGTACGAAGTCGTCCGCGCCGCGAACGGCGACGCCGCCGTGAAGGTGGGCGAGAAGACGTACAGCCCGCAGGAGATCTCGGCGATGGTGCTTCGCAAGCTCAAGGAGGACGCGGAGGCGTTCCTGGGCGAGAAGATAACAGAGGCGGTCATCACCGTGCCCGCGTACTTCAACGACCAGCAGCGCCAGGCGACCAAGGACGCGGGCCGCATCGCAGGCCTCGACGTGAAGCGCATCGTCAACGAACCGACCGCCGCGTCGCTCGCCTACGGCCTTGACAAGAAGTCGAACGAGAAGATCGCCGTCTACGACTTCGGCGGCGGCACGTTCGACATTTCGATTCTCGACATCGGCGACGGCGTCTTCGAGGTGAAGGCGACGAACGGCGACACGCACCTCGGCGGCGACGACCTCGACCAGGCGATCATGAAGTGGATGATCGCGGACTTCAAGTCGCAGGAGGGCATCGACCTCGGCAGCGACATGATGGCGCTGCAGCGCCTGAAGGAGGCCGCGGAGCAGGCGAAGTGCGCCCTTTCCAGCGCCACGACGTTCGACATCTCGCTTCCGTTCATCACGGCGGACGCCACCGGCCCCAAGCACCTCCAGGCGACGCTCACCCGCGCCAAGCTGGAGCAGCTGACGGACGAACTCGTGGAGCGCACCGCCGGCCCCTGCCGCAAGTGCATGGACGACGCCGGGCTTTCAAGCGTCGACGAAGTGGTGCTCGTCGGCGGTCAGACCCGCATGCCGCGCCTCCAGGAGAAGGCCAAGTCCCTCTTCGGACGCGAGCCGCACAAGGGCGTCAACCCCGACGAGGTCGTCGCCATGGGCGCGGCCATCCAGGGCGGCATCCTCAAGGGCGACGTCAAGGACGTCCTCCTTCTCGACGTCACCCCGCTCACGCTCGGCATCGAAACGCTCGGCGGCGTCCTCACGCCCCTCATCGAGCGCAACACCACCATCCCCACCAAGAAGAGCCAGGTCTTCTCCACGGCGGCGGACAACCAGCCCGCGGTGACGATCAGCGTCTTCCAGGGCGACCGCAAGATGGCGCGCGACAACAAGTCCCTCGGCAACTTCAACCTCGACGGCATCCCGCCGGCCCCGCGCGGCGTCCCGCAAATCGAAGTGACGTTCGACCTCGACGCGAACGGCATCCTCAACGTCAGCGCCAAGGACCTAGGCACCGGCAAGGAGCAGAAGATCACCATCACCGCCGCGGGCGGCCTCTCCAAGGACGAGATCGAGCGCATGCGCAAGGACGCCGAGATGCACGCGGCGGAGGACGCCAAGCGCCACGACGACGTCGAGACGCGCAACAAGGCCGAATCCCTTTCCTTCCAGGTCGAGAAGACCCTGAAGGAGAACGGCGACAAGATTCCCGCCGACAAGAAGGCCCCCGTCGAAGCCGCCCTGAAGGAACTCCAGAACGCCCTCAAGGGAACGGACGTCGCCGCAATCAAGGCCAAGGAAGAGGCCCTCATGAAGCAGATGGAGACGATCGCCCAGGCGATGTACGCCAACGCCGGCGCCGCCGGAGCGCAGGGCGCGCAGCCAGGGGCCGGCACGCCTCCGCCCGCCGGCGACGCGCCGAAGGGCGACAACAAGGACGACGTGGTCGACGCCGACTACACGATGAAGTGAGCTTGACGCAACTCTGAAACGAAAAAGGAGAAACAAATGAAGGTACGTCCACTGGGTGACCGCGTTCTCGTCGAACCGGTCGAAGAAAAGGAACAGATGGTTGGCGGGATCTACATCCCCGACGCGGCCAAGGAGAAGCCGATCAAGGGCAAGGTGCTCGCCATCGGACAGAAGTTCGACAAAGACCACAAGGAAGTCCCCTTCTCCGTGAAGGTCGGCGACGAGGTCCTTCTGCCGAAGTACGGCGGCACGGAAGTCAAGCTGGACGACAAGAAGCTCCAGCTCGTCCGCGAAGACGACCTTCTGGGCGTCATCGAAAAGTAAAGGCCAGACGTCCGGGGAAGCCCCGTCTCCCCCGGACCACAGCAACAAGAATTGGAGATTGCAGCAATGGCAAAGCAGATCAAGTTCGACGCGGATGCGCGTCAGAAAATCCTCGCCGGCGTCGAGAAACTCGCGGCGGCGGTGACGTCCACCCTCGGCCCGTCCGGCCGCAACGTCATCCTCGACAAGAAGTTCGGCTCCCCGCAGATCACCAAGGACGGCGTCACCGTCGCCAAGGAAATCGAGCTCGCCGATCCCTTTGAGAACATGGGCGCCCAGATGGTCCGCGAAGTCGCCTCCAAGACGAACGACGTGGCGGGCGACGGCACGACGACCGCCACGCTCCTCGCCGAGGCCGTCTACCGCGAAGGCCTGAAGAACATCACGGCCGGCGCGAACCCGATGGCCCTCAAGCGCGGCATCGACGCGGCCACCGGCGCGGTCGTCGAGGCGATCGCCAAGCTCTCCAAGAAGGTCAAGAGCGTCGACGAGATCACCCAGGTCGCCACCCTCTCCGCCAACGGCGACGAGGAGATCGGCAAGATCATCTCCGACGCGATGGACAAGGTCGGCAAGGACGGCACGATCACGGTCGAAGAGGCCAAGACCCTTGAGACCACGCTCGACGTCGTCGAGGGCATGCAGTTCGACAAGGGCTACCTCTCCCCGTACTTCGTCACGGACCCCGAGGAGATGGAGTGCGTCCTCGAGAACCCCTACATCCTCCTCTTCGAGAAGAAGATCTCCAACCTCCAGGACCTCCTTCCGCTCCTCCAGAGCGTGGCCAAGACCGGTCGCCCGCTCATGATCATCGCCGAGGACGTCGAGGGCGAGGCCCTGGCGACGCTCGTCGTCAACAAGCTGCGCGGCAGCTTCCAGGTCTGCGCCGTCAAGGCCCCCGGCTTCGGCGACCGCCGCAAGGCCATCCTTGAGGACATCGCCGTTCTCACCGGCGGCAAGCTGATCTCCGAGGACCTCGGCATCAAGCTCGAAAACGTCACCGTCGACATGCTCGGCAAGGCCGCCAAGGTCACGGTCGACAAGGACAACACGACGATCGTCCAGGGCAAGGGCAAGAACGCCGACATCTCCGCCCGCGTCGCGCTCATCAAGAAGCAGATCGACGAGGCCGCCGCCGACTACCCCCGCGAGACGCTCCTGGAGCTTCTCGCCAAGCTCGCCGGCGGCGTCGCCATCATCAAGGTCGGCGCGGCCACCGAAGCGGCCATGAAGGAGAAGAAGGACCGCGTCGACGACGCGCTGCACGCCACCCGCGCGGCCGTCGAAGAGGGCATCGTCCCCGGCGGCGGCGTCGCGTACCTCCGCTGCCAGAAGGCCGCCGACGAAGTGGCCCTCGAAGGCGACGAGAAGGTCGGCGCGAGCATCATCTCCCGCGCCCTGGAAGCCCCCCTGCGCAAGCTCGTCAACAACGCCGGACAGGAAGCCGCGCTCGTCATCGCCAACGTCAAGAAGGCGAAGGGCGCCGACGGCTACAACGTCCGCAACGGCGAGTACGGCGACCTTCTCAAGTGCGGCGTCGTCGACCCCGCCAAGGTCGCCCGCACGGCCCTCCAGAACGCCGCCTCCATCGCCGGTCTCCTCCTCACGACCGACTGCATGGTCACGGACATCCCGGAGAAGAAGGACTGCAACTGCGGCGGACACGGCGCCGGCCAGCCCGGCATGGACATGTAATCGTCCATCTGCCGCCAATGGCGCAACGAAGGAGGCGCGGGGAAACCCCGCGCCTTCTTTGTCTTCTCCTCGCCACTTCGGAATCTGCTCCTGCGGCGATTTCACGTCTCGTCTGCAACGCCGCAATCTGCTACAATTGTCGCAGTGAATCCGCTTGGGGTTCACTGCAAAGGAAAGGGAAAAGCATGAAAACCACAATCCACGTCGCCGCGATCCTTGCGGCGGGAACGCTCGCCGCGGCGCCGACGGGAGACCGGCCGGACGCGAGGCACGCATGGGCGGTGCACGACGACCACCGCCCGCAGCCGGAGAAGATAGACGTGCCGGAGAGCGGCGTTCCGTCGGACGCCATCGTCCTCTTCGACGGCACGGCGGAATCCGTCGCCAGGAACTGGTGCGACGCCAAGGGACAGCCCGTAAAGTGGATAATGAAGGACGGTCTCTTCATCTGCACCCCCGGCTCCGGCGGGGCCTTCACGCGGGAACATTTCGGAGACTGCCAGCTGCATGTCGAATTCCGCATCCCAGACCCGCCCGGCGCCGGACGCGGCAACTCCGGCGTGATCCTCCAGAGCCGCTACGAAGTCCAGGTGATCGACTCCCACACGGAAGTCCCCACCCCCGACCCGAACGCGCGCGCCTGGACGCGCGGCGACTACGCGGACGGACAGGCCGGCGCGATATACGGACAGCACCCGCCGCTCGTCAACCCCGCCCGCGCCCCAGGCCGCTGGCAGACATACGACGTCATATTCCACCCGCCGCTTGAGGAGAACGGCAAGACGGTCGACCCGGGCTCCATGACCGTCCTCATGAACGGTGTCCTCGTCCAGGACGCCTGGCCGCTGGAGGGCAGCTGCGCCTGGCGCCTTCGTCCGAACCCGAAGAACAAGGTGGCGCAAGGCCCCCTGCGACTTCAGGACCACGGCCACCCCGTCGCCTACCGGAACGTGTGGATACGGCGAATCCCGTCGCGCTTCGCGGACAAGACGAACGGCGGTCCGGGCGTGGACGAAGCCGCCGTCGCGGCCCAGCGCGCGGAGAACGCAAAAAAAACGTTCGCCTGGGCGCAGACTCTCGCGGACCCGGAGGCGAAGCTGATGGCGCTCGCCGAGGCCTGGGCGTACAAGCCCGCGCCGGAAGTCCGCGCGGAGCTAGATACCGCCGCCGACGCCTACGTCAGGCACGTCGAATCCGGCGCGAAGCCGGGCCCCCATATCCGCCTCTTCGCCGAAATGTGCGAACGCTGCGGAATCTTCAAGGCATCCCACCCCTTCATGCGCCTCGCCCTCAAGCGTCCCGTTAAATTCGAGTGAGCGCCCGCCCGCTTTCACTGCGCTGAACGCCCCTTGCATGACGGAAAACGAAATGCGCCGCCCCGAGACCGGGGCGGCGCATCTTGTCTGCATCCGATGGACGGACGCCGGGGTTATCAGAACTCGAAGCCCTTGCGGAGGTAGGGCTTCACAAGCGCGTTCGCGGCCGCGTTGTCGAACGACTGCGACTTCGAGCACCACTTAATCTTGCCCGGCACCTGCTGCGCGATGCAGCCGACGAGGATGCCCTCCATCTGCGGAATCGAGTACTCGATGTCCGCGAAGCAGCGGGAGTTCGTCTGCGCATAGGGCTTGCCGACGCCATTGATGGCGTCGAGGAATTCGATGTAGTGGCCGTTGGCGAAGCCGCTCATCTGGACTGTGGACTTGCCCTTGGCGGCGGCGGAATCCGAGCGGAACGGAATCGAGCGCGGAACGGCCTTGGCCGCCTCGTGGGCGAACACGTCCTTGAACTCCTTGTCGTCGTTGAGCGCGATCGCGCACTTGGCGCCGTAGTCGTCCTGCATCAGGACCGCGCCCTTGGAGCCGATCATGTAGCAGCCGGTCTCGGGCACCTTGCCCTCGTGCGTCTTCGCCCACTTGGGCATGATCGCCGCGTCGGGCTTGACGTTGCCGTCATACCAGTAGAGCGTGACGGCCGGCAGGTTGACGCCCTTGCGGACCTTGGACTCGCGGGCCTTGTAGGTGAGCTTGACGACGGACTTGAGCGGATAGGCGACGTCGTTCTTGGACTCGATCTTGATGCACTCCGCATCGGACACGCCGCCGAGCTCGAGACCGCGGAAGGCGAGGTTCATCGTGTGGCAGGCCATGTCGCCGAACGCGCCGCATCCGAAGTCGAAGAAGCCGCGCCACGTGAACGAGTGGTAGACGTTCTTGCCGAGCTTCCAGGGGTCGTAGACGTCGGCGTCGGCCGGGTACTTGTCGAGGAACGGACGCGCCTTCGCCGTGGCGAGCCAAGCGTCCCAGTTGAGGCCGTCGCGGACCTTCTCGCCGTTCGGGTGTCCCTTCACCCAGTTCTCGACGGCCTTGCCCTGCGGCCACACCGGCCGGTTCGTCCACACGTGGACTTCCTTCACGTCGCCGATGATGCCGCTCTGGAGGACTTCCGTGCAGCGGCGCATCGAATCGAGCGAAGAACCCTGGTTGCCCATCTGCGTGATGACGCCGTGGGCGCGGGCCGTCTTGTTGAAGTAGTCGAGTTCCCAGAGCGTGCGCACGAGCGGCTTCTGGACGTAGACGTGGATGCCCATCTTCATCGCCTGGACGGCGACGGGGGCGTGGACGTGGTCGGGCGTGGAGACCGTCATCGCCTCGACGCCGAGCTTGACGCAGTTGTCGAGCAGCTGGCGGTAGTCGGTGAAGAACGGAACCTTGGTGACGTCGAAATCGCGCAGGAATTCGGGCAGCTTGCCCTTCCTCTTCTTGTCGGCAATCGCGTTCGCGGCGTTCTTGATGGCGTTCGCGTCGGCGTCGCAGAACGCGACCATCTCGACCATGCCGCTCTCAAGCATCGGCATCCAGTCCGAGAATCCCTTGCCCATCACGCCGCAGGCGGCGAGCTTGATCTTCTGAGACGGATCGTGGATCGGAGCGCGACGCGCGCTGCAGCATCCCGCGAAGCCTGCCGCCGTGGCGGCGCCGGCCATTCCCTTGAGAAAGCCTCTCCTGTTTGTCCTCATTTGAACCGTTCCTTTTTGTTTACTGTGAACACGACTCCGCCAGACAGGCGACGGCGCCTTGCTCGACGTTATCATTACGACAATTCTAGCAATTCCGCAGTCGGTTTGTCCATGGTAAAAACGTCACTTCAGCGTCCAGCCGGCCGGGGCGCGGAAGGTGGCGACGGGCTTCCCGTCCACCTTCCTCCAGCCGTAGACAATCTCGCCGTCGCCGACGGGAAGCGTGGCCTCGCAGAAGTCGAGCGCGACGTCCGCCGGCGGCGCGGCCGTCACGGTCTTCGCGGCGAGGTCCACTTCACGGACGCCGAGGACGTTCTTCACGTAGAAGACCGCAGCGTGGCTGGCGAAGCCGTGGTTGCAGCTGGCGTACGCGCCGTCGTTCTCCCAGAGCGTGCCAGTGCGCTCGGCCATGTACGCGAAGTAGCCCTTCGTCTCCTCAAGAAGGCGCTGGCCCATGCCGTGGCGCGAAAGGAGCTCGAGGCGGAGATAGTTGCCGATGAAGGCGTTGGACGGCCAGATCTCGGGGAACTTCCTGAGCGTCTTGCGGTCTTCGGAGAAGCGCTTCGGGCCGAAGTCGTCCAGCAGCGTCTTCCAGAGCGCGGGATGCGTCTCTGGCGTGGCCGTCTTGAAGATGAAAGCATAGTACTGGCACGTCTCGGTGCATTCGCCGGAGAGCTTAAGCGCGCCGTCCTTCTGGCGGACGGCGTTGTCGCAGAACCACTTTCCGTTCCACGACTGGCGGCGCACTGCCTCCCGGACGCGGCGCGCCTCGGCGGCGAGTTCGGGCATTCCGTACATTCTGTCCATGCAGTCGAGCACTTCGGCCCAGGTCATGTTGGAGGGGTAGTTGACGTCCTGGACAAGCTTGTTCGCCCGGCTCCATTCGACGAACACCCACGACGGGAGTTTCTCAAGAAGACCGTCCGCGTTGCGGTACTTCTTCAGGAAGTCGATCAAAGCCGTCATGCGCGGACGAAGGGCGTCCACAGTGGCGCGGTCGCCGCTGCGCGCGAGGTACTCGTCCAGCTCGATGACGAACCACATGGCCCAGTTGGGAATGTAGACGCCGTCCGTGTGGTCGGAGGGATAGCACATCGGCAGCATCCCGGCTGGAATGTCGTCGAAGGACTTCGGCAGGAGGTAGTTCTGGACGAAAAGGCGCTCCAGGTCGGTCGCGCCCGTGAAGAGATGGCTTGCGCGCGCGGTGAAGAAACTGTCGCACAGCCAGCCGGCGCGTTCGCGGCTGGGGCAGTCCATGAAGACGTCGACGGCGTTCTGGGCGAACGTCTCGCGCGCGGCGACGAAGATTTTGTCCAGCGTCTCGTCGGAGCTCCTGAACTTCGCCCGCCGGGCGGTCGGGTTCTTGTAGTCGCGCAGGTGGAGGCCGGAGATCTCCATTTCGCCGTCGGTCGTGTAGACGTGCAGATAGCGCAGGGAATAGGCCTCGAACGTCTCAAGCGCGTATTCGCCTGGCACGAGGTCCCACGCCACCGCGTCGCTCACGCCGAAGCGGACGGGATTGACCTTCCCGTTCTCAAGCACCTCGTCGAACGCGATCCACAGGCGGCCGGGCTTCGTGCAGCGCACCTTCAGACCGGGAAAACCGGTGTCCTCGAAGCCGTTGTCGAAGAGGACTCCGGAGCCGGCGATCTTCCACGACGAGTCCCCTTCAGCGACCTTGCCGCGCTCCGACACCTCGTGATGCTGGAGCTCCCGCCACATGTTGAGGTCAAGCGCCTCCGGCTTGAAGCCCTTGAAGCGCGGCGGGTTGACGCCGTCCACGCAGCGGTTGCCCCGGTACTGCGCAAGCGTCTCCTTCCGGACGACTGACGTCGCGCCAATAGGACGGAGCGTCCGCGTGACGGCCAGATCCGGCAGCGGCGCGATGCGCTCCACGAGCGACTTCGCCGGCTGCACGGCGAGCGGAAGCGCGGCGGACAGCGGAGTTCCGCCCGTCGCCCAGTCGCCGGACTGCGGCGTCATGCGGTAGTATTCGGAAAACGCGCGCTGGAAGCTGAAGCGCGACGTCTTCTGCACGTGCGCCGTCTCGAACGCCTCGAACGCGCCCGGCACGCCCGTGGCCGCGACGACGCGGCCGTCGACCATGACCTCCGCCTGCAGGAATGCGGGCTGGTCCGGCACGTAGAAGTTGTTGCAGTTGTAGGCGGAAACCTCGATGGCGAGGACGTTCCGCCCGTCCCTGACGAAGTCGGCGAGCGGCCATTCGTCCACGCGGAAGAAGCCCTTCGCGGCGCGCGCCGGGCCGTAGCCGGCGTACTTCCCGTTGAGGCGGATGCGGTAGACGGACGTCCCCGTCACGCGCAGGACGGCCTTCGCGCCGGCCTTCGCGTCGAACGCGGCGCGGAAGCCGACGAAATCGTTCATTCTCGTCTCGCGCCCCGCGGGCCAGACCGGCTTTGCCTCCGAGAACGACGGCGCGGCCGCCGAGGCGAAGAGAGCCGCCACTGCGGCCAGGGCCGCGCTGATCAAGTGCTTCATGTCATCTCCTTTATCGAACGGGCTCGACGGTCAGCGTCAGGTTCTTCTGCGCGACGACCTTGACCTTCGTCCCCTTTTCAACGCGCTCCCCCGCCACGGCCGTCCATTCGGCGTCGCCGATCAGGACGCGGCCGGGCGTCTCCTGCGAAGCCGCCTCGACGATTTCCCCGACGCGCCCGACGTACTCGCCGACGAGCGCTGCCGGGCCGTCGCTGTCGCCCATGAAGACGCTCTTCACAAGGCGGCGGAGCCCGACGAGATAGACGATGGAGAATATCGAGAACAGCGCCAGCTGCCACGCGGGGGAAAGCGCGGGCAGGAGGAACTTGCAGCCGGAGACGGTCGCGGCGGCAAGTCCGAAGAAGAAGAGGACGAAGCCGGGCGTGACGATTTCCCCCAGCATGAGGAACGCGCCAAGATACAGCCAGCACCAGGATGCAGTCGTAAAGTCCGCCATGACCTGTCCTCCTCCTTCGCCTTCAGTCCGTTCAGCCGATGACGGCCAGCGTCTGCCCCTTCGTCACGGCGTCGCCGTGCTTGACGAGGAACGAGATCTTGCCGGCAGCGGTGGCCTTGATGGGGTTGAAGAGCTTCATCGCCTCGACGATGCAGCAGGGGTCGCCCTCCTTGACGTCCGCGCCGTCGGCGGCCAGTTCGGGCTTGCCGGGGCCGGAGCTGCGGTAGAACGTGCCATTGAGCGGGGCGAGGACGGGCGTTCCGGCCGGCTCCGCGGGGGCTGACGCCTTCTCCTCGGCCGCCGGCGCGGCGGAGGCGACCGGAGCCGCCGGGATGGAGGCGAACGCGGAGGCGTCGAAGCCGGCGCCGCCGCAAGTGGCCATCAGGGAGGCGAACGCCTTGCCGATCGCGACGAAACGCGCGTCCTCGGCGGAAAGCGCCGGGGCGGACTGCGCCGCGCCGTCGGTCTTCTGCATCTCGACGTCCGCGGGGATGGGGTCGCGCGAGCCTTCCGGCTGGGCGCGCCACTTGAAGTAGCCGAGCGCGACTTCGGGGAAGAGGCAGTAGCTGAGGATGTCCTCCTCCGACTGGATCAGCTTCGGCGGGATTTCGCGGGCGGCGGCGGCGAGGCCGGGCTTGAGGAGGTCGGCCGGACGGCACTCGACCGTCTGCAGGTCGCCGACGAGCCTCTTGCGGAGGTCGGCGTCGATCGGCGCGGGGGTGCGCCCGTAGTAGCCGGCTGCGTAGCGCTTCGTCTCGTCCGTCACCATGCCGTAGCGCTCTCCGCCGAGGACGTTGAGGACGCTCTGGACGCCGACGATCTGCGACGTGGGCGTGACGAGCGGGGGGTAGCCCATGTCGGCGCGCGTCTTCGGCAGTTCGGCCAGCACTTCCGGAAGGCGGTCCAGGGCGCCCTGCTGGGCGAGCTGGCTGCGGAGGTTGGAGATCATGCCGCCGGGGATGGCGTGGACGAGTACGCCTGCGTCGACCGGCTCGACCTTGGCGGACGACGCGGGCTGGCGCTTTTTCTTGAGTTCGCGGAAGTAGGCGTTGATCTCCGCCAGCTTCACCTGGTCAAGACCGGTGTCGTACCCCTCGGACTCGAGAATGGAGACGATGGACTCGCAGGGCGGCTGGGAGCTGAAGCTGGACATCGTGGAGATGGCGCAGTCGACGCAGCCGGCGCCGGCCTCGACGGCGGCCATGTACATCGCCGCGGCCATTCCGCTAGTCATGTGCGAATGCAGCTGGATCGGCATTTCGGGCATCGCCTTCACGAGGGCCGCGACGAGTTCGCGCGCGGCGCCGGGCGTGAGGATTCCGGCCATGTCCTTGATCGCGATGGAGTCGACGCCCATCGCCTCCTGCTCCTTGGCGAGCCTGACGTAGTTCTCGACCGTGTGGACGGGCGATGTCGTGTAGCAGATCGTGCCCTGGGCGTGTCCGCCGTACTTCTTGACGCACTTGATCGCCTGCTCCAGGTTGCGCGGGTCGTTGAGCGCGTCGAAGACGCGGAAGATGTCCATCCCGTTCTCGCAGGCGAGCGCGGTGAAGCGCTCCACGACGTCGTCGGGATAGTGCTTGTATCCGAGAATGTTCTGCCCGCGGAAGAGCATCTGGAGGGGGGTCTTCCTGCAGACGGCCTTGATCTGGCGAAGGCGCTCCCACGGGTTCTCGCGGAGGAAGCGCATGCACACGTCGAACGTGGCGCCGCCCCAGCATTCCAGCGAGTAGTAGCCTGCGTCGTCGATTTTCTCCGCAATCTGCAGGATGTCGTCTGTTCTCATGCGCGTGGCCCAGAGGGACTGGTGCGCGTCGCGCAGGGTGGTGTCGGTGACACGGACTTTCTTAAGCTGGTTGTTTTTCATGGTGGATATTCTATCACATTGAGTTGAAAGGTGGAATGGCGGAAGAAAAGCCCGCGCCATGCGGTCAGTCGCGTTCGGACTTCGCCCTGTAGAGGCGGCGGACGACGTCGACCACCATCTTGGGGCGGCGGTAGAGGTCGTAGAGACCGCCCGTGTTCACGCCGTACGAGCGGTTGCGCAGGCCGCGCGTACGGGTGTAAGTCTTCGCGTCCGTGAACTGCCAGATGGCAACGCCCGCGATGTCCTTGATAGCGAACATCTCCTCCAGCATGATGCCCTCGTATTCGGCCTGGAAGTCCTCCGTGTACTGCGCCCGGCCGCGCGGGTCGCGAACGCCGTAATCCGCCTTCACGCCGGTCTCGCTCACGATTATCGGCCTGTCGTCCTTGTACTTGTCGCGAAACGCCTTTACGATCTCCTCGTGGCACTTGCGTATGTTCGCGCGCATCTCCTCGGAAGAGCCCGTCTCAAGCTCGTGGCTGTACCAGCAGGGATATGTGTTGTATGCGATCAGGTCCGTCTTCACGTGCGAGACGTCCTTGAGCGAGTGGTTGCAGGCGAACGTCACGAGATGCCCGGAGTCCTCGGCGCGGATGACGGACGCCAGTCGGTCCACCAGCGTCCGGCATTCCCTGATTGTCGAATCAGGCTCGTTCAGGAACGCGCTGATTATCACGCAGGGATGGTTGATGGAATTGCGCACCATCAGGCGCGTCTCCTCCTCCTGCAAGTCGCGAAACTCGGGGTCGGCCAGCTGCTGTCTCCGGTTGCCCCAGCCGAGCGACTCCTCCCAGACGAGGACGCCCAGCTCGTCGCAGAGGTCGAGAAACTTCCCGCTCTGCGCGTAGTGGCTGCCGCGGATGAAGTTGCCGCCGAGGTCCTTCACGTTCTGTATGTCCTCGTACATCAGCTGGACGGGAGACGTCACGCCGAACTCGTAGTGGGACTCGTGGCGGTTGACGCCCTTCAGGTAGACCGGCTCGCCGTTGAGCGTGATGCGCCCCTTCGCGGTCCCCACCTGCCTGACGCCGAAGCGCTGGCTGACGGCGCGGCCGCCGGCGGTCCGCACGGAGACGACGTGGAGGTTGGGCGTCGCCGGGCTCCACAGCCTGAACGCGGGGACGTCCAGCGTCGCCCGGCGGTTCCGGAACGCCACGGCGGCCGGCGCGGCGCCGTCGAACGCTACGTCCGCCGTGAAGTCCTTCGGAGCGTCCGCGCCGACGAACTGCGCCTCCACCTCGACGCGGCCGGTCCTGTAGTCCCGCGTCCGCACGACCAGGCGGCTGAGCTCGACCGGCTTCCTCTGGACGTTCAGGCTCACGCCGTGGTGGAAACCGCCGAAGGGGTAGAAGTCGTAGAAGTCCCAGAAGAGCTTGACCTTGGCGTTGTCCACCGTCGAATCGACCGCCGCCACGAGTTCGTGGCGGCCGGCCTTGAGCGCGCCGGTCGGAATCTCGAACCTGCTCCACGGCAGTTTGCTGAAGCCGACTTCGCGTCCGTCCACCCAGAAGCGCGACCTGAGGCCGACGCCATCCACCACGAGAAAGGCGTTCACGGCGTCGCCATCCAGCGTGAAGGAGGTGCGGTAGACGCCGGTGCCGTGCAGGTTGTAGTAGCGCGACATCGCGTTCCAGCAGCCGGGAACGGTCATCTTGTCGTTCGGCTCGAACGCGGGCAGGTCCGGCAGGTCCTCAAGCGACTTCCCCTTCTCGAAGCGGAAGTCCCAGAGGCCGTTCAGGTCAGTCCTCTCAAGGCCGTCCGTGACCTGCGGCAACGAGGTCTTCTTCTTTCCAATCTCCTCGCCGAGCGCGAGGGAGTCGCCGTTGTCGACGAGACGGAAGATGCGCATGCGCTTGTCCGGCCACGTGTTGGGCGAGTGGAAGGAGATGGCCTTGCCGCCTTCGAGGAGGTCGAACGTCGCGGCGTGTCCGCCGTCGCGCGCGAAGAGCGCCGTGTGGTCCGTCCACGGGCCGCGCAGCGTTCCGCTCTGCGAGCGGGAGGCCACCTGCACGTATCCGCCGCGCCCGTCGACGCGCGCCCACGTCGCCCAGAGCATGAAGAGCGCGCCGGACTTCGACCGGTGGAACCACGGGCCGTCCGTCACGGTCTGCCGCGTGCGATTCGGGTCCTTCGGCGGATCGACCTTGTTCACGAAGTCGCTGCCCTTGAGGAGGGTGAACGGCCTGCCGACGGCGCGGGAGAGGTCGGCCGCCAGCTCAACGGCGTCGATCGTGCCGTCGCACGTCTGCGTCCATTCGTGGCAGAACACCATGTATGGCTTTCCATCCTCCACGAAGAGAGTGCCGTCCAGCGCGCGCCAGTCCAGCGGCGTGATGGACTCCGCGTCCAGCGGCGCGAACGGGCCTTCCGGCGAGGCGGACTTGTAGGTGTAGCACCTGAGCGTGTTGTGCATGAAGCGCGCCTCCGGACGCCAGCCCTTCGGCCCCGTCGGCTTGAACGCCTCCTGCCCCTTCGGCAGGTCCTTCCCGCGCTCCGTGAGGAACATGTAGTAGGCGTCGCCGTGCCTATGCATCTCCGGCGCCCACACGGCCTGGCAGTTGCGGTTGGACGGCACCTGCAGCACGACCTTAGGCTCGCTCCACGTCAACAGGTCGCGGGACGTGCGCATCTCGACGCCGTCGCGCGCGCCGCCGTCGGCGAATCGCTGCAGGTAGAGACGGTAGACGCCCGCGGTCCTGTCCGTGTAGATCTGCGGGTCGCTTGCGTAGAACGCGCTCGCCGGAACGCCGCCGGACGCCGCCGCGCACAGGGCAAGAGCGATCCCCGCGCATATTCCTCCAATTTCATTCTTCATGGCTTTCTCCTTAAAGTCTGAATCCCTTAAAAGAACTTCCAGCGCGGTCGACGCGATATTCGGACTTCTGCTCGAACACCATCAGCTCCTGAACGGGACGATGAGCCTCGCCTGGCCGTTCATATGCGAACGCTTCCGCAGATTCATCCACGAGATTGTCCGTCTCGTCGACCTTTCGTATCGCCCGACCGACGAATTCACCGAGTTTGACCGGCACCGCGTTTCCGACGATCTGCTCGACGTCGGACTTCACGCCGGTCAAAGTCCATTCCCTGGGAAAAGTCTGAATCAGACTGCGCTCCTTGGTCGTCAACGGGCGAAGATTCGGCGTCGTCACCGGAGCGGCGTCGCCAGGGTGTCCGGCATAGCCGCTTGGAATCGGACGGTTGACCCCACGCACCGTGGGACTTGGTTCGTCGATGCTGAAAACCCCCCGTCTCGCATAGCTGCGCGGATGGCGATAGTAGTAGTCCACCCCCAGCGAATCGCCAAGGTAGTCCCGTATCGTCATCGGGCGATCGGATTGCATGCGCCTGTAGACGTCCGACAGGGAAACCGTCGGATTCTTCAAACTGCCCACCACGACTGCGCGCTTTCGTTTCTGCGGAACGCCACAAAGCGAGGCGTCCAGCACTGCAATCGTCATGTGATAGCCGGCCTCGGCGAAAATCCGAAGAGCCTGTCGGTATGTCGCCGCCTTGAGCGCACGGTCGACGTTTTCCATGAGGAACAGCTGAGGGCGCACCGCCGTCACTATTCGCGCATATGCGAGCGTCAGTTCCGCACGTCCACCGTTCTCGTTGCGCTTGCCGGCAGAGGAGAAGTCCTGGCATGGAGGTCCGCCGACTATGACCGAAGGATTCCACTTGCGAATCCGTTCAACCGATTCCTCCACGTTTGAAAGATCCTGCAAATAGGCGAAATGCCCTTTGGCGTTCTGATTGTAGAAGTCAACCGCCGCACTCCAGGCGTCGAACGCCGCGACAACGTCGAAGCCGGCATCCTGCAATCCCCGGGAGAGACCGCCACCACCGCAGAAAAGGTCAACCGTGCGAAACTTGTTCATCGAAAATGTCCCTTGAAAAGAAGAGAATGGAGTCGAACCGCCGTTCGGGGCTGAGATATTTCTGGCCTCCGCCCAGAACGATTTTCCGTATCTCGGATTTCGTTACGGCAGGACGAAGAAGTCGATCGCAGGCCATATATCTGTTCGTCTTCCTCCCTGGCACGGAGAACTCCTTGTCGTTCAACGTCCCATATGTCATGCCGTCATAGATTGGCTTTTGATAGACCGGGATTTCATGCGAGGCCTCATACAAGAATCGTGAAAGACGGAGAGCCGCACGTTGCTGACGAGTGATTTTCCCCGGTCTGTCTTCGTCAAGCGAATCCAAAATTAGACGGACCAGCGCGAAATCCGTCCACACGAAAGCGTCGAGGCAGTTCTCTGCCAATTCAGGTCTTTTGCCAATCGTCTTCCAGATTGGCTGAACCAGCAGAGGACGCTGCGTGCGGCAGAAGATTGAAAGAAATTCTCGCAACGACTTGAATATTTCCGTTTTATGCGCCCGCATTTCAACGACGTTTTCCCAATTGTCAATGCGCTGACATGACTTGCGGAAAATTGCACGAATCTGTTGAAGACAGCCTTGATTGGAGGCTATCATGCTTAACGCCACATAGCGCATCGTCGGAGAACGTACGACTATTTCCGCGCCATACTTCGCCTCGTCAAAATCGGACGTCCCATCGTCCGGCAACGTCGTCAACTTTATTTCAAGAGGTCTGATTTCCGTACGAGTCACATTGTCGGCAATCACGACGTCGATCTTTTCCAGTGAGTCGGCAACAAACGGTTTAAACGACATGAACGCGGATTCAAAATCAAAGAAGAGTTTGTCGTTTGGCAAATTCGTCCCGAACACTTCATCGAATGAAATCTCCGACACATTCGTCGTCAGGTCTTTTGCCATGGAAATGCATATGGCGTCATGCCCCACATCGCGCATATAACAGCAAAGCGCAATGGGAAACGAGGAGTTGAACTGGTTCTTTCCCCAGTAAAACGGATCTTTGAAATTGCGGCTTGAATGCGCAATTCCATAAAGCGCGGCAGTTGAATGCAGATCAGTCGGCATCGCCTCATCCTTCAATCAGAACTTCAACGAATCTGCCCCTGGAGGTATGTTCGGAACACTGCGTCGTCCTTGCGGACGCGGCCCTCGTCCATGCGCACGTCGCGCAGAAATCCCCTGCCGCCCGGCTCCTTCACCTCAAGCACCGTGTTGACGGCCTCCGTGCCGCTGAAGCCTATGAGCGGGTTGACGACGAGGGCCTCGAAGCGACCCGCGCTGCGGAAGGCCACGTGCGGCCGGCCGGGGTCCTTCGCGTACCACCAGGCGATGCAGTTGTTGAGCGTCGACCGGTTGCCGCGCATGAACGCATACCCCGTGCTGAACTGGTCGCTGTAGCAGCCCTCGTACGTGTTGTCGCTGCCAAAGTCCATAAAGCCGACGCTCCGCTCGAAATCCTCCCAGCGCCCCGTGAAGAGCGGATGCACGTTGCGCAGGAACGTGCCGCCGCCCACGAGCTTCACGCCCACGTACACGTTCGCGATGCGCATGTGCGAGAGCGTGTTGTCGTACCCTTCCACGAGGACGCCGATGGAATCCGTCGTGCCGTTTCCGACAATGTTGACGTTCAGGACGTCGCTGTCCGACGACCCTCCGTTCGCGCCGTGCTTGATCCAGAGACCGACGCTGACGTTCTTGATGGACACGTTCTCGACGCGCGTCTCGCGCCCGCCATCGATCGAAATCCCCTTCGCGACGCCCGCGCCGTCCACGATTCCGCCCGTGAAGGAGTAGTTGCTGCCGGGCGTTTCGATGTCGTTCTTCGGGTGGATTCCGCCAAGGCGCACCATCGCCTCCGAGTGCGCCCAACCAGGCGCCGCGCGCAGCGTGGCGAAGTTGTCCAGACGCAAATCGACGCTCCGCTTCGGGTCGGCGGGCGTGGCGATGGGCTTTGCGAGAAGATAGACGCCGTCGGGGAAGTATATCGTGCGGTTCGGACTCTCGTCGATAAGCTTCTGTATCGCGCCCGACACGTCCGCCGCCCCGTCGTTCGCCATGTGGTCCGCGGCGTTCACGACACCGCGCGCCGCGACGGCGTTCCCCGCCATCGCGCAGACGGCGACAGCCCACGCAGCCGCCCCGATTCGTCTCATGCCGTTTCTAATCGTCCTGTCAGTCATGTCGTTTCTCCGTGCGCAGCCGTTCTTCTGTTCTCGTCTATCTGGAACAGAATTCGGAACGGACCAACGCTGCTTTCGCATGATTATACCATAATCGCCACATCACCCGTAGACTTCATCGTGCGTGCCGATGTCGTGCAGAATCACCTCGCGTTCCGTCACCTCCACACACAGCACGATTCGGTAGGCATAGGTCAGACTAACCGCCTGCCTGCCCTTGAGCGTCCCCTGAAGTTCGTGCAAGCGCAGCGCCGGCGCGAAAGGATCGGTTTGCAGCGCAGTGAACGTCGTCCGCGCGACCTCTTTCAATTCCGGATGCTTCTTCGCGAATCGCCTGTACGACCGGTCGAAATGCGGCGTCTGAATGAGCCTGTAGCCTGAACCCTCATTCATCGAACGCCTCCATCAACTCATCCACGGACGTCTCGCGTCCAAGGCCCGCGCGATGCTCGGCCTCGGATTCGCGCACGCCCTGCACGAACGCCTCGTGCCGCATCCGGCGGAAATCGTCGGCGAGCATCACCACGTATCTGGGGCGGTTGCCGCTGATCACCCAGACCGGACCTTTCGCCAGGCTTTCGTTCATCACGCTCATCCCACGCCGCTTCACTTCCTGCGCCGGAATCGTCATCTCCATTTTCTCGCTCCTTTTCCTGTGCTGAAAACAGCGCTGATTCTAGCGCTTTTCTCGGACAAGGTCAAGTCAGGGCGATAGCGGCGTCCGTCCGCCGTTTTCGGCATAATGCCGAATGCCGAAAACCACTTCCCGAAACGCACTCCGCCTTTATCGGCGCATTGACGCAAATTGGCACAAGACGTTCCAGACGATATAATGCCTGCATGATTTTCAGAGACAAGGTTCTCGCCGCCGTCCGAAAGTGCGCAAACGGCGGGGCGGGACGCCCCGCCCTACCGCATCGGCACGTGAATTGCATATCGGTAGAGCGCGACGTCCCCGTCGCGCCGTCTTCTGCAACCGTGACAGCGGCAAATGGAAAAAGCATATGTGTCAGAATGGAACATGACCGAGGATGCCGTCATCAAGAGGAAACACGGAATGAATTTGACTCTGACCGAGAGCGGAATGGTCTTCCTCAACGGCCCGTGCCGATCTGGAATCCCGATGACCCATTCGCCGAGAGACCGTTCTACGAAGAGGAGGACACGCGAGAGTGGCTTCCGCAAAAATCGCCCAACGAGCCGCGAAGGTACATCGAACATCCAGGCGGTGGGAAAACGGCGGTTGTGTTCGAGACCCGCTGGGGCATGGAAAGCGGAAAGAGACGCGAGGAACTGCGTAGCCGGCAGACCG
Source organism: uncultured Lentisphaeraceae bacterium (assembly GCA_964386385.1). Lineage (GTDB taxonomy): Bacteria > Verrucomicrobiota > Kiritimatiellia > RFP12 > UBA1067 > RUG572. Next base: position 41,558 of record CAYLRN010000008.1, on the reverse strand, counting down.
GCCGGCCATCAGCGGAAGACGAGAATCGTCCCTGACGGCGAAAGCCACCAGCCGCCGGCGCGCCGGACCACGGCGGAACTCGACGCGCGGCCCTCCGCGAAGACGGACCAGCTCGGCTTTCCGGTGGCCTCGCCCGCTGTCCCAAGAACCTTGCCGCTCGTCGCCCCTGGCCGGAAGTCGAGGCGGATTGCGGAAAGCGACGTGTCGCCGGAGACGTCGAAGAGCGACATTCCCTCGCCGGACGCGCCGTCCCAGACCCGCGTCCAGTCGACAGTCCCCTCCGTCGCCAGAGACGCGATCGCGCGGGTGGACTGCGCGTGCACGAGCCGCGTGCCGTCCGCCATCGCAAACCCGGCCGGGGACAGGTCGCCCTCGCCGTACTCGCCCGAAAGGAACGCCGGCGGCGTGGCCGGGCCGGAGCCCTTGTCCAGCCACTTCTTCCGAAGGTAGGCGAGAAGCGCGCATTCCTCCGAATGGTTGAGCTGCTGGCGGAAGACGACGAACTCGCCAATGCGTCCATGCCACATGCGGTTGTTGCCGTTGTCGAGGCCGTGCCACTGGACTGCGCCGCCGCCGCCAAGGCGTCCACCGAGGGCGAGACGGTCAATGACGTTCGAGCAGGCGGCCGTATGGAGACGGTAGATTGCGACGTTGTTCGTGTCGTCCTCCGCCCGCTCGAACGCGCAGATGCCGAGAACAGGGTACTGGTGCGTGACGTGCAGAAGGTCGACGCCCGTCGCATCGTAGCCACGCGAGTACTCCCCCCTCCCGCCGCTGCCCATGAAGAACGTCACGTTCTCCAGGGCGTTCTCCTCAAGATGCGTCGACCCGGCCTCGTTGTTGTCGTTTGCCGTCGCCGACGCGCTTGAAAAGCTGTAAGGCCCGCAATAGCATTTCCACTGCGTCCGGCGCATCACCGCATAGACGTGCTGGCTGCGCCATCCGACGTTCGTGTAGGAATCAAGGACGAGCGCCGAGTTCGAGTCGAAGGCGACGGCAGGACGGCCTCCGATGCCGTCCGCCACGTACGACGGCCTCGGCACGGCGGCGTTCGAGCTGCCGGCCGCCTGCGCGAAGGCGCCGCCGCAGCGGCCCTTGTTCGCGACGGACGCCACCTTGCCGTCCGCGTCAAGCGCCACCGCCGCGGCGTCCGTCGCGTCGAACCAGACGTCCGCGCGCGACGCAACCCGTCCGCCCTCCGGCAGGACGAGCGTCCCCTTGTCGACCGCGACTACGCCCGCGCCAGAGGCGGACGCCACGAAGTCAAGCGTCCCCGCGCCGTCCTTCGCGAAGACGACTGACGCCCCGTCGCCCGTCTGCGCCCCGACCGTCCCCGCCACGGCCGCACGCGCGCCTTCCGGCACCGTGACGGACGCCAGACCTAGGCGTTCTTCCGCAGCGCCATCGCCGTCGGCGGCATTCGCCGTCACGGCGGTCGCCGGCCGCGCCGACGAGCCAAGCCATTTCGACTTCAGGTAGGCGGACACCGCCGCGCGTTCGTCGTCCGTCAACGTCCGCGAGAAGACAATCAACTCGCCGACGCGGCCGATGAACATTCGGTTGTCGCCATGCGTCGTGAAGCCGTCGCTTCCGACGGCGGTGGAATAGACGATCGCCTCCGCGCCGGGGTCCAGGCGTCCGCCGACGGCCACGACGTCTACGTCCACCGGCCAGTCCGCTGCGGCGGAAACGGACACGTCGCCTTCGTCGTCGGACGTGAACGCGGTCGTCTTGATCGTACCGCCGCCCCGCGAAGTCGTGACGAAGTACGGCGTCTTCGCCGTCAGCGACGGAATCGTAAGCCTGACGTCGGACGGCAGCGTTACGAACGTCCCAAGTCCCATGTCCTCGCTCTGCCCCGTCGCCTCGTTGCGATGCCGCTTGTGCTGATAGGACACGCCTCCCCGCTCGCCGTAGTCGTTCAACGTCATGCCGCGCCGGCCGAGCGAGAACGGCGAGGCATAGTAGTAGTGACGCCATGTCGACCACTCGCCGACGAAGAACACCTCCACCGCCGTCGACCGGTTCGTGTAGGACTGCAGCACGAGCGCCTGTCCGCCGTTGAACGCGAGAGCCCCCTTGCCGTCGATGCCGTTCTTCGCGAACGTCGGCGCCCCCGGCAGGACGCGCGGCGACGTCGCCCACGTGAACGGCGCGAACTCGCCGCCCGCCGTGCCGCGATTCGGGACGGACGAGACCGTCTCGCCGTCCGACGCGATGATGCGCGAGGCGTCCAGCCAGACGTCGGCCGACGCAAGCAAGGCGCCCGGCGCGGTCGTGCGCGTCGCGAGGAGGGCGCCGTCCATGAGACGGACCTTCGCGCCCGGCGAGACGTCAAGGGTCGCCTCCGGCGCAAACCTGGCGTCGAGGCCGAGGGTGACGACGCCGTCCAGCACGCGCACCGTCCCCTGCGCTCCGCAGGCCTTGAGCAGGACAAGTTCGCCCGCTCCGCCCTTGACCATGTCCGTCGTCCGAATGCCCGTAGCCTCCTCGTTCTCGCCCGGCTGGAGATGGGCCGCGACTTCCAGTACGGCGCCCTCCCGCACGTCGAACGCCGTCACGTACGCGCAGTTGCCCAGAAGGACGTACGCCGCGCTGTCGATGCGCGAGGGACGTCCGTCGGGCGACGGCAGGACCGTCACCGTGCCGTTGAGCGACATCCCTCCCCAGCGGTAGAGGCGTTCCAGCGTGTTCGTCGCCGTGTTGTTGAACGCCCGGTTGAAGAGCGTGCCGCCCCGCAGCGTGACGTCGCCAAGGACGTTGTGCCCGTCAGACTGCAGCACGGCGCCGGAGAGGACTTCAAGGCGCGTCGTCGGATAGTCGCGATGCCAGCCGAACATGTCGCTCCCCGGCAGCTTCAGCGTACCCTCCGCGACGATCCAGTGCGCGTTCTCGGCCTGCGTCTTCGACTGAATGCCCTCGTTGAGCGAAAGCGTCCCCGCGCCTGTCTTCGTGAACGTCGCGTTCGCAGTGTTGAAGACGTTGGAGGACATTGTGACGGACACGCCGTCCGGCACGTCGATCGTCCCATCGCCGTCGATTTTCACAGACCAGTACTGCGTGACCGACGCGGCCATGCGGAGCGTCGCGCCGCCGGAGACCGTCGTCTCGCCGCCGTCCATCGAGCCGTACGCCGTCGTGACGGCGACGCCACCCTGCACGTACAGGCTTCCGAACGCGCCGGACCTGCCGGACGGAAGGACCAGCGTCCCCGCGCCGGTCTTGAACAGCGCGCCCTTCGTCGCGCCGTCCGCCAGGCTGACGGACTTCACGACGAGCGTCAGGCCAGCCGGGACGTCGACGGCGAAGTCGCCGCCGGGCAGATGGAGGCAGCCGAGCGTCGCCTCCGTCGCGTCGCCGCGGTAGACGGCGCCGGCGGAATCGTCCGCCACGGCCGCGTCTTGCGGAACGCGCACGATGGAGTTCGTGCCGACGTGGACGACCGTGCCGTCCGCGACGGTCCCAAGCGCGGTCCAGCCGCATCCCTCGATTCGCAGGTCAGAAACGCCGGAGACCTCTCCGACGGAAAGCGTCGCACCCCTCCAGACGCCGATTGTCAGGCTGTCGCGGGGCGAGCCGAACGCAAGCGCGTCTACCGCCGCGTCCTTCATGGCGTAGACCGCCGCAATGCCGGGATGGGACGCAAGCGCCGCCGCGACGTTCTCCGCCGTGAAGTCGTCAAGCCCGACCGCCGTCCCCTCTGCAAACGTCGTCGCCGCCGGCAGGGCGGCAGGCGACGGCACTGACACGCCGCCCTCCGCAACGACGAGCTCGCCCGCGCTCCGCGCGTCGTCGGAGATGCAGATGAAGCCGGCTCCGCGCTTTTCAAGGCGCGTCATCGCCGAAACGTCCGCGACCCCGACGGCGACGCCGTCCGCGACGTCCATTGAAACCTCGCCCTTCACCGCGACCTGCCCCGTGCCGAGCGCGTTCTCCGCGCCAAGGACGTAGGCGCCGTCGTTCAGCTCCGCGCCGCCGGTGAACCGGCTGTGTCCGTACAGGCGCAGTTCGCCGCCGCCGGAGACGACGAGGCGGTTCGGCACCTTGTCGTACTGCGTCGTGTTCATGCCGTCGGAGAGAATGCCGCGCACCTCCAGCGTCGCGCCGCGCTCGACCGTGAACGGCACGTTCGTGTAGACGTGGTTGAGATGGACGTGTCCCGTTACGTCGATGCGCGAGACGCTCTCGCAGGCATGGGCGACGACCCCGCCGCGAAACGCGGTGGATCCCCAGACGGCGGTCTCCGAACCCGACATCGCAAACCTTCCGCCGGTCAGTTCCAGCGGACCCATCGGAGAATGGTAGCCGTCCTTCCTGTACGTCGCCCCTTCGCGCACGTCCATGACGAGATTCGTCGATGTCGAGGAGTGGTTGCCGAACATATCGGAGCCTTCCGTGCAGAGGACACCCTCCTCAACGACCCAGCGCGTGGGAATGGAGACGACGCCGAGCGACGTGAGCTTCAGCGTCCCCGCGCCCTTCTTCACAAGCGCGTGTCCGAGCGTTCCGCGCCCAAGGGCGTCCGCCGACGCGACGACCGTTGCGCCGTCCGCCACGGAGACGACGCCCGTGGCGGAAAGCCCGTCGCCGGCGATCTCATACGTCTTCGCCAGCGTTGCGCCTGACGAAAACGCCACGCCGCCGCCGTTCTTCATGACGACTTTCGAGATGTCATCGCCTAGATCGGCCTCCGCAGCAACGTTCGTGACAACCCCGTCCAGCGTAAGGACGCCGGCGGAAACGGTCGCCTCCGCGCCCGCCGCGACGGACGCCGCGCCAAGCGCCAAGAAAAGCGCGAGAGCGCCCACCAGTGTCCCGAAAGAACCATGCCGCATGCCAATCTCCTTGCTTTCATCCTGTTCCCGGAATCCGCCTCGCCCATGCGGGCGATTCCGCCAGTCAGGTCGATTTTGCGGCGATTATAGCATTTTTTTTTTTTTCCAAACAAGCGCCTTTTCAACGGCGGAACGAAACCGAGTTCGTCTGGAGCGCATTGCCTTCACAAACCGGCTCGCGCCGCGACGGCCAGTTTCTGGACTTCCGCCAAGGCGGCGCGATGGACCTCCGCCAGGTCTGCCGCCGTCTCCAGTCGTGTATAGACGGCGACGCCGCTGCGGACGCCTCCGACGTTCTCGAGGCCTTTCATGCGGACGGGCGCGGCAATCGGACGCAGACCTGAACCGGCAGCGTAGACCATCCACGGTTTCCATGCGACGTCGCCAGAACGCTCCACAAGACAGACAAGGGAGTCCGCCCCGGCAGAGGCCGCCGCGCGACGCAGTCGCCGCCGCGCCAAAAAGCGTCCTAACCACCCGCCGCCAAGCATCGCGGGGTCGACCTTCTGCACGACGACGTCGTGTCCGCCCGCCCGCGCCGCCGCCACCGCCGCGCATTCCGCCACCGCCGCGGCGCTCCCAATGAACACAACCGCCTTCTTCATCGCTTTTCCTCCTTCGTCAGAAATTCGCCGCACCACAAGTCTCATCGCCGCACCGCCTTTCCCCGCGCGAACTCGCACAGCAGGATCCACGCGGTCTGCGGAACGCAGCGGAGGTTTCGCCTCAACACGCGCCATCCGCCGGTCAGGATGCGCCAGAGCCAGCAGACGCCGAGGCGATGCACCCACGCCGGAACGGGCCTCTGCGTCCCCGCATGGAAGTCGAACGCCGCGCCGACCGGCAGCACGGCCGCGGCGCCGAACTCCTCCAGATGGCGGGCGCACCACTTCTCCTGCTTCGGACACCCCAGCGCCACCCACATGAAATCGCAGTCCGCGCATGGGGGCGGATTCGGGTCGTCCGAATACTCGGGCGAATGCGCGCCGACGATGCGGACGCCCGGAAACCGCGCCTCAAGGTTCGCCTTGAGCGCGGCAAGCGTCTCCGCGTTCGTGCCGCAGAGGAAGTGCCGCCAGCCGAGGGGGACGCCGTGCGCCATCGCCTTGGCGAAGAAGACCGGGCCGATGACGCGGCCGGGCAGACGTCCGCCGCTGACGGCGGCAAGCCCCATGGCGGCGACGCCGTCGGCCACCACGGCGTCGGCCTTCCGGTATGCGGCGCGGAGTTCCGGATCGCGCCAACCGGCGGCGATGCCGTTGGCGTCGCAGAAGCATACGAGCCGCGTCCGGCCGCGCCACCGCCGCCACGTCTCCATCTCGTCGAGCAGCGACTCATACGTCGCCGCCGCCATGTCCCAGTGCCGTGTCCTTACTTTGCCGATCATTTTCAGCCTCAGTTCCTTCGAGCATTCTCCATGACTATTGGAAACTCCTTGATTGCATTGAGGGTTGCACGGTTGAGGGTTGTGGCCTGTCAAAGACGTTCCCTGCGATCCAACCTTTCGCGCCGTCCGATTTTTTTGGCATCATAGGCACAAGAACTTTTTCGCCGAAGGACTTTTTGTCATGTGGACACAAATTGAGCGCCATGCGGCCGCCGCGCAGAACGGATGCCTGTCCACACGCCCCGCCGTCTAACTCGCTGCGGCGCGACGAGACGTCGCGCCCTGCCATCTCCTCCCTGCGTCTCTGCGTTGAAAACCTCATAGAATCTCCGCGTAGATCTCCATCAGCCGGCGATGGTTCGCCTCTTCCGAATGCACTGTCTCCGCCTCGCGCCGCACGGCGCGGCACAGTCCGGCGTAGTCGGGGCGGGACAGCAGGCGGACGACGGCGGCGGCCAGAGCCTCCGCGTCGCCCGCCGCGAACACCTCGCCGAGACGTCCGTTCCGCACGATTCCCGGCAGGGCGCCGAGGTCGCTGACGACGCAGGGCGTGCCCTCCGCCATCGCCTCCACCGCGGACAGCCCGAACGTCTCCCAGCATTCGCTCGGCATGACAAGCGCCCTTGACTCGGCCATCGCCTTGCGCACGACGGCGTTCGGCCGCCTGCCGAGGAATTCCACGTCCAGCCCTTCTGCAAGCGATTCATACGCGCCACGCCTTTCGCCGTCGCCGACCAGAACAAGCTTCAGCCCTTTGACCTCCCCAGGACGGGGAGCGGACACACGGATCGGGGAAAGGGCCGCGCTGCCGAGGGGATCTGCACGCAAAAGCCGGAACGCCTCGATCAGCGTGGCCACGCCCTTCTCGTCCGAGAGCCGTCCGGCGAAGAGAATCCGGTTCTTCCTGTGCGTGGCGCAGTCCTCCGCCACGCCATGCCGCGACGCATCCACGAAATTGCCCTTCACGGCGATCTTCTCTCCCGGCCAGCCGCATTCGGCCATCTTCCGCCTCTGGAATCCGCTCAGCACGATGAACCGCGACGCCCAGCGCGGCAGCAGACGGCGGTAGAGCGCGATGCCGAGCGCAAGCGGCAGCGTCGCGAGCAGGCTTCCGCGATAGCACCCGTGCCGGACGGCGCTCCACGGGCTTCTTCTGTCGAGGCAGAGCGAACACACCTTCCCGTCCCGCATCGGAATGCCGGCCGCGCACGTCGTGCGGTAGTTGTGGAGCGTCATCACGACGGGCGCATGGCGGCTCGCCGCCCATACCGCCAGCGGCGAGACGAGCGGAAACACGTTGTGGAAATGCACGACGTCGGGCCTGAACGCGCGGCACCTCCTCGCCAGCGCCCATGCCGCGAACGGGTTGGCGACCGTGCAGAACGCGCCCTTGACCAGACCCCGCAGCCGCGCGAAGACGCCGCCATTGCGGATCTCGTCCGAATGGCGCGTGAAGACGTCCACGTCATGTCCGTGCCGCTCCAGCAGGGCGCGTTCCGCCTCGAAGACCGCGTTCTCCCCGCTCGGCGCGGACGAGCCGTAGTAGTTATGGACAAGCAGGATTCTCATTTGCGTCCGTCATCCCCTCCCGCCGCAAAGCAGCCTGTAGACGGGGTTCGCGAAGCGCCTCGCCGCGCATCCCAGGGCGATGCTGCCGCCTATGCCGACAAAGACCTTCGCCAGATATCCGACGGACTGGTAGAGCTCTGGAGAAAGAGCCCTGAGGCAGACCTTGTGCGCGACCGACGTGAACATGACGTGCGCGGCGTAGACGAAGAACGCCATCGGCCAAAGTCCGCGAAGGGGGCCAAGGGCGACGGCGATGCGTTCCGAAAGCAGCCACACGACGGGAAGGCCCGAAATGACCATCAACTTCACGAACATGCGCCCGTTCTCGCAGACGACCTGAGCCGCGCAGAAAAGGAAACACGCGCCAAGGGCAAGCCCGCACGCCCTCTTCAGCCGTTCGCCACAATGGACGCACCTACATTCAGCGGGAGCGCCGGCGAACGCACCGCAGTGAAGCGCAATCCACACGCCGGCGCCAAAATAAAGCAGGTAACTCCAGGTCATCGGCTGAAAACCGTGAAACAGCCCCGGAACGTCCAGAAGATGCAGCGCCGACAGGGCGACAAGCGCAACCAGCCCTCGCACCCTGCCGCCCATCGCCAACGCGAACGCGGGGGCGCACAGGACGTAGACGAACAGGCATCTGACGTACCAGAACTGTCCGCAGGCCGGGGAGGTCCCCGAAAACGTCCATCCAGTAATCTGCTCCGCGCAATGCGTCAGGTCAAACCCGTACCTGCCGGTCGCAACCTTGAACGCATAGTAGACCGTGTTCCACAGCAAATACGGAACGCCCAGCGTCGCCATGCGCCGGACGACGGCTTTCCGCCACCACGAGACGCGGAACGGCGCCGGGGCCTTTGCGAACAGGAGGAAACCGCTGACAACGAAAAACCACGGCACGGCAAGACACGAAACGGTGTTCGTCCCGACAAGCTGCATAATGCGCGCCCATCCCGTCGCCGACCCCTCGCCGAACGAGGTGCAGTGTATCGGCACGACGAGACACGCGAAAAGGAATCCCAGCGCGCGAATCCGCTCGCTTGTCCGTGCATCCACCATCATACCGCAACCCACCTCTCCGGCCAGAAGTCGCGGTTCAGCACCTCGCGGGCGACATGGAGGCGCAATGCGCGTTCTCCCCCCGCAAGCCTTTTCTGCTCGCCGAGCCAGCCCGCCCACCACGAGAACGAGCTGTCGGCGACTATGCCGTGGCGGCACATCCGCATGAGCGTAAAGTCGCGCAGCGCATTGTCGACGCCCGCGACAGGTTCGACGAACAACGTGTTTTCATCAAGAAAAGGCGCGACGAGTTCCTTCGCGAACGCCACGTCGTCGCTGAACGTGAAAAAGCGAACGCCAGGCGCCATTTGCGTCAAGCGCCGAATCGCCTCCCGATAGAACGGGACCATCCGCAAGGCGAGCGAGCCGTCCTCACGGCCCGGCACCTCACGGTAACTGCGCACGTGGAGAAACGCCGAATCGGGCGATGCGGCGATCTCCCGCGCAACCGGATCGTACGCAATCCACGCCTCGTCCTTCAGGCGGAAGTCCGACAGCAGGACGTCGCGGGCGTCGGCGAAGTACCTTTCGCTCTGCCAGTAGCCGTCGAGCGTCAGTGTGCCGTTGAAATCCGTCGGCAGTTCCGCGAACGAATGCGGACGCATGTCGATGCAGAGGCTGCCGAAGCGGCGCGTACGGTTCCGCAGCAGGACGTTCCTGACGCGCTTCGCCCACCGAACGAATCCGGGGCTTGGCGAAGCCACCGCGAACGGACACATGAACGGATCCAGCGCGGGCTTGCGCCTGAACACCCTGTCGTCCATGAGATAGCCGTAGTCCAGCACAAGCTCCGCGCCCGTTCGCAACGCCAGCGCCCGCGCCGTCGCGTAGATGAAGCACTGGTTGCCCAGCCCGCCCTGAAGACATGCGACAACCGTTTTCATTTTCGCAGACCTTTCCCCACATTCTCGTTTGCCACGCGGGAGACGATGGAATCAAGCGTTTCGGACTTCCGCGTCCACGAATGTTCCTCCGCACGGGCAATGGCGGCGGAAGACATCTTCAGGCGCCGGCCCTCGTCGAACATCCCGCGGATGGCGTCCGCGAACGCGTCGACGACCGAATCCGCCCGCGCGACCGGGACTTTGACGCCGCAGCCCTCCGTCACGACGTCGGAGAATCCGCAGTGGTCGAGGCAGACGACCGGGACTCCCGCCCCAAGCGCCTCAAGGAGGACGGTGGAGGTCAGGTCGTGGACGCTCGTCATCACGAACACGTGCGCCCCGCGCACGACCGCCTCCGCGGCGTCGCGGCTGAGCCAGCCATGCCATGCGACGAGCGAATCCACTCCCAGGCGTCTTGACAGCGCGCGCCATTTTTCCCGGCAAGGCCCGTCGCCCAGCACGTCGAGACGAATCGCCCGCCCTTCCAGGTCTCCACGAGCCCGCATCCGCGCCAGCGCCCGAAGGAGGACCGGAAGCGCCTTTCGCGTTTCGAACACCCCGCTCCATGCCAGCCTCAAGGGTTCGCCGCCGCCGCGCGGCGGAACCACGTTCCGCATGGAATCGCCGCAAGTCCCCACTTCGCAGACGAGTTCCGAATCCACGCCATATAGACGGCGCATCCACTCCCGGTTTTCGCGTGTCGCCGCGATCAGCGTCCGCGTCCGCGCCGCCTTTTGCGCGGCGAAGCGCGAGCGGCGCAGAACGTGCATCTGCCAGAGATTGATGGCGTTGCGCGCGCAGAATTCCAATGCCCCTCGCCCGCCGAGCAGGGGGAAGAGACGGCAGTCCGTCACGCCCATCGCGCCGACCGGACCCCAGATGAATGGAATCGGGAGTTTCCACAGATAGCCGGGTTCGCGGAACGTCACCATGTTCAACTTGTAGGCCGCGTCGAAATGCATGCGTCCGTGCAGTTCGCGCGCAAGCCTGAACGCCCGCCTGTGCCAGGCCCTGTAGAACCAGTAGAAGCTCGGCGGCCACATCCGGCGCAGGACCGGGTGCGGCGGGTTGTCCACGAAGATGAAATGGACGCTCCGCATCTCGTCGGGATGCGAAGCGACGTAGTCCGTCAGGACGTTGCGGAACTCAAGTCCTTCCACGAACACCCACAGTTCGTGCCTTTTCGCCAGCGCGCGGACGAAATTCCACCCCATGCCCGGCTCTGACCCGCGCCCCGGCGAACAGGAATAGCAGGACACGACGAGTTTCATCTGCCAGTTCCCTCTTTTCCCTTGAGCATATTCGCAAACGCATCGACGGCTTCACCCAAGCGGTCTCCAATCAGAGACGGGCGCAGATGCACGGACTGCGCGTTTTCAAGCAGGCGGCCGATTTTCTCCGCCATGTCCGGAACGGCCAGGGAGAAGACCACGCCCTGCGAAGCGTTTTCAATCAAGACGCTGGCGCCGACCGCCTCGGAAACTGCACATGGCACACCCCACTGCAACGCCTCGCCGACAACGACGCCATATGGCTCGAAGCTGCTTGGAAGCACGAAGAGGTCTGCGACGGCGAAAAACCTCTTGAGCCCGTCGCCCTCGAAGCGACCGGGGAAAAGGACGTTGCGTTCTACTCCAAGTTCGCGGACTCTGCCTTGCAGATGCTGCCGTTCGGACTCCGTGCCGTCGCCGACCAGAACCAGCGTGAACGGCTGCTTTCCAACGAGTTTCGCCACCGCGTCAAGCAGCATCGAAAGATTCTTGACCGCCGCAAAACGCCCGACGTAGAGCAGCATCTTTTCGTCAGAACGCAGATGCGCCGAACGCCAGGCCATCCCTTGAGCGAAAAGTTCCGCTTCATTTGCGCGGAACGCCTTTTCGTCATGCATGATGGGCACGACCGCCGTACGCAGGGACGGACGTCCCGCAAGGTGGCGCAGCTGCGTCGCCGCAGCATCGTTCGTGACGACGACGCCATCGACATGGCGGAGAATGACGCGGAGGCAGAATGCGTGCAGTCCGCGTCCGGACGCAATCATCCGCTCGTTGTCGTCGGTCATCGTCCAAAGGGGACAACGCAGAATGCGGAAAATGCGCAGCAGCACGAAAAAGAGCGTCGTCGGACTGCATTCGTAGGAGACGACGACGTCCGGCCTTGTGCGCCGCACACATGACAGCACTCCAAGGCGCACGTACCGCGAACGGACACGAAAGCCCCTGCGCAAGTGCGAAACCCTGCATTTAACATGGGACAGCAGGGACGGCTGGTCGAACCGCTGGTCGCGCAGATTGTCGTCCATGAGCGCCAGTTCGACGTCGAAATGGCGATTCAGTTCGTTGAAGAAGTCCACGCGGTATGGCGCCAGCGCCGGGTGAAAGACAAGGAGTTTCATCGCACTCCCCCTTCCGCCCAGGACAGCAGTCCGTCTATCAGGACGTCCCACCGCTTATGCCGCCCGAACCATTCCTTGATCCGGACGTATTCCTCCATTTTCTGCGCCCATTCGCGCGAGAGAAGTCCGTCAAGGAGTTCGCAGAACGAATCGACCGTGTCGTCCTTGGGGAAATGGACGACCTCCGCATAGCATGGCGCAAGCGACGGCAGGGGAACGCTTGCGACGGCGCGTCCGAAACTGAGGTACTGTCCGACCTTGCTCGGACAGTTCAGGACGTTGTCGGGATGGTTCGGATTCCGCACGTTCAGCAGAACGTCCGCATTGTTGCAGACTTCGCGCAACTCCTCCTCTGACACGAAGCCGCGCAAGTCGACGTTCGGATTTCCGCGGATGCGGCGCGTGAACGCGCCATCGGAGTCCTTTCCGCAAAAGACCAGCCGAACGTCGCCCTTGACAAAACGGTCGACGAGCGCACAAAGAAAATCGGCCCCGTGCCAGACGTCCAGCAGCCCCGTGTACACAAGCGTTTTGGAATGCGAATCAGATGGAGGACGCCCCTGCCATCCATCCGCTCCGCCATCAAGATGGAAGGACGGACGTCCGCATTGTTCCGCCATGCGGCAATGAACCCACCACGAAAGCGTGACGAAACCGTCCGACACACGTGCCGCGCGCTTGAGCCACGCCCAATCGTCCTTTCGCGGATCGTCGCCGTCCAGGACGATCGGGCAGACCTTCACCGTTCCGCCAAATTCACGCCGGATCGCCTCCAGCACGGACACCCGCCATCGTTCATGGCAGTTGTAGATGAAAACGGCATCGATACGCCGCGCGCGGATGAGTTCGATTGCAGTGCGCGCATAGAACATGCCCCACCACCACTCGCGAACCCGGCGGACGCATGGATAGGAAATTGAAACCACGTCCAATCCCGCCGAATAGAGACGCGCATCGTGTCCGCGCCACAGAACGCTGCCGGCCGGCCATTGCCGTTCATGCGTATGCGTCAGCGCCGTCAGGCGGCAGCGGCTTGACAACGCCTGCGCAAATCCGCGCCCCCACTTCGCCGCCGCCATGTTGACCGGCCGGTTCATCTGCGCCCATTCGCTGTCGCACGGACCGATATAGAGTACGTTCATCACCTTTCAATCTCGACTTACGATGTACGAATTGAATTGTCAGTCCCCCGTTCGTCAACATGGCATGACAGACGGCAGACTAAGCCGGCCGATACGCATGGAAACCTCCTCTGACCGTCTGCGGCGGCAATCTGCCAAACGGCGGACGCCACCCCATTCGCATAAGCCTGACTTTCTCAAGCCACTGTCCGTAGACGATTCCGGGGAAGACGATCGTCGCCATCGCATTGCCCCACAGGTCTCCTGCCACAACCGATTGTCCGGTAACGCCGACCACGAAGAATATGGACAGTCCCGTGGGAATCAGCACGATCGTGAGAATCCTGTCGTGGAGACAGAACGTCGTCGCCTTCATCGCCCGTGCCCATATCACGACGATGAAAATCGAAAGGACGCCGCCCAGCCACCACCCGTCCCGTGAAAGCAGCGTGATGAACTGGTTGTGCGGAAGCAGTTTCAGTCCCATTCCCTTGTAGTTCCCCTGGTTGACCGGCGCCCAGAACTGCCGCAGATCTCGAAAGACGTATGGCGGCTCCTTCATCTCCTCCCAGCCCATCTGCCAGACCGTTGCCCGATCGCCCCACAACTTGTGCTTCAGGCGCTCGGAAAAAGTGTCGAACGACGCCTTCCATTCCACGTCGACGCCGTTCTTGCCGGACTGTGTAGTCAAGACAAACGCAACGAAGCAGACGTTGACACATGTCATGAGAATGGGAAGCTTTCGCAGTAGAAGCCTTGAGGAACGCCGCCCAATCGTCATCGCAAGATAAAGCGCAAGGGCGACCATCGCCATTGTCGTGAACGTCGAGCCGTATTCGTCGCTCGCCCCCACTTCCTTGTCCTCTGCGGCCAAAAGCATGGCCCGTCCAAAAACCAGAAGGACGCCGGCAAACAGACTGCCAATCCACCCGCACAGTTTCGTGACAGTCGCCTTTGGCCTGTGCATCTTGAAGAGGCAGATGCCGATGCAGAACATCAGGCTCATGTTGATGAAAGAGAATATCTTGACCATCTGCAGCAGGGCAAGAATATTCTCCGCGCATAGAAGGACGGCAAAGCGTGAAACCAGATAGTCCTTCCCATCCTCGTATGTCCTTGCCATGGACAACGCCCAGAAATACAGCGACGGCACGAGAAAATCCATGACCGGGTAGCTCCAGATGCCAGTGAGCCTGTGCATCTTGGCCGAAAGCGACATGACGAGAGCAGGAATCAGCGCGGCAATCCAGAACCAGCCGAACCACGTCGACTTTCGGTCGTATCGACCGCGGACCAGATTCCAGAACGACAGGAAAAAGGCCAGGAAAGACAGCCAGGCGCCAGGCGTAAGCGTCACACCCAGCCGCATCGCCCACGGTCCGATCTCAGAAGGCAGATTGCCTTTCCCGAGGACAAGCACCATCAACGCCGGAAGCGTCTTGACATCGCATTTGGCAACCAGAACCGCTATCATGGCAAACTGAATCACCATCCCCAACGGAGGAACGGCGCAGGCCAGCACAAAGACAAGAACTGCCAAAAAGAACCAAATGTCCGCAGTCGACGTCTTCACGCCACGCCTCCATCAGCGCACACACGCCCCAGGCATTCATTCGCGGCAATTTCATGCGCATGGCAATCCGCCTTTTCGCAGGCGCATTCCGCCATCTTCCAGTTCTGCCGTTCCACCATTTTTCGCGTCTGTCTTTTCTCTGCCGCACCTGTCATGAGACGGCAACGCAATTCAGCGGCATGAAAAATGCGTGCCTCGTTCGAGATATCTCCAACGAGGCACTGGCATACCCTTCACGAAATATCTTGAACGGGCACGCAGAGCGGGCATACCTTGGGCGGGGACAAAACGCCCCCGGTATGCGAGCCTGCGCAGCCACATCCTTCGCTTCGTGAAGTGAAAATTACCAGTTTTCGTTGGAAGCAAAAAATGCGCTTGCGCACATTTGGTTGTTGGCGGCGAAATTGCCCTGCGGGGCGCCTCGCCGCCGATATCAAAGACCGCTTTCCGCAACCATGCGGAAATTGGCATCATTATACCACAATTCCCCCTCCGCGTGAGGGGGAAGGGGCATTTCAAAGCCCATGAAGAAAGCAGACTTCAGGTCATTTCGCGCCGCGGCGGCAACCGCGACTTCTCCGAAACACGAATCCCCAGATCTTGAATATGTACTTCAGGTAGATGAGCGGCAATGCGCTCCGGTAGCCGTTCGCGCGCAGGGCGCGGAGGTCTTCGCGATTGATTTCGACGTTGCTCCTGAAGCCCGCCGTGGATACGCCGCCGAGACGCATTTCAACAAGGCACTGCGGAATGTAGCGAACCCGCACACGATGCTTCCACAGATACCTCATCACCAGCTCGAAGTCCGCGCAGATTCGATAGTCGAGCGAATATCCGCCGAACCGGTTGAACAGTTCGCGTCGGCAGTAGAAACTCGGATGCGGCACCATGACCGCGAACCGGAACATCCAGGGACGAAACCATTTTGCCGAGCAGTAGCGCACCGTCCGTCCACCCGGTTCCCGCACAAAGCGGATGTCGCCATACGTCGCATCGACCTCGTCCGACACGAACGCCCCGGCGACCGCTGCGAGCGTCGTGTTCTCGGCTAGCACGTCGTCTGCGTTGAGAATCCCGACGACATCGCCTGTCGCAATCGCAATGCCCTTGTTGAGCGCATCGTACATCCCCGCGTCGCGTTCGCTCCGCCATACGACCGTCAGCGCGGCGTTTCCGCGAACCTCTTCGGCGAACGCCCTTACCTGCGCCACCGTGCCGTCCGTCGAACCGCCGTCCATGACGATCAGTTCGACCGCGACGCCTTTCTGGCGCGCCACGCTCCCCAGCGCGTCGCCGATTGTCCTCTCTGCGTTGTAGCAGGCCGTAATGAGCGAGATTTTCATCGTCTTCTGATGCAGAGCCTCTTCAATACGAACGCCATCCCCCTCATGGGCACCGTCCTCTTTCGACCTGCACGACAACCCGCCATTTCGGACGGTTCAGGCGCAGGGTGGAGGCGGCGTCCCTGTCCACTTCGACCAGTCCGACCGCGCCGAACCCCGCCCTCTCGATTCCGAGCGCGAGACCGCCGGCGCCGGCGAAAAGTTCAAGGACCTTGGACGATTTCTTCGATGCTCTCTTCATGTTCATTCCGGGAACGTGAAACGCGAGACGCCGGCGGGAACGGCGACGGACGCGCGGCCGGGCGGCACGAGCGTCGTGGGCGTGAGAGGCGGACGCTCCAGGGTGAAGACGATTTCTCCGCCCTTCCGCTCCCAGCGCGCCGCCACGCGGCCGCGGGGCGTGTCGTGGTATGCGTCGACGAAGGAGAGGGACTTCGGAATCGACGGACGGATCTCCACCTCCGCGTAGCCCGGCTTCGCGGCGCGGATGCCGGCGAGGCGCGACATGAGCGAGCTCAGGGCGCCGGAGAACATCGCGTGGTTGTGCGTGTTCATGCCGCTCCTGAACGTCCACTGCTCCCAGAGGGTCGTCGCGTCGTTCGCGAACATGAATCCGAAGCCGGGGTACTCCGGCTGGGTCATCGCGTGGACGAAGTCGTCCGCCGCGCCGGCGTCGCACAGGACGTCGCCGAGGTAGCGCATTCCGTAGATGCCCACGTCCACCTTGCCGCCGTCCTTTCCGCGCAGACGCCGCAGCAGCTGCGCCGTGACGTCCGCGCGCAGGGGCTTCGGCACGACGTCGAACGCCAGCGGCAGGACGGACGTCGTCTGCGACCCGTCGCCGTAGGACGCCGACGCCGCGTTGTAGAACTTCGCGTGGAACGCGGCTTTCGCCTTTTCATGCAACGCGCGGTAGGCCGCAGCGTCCTCCGCCTTGCCGAGAACTCCGGCCGCGTCCGCGACGATGCGGCACATTTCGCAGAAGATGGACGTGTTGACGATCTCGACGTCGTTGAAGAAGCCCTTCCACGTGCCGTCGTTCGGGGCGCACCAGTCGCCGAAGCCGGACTGGCAGATGAGGTCCGGCCACCTTTTCGCGTCCTCGTCCACCTGCGCCTTCATGTCGTCGTAACGCTCGGCGAGAATGCGGACGTCGCTCGTGGCGCGGTAGAGCCGGTCGACGAGCGTGACGGAGTCGCCCGTCCAGTCGGGGTTGCCGCGTCCGCCGCGAATGTCGTCCAGCCACTTCTCGTAGTAGCGTGTCGCCTTGAACCAGGCGAGGGCGGCGTCCTCGTAGGCCTGCGAGTCCATCTGGCAGGGAGTGCGCTCGCCGCGCATGCAGCAGTCGGTGGGATAGCTCATGAAGTTGGAGAGCATGGACCAGTTGGCGGCGTTCACGAACATCTTCAGCGTCAGGTCAGACGTAAGGAAGTTGCCGGCGGGTTCGACGTCGGCGTGGACGGCCCAGGCAACGAGGTCGTCCGCCGTCGGGCGGCCGGGCCAGCCGGTGATCTCGACGAACTGGAAGCCGTGGTAGGTGAAGCGCGGCATGAACGTCTCGACGGAGCCCGTGCCGGCGAGGATGAACTCGTCGGTAGACTCTGCCGCGCCGTTTGTCCAGTAGTCTATGTTGCCGTCCTTGCCGAGGAGTTCGCTCGTGTGGAGGCGGATCTTCGTCCCCTTCGGCCCCCTGGCGCGGACTTCGACGAATCCGGCGCGGTTCTGCCCGAAGTCGGCCACGAACACCCCCGGCTTCGGCTCGGTGATGGCGATGGGGTTGAGCGGGGAGAGCCGGCGCACGGGCGGAGCGTCGTTGGGGATGAGCGCGGGCGCGTCGTCGGCGCAGACCTGCGCGGGCGTCCAGCCGTCGGACTTCCCCTGCGGAGTGCACCAGGCGGAGTCCGCAAGCGCGGCGTCTATCGTCTCGCCGTGGTAGATGCTGGCGCGCGTGATTTCGCTGCCGGAGGAGAGTTCCCACGTGCCGTCCGTCTTCACGACGTCGCGCGTGCCGTCGGCGTAGTCGATTGCGAGGTGGAGGATCGCGCGCTTCGTCTTCAGCCAGTGCCAGCCGTAGCGCGAAAAGTCGTCGGAGTATCCGGCAGCCAGCCAAAAGCCTACGGTGTTGGCGGCGCCGGACTTCAGCTGCGCGGTGACGTCGTACGTGTCGACGAGCGCACCGCCGCGCCCCGACATTCCGGGGGCGAGGACGCGCGTCGGATCGGCCTTCGCGCCGTTGAGCCAGAGCTCGTAGAAGCCAAGTCCGGTCGCAGTCGCGACGGCCGAGCGGATTTCCTTCGCCGGCAGGGTGAACGTCTTGCGAAGGCGCGGCGCGTTCTTGGGGAGGACGCCGGGGTGCAGGCGGGTGCCGCCCGCGACGAGCAGCCTGTCGCCGCGCAAGGACGGCTTGTGGAACGCCGGCATGAAGTGCCCGCGGAAGCGGTCCACGAGCATCTGCCGGCCGTCCGGCGCGGCGACGGTCAGTTCTGAGACAAGAGCCTCCTCGCCGGAGGCGGCGCGGACGCCGACCGTTCCTGCGGCGAACGTCGCGTCGCGTCTGGCGTCCACGAGGACGCCGTCGATCCAGGTCTTGATCTCCTCCCCGCGCGCGGAGACCTTCACGACGTGGTTCGTGGCCGCGTCGAAGCCGCCGGGGAAGAACTTTCCGAGGGAGACGGACGGCAGGACGTTCAGGAGACGTCCGCCCTTGAAGACGTGCGGACGCAGGCGCGGCTCCGCCTCCTCGACGTTGAGCTGCCACATGTAGCCGTCGCAGTCGCCCGTCTTCGCCCCCGCGACCGGCGAGGCGCGGAACCATAGGCCGAACGCCCTCTTCATCTGCGAGACCTTCACCTGGTAGTCGAAGTCCGTCCAGCGCACTCCGACAGGACGCTCGCCTATCCACTGCGCACCATCCCACTCGTCCGTCATGCGGGCGAGAACGAAGCGCCACTTGGCAGACCACGGCGTCGCCGCCGTGCCGTCCTCGCCGACGAGGCGCACCTGCCACCAGTACGGCGTTCCCGACTTCAGCGGAGGGCCGTCGTACGTGCAGGAGAAGCAGTCGGACGAGCGCGCGGACCAGACGAGGCGGTCGTCGTCGGACAGGTCGTCGTGGCTGGCCGCAAGGCGCAGTTCCGCGCCGACGGGACGGACTCCTGACTCGTCGCCGCGCAGCGCCCACGTGAAGCGCGGGGCGCGGCGCACTACGCCGACGGGGTTCACCGCGCCCTCGCAGCGCGGCGAGACGATCTGGAGGTCCGCCCGCGCGCCGAGCGCGAGGGACAACGCGGAGACGAGTAAGGCGAAACGAAACTGCATGGCGGGGAATCCGTTCGGGATGACGATGGGACGATGCGGGCCGGCGGAGGTCAGGCGACTGCGGTCGCGCTCTTGACGATGGACGTGCAGGCCTTGAGGACGCCCGCCACGTTCGCGAGGTCGCTTGGGATGATCATCGTGTTGTTCGTCTTCGCGAGATTTCCGAACTGCTGCAGATACTGCTGGGCGAGCTGCATGTTGACGGACTCAAGGCCGCCCTTCTCGTTGATGGCGTCGGCCACCTTCTGGATGCCGGCGGCCTGGGCCTCGGCGACGAGCAGGATCTCCTTGGCGCGGCCCTCGGCCTCGTTGATGCGGCGCATGCGCTCGCCCTCGGAAAGCGCGATCGCCTCCTGGCGCTCGCCCTCGGCGCGGTTGATCTTCGCCTGGCGTTCGCCCTCGGACTCGGCGATCATCGCGCGCTTTTCGCGCTCGGCGCGCATCTGCTTCTCCATCGCGTCGCGGATCGTGCGCGGCGGCGTGATGTTCTTGATCTCGTAGCGCGTGACCTTTATGCCCCAGGGGTCGGACGCCTTGTCGACGGCGTTGACGATGGCCTGGTTGATGGCCATGCGCTCCTCGAACGAGCGGTCGAGGTCGAGCTTGCCCATTTCGGAACGCATGGTCGTCTGGGCGAGCTGCGTGGTGGCGAAGAGGTAGTTGCCGATGCCGTAGGAGGCCTTGACCGGGTCCATCACCTGCATGTAGAGGATGCCGTCGACGGAGACGGCGATGTTGTCCTTCGTGATGCACTCCTGCGGCGGCACGTCGATGGCCTGTTCCTTGAGCGTGTGGCGGTAGGCGATCCTGTCGAAGAACGGCACGAGGATGTGGAAGCCGGCCTCAAGGGTCGTGCGGTACTTGCCCAGCCGTTCGACGATGTACGCCGTCTTCTGCGGCACGATGACGGCCGTCTTGACGATGGCCACAAAGACAATGATCGCGACAATTGCGAAGAACAGGAGCGGCAGTTCCATGGGAAACCTCTTTCGTGGTTGTTGAGTTCAATGGAACGCGATTATACCATAATGGAGATTAAGTGGTTAAGTGGTTAAGTGGCGGCTGTTCAGCGGAATATCAGAACGGTCGGCTGCATGTACGCCTTGAGTTCGACGTCCGACGCCTCGACGGTGAAGAGGTTGACGCTGCTCCCCGTCCACGCCGTGGTGGCGACGCCGATCCACGTCTCGCGCGGGAAGCCGGCGTCCGTCCAGGAGGTCTGCTCGACCCATTCGCCGTCCGCAGTCTTCCGCGTGTAGACCGTGAACAGCGACCCGATCCGCGTGAGGCGGATGTAAGTGCGCTCGATGTTAGACGCCATCTGCACGTTGTCCGCAAGCGACCTGCGATTCGTCTCGCCCGACGGAATGCCCCAAAGACCGAAGTACATGACGTTCCACTGGTTGAGCGTATGCGGGAAGTAGGCGTGGCCTTCGGCGTCGCGCACCATCAGTCCAATGTGTCCGTAGTCCTTCGCGTAGATCGTCGCGGAGAAGTCGAAGTTGCCGGACCACGGACGGCTCATGAACTGGTAGTTGCCGGACTTGAGCGTCGTCCAGGACGAGCATCCGGTCGTGAAGCGGTAGACGCCCTCGCCCGCCTTCTCGAAGAAGTTGCAGCGGTTCTGCCCGAACACGTCCACGTCCCATCCGTCCACCGCCGGACGCGCAATCTCGTCGTCCGGCAGAAGCTGCGAGGCCGGCACCGCCTCCTCGACCATCGGCCCGGACCAGAGGAGCCGGCACTTCCGCGTCCCGGCCGTTCCCGTGCAGAGGTATTCCACGCGAATCGCGTGTTCGCCCGCCTTCAGCGTGATCGCGCCGCTCGGCGGCGTCGCCGTCGCGTCGTTGACGGTGTTGTTGCCGTCCACGCGCACGCATCCGCCGGCGTCCGCGTCGAGACGGAAGGTGTACGTGCCGTCCGCCGGGCACACCACCTTGCCCGTCCACACGAACTTGACGCCTTCCGTCACGCCCGGCACGAGCTCCGCGCCTGCCGGCGCGGCGAAGTCGACCGCCTCGACGCCGCGCGCCGCCACGTTGGACAGCTGGTCCATCTCGCACGACGTGCGCGAGTAGGGCCACCAGGCGGCGGCCCGCAGGCCCGTGCCGTCCGCAAGGCGGTAGTGGAAGAACGTCGCGACGTCGGAGGCCGCCGTGCCGAGTTCGCCGCCGTCCGCCACCACGCGGTATTCGTACGCAAGCGTGTCCGCGTCCGATTCGACCGCGTCCACGTACGACGTCTCCGTCAGGCCCTCCGCGCGCGTTTCCCACTCCTCCGTCCCGCGAACGCGCCGCTGCACGGCGTATGAGGAGGCGTGGAGCGCGGAGTCCCACGCAAGCGTCACGGACTTGTCGCCGCGGACGAACGACGGAGCGCCGGGCGTCCCCAGTACCGGCGCCGCGTCGATGTCTTCCTGCGTCCATCCGAAGAACGCGAGCTCCGCCACGTTGCCGTAGAATCCGCCAAGGCCACTCTCGAAGCCGTTGCCGTAGAGGAACCAGCAGCGCGCGCCGGCGGCCGGGCAGCTGGTGGCGGACTGGTAGTAGAACGTGGTATCCTGCGAGTAGCGCTCCACGTTGGACGAACGCTGGACCTTGTCGAGAAGCTCCGCGTCCTCGCCGGACGCGGAGTAGAGCGCGGCGAACCTGATGCGCCTGAAGCAGTAGCTGTCGTTGCGGCAGACGTAGCCGAAGCCGCCAACCCAGACGTTCCGGCCGAAGTCGAGCCCGACGGGGCCGTCCGCGTTGTGTGCCGCATAGGTGTCCGGCTTCGTGTCCGTCCTGCCGTCGAACGCAAGGGAGTACTGCCCCGCGTTCGCGACGCCGTTCGTCTGCGTCATCAGCGTCAGCCCGTCAAGAAGCTTCGTCTCGTCCGACCACGCGCGGTCCAGGCGGCGCAGGCGGATATAGGTCGAAACGGCGGAATGGACGACATCGCCGGCCCAGTCGGGATGCTGCGTGACGGCCGCCACGCGGTAGTGGACGGGGACGCCGACGTGGAGGGACGTGTCGGTGAAAGGCGCGGCGTCCACCGGGGCAGTCCACTCCGTCATCGCCGTCCACGGCCCCACCTTGTGGTGCGCGCGCTCGATGCGGAAGGAGGAGCACAGCAGACTCGGCGGGAAGGAGACGGAGACGGCGGCGTTGAAGTTGGTGAGGTCGTCGGGAACGACCGACACGTCGGGCTTGAGCGGCATTTCGACGGGGATGAACTCAAGTTCGGCGGTCTGCTCGTATCCGCCCTTTTCCTTCCAGTGGCGGAACGCGCGGGCGCTGACGGGCGGGTCGAGCGGAACCTCCACGATAGACGGGCCGTTGACGTACGACCAGGAGACCTGGTAGACGTTCGTCGCATCGGAAAAGCTCGCGTCGGAGGCCGCCTGGAAGTAGCTTCCCTGGTAGCGGGAGTAGATGAGGTTGCGGCGCGGGAGGAAGCGAATCGCCTTGATCGCGACGTCGGAGTCGTAGAGCTGGCCGACCCACTTGTCGTTGCCGGAATCGCTCGTGAAGTCGCAGAACGTCTTTAGGCGTCCGTCCACGGCGTTGAGCGGGGAGTAGACGCCATCGGCGCCTGCCGCCGCGCTGCTGATCAGCGTGCCTGTCGCGTTCAGCGTGGCCCTGTGCGTTCCGCAGTCCGTCCAGGCGGAAACGGTCCCGTTCGTGACGGCGCGGACGCGAAACGACGCCTCGCCCACGTAGTTCGTCGGAAGGTAGTAGAACCGGATCGGCGTGGGATTGCCGGCGAGCGCGGCCATGTCGCCGTCGCACTTGAACGCGACCGCGGACCAGTCCGAATCGCCCGGCCCCTTCATCTCGATTTCATGCGACACGCCCGTCGCCTTCACGACGACGTTCATCGTCCCGTTGATGTAGCCGGTCACCGACAGTTCGGGCGCCGGCAGCTCGGACTCCGGCAGTTCGGCCCATGCGCCGGCGCACAAACAGGCCGCGATGAACGTTGAAAACGCTTTCATGCTTACCGCCTTTCATGAATCTTCCAATATGATTTAGCGGTGGCAATTATAACCCATTTTTTTTTCTCCCGTCAAGCCCCTGGCATCGGACTGAAAAGCGCATCGTATACTGAACCGAGGACACACGCCCGCACGGATCAGGCGGCCGCTTTCAAGTGCATCAATTCAGCAGCTCTGAAAGGCGGGCGCCGGGCGAGGGCGAGCGCATGAGCTCCGTGCCGACGAGAAAGCCGTCCGCGCCGGCGGCGCGAAGCCGCAGGAGGTCGCCATGCGTCCGCAGCCCCGATTCCGCGATGCGGACGACGCCGGGCGGAATTCGCCCAATCAGCCGTTCCGCCAGCGCCGGGTCCGTCCTGAACGTCCGCAGGTCGCGGCAGTTGACGCCGACGAGCCTGGCGTCCGCGGCGAGCGCCCGACGAATTTCCGTTTCGTCGTGCGTCTCGACGAGCGCCGCCATCTGGAGCGAACGCGCGCGGGCGAGAAGTCCGCGCAGCGATGCGTCGTCCAGGGCAGCCGCGATCAGAAGCACGGCGTCCGCCCCGCAGGCGCGGGCGCGCAGGACCTGATACGGCGTCGTGACGAAATCCTTGTATAGAAGCGGAAGCGCGGTCGCGCGGCGGACGGCCCGCAGGTCAGCGTCGCCCCCCAGGAAGCGATGCGGCTCGCATAGGACGGAAATGGCCGCGGCGCCGCCCTTCTCGTATTCCCGCGCCAGCGCCGCAGGGTCGAAATCGGCGCGGATGATCCCGACCGACGGCGACGCCCTCTTTATCTCCGCGACGACGTTCAGCCCGTCGCCCGCGAACGCGGCGCAAAAGTCCGCAGGCGGCGGAACGTCCGCAATGCGACGCAGCAGTTCCTCCGCCGGCTCTCGCCTTTCGGCTTCGATGGCGTCCGCCCGGCGGCGGGCGCACAGTTCTTCCAGCACGTCCATTTTCATTTCCTTCCGACAAGCAGTTCCAGTTTCTCCAGCGCGGCCCCGGCGTCGATGGCCCCGCGCGCCGCCTCCACGCCCTCTGCGAGGGTCGCCGCCCTGTCCGCCGCCACGAGCGCGGCAGCGGCGTTGAGGCAGGCCGCGTCGCGATATGCGTCCCGCCGTTCGCCGGAGACGACCTCGCGCGTCAGTCTGGCGTTCTCCGCCGGCGTTCCGCCGCGAATGGCGTCAACTGGACGATACTCGCCGAAAACGGACTTCGGATCGAACTCGAATTCGGCGACGCGCCCGTCGGCGAAAAGCTCCGCGACGCGTGAAACGCCGGAAAGCCCAAGTTCGTCAAGGCCGTCCGGCCCGCAGAAGACGAGCGCGCGTTCCGCCCCGCGCGCCTTCAGCACCTCGACGTAGAGCGGAACCAGTTCCGGCGCGAAGACGCCAAGCGCATGGCGTCTCACCCCGGCCGGGTTGGCGAGCGGACCGAGAAGGTTGAAGATCGTCCGGTACGGCAGAAGCCGGCGGACCGGCGCCGCGACGCGCATGGCGGCATGGCAGAGGCCCGCGAAGCAGAAGCCGATGCCGTTCTCGTCGATCGAGCGCTGGACGTCCGCGGGCGACTTCGCCAGGTCGTAGCCAAGCGCCGCCAGGCAGTCCGCCGACCCGCACTTCGACGTCGCCGCGCGGTTGCCGTGCTTCACGACAGTCGCGCCCGCGCCCGCCGCGACAATGGCCGCCGTGGTGGAGACGTTGAACGTGCATAATCCGTCCCCGCCCGTCCCCACCACGTCCACCGCGCCGGGCGGCGCCGTCAGCCGGACGCAGGCCTCCTGCATGGCGCGGACGCCGCCCGACACTTCCGCCGCCGACGGACCGTTCATCTGCAGCGCCGTCAGAAATGCGGACACAACGACCGGATTCGCATCCGCCCCGCCGCCGAGGACGTCGCGGAACGCAACGCAAGCCTCCTCCTCCGCCAGATGTTCGCCGCGTTCAGACTTCTTCAATGCCTCTATCAGCATTTTCATGCTCCTTTCAAGGTTTCGTTTCGCATATTAGATTTTCGATTTCACTTCACAGATTCAGGGCCGCCGCCCGCCGACGAGTTCCAGGAGATTGCGCAGCTGCCTTGCGCCCTCCGGCGTCCCTATGGATTCGGGATGGTACTGCAGCGATTCGACCGGCATCGCGCGGTGGCGCAGTCCCATGATTTCGCCGTCCTCGGCCGTGGCCGAGACTTCAAGGCACGGCGGCAGCGTGGCGCGGTCGACGGCGAGGGAATGGTAGCGCATGGCCTCCATGCCCTGCGGCAGTCCCCTGAAAAGGCCGCAACCGTCGTGCGAGATGCGGCTTGCCTTGCCGTGCATCAGCCGCCGCGCGGGGACGACGCGACCGCCGAACGACTGGGCGATCGCCTGGTGTCCGAGACATATGCCGAAGAGCGGAACGCGCCCGGCGAAGCGGCGAACGGCGGCAAGCGTGACGCCGGCGGAATCGGGGCTTCCGGGGCCGGGGGAGAGGAGAATCGCCGACGGGGCGAGGGCGGCAATGCCGTCCACGCCGATCCCGTCGTTGCGGACGACCTTCACGTCCGCGCCCAATCCGCGCAGAGCCTGCACGACGTTGTAGGTGAAGGAATCGTAGTTGTCGATGACGAGGATCATTGTCCGCCTCCTTTCACAGCGTCGTGGCGAAGCGCGCGGCGCTGAAAATGGCCTTCGCCTTGTTGACCGTCTCGGCGTATTCGCGCATTGGGTCGGAATCGGCCACTATCCCGGCGCCGGAGCGCATCGTCAGCGACCCATTCTCAAGCGCCATCGTGCGTATGGCGATTGCGAAGTCCATGTCGCCTGTCAGGCTGAAGTAGCCGACGGCCCCGCCATAGACGCCTCGCGGCGACTTCTCAAGTCCGGCGAGAAGCTCCATGGCGCGGATCTTCGGCGCGCCGGTGAGCGTCCCTGCAGGGAACGCGGCGCGAACGAGGTCGAAGGCGTCCGCGCCGTCTTCGAGTTCGCCCTCGACGTTCGAGACGAGATGCATGACGTGCGAATAATGCTCCACATGGGCGAAGTCGCGCACCTTCACCGTGCCAGGGCGGCACACGCGGCCGAGGTCGTTCCGTCCGAGGTCTACGAGCATGACGTGCTCCGCCCGCTCCTTCGGGTCGGAGAGCAGTTCGCGTTCAAGGCGCGCGTCCTCCTCCTCCGTCCGCCCCCGCGACCGCGTCCCCGCGATCGGCGCCGTGGAGGCGGCGCGGCCTGAAAGGCGGACAAGTTCCTCAGGCGAAGAGCCGATCAGCGTCTTCCCGCCGATGCGCAGGAAGAAGTTGTATGGGGACGGGTTCACGAGGCGAAGCGCGCGGTAGAGCGAAAGCGCGTCGACGTCCGTCTCCGCGACGAACTTCTGCGACGGGACGATCTGCATAACCTCGCCCGCTCGGATGGCGTCCTTGCACTTCGCCACCATTTCAGCGAACTCCTCCGCGGACGTCTCGCTCCTGAACTCGGAAACGCGGGGACGCCGCGCTCGCGGCGGATGGGAGGCCTCGTAGCGGGCGATGGACGCGGCGCTCAGCAGACGCTCGTAGACGTCCGCGATCCGCGCCCGCGCCGCCGCGTAGGCGGCGTCCGGCGACGGGTGTCGCGCCGGGTCTACGATGGTTACGACGAGTTCGGTCTGCCGCACATCGTCGAACACCACCAGGTCGTCCGTCAGCAGAAAAGCGGCCTGCGGCGTCCCGCGCTCGCATTCAAGCCCGGCCAGGCGCGGCTCGAACGTCCCCGCCATGTCGTATGCGAAATATCCGATCGCGCCGCCCTGCAGGGGTGGAAGCTCCGGCGCGGCGGCGTACGGGCGTTCGCGCAGAATCGTCCGCAGCGCCGCCGCCGCGTCATGCCCGGCGCGCACCTCCCGCCGGCCGTCAGAGGTCGTCACCGTCACCGCGCCGCCCTGCTGTACGAGCGTCGCGTACGGGTCCACGCCCAGAAACGAATAGCGCCCTCGTCGCTCTCCGCCGGCGACGCTCTCCAGCAGGAAGACCGCCGGGTCGTCCGCCGCGCGCGTGAGCACGGAAACGGGCGTCTCGCGGTCGGCCATGAATTCGCGGTAGACGGCCACGCGCGCGCCCGTCGCGGCGCGCTCCATGAATCGTTCGCATGTCAGTTCCTTCAGCATTGCATTGTCCTTTCTTGTGAAACAATCTGTCTTCTAAAACAGCCTGTGCATGTGGAATCAGTGTATGTGGAAAAAGAGAGCGGATCGCCCCAGATGGTGCGATCCGCTCTCTTCAGAGGAAAAACCCGTGCCATTCGCCGGCTATCTGCGGACAGACGACGGCCAGGACGGGGCGGACCGCAATCCGCTCCGCCACCACTGGCGGGAAATCTGTGCAAAGGCGAACATTTTCAAAGGCTTTCCTGTGGGAAAAACGCGGGTAGTCTACTCCTTCCCGCGCCGCCTGTCAACGACGCCGCGCAATTTTGTTCAAAACGCCGATTTCAGGATGCGGCGCATATGCCCCAAGGCATTCGTTGTCTTCCGGCAAACCGTCTCCTTGTCGCCGCCGCCAGGGTCCCTGCATCCGCAATACATGCCATTGGCCTCCCCCCGGAGGCATTTCGCCGATGGCCCGCCGTGTCTCAGAATCCTTGGCAACGGGAACGCGAAAATCTGCTATACTTGCGCACGATGAAACCTGTCCTTGTCAGACGCCAGGCCGGCGCGCGGCGAAACGTCGTCCTTGCGCTTCTGCTCTCGAACGTCGCCAGCCAGCGCAAGCTCGCCGGCGTCTTCGCGCATCTCGGCGCGAATTCGGACTGGAACGTCCGCATCCTGCGCTCGCAGGAGGAGGCCGACCGCTTCTTCGGCGCTCCCGACGGCTTCACGGCGGACGGCGTGATATATTCCACCGGGGCGCTCACCCGGGCATGCCTTCCGCTTGTGCGTTCGGAGGCCGCGCTCGTGGTGATGGACGAAGACCCGCCCGCCATTCGTTCGCGCAAGTCGAACCTCGCCGTCATCCGCGTCGACCCGGACTCTCTCGCAAAGTCCGCCGCCGACCTCTTCGCGCACGACGGCGTCCGCTCATCGTATGCCTTCGTCCATCCGGTCCGCGGCATGGACTGGGCGGAGCGCCGTGAAGCGGCGTTCCGCAGCGCGCTCCCGCCGGGGAAGCCGCTCTTCGTCCTTCCGGCGCGCGGAGATTCGCCGGCGCGCGACGCGAAGAGGCTTGCCGACTTTCTCGTCCGCCTGCCAAAGCCCGCCGCCCTTCTCGCCGCCAACGACGCGCGCGCGGCGGACGTCATCGCCGCCGCCGAGGCGGCCGGGCTGTCCGTGCCGAAAGACGTCGCCGTCCTCGGCATAGACAACGACCCCTACGTCTGCGACAGGACTTCGCCCGCGATCTCCAGCATCGAACCCGACAACTTCCTTGAAGGCCGCACCGCCGCCGAAACGCTCGACCGGCTCATGCGCGCGACAGCCCCCCTTCCGGCCATGCGCCTCGACTTCGGCGTCAAGCGCATCGTCCTGCGCGAGTCGACGGGATTCGTGACGCCTGCAGGCCGGCTCGTCGCAAGGGTCGCGGACCTCGTCGCCTCGGAGGCGGCGAACGGACTTCGCCCCTCCGACGTCCCGCTGCGCCTGGGCGTATCGCGTACCCTGATAAACCTCCGCCTCCGCGAAGCCGGAATGCCGCCCATCGCCAGGCAAATCGCCGCCGCCAGGTTCGCGGAGGCGAAGCGCCTTCTCCACGAGACGCAGACTCCCGTTTCGCAGATCCCCGCGCTTTGCGGCGCCGCAAACGCAAATGCGTTCCGCAACGCATTCCGCCGCGAGTTCGGACATTCCCTCAAGTCCGAGCGCATGGCGCCGCAATGACGCCCCACGTGGTCATTGACCGTAAAAGCCCGCACTCGACATCAAGATCCATCGTTCATACATTGCACGGTAGTTGACCTTGATGAACGCGCGTATGCCTTGAATCTCGTGTTCTGCCAGCCGTCCACGAACCTGAACCACGGTATCACCATCAGACTTGACGAAAAACTTCGCCGACCCCGCTTCCGTCAACTTCGAATCGCCTGCATGCACGTGCATTGCCTCGACGACGCAATGCGACGTGAAGTAAAGATAGTAGCCAAATACCTTGAACGCAAAATACTTTGGCATTTCACCCTCCGGCGAACTGGCGATTTGCCAAGACTATGTCCTGCGCGATCACAAGTTCGATGTCGTCCATCGTCGTCTCGTTCACGGCGTTTTCAGCGGACAGGACAGCGGCGTTCCCCGTGGCGAGATTGACAACCCTGAAGCCGCCTCCATCACGACTGAAGGCAAATCCGTCCACAATGACTTCCGCCGCATCGGCTAGTTCACGAACATTCCGGCGATTCATACCGCACCTCCACTTTTCTGATTGGCGAAAGGAACTCGTTCGAATCGATGAAGAGATTTTCAAGAATCGGACGCAGGTCTATGTACTCCTCCATGACGCCAAGAGCGCCATAGTCCGCCATCACTTCGATGTAGCCGTCGTCCCACGTCAGCACCTTCTCGTAGCGGACAAGCCGCGGCGACGTGCGAAAGCGGACGTTCTTGCCTGCGAATGAAAAGGAGGACAACTCGCCACGGCTCGAAAGCCACGCGACAG
The DNA here is from genome assembly GCA_964386385.1 of uncultured Lentisphaeraceae bacterium. Classification (GTDB taxonomy): domain Bacteria; phylum Verrucomicrobiota; class Kiritimatiellia; order RFP12; family UBA1067; genus RUG572. The sequence continues at coordinate 11,520 of CAYLRN010000008.1, read as the reverse complement.
AGCCCTTCTCATTCAGTCCTTTCATGCCTCTTTCCATACGGCGGATTATATCAAAAATGCGCCGCCACGAGGTGACGCGCGGCGAGACGCGCCTCGCGGACGATTTCGTCCTCGTCGGGGACGACGCCGTTTTCCATCAGGACGCGGCCGTTGCAGACGACGGCGTCCACGCACGAGGGGTCTGCGGCGTACACCACGTCGCTGGCGGTGGAGAACCCCGGGACGAGCGGCACGGCGTCCGCATTCAAGATCGTGAAGTCGGCGGCCGCGCCGACGCGGATCTCGCCCGCGTCGATTCCGAATGCGTCGGCTCCGCCGCGCGTCGCCATGCGGAAGACCCTCTCCGCGGAGCCGGAAGTCGGGTCGCCCGATTCGATCTTCGCGGCAAGCGCGGCGCATTTCATCTCGGCGAACATGGAAAGCGAGTTGTTTGAGGCGGCGCCGTCCGTGCCGATTGCGGCCCGGCATCCGCCCTTCTCCACGGCGCGCCTGAACGGGAAGAGGCCGCTGGCAAGCTTCATGTTGCTCTGCTGGTTCTCGACGACCACCGCGCCTCGGTCGGCAATGCGCGAAACGTCATCGTCGGAAAGATGCACACAGTGCGCCATAACCGTCTTCGGGCCGAGCAGTCCGACGTCGTCAAGGTACTCGACCGGCGTCCTGCCGCCGTGCGCCCTCATGCACTCCTCGACCTCGCCCCGCGTCTCCGCCACGTGCAAGTGCACGAACCTGTCCTCGTCCCGCGCCCGCGCCGCAATGTAGCGCAGCGTCCTTTCGCAGACCATGTATATGGAATGCGGCGCAAGCGTGGCGAAGACGAGTCCCTCCGCAGGCGACGACGGAAGCCGTTCCAGCGCCGCGTTGGCGAGGCCGTTGCGCGGGTCGTTCACTCCCGGCCCGCCGGTCTCGACGTAGTGGATCGAAACGGCGCAGCGCATTCCCATGTCCTTCGCGGCGCGCGCGACGGCAGGGGCGTGCCAGTACATGTCGTTCGCGAAAACGCATCCGCTGCGGATCAGCTCCAGCATTCCAAGACGGGCGCCGGCGTAGACGCTTTCCTCGTCCAGCTTCGCCTCTGCGGGCCAGATGCAGTCGCGAAGCCACGGCATGAGCGGAAGGTCGTCGGCGCGGCCGCGCAGAAGCCCCATGGCAAGATGCGTGTGGCAGTCGTAGAACGCGGGAATCACCGGACGCGGTGCGGCGGCTGACGGCGCGGCGGGGTCTATCGCCGCGATTCTGCCGCCGTCCACGACGAGGTCTACGGCCTTTCCGTCAAGGAGCAGATTCGTGAAAGAGCGGAGACCGGCAGACATCGCTAGGCGTCCTTCCCTTCGGGCAGCGGCTCGCGGAAGCGGAACGGCCGGATGGCGGTCGCCCTCTTCGTCGAGGGATTGAACTCCACCACCGCGCCCTCCATCGTAAGCGGGCCTTCGGCCACCTCGAAGCGGGACGGGACGCCGGTGATGAACTTCTGGAGGACCGGACGGAAGTCGCGTCCCAGCGAAGAGTTCCAGGGGCCGCACATTCCGAGGTCCGTCTGGAACGCAGTGCCGCCGGGCAGGAGCGTCGCGTCGGACGTCTGCACGTGCGTGTGCGTTCCGACGACCGCCGTCACGCGGCCGTCGAGGTAGTGGGCCATCGCGGCCTTTTCGCTCGTCGCCTCCGCGTGGAAGTCGACGAACACCGGCACGTCCTTTGGAATCTGCGCAAGCATCGCGTCGGCGGCGAGGAACGGACAGTCGGCGGGGTTCATGAAGACGCGTCCGATCAGGTTGAGGACGGCGAAGCGGCAGATGTCAGTCTGCACGACCGCCCACCCCCTTCCGGGAGACTGGGGAGGGAAGTTGGCCGGACGCACGACGTTTCGGAGCTGTCCGATCGTGGAGGCGAATTCGCGCTGCCCCCACGTGTGGTCGCCAAGGGTGATGGCGTCCACGCCGGCGGCGATGACCTCGCGCGCCAGGGGGACGGTGAGGCCGGAGCCGGCCGCGGCGTTTTCCGCGTTGACGACGACGGCGGCGACTCCGAGTTCGGAGCGGACGCGGGAGAGGCGTTCGCGCAGGACCCTTCGTCCCGGAGAGCCCACCACGTCGCCGAGCATGAGAATCTTCATGGGCAGGTCTCCCTTCCGCGCGGCGTGACCCACGAGACGGAGCGATAATCGTCCCTGAGAATTTCATTGGCGACTTCAAGCACGTCGTCCGGCGTAATCGCGGCGATGTCCGCCACTATGCTCTCCGGCGAACGCACGTCGCCGTACGTCATAACGCAGTTGCCGAAGTAGAACATCCGGGAACGCACCTGCTCAAGCCCCAGGCGGAAGTTGCCCATCAGAAAATCCTTCGCGCGCCGCACTTCGGCGGCAGAAGGCCGTCTGGCGCGGATGCGGGCGAGTTCGCGGTCGATTACGGCCAGAGCCTCCTCCGAGCGGGCGGTGTCAAGCCCGGCGGTGACCGCCCATCCGCCGACGTCCTCGAAGAACTGGACGTTGGACTGAATGTCGTAGCTGAGTCCGCGCTTTTCGCGCACGCTCTGGAAAAGGCGCGAACTCATCGAGCGTCCCATGATTCCGTTGAACACGTTCGCGGCGGCCTTCTTGTGCATCGATGCGCGGACGCCGAACGTCCGGTAGCCGATCGCCAGCTGCACCTGCTGGACGTCGCGTTCGGCGCGGATTTCCCTCATCGGGCGCGGACGCGCGCCGACGCGCCTGAACGGAAGCGGGACTCCGCCGCCGAGGCCGCCAAGGGCGTCAACGACAAGCCGACGCGCCTTTGCGGGGTCGAAGCGCCCCGCGACGACCGCAACCGTCGCCGCCGGCACGTACGCCCTGCGAATGTAGGCGCGAAGCGTCTCCGGCGTCATTCTGCGCAGCGTCTCGCCGGTGCCGGCGATGGGAAGGCCGAGCGGATTCTTCGGGAACATCGCGCGGGAGAGGTTTTCGGAGGCGACGGAATCCGGTTCGTCGCCGTACATCTTTATTTCCTCAAGGACGACGTTGCGCTCGCGCTCGAACTCGGCGTCGGGGATTGCCGCGTTCACGTACATGTCAGAAATCACGTCCACGCCGGTGGAGAGGAATTCGCACGGAAGGTACGCATAGAAGCACGTGCTCTCCTCGCTCGTGTAGGCGTTGAAGTTCCCGCCATGACCTTCGATCGCCTGCGAGATCTCCAGGGCGGAGCGTCTTGCCGTGCCCTTGAAGAGCATGTGCTCGATGAAATGCGAAATGCCGGCGTCCTCCTGAGCCTCGTGGCGGCTTCCGCTCGCCACGAAAAGGCCGAAGCAGACGCTTTCCACGTGGTCGTCAGGACAGAGGACGAGCTTCAGTCCGTTTGGCAGCGTCTCACACGTTGCCGGCGGCAGCATCGTTCATCTCCTTCAGCGTCGTCCTCCCGTCGTACAGCGCCTTCCCCACAATCGCTGCGCGAAGGTTGGGCTGGCCGAGCGCGATGAGGTTCTTCACGTCGCGGGGGGAGGACACTCCGCCAGACGCGGTAACCTGACACGTGGGGGCGGCCATGCAGATCGCCTTCATCTGCTCCAGGTTGGGGCCGCCAAGCATGCCGTCCGTCGCCGTGTCCGTGTAGACGATCGACTTCACGCCCGCGGCGGCGACGGAGGCGGCGAAGTCCACGGCCCTGACGCCCGACGTCTCGACCCATCCGCGCGTCTGGACAAGGCCGTCCCTCGCGTCGATTCCGACTGTTATCTTCCCGCCGTGCTTCGCGACGGCCTCGGCGAGGAACGCCGGATTCTCCAGGGCGGCCGATCCGAGGATCGCCCGCGTGGCGCCGGCGGCGATCACGGCGTCGAGTGCCTCCATCGTCCTGAGCCCGCCGCCGACTTCCACCGGCCCGCCAAACGCGGCGATTATCTGCGCGATGACTTTGGAATGCCTCGGCGTCCCGGCGAACGCGCCGTCGAGGTCCACCACGTGCAGTTCGCGCCCGCCCTGGTCGCGCCAGTCGCGCGCCTGCGCCGACGGGTCGCTGTTGTACGCGGTGACGTCGTCCGCGCGTCCCTGCCGAAGGCGGACGCACACGCCGCCCTTCAAGTCGATGGCCGGTATCACTACCATGTCGTTTCTCCAGATGTCTGTTGCACTTGCCAAATGAAATGAAAAATCGCCTCAGCGCCCTCCTGACATGCCGAGCGCCCTCTCCGCCATCTCCTCCACCTGACGGCGGCGGGAGGCGGCGAAGTGGGGAATGGAAAGCGGAGCCGTCTCCACGACCTCCGCCGTCTCGTCGCGGATCGCGCTCCACGCCTGGCGCAGACCGTCCCCGCCGCCGACGGCGAGTTCCGTCCGGTACTCCTCCTCGAAGATGGAATCGAGCGACTTCGCAAGTCTTCTGCGCAGCTGCGACACGGAGATTCCGGTCCACCAGTACGCCAGCCATCCGACTGCGAACGCCACCGGAGCGGCGACGACGGAGGAGACGACGACAGCGAGAATCGACTTGTCCGCCCCGATCACCGGCTTCCCAATGAGGTTCGCGATGGCGAGGAAGACGCAGAGGCCGAGAAGCGGGGCGAGGACGGCGGCGATCCAGAGGTTGCGCATCTTCAGCGTGAAGATCCGCCGGACGACGACGTTGACGACGGCCATGCGGATGGACAGCCCCTTCAGGTCGGAATGCAGCGAGGAGAAGACGTTGTCCGACCGGCGCGAGGCGGCATTCTCCAGTATCGAGCGGAACTCGTCGCGGTGGCGGTTGAAGTCCGCCTGGTCGAGCGCGCCCGGACGCTCCTCGCCGGAGTACGTGGTGTAGATCTTCGGAAGGTCCTTCGTGCGGAGGACGCGGCCGAGATTCCAGCACGTGGCGCCGTACGTCCGCGCGAAGTCGTAGACGCTCTCGAACATGTCGCACTTGTTCAGAAGGACGCGAAGCTTGAACTCCACGCCGCGCAGGGACTTCGAGAGGACGTCCACCGTCTCGCCGGTCGTGCCGGGCTTGTCGGGGTCGAAGAGGAAGAAGACCGTGTCGGAGAGCTCCGCGAAGCGGCGCACCGCGCCGGGGAAGTCGTAGTCCCGCGTCACCGTGCCCTCCGCGGAATCGATCATGCCGGGGCTGTCCACCAGGGAGACCTTCTTGAGGAGTTCGCGCGAGCGCACCTTGACCTTGAGGCGCTGCATGAACGCCTGTCCGAACTTCTCAAGGGACCTGAACTCCGCCGGAAGGCGCGTGAACGCCGCCGGGCCGACGACGTCCTCCTCCTTCTCCCCGTGGACGATGACCGTGAAGCCGTCGTCCGTCGGCGCGACGCCGGTGTCCTGGACGGCCGGCTCGCCGAGGACCCAGTTTATCAGCGAAGACTTCCCGGCGGAATGGTTGCCGAGGAATAGCATGCACGGCACGGCGCCGGCCGTGAGGGACGGGCGCGTGAACGTGAAGTAGTAGCTCTTCGCAAGCGGCTGAAACCTGCGGTATGCCTTTTCGGCGAATTTCTCAAGGTTCTCCATTCTGTCCATGCTCATGCCCTCATCGTTCCAAATGGCGAGAGCGTCTCGCCGTCGCGCACGTTCACGAACGCGGCGACGCCGGCTGCGACCTTCGCGCGCGCGCCGATGGAGACGCCCGGGCACGTGGCCGCGTTCGAGCCGATCAGCGCGTGCGCGCCGACCATGGTGTGTCCGGAAAGCGTCGCCCCGGGGCATATCTGCGCAAAATCGCCGATTTCGGAGTCATGCCCGACGCCGGCCCGCGTGTTGACGATCGCGAACTTGCCGACCTGGACGTCCACCGAGACGACCGCCTGGGGGCCGACGAAGACGCCGTGGCGCAGGTCGGCAGTCGGCGCGACGACGGCAGTCGGGTCGACGATCCGCGGAAAGTCGCTTCCGCGAAGCAGGGCGTAGATCCTCTCGCGGGCCGCGTTGTCGCCGAGGGCGATCACCACGGACGCGCCGGGGCGGTCCGCCGCCACCTGCGCCACCGTGCCGAGGACCGGATAACCGTCAAACGACTTCCCCGCCTTTTCCTGATCGTCGTCCGCATAGCCGAGAATCCGCCAGGTCTCCGCCGCTGCGTTTATGCGCTCAAGGGTCCATACGACCTCCCGGCCGAATCCGCCCGCGCCGACAATGACGATGTCACGAACCATGATGCTCCTTGTAAAAGTTGTGGACGCCGATTATACCAAAAAAACGATCATGTCGCGCAGACAACGGCAGAACGAAAAGTGCATCATATACTGAACCACTGCGGACAGGTCCGAAAGGGGGCTGGAGGCAGGAGGCGAAGGAGAGAAGGAAAGCGAAGGCGACGGAGACGCGCCTCCGCCGGGGACGCGCGGGGCGGAGCGCAGGTCGTCCACGAAGAAAAGGAGAAAGTATGAGACAGTTCAGAACGCTGCCGAAGTGCATCGCGGGAATCTTCGGCGAGGTGAGCCATTTCGATTGCAATTCACCATCAGTGAATGCGACCATGGCGGTCGCAATTAGCCGTTCCGAGACATGCGTCGCGCAGCCAGTAGCAGAACCTCGCCACCCACTCCTTCGCCGCCGCCGAATTTCTGGCCAAGGCGTCCGCCCGCGGAAAGAAGTCACTGATCCCGAGCGGCAATTCCGCCATATAGTGCATCTCGTAGTCAGTCGGCGCGACGCGAACTTCAATCCCCGCGCGCTCGAACAGCCGCCTCGCGCGCGGCATGTGCCACGCCGACGTGACGAGGCGAACTCGACTGAATCCCGCCGCCGCAATCATCCGCGCCTCCTCCTCCGTGTTGCGGGCGTCGGGAAAGAAGACGAACGCCTTCTCGTCCACGCCCAGATCCTTCAGAAGCGGAACGGTCGACCGCTCGACGCCGTGTCCGCTCAGCGTCAGCTTCAGCCTGCCGTCATGGTGCGCCTTCCACTGGCGCGCCGCCTCCCAGACGCGATCGGCGCCGGAAAGCATCTCCGCCCGTCCGCAGCTCTCGTGCGCGCCCATGCCGCCTCCAAGAAGCACAATCGCGTCGCAGCCGCCCATTTCCAGCGTATCCACAAGCGGAGCCTCCTCCCCTTCAAGCGGCACGCCAAGGAAGCGCGTCGTCACATGGCATGAAAACATCCACAGAAGGACAAAGCTTCCGACGACGACGCCCGTCCCGACGCGTTTCAGCGCACCACGCGCCCGCATGCGCAGCGCAACGCCGAGCAGGCAGCCCAAATACAGCATCCCCAAGGGACTCGACAACCATTCCACCATTTTGTTTACGCAGTACATCTCTCGCCTTTCCAGTTTTCCAAGGTTGGGAAACAGCCTTCCATCATGGCTCTTGACCTCGATGAGAAACCATAGGCAAATCATCAATCAGCGCCTGAAATTGCCGCGACCTCCTCCATCAGCTTGGAGACGTTCGCGCGCCAGTTGAAGCGCCCGCGAACCCAGGCGCATCCGGCAGCGCCCATCAGAGGCAAAGCAGACTTCACCGATTTCGCCGCCTCAAGGGCCTCGACAAGAGCCTGAATCCGTCTCGTTCGCGAAGCGCGCGCGTAGGGGGCAAGATACCATCCGATTCCCTGTCTTGAGATCTCCTCCCACGACGACGCCCCGTCTGTCGTGACGACGGGCTTTCGATGGGCATATGCCTCGCCGACTACGATGGCGAAGTTCTCGCTGCGCGTAGGAAGGACAAAAACGTCGCAGCGGTCAAACGCCCCGTCTTTCTCTTCGGGCGTCAACTCGCCAAGAAAAGCCACGCGATCGGAAACGCCCAGCCTGGCGGCCAGGGCCTCGTATTCGCCGCGAAGCCCCTTCTCGTCACGTCCCGCAATCTCAAGGCGCACGTCCGAAAACCGCGCGACGGCCTCGATGAGGCAGTCCGCACCCTTGAGAGGATGGAGACGCCCAAGACAAAGAAGCGCAAGTCCGGTAGTTCGCGCCTGTGGGCCTGCAGAAGAGAGCGCCGCCGCTGTCGCCGTCATACGAGTGCAGTCGACGTCGACGCCGAGGGGAACCATGACCACCGGGCGGCGAAGCCATCTAACCCAGCGGACTTCGGCCTCGCACGTCACGTAGACTGCATCGCTTTGCCAAAACGCAAGCAGTTCAAACGGCAGCGTCCAGACCTTCTTCCACCAGCGATAGCGGAACTTCACCGGATCCAGGCATCCATGCGGCATGCGCACGAGCTTCGTCCCGGCCCGCGACGCGCGCCGGCAGCTTATCCACTCAATCGGACTGAACATCGAATGAACGAACACGGCGTCCGCCCATATCGCCTCGGCGTCCGTCAGCGCGCGGCCCGTCAGGCGCACGTCATGTCCAAGGGCGCGCTGCTCCGCGGCGATCCGCCTTGCCGCATTCGCAATGCCGTTCGTCGGGACGTCTATGCCGGGTATGACATGGATGACTTTCATTTCGACGTCTCCCATTCTGCGCCCTGCGCCTCCGCCCTTCGCGGACTGACCGAAGCCACACTTTGGGGTTGACGGTGCAGACTGGAGACAAGCGCAAGCGGAATCTCCTTGAGACAATGGAGCAGAAGATGCATTGCCATCTTCCGCGCCATGACCATGCGCAGAATCCACGACGCTCCCCTAAAGCACGGCCTGACCGCGCGCCACATGAGAGACGTCGCCCGCCAGGCGGCGTGCACGCGCTTCCAGGAATGGCTGTTCACGGCAGAGCCCGCGACATGGCGGTTGTAATGATACCATGGGCTGACGCCAGCAACGACCGTCTTCGCCCGCGCATACGCGCCGCAGGTCCAGACGAGGTCGTCGTGGGGCATCAGGTTCACGAATCTCCAGTCGCCAATTGTCTCGCGCCGGTATATCGCGTTCCAGACGAGCAGATTTCCGACCATCGGCGAGAATGTCGCGCGAAGACTTTGCGCGCGGACGGCAGGATCGTCTTCATTGAAATCAAAGCTTCCCTGCGGCGGCAGATAGGTGACGACGTCCGCCGTCGCGTCCTTGAGATTCACAAAGGCGTCCGGATCGATGGTGTCGTCCGCGTCGACAAAGACCAGATACTCGCCCCTGGCGTGGTCAATGCCCATGTTCCGGGCCGGCCCCGCGCCCGTCTCATTCGGACATTCGCCAATTGAGACGAATCGCCGGTCGCCTCTTGCGTACGCCTCGACGATGGACGGTGTCCGGTCCGGACATCCTCCGTTCACGCAGACGATCTCCGCTCCGCAATCAGGCGAAACGGAGTCCAGGCGATCTACGGCCCTGACAACGGAATCAAGGCATTCCCCGATCGTCGTCTCCGCGCGCGCATATGGTATGATGACGCTGAATTTCATGGCGACGACCAGGCTGTGCGCTATATGCGCGCGGTCCCATCGGCCACGGCGGCGCGATACTCCGATATCGTCCTCGCCAGCCCCTCGTCGAGGCCTATCCTCGGCGACCAGCCAAGCGAGCGGATCAGCGAGGTGTCGCACAGCTTGCGGGGCGTTCCGTCCGGCTTCGTGCCGTCCCACGAAATCCCTGCCTGACAGCCCGTCGCCGCCTTGACCTTTTCGGCGAGTTCGCGGATGGATATCTCCACGCCCGAGCCGACGTTGACGAGATCCGGAGGGTTCTCCATCTCAAGCATGAACAGGCACGCGGCGGCGAGGTCGTCCACGTGCAGGAACTCGCGGAGCGGCGTTCCCGTGCCCCATAGCGGCACGGACGCGTCGCCGTTGACGCGGGCGGTCTCGAACTTGCGGATCATCGTCGGCAGCACGTGCCCGCCCACGACGTCGTAGTTGTCCCCCGTACCATACAGGTTCGTGGGCATCAGCGAATGGTACGTCACGCCCCTGTCGCGCCGTAGGAATTCGCAAAGCTTCAGTCCGGAGATCTTTGCGAGCGCATATCCCTCGTTCGTCTTTTCGAGCGGAGACGTGAGAAGCGCGGATTCGGGAATCGGCTGCGGAGCCATGCGCGGATATATGCAGGTGGACCCCAGGAAGAGAAGGCGTTTCACCCCTGCCTCGTACGCCCCCATCACCGTGTTCATGGCGATGAGGACGTTCTCGTAGAGGAACGTAGAGTTCCTGGCGGAGTTGGCGCCTATTCCGCCGACTCGCGCCGCGCATATCACGGCGGCGTCGGGCCGTTCGGAACGGTAGAATTCACGAACCGCAGCCGAATCGAGCAGATCGAGCTCCCGGTGCGAGCGTGTCACGATGTTGCCGTAGCCGGCCGCGTCAAGTGCGCGGACGACCGCGCTTCCGACCATGCCGCGATGTCCGGCCACGTAGATTCTGTCCGACTTATGCATTTGCGAGCGCCGCCTCCTTGCGGGCCAGTTCCAGGTCGGCGTCGACCATCATCTTGACGAGTTCATTGAATTTCACCTTCGGCTCCCATCCCAGAACCGAGCGGGCCTTGGCGGAGTCTCCAAGAAGCTGGTCGACCTCCGACGGGCGGTCGTAGCGTGAATCATGGCGCGTGTACTTCTCCCAGTCCAGCCCGACATGGTCGAATGCGGCCTCAAGGAACTCCTTCACGGTATGCATCTCGCCCGTGGCAAGCACAAAATCGTCCGGCGAATCGTGCTGCAGGATGCGCCACATCCCCTCCACGTAGTCGCCAGCGTATCCCCAGTCGCGCAGGGCGTTTACGTTCCCCATGTAGAGTTCGTTCTGCAGACCGTACTTGATGCGTCCGACGGCACGGGTTATCTTGCGCGTCACGAACGTCTCGCCACGGCGCGGCGACTCGTGGTTGAATAGGATGCCGTTCGAAGTGAACATCCCGTACGCTTCGCGATAGTTTTTCACCGCCCAGAATGCGTACAGTTTGGCGACTGCGTATGGCGAGCGCGGGTAGAACGGCGTAGTCTCACGCTGCGGGACTTCCTGCACCTTGCCGTACAGTTCGGACGTCGACGCCTGATAGAAGCGCATCGACTTCTCCTTTCCAGTGGCGCGTATGGCCTCAAGAAGCCGCATCGTGCCCATTGCGTCCACGTCGCCGGTGAACTCCGGACTGTCGAACGACACCCTCACGTGGCTCTGCGCCGCAAGGTTGTACACCTCGTCGGGCATTATCTCATGCACAAGCCTGACAAGGCAGGTCGAATCCGTCATGTCGCCGTAGTGGAGGAACATCTTCACACCGTTGACGTGCGGATCCTGATAGAGTCCGTCGATGCGCTGCGTGTTGAACGTCGACGCGCGGCGTATTACGCCATGCACCTCGTAGCCCTTCTCAAGAAGCAGCTCCGCGAGATAGCTGCCGTCCTGTCCGGTGATTCCGGTAATCAACGCTTTCTTCATCTGCACATTTCCTTGCTTGCGACATTGGCGATAAAAACATGGGAGGATTATAGCAAAATCCGCCACAGTTCACACGAAGGCCGCAGTTGACCATAATACGGGACGCCAGAGGAAAGCCGGCGAAGCCACCCATTGCCCAAACGCGAGGAGACCGAGGTCGAACACGCCGCCACTACGCGCCAAACCTTAGCGTTCCTGACAGACTGTACGGGGGGGGGGGGGGGGGGGGGTTTTTTAAAAAAAAAAAGGGGGGTATGGGGGTTACGAAAGCCTGCCCCCTTCCTCGACAGGGAGGGCCCTCACCCAACGGAG
>CAYLRN010000007.1:0-134170 GCA_964386385.1 uncultured Lentisphaeraceae bacterium | reverse complement strand
GAGGATGCGCCGGCGCGGCGCGACGGCCGGCGCGAAGTCCGTCACCACCGACAACTGCTGCGAGTTCCTCGACCCGGAGGCCATCGGCCGCGAGCTCGGGTGCGCCGTCCACTACACGAGGGCCTACGCCTCGTGGGAGAAGGGCTCCGTAGAGAACTGCAGCCGCATCGTCCGCAGGGTCTTCCCGAAGGGGACCGACTTCTCGCGGTGCACGCGCGCGGAGGTGGCCGCCCTCGAGCGGTGGGTCAACTCGATACACCGCCCCTCGCTCGGCGGCCTCACCGCCGCCGAGTTCGGCGCCGCCGCCAGGGCGGCGGCGGAGCGGGCGGCCGCCGGCGGCGGGGACGCGCGGGGCGGAGCGCAGGTCGTCCACGAAGAAAAGGAGAAAGTATGAGACAGTTCAGAACGCTGCCGAAGTGCATCGCGGGAATCTTCGGCGAGGTGAGCCATTTCGATTGCAATTCACCCTGATTCGCTCATTTCATCGAATTCGCTCTTGATCTTCTGATAATACGAGCTGTCGATGTCGCAGGGCGCAATGTCCTTGCCGTCTTTCAGCCGCTTGGCAGCGACGAGGATGAGCGCCACCATATGCTTGCAGCGGAAGCCGACAGGGCAGGAGCATTCGCCATCCAGCTTCTCGTTCGCGTCAAGGCTGATTCGTGTGAGATAGTCGCTGGTTTCATAGACGCGCGCGACTATTGCGCCATCGGGCGTTCCCACCACGTCTTCAACTTCGGAAAGTAGCCCTTCCCGCGCGACACCGCGCGTCTGCCCGCCCACTCCTCAAGGTCGTCCCATGTCAGTCCAAGCAACTTCTTCTTGAATGTTTCGTTCAGCGGATTTTATTTCCTGTTTTGCCGCGACGAAGAGTTCTGGCGGATGCCATGTCCTAACAGCCTTGCGAATCCGCGTCGCATTCGTCTGCTTCGAGACCCTGATGGACAGCGCATTCGCAGTATCGGCGGACGCAACAGTCGGCCGAGATGCCGGATGATGTCGCGTTCCGCCTCATACGGTTCTGTGCCTTGGCTCTGAATCTGCCGCAGAAGGCCATTTGGGTTGTCTTCCGCAATGTGATTTCGTCCGCGCCGTAATCTCGTTAATGTATCTCCTCTTCCATTCCATGAGCATTTCGCCATCTTCCGCCGCCTGGAGCGGGGACAGAAGCGCGTCGATTCGCGTCATCAGAGCCGTCGGACTGTTTCCAATCCCCGCCACGACCTCCTGCCATATCGCCTGGGCATGGGCAATGCGATCACTGGTGGATGCCAATTCGACATTGCCATGACTTTCCGCGCCACTTGGTTCGTTGCCAATTGGATTTCGTCCGCACCGCAATCTCGCATTGTCCGTGTCATCGCATTCGACTGGCGGGGCGACGATGGCGGAAGCTGGCGTGGGATCGCGGAGCTCGGCGATCTGGCGGAGCTTCTGCGCGGCGGCCTTGTGGCGCATTACGGTCGTGTAGCGGAGATAGAGGGCGGGGATGTTCTCCTGGAGCCAGCGCTTCACGCCGCCGCGCCGCCCGACGATTGCGCCGTCGTCGTCGCGGACAAGGCTGTTGTCGAGATGGCATTCCAGGTCCATTATGAGGCTGCCGAAGCGAATCGTCGCCTCGTGCGACTCGGAGCGGTGCAGCCACCCGTCGAGAATCTGTTCGCGTGTCGGGCAGGGGTTCGTGGTGGTGCGTTTCCGGATCCGCCGCCTTTCTGCGGCAAGTGCGCGGCGGCGGGCGTTCTCGGCCTCGTAGTACGTCGGGCGGCGTTCGGCATGGCGCAGACGGTCGATCAGCCGCGCCGCCTCCTTCTGGACGGCGCGGGCGAGGTACATGAGAATCCACGGCTTCCCGTCCGCCCACGCCACCATCTTCTCATAAGTCCACGCTTCGCGCTCCCAGACGACGGAAAAGCCCTCCGTTGCCTCCAGCAAGTCGCCTCTCTCCCGCCGTTTTTCCTCCACTCTCTCCCGCTGGCGCCGGACGCGATTGGCCACGCGCCTTTCGTGCTCCTCGACGATGGCCCGCTCGACCGGTTCGTATACCGCCCGCCACGCGCGTTCCGCCTTGTCCTGCGCATTCGCGGTTTTGGCATCGTTCAAGACTTCCCCTGGCGCATGACTGCCTTCCCTTCCGTTTTCTGTCGCGTCCATCGTCTGCTCCTTGTTTTTCCTGACGTCTGAAAGTGTATCAGAGGCATGGAGGCAATGCAATCGTTAAATGAGATTACGGTGCGGACGAAATATGCCTCCATGCTTCGCCCAACCCCCCATGCTTCGGACGATCAGGCGATGCATTCGGCGGGAAATTTCCCAATGCGGGCGTTCCTTCTCTATGATATACTACCTCTCATGAAAAATGCATTGATTACCCTGTTTGCGGCGGGTGTCGTGTCCGTCGCGATTGCCGGCTGCCAGTCCGCGAACGTGGCGGCGAAATGCGGCTGCACCGCCGCCTCCAACGTCTGCGCCTGCGGCGAAGCGTGCAAGTGCGCGGACTGCACGTGCAAGGGCGCGGAAGGCCGCTGGGCGATTCAGAAGCCCGGCGCGTTCTGGCTCGGAATCTTCAAGGACGCCAAGGGCTCTGCCTCGGCCTCCCTCCTGTGGGGCGGCGGCTCGCCCAACCCGCAGCGCGACGTCTCCATCGACGGAACGACAGCCACGATGAAGCAGACCGTCCGCGGCGACAAGGACCCCGCCAAGGCCCGCGTCCGCGTCACGACGCTCAAGGCCAACGGCGCGGAAGCCGATGTCACCTTCGCCACCACCGACGGCGCCGGCAAGCCCGTCGGCAAGCCCGAAGTCGTCAAGGCCAAGCGCATTCCCGCCCTCCCGGCCGCGCCGGACCTTTCCGAAATCGTCCTCGGCAAGCCGGTCGACCTTCTCGCCGGCGGTCTCGGCGAATGGGAGGCGATGGGCAAGAACTACTTCGGCTGGTCGCTCAAGGACGGTGTCCTCTCCAACCGCATCAAGCGCACCAAGGACGGCAAGCGCGACGGGGCGAGCGCCAACATCAAGACGAAGCGCAGCGATTTCTTCGACTTCAAGCTCTCCTACGACGTCAAGGTCCTGCCGGGATGCAACTCCGGCGTCTACCTGCGCGGCATATACGAGATTCAGGTCCTCGACAGCTACGGCAAGCCCGTCGACTGCCACAACATGGCGGCGTTCTACGGACGCATCACGCCCCGCGTGGCCGCCGAAAAGCCCGCCAACGAATGGCAGCACGTCGACGTCACGCTCTACAAGCGCCACGTCACGGTCGTCCTCAACGGCGTGAACATCATCGACAACCAGCCCATCCTCGGCTGCACCGGCGGCGCCATCACGAGCGACGAGTTCGTCCCCGGCCCGCTCTACATCCAGGGCGACCATTCCGACGCCGACTTCCGCAACATCGTGCTCACTCCCATCGTGAAGTGACGCGCGCCTGTTGCGTTTGCCTGCGGGAGGTGGTACAATCTTCGTCCGCCTCCCGCTTCCACTGTCCGGTGATGTAATGGCAGCATAGGGGTTTTTGATACCCTTCGAATTGGTTCGAATCCAATCCGGACAACCATTTTTTTTTGGCAATGCACTGGAACTGCCGCGTTGAGATGCGTTTCGCTTGACTTCGAGACAACGGGTTCGGTCAGGGGATGGCCGAACGAGCCGTGGCAGATCGGCCTTGTGGCGATAGAGGACGGAAAGCCCGTTCCCGGAACGCAGTGGGAGACGTTCTTCAACGTCGCCGCCAACCGCCCCTTTTCACGGCGCGCGCCCGGACGCTGGGCGGAAATGCGACAGGAACTTGCGAACTCCCCGACGGTCATGGACGTCTGGCCGAAACTGTCGGCCTTCCTCAAGGGCGTTCCGCTTGTCGCGCACAACGCATCCACGGAACGGACAATGCTGGAGAAGTACGCCCCCCTCACCCCGTTCGGCCCCTGGCTCGACACCCTCCGCATCGTGCGCAGGTTCTGGCCGACGCTCAAGTCCTATGCGCTCGGTGACCTCATGCTGACGTTCGGACTGAAACCGCAGGTGGACGCCCTCTGCCCCGGCCGCACATGGCACGACGCCCTCTACGACGCCTGCGCCGGCGCCGTCCTCTTTTCCCACGTCAACGCCGCACTCAAAGGCGCATTGGACCTCGACCTCGTTGCGGAGAATTGGCAGGGCGCGACATCTATGTCCGCCGTGTAGACTGGATTCATCCGGAAAACGCAGCAGCCCGCTTGCAAGCCTGATTCGGAACTGCTACAATTTTCCGCCGCAAACGGTGATGCGTCGTCAGCACAGGGCTGCGCAATGGGTGTTGCATTGGTTACTGGCTGGCGAGAGCAAAACAGAGAAAGGGAAAAGGCTCATGAAGAACCTACTCATGGCGGCGGCCATTGCGGCGATTGCCACCGGCTGCGTCACGGTCAACAAGAACGACGGCGGCAACGACTGTCTGCGTCCGAAAGTGTGCAAGGACTGCGTGCACGAGAAGTACGCTGTCGCCGACAAGCCCGTGACGGCGAAGTGCACCACCATCGGCATCTGTGGCCTTTTCGTGATCGGAGACCCGGAAGTGACCCACTTCTCCGACCAGACGCCCGACCGCATTGCGTTCGGTTCGCTCGGCCGCGCCAAGAACGGCGCCTACTCCAAGGCCTGCGAGGCGGCGAAGTGCGACTCGATCGTCGGCGCCCGCTACACGGCGAAGAAGACGAACTACTTCGTCTACGACATCTCCACGGTCGAGCTCACCGGCTATCCCGCCACGCTGACCGGCGTGGAGGTCGTCCCCGGCGGATGCTGCAAGAAGCCGCCGTGCGGCCCCTGCCCCAAGAAGTGAGCAGTCCACTGACTGCCGATCGGCAGTCGGCAAAAAGCGCCGCCCGCATCGCATCTGCGAAGCGGGCGGCGTCTTTTCGTTCAAGATTTCGCATGACCGCTGCGGCGCGACGGGACGTCGCGCCCTGCCGAATGGGAGGGACGCGCTCCCGCGCGTCCGCCGTTCTTTTCCCGGTCGCGCAGAAGCGCGACCCTCCCAATTCCACATCGACTGGTGGAATCACTTGGCCGCGGAATCCTCCGCCGGTTCGCCCCAGTCGTCGGCCCACCAGTCGACGTCGCCGCGGTCGACGCCGATGAGATTGAACGGCGCGGACCACGTCCACTTGCGCGTCACGCTGCGCTTCGTGTCGGGATTCGTCACCTTCCACGAGAGCGACTTCGTGGCCGCGCCGGCGGAGACGATTTCGTCCGAAAGCGGCGCGTCCGGACTGCGGGAGAGCAGCACGACGCCGTTGTGCTTGAAGCCGGCCACCTCCTTCTGCGCCGCAGAGTCCTCCGTCTCGCTCCAGACGGAGAACGACCCGGTGACGATTCCCGTCGCCCGCGTGAACTTCAGCTGCACGTTGCAGGGGTTGACGCTTGCGGCGAGGTCGGTCAGCTTGCCGGACTTGACGAGCGCCTTCTTCGCCGTCGAGAACGCATTGCCGGCGAGGCCGACCTCCGTGCCGTCCGGACCGACGCCGTCCACCGCCGCGTAGCCGCTGGCGAACGCCTCCGCAGGCAGCTCGTCCGACGCCGCCGTCTCGACCGAGAAGTCCCGCGTCAGATACCACGCCTGGAGGTTGACTATCTTGTCGTACCATCCGCCGGCTGGGGAGACGGAGAGCCTGAAGCCGTCCTCGTTGTCGTACGTCGCGGCGGCGCTGTCGTTGTTCCAAAGGAGCAGACCTGAGGAATCCACGACGACGCGGCGTCCGGAGCCGTCGGGGTTCTCCTCATCGGCAACTGCGTAGAGCCGCAGCGTCCCGCCGAAGCACTGGGGCGACTTCGCGAAGAAGACCGGGACGAGCATCGCGTAGCCGTTCAGGGAAGCCGCGTCCTCCACGACCGCGCAGGCCTTGACGGAGAGCGACGGCTTCGTCGCGCCGTCGGCGAGCATCCCCGCCACCTTCACGCCGCCCTTGTTGTCGACGGTCAGCGTCAGATAGCCGCTGCCGGCGGGCACGCCGTCCGCCGCGGGGTCTCCCTCCGGAACGAGGGCGACCGTGTAGTATCCGGCGAAGTTCGTGACGGAGTCGAGATAGCCCTGGATCTTGTCGTTGGCGCGGGCGAGCCGTCCGACGTAACGGATGTCCTCCTGGACGCCCTTGTTGTTCGCGTCCGGCACGTTCATCTCCAGATCCGCCGTCGCGCCCGCGCACAGCCAGTCGCCCCCGGCGTCCGTCCGCCCCGCGTCCACCGAGACGACGAGCGTGTTCGTGTACGCGACGCCCGCCACCTTCTGCACGTGCGTGAGCGTCCGGGTGCGGACCTCCGGCGTCTCCTCGCCGTCCTCCGCCTCGTCCCATCCCTTCGCGCTGAACGAGTAGGTCTTGCCGGCGATGGCAACCTTCGCGGACAGCGCGGGCGTCGCCGCCGTCGAGGCGGTGAACGTCACGGACGCGAGCGCTGGAAGCCCGTTCGTCAGGGCGGAGCCGTCCTCGGCGAGGACGCCGTAGAACGTCCCCGTCTCAAGCGCGGCCGCCTCGCCCTTCGCCACGGTTGCCCGCTTTGGCGCGGCGGCGGCGTAGACGGACTCGGCAGTCGTCCCAGCCTTCGCCGTCTCCGCGATCGTGACCGTGCAGACGCGGACGCCGGAGAACGCCGCCGCGTATTCGTCCGCGTCCAGCTCGTCCTCCTCCAGCGCTCGCAGCTCCACGCCGAACGTTCTGGCGCCGGCCCACTCGGACACAAGTTCCGGGACCAGACCGACCGTTATCGTCTTCGCCTTGCTGTCGCCGGACGCCCACTCAAGGACGCCGCTCTGCGCGACGTAGTCCTTTCCCGGCGTCGCCGTGCCGGCCACCGTGCCGTACCTCACGCGCACGCGGCCGTCCTTCGCAGTGCGGTTGACGGAGATCGAGACGGACGCCGCGCTGTCCTTGACGGAGACGGCGGTCTTGGCGAACTTTATCGCGCCGACGTTCGCGTAGAGGCCGGAGAGCGTATACGATCCGCCGACCGGGCTTTCGGCGTTTCCGTGGTGGACAATGAGGAAGTACTTCGTCTTCGCGGTCGGGAGC
Source organism: uncultured Lentisphaeraceae bacterium (assembly GCA_964386385.1). Taxonomy (GTDB): domain Bacteria; phylum Verrucomicrobiota; class Kiritimatiellia; order RFP12; family UBA1067; genus RUG572. The sequence goes on along the minus strand of CAYLRN010000007.1, from coordinate 127,127 downwards.
GCAAGATGCGAGACCTCCGTCACGCCGCGCGCGAACACGCCGTCGGGGCAGTCCGCGGATGGGGTGGCGTTCGTGATCGTGAAGACGGCGTCGCCCGTGACGTCCGCGAGCGCGAAGTCGTAGAGCTGGCCGTCCTTGCCGGAGAGGGAGAAGTGGTCCGCCGGGTCGTCCGCCCACAGCGTCCGCGCCCACGTCGCGGCGGCGGTCTTGAGCGTAATCGCAGTCGCGCCCTTAGGCGCATCGTCCTTCGGGTCCGACGTGTCGGAGTAGTTCACCTCCACGACCGTCGGCGCGGCGCCGGGCGCGACGACCACCTTCTGCGCGGACGGTGTGGCGAAGCCCTTTTCCGAACTGAACTTCACCGTGTTCGTGCCGCTGACCAGCACACTCGCGCCGGACGGATACTTCACGGTCTCCGAGTTGAGCGACCAAGTGGCGCCGGGGACGCCGTTCATCTTGACAGTGAGGACGCCGAGCGGAACGCCGTTCGTAGTCCAGGCCGTCGCGTGGATGCGGTACGCGGGGTAGTCCAGCCCCGCGCCCTGCGCGACGCCCACGCGGACGTAGTATGCGGCGTTCGCCGTCGCGGTGAACTTCAGCGGGCCTGAGGCGGACGGGTCGAGCCCTCCGCTGAACGCCACTTCCTTCTCCTTCGTGCCGTTCATGGTGAACACCTCGACGCCGAGACTGCTGGCCGTGGCCGCGTCCCGCGAAGCGCGCAGAGAGTAGACGACGCCCTTGCGCGCGCCAATCACGAAGACGTCCGACCAGTCGGTGCGCCCCAGCAGATGCGGGCCGTGTCCCTCCGCGTCCGCGGCAGCGGGGTCGTCGCCCTCGTTTCCGGGGATGGGCGCAAGCGCCGTCGCGCCGGCGGCCGTGTCGTCCGACGGGTCCCACTCGTCCGGCTCGCCGTCGACGGAGGCCGCGTCGGAGACCTTGACCGTGACGGGCAGATACGCCGGCGTCTCGGCGAACTCGTCGACCATGTCCTGGCATACGCCCACGTAGTGCGTTCCCGCCGCCGTCGCCTCGAACGCGCAGCGGACGTTCGTCGATTCCCCGTCGCCATCGTTCTCCGCGAGGACGTTCCCCTTCGCGTCGTACACGCGCATGAGAAGGTTCGTCGCCGCGCCAAGCGTCTCGCAGACGAACCTCCGGCCCTTTTCCGCCGTGAACGCGAACAGCGCCTCGTCGATCACGGCGTCGTATGCGTCGTTCGCCTTCCAGTTCGCCATGAAGCCGGGCGCGCATTGGGCCATCCAGCCGTTGGAGTCGTCCAGCGTGGCGAAAGCGTGCTCCGCCGGCGCCCGCGCCGGGAACTGGCGGTACGAGAGCGAGAAGGCTCCGCCCTCCGAGCCATCGGCGTCGCCGAAGACGCAGATCGGATAAGTGTCGGTCTCCGACGGGACGACATAGACGCCGGTGTTGCCATCGTCGCCGTCGAACGCGGGGTCGTTGTAGACGTCGACGTCCGGCACGTCGTCGCTGCTGCCGCCGACGGACACGTTGAGCGGCATCTCCGCCGTGCCGCCGCCCGTCGCGAAATGGTATAGCCGCCCCGCCGTCAGCTTGGCCTTGAAGTGGTATTCGCCGCCGAGTTCAAGTTTGCGCGACGTCGTCGCCTCCTTGCCTGCGGGCGAAATCGCCACTGGCGTGTCCTCTCGTCCGGAAGGCGTCACCACGCCCTGTCGGAACCATACCGTCGCCGACGCGCCAATCGCGCCCTCGAGGACGAAATAGTACGTCCAGCTGGAGGGGTCGTTGAACTCCGGGTCCTCGTCGTCGACAGTCCAGTCGTCGGCGTACATGACAAGGCGCGTGTCCGCCCCCGTCTCGCCGACGTCGTCGAAGCCGGCACCGGGGCCGAAGTCGTCGTCGTCCTTCGGGTCGGCCGCGTAGGCGTCGAGGTACACGGGATTGTCCGCCGACACGCCCTCCGTCCACACCGTGTAGGCGTTTCCGCGCTTGAGCGTCGCCTTGAAGTAGTAGACGCCGCGCCCGGTGTTCTCCTTGTCGTCCGCGTCATATTCATCGACGAGCGCGACCGCGCGCATCGCGCCCGTCGCCGTCATGCCGATGGACACGGCCTTGCTCTCGCAGCTTCCGCTCACCGCCGTAGCCGCGTCCGCCGACAAGGCGGCGAACACGGCACACAGCGCGACGAGGTTCCTGACTTTCAACGACATCCAGCACTCTCCTCTTTTCAGATACGCCACGTTGCCCGTCGCGCCGCCACACGGCCGTCTGTCACGGAGCTCCGATTTCCATCGCGCCGCCGCGCCTGACCGATACGGGCCTGCCTGTCGACAGGCTCTCGCACTTGTCGGACACCCAGTATGCGCCGCTCACGAACGGCAGCGAGACGTCGGAGTCGCCCGTCTCCTCGCACCCGCAGCCCGGCCCCCAGCCGATAAGCATCACGCCCCTGTACGTCGCCGTCGCCGTGCCGGACTTGCCGGCCGCCGTGACATACGGCAGCTTGAACGAGCCGCTTACGATTCCGGTCGAGCGGTTGAACGTCAGCTTCGCGCCGTTCGGCGGGTTCTTCGCGAGCGCGATCCCGTTCGCCTTGACCTCCACCGCGGCGGGCTCGACGTCGCGCGGCGTCCCGGCGTGGAGGCGTCCGCCAAGACCAGAGACGTCGAATGACAGCTCGGACTTCGCGTCGGGGTAGTTCTCCGCGTAGTACTCGTCCAGTTTGTACGTCGTGCCGTAGCCGCCGCCGTAGACGTCGAAGACGACCTCGTAGTCCGTCGCCGCGTCCTCGTGCGCCCAGTACGTCTCGCATCCGGCGAAGACCGCCTGGCAGGACTCGGCAGACGCCACCTTGTCCGCCGCGCCCTCGGCGACCTTCAGCCAGGCGGACAGGACGTCCCTGCTCGACCGGGCGAACACGGGGAGGTACGTCCAACAGTCCTCTCCGTACGAGTCGCGTTCGAGGACTGCGCTGCCGGAGACGGCCGTGCCGTTCGGCAGGACTCCGGCCCACGTCATCTTGCCCGCGTTGACGGCACTGGACGACGTCATCTTGAGCGTCAAGTAGCCGTGTCCGCGCGGGGCGTCGCCGTCGTCGGAGTGTTCCGTGACATTCCTGTGGCGCAGCGCCACCGTATACAGCCCCTTCCAGCCGGCGGCGGAATCTGTCTTGCTCCACTGCCGTCCGTCGATGAAGCCCGCCAGCTCGACGTCCCCTGTCCACGCAGAGACGGCGTAGACCGCAGCGGAGCCGTCCGGACGCGCCTCGACCGCCATCACGTAGTCGGAGTTCCGCGCCGTCAGCACGGCGCCCGCCGTCCCGTCCCCGTCAACCAGCGCCCAGCTGCGCGCGGAGAAGGACGTCGTGCCGCCGGCCGTCGTGAGCTTTGCGCTCACGCGCCCGTTCGCGGGGATGGTGACGCTGGCGACGCCGGCCATGCGGTTCGTGTTCTCAAGCGAGCGGAGGGAGACGTTGGCGAACGTGCGCGTCTTCGCGAGCGCGGGGTTCAGGGCCGCGGCGCCGTCCGCGCCCGGCTTCGCCATGTCGACGACCTCGATCGCCAGCGCGAGCGTGAGGCCCGCCGTCCTGTCCGCCGAGACCTGGTAGACGGACGAGTAGACGCCGGCCTTCGCGGTCGGGACGCCCTGCACGACGAGCGCGTTCTCCGCAAGGCCCCACGTGGCCTTGAGGCCGGCGGGGAGCGTGCCGGAGAGCTTCGTGAACTTCAGCTGCTTCGTGTATTCGGGGACGGACACGACGGGGTAGGCGTTCGAGCAGGAGACGTGTCGCGTGACGGTCGTCCGCGCGGACGTGGACTCGAACTCCGGCGCGTCCGCCGCCACGGCGACGACCTTGACCGTGTTGGACGAGGAGAGGACCTTGAGGCCGTCCGTCGCGTCCGCGAGGGTGAGCGTCGCCGTCTTCCCGGCGACGAGGCCGTCCACGGTGACCGTCTTCACGTCCGCGTTGTGGTTGCCCCAGGAGACGACGCCGTTCGCGTCGAGGTCGCCACCGAGCGCCGCAGTGGCGGGGCTGGCCTTCACGCGCACCGTGACGGGTCCGTCGCTCGCCGTGACGCGGCCCACCTTCACCGCCGCCGCCGTCCCCTCCTTGACGTAGACCGTCTTCGCCTTCGCGTAGTAGGACGGCTCGGCGACGCCGACGAACGCGGCCTTGCCGGCGGACTGCCTGTCGTTGTCCGTGACCGTCAGCGCGTAGGCGTCCTCCGAGACGGCCGCGGCGCCGTCGGTCCTGCGCAGCCTCAGCACGAGGACGCCCGTGCCGTCGAAGCGCTCGTCGTCGACGACGGAGACCGTGACCGTCCTGTCGCCCGACTCGCCCTCCGCCCACGCGAGGGCCGGCAGGTCGCACGAGTAGCGCCTCTCGCCGTCGCTGTTCACGAGCGTCGTCGCGTCCTCGTCCACATACGGCTGCACCGTCACGGAGCCGGACGTGCCGTTCGCGCGCCGGACGACGACGCGGACCTCGCCGGCGCTCTCCTTCACCGTCTTCGCCGTCTCGGCGAACGCCACGTCGCCGACGTTCCACAGCTGGTAGGCGACCTGCCCGCCCTCGTTCGCGCACGCCAGCTCGACGTCGCCGCCGGCCTTGGCCGTGAAGAACTCGCAGTAGGGGTCGGAGGCGTCCTGCGCCTGCAGCGCTTCGGCCGCGGCGGCGACGTTCAGCCCCTGGATCCTGTAGAGCGCGTCCTTCACGAGGCGCATCGTGACGGACTTCGAGCCCGCCGGCGCGGAGGCGACGGCCCGCGTCTCACGCGGCACGAGGACGACCGCGCCCGAAAGCGAGTAGGCGTGGAAGTTGCCGGCCGCGGCGTTGTAGACGTCGAACGCCGCGTCCGAGCCGTCCGCCGCCACCTCCACGTAGTACGTGCCGGGCTCCGCGAACTCGTGGTCGAGAGAGAAGCCGGCCTCGGAGAGCGCGTTCGTGACGGGGACGCCGACGTAGGCCTTCCTGCCGTCCGCGCCAAGCCTCAGGAACGCGAGGACCGCGCGGGCGCCGGTCGCGCCCCTGACCGTCACCTTCTGCAGGGCGTTGCCGCCCACGCCGTCGAGGCGGAAGACGTCGCGCGCGTCAGCGTGCGAAAGCGTTCCCGCCGCCGCGCCGCCGTTTGCGGCGAACGCCGCCGCGCCGTCGCCGGGATAGTCGTTCGCGGATTCCTCCGGCTGTCCGTCCGCGATCTTCAGCATCTCGTCGAAGCGCTTGATCGCGTCGTCCCACTTCGCGCGGGCGTCGGACATCGGGCTCTCCGCCGCGAACCTCGTCAGGCGCGCCGCGACCGTGCCGTCCTTGCGGAGCATCACGAAGATCGGGACGCCGGTGCGGAAGTCGCTGGCGTCGAGCGGGCTGTGGAGAAGCCCGCCCTTCGCGACGAGCGCGCGGTTGCGCTCGAGGACTGCGAGGGCCTCCTCGTCGGACGCGCCCTTGCGCGTCAGGTACCCGAGGCCGCTGCGGAGAATGGAGTTCGTCAGCGCGGCGTCCGCGCCGGACTGCGGGTATTCCTTCGCCCGCGCCAGCGTCGTCGCGTACGCCGAGCGGGAGAGGAGCGTGGGGGACGCCGCCACGACGCTGTTCGTCGTGAAGCGCGGCACGTCGACCGTGACGAGCGCGACGTTGTTCGCGGCGGCCCAGGCGCGGAAGCGGTTCGCGCCGGCGCCGTCCGCGACGGAGAGGAAGTTGCGCTCCACGTTCGCGCAGTCGGGGCACCACTGCGACCCGCTCACGGCGACGAGCGTGTAGGCGGAGCCCGCCGATGCGGCGGCCTTGTTCGTCGCCGCGTCGATGTCCATCGTCCACTCGCCGAAGCCGAGCGCGTCCGCCGTCCGCTCGCCGATCCAGAGCGGGTTGTCGGAGGCGTTCTCCTTCGCGACGACCGTGACGGTGCGCTCGTCCACGACCGCGCCGGCGTTCTCGCCGTCGGCGACGACGGCCTGGAGCGTCAGCGTCGCATCGGCGGACGCCGTGCAGGCGGAGACGTCCAGCGTCACCGTCTGCTCCGCCTGCCCTACCTGCCAGTTCACGACGTTTGTCGACGCCGTGCCGTCGGGACCGACGAGCACGAGAAGGTTGGAGGAGGCGGACGTCGCATCGCGGGCCATGGAGAAGGAGATGGACGACTGCCCCATCTCCGCCTCCAGACGGTTGCCCACCGTCTCCGCCTCTCCCGCGAACGTTCCGCCGGTGTACGCGACCCATCCATCAAGCCAGTGTTCGACCGTCTTCATGAACTGGTCCGCCAAGCTGCCGGACTTCACCGTCATCATCCCCGAACGCCCGACCAGCTTTTCGGCCGTCTTCTTCGCGTTTCCGCGAAGGCCCTGCTTCCAGTAGACCGCGATGTACGGGAATTGGGTGTTCCCGCCCTTCGCGAACGCCTTGCACTTCTTGGCGTCGTCCGAACCCGTGCCATACCCGAAGGCGAAATAGCAGCCCGTCTTCCTCTGCCAGGCGTAGGCCTCGGACGTGTTCAGCGCGGTCTCGAGCTTCTTGCACATCGAACATCCGGGATTCGCCCAGAACGCCACGAGCGGCACGTTGTCGGCGTCCGCCTTCGCCTTGATGGCGTTGAAACGGGAGTTCCACTCGCCCATCTTGAAGTCGGCGGCGGTGCTGTAGACAAGCCCGCCGTCCGCCGTCGCGCCGTGGAGGGCGACGGCCCCAAGCGCGGCAAACGCGCAGACGAGCGTCCGCGCCTTCTCCATGCAGTCGTGCATTCTCATTTTCTCTTCTCCTTCGTGGCCGGCGGCCGGGGCGGCTTGAACAGGTCCCGTCCGTGCGGACGCCTGATGTCCGCCGTCGCCTTCAAGTTTTTCAGCAGTTCGTTGAAAAGGTTCTTGCGATGCGTCTCCCGCGCCGTCGCGACGATCTCCTCCGGCGTGGGGCATTCGATCATCAGCGGAAGGCGGAAGAATATGCGGGAGAGCTCGTACGAGCCGTCCTCGGTCCGCCCGTCGAGCTTCGCGACCATCAGCCCGTTGTCGCCCTCCATGGGCGGGGTGAACTCGCCGGGCTTCAGGTTCTTTATCGCGGCGAGGAGCGCGGGGTCGTCGGCGAGGAACTGGTCGTCCAGCGTCCCCCATTCGCCGTTGTCCTCCACCTCTTCGGGGATTTCGGTGAACCTGCGCGCGGTGGCGACGAAATCGGCTCCGGACTTCAGCCTTTCCCACACGTTCGTTGCGCGGGCGTGGATGAGGATGTTCGTCTGCGCCATGACGGCGTTGTAGGCGCGCATTTCGGCGAGTTCGCGCTGCGCGAAGTCTGGCGGGAGGTTGGTGGGGGACTTCGCGGCAAGGGCGTCCGCCACGGTCTTGCGCAGGGCCTCGCCGCGGATCTGCGCGCGCAGTTCGCCCGGGTCGACGCCGGGGGCGTTGAAAAGGTCTTCGAGCGACTTGTCCGTCTTCGTCCGCATGTTGCGGAACGCGCGGCGTTCGTATTCCTTCAACGTGGCGGACGGGATTTCCACGTTCTCGCGCTTCGCCCAGTCTTCGAGAAGCGCCTGTTCGATGAACACCGGCTCGTAGGCGCGGCAGAGCGAAAGGCGGTTCGCCGTCTCGTCCTTCGCCTTCGCGTTCGGGCGGCGACGCCGGCGCAGGGCGTCCATCGTCCCGACGCGGGCGAGCAGCGCGGATTTCGTCAGGGACGCGCCGTTGACGGACACCACGACGTCCGACGACCGCAGCCGCCCCAGGGCGGTGCCGTCGTCCGTCCGCCCGTCGTCCCGCGCACAGCCGGCGGACAGAAGCGCAACCGCCAGAGACACCCCGGCCGTCAGCCGCAGAAACTGGAGGAGGCGCAACGAGGCGGCCAGGTTATGAAGCCCGCTTTTTTTCATAACTGAAATGACTGAAATTGGAAAGGCGCGGATGACGTTCCCGTCACCCGCGCTCTTCGTGAAGAGTAGCATTCACTTCTCTTCTCTGACAGCAGTCGTCAACTTAGGTGTTGTCGTCGGCGTCGTCCGCGTTGGCCGCGAGGACCTTGGCCGGAACGATGGCGCTCTCGGCGAAGTTCTTCGTCAGCTTCTTGACGGCGGACTTGTTGTACTTGACCGTCCACTTGCCGTAGGCGGGAACGGCTTCGGCGTCGGAGTCCTCTTCCGCGCAGATCTTGAACGCGGAGGAAGCGGTCGACGCGCAGGCGTCCTCGCAGCTGTCCGCGTCATACTCGCAGGTCTCGCACTCCGGAACGTCGAGCGTGCCGGCGAAGTAGCCGGAGGCCGACTTCAGGTAGTTCTTCTTGGCGTCGTACTTGCCGAAGCCGGCGAGCGTGAGGTCGTCGAGCTTGCCAACGACTTCGACCGTCGTGGCCTTCTTGAACGCCGTCGAGCCGATGCGGGCGAGGGAGGTGAACTCGACGTCGCCGAGCTTCTCAAGCGTCTTGGTGTTCCAGACGTAGGTGGTGATCGCATCGAACTCGTTGCAGCCGCAGCTGGCGTCGGTGCAGGTGGACTCGTCGGCTTCGGTGGCCGTGGTCTGGCCGTAGATGAAGCCCTTGGCCTTGAAGGAGCCGGACTTGCGATAGCAATCGGCTTCGACGCACTGCGACGGCTTGGCCTTGGTGGCCTTGGCGACCGAGGTCTTGCCGGAAAGGGACACGGAATAGGCGAACACGCAGTCGGCCGACTCTTCACACGCGCCGAACGTGGCGCCGACGGCGGCGATGGCCGCAAGGGCGATGATCTTCTTCATCTTGATTTTGCTTCTCCGGGGCTTGCGCCCCTTGTACCTTTCAGTTCCCCAGCCACCCGGCCTCAGTCCCTACTCGGTGGTTAACTTGTTTGCCTCCTCCCGCCTCCATGGACCGTCGTTCCAATGCCCGAGGTTAACCCAGGCTCGGACATCGCATCCGAATCCACTTCCGCGGTCAGAAAACGATGGGAGTATACCAAAGGCAGAATGGGAACGCAAGAGGGTGGGCGAAAAAAAAACACAAAACCGAAGCGCCCTGGGCAAGCGCCTCGGTTGTGCAACAAGTCAACCAATGTACTATATGCGCCAACGACGGGAGGATGACAGGCGATGACGGGGAAAATCCCTTTTTTTTGCGGGGGGATGCGACGGACGGGTGGGGGGATGCCCCCGCCCCCCCCCCCCCCCGATGGGGGAGCAGGGTGAGGGGGGCGGTCGCGCAGGAGCGCGACCCTCCCGAGCGGGGCGGAAGAGCGAAGAGCCACTTGACTACTTAATCACTTAACCACTTAACTGCTTAACCACTTAACCACTTAATCCCTGACCCGCCATTTGGTGGCCATGAGGGTCTGGCGGGCGCCGGGCTTCGGGCGCTGGTAGTAGACGGTAAGGATCGAGCCGTCGCCGAGGAGGCAGGAGGCGGGGTAGCCGAGGTCGTTGTCTTCGGACTTCGAAAGGCAGATTTCGTTGGCGACGTCCCACGTGCGGCCGCCGTCGTCGGAGATGCAGGCGTATTCGCCGTAGCCGCCGGGCTTGAGGAGGCGGCGGCCGTAGACGTTGACGAGCTTGCCGTCGGGGAGGACGAGAAGGTGCGGGGGAAGTCCGAGCATGGGCGTCTTCGTCATGGGAGTCCACGTGCGGCCGCCGTCGCGGGAGACGGTCTGGCGCATGCAGCCGTCGGCGCCGTGGTAGCGGAGGAGGCCGACGATCGTGCCGTCGGGGAGCTGGGCGGCGTGTGGTTCGTGGAACATGTGCGGGCGGGAGTTCTCGCCGTCGACGTCGGCGAGTTCCGGACAGAGGCAGGCCCACGTGCGGCCGGCGTCGGTGGAGCGCCAGGCGCTGATGATGGTGCGGCCGGATTCGCCGGCGCCGAGCTGGGAGTTGGCGAAGGAGCGGCCGAGCATGAGGAGCGAGCCGTCGTTGAGGACGGCGGGACCGTGCGGCGCGTGGCTGACCTTCATCTTCTCCGGCTTCGACCAGGTCCTGCCGTCGTCGGTGGATTCAAGGCGGTAGAAGCCGAGGGCCGCCTGACGTGTTTCGGGGGAGATCTTCTCGTCGTGGCGCTGCCACCAGTAGCGCGGATCGGAGCGCGGGAACGTCTTGCCGCGCAGGGCGTCGCGATAGGCGACGGAGGTGAAGTAGGTGACGACGATCTTGCCGTCCGGGAGCTGGACGATTCCGGCGTCGCGGTCGTCGATCGGGCCGTTGGCGAGGGTGACCGGCTGCGTCCAGGTCTCGCCGTCGTCCGACGAACGCACCATCTGCACCTTGCCCCACGGGCAGATGTGCGCGTCGCGGTCGCCCGAGAAGACAGCCATGACGTCGCCGTTGGCGAGGCGCACCACAGAAGGCCAGCCGACGTACCGCTCCGGATTCGGCGACACCGCGCGCGTCCATATGACTTCCGCGCGCGGCGACCTGGCGGGCGCGGCGGAAGGCTGCGCCGCCATCGTCGGCGACGCAAGGCAGAGGGCAAGGGTGAGGGCAAGGGAGATTTGCTTTTCCATAAGTGTCCAGTGGTTGGTGGTTAGTGTGAAGAGGTGTTTTTCAACGCAGAGGCGCAGAGACGCAGAGCGCTGTTGCGCCCATTGTCTCTGGACAGTGCAATAATCATGCTGAAATCAATCATGCTAGAATAGAGTATACCACGTGGCGGGGGACGGGATTTGTCCAAACGCGCATTTCGGCAAACGCATAAATCCGCAGGCGTTCCTTATGGTAGAATGGGTGCAAATGAATCTGCGACTTACAACGACGATGCTGTGCCTCGCGCTGGGGCTGGCGGCGGGCGGACGCGCCGCCGAGAGGATCGACTGGGGCGGGAACCTGCCGCTGCCGCGCAGGGCGGGCGAAGGGCGTCCGAACCCCGGCGTCGCGCGGAGCTTCCACGGGTTCACCGACGGGCGCGCGGTCGTGGCGGGCGGCGCGAACTTCTGCGACGTGCCGCTCGTGGACGGCGGAAGAAAGGTCTTCCACGACGAAGTGTACGCGCTCGACCCGGACGAGGAGAAGCCGGAGTGGCGGCTCGTGGGAAAGCTGCCGCGCGCGGCGGGCGAGGGCGGATGCGCGACGACGGCGCGCGGAATCGTCTGCGTCGGTGGCGCGGACGGCGCGGGCGCGAAGGCGTCGCGCGCGGCGTTCACGCTGTCGCTGGACGAGGCGACGGGCGAGGTGCGCACGGCGCCGCTGCCGCCGTTCCCCTTCCCGGTCTCGATGCCGGCCGCGGCGGCGTGGGGCGAGAGGGTGTTCGTGGTCGGCGGGGGGCGGACAGAGGACGGCGCGGGAGCGAAGCCGGAATCGAACGTCTGGGAGATCGACATTGCGGAAGACGCGCCGCGGTGGAAGGCGCTGCCGCGCCTGCCGGTGGAATCGGCCCAGCCGGTCGCGGCGGTGCAGATGGCGGAGGGCGGAAAGCGGGCGCTCTATGCGTTCGCGGACGAGACGCCGGCAGGCGAGGCAAACGCGGCAGGGAGCTGCTGGCGGCTCGTCATCGCTCCTGAGATGGCGACGGAGTGGGAGCGGATCGGCGGGCCGGAGGGCGAATGCGCGGCGCGCGCGTTCACTGGCGCGGTGGCGATGGCGTCGGGAAACCAGCACGTGATCGTCTTCGGCGGAGGGGACAGGGAGGTCGTCAAAAAAATCGCGGCGGCGCCGGACAGGCTGGCGCTCTTCCGCAGGATGGCGCCGGAGGACTACCGGTTCGCGCGGAGGCCGCGCGTCCTACACACGGTGACGGGGAAGTGGTTCGAGCTGGACGAGACGCCGTTTCTCGGACGGTGCGGCGCGGCGGTGGCGCCGCTGCCGGGGAACCGCGTTCTTCTGTCTGGCGGAGAGATCGCCGGCGGAGTGCGCACGGACGCGGGGGCGATCGGGCGGATCGTCCGGGCGAAGCCGTACAGCGCGGTGAACCTGGCCGTCGTGGCGGTCTATCTCATCGGCATGGCGCTGATGGGCGTGTGGTTCATGCGCCGCAACAGGACGACGGACGACTATTTCCGCGGGGGCGGGCGGGTGCCGTGGTGGGTGGCGTCGCTTTCGATCTACGCGACGATGTTCTCGTCGATCACGTTCCTCTCCATTCCGGCTCTCGCCTACGCCGGCGACTGGTCGTACTGGCCGATAACGTTCGGCATTCCGCTCCTTGCGCCGGTCGTGACGCGCTACTATCTGCCCTTCTTCAGGAAGATGAACCTGACGAGCGCGTACGAGTACCTGGAGGTGCGGTTCAACGCGACGTGCCGGCTGTTCGCGTCTGCGGCGTTCATCCTCTTCATGGTGGCGCGGACGGCGGTAGTGACCTATCTGCCGGCGGTGGCGCTGTGCGCGGTGCTGGACGTCGACATCAACGCGGCCATCGTGGCGGTGAGCGCGGTGACGGTGGTCTACTGCGTACTGGGCGGCGTGGAGGCGGTGGTGTGGAGCGACTTCGTGCAGTCGCTCATTCTCTTCGCGAGCATCGGCACGATCGTCGGCATTCTCATATGCGGGACGGACGGCGGGTTCGCGGGGTTCGTGGAGACGGGGCGCGCGGCGGGGAAGTTCCGTGCGTTCGACTGGGCGCTGGACTGGTCGCGGCCGACGTTCTGGGTGGTGTTCGCGGGCGGGCTTGTCGCGAACCTCGCCTCGTACACGTCGGACCAGTGCGTCGTGCAGAGGTACATGACGACGACGGACGAGGCGGGGGCGAGGAAGTCGATTCTCTTCAACGGCGCGCTGTCGTTCGTCAACTCGGCGTTCTTCTTCGCGCTGGGGACGCTGCTATGGACGTTCTACCGGTCGAACCCGGCGATGCTGGACGTCTCCGTGCCGAAGACGGATTCCATCCTGCCCGTCTTCATCGCGACGGGGATGCCGGACTACGTGTCCGGGCTGATCCTCTCGGCGGTTGCGGCGGCGACGATGTCCACGGTCTCGGCAAACCTCAACTCCGCCGCTACGGCGTTCACGGTGGACTTCTGGGCGCGCATCCGCAGCGGGGCGACGGACCGCGAACGGCTGGCGGTCGGGCGCGCGGCGACGGTGGCGACGGGAGTCCTCGGCGGCGCGGTGGCTCTGATGCTCGCGAACATGGAGGTCTACGCGATCTACGACCAGTTCCAGCGTTTCCTGGGAGTGCTGACGGCGGGGCTGGGATGCCTCTTCTTCATGGGGCGGTTCATGAAGAACGTCAACGGCGCCGGCGCGGCGGCGGGGCTTGTGGCGAACTACGTGGTGGCGGTGGGGCTGGACGTCCTGCCGTGCGCGGGCAAGCCGCATCTTCTTCTCTACGGGGCCCTGGGGATGGCGGCGTGCCTCGTGGTGGCGCCGGCCGTCAGCGCGGCGACGGGGGATTTCAGCAAACGAAAGGACACGAGCAAATGACACCTGACCTGAAAGGTGACGAATTCAAGGGAATGGCGGGCGCGTTCAGCGCAATGTTCACGCCGTTCACGGCAGACGGGAAAGTAAACGAGGAGGCGATCGAGGCGCTGGTGGAATACGGCGTGCGCGAAGGCCTGAAGGGATTCTATCTGACGGGCTCCACTGGCGAGGGCGCGCTGCTGACGCCGGAGGAGAGGGAGACGGTGTACCGGCGCGCGGTGAGAGCCGGGCGCGGGCGGTGCAAGTTCATCGCGCAGGTCGGATGCGTCCGCACAGACGACGCGGTTGCCCTTGCGAAGGCGGCGGCGCGGGCGGGCGTGGACTGGGTGTCGTCCGTCGCGCCGATCTACTTCGGGCAGAACTTCCCGTCCACCCTTCGCCACTACAAGGCCATCAGCGAGGCGACGGACCTCCCCTTCCTCATCTACGCCTTCAACTCCGCGCTCGTGCCGGACCGCGACGCGCGGCTCTTCGACCTGAAGAACGTGAAGGGAATCAAGTACACGGGCAAGGACTTCTACGTCTGCCAGCGCCTGCGCCGGATGCTGGACAAGGAGACAATCTGGTTCGCCGGCTGCGACGAGCTGCTCGTCTCCGCGCTCGCGCTTGGCGACACGTTCTCCGGCGGCATCGGCCTCAACTACAACCTCATCCCGCGCCACTTCGCGAAGATCTGCGAATGCTGCGCGCGCAACGACTTCGCCGAGGCGGGCCGCTGGCAGGCGGCGGCCAACCGCCTCGTAGACCTGGTGATCGACGCCTTTCCGGACAACTGGAGCGACATCAAGGTCCTCATGCGCCACGTCGGAATCGACTGCGGCTTCTACCGCGCGCCGTACGCGCCCGTGGCGCCGGAACGCGAACGCGAACTGCTGGAGCGCATCGCCGCGCTCGGCATCGTGGAGAAGGACTTTGCGCGCCGCGCATGACAGCGCCAGAGACGACCCGCAGGGGACGTTCAAGGCCGACCTCTCGGACGACGGCTTCCCCGCGGTGCCGCTCCTCTACCGGAGCGGATACGCCGCCACGCGCACGCCGACGCCGCTCCACGTCCATCCCGGCTGCACGGAACTGGCGCTCTGCCTTCGCGGATGCCTGACGTTCGAGACGGAGGACGCGTGCCGCGAAATGCGCCCAAACGAACTGATCGTCATTCCAGAGGAGACGCGGCACCGGCTCTACACGACGCGCAAGGGCGTGTCCAGCTGCGGACTCTGCTTCCGCGACGGGGCGGTGGACGCGAACCTGCGGCGAAGCCTCGCGCAGCTGCCGCGCGACCCCATGCCGCAGCGGGCGGACACGCGCCGCGCCCTTCTCAAGATGATAGAAATCCACCGCTCGTGGCCGGACGACGCGCTGAAGGCCGTCGCGCTTGCGACGTTCTTCAACGTCCTTGTGCTGTCCGTCGTCGAATCCGCCCGAACGGCGAAGGGGCGGCCGGCTGCGGCGTCGCAGACGATCCGCGGCTTCGTCGAGGAAATCCGCCGCAATCCCATCGCCCGGCGGTCCGTCTCCGAACTCGCCCGCAGGGCGAACGTGAGCGAGTCGCTTCTCACGGCGGAATTCTGCCGGCTGACGGGCTATCCGCCGCACGCGTTCATGGTGAGGGAGCGCCTGAAGGCGGCGATGAGGCTTCTGCGCGCGCCGCACGCGACGCTCGGCGGCGTGGCGTTCAAGCTGGGCTACATCTCGCAGCAGCATTTCTCGGCGCAGTTCACGCGATACTGCGGCATCACCCCGCGCGCATACCGCGCCGGCGCGGACGCGACGCTGTGAGGTGCAAAACTCTGACGGCCAAGACATTCCATAGGCGAAAGCAATGGCCTATGCGGACGCCATGGGCAGACAGGCGGACGGAAGGAAGGGCAAAAGAGCGAGAAAGCAGGCGGCAAGTGCGCGTGCGGAAGAACGGGCGGGCGGATGGGCGGGCGCGCAGGAGCGCACCCCTCCCGGCATTGGCCGTTCAGCGAGCGAGGGGTCAGCTGCGGGCGGTTTTGGGGGAGGGCGAAAAACTGCGGCAGACGACGCCGGCCTCCGCGAACATCGCCTTCACGGTGTCGAGGAACGCGGTGTAGTCGCCGTCGTAGACCACCGTCGCGATGCCGGCGTTGATTATCAGCTTCGCGCAGGTGAGGCATGGCGAGAGCGTGACGTAGATCGTCGCGCCGGAGACGTCGATGCCGTAGCGGGCGGCCTGGCAGATTGCGTTCTGCTCCGCGTGGACGCAGAGGCATTCGTCGAGGCCGGTCCCCGACGGGGCGTGTCCGGAGCAGCGCGGGCAGCCGCCGTCGAAGCAGTTCTTCACGCCGCGCGGCGTGCCGTTGTATCCGGTCGAGAGAAGATGGTTGTCCTTCACGATCACGGCCGCCACGCGGCGGCGCGAGCAGTTGGAGCGCTTCGCGACGACGTGGGCGATCTCCATGAAGTACTCGTCCCAGCCGGGACGCGGGTCTTTCCTGTTCTCTTCCATTGCACTTGCCTCCGATGAAGTCGCCGTCATGCCAGTTCAGACAGTTCAAGCCATGTCGTCTCCGCCGCGTCGAGCTCGTCGCGCGCCTGCGAGAGGCGGGACGTCCGCGCGGCGGCGCGCTCGCGGTCCCGGCGGTAGAGGTCCGGGTCCGCAAGTTCTTCCTCTATCGCGGCAATCTCCGCCTCAAGGGACTCGATCCGCTTCGGCAGGGCTTCGAGCTCCATCTTCTCCTTGTACGTGAGCCGGCGGCGGCGCGGCTCTGGCTCCGCCCTGCGCGCGGGGGCGTTCGCCGCCGCCTCGCGGGCATCGGCGTCCTTCCTCTCCTGGCGGACGCGCCGGAGGAGGCGCGCCGCCTCGGCGTATCCGCCGGCGCAGACGCGCACCTCGCCGTCGCCGGCGAGTACGTACGTGGAGGTGACGACGTTGTCGAGGAACTCGCGGTCGTGCGAGACGACGAGCAGCGTGCCCTTGTAGTCCAGAAGCTGCTCCTCCAGAAGTTCAAGGGTCTCCACGTCCAGGTCGTTCGTCGGCTCGTCCATGACGAGGAGGTTGGACGGACGCAGGAAGAGCCGCGCCAGGAGAAGGCGCGCCTTCTCCCCGCCGGAGAGCGCCTTCACGGGAGTGCGACACCGCTCCGGGGTGAAGAGGAAGTCGGCGAGGTAGGCGTACACGTGCCTGGATACGCCGCCGACGACGACGCAGTCGCGGTCTGCGGCGATCGAGTCCTTAACGGAGATCTCGGGGGCGAGCTGCGCGTGGAGCTGGTCGAAGAAGGCCATCTCCACGTTCGTGCCGGCCTTGACGGAGCCGGATGAGGGGGAGAGGGCTCCGGTGAGCAGCTTGAGGAGGGTGGTCTTGCCGGCGCCGTTGTCGCCAACGACGCCGATGCGCTCGCCGCGCAGGACGTCGGCGGTGAAGCGGTCGACGATTTTCGCGTCGCCGTAGGAAAAGGAGAGGTTCTCGACCTTGATTACGCGGTCGCCGGAGGCGGCGGCAGTATCCAGCTTCAGCGTAGCCGTGCCGGCGGCGGTCCGTCGCCCGGCGAACTCCAGGCGAAGCTGGCGAAGGGCCTCCACGCGCCCCTGGTTGCGCCGGCGCCGGGCCTTGACGCCCTGGCGTATCCACGCCTCCTCCTGCGCGAGTTTCTTGGCCTTGCGCTCCCATGCGGCGGCCTCGTCCGCCTCAAGTTCCGCCTTGCGGCGGAGGAATTCGCCGAAATCGCAGTTCCAGCCGGCGAGACGGCCCCTATCCAGGTCGTAGACGTACGTGGCGACTTCCCGGAGGAAGGCGCGGTCGTGCGTGACGAAGAGGAAGGCGACGTCGCGCTGGCGGCGGATGAAGGATTCGAGCCATTCTATGGACGCGACGTCGAGGTGGTTCGTCGGCTCGTCCAGAAGCACCAGGTCCGGCTCGTCCGCAAGGGCCCGCGCAAGCAGCGCGCGACGGCGAAGGCCGCCAGAAAGGGCGTTGAACGGCTTGGCGGGGTCGAGGCCGAGCTGGGAGACGTACCGCTCGGAGCGGGCGACGTCGAGCGTCGTGCCGGGCCTGTCGCCGGGGACCTCCTGTTCGAGGAAGGCGACCTTGAGGCCGGGGGCGCGGACGATTTCGCCCGCGTCCGGCTCGATCCGCCCGGCGATGACCTTCAGAAGCGTGGACTTGCCCTCCCCGTTGCGGCCCGTCACGCAGGCGCGCATTCCGCTTTCCACGTTGAGCGAAACGCCGTCAAGGACGGCGTCGCCCCCGAACGCGAGGGAGACGCCGTGCAGCGATAGGAGGTGGCGCGCCAAGGCGTCAGACCTTGTGGCGGTAGGTGATGCGCCCCTTGCTCAGGTCGTACGGGGAAATCTCCACCGTCACCTTGTCCCCGATCGCGATCTTGATGGAGAACTTGCGCATCTTGCCCGAAACGTGGGCCAGCACTTCGTGTCCGTTCTCAAGGCGGACGTTGTACATGGTCGCGGGGAGGACCTTCACGACCGTCCCCGTCACTTCAATCGCACTGTCTTCTTCTTTCTTCGCCATACGCTGTCTCTTGTGGCCTGCCGTCCTGCATGGCCGGGGCGGATCCCACAGCCATAGGAAAGCATGGATTTTTCGGATATTCTATCAAAGAGGCGTTCTTTCATCAACTGCCACTTCGCAGAACGTGCTATACTTCCACGCATGAAATCAGCAGCGTTTCTTCTACTTTCCTTTTTCGCCTGCGCGGCGCGCGCCGCGGGCGACATGGCAGCCGAATTCGCCAATCCGCCGCCGGAGGCGAAGCCGCACGTCTGGTGGCACTGGATGGCCGGCAACGTCACGAAGTCCGGCATAACCGCCGACCTGGAGGCGATGGCCGACGCCGGGATCGGCGGCGCGATAATGTTCGACGCGGGCCTTGGAACGCGATGGGGCGTCCCGGAGGGTCCGCTCGCGTTCAACACGCCCGAATGGTACGCCATGGTGAAGTTCGCCGCGGCGGAGGCGAAGCGCCTCGGCCTCGAGCTTGGCATGGCCAACTGCAGCGGCTGGGCGAATTCCGGCGGGCCGTGGAACACGCCCGCGAACGCGATGAAGACGGTGTGCTGGACGGAGACCGCGATCGAGGGCGGCAAGGCGGTGAAGGCCGCCCTTCCGCGGCCGGCGGACGACGTCGGGTTCTACTCCGACGTCGCCGTCGTCGCATTCCCGACGCCCTCCGAAAAGTTCGAGGTCAGGGACTGGCAGTTCAAGTGCTTCTCGAACCCCGGCCGCCGCTACGACGCGCGCGACGGACGCAAGGCGCCCGAGGGCGCGATCGTCGCAAGAGCGGCGGTGGAGGACCTCACCGCGCGAATGTCCCGCGACGGCACTCTCGCGTGGGACGCGCCGGAGGGCCGCTGGACCGTACTGCGCGTCGGCTACCGCGCCCTGCGCCGCATGAACGGCACCGGCACCCGCATGGGCAAGGGCCTTGAGTGCGACAAGCTCTCGAAGGAGGCCCTGCGCGCGCACTGGAACGGATACGTGCGCAAGACCGTCAAGGCGCTCGGCCCCGAGCTCGCCGGCCCGAAGGGCTCGCTTAAAACCGTGCTCAACGACAGCTACGAAGTGGGGACGCAGAACTGGACCCACGGCTTCGAGCGCGAATTCCACGTCCGCACCGGCTACGACATCGTCCCATGGCTGCCCGCCCTCGCCGGGCGCGTCGTCGATTCCGTCGAGGCCACCGAACGCTTCTACCGCGACTTCCGCCTCGTCGTCACGAAGATGTTTGCGGAGAACTACGCCGGCGAAATGCGCCGCCTCGCGCACGAGGACGGGCTTCAGCTGGCGATAGAGCCGTACGGCGAGATCCCGTCCGACGACCTCCTCTACGGCGAGCACGCCGACATCCCCACCGCCGAGTTCTGGGCGAAGCTGGACAGCCCCCACTGGGTCCGCCAGGCCGCATCCATCGCCCACGCGAAGGGCCGCCGCATCGTCGCCGCCGAATCCTTCACGACGAACGCGCGCGAAGGACGCTGGCAGAACACGCCGTGGAGCATGAAGGCGAAATGCGACTGGGTCTACTCCGAAGGCCTCAACCGCATCATCTACCACCGCTTCGCGCACCAGCCCTGGACGAATCCGCCGCGCCTCCCCGGAATGACGATGGGGCCATTCGGCGTCCACTTCGACCGGACGCAGACCTGGTGGAACCAGGCGAGGCCGTGGCTTGAATACCAGCGCCGCTGCCAGCACATGCTCCAGATCGGCTCGTTCGTCTGCGACGCCGCCTGGTACTGCCCTGCCGGCTACCTCTACATAAACTGGGGCGCGAATCCCCACTCCATGCCAACACCCGTCCCGCAGGGCTTCACGTACGACTTCATCTCCGACACGTCGCTCGCGGACATGAAGGTCGAGGACGGACGCCTCGTCCTGCCCTCCGGCCAGCGCTACTCCACGCTGATCCTCCCGGAGAAGTTCTTCGATCTCCCCGCCGACGGGGCGAAGCACGTCGCCCGCCTCCGCGCCGACGGGGCGAACGTCGTCGCGTTCGAGGACGCGCGCGCCGCCTTTTCCGTCCGCACCCCCGACGTCGCGTGGAACGACCCGAAGGCGAAGGTCAACTGGATCCACCGCCGCGACGGAAGCGCGGACTGGTATTTCGTCGCCTCGCCAGACCAGGCGCCGCGCCGCCTCGACGTCGCGTTCCGTGCGGCAGGACGCCGCCCCGAACTGTGGAATCCCGAAACCGGCGAAATCCTCCCCGTCCGCGAATACGCCGTGAAGGACGGCACGACTACGGCGAGGATAACCTTCGGCCCGTGCGGCTCCTGGTTCGTAGTCTTCCGCTGCGCGGAGACGGGAACGCCGCCCGCCGCCCTGCCGCCCGCGCCGGCCGTCTCCGGCGACGCCGCCCTTCTCGACCTCCCCGGCGAACAGGTCGCCGCAGCGCCCGTCCAGGGCGAATGGAAGCTCTCGTTCCCGGTGGACTGGTACGTCGGCGGAAAGACCGTCAGGGAGATCTCCACTCCGCCCGTCGACTGGACGGCGCTCTCTGACCCCGACATGAAGTACTTCTCCGGCACGGCGCGCTACGTGAAGAAGGCCGACCTGAAGAAGCCGCAGCCCGGCTGTCGCGCGATTCTCGACCTCGGCGAGGTGAAGGACTTCGCAGACGTCTCCGTCAACGGCCGGCAGTTCAAAACGCTCTGGAAGCCGCCCTTCCGCGTCGACGTCACGGACGCCCTTCGCGACGGGGAGAACTCGCTTGAAGTGCGCGTGACGAACCTCTGGCCGAACAGGATGATCGGCGACGACTTCAAGCCGGAGGACAGCACGTTCGAGCCCGGCAAACCGATCATGGAGCGCCATCTCAACGGCTGGCCGCAGTTCATCCTCGACGGCAGGCCCAGCCCAAGCGGCAGATTCACGTTCGCCACATGGAAGCACTGGACGAAGGAGGACGCGCCGCTGCCGTCCGGCCTCCTCGGCCCGGTCGTGATGCGGACGGTCAGGCCGCCGGCGAAGTGAGGTCCAGGAGGCGGGCGGCGTCGGCGAACCGGCGCGAGAGGTCGATCTTCCTCGCGCCGTTCACGTAGCCGTTCGCCTCCATGTCCTCCACGAACCGGCGGAACTTGTGCTCGCCGGGGAGAAGGTTGTCCAGCACGCGCACCTCCGCCCTGCCGAACGTGCAGGCCTCGGAGATCATGCCGGTGGATTCGCCCGTGACGTAGAGCGTCCGGGCGAGCGAGACGAACGCGGGGATGGGATTGAACCTGTCGCGGGAGTAGATCAGCTTGTAGTCGAATGGATATGAATCGACGACGGACTCGACGTCGGCGGGTGTGCGGCGCGACGTCGTGACCCAGAACTCCGCGCCAGCGTCGATGCCGAAGATTTCGTCCAGCTGCGCCTTCATCCAGTCGGCGGACATCGTGGAGCACTTGTTCGGTCCGCCCACGATCACCGCCACGGCGCGGCCGCCGCCGTCTGAGGGATGGCGCTTCAGGAACTCCTTCACGCCGTTTTCGTAGAACGCCGCGTCGGCGGCGACGAGGTTCGCGGGAATCGGCACGACGTTCGGCATTGCGGCGGGGCGGTCGAACTCCGGCGCGAGGATGCAGTCGAACGACGCGAGGTCGTAGCCGCGGGGGTAGAGGACGACGCCGCACCTGACGCCAAGCCTCTTCGCAATCGTCTTGGCGGCGTAGAACGTGCCGGACCCCGTGCCGATCACGGCGGAATATCCGCCGCCGAGCGCGTCGCGGGGGATGGCCTTGAAGAGCGAGAGCGTCCGGACGCCGATGCGGTCCAGAGTGTACGACGCCATCTTCGCGAGGAGGGACTTGAACGCGACCGGGAGGACGTCGAAGTCGCGGCCGAGGGCGCGGGCGAACGCGCGCGACTGGTTCTCGTGTCCGGCCTTGCCGTCCGTGAGGATGAGGACCTTCTTCATTTTACCGAATCCTTTGGAGCGTCCTTTGGCGACTCCTTCGCAGGCTTTGCGGCTTCCTTCGGTCTGGCGTCGTCCTTCGCAGGCCTTGCGTCGTCCCTTTTGGCCTTTGCGGCGTCGGCGTCCTGCGGTGGTCTGTGCGTAGCCGGCGCGGGGGCGGGCTGCGCCGCCGCGTCTGCAGGCTTCTTCTTGTTGGAAAGCATGTCGCGCACGGCCTTGCGCATCTGCCGCTTGGCGACGCCGATGCTGCCGGTGATGGTGCAGCCCGCGGCGCGGACGTGTCCGCCGCCGCCGAACTGCGCGGCAAGGGCGGTCGCGTCCCACGGCGGGCGCGTCCTGATCGAGACGCGCGTCTCCTTCGTCCGGTCGGGGATCTGGTAG
Source organism: uncultured Lentisphaeraceae bacterium (assembly GCA_964386385.1). Classification (GTDB taxonomy): domain Bacteria; phylum Verrucomicrobiota; class Kiritimatiellia; order RFP12; family UBA1067; genus RUG572. The sequence goes on along the minus strand of CAYLRN010000007.1, from coordinate 105,108 downwards.
AAGAAGAGCGCGATTCCGTTGCGGGCCACCTGACGGGGAATCTCTATCACGTCCTCCGCCTCCGCCTTCGTGCCGCGCACTTCGCGGAAGTCGTCGCGGGAGAGCGTGACCTCGGCCACCTTCCGGTTCTTCCAGATGTGGAGCGAGCGCCACGCGCGCCGCTTGAGCTCCATCGCCTTGCACGGGAAGGAGCAGTAGATGACGTCGTTTATCCACGCCGTGCGGACGCCGTGCTTGAGAAGGTCGCACGCGGCGCGGAGAGTGGCGGGGGTCGTGGACTCGTAGGCGAAGCGCCCGGTGTCCGTAACCATCGCCACCCAGAGGGCCTCGGCGATCGCGCGGTCGAGAGGCCATTCCATCCACTTCGCGAAGCGCCAGACGACCTCGGCGGCGGACGACACGCCCGGCTGGATGACCGACACGTTCCCGGCCTCCACGCTCGTCGCGTGGTGGTCGAACGTGATCGTCGGCAGTTTTTCCGCGAACGGGCGCACTTCCGGCGGGAGGCGGTTCGGCGCCGCGGCGTCGACGTATATGAACAGGTCGAACTTCTTCCGCCGCAGGGAGCGAAGCGGCAGAAGGTCGTCCACGCCCTCCAGGAAGCCCAGCTTGCCGAGGGTGTGGCGGTCCGCCGCGGCGAACGCCTCGTGCCCTGCGGCGCGGAGCATCCGCGACATCGCGATCATGCATCCGAGCGAATCGCCGTCCGGGCTGAGGTGTCCGGAAATCAGGATGCGCTTCGACTTCGCCAGCAGCTCCTCTGCGGCCTTGAATCTCTTCTTCTCTTCTACTTGCGTCATGAGGCCAATATTAAAGCACATGCCCCCGATGGAATGCAAGAGACTTCAAAGGGGTTTTACGGAAACGCGCAGCGGGGGGCGTGGGAGAAACCGCCAAGCGTCTGCATCATCCGCTCCCCGACCAGCCGCGCAAGGCGGACGGGGACGGCATTCCCGATCTGCCGCAATGCCTCGCCCCACGAACCGCAAATGCGATAGTCGTCGGGAAACGACTGGATGACCTTTGCCTCGTGGACGGTCATGTAGCGCAGCAGTCCATTGGGAAACCGAATCATGTTCTCCCCTCCGGGAACACCATGGGCGCCTGCCTTTATCGTCTTGCTGGGCTTGTTGTAGTCGCTGCCGGTATGCCCTGGATATTCGCGAGCGCCATCGACGAAAACATGGTCGTCAAGGCCGTGGTCGCTCCGCGGATCGGGCAGTCTTCCTATGGCGTCCGCGATCGTCGCCATTCTCGACTCCTTGGCAGGCCACTCCCACTTCAGTCCAAGGTCCTGTCGAATTCCGACGATGAACACGCGCTCCCTGCGCTGGGGCACCCCATAGTCGACTGCGTTGAGCAGCCGATACTGCATGTCGTACTTCAATCCGCCATACGCCGCGAAATCGATTTTGCGCAATTCGGACAGATGCTCCTTCCAGACCATGCCGGCGGAGGACGCCTGTCGCGGATACGTCAGACGCAGGACAACGTACTCGAAATAATCGGAGAAGCTCTTTCGAAGCAGCCCCTTGACGTTCTCGAAGACAAAGCCCTTTGGCGCAAGCTCGTTAACGGCTCTGATGGCCTGCGGAAACATGTCCCGCTCATCCTCGTGGGCGCGTGACAGTCCGCCCAGGGAAAATGGCTGACAAGGCGGCCCTCCCGCAATCAAATCGACATTTCCCACGGTCTTGAAGTCGAACGCCCGAACATCGACTTCATGGACAAGTGACGGATCGAAGTTCGCGCGCAGGCTCTCGCACGCCCATCTGTTGAACTCAACGAAGGCGCAATGCTCAAAACCCGCCTGCTCAAGGCCTTTCGCCAGTCCGCCGCAACCGCTGAACAGTTCAAGGCTTCTCATCGCATTCCGGCCAAATAGTCTTTTACACGCCTGTTCAGCGTTTTCGGATCGGGCGCCTCGCCCGACATCTCCTTCACCCACGGCCGCCCCGGATGCAAGGCGTCCCACTGCGTGATCTTGCCGGTAAGCCTCTCCCTGCCGGGATTGTGATTGCCGAAGCCGTCTATCACGCTGTTCCATAGCGGACGATGCATGGCGATCAACGCCGCCTCTATGGAGGCGATCATGGCCGCGACAGCGCCCTCAAGAATCATCAGCCGGCACACGAAATCGCCCAAGTCAAGATTCCTTGCGCAGTTCACGTTCCGCGCGTGCTGGGACAGGCGCTCAAACAACTTGCCGCCGGACTTCTCCGAGACCGCGACTCTGCTCTGCCGCCAGCCAGACGGTTCGGCCTTGCCGACATAGATGGGCAGACGATACTCCTCTCGATTTATTTCCTGCCCAAACTTTCCATACAAGCCCGTTTTGCCAATGTAGTACAGCGCATAGACGCCCGCGCCAACGAACCTTTCCCCGGGCGGAAATGCGCAGACCGGCGTTCCGTGGAAAAAACGAACAGCATCCTTCAGCAGTTCGCTGAAAGCGTCGCATTGGTAGACGTGCTTTGACCGTTCAAATGGCTGTGGCTCGAACATCAGGTCTCTCCAAGTTGCAAGTTGACGGACATAGCCGCCGTCACGACGACGAGCGGAGGAGAAGCCCCTTCAGGTAGAGGCCTTCGGGGAAGGAAAGCGAGACGGGGTGGTCGGCGGCCTGGCGCGTCTGCGCAATGACCTGGAAGTCGCGTCGGGCGTCGAAAGCGGCCTCGGCGCAGATCTTGCCGAAGAGCTCGGGCGTCACCGCGCCGGAGCAGGAGAACGTGGCGAGGACGCCGCCTGGGCGCAGGAGCTTCATCGCCAGGAGGTTGATGTCCTTGTAGCCGCGCGCGGCGCGCATCAGACCCTTCTTCGTGTCCGCGAACTTCGGCGGATCGAGCACGATAAGGTCGAAACTGCGCCTCATGTCGCGATAGAGGCGGAGCTGCTTGAAGACGTCGGCCTCCACGAACTCGCTGCGTCCCATGAAACGTTCGCCGCAGAGTTCCGTGTTGCGCCGCGCAAGTTCAAGCGCCGAAGCGGAGACGTCGAGGTGCGTGACATGCGCGGCGCCGCCGGCGAGCGCGGAAAGCCCGAACCCGCCGGTGTAGGAGAAGCAGTTGAGGACGTCCGCGCCGGCGGCGTAGGCGGCGACCTGCGCGCGGGCTTCGCGCTGGTCGAGGTAGAAGCCGGTCTTGTGTCCATGCCTGACGTCCACGAGATATCGGATGGCGCCCTCGTGCACTTCAATGAGCTCGGGCGGCTCGTCGCCGGCGAGAAGTCCCGTCTCCTCCTTAAGCCCCTCGTGCCTCCGCGACGCGACGTCGCTGCGGTTGTAGACGCCCTTGCAGCCGGGCACGGAGTCCATGAGGGCGGAGACGATCGCCTTCTTCCAGAACTCCGCGCCCGCGCTCGCCAGCTGGACGACGACCCAGCCGTCGTATTCGTCGGCGACGACGCCGGGGAGTCCGTCGCTCTCCGCGTTGACGAGCCGCATCGCGTTCGTCGTCCCAGTGGCGCGGAAGGCGGCCCGGCGCGCGACGGCGGCGGAGACGAGTCCCGCGACAAATTCGTCGTCAGGGCATTTCGCCGCGTTGAAGGAAAGCATCCTTACGCGAATCTGGCTTCTGGAGGAATAGCTGCCGTATCCCAGCGTCTCGCCCTTCGCGTTGCAGACCCGCACCGTCCCCCCACGCACCGGGCATCCCTCGCGAAGATAGACAGCGCCGGAGAACACCCACGGATGGCGACGCCGCGTCGGATAGTCGCGGTCGAATGCCAATGTGATCGTGTCCATGTATTCCGTGCATTCCATGTCTTCCATGCATTCCGCCCTTCATCATTCGCCGCCGAACAGGCGGCATTCCAGCACGCAGCGCCATTCCTTCAACGAAAGCCAGGGACGCCGACCGTGACCGGACGACGCCCCTGTCCTGCTTCCCGTCGTTCGGGAACCGGATTCAAGACCTTACAGCTTGTCGTTGGAGCCAAGCACGTTGACGATCTTGTGGACGTACATCTTCTTCATGTTGTCGCGCGCGGGGGTGAGGTACTGGCGCGGGTCGAAGTGGTCCGGATGCTCCGCGAAGTGCTGGCGGATGGCGGCCGTCATCGCGAGGCGGGAGTCGGAGTCGATGTTGATCTTGCACACGGCGCTCTTCGCTGCCTGGCGAAGCTGCTCTTCGGGGATGCCCACCGCGTCGGGGAGCTTGCCGCCGAACTTGTTGATCGTGTCGACCTCGTCCTGCGGGACGGAGGACGAGCCGTGGAGGACAATCGGGAAGCCGGGGAGCTTCTTCTCGATTTCGGCGAGGACGTCGAACGCCAGCGGCGGCGGGACGAGCTTGCCCGTCTTGGGGTCGCGCGTGCACTGCTCCGGCTTGAACTTGTAGGCGCCGTGGGACGTGCCAATCGAGATGGCGAGGGAGTCGCAGCCCGTCTTCGTGGCGAACTCGATCACTTCCTCCGGCTTAGTGTAGTGGCTCTCCTCGGCGGCGACTTCGTCCTCGACGCCGGCCAGGACGCCGAGCTCGGCCTCAACCGTGACGTCGTGCGCGTGCGCGTAGTCGACGACCTGCTTCGTGACTTCGATGTTCTTCTCGAAGGGAAGGGACGAGCCGTCGATCATGACGCTGGAGAAGCCCATGTCGATGCAGCTCTTGCACGTCTCGAAGCTGTCGCCGTGGTCGAGGTGAAGGACGATCTGCGGATTGGCGCAGCCCAGTTCCTTGGCGTATTCGACCGCGCCCTGCGCCATGTAGCGGAGGATCGTGGGGTTGGCGTACTTGCGCGCGCCCTTGGAGACCTGCATGATGACGGGCGACTTCGTCTCGACGGCGGCCTGGACGATGGCCTGCATCTGCTCCATCGTGTTGAAGTTGAAGGCCGGAATCGCATATCCGCCCTTAACGGCCTTCGCAAACATCTCCTTCGTGTTGACGAGGCCAAGTTCCTTGTAGCTGACTTCCTTCATTGTTCTTCCTTTCGTGAAAAAGAATGGCTGCCATTATACACTTTCAAGGCATGAAACGCAAGAACGCGAATCGGGGACGTCGCCGCTCATTCCTCGACGAGGACGCGGAAGCCGACGTCGTGGACCTTCTGCCAGGTGCGGTAGGAGACGCGAGCGGCGAAGCCGGCGTCCTTCGGACGGCTCCAGCACGAGCCGCCGCGGGCGACTGCGCGCGGCGCATCGTCGGGCTGGCGGGCGAAGGGGCGGTTGGAGACGACGTCCGCCGTCCACTCCCAGACGTTCCCGTGCGCGTTGCGCAGTCCCCACGCATTCGGCTCGAACGCCGCCACGGGCGCGCTCACGCGGTAGCCGTCGTCAAAACGCTCGTCGGCCGGACGCCACGGCGGGACGGCCATGCCGGGGACGTTCGCCCGGAAGCGGTCCTGCCGGCGGAACGTCCTGTCCGCCAGGTTGCCCTTCTTCGAGAAGTCCACGTCGCGGTCGCCCCACCAGAGCGGCGTCGCGGCGCCGGCGCGCGCGGCCCATTCCCATTCGCCGCCAGATGGCAGGCGCACCTTCGCGCCCGTCTTCTTCGCAAGCGCGGCGCAGTAGGCGGCGGCCTCGTCGCGGGAGACGCGCACGACGGGCTGGTCCGGCTCGTTCAGCGGGTATCCGCGCTCCTGCTCTGTGAACTGCATGAACTCGCCGCGCTCAAGTCCGCTGTCGTGCGACGGCACAAGGCGGCGGTACTGCTCGTTCGTTATCTCGTCCACGCCCATCCAGTACGGACGCGCGATCTCCACCTCCGCGCCCGAGGCGTCCACGTAGCGTCCGGCGGGGATGCGCGCGAGCTCCACGGACACTCCGCCGCCGAGGTCGAGAGTCCTGCGCAGCGGTTCGGAGCGCGTTCCGACGGAAAGGATCTTCGCGGGGGCGGGCTTCGGCGGCGCGGGGAGGCGCGAAAGCGCGGGCGTCTTCAGAACGGCCATGCCGTACGTCCTCTCGTGGTCCTCGACGACGTTCGCATAGCGTTTCTGGAGGTCGGCGCGGCGGGCGGCGAAATGGGCGACGCGGTTGGTGCCGACGGTTTCGTGCCACGTGCCGTGTCCCATGCGGTTGAGGTCAATCCAGGTGTCGATGCGGTCCCACGCCTCGTCGTCCAGCCGCACGCCGTGGTGTCCGTTTTCGAGCAGTTGCACGAGCGCGGTGGTGTCCGCCGCGACGTCGCAGGGCGAGAGGACGTCGTTGTCCCCCTCCTGCGTGTGGTTGCGTACGTACGAGCAGAGGGCAACGTACGACGGCGGGAAGAAGCCGTCGTTCATGTAGTACGTCTCCTTCGTCTTGATGCAGATCTCCGGGCGGTCCGTCAGGTCGAGCTTCGACTTTCCGTCGTGGCACGAGACGCAGTAGCGGTCCAGGACGGGCTGCACTTCTCGGCGGAAGTCGAAGCCGCGCTCGGGCCCGTGCCAGGGCTTTATCGCGGAGGCCTTGCGCTCCATTGCCAAAAGGCGGTGGTTCGGCCCGGCGCTGGCCTGGTTCTCCTCGTGGCAGCCGCTGCACGAGGCCATTTCACCCGGCATCGACTGCGTCCAGCTGCGCATGAGCTGCACGGCGCGGCCCTTGGCGTCGAGCGGCTGGATGGAGACGGGAAGGTTCGCGGGCACGGTGAAGTAGGCGGAGCCGTCGGCCTCGACCGGGACGGTGCCGATGATTCGCTTTATGTCCCATGGACCGTCGAGACCGTGGTGGTCGGTCTCGCCGCCCATCCAGCGGTAGGCGAACGAATAGGTGTAGAGGCGCAGGGACTTGACCGTCCCGCGCGGGACGCCGCGGAGGCCGAGACCGTCGTAGACGTCCGTGACCTTCATGAGGCCGGTGGTGGAGGCGGGGTCGACGCGGGACGCGATCACGGGCGGCGTCTTCGCCGGCTGCAGGGGAATCGGCTCCATGTAGACGTTGGCGGCGTCCTCGACGATGGGCGTCAGGTTGTCGAACTCGTCCGCGAGGTAGAGTCCCCAGCCGTCCTTCTCCGTCGGACGCGCGGCGACGACGACGTACGACGAGGACAGCGGCCAGGGGTGGCAGAACTTCGGCCAGGAGTAGTCCGCCAGGCGGTCGCGCACGATCGGCTCCACCTTCTTTCCGCGCTCGGTGAAGCGCTGGACGACGCCGTCCGCGCGCTTGCGCCCCCTGTTCACGTCGAAGAGCGTCAGCTCGCCGTAGCGGGGCTGGCCGTGATGTCCTGTGACAATGGCCGTGAACATGTCGGGGTTGTCGGGGCATGGGCGGGCGTTGAAGAGCGCGTTCGGCCAGTAGGAATCGCTGCCGTAGCAGGCGCGCTGCGTGGTGCCGTCCGGGTTCATCGTGAAGAGGATGCGCGAGCAGTAGTGGGTGATGTCGGCGTACTCCCAGTGGAGAAACATGACTCGCCCGTCGGGCATGACGTTGGGGCACCAGTTGTTGTCCTGGTCGAACGTCAGGCGGCGGATCGCGCCGTCGGGCTCCCTGCGGTAGAGGCTTCCCACCCAGCTGTGTCCGACAACGCAGGGGACGCCGACCATGGAGGCGTCGGAGATGAAGATGACGGCGCCGTCGGGGAGGTAGCAGCCGGCGTAGCAGTTGACGTCGGCGTCGGGGATGAGCGGCAGTTCGCGCGGCTTCGCGCCGGGCCGGGAGAGGTCGAGCTCGAAGACGCGGTCGATCGTCTCCACGGGACGCGAGCCGCGCGACTTCGGCGGCCTGTCCGTGCGGTCCGTCCTTCTCGTGTACATCACGCGCCGTCCGTCCCAGTGGAGGCAGAGCTCGCCGATGTAGCCGCTCTTCGTCTCGTCTGCGGCGGCGAACGACGGGGCGGCGCGCAGGTTGGAGAGGATGCCGAGTTCGTTCTGACAGCTTGCGACGTCGCGCGGCTGCTGCCAGTTCTGGTGGAGGCCGAGCCGGTCGGGGCGGCGGCGGACGACGAGCAGCCTGTCGCAGTCGAGGAGAGGGTTGGAGAGGAGGCGCGCGCGCAGGTCGGCGAGGAACTTCTCCGCGCCGGCGACCGGCTCGAGTTCGCCGTAGTAGGGCCCCCAGTCGCCCATCATCGAGTCAAGCAGACGCTTCTGCGTCTTCTCGAAGTCGCGCAGCCAGGCGGGGTTCGCCTCGAACCTGTCCGGCCAGCGCTTCGCCATGTCGGCCCACGCCATGCGCACGCTCTCCGCCTTGACTGCCTGAAGGCGCCTGATCGCCCTGTCCTTGCGGCTCTCCGCCCGGCAGGCGAGAACCGCCGCGGCCACAGCCGCCATCACCAGAAGTCTCTTCATCGTGCATTCTCCGCCAGCAAGATCAAGAGGTTAAGCAGTCAAGTGGTCAAGTGCGTCAGTGCGCGGGCAGAGGCTTCCCGCTTAACTGCTTGACCACTTGTCTACTCAACCCTTGCCTACTCAACTGCTTAATCACTTAACTACTTAACCACATGGCCGCCGGCATCCGGCGGTCATGTCTTTCATGCCTTGCGCCATTATACCACAGAATGCGGTTGAACTGCCAATCTGGTAGGGCGGGGCGTCCCGCCCCGCCGCATCCGTCTGCGCATCGGGCGGGCGCGTGTCCTCACGCGCCGCCATCGGCGAAACGGCGCGACGAGACGTCGCGCCCTACCGAAAATACGTCTGTTCCGCCTTTTTCCGCGACGGAATTGCGACGTCGCGCCGTTTCGTCCGCGGCGGCGGGGCGGGACGCCCCGCCCTACCGGATGGCCGTCCCCGTGGGAGGGACGCGCTCCCGCGCGTCCGCCGCCCACTCGCTTGACCATCCGATCATCTATCCACTTAACCGCTTGACCACCCGGTCATCCACTCGCTTGACCACTTAACCACTTAATCACTTAATCTCCTTGGCCCCGCCGATTGACAGGGAAAAAAAAACAGATATAATTGTCTCGTGAATGTCGGATTGCATTTTTGGCAGACGGACTTCCTAACAGTCAAAGGAGACGGGCATGGCGAACGGACACATGATGGCCTGCGCGGCGTGCGGGCTTGCGCTGCTTGGCGCCGGGATGACGCGGGCGGAGACGCCCGACGCATGGCTTGAGTACGTCGAGGCGCATGGACGTTCCGCCGTCGACGTCGGCGTCGTCGGGCGCGCGGACACGAAGGTCCAGGTCAAGTTCCGGTGGACGGCCGAGCGCAACGGCGAAATGTGCCTTCTCGGCGCCGCGAAGACCGGCGACGACGCCTCCCGCGCGGAGTTCATCCATTCGAGCACCGCCAATGGCAATGCGGTCTTCGGCTTCGGCTCGGAGGCCACCCTGCTGCGCCCCAATCAATGGACGAACTACCAGTGGGAGAAGGACCGCGACTTCACCGCGACCGTCGAGTTCTTCACTACGAACGAGACGCAGACGGCGATGACGTTCGCGCTCCTGCGTCCCGAATGGGGAGACCGCATCTACTATCCCGCCTACTACTCGGACGTCACCAACGCGCCGTGCCCGGTCGTGGCAGACGGTCTTTCGGACACAGGCCTCAACCTCCACCTCTTCGCGGACAACGTGGACGGCGTCGTCACCAACAGGGCGTGGGCGCGCGTCTACTCCCTCAAGGTCTGGCAGGACGGCGAACTCGTCCGCGACCTGAGGCCCTGCCTCAAGGACGGCCGCGCCGGCCTCCACGACGCCGTCTCCGACGCCATCCTCTACGCCATCGACGGCACGGACGACCTGGCGTACGACGCCGCGTACAACGAGCCGGACTATTTCGTCGAGTACGCGGATTCGACAGGCAGCGCGTACGTGGACGTCGAGGTGCCCGGACGCTCCGGCACGTCGTGCAGGGCGGACATGGCCTGGCTCAACCTCAACGGCGACTACGCATTCCTCAACGCCCGCTCGTCCCTGGACGTGAACGACCGAGTCTTCCTGCTGCATTCCGCCTGGGACAACAAGCCCGCAATCGGCTACGGCACGTTCATCCGCGCGACGGACGACACACTCTTCACCGCGGGAACGCGCTATCTCGTCGAAACCTCCCTTGACGCCGGCAGCCAGACGATGGACGTCGACGGCCGACGCGTCTACTCCGCCACCTCCTCCGCGTCCTACGACACAGGCCGCAGCCTCTACCTCTTCGCCAACCACGTCGGCGAAGAGGCCCTGAACAAGAGCAAGGCGCGTCTCTGGTCTCTCAAGATCTGGCAGGACGGCGCGCTCGTGCGCGACTTCCTCCCATGCGTCAAGTACGGCCGCGTCGCGCTCTACGACGCCGTCGACAGGCGCATCTTCTATCCGCAGGGCGGCGAACTCGTCACCGCGCCGATTACGGCCTCCGGCAGACCAGACTACTACCTTGAGTACGTTGAATCGCCCGGCTGCACGTACCTCGACACGGGCGTCCGCGCGCGCACCGGCACCGCCGCCGCGGCGAAGATGCGCTGGAACGCACTCGGCACTCGCGGCAACTTCTTCTCGCACGTCGATTCGCTGAACGAAACCACCTTCCTCGGCGCCTGCGCGTCGGACTCGAACAACCGCATGTACCTGATCCATTCGCCCGCCGGGGCGCTCTGGTTCGGATACGGCATGACGAAAATCTATCCCACGGCATCGGCGGAGACCACGGACGGAATCGGGCTGTCGGTCGACCGGGACTACGAATACGAGGCGTCGTACATGGCCGACGCGCAGACGCTCGCCCTGGACGGAGTGCAGTACGTCTCCGAACAGGTGGCTGATCCGGTCGACGCGGGATGCAGCCTCTACCTCTTCGGCGCGAACGTCGGAAACAAGAGTCTGCGCTACGCCGGACGCTCCCGCGTCTACGAACTCAAGATCTGGCAGGACGGCGAACTCGTGCGCGACTTCAGCCCCTGCATGAAGAACGGACGCGCCGGCCTCTACGACGCCGTGGGCGACAAGGTCTACTTCACCGTCCTCCCCCTGCCGGACCACTGCATCGGCCCGGCGAAGGACGTCGCCGCCCTCCGCCCCACGCATCTCGTCGAATTCCTCGAGACGGACGGCAGACATTGGCTGGACATGGAAATCGTCGGCCGCAGCGGCATGGTGGCGGAGTTCGACATGGCGTGGCTAGACGTCGGCGGCGACGTCGGCTTCTTCGGCTCTGGCCGGGAACGCGTGGATGGCGAGGGGGACAACGCCGCCAACGGCCCCATGCGTTTCTACCCCTGGCACAACGCGCGCAGCGTGTTCAGCTACGGATGCGGGAGCTTCTTCTACGTCAAGAAGGGCGACCCGTCTGCGGAGATGGGATGGAACGAGGCCGCAAAGGGCGTCTACGTCGACCCCGCCCGCAAATATCATGTGCGGACGGACTTCGCGGCGGACCGCATCCAGATCGCCGTGGACGGCGAGACCGTGCTGGACCGCGCGGGCGACTTCGAAGTTGACACCGGCCTTTCCATGTACCTCTTCGGCGAGAACGTGAAGGGCGAGGCAAAGCAGACCTCGCGCGCGCGGATCTACGGGATGAAGGTCTGGCAGGACGGAGTCCTCGTGCGCAATTTCGTCCCCGTGCGCCTGGGCGGAGAAAACGGAATGCCCGCGCTCTGGGACAAGGTCGGCGCGAAGCCCTTCTTCCTGAACGACAAGACCCCCTTCGCGCGCGTCGGCAAGGTCGTCGGCAAGAACCCCTCCGGATTCCTCGTCCTCATCCGCTGAGCGGCGCCGCCCGCCGAAATGGTCGGGGCGAGAGGATTTGAACCTCCGACATCCTGCTCCCAAAGCAGACGCACTACCAGACTGTGCAACGCCCCGTAAAAGGAAACGCAATTGTACCACGTTTCGGGCGGACAATCAACCGGCGCGACTCCGTCCGCGGAGTCGCGCGCATGGCGGCGCAAGGGGGCTACTTTTCGACGACAACGCTCACGCCGACGTCGCACATCTTCCGGAGCCGCACGGCGTTCCAGTTCGCAAGGCGGAAGCATCCGTGCGATTCGGCGCATCCGACGCGTTCGGGGTTCGGCGTTCCGTGCATTCCGTATCCAGGCAGGTCAAGCCCGATCCAGGCGGAGCCGACGGGGTTGTTCGGACCGGGCGGAAATATCCTCTTCTGGCCGCGTCCGCCCTCCGGGGTGTACGTGTAGTTCGGACGCGGCACGATCGTCTTGATGCGCAACTCCCCTTCCGCCGGCAGCTTCCTCTTGTCCGCCGCAATGGAACACGGAAAGAGGGCGATCAGCCCGCCCGCCGCGTCGAACGCGGTTATCTCGAAGCGCGAAAGGGAAATGCGCAGGACGCTCGCCATGCGGCGCGACGAGGCCTCCCTCTTCCACGACGTCTCCGGGAAATATGGGACAGTCACCATCGAGCCGACGGGCGGATCAGGCCAGGCGAGACGCGGGTTGAGCTTGCGCAGCATCGACTGCGAGAGGCGCCCTCGCTCCGCGTACGCTTCCTGAAGCGTCTCGTAGCCCATGCTCTTCATCGCGGACTTCGCGGCGGGGGTGGAGGGGATCTTCACGAGCGCGGCGCGGTCCGCCGCCGTGACGACGATTGTCGTGAAGAGGTTCGTCTCGCCGGGGAAAAGCCGCTCCCAGGCGAACTCCTCCTCGCCCGGCCTGTGCTCAAGCCCCTTGAGGGCGCACCACGTCGCAAGCGCGACCTGCGTCTTGCGTCCGCACGAGCCGTCAAGCGTGTTGCAGGAAAGCCCCCGACGGTCGAGGCATATCTGCGCGGCGAGGACGTAGCCGGGATGCGGGGCGCCGGCGGACTTGAAGACGCGGAGGTCGGCGGCCGCCTTTGGAAGCGGCTGCAGCGGCGAATGGCGCAGCCTCTCCGGCCCCGCGAGAAGTCCGGGCGCGAGCAGCGCCGCGGCAAATGTCGTCTTGAAATGCATTTTCATTCAGTCGTTGATTTCGTTTGCGGAAGAATATACCATATAGTGATTAAGTGGTTAAGCGTTAAGTGGTCAAGTTGCACTTGACGGGCCTTCACCGGCAGGGCGCGACGTCTCGTCGCGCCGCCGAGGGCAGGATTTGCCACTGAACACGCCAAAGCCCTGCGGGACACGAAAAATCAAGTGGTCAAGCCGGGAGGGTCGCGCTCCTGCGCGACCGAAGCCGGGCGGCGCCTGGGGACACGCGCCCTCCCGTAGAATGCCGTCTTTGCGGCGGACGCGCGGGAGCGCGTCCCTCCCATGCGGGAATGGCCTTTCGTGTCCGCGCAGTCTGCCTCCTACTGCACTTTGCATGGTTAAAATCCGTCTTTTACTGCACTTGCAATCGCCAAAACCCGCATTCTACTGCACTTCGTCACGCGAAAATCTGCATTCCATTGCACTTTGCGCCATCATGCAATGCGATTCTGCATTGCATGAAAAAAAAAAAACGCCGACTTAGGACTTTCCCAAGCCGACATCTTAAAATTGGTAGCGGGGGCTGGATTTGAACCAACGACCTTCAGGTTATGAGCCTGACGAGCTACCAGGCTGCTCCACCCCGCAATCTGGCGTTCTCCACAATGGCGGGCCTGACAGGAGTCGAACCTACAACCCTCAGATTCGTAGTCTGATGCTCTATCCAGTTGAGCTACAGGCCCATATGGAAAACGCCGTGTATTGTACCACTTCCTTCCGCCCTTCGCAAGGGGGGCGCTGAAGAAAAAGTGAAAAAGTTTTTTGAGGGCGCATGCGATGCGCGGCGAATGCGGTTTCGTCCGCGCGGCAATCCCACGCGAGGATGGACGACGCCATGCAAAATCCCCAAACTGTTTCGCTCCGATATGGTATAATCCGAACGTCCTTCAGACGACAGACGGCAATCCGAATCCAACCAAGGGAACAAACAGAATGAAGAGAATCTTTTTGACGACGATCGTCGCGCTCTGCGGCGCGCTGGCCTCCTTCTCGGACGAACGGTTTCCGACGATTCCGACGCCCGAAAAGCCCATGGCGCAGATGTCGAAGGAGGAGCTGAAGGAATTCCACGCCAGGCGCAAGGCGGCCATCGAGGCGCTTTCGCCGGAGCAGCGCAAGGCGTACCTTGAAGGGCAGAAGGCGAAGCGCATCGCCGCCGCCGGCGGAATCATCCGCAAGACGAACGGCACGGGCCGCATCGTCTACGCCAACGCCCAGTCGACCGTCAAGTCGGAAGACATCGCAAAGGCGATGGAGACGCTTGCGAAGTTCCTGCGCGTGCGCATCGACGCGGTCGACGTGTCCGCCGGCGAGGCCGCCGACGTCGCCAGGTTTCTCGCGGACGGCAAGGCGCAGGCGGCGGTCGTGGTCGTGGACAACGCGGTCGATCCGGCGCTGCTCGTCGCGCCGGAGGACAGATGGGCTAAGGTCAACGTCGGAAGGCTCAAGGGCAAGAACGTCGAGAACCGCGCCCGGATCGAATTCCTGCGCGCATTCTGCTATCTCTGCGGCGGAGTCGGAAGCGAATACAAGAATCCGCTCACGGGCTTCATCGGCGGTCCCGAACAGCTCGACGCTCCATCGGCCGCTGACATGCAGCTCCCGATCGACGTCGTCAACCGCTTCACGCCTTATCTGAAGCAGATCGGCGTGACGCCGTACGTCGAAACCACGTATCGCAGGGCGTGCCGCGAAGGATGGGCGCCCGCGCCGACGAACGACCTCCAGAAGGCCGTCTGGGACGAGATAAACGCCGGCAAGGAACGCGGTCCCGCGAACGCGCTCAAGATTCCGTCGCCCAGGGCGAAGAAGTGAAGTACGTCTACGCATACAAGACGAGCGATGGAGTCCGGCACGAGGACTCGATGGACGCCGGCTCGCGCGAAGAGGTGTTCGCCGCCCTCCGTGCAAAGGGCATCAAGGCCATCAAGGTAGTCGCGGCCGACGGCAGCAAGGCGAACGGCGAGGTGCGCGGCGTCCGCAAGCGCATCGTCGCGCTTTCCATCGCGGCCACCGCCCTGGCCGTCGGCGCGGGCGTGTACGCGCTTTCCATGGGAGGCGGCGGCCGCGCCGTCCGTCCGGTCTCCACAGGCGGCACGGCCGCGGCGACGGTCAGGAACGCCCGTCCGCTCGTCCGCCAGACGATAAACGGCGACCGCCGCCGGATCGCGGCCGCCGCCGCGGCGTTCACGAACGCCGCAGAGCGTTTCATGGCGGCGTTCGCCGAACCCGGCCGCCCGATTCCCGATTTCCGCGGCAGAAGGCCGTCGGACGAGGAGTTCATCTCCGTCACCAACAGCCCGATCGGCGTCGCGGACAACGATTTCACGGAGGCCGCGGACCTCAAGCGCATCGTCGCCAGAATAAAGAACGACCTCCGCGCATACCTTTCAGACGGCGGTACCGTCTCCGGATACGTCGACGAGCTCGTCAGACGCCAGAAACTGGAAATCTCCTACCGCGACAAGGCCGAACGCAAGCTCGCCCGCCTGACCTCGCCCGAAACGCTCGGAAAGCGCGGCAAGTCCGATGCGTACGAATACTGGCTAAAGGCCAACGCCCAGCTCAATTCAATGGGAATCTACCCGCTTCCCCTTCCCGACGCCCTGCGCGACTACGAGGCCGTCCTCGACATCGACGAATACTGAGTGTCAGTCTGCGGTGAAAAACGGCGTGGCAGAATTGGGAGGGTCGCGCTCCTGCGCGACCGAAACATGGCGGCGGACGCGCGGGAGCGCGTCCCTCCCATGCGCATGAACGCGGCGCGACGAGACGTCGCGCCCTACCATGGGGGATCAAGCGGTTAAGTGCGCAGACAAAGGCCTGCCCACTTAACTACTTAATCACTTAATCTCCCCGTCTCCCTATCGTCCGAGTTCCCTGGAGCGGGCGGCGGCGGCCTTGAGGGTGGCGGCGACGACGACGGCGAAGTCGGAGGCGCGCATGACGTCCATGCCGGCGGCGGTCGTTCCGCCTGGGGTGGCGACGCCTGCGATGAACTTCCCAAGGTCCGCGCCGCTCTGACGGAGATACGCGGCGGTGCCGAGCATGGTCTGCTCCGCAAGGGCGCGGGCGGCGTCGCGGGGAAGGCCGAGTTTGCGACCGCCCTCCATCATCGCCTGCTCCATGAACGCGAAGAAGGCGGGGCCGGAACCCGAAAGCGCGGTCACGGCGTCGAAGTTCCTTTCTGGCAGGACGACCGTGCGTCCGGCGCCGTCGAGGATTGACCTGACGAGCGCGACGTCTTCATCCGTCGCGTTCTTCCCGCCGCAGACGGCGCACATGCCCTCCCCGGCGCGGAGGGCGAGGTTGGGCATGACGCGGACGAGACGCACTTCCTTGCCGAGCGCCTTCCTGAGCGTGGCGAGCGACTTTCCGGCGGCGATCGAGACGACAAGCGTGTCGGCCGTGAGAAGCGGCTTGACGTCGGCCGCCAGCGCGTCGAGGTCCTGCGGGCGCACGGACAGGAATATGACCGAAGCCGCCTTTGCGACCTCCCGCGCGTCCGGGGTCGTCCGGACGCCGTACTTCTCCTCAAGCTCCGCCGCGCGCGCGGCCACCTTCTCGGCCATCAGCACGTGCTTCGGATTGAACCCCCTGCGCATGGACGCGGCGGCGAGAATGCCCTCCGCCATCTTCCCCGCGCCAAAAAATCCCAGTTTTGTCGTCACTGCAATCTCCTTCTTGCCATTAGTTCTCGTGCGAAGGCGTCTGCTGGACCGGCGGACGCCCACCATAGGCCAGAGATCCGATTACGGCGACAAGGGCAACGGCGACAGACGCCGCTCCTGTCACGTAATGCCCAGTCGCCATGAGATAAACTCCGCCGCAAATCAACGCAAGGCAGAGAAGAAAGCAAAACGTCATTCCAACCAGACGAACCACAAGATCTGCCGTGGATATGCGCCTTATGCTCTGCCAATGCTCATGCTGATCGTACTGCGCCATGTCGAGCATAATCTTGGCAGCGCCTGGGCAAAAAGCCTCGTATGCCTCGACATTCTCCTTGGTCGGAAGCGTGGAGCGCTGATAACACAGTTCAACTCTGCTTTCGCTTCGGGCGGCTATGCGCGTCTCACTCGTCGGCATGGCGAACATTCTCCACGTACTCGCGCTCAAAGCGGTTTCGGGCGTTCAGAAGATGCTCTCCGACATTGGCGAAATAGCGGTCGACGCTTTGAAGTTCGGGGACGGGGCGAGACTCGACGACAAAGCCGCGGACAAAGCGAGCGCAGCCCGCCTTGAAAGACATAACCACATTATGGACAAGCTCTGCCATTGTCTGCTCCAATTCTGAACACCTCGCATTATACACAAACGCCGAGGGGAACGCAAGAGCGGAGGGTCAGCAGAGGCCGCGGGACTGGAGGGTCTCCATCAGGCGCTGCTGGAAGAGGACCATGTCGGGCTGGGACGGGCGGTAGCCGGGCGGGAGACCGTCTCCGCCAAGGCCGAGGCGGCCCATCTGGTCCAGATACCACTTGCCCGTCTTGCCGTCGCTGAACGTGACGTCGCCGGACGCCATCGTGCCGGGAATCGTGATCTGGTCGACCGTGACGGAGACGTCGATCGGCGTCGCCTCCTGCGAGGTCTCGTCGACGGGCGAAGCCTCGTCCGCGGGTTCGGCGGCGCCCCCCCCTTCCGGCGGCGGCGCCTCCTGCGGGACGTCGGCCGGAGCCGGCTGCGCGACGGCGGGTTCGGCGGGCGGCTCCTCCTTCTCGGCGGGCGGGGGGAGGTCTGCGACGAGCATTCGCAGGTCGAAGTAGGTGAGATGTATGTCGAATTCCGCCTTTATGCGCTTCTGCATTTCGTCAAGCGTCGCGCCGTCCGCATACCAGCGGGCGACGGACGTCTTCTGCTCTTCGTTCAGTTCCATTTTGGCCTTCAGTCTGTTTTACGGGAATCGCAAAGGCGCGGCGTCAGTCGAACTGGTGGTAGAAGAGGACGCGCATTCTATGCGAGGGACGCGGATTCGTGTCCGTAGAGGCGTTCTCGGGCTTGTTCGCGTCGGTGTCCTGGCCCGCGACGCCGTCGCGGCCGGTGGACGGCTCCTCCGGGTCGCGCCAGACGAGGGCCACGGCGCGGACGCCGAGCTGGCCGGGGGTGCCGCCGTCGCCGCTTCCGCCGAGCGCGGTGGACTCGGCGCGGATGAATATCAGGAAGAGCTGCTGGCGGCAGGCGAAGCAGTCGCGCCAGTAGTCGTAGAGGAACTTGCGGTCCGCGTCGTACAGCGTCGAGCCGGAGAGGTTTACGCCGAAGAGCTGGTCTTCATTGTCGGAGTTCATCCAGCCGTTCCATGCGGAATCATACACGGAAAGCCAGTCCATAGGGGTCTTGCCGGCATTCGCGTCGTCGCGCAGAGCCGCAAGGAAGACATTGTGCAGGGCGTCGGAAACCTTCTTCACCTGATCCCACGTCCACTGGTCGGTGTCGCTTTCCGGCCCGTACGACATCTTGATCGACTCGTCGAACTTCAGGTCGTTCTTGTCCTTGGACGAGGTCTGGCTTTCGAAGTTCGTGGCGGCGGCCCACCAGTCCACGGGCGTGTTCGCGATTGCGCCGAGGAAGATCGTGGCGTCGTCGGTGTACGGATTGATCCTGAATCCGCCCTGTCCGTTGACGACTCCAAGCTGGTAGAGGTTGTCCTCGCCACCAATCTCCGTCGGCTTGTAGCAACGCCACATACAGTTTGCGTTGGCGAGATCGCCAGCGGCGGTGCGGATTACGCCGTCAAGCGTGGCGGAGTGGCCGCCGATAAAGCCCAGTGCGGGGTCGTGGGTCTTCTCCCTGATGTCGCTTATGCGCGGAAGAAACATGAACTCGCCAATCGACTGGAGATAGCCGGCGTTTGAGACGTTCATGAAGATGTCCGCGTCGTGCTTGGAATCGACACCGAGGACCGCACCGGCTACGTTCTTCAGCCAGTCGTCGAAGACGTTGCCACTTGCCTGCTTGTTGACCCAGTCCTCCGGCGCCCAGTTGAAGCGCGGGTCGCAGCAGAAGTATCCGTTGTCGCCATCCTCGAAGTCCACGACGTTCAAGGTAAGTTTGTCGTCGTCGTCGGCCATGAGAGTGGCGAGGCTGTCAGCGCTCAGGGAGACCGCGCCTCCGGTGGAGGAGAACTTCGTCTGCACCCGCATGAGCGGGGTCTTGTCTCCGCAGATGTTGTTCATGATGGCCGGATCGATCTGCGAGCGGCCGTTAAGCGCAACGTCGTCCTCGCCCATCGCCGGCACGAGGTCGACGGTGTCGCCGGAAGACGCCATGACGCGAAGGGTTATCGCGACCTGCGGGACGACGCTGACGGTCGAACCGGCAATATCAGCCAACTCAATAGTATTGTATCCACTGTCAAGAATGGCAATCGGGGATTCAGACGGGGGGTCATACCTCGTCTGCCCGTTCTGCGTTATCACCTTGAACAGCCCGCGCGTCTCGGTGAAAGCCGGCAGGGCGACATGGACGTTCTTTATCTCCGCGCCGCCCTCCTTTTCGTCGTTCGGGATGTTGAACGACACGGGGGCGGAGACCAAAACGATGGAACTGTTTCCGTCGAACGCCGCCTCTGCGGCGGTTTTGCCCTTGTACGTCTTCCAGTCTACCTTCCCGAAACCGGTTGCAGACCGGTTTATGGTGGTGGGGTCGGCGAGGAAGAGACGGGCGATAGCCTGGACTTTGAAGCTGGTGTTGGCCATCCTGTCGCGACCGTGCTTGAACGGAAACACGGGCATGACGCTGACCGCGAGATTCGGAACTTCGATCTTGACCGTATAGCTCGTCTCCTCCCCGGTCTTGTTGCCGGTGTCCGGGTCGACGATGGTGGTGGATGCCTTATAGAGGGTGAATATCGGCTTGCCGCTGACGTCGAATTCCGCAATCATCGGCATGAACTCCGTACACGGCATGACGAGGGAGACCGGAATGTCGTCGGCGTCGAGATAGTCGTAGAGCATCGCCGTGAGGGGAGGCGGCATCTCCTCCGTGAACTTGTTCCAGAACTTGTTGTTGGACGACAGGTCTGCCCATGTCGGGTTCTGCAGGGGGAATCCGTCGAGGGGCTGGCATTCGGGACGCGAAAGGTCGAGGACTGCGTTCGCGGCGGAGTTCGTGACGGGGAACCAGGAGTCGGCCAGGAACGGCTGGCGGATGGCCTTGAGCATCTGGTCGTTGTTGAGGGCGCTCGTCTTGTCGGAGGCGACGGTGTTGTAGAACATCGAGCGGTTGCCGGCATTCAGCCACTCGTAGAACAGGGGCGAGATGGAGGCGAGGCTGTTCTGTCCGAGCGCGAGCGTGTAGTCCATCATGGACACGAACGGCAGCTCTCCCAGTTCGCCGCCGCGGTTAGTGCGCAGGAAGTCGTCGAAGTTCTTCATCTCCGACGCCTTCTGCGTCATCTGTCCGTCCTGAAGCCCGAACAGGTACGAGAGCGTGACGCGGCCGTCTGCGCCGGAGTTGCGGTTTGTCCAGGCCTGGAGGCGGTTTACGTCGAAGCAGTCGGAGACGTTCAGCGCGGTGTACGCATAGCGCCCGGCGTCGAAGGCGAAGTACTTCCAGACGGACGCCCAGGAGCGGCGGCTGTTGTAGCGGGCGTCGTTCACGAGCGGCGGCGGGATGTAGCCGAGACCCTCCAGCGTGAGGGTGGAGACGGACTCGCCCAGGCGCTCGTCGGGGATGATGTAGCGGTCGTTGGAATTGAGGTTGGCGAGATTGTCGTCGGGGCAGAGCGGCATGAAGACGCGGCCGAGCCAGGCGGCGCGCTGGCAGGTGGGGCCGGACTGTCCGTTCGCGGAGCCGGAGCGCTGCGGCGCCTTTGACGTTCCGCTGAGGCAGCCGGGGAACGCCTCGTAGCGCACGGCGTCGTCTATCTCGCCCATGGCGCGGGCGAGGGCGGCCCTGGCGAGGTGGCGGGACGTCACGACGCGGCGGAGGGCCGAGGACGGCTGGCGTTCGGAGCGCATGTAGATCGAGAACGCCACGGCGGAGACCACCATGAACGACAGGAATCCAAGCACGATGAGAAGTGCGCTGCCGCGCTTCGAGTTGCTCACAGTTCATCCTCCTGGTAGAGGTGGCGGTAGAAGTTCGGGAACGCCACGTGCGTCTTGGCGGAAGAGCCAAGGACTCCGCGGTCTTCCATCGTTATCGTGCCCGGCTTGATCTGGACGCGGTACGGATGCCCCCACGGGTCGAGCAGCTTGCCGTTCCTGAGGTCCGCGTTGTACAGGACGGGAATCTTGCCCTGTTTGTTCGACTCCTTGCCGAGAAGGAACGAGATCGTGGACTCGTCGACGTCCTGCCACGATGGGATCGCGACCGACGAGAGGTTGTGGTCGTCGGTGTAGTTCTCGTAGGAGAGAATCGCGTTCGTCAGCTCCTGCACGGCGGTGGTGGCCTTGGCGATCTTCGAGCGCTTCTGGGCGGACATGATGGCGGACGTCACGGAGCCCATGAGGAGCATGAGCATGGCGATCACGACAAGCAGTTCCACCATCGTGAAGCCGCGCCGGCGGCGCGTTGCGGTTGAATCGATACGGTTCATTTCAGGTCCTCCGGCCACGAGGTGATGTCGTCGGCGGAGAACTCCCCGCCCGTCTTTCCGTCTGGCCCGTACGACATGACGCCGACGGCGTACGTCTTCTGGCTGCCGTTGCCGGACTCCCTGTTCACGGTAACTTCCTTCCACGGGACGCCGTTGCCGTTCATCCACTTCACGTCGGACGCGGTGAATCCGAAGCTGCCGGAGACAGAGCGGATGCCGCGCCGACGCAGGGAGTCGCTGCCGGAACTGTCGCTGAACACCCACGGAGTGCGCACGGCCACGATGGAGTCGGAGCCGTTCCTGTCGCGAAGATAGACCACGTCGTCGGCAACCCGCTGGTACAAGGCCTCCTGGCGGCGCATCTTGTCGAGGCTGACGACGCTTGCGCGCCCCGTGCGCCAGGCGATCGACGAGGCGTTGAACACCATGGTGAGAATCGAGACCAGCATCCCCAGGAGGAGGGAGGCCACGAGCATTTCGATAAGAGTGAATCCCTTTTTCATCGCAGTCCCCTATTGCTGGTACTTCGAGCCCTGGAAGTGGACTTCGGTGAAGTAGAACGGCTGGGAGAAGAGCTGGCTCTTGCGCCTGGTGGCGCGGAAACTCAGCTGAATCGTGCCGATGCCGGTCTGCGTGGCCACGAGGGCGTAGTGGAGACCGTTCGCGTCTGACGAGCCGGAAGAGGGGAGGCTCGGGAACTGTCCGTTCTCCTTGAAGGCGTTGCCGGACTGCGTAGTGCCCTTCGAGCTGTTGCCTTTGGCGGAGTTGTACGCGGCGCGAATCTTGTTTATGACCTCGGTGCCGTTGAGGCTCCCGGTGGGGCGGTACTTGTCGTCGCAGAACGCCCTCCAGCCGTTGGCGGGGACGCTCTTGCCGTGTCCGCCGCAGATGTTGTTCCAGTCGCTCCACTTCATGTACGGGGACGAAAGGGCCTGGACGAGCGGGTTGAGCACGGCGTCGGCGAGAACCGCGCTCGCCACGTCGTCTTCGGACTGCTGGCTTTCGCGGAAGCCGAGCGGGTAGAGGCCGACCATCGCCAGGACGCCCACGGCCATGATGAAGACCGCGAGGTTCACTTCCATCAGAGTAAATCCGAGTTTCCTTAGCATGGCGCAAGCCCTCATTTGTCGTCCACGTCGCTGATCGAGACAACCGTCCGCTGCTTGCCGTCGGCGCCGACGGAGGAGACGACGACGTTCCCGGGAAGGTTGAATTCGTATCTGTTCAGATTGCCGTCCATGGACGACTCCAGCGGGTCGAACACGATTCCCTTCGTCCCGGAAGGGTCTACGGGCTTGTACTGCGTGGGGGCGCTGGACCCGAAGTAGTAGCCGTGGGGTAGGCGGAAGCTGGAGATCTCCGTCGCGTAGGCGTCGCCGGCCTTCCAGCCGCCGGCGCCTCCGGTCTTCCTGAATGCCCAGAGGACGACGTTCGTGGAATAGCCGGTGGCGATCATGTAGTCGGCCGCGCCCGATGTCCCGAACGCGGGCTGCACGTTGCTGTCGACGATCGTGCGGCAGCTGGAGAGGCCGTTGCGCGCGCCGTTCATGCGGTAGAGCGGCATTCCCGTGGAGCCGGAGCGGTTGTTCGTGGGATACGTGTAGTTCAGGTCCGCGAACTCGTCGATCAGGTAGTCGCCGGAGACCTGCGAGATGCGGCCCGCCATGCGGATGGCGACGGCGGTTCCGACGACGACCTCCTCGCCGTCGTCGCCGACGTCCTCCTTCAGGCGCTGGTTGTAGAAGATCAGTGCGGTGGGCACCTGGTCGATGAGGGCGCGCTGCATCGTCTGGCGGATCATGGACTTGACGTCCGTCTCGACGCCGCGGTCCGCCATGCCGCGCGCGGCGGCGTAGTAGCCGGTGGAGGCGAGCGTGGCGAGAAGGGCCATCAGGCCGATGGACACCAGGAGCTCGACGAGCGTGAAGCCGGCCGGACGCCTAGTTCTGGTCCTTGTATTTCTTGTTGTTGACATTTGCTTCCTTCTCGCTTCTCGTCAGAACTGTGATGGAATCCGCGTCGAGGTTGTATTCGATCCAGAACTTCCTGAAGTGGCCGGTCTCGGAGTCGGGATAGCCGAAGACCATGCTCGAAAGGGGAATGGCCTTCTGCTTCCTGGAATCGTGCATCGCGTCCTTGAGGTCGCGCCCGTAGCCGCGCTCCTCGGACGTGCCGTTCTTGGCGACGAAGAGGCCGGAGACGTCCATCATCGGCGTGGCGACGGACCCCGCGCTCTCCTTGACGACCTCGCGGATCGCGGACTGCGCCTGGTCGGAGGTAAGCAGGAACACGCGCTCCTCGCCCCTGCCGTTCTCGGAGAGGTTCTTGAGGGAGCCGGGCCATTCGCCCTTCTGCTGGTAGTAGACGGAGATGCCGTTCTGGATGACCTGCTTCATGGCGTCCGTGCGGCGGGTGCGCGCCTGGCGTATGGCCGAGGACGCGGCGGTGGTGACGATGCCCACGAGGACCGCGAGCACGGCGATCACCATGAGCATTTCGACGATCGTGAAACCGTGTTTCCTCTTCATGCTACTTCTTCTCCTCCTGGGCGCGCTGCCAGCTGTAGACGTCGTCCGCGGCGTCCTTCTCCCGCGTTCCGTACGTGCCGACCTTGCCGTCGGCGCCGCAGCACCAGACGACGGCGGTGGCGCGGACGTTCACCGGGGCGCCCTCGCCCGTGGTGACGATTCCGTCGCCGTCCTTGTCGACGGCGTAGTAGAGCACGTGGTCCGAGACCGTGCCGCCGGATGGGACGGACTGCCCGGCGCCGCCGTTCGGGTTGCGCTTGAGGACCGCGCTCGCCCACGGGGTGACGACGCCGAACTTGTCCGTGCCCACCGGCGTGTAGTTCTGCGAGCCGTCGGCGTTCTTGGCGTTCGGGTCGTAGGTGATGCTCATGAATCCGCGCTTGGCGAAGACCCTGGCGACCTGCTCGTTCACCCTCGTGTTCGAGAGCACGACCTTGGGCCAGCGCCCCTCGTTCGTGAGGATGGCGGCAAGCGCGGTGGCGGTGTTGGAGACGGTCTCCTGCGCCTTCGCCCGCTGGGCGCTCTTCGTGATGCGGCTGAATCCCATGACGAGCGAACCCATCAGCACGGCGATGATGCCCATCACCACCAGCATTTCAATGAGGGTGAAGCCTTTTCTGTTCATGTCTTGACCTGCCTTCTCTGAAAAACCGCAGAACCGCGGACGCTAGTTGGACAAGTGGATGATGTCGTCCTTCATCCAGTCCGCGGCGATCTTGCGCGCCTCCTCGCTCTCGAGGGAGTCGAGATCGATCCACGGCGGGAAAGTGTTTCCGTCGGGTCCGGCGGACCAGACGACGTAGCTCTGGTACGGCGGGGCGGAATGGTAGAAGAGGTCGTGTTCCCAGCCGTCGAGAATCGTCATGCCGTCGAGGATGTAGGCGTTGCCGGAGGAGCCGTTGGAATACGGCGAGTAGATCATGAAGTCGGTGGGGTCGTTAATGCTGTTGTACGCCTTGCCGGTGCCGGTGTCGACGCCGTAGAACGTCTTTCCGCCGCAAATCGTCTTCGCGAAGTTCGGCATCCAGCGGGCGCAGACGGCCTGCGAGGGAAGGTTCGTGATCATGGCCGCCAGGGCGGGGTCGTTGCCGGAGCCCGAGCCGTCCCCGGCGCCGAGCGCCCTCTTGACCTCCCGCCACGTGCCGATCTGCCTACCGTCCACGAAGTTCGTGATCTTCCGGTTGTTGGCCTCCCACTGCCTGCAGTCGTCGTAGAACTCTTCCTTGCCGTCAAGCATGAAGAGATAGCGCGGCAGGAGGAAGGAGAGAAGTCCGAACTTGAAGATGCGGACGTCCTGCCAGTCCGCCGCGTCCTGGAGCTTGCTGCCGAATATGTTGCGCGTGAGCCCGCTGAAGCCGCTCGAGAACGCGGCGGAACGCGCGGCCCACGCCGGGTAGTTGGCGCTGTCGCCGCACATGTCCTTGATGTCGGACGAAAGGGAATTGATGTAGTCCCTGTTCTCGGCGGTGTCATCGTACGGATAGCACGCGGCGACGGGCTGGGCGCGGCAGACGGCGCGAACCTGGCGCTGCATCTCGGCCTTTCCGCTCGCCGTCCAGCTGCCGCTTCCGGAGGAGTTGGGGATGAGGAGCCCCATGTCGTCGCACTTCAGCTTCATGTCCTGCAGCCCGTGCAGGGGCACGGGGGGATAGGACCCGAACGCCGCGTAGTAGCCGGAAAGGGCGTTCTCCAGCCTCTGGATGCGGGAGATGGTGGCGTTCTTCGCGCGCACCCCGGAGCCGATGCCGGCAAGCCTGAAGACGATGCCCATGAGCGTGACGATGACGACCGTCACGATCAGGAGCTCGATCAGGGTAAAGCCCTCTTTTCTCTTCATGGTGGACTCCTTATCCGCCGTCCGCATCAGGTGGCGCCGCCGCCGGAAACGGAGGAGATGATCTTGATCATCGGGAGGAACATGGCGATGACGATCGTGCCGACGACGACGGCGAGGAAGATGATCAGCACCGGCTCGATGGCGGCGGTCATGCCGGCGACGGCGTTGTCCACCTCGTCGTCGTACGTGTTCGCGACGCGGGTGAGCATGTCGGAGAGCGCGCCCGTCTCCTCGCCGACCTGCACCATGGAGACTACCATGGGCGGGAAGACTCCGGAGGACGCGAGCGGGTCGGTCATCGACTCGCCCTCCTTCACCGCGTCGTGGACGGTCTGGATCGCGCGCTGGACGACGAGGTTCGCCGTCGTGTCGCGGACGATCACGAGCGCCTGGAGGATCGGGACGCCGGAGGAGAGAAGCGTGCCGAGCGTGCGCGAGAACTGCGCGATCGCCGTTCGGCGGACGAGAGTGCCGGTGACCGGCACGGAAAGGCGCATCTTGTCCAGGAGATACGCGCCCTGCTTCGTCTTGCCCAGCACCTTGTAGATCACGAAGAGCGCCACGACCGCGCCCAGCACCTGGAGGCCGTTGTGCTGCACGTAGTCGGACATCGACATGACGAACTCGGTGATCGCCGGCAGCTGCTGGCCGCCGAGAATGTCGTTGAACACCTGCTGGAATTTCGGAATCACCGTCACGAGCAGGAACGCCGTGATGCCGATCGCGGCGGTGAGGACGACCGCCGGGTAGATCATCGCGCCCTTCACCTTGTTCTTGATCTTCTGCGCCTTTTCGGCGAACTCGGCAAGGCGGTTCAGGACGACTTCCAGGACGCCGCCGGCCTCGCCGGCCTTCACCATGTTGACGTACAGGTTGTCGAAGACCTTCGGATACGCCGTGAGCGACTCGGAGAACGTGGCGCCGCCGGCGATGCCCTCGGAAATGCCGTCAAGGCAGTCCCTCATCGCCGGCGCCATCTTCTGCTTCTTCATCACCTCGATGCAGCGCATGAGGGGAAGTCCGGCGTTCACGAGCGTGGCCAGCTGGCGCGTGAAGGCGGTCAGGTCCTTCGCCTTGACGCGCCCCATCATGAACTTCGGCAGCTTTATGTTGATCTGCTTGTTCATCGCGCCGCCCTTCGCGGCGGGACGCGCGGCCTTCTTCGCCTTGGCGGCCGCCTTGGAGGCCGCAGGCGCGGGCGCGGGCGCGGCGCCCTTCACTTCGCCCAGCGCCGTGGGCATGAGCCCCTGCGCGCGGACCGCGGCGATCGCGCCCTGCCTGTCCCCGGCATCGACCGTGCCGCGGCGCTCGTTGCCCTGGCCGTCTTTTGCAATGTACTGGAATGTTGCCATGGTGAAGTCTCGACTAAAAGGACCTGACTGTTTCGTTCTAGACTATCGTACGTGAACGGATTATACACAAAGAGGATTGTGCGGGCAAGAGGGAAATGCGCGCGGGGGCGATTTGACCTCCGCTTTACGTTCAGGCGAGCGGGGACGTGGCGACGACGGGGACGCCCGTGCCGCAGACGTCCGGGACGACCGCCTCGCCGATCCGGACCAGCGGCGCCACCTCCGTAGCGGCGAGAACCGCCAGGACGTCGGCGATCCTGCCCTTCGGAACCGGCGTCTTCGTCTTGACGCTCAGCGGACGCCGCGCGCCCTTCACGCGCACAAGCCCCGTGACCATGCGCTCCGGAGCCGTCATCTCCTTCTGCGCGTACGCGGCGCCGCGGGGGCAGAGATTCCCCGTCACCCTGAAAGAGCCGTCCGCCTCGCGCGCCACTTCAAGCGCGCAGCCCATCGGACAATTTATGCACGTCATTGCACGACCTCCACGACAACCTCCCCATGACCCCTGAACAGCGACCGGTCGACCTCGACCCGCTGCGATTCGCCCGGCGTGAGAATGCGCGCCTTGCGCGAGAGCAGGACGTCCTCGCCCGCCCGGACGCGCCAAGTCGCGTTTTTGAAGACGGAGCCCGGCCTGAACGAGAGCGCGACCTTCCCGCCGCCCTCCGCGCAGACCCTCTGCGGCACGACGCCGCGGACGCCGAAGCCGTCCTTCACCGCGACGTCCGCCTCCCCGGCCGGCGTCCCCGCCGCGAACGCGGCGGCGGCGCGGCCGGCCTCCTCCGCTTCCCGGCTCACGTAGTCCACGAGGTCGTGGACGTGCAGGACGTTGCCGCAGGCGAAGACGCCCGGCACGGACGTCTGCATCGCGTCGTCCACCACCGGCCCGCCGGTGACGTCGGATAGCGCGACGCCCGCCGTCTTGGAGAGCTCGTTCTCCGGGAGAAGCCCGACGGAGAGAAGGAGCGTGTCGCAGTCGAAATGGCGCTCCGTGCCGGGAATCGGCTTTCTGTCCGAGCCCACCTGCGCCACGGTGACGCCGGTGACGTGGTCCCGTCCCTGGACGTCCACGACGGTGTGGCTCAGGAGAAGCGGGATGCCGAAGTCGTCCAGGCACTGCACGATGTTGCGCTTGAGTCCGCTCGAGAACGGCATGAGCTCCACGCAGGCCAGCACCTTCGCGCCCTGGAACGTCATGCGCCGCGCCATGATGAGGCCGATGTCGCCGGAGCCGAGTATGACGACGCGGCGGCCGGGCATGACGCCTTCCATGTTGACGAGGCGCTGGGCCGTGCCGGCGGTGTAGACGCCGGCCGGGCGTGTGCCGGGGATGAGGAGCGCCCCGCGGGGGCGTTCGCGGCAGCCCATGGCGAGGACGACCGACTTCGCGCGGATCCTGCGAAGTCCGCCGTCGGGCGAAATCGTGGTCACGACGCGATCGGGCGAGACGTCCAGCGCCATCGCGCGGCGGCGGACGGGAATGGCCAGCTCGCAGACGCGGTCGATGAAGCGCTGCGCGTATTCGGGGCCCGTCAGCTCCTCCTTGAAGCGGTGGAGCCCGAAGCCGTTGTGGATGCACTGCTGGAGAATGCCGCCGGGCGCGTCGTCGCGCTCGAGGACGAGGACGCCGGCGCAGCCCGCCTCGCGCGCGGCGATGGCGGCGGCAAGGCCGGCCGGGCCCGCGCCGACGACGAGGACGTCGACGTTCTCCTCCGGAACGCCGTCCGCGCGCGACGCCGCGTCCGCCTTCAACGGCCGGCGGCGGAGCGCTGCCCCCTCCGGCGCCTTCGAACGGGACGCGAGGAACTCCTCCATCGGAATGGGAAGCTCCACCTCGGGATTGGCGGGGTCGCGGCGGCAGAGCTCCTCGGAGAGGATCTCCAGTATGCGCGACGTGCAGAAGCCGCCCTGGCAGCGTCCCATGCCGCAGCGCGTGCGCCGCTTGACGCCGTCAAGGGTCCGGGCGCCGACGCGCGCGCGGATCGCGGCGCGGATTTCGCCCTCGGTAACGGATTCGCAGCGGCAGACGATGCGTCCGTACGCAGGGTCGCGCGCGATCTCCCGCGCACGGCCGTCGTCGGAGAGAGAGCGCATCTTCGGCCAGTCGGGGACGTCCCGGCCGGGGTTCTCCCTCTTCCTGTCGACGATGCGGAGGACGACGGCGATTTCGCGGGCGAGAGCCTCTCCGATCGCCGGCGCGGAGGTGAGGCCGGGCGACTCGACGCCGAGGGCGTTGATGAATCCGAAGCGGTTCTCGACGCCGCCGACCACGAAGTCGCCGACGGTCGTCTCGTGCGCGCGGAGTCCGCTGAAGCTGGCGATGGCCTTGCGCAGGGGCAGGGCGGGGAAGGAGCGGCGCGCGAGACGCGCCACCTTCTCCATGCCCTCGGCGGTCGTGGCCGTGTCGGACTTGTCGTCCACGTCTTCGCTGGTGGGGCCGACGATCACCGTGCCGTCGACGGTGGGCGAGACGAGGACGCCCTTGCCCATTGGACCCGGCACCTGGAAGATGGTGGACTTGAACGCCCCGCTTTCGCTGCGGTCGAGCATGACGTACTCGCCGCGGCGCGGTCGGATGTGGTACTTGACGGGGTTGACCATGTTGTTGATCTCGTCCGCGTGGACGCCCGCCGCGTTGACGAGCGCCCGCGTCCTGTACCTGCTTCCGTCAGCGGTCCTGACGTCCCAGCCGTTGCCGCCCGGCGCCGCTGCGACCTCGACGACGCGCCGGTCGAACTCGAACCTTACGCCGTTCGCGGCCGCGTTCTCCGCCATGTGGAACGCCAGCTCGTACGGGCAGCAGATGCCGCCGGTCGGCGCCCAGAGCGCCGCCACCGCGTCGGGGCTGACGTTCGGCTCGCGGGCGCGCAGGGCGTCGCGGTCCAAAATCTCAAGCCCCTCCACGCCGTTCCGGCGTCCGCGCGCAAGCAGCGTCTCCAGCTCCCGGCGGTCGTCCTCCGAGAATGCGAGGACGAGCGAGCCGTTCCTGACGAACGGGACCTTGAGCTCCCTGCACACCTCCTCGAACATCCCGTTGCCGCGCACGTTGAAGTAGGCCTTGTGCGACCCCGGCTTCGCGTCGAAGCCGGCGTGCACGATGGCGCTGTTCGCCTTCGTGGCGCCCTCCGCGACGTCGCTCCCCGCCTCAAGCACCCGCACCGTGCCGCGCACGTCATAGTTCCGCGCAAGCGAATAGGCTATCGCGCAGCCCACCACGCCCGCGCCGACGACGATCGCGTCGTCTATTTCCTCGTCCTGCCAGTAGTCCATTTCTCTCTGCCTGTGTTTTTTGAATCGAAAAGCCGTCCGCGCGCCCTCACGACACGTTCCTGTAGGACGTCGCGCGCGCCGACCAGGCGAAGAGGAACATCACCATGCCGACGATCGCGAAGCCCGAAATGGAGCAGAGCGTGACGCCCCATCCGAAATGCTCCTTGATGAACGCGATGCCGATGCCGGAGACGACGGTGGACGCATAGCCCATGATGCCGGTGAACCCGTTCGCCATCGCGGCGGCCTCCTTCGTGGCCTGGTTCGCGGCGACGATGCCGATCAGCGCCTGGGGGCCGTAGATGAAGAAGCCCGCGCCCATGAGAAGGAGGGTCGCCTGCCAGATCGGGGCGCCCGCCGGAAGATACCAGAACCCAAGCGAGAAGAGCGCGGCGAAGAGCATGCAGAAGACGCATGTCCGGACGCCGCGACCCCTGAACACGCGGTCCGTCACCCAGCCGGCGAAGATCGTGCCGACGACGGCGGCCAGTTCGAAGGCGATGATCATCAGTCCGCCCTTCGTGACGGGAATGTCCTTGTACTGCTTCAGGAACGTAGGTCCCCAGTCGAGGAAGCCGAAGCGGACGATGTACACGAAGAAGTTGGCGATCGCCACGAGCCAGATCACCTTGTTGCCGAAGACGAGCCGGCGGCGGTCCGCAGTCGTGACCTCGTGCTCCGCCTTCGAGACGCCGGTGTCCAGCTCAAGCGGCGGAAGTCCGTCCTCAGCAGGCGACTCCTTCACGCAGAGGAACGTGAAGACGGCGGCGAGGCCCGCCAGCGCGGCCGGCACCCAGAAGCACCACCGCCAGCCGAACCCGTAGGCGAAGAGGAGCGAGCAGAGCCCCAGGGCCATCACCGCGCCGAAGCTGTGCGAAGTGTTCCAGATGGACATCTTCGTCGCCAGCTCCTTCGGGTGGATCCAGTGCGTGAGCATCTTCGCGCACGGCGGGAAGCCCATGCCCTGCGTCCAGCCGTTCACGATCCAGAAGACGCCGAAGAGAACGGAAACCGAAGTGCAGCCGAAGAGGAAGTTCGTGAGCGCGGAGAGGAGAAGCCCCAGGGCCATGAAGACGCGGCCGTTGAGACGGTCCGCCCAGAAGCCGTTGACGAAGCGGCTCACCCCGTAGAGGACGCCGTGCACCGTCATGATAGTGCCGAGCGCGTACGTCGAGATGACGCCCTCCTCCAGCATGGCCGGCTGCGCCATCGAGAGGTTCTTGCGCGTCAGGTAGAAAAACATGTACGCGACGGCGCTGCAGACGATGAACCTCCACTGCGCCCGGCGGAAGAGCCCGCCCGTGTTTCTAGATTGCTCCATGTCCGTTCCTTCTTCGTGGTGAGATTCCAATGCGTCTGATTATATCAAAATATCCGCCAAATGGGCGCGATGAGGCCGTCGCGCAATGCAAAACCCGCCGCCAGGCCGCCGTTCGGCGCGACGGGAACGCCGCCCCCTGCCGACTCCCGTCCGTCGCTTCACCTCCGCCGTTCACATGCAAATCCGGCAGGGCGGGGCGTCCCGCCCCGCCACGCAGGCCATTCAGCCCCCCGCCGCGGCGGTGAGCATTCCGAGCGCGTGGACGACGGCCTTCGCGCGGACCGCCTCGCGGTCGCCGCAGAATATCGCCCTCTCCGAGCGGACGCCCCGAACGGTTGCGATTCCGAACCACACAAGCCCCACCGGCTTTTCCGCGCTGCCGCCGCCCGGCCCTGCGATCCCCGTCACGGACACGGCGACGTCGGCCTTCAGCAGACGGCGCGCGCCGGCGGCCATCGCCTCCGCGCACTCCGCGCTCACCGCGCCGACCGTCTTCAGCACGTCCGGCGGCACCCCAAGCACATCCTCCTTCACGGAGTTCGCGTAGCTCACTACGCCGCCGAGGAAGACCTCGCTCGCGCCCGGGACGGCCGTCAGCGCCCGCCCCACCCCGCCGCCGGTGCACGATTCCGCAACGGCGCACGTGACGCCGCGCGCCTTCATCAGCTCCACGAGCTTTTCCGCAATGGAAACGGACATCGGCCGCTCCTTTCACGTTGACGGACGAAGCACGCGCTCCATGCCGACCTTGTACGGCTTCATGCCCATCGCCTCGTAGAAGCGAAGGGCGCCGGGGTTGCACGACCAGACGTTGAGGGTGACGTTGTAGAAGCCGCGTCCGGCCGCCCACGCGACGACGTGGTTGTAGAGCGCCGTCCCGACGCCGCGGCCGCGCGCGCCCTCGTCCACGCATATATCGTCCACGTACAGCGTCCGGCACGGGCGCATCGCGCCGCCGCCCGCGCGCTCCTCCACGACGCAGAATGCGTGGCCGCAGACCTCGCCGTCCGCGCCGCAGGCGACGAAGACCGGCGTGGCGTCGTCGGCCAGGATTCCTTCAAGCTCCGCGTCGGAGTACTTGCGCCCGCCGGCGCGGAAGAGGTCCGGCCGGCCGGCGGCATGGACCGCGCAGACCTGGAGGAGAAGGCGTCCGATGGCGGGGACGTCCCCCGCCGCCGCCCGCCTCACCACGACCGAAGCGGTGGGAACGGACGTCGTGCCACCATCAGGGCCGCTCATTGGAATCTCATTGGAATTCATGTTTCAAATCCTCGCCACAAGAGCGACATTCTGGTCAATTCGCTCATTTTCGCTTATTTAAAGACAGAGGCTCATTGGAGGCACATTGAAGCCTCATTGGAATCCACAAGAATCCACCGGGAATTCGCATCAGTCCCGACATTTCTGATTCGTCCACTCTTTCGCAGATACGAGAGCCAGTTTGTTATTTTGGACATTTTTTCCTCTTTGGAAAATTCCCCGACGATTTCATCCATCAGATACTCATTGATTTCGGCGCGGGACGACCTTGGCCATTTGCCGATGAACTCAAGAATCAGACCGTGGTAATGCTCGCTTGCCCGCTCTCTTTTCTTCATGTATTCCGTTTTGCGTCCGGTCAATGCCGCCACCTTTGCCGAAACGCGAAGATGCGGCGCCCGTCCCTCGATCAGGCCTTCCATTCGCAGATGGCGCATCGCGTCCTTGGAAATTTGCAGTCCTTTCTGCACTCGGTCAAGCAGCAGAACGTCGTCCAGGCGCAATTCGCCGCCTCTTTCAATGAGAAGCGTTGAATAGGCGACGTCGACGACATGACCGTACATTGTCATCTTGACGGACGTCTCATCTGTCTCGTAGTCGGGCAACGGAAAATACCTTCTTGCCTCCCCGACGTAGATGGCATGGATGCCATAGCCCATCGTGTCAATCATGTTGAGTTCGCGCATGGCCGAAGAAAGCAGAGGATTCCTGTAGCGTCGCGGAGTGCGGTCTCCGGCGACATAGTCGTCCGGCCGCCCCTCGAAGAACCTTCCGCCGTTCAAAAACACAAGACGGTCCACGTATTCCGTTACGACAATCCTTTCGCCCCTTGAGTAGTCCTGATGCGCAATGCAGTTGTTCAAGGCCTCCAATACGCTTTTCTGGCTGTACTTTGGGACTTCGGTCGCAAACAGGCGGTTCTCCGGGAGCACTCGGACCTGCACGTTGCGAATCCGCGAATAGAGCCGGGTTGTCGCCAGCAGAAACGGCGGATGGAATATGTCGTTGGCAGTTTCCTCCCCGACCAGTTTCCATACGATTTGCGGCAGATACGGCGAAAGGAGTTCCGCTGCCGCCTCCGCCCTGCCCAGGAGCAATAGAGCCGCGCGTGTCAGCTTTCCGCCGCGCATCAGCCTAAGCCTGTCCAGAAAGACCCCCGCAGGCCATTCGTTGACTTCACCGGAATCCACGTTGGCGTGCTTTTCGGCGAACTGCCTGCGCGCCAGCGCAAGAGCCTCCTCGTCAAGCATCTCCATGGTCGCATTTTCCAGCGTCCCAGCCGTCCAATCAAGCGCCGCACCTTGACTTCGCATGACATCAAGCCTTCCTACGTCAAGCGCGGTCAGGCTTTCACCCGCCCTTGCGTAGAAATGTCCTTTCCACGCAATGGGCATGGATTGCGGAGCCGGCGGTATTTCAAAGAGAATCACGTTTGCGCTTCCCCTTGGAATCAGATGCACCTCGGTAAAGCCCAGTCCAAGATTTGTACCTTGGACAATCTGCTGCTTGAGGCCTCCGGACTTGTTCAGCGAAGCGGCGTCGCAGGGATACTCGCAGCCAGGCGCGGACTTCGTCTTGTTGTCCACGCCAAACACAAGCCACGCCCGCTCCATCCCCCGCAGATTGGCCTCGTTCGAAAGCGCCGAAAAATACCTTCCCACCTCGTCGGACGAAGTGTTCCTGTTGCCGATCTTGAACTCGACGACCTCGTTCTCCCAGCCGTCTATCAGTTCCGCCAGCAGATTTTCAAGTTCCTCAACGCGCACTGATTCCTCTCTTCGCGTTTCCCGCAGACGCCGCCGCCGCAGAAAAAGCGCCGCGGCGACGGCCTTGCATTGCGGGGAATGCCGCAAGCCCTACATGAGCGACTTGTAGAGCCTGGCGATGTCCTTCACGGACGTCTCGCGGGGGTTGCCGGGGCGGCAGGCGTCGGCGTAGGCGGACTCGGCCAGGAACTGGACGTCCTCCTCCTTCAGGATTCCCTTGAGGTCCGCCGGGATTCCGACGTCGGCCGAGAGCTTCTCGACGGCGGCAATCGCGGCCTGGCGGTATTCGGCGGGCTTCATCCCGTCAACGCCCTTCACGCCCATCGCACGGGCGATCTCGCGGTACTTCGTGCCGGTCTTCGAGGCGTTGTACTTCATCGCAGTCGGCAGGAGAATCGCGCAGGCCTTGCCGTGCGGGACGTCGTAGAGGGCGGAGAGGCCGTGCGCCATCGAATGGTCGATGCCGAGGCCGACGTTGGAGAAGCCCATGCCGGCGATGTACTGCCCCAGCGCCATGCCCTCGCGCCCGGACGGCTTGTTGGCCACCGCGTCGCGCAGGGAGCGGGAGATGATCTCGATCGCCTTGAGATGGAACATGTCGGTGAGCTCGCAGGCGCCCTTCGTGATGAGGCCCTCGATCGCGTGGGTCAGCGCGTCCATGCCGGTGAACGCGGTGAGGCCCTTGGGCATCGTGGACATCATGTCCGGGTCGACGAACGCGACGACGGGAATGTCGTGCGGGTCGACGCACACGAACTTGCGGTGCTTCTCGACGTCGGTGATCACGTAGTTGATCGTGACCTCGGCGGCGGTGCCGGCAGTAGTCGGCACGGCGAGAATGGGCTTTGCGGGCTTCTTCGTGGGGGCGACGCCCTCAAGGGAGCGGACGTCGGCGAACTCCGGGTTCGCGGCGATTATGCCGACGGCCTTGGCGGTGTCCATGGACGAGCCGCCGCCGATGGCGACGATGCAGTCGGCCTTCGCCTTCTTGAACGCCTTGACGCCGTTCCTGACGTTCTCGATCGTCGGGTTCGGCTTGATGTCGCTGTAGAGGACGTGCGGGACGTTCGCGCCGTCGAGGACGTCCGTCACCTTCTTCGTGACGCCGAACTTCACCAGGTCGGGGTCGGAGAAGACGATTGGCCTCTTAAGTCCGCGCCGGGCGAGTTCGCCGACGATTTCCGCTACGGCTCCGGCGCCGTGATACGATGTCTCGTTCAAGATTATGCGATTCATTTTGTCTCCACTTTGCTTGAAGTACGCCAATGCGTTGGCCGAGGCGTATTGTATCAAAAAGACGAAACGGACGTGCCGCCGAATGCGGCGCCATTCGTTCCCTTCTCTCACGCAAGTTCGATCGTCCCGTCCCCGAGCGCGGTGACAATCGCGAGCGATTCGACGGGGACGCCGGGAAGGCTCTCCGCGATCTTGCCGCGTCCGCCCTGGAACGCCTTCTCTACGAGGAAGCCCATGCCGACGAGCGTCGCGCCCGCCTGTGCGCAGAGGTCGGCCATGCCGAGAGCCGCATTGCCGCACGCGAGGAAGTCGTCGATGAAGAGTATCCGGTCTTCGGCGCTCAGGTATTCCTTCGAGACGAGGATGTCGTAGTCGCGGGCCTTCGTGAACGAGTGCACTTTCGTGACGTAGTGCCTGTCCATCGTCTTCGGAGTCGCCTTCTTCGCGAAGACGACGGGAGTCTTCGCGAGGTAGCCCGCGAGGACCGCCGGGGCTATGCCGCTCGCCTCGACCGTCAGAATCTTGGTGAACTTCCGTCCGGCGAATAGCCGCACGAACTCCTCGGCGCATTGGTACATGAGCGTCGAGTCCATCTGGTGGTTGATGAAACTGTCCACCTTGAGGATGCCGCCCGGAAGCGACTTGCCGTCCTTGAGGATGCGCTGCTTGAGAAGTTCCATGGCGTTCTCACTCCTTTATGCGGATAACTGCGTTCGCGACGATCGCCACGAGGCCGCCCGTGACAAGACCTGACGAGAAGATGCCCTTCACCGCCGCGGGCGCGTGCTTGAGGATGTCGGGACACAGCTCCACGCCAAGCCCGGCGCCGAACGCCATCGCGAGGACAAGCGTCTCCTTGCGTCCGATCCGCTGAGTCGCGATGATGCGGACGCCCGCCGCCGCCACCATGCCGAACATGAGGAGCGTCGCGCCGCCAAGCACGGGGTCGGGCATTGTCGAGAAGAGCATTCCGACAATCGGGAAGAGACCGAGCAGGACGAGCATTGCCGCGATGAAGTAGCCGACGTACCGCGAGGCGACGCCGGTGAGCTGGATGAGGCCGTTGTTCTGCGCGAAGATCGAGTTCGGGAAGGAGTTGAAGACGCCCGCCACCGCCGAGTTGACGCCGTCCGCGAGGACGCCGCCGCGGATGCGCCTGTGGTAGCTTTCGTCCGTGATCGAGAGTCCGGAAATCATCGAGTTCGCCGTTATGTCGCCCGACGCCTCGATGGACGTGACGAGATAGACGACCGCCAGGCCGAAGATGGACGCGGGGTCGAACGCCACGCCCCACTTGAACGGCACCGGGACGTTGAACGAGAGGAGCGATCCCGTCTCGAACGTCACCATGTGGAAGCCGAAGAACGCGATCAGGTAGCCTACGACGATGCCGAAGATCACGGAGCCCATGCGCAGGAAGCGGTTCGACGAGCAGTTGAACGCGACGATCGTGAGAAGCACGGCGCCGGATACGGTGAGGTTCTGCCATCCCGCGAACGGGAACTTCGCGTCCGGCGCCATCGATCCGAACCCGCCGCCGCAGGCGATCACGCCGACCTTGATGAGGCCGAGGCCGATAAGCGCGACGACGACGCCGGAGACGAGCGGCGTGATGACCTTGCGCAGTCGCCTGAAGAGGAACGCGGCCATCATCTCGGCCGGCGCCGCGCAGATGCAGCAGCCGAAGACGAGAGGAAGCCCGTAGGTGACGGACGCCGCCGTGTCGCCCGCCGCGACTGCGGCTGTCTGCGCCACCATGCCTACGCCGATCAGCGGCCCGATGAACTGGAAACTCGTCCCCTGCACGCAGAGAAGCTGCGAGCCGACGGGGCCGAAGCGGCGGCACTGGATGAACGTGCATACGCCGGAAGCGAAAAGCGCCATCGAGACGAGGAAGCCCTTTATCTTCGCGTCTTCTATATGAAGTCCGCCCGCAATGAGGAGCGGCGGCGTGATGATCGCGACGAAGATGGCGAGAAGGTGCTGAAGAGCCGCGAGAAGCGCGGCCATGAACGGCGGCCTGTCCTCGATTCCATAGACGAGCCCCGTGCCTTTCGCCGCCAAGTCTTTTCCGGTCGTTTCTTCGCCGTGTCCTTCAGATGTCATTTCGCGCGCCTTTCAGTGATAGCCAGCCAGTCGATAGACTGGAATGCCGTAGATTATACCAAAACCGGCCCGGCCTCCGCAGGAGCAAAAAACTTCGCCAACCCCCACTCCGTCTCCACGCCCCCCTTGAAAACACGAAAGGCCACGGTCGCCCGTGGCTTTCGCTCGTTCAAGAATGGAGGTGGGAAGCGGAGTTGAACCGCTGTAAGCGGATTTGCAGTCCGCGACCTAACCGCTCGGCCATCCCACCTTTAAAAAGGTTACGCCGCAACCACGGCCGAAGCCGTAGCGCCGACTAGCCAATCACTTGGCTTTCTTCGCCGCGAGAAGCCGCTCGTGAACGCGCTTGCTGTACGCTTTCCGACGGGCTTTCTTGGCACGTGTTCTAAGTTGCTGTCCCATGCGGCACAGTTTATCAAAACCCCTCCCCCGGCGCAAGGGGGTATTTGAGGAAAATGCGAGAGGGGGATTCCTGCAAAGTGAATGCGCCCGGAGCAGTGGCGTCCGCCTGTTCCGAAGGGCGTGGCTGCGACTTCGAACATCCCGCTTGCCACCGCCGGCGGGAAAGGGTAGAATCTCCCTCCATCGGTCCGCGGCAGGCGCATGACAGGCGAAGAGACCCTCCTTGCGTCTGCGGCGGAGGCCGGTTTTCACGAAAGCGAGTGTCATGATGCAGAGAGCAATGAGAAAGAGAATGGGCGCGCTGCTTTGCGCGGCGTTGTGCGCGGCGTCCGCATATGCAGAGGAACTTGTGGAATTCACGTTGAGGTGGATGACGACGCTGTCGTCCGTCCAGTACAAGGTGGGCTACGCCGATGCCTACACCGACCTCACGGTGTCGGACGGAATGGCGGTGATGCAGCTGCCCGCTGGAGAGTACATTGCCCTTCGCGGAACGCTCTCGGACGGCGCGTCCTCTTCAAAATCCACGTCAGTGGTGGCGGGCGGCGAACTTGCCCTCGACACGCTTGACTGGACATGGTACTTCTCCAACGGAGCGGGCACGGAGGGGAATCCGTGGAAGATCCAGAACGTCAACGAACTGAAGAAGATCGGCTATGGCGTGGTGATGGGCGTGCCGACGGAGGGCATATGCTTCCGGCAGACGAAGGACATCAGCATGCCGTCCAGCGCGTGGGAGGGCATTGGCACGTACGCGGCGACTCCCGGCGCGGGCAAGGCGTTCAAGGGCGTCTACGACGGCGGCGGGTTCAAGATATCCGACGTCACGTTCACTGACCGCAACTACGCAGGGATCTTCAACCAGGTCGAGGGCGGCACGATCAAAAACCTGACGGTCGAGAACGTGTCGTTCACCGGCGCGGCGGACGAGTTCGGCGGCGCGATCGTCGGCCACGCGGCCAACGGCTCCGTGCTGGAGAACCTCACGGCGTCGGGGACGTTCGCGTCCGCCGACAAGCCCGGCCGCCACAACATGGCCGGCGTCGTCGTGCGCCTGACGCCCGCTACGGCGGACGTCAAGGTCACGGACTGCGTGAACGCCGCCACGGTCTACGGCGACTACACGAAGGTGGGCGGCATCTCGATTCTCTCCCAGAACGGCTCGCACAAGGCGGTCTTCACGCGCTGCGAGCACAGGGGCGCACTCGTCGTCGGCAACACGATGGGCAAGGGCGGCCGGGACGGCGTGGGCGGAATCATCGCCTATGCGTCCTGTCCGGCTGAAATCGCCGACTGCAAGGTGACGGGGTCGTTAGACGTCGCGAACGCGGTCTCAGGCGCAAAGGTCGGCTCGTTCGTCGGCTGGGTGTACACGGGTTCGACGGCGGTGACGGGCGGGACGGCGCCGGCGAACATGGTCTCCACCGGCGCGGTGAGCGCGAAAGCCTCGGGGCTTTACTTCGCGACGGTAGAGGACGGCAATGCGGCGTTCGTGGCGGACGACGCCGTGCTCGCAGCCGGCGCCGACACGACCTACCGCGTCATGGCGGCGAACGCAGTTCCGCTCACGCTGTCGTCCGCAACGGAGACGCTTTGCCTTGACACGTCCATCGCCGCCTACAACGGCGAGGTGGAGTCGGGCGCGGACGGATACGAGGTGGTCAAAGAGACGGCCGGTTCGCTCGTGACGTACAGCCTGAAGTACTCCGTCGACTGGGGTACGCCGGAGATGTCGGCCGTCTGGGGCGACGTGCCGCCGACGGAGGATGAACTGGCGCAGATCGAAGACTGGGCGACGGCGAACGGGCTGGCGTTCGGCGACGTCAACAGCGACCGCGGCGCGGCCGCCTACCTGCTCGGCATGACGTCCGTTCCGACGGAGATCCCAACGCTTGAGATAGTTGCGATTGGGAAAGACGGCGAATATTGGACTGTGACCGTCAAGGCAACGGCGAAGGTGGCGGATGGCGAACAGGCCGTCGCCCTCGCGGCGGACACGGTGAACGGCAGATTCACGGTGAAGACGGCGACGACGCTTGACGGCGAATGGACGGCGCAGACGTATGACGCCGCCAACCTCTCCTTCAACGAGGACAACCAGGCCGTCATCAAGGTGACGACCAAGGGCGCCCGGTTCATGAAGGCCGTCATCGCGCGCTGACGGGAATCAAGCGGTCAAGTTCCGGCAGGGCGGCGCGACGAGACGTCGCGCCCTACCGACTTGACCGCCTGATCTTCGCCCGCCCCACAGCGAACTTAACCGCTTAACCACTTAACCATTCTACCAGGAGGCTGAATGTACGACGAACTGATAAAACTGGTGCGGGAGCGTCGCTCCTGCAAGAACTACCGCCCGGACCCGATTGCGGACGAACTTGTGGCAAAGGTGGTGGAGGCTGGCGTCTGGGCGGCGTCCGGGCGCGGGCTGCAAAGCCCCATTGTCGTCCGCCTGAAGGACGCCGCCCTCCGCGCGCGCATCTCCGCGGAGAACGCCGCGATTCTCGGACGCGACATGGACCCGTTCTACGGCGCGCCGGAGATCCTGCTCGTCCTCGTCGAGGCCGGCGTGAACACCGCGGTCTGCGACGGCTCGCTCGTCCTCGGAAACATGATGCTCGCCGCCCACTCGCTTGGGCTTGGCTCGTGCTGGATCCACCGCGCCAGGGAGGAGAGCGAGAATCCGGACGGCGTCGTCGCGGAGGTCGTGAAGCGCCTCTCCCTTCCCGGAAAGTACGTCGGCGTGGGGCATCTCGCCCTGGGCTACGCCGTCGCGCCCCTTCCCCCGCCGCCGCCGCGCAAGGCGGGGCGTTTCCTTGAGGTCTGAACAGAAAAACGGAGACATCACATGATCGGAAAGATCTTCCTTTTCGCCGTTGCGTTCGCCGCCGTCGCCGCGGAGGCGTCGTTCGGTCCGCTCAATCCGTCGGCAAAGCCCTGCGAACGCGAATACATCTGGCCGGAGGGCAGGATGCCGAACGTCCAGGCGCACCAGATCGCCGCGAAGACGCGGGAGGCCAAGGCGCCGGGGTTCAAGGCGGACGACTTCCGCCGACCATACATCGAGTGGTACACGCCGAATCCGGCGAAGAAGACAGACCTCTGCGTCCTCGTGATCTCCGGCGGCGGGTTCATGTCGTGCTGCGACGAGGAGCGCCTGCAGCCGGCCATCGACCGGTTCGTGGAGATGGGCGCGACGGTCGCCAACCTCACCTACCGGACGCCGCGGCCGAATGGGCTGCCCATCCACCAGTCCGCCTGGGAGGACGCGCAGCGCGCGGTCCGCGTCGTCCGCTCGCAGGCGGCGAAGCGCGGGTTCTCCCCGGACAAGATCGGCGGCACCGGCATCTCCGCAGGCGCGAAGACGCTTCTCCTTCTCGCCACGAGTTCGCAGACACCCGCCTATGCGCCGGTGGACGAAATCGACAAACTTCCCTGCAGCCTTCTCTTCGCCGTCCCGCAGGCGCCGGCCTACGTGCTGACGGACGGGGCGACGGACGCGAATTCGCGCGACGGCGACGCGCCGGACGTGAAGATCGTGCCGGAGCTCAAGTTCGACGCGAAGACGTGTCCCATGTGCTTCGTCCAGGGCGGCCTTGACGTCATCTCCCCCAACGGCTCCACGCAGATCTACCGCCAGCTCCGCCGCATGAAGATCCCGGCCGAGGTCCACGTCTACCCCGGCCGTCCGCACGGATTCCACGGCGACATGAACAAGGGCGACGACGCGGTCGGCTGCGACCACTGGTTCAACCGCGTTGCGGAGTTCATCCGGCAGATGGACTACGACGGACGCCTCGGCCCGGAGGAAGACCTGATGATGCGCTTCCCCGACAATTCGGCGCGCTCCGCCTATGAAAAGGAGGACGTCTGGCCGAAGGGCAGGATGCCGGACGCGCAGGCCGAGCAGGTGCAGCCGTACATCGAATGGCACTTCCCGAAGGAGCGCAGGACGACGGCCATCCAGATCATCTACTCCGGCGGCTCGTACATGGGCAACGGCCCCGACGGCTTCGAGGTGGCGCCGGCGCGCCGCTACCTGAACGCGAAGGGCATGACCGTCGTCACGATGCGCTACCGCACTCCGCGCCCGAAGGGGCTTGCCAAGCACACGACCGCATGGCAGGACCTGCAGCGCGCAATCCGCATCGTCAGGTCCAAGGCCGCCGCGAAGGGGCTGGACCCCGACCGCATCGGCATCATGGGCTCGTCCGCCGGCGGACACCTCACGCTGATGGGCGCCACGTCCTCCCGCCACCGCTCCTACTGGCCAATCGACGACATCGACAGGCAGTCGTGCAAGGTGCAGTGGGCGGTCGCAATCTATCCCGCGTACGCGCTGACGGACGGCGGCGAGCGACCGAACGTGAAGGGCGGGAACGAGGACGACGCGAGGCTCGTGCCGGAGTTCTCGTTCGACCTGGACACCTGTCCGATCCTCTTCGTCCACGGCGACGCGGACGGCTGGGCGGCGATGAACTCGGTCAAGACGTGGGAGCAGCTTCGCCGGATGGGAATCCAGGGCGAGCTCCACACGCTCGTGAAGAGGCCGCACTGCTTCCAGCGCGAGGCCTCGCCGGGGACGGGGAGCTACACGTGGCTTGACCGGATCTGGGAGTTCATGAACTACCGCGGCGTATCAAAGTAGTTCAGAACTTGAAGTCGAGCTGCCAGCGGGCGAAATAGGCCGGCTTGGAGCTTGAGAAGTAGTCGCCGGGGTTGAACACCTCGGCGACTAC
The DNA here is from genome assembly GCA_964386385.1 of uncultured Lentisphaeraceae bacterium. Classification (GTDB taxonomy): domain Bacteria; phylum Verrucomicrobiota; class Kiritimatiellia; order RFP12; family UBA1067; genus RUG572. Next base: position 62,002 of record CAYLRN010000007.1, on the reverse strand, counting down.
GTGTCCGAAGAGCTCGATCCTGTCGCATCCGGCGGCGTTCTTCGGGGCGAGTTTTATCGGGAAGTCGTAGCGCGCGGCGGAGAGCCAGCCCTTGTACATGGAGCGCCCGGCGCCGTCGTCGTGTCCCATGCGGTCCTGGACGACGGCGAACATTGGGCCGGAGTATGCGTAGAGTCCGTGGTGGCGGCCGAAGGTCATGGTGAACTTCGGATACGTGTAGAGCATGTTGGACCAGTAGCAGTTGCCGTAGAGGTTGCCGTAGACGAGCATTTCGCTTTCGCGGCAGTGGCGCGCCCAGAGGGGGTCCCAGGCGGTGTCGTTGTCGTGCCCGTCGGAATCGTGATGCCTGTCGCCGGAGTAGTACGTGTTGCACCAGGAGATGACGGGCTTGTACTCCCTGAGGAAGTCGGCGCGGTAGTCGACCTCCAGGTAGCCCATGTGTCCGCCGGCCTGCTTGTTGCCGTCGAGGATGCGCCCGAACTGCTTGGCGCCCTCAAGCGTCATGCCCCAGTGGTCGTCGAAGCGGGGCTTGACCATCGCGCCGACGGTGGTGAGCTCCTTGGCGGGCATGTCGCGGCCGAGGACGGTGGCGTGGTATTCCTCGTTGCGCTTGAAGATGGTGTAGACCTCGAACGGCATGTGCTTGTCGAACGCGGCGTCGGAATAGACGAGGCCGCCGCCCCATTCGTCCATCTGGTTGTCGTCGGCCATGTTTACCGGGTTCATCGCGCGGCCTCGGCTCTGGCGGTTGCCCCAGCGGAGGTTGTTGCGGCCGTTGTCGTAGAGGAAGAAGGCGTCCAGCCGGCGGACTTCGCTGAAGTTGAGGCGGGCGCGGACCATGTCGGTGAAGATCGTGCGCGAGCCGTCCAGCGGAGTGCCGTCGCCGAGAAGCCTGTCAAGGCCGTAGAGCCCGTGAAGGCCGCCGTCGACGACCTCCATCATGTCCTGCCGCCCGGCGCGGAAGTCGAACGACTCCACGCCGATCGACTCCAGCCATTCCGCCGTGAGGCCCTTCCCCTCAAGGTAGAGGTTGTCGAGATAGACCTCGTCGGGGAACGTGTAGCTGCGGTCCTTGCGCTTCTTTCCGTTCTTGACGGCGTATTCGCGGAACTCGTCGCCAACGCGGGTGTAGAGGCGGAAGGGGCCGCCCTCGACCTCGAACCAGACGCGGGGGCGGATGCGGAACTGGTTGGTGTTCTTTCCGCGCCTTGCCGTGCTGACGGCGTAGGGGTTGCCGGGGTTGCCGGGAATGTTGTCCATCATCTCCTGCCGGAGGCGGAAGTCCGCGCCGGCGTCGAAGGAAAGGCCGCCGCCGTCGGCCTCCACGAGGGCGTTCGTTTCGACGGACTGCGAGCCCTGCGCCGTCGCGGCGCAGCAGCACGCCAGCGCCACGCAGCCGGCCGCCGTTCCGAGACGGCGGCCCCTGCGCGTGAAAAGCGGATTGCCTGGAATTTTCATGCGCGAAATTATAGCACGTCCGGGATGTCCTGTATTTGCGCCGACTCCGATTTTGCCCTCTTGACTTTCGTGGCGATATAATGGATAATCAAGGCGTCAAGTTCGTAAAAGGAGTTTCCATGCAGAACCAGGAAGTCTACGACGAGTTGGTCGCAAAGTTCGAGAAGAAGTACGGGATGAAGCCGGCGGCTGTCGCCTACGCACCCGGCCGCATCGAGGTCTTGGGCAACCACACCGACTACAACGAGGGCTACGTCTTCTCGGCGGCCATCGACAAGGGGACGTTCTTCGCCATCGCCCCGACGGCGGACGCCTCGTGTTCGCTGACGGCCGGCGACCTGATGGAGACGGTCGAATTCGACATCGCCGACGTGAAGCCGGCCAAGGAGATGACGTGGCAGAACTATGCCACCGGCACGTTCAACTGGCTCTTCGACGGCAATCCCGCCGCCGCGAAGCACGGATGGAAGGGAATGTTCCTGGGGAACATCCCCCTCGGCGCCGGGCTCTCGTCGTCCGCCGCGCTTGAAATGTGTACCGCCCTGGCGCTCTGCAAGGTCTACGGAATCGAGAAGGACAGGACGACGCTCGCCAAGATCGGCCAGAAGTCCGAGCACACGTTCGCCGGCTGCCCGTGCGGCCTCCTCGACCAGGCCTCGTCCCTCTACGGCAAGGAGGGAGCGCTCGTCAAGAGCGACTTCCGCCACTGCCAGTTCGAGAACGTGGACCTCGGCCCGTCCGTCGCGTTCATGATGGTCAAGTCCAACGCGAAACACGCGCTCGTGGACGGAGCCTACGCAAGCCGCCGTCAGGCCTGCGAGGACGCTGCCAAGTACTTCGCCGGCGTCTTGAAGCACCCGGTCACCCACCTTCGCGACGTCACGTGCGCTGAGTGGATTCTCTACCGCGGCGGACTTCCGGAGACGACCGCCAAGCGAGCCATCCACCCGATCGGCGAGGACGAGCGCGTCCTCATGGGCGCGGAACTCCTGGCGAAGGGCGACCTGGCCGCATTCGGCTCGCTCATGTTCGATTCGCACGAGTCGAGCCGCAGCTGGTTCGAGAACTCCTGCGCGGAGCTCGACACGATCGTCGACGCCGCCAAGGCGATTCCCGAAGTGCTCGGCGCCCGCCTCTCCGGCGGCGGCTTCGGCGGCAGCTGCTGCCTGCTCGTCAAGCCGGAGGCGGCGGACAAGATCTCCGCGCAGATCAAGGCGGCCTACAAGACCGTCTACGGCGACGAGCCCATCTGTGCGCTGATCAAGCCCAGCGCGGGCGCGCACCTCGTGTGAGGCCGAGCGGCATCACCATTTTGACAAGACGACAAGACACGACATCATCCTCAAACGACAAGAAAGGCCAATTCAATGTCTGACAGCAAATCCAAGGGCAGCGCACTCGCCATCGGCGTGTGCTTCGCCCTATTCTTCATGATCGCGTTCGTGACGAACTTCGCCGGCGCGATGGGCCCGATCCTCAAGAGCCAGTTCGGCGCGTCGAACACCGCCTCGCAGCTGGGCTCCGCCGCGAACTTCTTCGCCTACTTCTTCATGGGCATCCCCGGCGGCCTCATCCTGAAGCGCAAGGGCTACAAGTTCACGTCGCTCCTCGCGGCGGCCGTCGGCTTCGCGGGCGTCGGCATCCAGCTGGTCTCGGCCTACTGCAACAAGGGCAGCGCGTTCAACGTCTACGTCACGGGCGCGTTCGTGGCGGGCCTCTCGATGTGCCTTCTGAACCTCGTCGTGAACCCGCTTCTGAACACGCTCGGCGGCGGCGGCAACAAGGGCAACCAGCTCGTCCAGTGCGGCTGCTCGCTCAACTCGATCGGCGCCACGCTCTCCCCGATGATTCTCGGCTACCTTGTCGGCGGCGAAGTCGCCAAGGCGAAAGTGGCCGACGCCGTCCCGGCGCTTGCCATCGCGATGGCGATCTTCGCGATTGCGTTCGTCGTGATCGCCTTCTCGGCAATTCCCGAACCGCACCTTGAGACGGCCGAGGAGCGCGCGAACCGCACGTCGGTCTTCGGCGACATCGCCAAGACGCTTTCCTTCCGCCACTTCTCGCTCGGAGCCCTTGCGATTTTCATGTACATCACGATCGAGAGCGGCATCCCGAACATGGCCATGCTCTACATGAACGCGGAGAAGATCGGCGACGTTGCGAACCCGGCGTACGTCGGCCCGGTCGTGGCCGGCAGCGTGTGCGGAGCCTACTGGTTCTGCATGATGCTGGGCCGCCTTGCCGGCAGCGCCCTCGGCGCGAAGATCTCCTCCCGCGTGATGATCACCGTCTGCTCAATCCTCGGCATCGGCCTCATGCTTGCGACGATGTACATGCCGGTCAAGATGGTGTCGGTGTTCGGCAAGGAGTTCCCGCTTGCGATGTGCGCCATGGTGCTGGGCGGCCTCTGCACGTCCGTGATGTGGGGCGGAATCTTCAACATGGCGGCCGAAGGCCTTGGCAAGTACGTGCCGATGGGCTCCGGCATCTTCATGACGATGGTCGTCGGCGGACTGATGCTTCCCGTTCAAGGCATGATTGCGGACAAGGTCGGCTTCCTCAACAGCTACTGGCTCACGATCGGACTCTTCGCCTACGTGCTCTTCTACGCGCTGATCGGGTCGCGCGTCACGAAGCGCGCAGAATAGACAGTTTTTCCAGGCGCGAACGTCTGGAAAAACTGTTAGGCGGTTAAGCAGTCAAGTGATTGAGTTCCATGAGGGCGGACGGCATCGTCCGCCCTCATGCTTTGGGAGATAAGGCGGTTAAACGTCTGATGCCAGTCTCATCGGGAGGCGCATGGCCATTCGCCATCAACCACATGATCGCCCACGGCGGCGCGACGAGACGTCGCGCCCTGCCATCGTGCCTTTTCATCGGGAGGGCGGACGTCCTCGTCCGCCGCTGCGGGGGAAAAGGCGGTTGAAGGGCCAATTCGGTAGGGCGCGACGTCCCGTCGCGCCGTTCGCCCGCAGCGGCGCGTGAGACAAAAATCCCCTCGCCCCGTTGCTTTCGCCACCGGGAGTTTCGGAGTTTGGGAGACGAAGAGATCCAAGCCTCCAAAACTCCACACAGCGAAAGCAGTACTCATTGTCAGCCCAGGGCGTCCGCTCGGGAGATATGCTCGATACGACATCCCTTCCATGTACCTGGAATCTGCACATCCCACCCTGTCGCCCCACGCATGACGTACACCACGGCGTCCGACGGAATCAGGATGCTGTCTGCGATGTCCGGCGCATTCCCCAGGATCGTCACGCTCGTCAGGCTGATGCAGCCGTAGAACGCATACTCGCCGATGCTCGCCACGTCCGAAGGGATCGTCACGCTCGTCAGGCTGATGCAGTCGTAGAACGCACGCTCGCCGATGCTCGTCACGCCCGAGGGGATTTGCACGTCACCGTTCACGCCGGCGATCAACTCCGTACCGTCTTTTGTCAAAAGCAACCCGTTGGCGGAGGAATATATCGGATTGTCGTGCGCGACTGAAAACGACTTTATGCCGCTACAGGCTTGAAACGCCTTCTTGTCGATGCTCGTCACGCTCGAAGGGATAGTCACCGACTTGAGACCGCCACAGCCACGGAACGCAGACGATTCGATTCTCGTCACCTTGTATCCATTTACTTCTGATGGTATATTGACCTCCCCATCGCCCGGCAAGACGCGAGTTATGGACGCCGTACTCGAGCTGACGGAGTACGACCACGTCCGTCCGTCAATCTCGGCAGCAGTCGCCTGCAACGACTTTCTGCATCTTGAAATCAAGGACATAAAGACTTCCCAAATGCCCATTTTGCTCTTTCCCTTGAATCTTGAAATCGCCTTGCCCAAAAGTCCCGCCCCAGACGGCGAAAACGTCCCTTTCGGGCAATCGCTCCCCATCCCCGAACAGAGCCTTTCCGAACATGAAACGCGGCTAGTGTAGCATTTTCTCTTTTGCCCTGTCAAGGCGGCATTTTGAAGAGTTTAGCAATTCGTCCGCACCGTAATCTCATGACACAAGAAGGGAGGACGGCGAAGCGGCATTCATGAGATTACGGTGCGGACGAAATCAATCTGCGAAACGAGTTCTTTTCTCCGCGTCTCCGATTTCACCATGAAACAGAAACAGCCTCCGACCTCAACGCCAGCAATTTCGTCCGCATCATAATCTTACGAAGGGAAGACCTCATTCTCCATTCTCCGCACTAAAACCACCCACGGACTTATAAAAATCCGTGGGTGGTGGAATCCTGCCTCCATCATTGCAGTCTGCCATTGAACTTCCCAAAATGGCATCTAGTAGGCATGCAATCAAATGATTGGATTGGACGACGGTGCGGTAGCGAACGATTGCGCAACACTTCCCGCAGAGGACGAACGAATGAGATTACGGTGCGGACGAAGAAGGATGCGGACGGTTGGAGAGGCTCTATGGGGTAAGCACAAAAGGACGCGAACACCATCTGCGCGGACACGAAAAATCATTCCCCTGTGGGAGGGACGCGCTCCTGCGCGTCCGCCAACGCGGCGGGGCGGAAGCCCCGCCCTACCGTCATGCCTTTTCATCGGGAGGGCGGACGTCCTCGTCCGCCGCTGCGGGGGAAAAGGCGGTTGAAGGGCCAATTCGGTAGGGCGCGACGTCCCGCCAGCGGCACCGCGTGAGACAAAAATCCCCTCGTCTCGTTGCTTTCGCCACTGGGAGTTTCGGAAATCGGGAGACGAAGAACTCCAAGCCTCCAAAACTCCACGAAGCGAAAGCAACCGCCCACGGCGGCGCGACGAGACGTCGCGCCCTACCGTCATGCCTTTTCACGGGGAGGGCGCGTGTCCCCACGCGCCGTCGCGATTGAAAGGGCAATTGAACGGCCGTCCCCGGTAGGGCACGACGTCCCGTCGCGCCGTTCGCCCGCGGCGGCGCGTGATGACACGCATCATCCCGAAAGACGCATGGTCACTCGCCCATCAGCCGCACAATCGCCTCCGGCGCGAAATGCGATGGAGAGGACGCCTCGAAGCGCAGGGCGGAAGGACGATGCCGCTGCGTTCCCTTCAGCGCCGCCAGAAGGTCGGCGGCGTCGGAGACGACCATGTCAAGCGGAAACGCCGCGGCGGCGGCGTTCTCCGGCAGAAGGCGGATGCGCGCCTCGACGCCGTCGTCGTACCGCACGACGACGTACGCCGAGGCCGTGCGCAGAAACGTCGCGCAGAAGCGGCCAAGGGACGTTCGCGGCCAGCCAATGGCGACGTCCGCCCCGGCGAGAGAGGAGCAGTCAAGCCACTCCCCCGCCTTGACGCGAAGCGTCCTTGCGGCGGGGGCGCGGCGCGCGGGCGGAAGCGGCGTCTCGCGTCTGCGCAGCAGCGCGAACTTCGAATCTGCATCGGCGAATTCGTATCTCCGAAGAACCTCGCCCCAGAACTGCGGATAGTCGAGAAGGTGTCCGCTCCACGCCGCGTCAAGTCCGCACACAATCCACTCCGGCGACCGGCAGCCTTTCAGAAGGGCGGCGTTGAGTCCGTCGAGATATGGATGGCAGGCGGAATAGAGCTGCACGGACGGCAGCCAGACGGTCTTGAACTTCGTGTCCGACGCCATGGCGGGGCCCATCTCGTAGGGAACGAACAGAACGCTCCCCTTCCCGACCGTCTCGCGCCACGCCGGCGGGACGTCCGCCCTTTCGCGCACCGCCCGGTCCGTCTCGCCGGCGGCCCGTTCGACGCAGCGCCCAAGCATGGCGGACCTCACGACGCCGCGCGGATTCAGTCCGAACGCGAAATCGCCGTCCCACAGCCCCGATGCCATCCACGGGACGGTGAGGCCGAATCCGGCGACGATGAAGATGCAGGAAAGGACGGCCACCCGCCGCGCCAACGCCCGCCGCCGCGCCGTCGCCAGGGCCAGGAGCGCGGTCGAGCCGTACATGAGCGGAAGGACCGTCTGCCGGACAAGCGCGTACTTCGTCGCGCAGAAGAGGAACGGCGAGAAGAGAAACGGCAAGACGAGGTCTCGCAAAGAGAATCCGCGCCGCACGGCGACTGCGGCCAGCAGGGAAATGAGAACGGCGAACGGAAGGGCAAGCTCCGTCCACGACTTGTCCGCCGTCATGCAGAGGTTGTAGCCGTTCGCCGTGGCAAGCGACCCGCGAACCCATCCGACGAGCGCCTCAAACGACGGAAAGCACATGATGCAGAGCAGCGCGAACGCGCAGACGGCGGACGCCAGCCAGACCGCGCATGGCACAAGCCCGCGCCGGCCGTTCTTCCGAACATGGCCAGCGGCGAAGAACGCCTGCGTTGCAAGGACTGCCACAAGCGAACTGAACTTCGTCAGGCTCGCCACGGCAAGCACGCCGCCGCCGACGGACATGGACAGAGCCTCGCGCCTTCGGGAGACGCCATCCCAGACCGTCGGCAGAGCGACGCACAGGACTCCAAGCACGACCCAGCGCCATTCGTTGTTCGACTGGATGAAAAGCATTGACAACGCCAGAAGCCACGCGCAGGCGCGTCCGTTCTCCGCCCTGTACGTCTGCAGCAGCAGAGCGCACCATGCGAACGCGAAAAGCGAATTGACCGCAAGCGCCGTGACGACGTTCGCCATCGGCGCCTGCGGGAAAAGCAGGAAGCCAAGCGGACCGTACGTGAAGACGACCTCGCCGCCGAATGCGCCCGTCCACGCCGCCTGGTTGACGAGCCACTGCCACGAAGGGTCAAGGCCGGGCATGGCGGGGCGGACGGGATTTGGCAGAAGCCCAAGAGCGACTGCAATCGCGACCGCGCAGAAGACGCCCGGACGGTCAAGGCGGGCGGAGTTCCGCGCAATCGTCCGAAGAAGGCCGAACGCCAGCAGGAGAGCCAGCGGAAGGGAGGCGAGGCACAGTCGGGCGAAACGGAAGAGACGCGGGAGCATCTCGAAAAGGCGGCGGTAGTCGAGCTCGTTCTCGCCGGGGGCGGCATGGAGCGAAAGAGCTCCGCCCGCAAGCGGCGCGCCCGGCGAGTACAGCCAGACGCGCGGCGCGACGTTCCCGGCAAGCCATTCGGCGGGGAAGACCGAAAGGCCGCAGAGGGTCAGCGCCCTGAGGCGATACGCGCCGTCCTGCGGCTGGAGCGCGTAGTGGAAGCGCTCGGCGTCTAGCGGGATGCGAAACGACACGCGCCCGCCGGCGACGGACGCGCTTTCCACGGTGCGCTTTCCGCCGGATTCGACGACGCACTCCACCACGCGGCCGTCCGCGCCGTCTAACTCAAGCCCTGCGGAAAAACCTGTCCACGAGAGCCTGACTCCCGCGAAAAACGCAACGACGAGAAAAAGGGCAAGCGCGAGGCGGACGCTGTTCCGGAGAAACGACATGCGCAGAGCCCGCTCGTTCGTCAGGCGCGGCCGACGGCGCGGAAAAGGCCCGTCCGCCATTCGCCGATCAGCTTCGACTCCACCTCGTGGAAGCCAAGCCGCCCGTATGCGTCGCGCACTTCCGGGTACTGCTCGTCGAGAATGCCGGAGAGAATCAGCGAGCCGTCCGGCGCGACGAGCGAGGCGATGGCCTCTGCGAACTTGACGAGGACAGGGCCAAGGACGTTCGCGGCCACGACGTCAAACGCGCGGTCGCCGGTCTTGTGGACGTCCGGCAGGGGCGACGTGTTCGAGAGATCGCCGCGGACGTACTCGACCGCCACTCCGTTCTTTTCCGCGTTCTCGTTGGCGTTCCGCACGGCGTCTGGGTCGATGTCGAAGCCCGCCACCTCGCGGAAGCCGCAGAGCGCGGCGGCGATGGAGAGAATGCCGGAACCGCAGCCGACGTCCAGGAACGAGCGGCCGGAGTCCTGCACGGCAAGCGTGTCTATGAATTCAAGGCAGGCGCGTGTCGTCGCGTGCTGCCCCGTGCCGAACGCCATTCCCGGGTCAAGCACGAGCGCGCGCTGGCCGGGGGCGGGAACGAAATCCGCGGTCTCCCATTCCGGGACGATGGCAAGGCGCGGGGAAATGGATTCCGTCTTGAAGTGCTTCCTGTAGGCATAGCACCAGTCCTCGTCCGGCAAATCGCCCGTTTCCGGGGAGAGCTCCGCTCCGACGATCCTGCCGGCGGCGACAAGTGCGGCGGCGGCGCGCGGGGCGTCCGCCGGGTCCTCGAAGAAAATCTGCATCGTCGTGGAGGTCTCCTCCACGTCGTGGTACGACGACAAAATGAAATCCCCTCCGTCGAAGACCTCGAAGAGGGGATTCACGTATCGTTCGTCCACTGAACAGCGCACGAACGTCATTGCACCGTCCTTAGTTGGCGGCGGCCCGGCTGGCCAGCATCTTCTTGACGAGCGTGGGACGCTGGACGAGCACGCGCACGTTCTCGTCGCCCATCAGGCTGACTTCCTCTTCGCCCAGGCCGAACTTGACCAGACGACGACGCTGCGCCCTGGCGCGGCGAGCCTTCCCGGCCGGCGTCTTGCACGGACGGACATGTGATTCCTTGCGGAGTGTACGACCTGTACCCATTTCTACAACCTCTGCTTTCTTGTACAAAAATTGAGTTTCTATTATGCCCTTTTTCAGCGGAAAAATCAAGCCCCTATTTGGAAAATCTGCGAATGCGCGGCCTACCTGTCGAAAAGGCCGGGCTGGCGGACGCCGCCGGCGGGCGCGAGGCCGAGCTTCTTCCATGCGCGGTCGGTGGCGACGCGCCCTTTAGGGGTACGGTCGAGATAGCCTTCCATGATCAGGAACGGCTCATAGGCCTCCTCGATGGTGTCCGCCTCCTCGCCGACGCTGACGGCGATCGTGGAGAGGCCAACGGGGCCGCCGCCGAACTTTGCGCAGACTGTTTCGAGGATCTTGACGTCCATCTCGTCGAGCCCGTTGGGGTCTATTTCGAGCAGCCCCAGGGAATCGACGGCCACGGCGCGGGTGATCGTGTTGTCCGCCTTCACCTGCGCGTAGTCGCGCACGCGGCGAAGGAGGTTGTTGGCGATGCGCGGGGTGCCGCGGGAGCGGGCGGCTATCTCAAGGGCGCCGTCCGGCTCGATCGCGACGTTGAGCTTCGCGGCGGAGCGGGTGACGATTTCCGCCAGCTCGTCCGGCTCGTAGAAGCTCAGGCGGTTGACGAGACCGAAGCGGGCGCGGAGGGGCGCCGCGATGAGGCCGATGCGCGTCGTGGCGCCGACGAGCGTGAAGCGCGGGAGTTCCAGGCGGACGCTGCGCGCGTTCGGCCCCTGGTCGATCATTATGTCGATGGAGAAGTCCTCCATGGCGGAATACAGGTATTCCTCCACGGTCTTCGCCATCCGGTGGATTTCATCGATGAAGACGATGTCGCCCGCCTCAAGGGACGTGAGAAGACCGGCGAGATCGCCCGGCTTCGTGAGGACGGGTCCGCTCGTCGTCTTCACGTGGACGCCCATCGCGTCGCCAAGGATGTACGAGAGGGTGGTCTTCCCAAGGCCGGGCGGACCGGAGAAGAGAACGTGGTCCAGCGTCTCGCCGCGGTCCGTTGCCGCCTTGACCGCGAGCTCCAGGCGTTCGCGAATCTTCCGCTGGCCGACGAAGTCCTGAAATCTCTCCGGACGAAGGCGGTTGTCGAAGACGGTGTTGCGCCGGTTCAGCGCGTCGCTGGAGCGTTCGTTTTTCACGGGGACGTCATTCCTGAAAAGACACAGAGAAGGGGCAAGCGCTGCCGCCCGCCCCTTCTCCTTCGCGCTGACAGGGGAGAATCACTTGGCGTCGTCGCCGTATCCCTTGCCCTTGAGATACTCAACCACGGCCCCGACAGTCGTCAGCTTTTCGGCGTCCTCTTCGGGAATCGCCGCGCCGAATTCCTCTTCAAAAGCCATGATGAGCTCGACGGAGTCGAGGGAATCCGCGCCAAGATCGTCGATGAACGACGCCTCAAGGGTGACCTGCTCCGCATTGACGCCGAGCTGGTCAACGATAATCTCTGTCACGCGATCTTCAAGCTTGCCTGCCATTTCAATTTCTCCTTGTGGTTAGACGACTACATTATACTAAAACGATTGCCGAAAAGCGAGTGCAAAATTGGCCGTCAGCCAATCATGCCGCCGTTGACGGAAACGATCTGCCCGGTGATGTACGAGGCGTCGGGTCCGGAGAGGAAGGCCACGCACTTGGCGATGTCCTCGGCGGTGCCGAAGCGCTGCAGCGGAATCGTGTCCATGTACGCCTTCTTGACGTCGTCCGGAAGGACGTCGGTCATCTTCGACTGGATGAAGCCGGGGGCGACGGCGTTGCAGCGGATGTTGCGCTTGCCGAGCTCCTTCGCCGTAGTCTTCGTAAGGGCGATCACGCCGCCCTTCGAGGCGGTGTAGTTGGCCTGGCCGGCGTTGCCCATGATGCCGACGACGGAGGCGATGTTGACGATCGCGCCGCCTTCCTGCGTCCCGTCCGCGGCCTTGTTCTTCATCATCGGACGCGCCACGGCGCGAGTGAAGAGGAACGTTCCCTTGAGGTTGACGTTCAGCACGGCGTCCCAGTCGTCGTCGCTCATGCGGATGAGGAGACCGTCCTTCGTGATGCCGGCGTTGTTGACCATGACGTCGATGCGGCCGAACTTCTCCAGAACGCCCTTCACCACCGCGTCCACCTCGGCGGAGCAGGCGACGTTGCATCCGAACCCGGCGGCGTCCGACCCGGCCGCCTTCACGAGGCCGACCGTCTCCTCGCACCACTCCTCCTTGAGGTCCACGACCGCGACCTTCGCGCCGGCCTCGCCGAGCTTCTTCGCGATCTGCTGGCCGATTCCGCGGGCGGCGCCCGTCACGATGGCGACCTTGCCGTCAAGATTTCCCATTTTCGTTCCTTCTTTTCTGTTGGATTTTCCGTGATTTTCCCGCGAGACGCGCATCAGAGCGCGACCGCCGTCGCCTCAAGCGTCGCCATGTCGGAGACGTTGAGCGTCGTCAGCCCGGCGTCGATCTTCTTGACGAGCCCGGAAAGCACCTTGCCGGGGCCGAACTCGACGAAACGCGAGCAGCCGAGCGCCTTCGCGGCCTCCACGTCGTCCGCCCAGCGCGTAGTCTCCGTGACCTGGCGGAGCATCACCGCCTTGATTTCGCCGGGGTCGGACGAATGGACCTGCCCCGTGACGTTGGAGATGACCGGGATCTTCGGCGCGCTGAACGCTATCCCGTCCAGGATCGGGGCGAGCTTCTCGCGGGCCGGCTGCATGAACTTCGAGTGGAACGCGCCGGCGGTCTGGAGCGGAATCGCGCGCTTGATTCCAAGTTCCTTCGCCGTCGCCGCGGCGGCGGCCACCTGCGCCTTGTCGCCGGAAAGGACGACCTGCGCCGCGCTGTTCACGTTCGCGGGCGTACATCCCGTCTTCGCGCAGAGCTCGTCCAGCTGCGCCGCCGAGGCGCCGACAATCGCGATCATGCCGCTGGGCGTCGCCTCGCAGGCCTCCTGCATGAAGCGGCCGCGCGCCTCCAGCACCTTCAAGGTGGAATCGAAATCGAGAACGCCCGCCGCGCAGAGAGCGCCCCACTCGCCGAGCGAAAGGCCGGCGGCCGCCGCGAACGGCGTGGCGCGGCGCTTCTGCAGCATCTGGAACGCCGCGTAGCTGACGACGAAAATGCCGGGCTGGCAGACATTGCTCTTCGTCAGCTCCTCCGCCGGGCCCTCAAAGCAGATCTTCTTGAGGTCGAACCCAAGAACGGCATTCGCCTTGTCGAAAAGCGCCATCACGGCGGCGTCCGCCTCCGCGAAGTCCTTGCCCATTCCGGGAGTCTGGGCGCCCTGGCCCGCGAATACACAGCAATCAGACATGACTGTTCCTTTCCGATGTTGAAGCGAATCCGATGGTTTAACGAATCGCGGACATTATACCATAAAACGGGCGGCTTGTCCCATTCCGCGAAAAACGGACCTTTGCTGCGTCTTTTAAGCGGTTAAGTATTAAGTGGTTAAATGATTAAGTTGCATGGGCGGTTGAACTGCATATGGTCCGCGTTTCACCGGGAGGGCGGACGTCCTCGTCCGCCGTCATCGACGAAACGGCGCGACGAGACGTCGCGCCCTACCGAAAATGCGTCTGTTCGTCATTCGACAGGGCGGGGCGTCCCACCCCGCCACATCGGGAGGGACGCGCTCCTGCGCGTCCGCCGCAAAGACAACATCCCATGGGAGGGCGCGTGTCCTCACGCACCGTTGCGACTGAAAAGGCGTCTGAAATTGCATCCCCCGGTAGGGCGCGACGTCCCGTCGCGCCGTTCCGCCCGCGGCGGCGCGTGAGGACACGCGCCCTCCCCCTACTTGCCCGTCAAGCGCCACTCAACCACTTATAACCACTTAACTGCTTAATCTCCGGAGCGAACGCAGGCGCGTCCTGAACGCGGAGGCGCCGAAGGCGCACGTCGCGGCGAAGTACGCCAGAGCGCCGAGCGTCGCAAGCGCGGCGAGTGCGACGACGTTCGCGACGGCGCCGCGGCCGAACGCCGCGACAACAGGGCGCACCGCCAGCAGGACGCCGCCCATGACCGCCGACGCGGCGCACGTACGGCACACCGGACGCAGGAGGGCGGACACCCCAAGCCCGCCGTTGCGGCGCGCGGCGGCGCGCGCGAGCATGACGCAGGAAATGCCGGCGCAGAGGACCGTAGACGCGGCAAGCCCGACATGCCGCCACTCGACCGGGAGGAACGCCACGGCCAGGACGTTCAGCACGGCGTTCAGGAAGACCATCTTCACGCTCACGCGAAGCGGCGTCTTCATGTCCCTCTGCGCCTGAAACCATGGGACGAGACATTTCTGTACGCCGAAGAACCCAAGGCCGATAGCATAGCACGAGACGGCGCGCGCGACGCGGGCCGTCGCCACGGCGTCGAACGCCTTGCCCTCGTATATGACCCGCGTCACCTCCGGCGCGAGAATCCCAAGCCCGACCGCCGCCGGCACCATCACGAAGAGCATGTTGTCCACAGACGAGACAAACGCCTTCCTGGCGCCCGCGACGTCGCCGGTCGCGAAGCAGCCGGACAGGGACGGCAGGAGCACGGTCCCGAACGCGACGCCGACGACGCCGAGCGGCAGGTCCATAAGCCTGTCTGCGTAGCCGATCACGCCAGCGGCCCATGGCGCCGCAAGCTGCCCCAGCACCTGGTCAAGCATGCAGTTGATCTGCACCGCGCCGGCGCCGACGGCGCCGATGAGCGTGTTCTTCCAGACGAGCCTCGTCTTTTCGTCGCCCCATCCCCGCAGCGTCAGCCCGGGCGCCATTCCGCGCCGCTTCATGCAGAAGAACATGAACGCCATCTGCGCGGCGCCCGCGGCGAGGATCGCCCACGATATGAACGCCGCGCGGTCCGCCAAGGACCAGTCGCCGAAAAACGCCAGGCACACGAGCGCCGCGATCCAGAAGACGTTCAGGAGACACGGCATCAGCGACGACGCCGTGAACTTCCCCATCGCGTTCAAGACGCCCATCCCGAACGCGGCACCGCACACGAACAGCATGTACGGAAGCAGTATCCGCGTCAGGCGCAATATCAACCCCGCGCGGGCGCATTCGGCCGACTGCTCCGCGAATCCCCATGGGCTGAACCCAATCGCGGCCGTGACGCCGAGGACGGACAGCACGACGACCGCGCCGAGCATGAAGAACGCCATCGTCATCACCGCGCGCGCCAGCGCCCGCGCCTCCTCCGGCCTCCCGCTCTCGAGCTCGCCCTTGAAGACCGGCACGAACGCCGCGGTGAGCGCCCCCTCGCCGAAGAGCTTGCGCGCCATGTTCGGAATCGCGAAAGCGAGGGCGAACGCGCTCTGCTCCCATCCGGCGCCGATGAAGCGCGACTGGAGCATCTCCCGGACAAGCCCGAGGACGCGCGACAACGCCGTCATCGCGCCGACGATCGCCGTGTTCCTGAGAATGGAGCTCATGCGAAGCGCTCCGCAGCCCGGCTGCGCACAAGCGCGTAACGGCGCGTCCCGTTCGGCGCGACGACGATCGCCGCCGAATCGAGGAACTGCACCCACGTCTCGACCGTGAACGCGGACACGACGCCGCGCGCCGCGAGGAACGCGCCGTTGTAGAGGTCGTGCGTCGTCACTATCCCAAGCCTGCGCTCGAAGCGGGACATGACGAAATCCTCCAGCGCGTCGCTCGCCTCGTGGATCTCGTTGAAGCCGGCCTGCGTTCCGCGTTCGAGATAGGCGAACACCTTCTCGTAGAACGAGCCGTCGCGGAAGAGCTCGAAGACGGCGCCTTGGTCGGCGAAGTAGAACGACTCGTTGCCGAGACGCCCGTCCGTCGGAATCTCCGGCTCACGGACGCCCATGCCGCGCGCGACGCCGCGCGCCGTCAGGACGGTGCGGTTGAGCGGGCTTGAGAGGAACTGCACGTCGTCCGCGAACTCCGCAAGCAGCGTCCCCGCCCACTCCGCCATGCGCCCGCCCTTCTCCGTGAGCGGGAGGGCGGCGCCGAACGTCGGGTCGTCGTGGTCGATGTGCGGACGCTCCGCGTGGCGCATCATCAGCAGGACGCGGTTGCCGCCGCGCAGGAGCGCGGGAACGTCGGAGAGCTCGATTTCGCCTTTCATTTCAGCAGACACGCCACGCGCTCCGGGAACTTGCGGTAGTCGTCGATGCAGATGTAGTCCATCCCCTTGATGCGCACGTGGCTGTCCCCGCCGCCGTCGCCGAAGTCGTCGCCGATGAAGACGATCTCGTCGCGCTCGTAGCCTTCGCGCCGGGCGTAGTCCATGATGCAGTCGTACTTGTTGTTGTGCGGGCCCGCGAAGTCGAACGACGTGCTGCCGCCGATGAAGACGGAGTAGTCCTTGAAGATTTCGCACACCTCAGGGTACATGGCGCGGCGCTTCGCGCGGTCGGGGTCGAACGCCACCTTGTGCTCGGCCGCGGGGGCCGTGCCGAGAAGGCCGAACGTCACCATGCCGGAGGCGTGGAACTCGACCGGCCTGCCCATGTATTCCGTGTAGCCGTACTTCTTGCGCAGCTTGTCCGTCTCGCGCAGGAAGAACGCCTGGTCGACGTGGTTCGTCTCCTGCCTGACGATCGTGAATTTGCCGTCCACCATCTTCGCCTCCTGCATTCCGTAGTTGGCGAGTATGTCGATGGGGTAGCCGCCCATCTGCCTGTGGATGCGTGGCGCGTTGCCGGCGCCGACCATGACGCACTTGTACCTCTTCTCGAGTTCGCGCAGCGCGGCCAGGTTTTCGGGCGGCGGCGCGGTGCGGTGCTGGCAGAGCGTCGCGTCGAGGTCGAGGCAGACGAGGCGCTTCTTCGCGCCGCGGCGCACGAACGCGGGCGCTGTCTGGGAGAGAAGCCCCTCCTCCCTGCCGCACATCTCGAAGACGAGCTCGCCGCCGGCGAGAATCTGGGAGTGCGTCAGCTTGAAGCCGTCCAAGACGGCGCCGTTAAGCGTCATGCGGCGGACGTACTTGTTCTCGCGGGAAAGGCCGTTCGCCCTGACCGTGAACGTCCGTCCGCCGGGGAGCGCGAAGGCGACCTTCGCGGCCTGCGGGGCGCCGAGGACGTACTCGCCGCCGCACGGGTCGAATGGATAGAAGCCGGCGACGCTGAAGAGGTACCAGGCGCTCATCTGTCCGCAGTCGTCGTTGCCGCAGAGGCCGTCGACCTTGTTCTGGTAGAACCTGTCGCAGATGTCGCGAACGACCTCGGCCGTGCGCGCGGGCTGTCCGGCGAAGGGATAGAAGTAGGCGACGTGGTGGCTCGGCTCGTTGCCGTGGGCGTACTGTCCGATGAGGCCGGAGACGTCGAGGACGAAGCCGGATCCCTCGGTCTTCTCCGGCTGGACGAAGAGGGAGTCCAGCTTGTTCGCGAATGCGAGCTTCGTGCCGAAGAGGGACATGAGGCCTTCGGGGTCGTGCATGACGTGCCAGGTGTACTGCCAGGAGTTGCCCTCCGTGAAGTCGTTGGGCGTGTTGGCGCCGTGTCCGAGCTGGAAGGGATCGAATGGCGCGCGCCAGTTGCCATTCGTGTCGCGACCGCGCATGAGCTGGGTCTTGTGGTCGAAGACGTTGCGGTAGTTCTGCGCGCGGCGGGAGAAGAACGCCGCGTCGCCGGCGTGGCCGAGGGCGGCGGCGAAGCGCGCGGCGCAGGCGTCGTCGTATGCGCACTCGAGCGTCCGGCTCACGCTCTCGCCGCGGATCTCGTCGAAGGGATAGTAGCCGTATCTGTCCAGCAGGTCCCAGCGCTCCTTGTGGCGGCCGGGGTGGGCGTTGCGCAGGGAGTCGCGGACGGCGGCGTAGGCGGCCTTCCAGTCGGCCTTCCCCTCGGCGAGGACCTTCTCCGCGCTTCCGAGGCGGACCACTTCCTTCAAAAAGGCGTCGACGATCACGGGGACGGAATGCGTGCCGATCATGCACTGGTTGTCCTTGCCCCAGAGCGTCCAGATGGGAAGATAGCCCGCGGCCTGCGCGTGGGCGACCATGGTGTTGACGAACGACGGGACAAGTTCGGGGGCGACGATCGTGTAGAGCGGATGGGCGGCGCGGAAGGTGTCCCAGAGCGAGAGGGTGGAGTAGTAGCGTCCGTCGGGGGACGCGCGCACCTTGCCGTCCGCCCCGCGATAGCGTCCGTCGACGTCGGCTATGTTGTTCGGATGGATGCAGAGGTGGTAGAGGGAGGTGTAGAAGCTGGCCGCCGCGTCGTCGGACGCGCCGCCGATCTCCATGCGTCCGAGATAGCCGTTCCACGCCTCGCGGGCGGCACGGGCGACGGCGTCGAAGTCCCATGCGGGGATTTCGGCGGCGAGGTTGCGCTTCGCGCCGTCTACGTCGACCGTGGAGAGGGCCACCTTGACGCGGACCGCGGAGCCGGGCCGCGCGTCGAACGTCAGCACGTGGCGGCTGCCCTTCTCGCCCGGACGGCGCGGAAGCTCCACGCGGCCGGCGATGGGCGCGGAGGCTTCCAGGGCGAAACTGTATTCGCGGTCGACCCAGTTGCGGACGCGGCAGCGGCCGACGAGGCGGCTGGGGCCGTCGGCGCGGACTTCGCTTTCAAGCACGTGGTGGGCGAGGTTCTTCGGGAAGACGACGCCCCACTGCGTATCGACCATGAGGCGGGGGACGCCGCGGCCGCCGTACTTCAGTTCGTAGATGGCGGAGTGGGGGGCGACCGCGATCTTCACCGCGACGTCCGCGTCGTCCAGCGTGACGGCGTAGAAGCCGGGCGTGGCGACCTGCGTCTCCTTGCGGTAGCGGCTCGTGACGCCTGGGGCGAGGCCGTCGCCGGACCACGGCATGAGAAGGAGGTCGCCGAGGTCGTTGCATCCGGTGCCGCTGATGTGCGTCTGCGAGAAGCCGTAGACGTTCGTGTCGGCATACCGGTATCCGCTGCAGTAGTGCCAGGACTCCGTGCCGGTGTCCGGCCCCGCCTGCACCATGCCGAACGGATAGGCGGCGGCCGCGAAGCAGTGCCCGTTGAACGCGCAGCCCACGTAGGGGTTCACGTGCCGGGCGGGGTCGGAATGCGCCGCCGCGCAGAGGCCGCCAAGCGCCAGGAGGAGACCACACAGAAATGCTTTCGTTTTCATGGTGGAGATTATAGCAGAAAAGGCCGCCCGGCGGAGCGCGTCCCTCCCATGCTTTCGGGATGCTCCGCACAGACCTCTGCAAGGGCATCGGCGAGAATCCGCGCGAACGCGGGCGGGACGGCGTTGCCGATCATCTTGTACTGGTCGCCCATGCTGCCGATGAACTCGTAGTCGTCATCGAACGTCTGCAGCCGCGCCGCCTCGCGCACGGTCAAGGTGCGGCACTGCCCAGAATCCGGATGGATGTGGCGGAACCCGTCCTTGTGCAGATGCGCCGGTATCGTGTTGCTCTGCCTGTCGCGGCGAAGGACGTAGTACTTGTGGATGTTGCTCTTCCTCCCCGTCACTTCCGTGTACAGTTCCTTCAGCCGGTCGATGGATGCGTACTCGAAACGCCCCTGCTCGATGTCCTCCGTCAGCAGCTTGAAGACCTTGACGTCGCGGACGCTGTGCTTTCTCGGGACGTGGTTTGGTACGATGCGGTTGCCCTGAAGACGGTAGACGACCTTGCCACGCTCGATAGACGGAATCAGTTTCGGCAAGTCGCCGATCGCCTCCTCAACCGTCCGTTTCGGCAGGCGATGCGCCGGCATGATGCGTCCGTAGAAGTCCTCGACCATCTTCGCGTGTGAATCGGGGAAACTTTCGATGCGGACGCCGAGTATGATGATGCGCTTCCTGTTCTGCGGCACTCCGTAGTCCGGAAGCGAGAACACCGCGTTTCTGAAATCGGGAAGGACGGCATAGCCCGCCTCCGAGAACTTCGCCCGTATCTTATCCGCAATCGGCGTTCCGTCCGGCGCGGCGGACAGCATTCCGACGACGTTCTCGAAGAGGAAAAAGTCCGGACGATACCGCCTGACGACCTCAAGGTAGCTCTCGAAGAGGTAGTTGCGGTAGTCGTCGCGCATTCCATGCTCGTCGCGGATGCGTCCCGCAAGGGAATAGGCCTGACACGGCGGACCGCCGATGATGACGTCCACCTTGTTTCCGCCGACGAGCTTGTCAAGCCCTTCCCCGCGCCCGAACTTCGGGTCGTCGTAGCCATTGAAGAGTTCCTCCGTCCGCCGGATGTCGAAGCGCAGGACTTCCCTTTCGGCGTTTGCGTGTCCCCATTTCGTCTTCAGCCTGTTCACGAGATTTCGGCACGGCGCATCCTCCCACTCCACGCAGGCAAGCGTGTCGAAGCGACCGCTCTGCATGAAGCCGTCCATCAGTCCGCCGCATCCGGCGAATAGGTCTATTGTGCGGAGCCTATGCATTCCGTCCCTCCACAAGCGCCATCAGATGCCGTGCAAGGGCGAACCCAAGCAAGGGCGGGACGGCGTTGCCGACCTGACGGTACTGCTGCGTCCGCGTGCCGGTGAAGACGAAGTCGTCGGGGAACGACTGAAGCCTTGCGCATTCGCGGACCGTGGGGATGCGATTCCATTCGTAGTGGAAATAGTTGCGGTGGCCGGTGTCGATCGTGCGCGACGGTCTGTGTCCGTCGCACCGCGTCCAGGCCATGTGAAACCGCCGATGCTCGCCGACGCCCTTTGGCAGGTTCCTGTAGTTTCCTCCTTCCGGCACCTGCGCAATCACTTCCTTCACGAAATCCTTGTGCGCGGTCGCGGTGTGGTTGCACAGCGCCGTGCAGTCGCCGCGCATGAGTTTCTGGTATTGCGTCCGCGCCGGGCGGTCGTACCGCGAAATCTCCTCGCCAAGGCAGTCGTTCAAAGGCGGCAGGTCGTCGATCGCCTCGCGGCTCGTGACGTACTTGTCCGGCGCAAGAGCGGGCGGCGGGAACGTCGCCTTGTTCAGTTCCCTGAGGACGCCGATGAAGACAAGCCGCCGCCGTATCTGCGGAACGCCGTAGTCCGCCGCGCAAAGGACCTTGCAGTCGATGTCGTATCCGAGTTTCCTGAAACGCCTGAGGATCTCGTCCTTGACCTCGCCCTTGTAGAGCGTCGCCATGCCCGGCACGTTCTCGATGAGAAAGCCCTTTGGGCGAAACGTCTCGACCGCCTTTATGTACGAGAGGTAGAGCTTGTTGCGCGCGTCGTCGAAGTTGCGCGGACCCGTCAGCGAAAAGCCCTGGCACGGCGGACCGCCGACAATCAGGTCCACCATCCTGTCGCCGACGATTTCGCGCATTCTGCCGAACGTCTCCTCCTCGGCCAGGCTTCCCTTGAGGGCGACCGCCCCCGGATGGTTTTTCGCGAACGAATCAAGCGCCGCCCTGTCTATGTCCACCCCAAGCAGAACCTTGCATCCGGCGTCCATGAATCCTTTCGACAGCCCTCCGCACCCTGAAAACAGATCGATAACGTTCATGACCTTCATTCCTTGATTGCCCTGATCTGTCCGAAATGTTCAAACACGTGTTCGCGATGCCATCTCACGCTTGAGATGTCAGGACGAAAATACGGATTGGCAGGGACGAAAATACGCTTGCCGTCATACGGCGCAAGCATTTCGCTTGAGACCTTATTCGAAACAATGACCTCCAAGTTATCCGAGAGCGTAAAGAAGCCATGGTCGAACGCCCAGTGGAAATCACGGCAAAGCATCATGCCGTTGCTCGGAAGGAAAGAACCGCCATGCGCCTTTGGATGAATGTGGGCGGTTTCAAGATTGCACAGGGAACCATACTCGATGGCCGTCCCCGTAACGGCGCATTTACGGCGGTATCCGACCATTACAAAATCCCTGAACGAGACCTCGTTGAACAACGCCGCCTCGTCATCCCTGTTCTTGGAAATGTAGTCAACGTCAGTTTCCGCGATACGGACATCGGAAGTTTCGCTTGAGACGCTTGCGACACGGCATTCAAAGTCCTTGAGCGTTCCGTCGTACACGCCGTAGTTCCCTGCGACATCAAGGCGACCAGCCCGCAGGAGTTCGTCATATGCCCTGTAGAGCTCTCCGTCCAGCGGGCCAGCGTAGTCCAGAAACATTCCTCTGCTGAAATCGGATTCATCAACCAAGCGAAACACGACTATTCCGCCCTCTGCAAATCGCAACTCACCGCCTTGAACTTCCCTGTTCAGGTAAAGACGGTACTCGTTTCTTGGGTGCGCCACTGCGGAATCATGGAACTTGTCGTTGTGGTAGACAAAACGGCAGTAGACTTTCGTCCCTGAATAAAGCGGGAAAAGCGGAACGAGCCGGTAGTCGTTTTTCTGCGTGGTGGAAAGAGGCGGAAAGAACGACAACGCTTCGGGCCTCATCGTCATCAGCAGATACTGTCCGCGCTTCGGACGCATATCGGCGTCCATGCTACCCAGTTCCTGATGTCCGCATCTCTTGAAAAGGTATCTCACCAGTCTTCTCCTCTGAATTCCACTAACCCGCCTCTTCAAAGCGGTTGAACTGGCGCGCAAGGAACTCCGCGAAGAGCGGCGGGACGGCGTTGCCAATCTGGCGATAGACCGAAGAGAGCGGTCCCTTGAACTCGAAGTCGAGTGGGAAGCTCTGTACGGTCGCGAGCTCGCGCCCGGTCATGCGGCGAAGTCCATTCGGATGCGGAAGTATGACGACGCCGCCCCTGTCGTCGCCGCGCGCCGTGACGGTCGGCGCGGGCTTGGCGGGATCGAGCGGACGATGCCCTATGTAGCCGTTGAAGTTGAGCTTGTACTTCGAGTAGACGTGGTTGGGAAGGTCGTTCGGCGCGTCAGGGTCCGCGACGTCCGCAAGCGCTTCGCCCACGCCGACCCACTGCGGCAGCCCGTTCGCGCCGCGCCGGTCGTGCGTCGGCTGCGGGAACTCGTACTCGAACGGAAGGTCGTTCCGCACCCCGACGAAGATCACGCGCTCGCGCCTCTGCGGGACGCCGTAGTCGGCGACATTGAACAGACGGCTCTTCACGCGATAGCCGATTCCCTCCATGTCCCTGAGGATCTGTTCGTACACTTTCCCGCCGGCGAAGTGGAGAATGCCCTTCACGTTCTCCGCAAGGAAGAACTTCGGACGCTTGTCCTTCACGACGCGAAGCAGCTGGAGATAGAGCTTGTTGCGGACGTCCGACTCGTGCCGTTTCGTGTTCGCGACGGAAAAGCCCTGGCAGGGAAACCCGCCGACGACTATGTCGCAGTCCGGGATGTCGCCGCTCGCAATCTCCGCGACGTCCCTGCAGACGATATGCTCGCCGAGGTTTGCGCGATAGGTGGCGACGGCGTCGGCGTAGAGGTCGTTCGCCCATACGACCTCATGCCCCGCCCGCGCGAATCCGAGGTCAAGCCCGCCCGCACCGCTGAACAACGACACAACTTTCATTGCATTTACCCAATCAGGTTTCCGATCTTCCGCGGCGGCGCGATTAAGTAGTTAAGTAGTTAAGTTGGCGGGCGGCAACGGCGCGATGGGGACGTCGCGCCCTACCGAAGCCATGCCTCTTGACTGCTCAACCTCTTGATCCCTCGGGCGCTTAACCACTTGACTCCTCAGGCACTTAACCACTTAACTACTTAACCACTTAATCTTCCTCAATGCCTGAAGGACCTCTGGCCGGTGAAGACCATGGCGACGTTCGCGTCGTTGCAGCACTCGATCACGTCCCAGTCGCGGATGGCGCCGCCGGGCTGGACGATCGACGTGATTCCCTCGCGGATGCCGACTTCCGCGCCGTCGCGGAACGGGAAGAAGGCGTCGGACACCATCGCGCAGCCGGGCAGTCCGCCCTTCTCCGCGCGCGTGCGTTCCATGATCTCCGTCTGCCTCTTCGCGCCGTCCTCTTCGCCGAATGCGAGGCGAAGGTCGTTGAACGGCTTGCCGTAGGTCTCCCACGCGATCCAGTCCGCGCGCTTCGTGTACGCCTTGTCGCGCGCGATCTCGGCCACGCCCACGCGGTCCTGCTCTCCCGTGCCGATGCCGACGGTGGCGCCGTCCTTCACGTAGAGGACGCTGTTCGACGTCACGCCCGCCTCGACGAGCCAGCCGAAGACGAGGTCTTCGTATTCCTTCGCCGTCGGGAGGCGCTTGATCCTGTACTCCCTGAAGGAGACTTCGCCTGTCGACTTGTCGGTCATCTTTCGGTTGCAGTAGGCGGGCATCATGTCCTCCGGCCGGCGGGCGTTCGCGCAGAAGGAGGTCTGCGCCACGATTCCGCCGTCGATCAGGCTCTTGAACTCCACGACGTGCTTCGCCACGTAGTCGGCGAGCCGCTGCATGTTGCGGATACGGAAGACGCGGAGGTTCTTCTTCGTCGCGAAAAGGTCCGCCACGCCAGGCTGGAAGTCGGGGGCGACGACGACTTCGGCGTAGTTCTCCAGGATCAGCTTCGCCGTCTCGACGTCGCAGTCGCGGTTGAGGGCGATGCAGCCGCCGAACGCGGCAAGGCGGTCCGCCTTGTTGGCGCGGTAGTAGGCCTCGGCGAGCGTCGTGCCGGTGGCGACGCCGCAGGGGTTGTTGTGCTTGACGATGACGGCCGTTGGCCTGTCCATCAGGTAGCGGAGGATGTTGAGCGCGTTGTCGGCGTCCGTGACGTTCGTCTTGCCGGGGTGCTTGCCGCTTTGGAGCAGTTCGGGCGTGGAGGCGAGCGGCAGGTTCGAGCCGAGCATGACGACGTCGCCAAGGACGACGTTGCCGTTGACGAGCTTGTAGAGGGCGGCCTCCTGCCCCGGGTTCTCGCCGTAGCGGAGGCCCTTCTCCTCGCCGCCGATGTTCCACGTGGCCTTCTCGTAGCGGAGGGTCTGGCGGCTCTCGCCGTCGATGAAGGAGATCTCCATCGCCGGGGCGAAGTGGTCGGACTCGATGGTGCGGTAGGCGGCTTTAAGGTCTTTCATGCGAATCGTGCTCCTTGCTGCGGCCTGGCGCCGCGTTGGGGTGTGTGAAAATCGGAGTGGCCTATTCTAGCACATCGGATGCCGGATTGAAACGGTAGCCGGAGCCGTAGACGGTCTCGATCAGCTCCGCGTCCCTTCCGAGCTTCTTGCGTATGAGCGCGACATGCTGGTCAAGCGTGCGCGTCGACCCAAGGTACGAGATGCCCCACAATTCGTTGAGCAGCCTGTCGCGCGAGAGGACTTCGCCCGGATGGGCGACGAGGAGGCGGAGAAGGCCGAACTCCAGAGTCGTGAGGGGCGTCTTCTTCCCGTCCTCGTCCTCAAGCAGATGTCCCTTGATGTCGATCACGTGCGAGCCGCATTTCGCGGTCGTCCAGTTCTTCGACTGGCGTTCCGTCTCAAGCGCGCGCGTGCGGCGGAGGAGCGCGGAGACGCGGGCGACGAGTTCGCGGATGCCGAAGGGCTTCGTGAGATAGTCGTCGGCCCCGACGTCGAGGCCCAGCACCTTGTCCGCCTCGGCGGTCTTCGCCGTGAGCATGAGGATGGGAAGCGTCTTGTCCTCCTTGCGTATCTCCGTGCAGACCGTGTAGCCGCTCTTCTTCGGCATCATCACGTCGAGAAGGAGAAGGTCGGGCCGCCGGCGCCTGTACGCCTCCAGCGCCGCCACGCCGTCGCAGACAGCATGGACGCCATGCCCCTGCCCTTCAAGCGCCACGGGCAGCCATTCCCTTATGTGCCTGTCGTCTTCCGCAAGCAGAATCTCAGCCATTTGCATTTCCTTTCTTCAACAAGACCGCAAAGACAAGTCCCCCGCCTTCGCGCGCGGCGACGGTCAGGTCTCCGCCCATGCCGCGGGCGAACTGCCGCGCGATGCTCAGGCCAAGGCCGCTTCCGCCGACTTCCGTCGTCACCGAGTCGTCGCCGCGCCAGAACCTGTCGAACATCTTCTCCATCGCGGAGGGCGGGACGCCGGGCCCGCGGTCGGAGACCGTGAGCGCGATGCGACCATCCTCCCGTTCCGCCGCCGCCACTTCCGCGGGGCCGCCCTCGGCGGCGTACTTCGCCGCGTTTTCCAGTAGGTTGCGCAGGACATGGCGCAGGGCGGAGCGGTCGGCGTAGACGATCGTCTCCGGCGGGACGTCCGCCGAGGGGGCGAGTTCATGGACGACCGGCATGAGTACGAAGTTGCACGGGGAGAAGGTGAAGCGGTTTCTCTCCAGCCGGCTGAAGTCCAGGATGTCCGTCACCATCTGCGTCAGCCGACGCGACTCCTCGAAAATCGTCCGCCCGGCCTCGCGGCGCTTCTGCGGATTGGAAATGAGGTCTTCGGCGAGGAGTTCCGCGCACACGCCGATCGACGTGAGCGGCGTCTTGAACTCGTGGGAGACGTTCGACACGAAGTCGGTCTTCACAAGCGCCTCGGCGCGGGCCCTGTTCGCCGCGCGCATCAGGAGAAGTCCGCCGGCCATGAGCGACGTCGTGAGGAGCGCCAGAAGACACGACCCGCTTGCGACGAGCGCCCACGAGGCGCCGGCCATCACCTCGCTTCCGTTTCGCCACATGACGCGGATGCGGAGCCCGGGCAGGATGGCGTCCAGCGGAGCCTCGCCGTAGAGGGTGCCGGGATGCGGCGGGGAGGACGCGGGGATGACGATTTCGTCGTTGCCGTCGCGTATCTCCGCGATCGTGGCGCGTCCGGACAGGCTGTTGGGATTGTCCGTCCCGTTTGCGACAATCGCCGGCGGAATGTGCAGGAGCGGAGTGAGCACCTCTATCTCCATCCCGCAGACGACGTTCGTTGCAACCTGGATCCAGCTGACGACCTCCGGTCCCCGCTCTCCCTTCGAGACCATCCATCCGGAAATGGACTCCGGCCTGTCGTCGACCCACTGCGCGTCCGGCCCCAGCTGCGCGCCCTTCCTTTCAAGGAACTTCCGCTGCTCCTCCGTGCAGTCCCCGAGCCTGGGCCAGACCACTCCCTTGCCAGCGCGCCATATGAACGCATTGCGCACGTACGGGTCGTTCTCCATCATCCATTTGAGCATCACCTCGCGTTCCCTTGTGTTCGCCGCCAGGCTGGCCACCTTCGCCAGCTGGCCGTCGCCCACGGAGCGGATGTGCGAACAGATGTCCGACGCCGCGTATTCCGCGCGCGCCTGAAGCGACACCATCTCCGCCTCCTGCGCGCGCTCCGCCTCGCGGAAGAGAAGCCGGATGCCCCAGAACGTCATCACCGCGGCCGGAAGGCCTATCGCAAGAAGATAGATGCGAAGGTCGCGGTTCACCTGGCGTCCCTCCCGGACGCTGACGTCCCATCGCCGCCCGGAATGCCGACGGCGCATATGCCGGACTTCCCGAGCGCCACCGTCAGCCGCTCCATCAGGTCGGGCCGCGACGGGCCCACCGTCCCGCGCCCCTGGCAGAACACGCGGAGCAGATTCGGCCGGCGCAGCTTCTCGTTCTTCCGCAGCTGCATGGCGCCGATCGAAATGCCGGCGAAAAGCGCGGCGCCGCCGCCGATGGGCAGGGCGGAGATCTCGTGGACGATGTTCTCGCGCCTGTCGCCGAGCCGCCCTGGCGGCGCGACGAGCCGCACGTGGTCCGCATACGCGACGATGGAGACGACGTCCTCGTCGCCAAGGTCGTACAGGAAGTCCAGCGCCTGCGTCCGCACGTCGGGTCCCGCCATCTGCGAGCAGTCTATCACCAGCGACACGTTCCACACCTCGTTCGAGGCGCGCCGCCCCGGAAACGCGAAGTCCGACGGGACGGGCTGCGCGCCGGCGACGCAGTTCGCCATCGACACCACCGCAGAGACAAGTCCAAGCATTCTGCCCATTAGCACGTCTCCTAGAAGCGCGGGAGCCTCTCCCGCGAATCGTCCATTCCGCCCCTCCTGTTGCGAAGCAGCCACACCTGGTCGTGCTCCGCCCTGAGGAAGCGAAGACGCCTTTCGTCGCGCCGGTTGCACGCCGCGTCCACCATGTTCGCCATGTGCATTATCTCGACCGCCCAGACGTTCGGATACGCCCCGGACGCGAAGCACGACGCCGCGTGCCGGCAGCCCTCCGCGACGGACGATATCTCCGCCAGCACGGCGTCCGTCAGCCCCGGATGGCGCGAATATCCGCGGTCGCCCGAAAGGATGCGGAACAGCTCCGTCGAGTTCGCGCGCAGCGCCCCGCCGCGCAGGTAGAGCGTGCCGAGGCGCAAAAGAACGCCGCCGAGCGGAACGCCCATCACGCCGTTGAGGGCGTCCTCCAGGTCCATCTTCGCGGCGGACGGCCCTTCATACGCCATCGCGCCGCCGAGTATCAGCCCCGGCAGGGAGGCGGCAAGCGGCTGCCAGTGTCCGCCGTCGCCCCAGTCCGTCACCATGAACCCCTTCGCGCCGAACTGCCGGCCCGCCCGCTCGGCGGCGGCCACGTTCTCGCGCATGTTCTCCACCCGGCCGGAAAGCGAGTTCCACGCGCTCGTCCCCGGGCAGACGTAGAAGTCGAGTCCCGCCTTCGCGAAGCGCTCGGCCTCGGACATGAACGGGTGGTTTCCCTCGTAGCCCCAGTCCAGGGCCACCATGTCCTTCGGCAGCTCCGGCACAAGCTCCGGATGCTTCAGGACAACGTCGCCCCAGAACATCGGACGCTTCCCGCGGCTTCGCGCAAGCTCCGCCACCTTCAGCAGGAATTCCAGGTACACCCGCCCCTCTCCGCGCTCGGCCACCGCATCCGCGCTGCGGCCGCCGCCGAACAGGTCGAACGTCTCGTCGCACCCGACGTTGAAGAGGGAGGACGAAAAGTTCGGCAGCAGCTCGTCGTACAGTCCGGCGAGGAACTCAAGCGAGCGCGGGTCCGTGGGGCAGAGCGTGGTGGGGTCCTTCTTGAAGCCGCCCCACGGAAGCGGAGCGCCGCCATGGGGGAGCTCTGCGAGGGAGTTGTACTCCGGGAGCGTGAGCCAGCGCTCGAGGTGTCCGAACGAGTTCTGGTTCGGCACCAGGTCGATTCCGTGCATCGCGCAGAAGGCGTCGAGTTCGCGGACTTCCGCCGCGGTGAGCGGAGAGGCCTTTTCCCAGACGGCGCGGTGCGCGGAATACGCAAACGTATGCTCGACGTAGAGCTGCAGCTGGTTGTAGTTGAACTCGGCAAGCAGCTCCACGAGCAGCTTCAAGGTGGCCATCGTGGGCACCTTGTCGCGGCTCACGTCGAGCATGTATGAGCGGACGGGGAACATTCGCGGACGACTACCGGCGGCCGGCGCGCTTTCGCATGACTTCGAACAGGACGTCCGGCGCGTCGGTGTAGATACGCTCGACGCCCATGTCCAGCTGGCGCTTCATCTCCGCCGGGCTGTTCACGGTCCAGGCGCCGACCTTGAATCCGGCCGCCTTCAGCTTCGCCACCTTCTCCGCCGTGACGTCCTTCCAGAACATCACCACCGACTCGAAGCCGCGGGCGCGGGCGGTGGCAATGTCCTTGTCGACGTCCGAGCCGAAGCGATCCCAGAATACCGGTATGGACGGTTCGAGCTGCTTCACGCGCGCCATCTTCTGGAGGCTGCCGTCGTTGAAGCCCACCCACGCCTGCGCCTTCTTCTCGCGGATGAGCGCGATCGTCCTGTCCACGCAGTCGTTCTTCGGCTGCAGGGAAAGGCGCGCCTTCTTCTCGCGCAGAACGAGGTCGATGGCCTCCTCCAGCCGGACGATGCGCACCTTCGGGCATTGCTCCAGGGTTAGCCCGCGGCGCGCCCTGAACTTCTCCGCCATGTCCAGCTCCGCAAGCTCCGCGAACGTGCTTGCGCCGACGTTGAGGTTCTTCGACGCGTATTCGCCCGTCGTGGGGTTGTGGGCGAGGACCAGCCGGCCGTCCTTCGTGAGGTAGACGTCCGTCTCGATCCAGTCCGCGCCAATCTCGTTCGCGGCGTGGAACGCCTCAAGCGAGTTCTCGGGATGCAAGACGGACGCCCCGCGATGCGCGGTGACTCCGTTCTCCGGCGTGGGGGCTGAATGTGCCGCCGGCGCCGCGACTGACAGCATGAACGCCGCCGCAAGGCACAGCCCGGCGAGGCGATTTCCAGTAAGCTTTCCGCGCATCGTGTTTCTCCTTCTGTCTTCGGGTTGTGGTCAGCGCACGAGGTGGAACTCCACGTCCATGTTGCGGCAGAAGTCGGACAGCTCGTCCGCGTGGTCGCCGTACATGAGCGCGTAGTGGTGCTCCCAGCCGTTCTCGATCACCTCCTTGCGGAGGGCGTCGCAGCCGGCGTCGAACCTGATCTTGAGCGGAGTGCCGCGCACGAACATGTCCGTGTCAAGCCCCTCGCCCGTCGCGACGAGCATCCGGAAGCCGTCGCCGTCGCGCGTCTCGCCCAGGCGGGCGAGCGTCACGCGGCCGGGCTTGAGCGGGAATTCGCCCGTGCAGCCCTTCACGCCGCCGCCCTCGACAGTGGCGGAGCAGTGAAGCTCCGGCTGGTAGCCGGGCTTGCAGAGTCCGCACGGCGCGGCGCCGCAGTGCCAGGCCACGCCGTAGTCGCCGTCCATCTTTATCATGTCGCAGAAGAACGGCAGGTCGCCGGAGAGGATCTGCCCCACGCGCATCATCACCGCGCCGTAGACGTCGCCCTCGCAGGCGGTCAGGTAGCCGTGGTTCGTGAGGTGTCCGAGCGTGGAGCAGACGGCAATGCCGTAGAACTCGTTCAGGATCACCTCCGGCCAGCAGCGCATGGCGAAGCAGTCGACGAAGAACTTGTCCTTCATCTTCTTCACGGCGCCGATCAGGCGGGCGCTCTTCTCCTTCTGGTCGCCGCGCGGGCCGTCGGTCGGATGCGTCTTCGTGTCCGCGTCGATCCACGCCATCGCGTCCGCGACTTCCTCCTGCGTGAGGTTCTTCGCCGTCGTGAAGAGCTCGTGCTCCGTGATGATCTTCACCTCAGGCCCGAGCTTGCGACGGAGCAGCATCTCGCTCACGCAGCTCGTGTAGAAGCCCGGGACGCGGCCGCCGATGAGACCGATGCGGAGACGGTGCAGGTCCTTCATCGCCTTGGCGACGTTCACGGCGCTTGTGATCGCCTGCGCCGCCTCGGCCGTGCCTGGCTCCGCGTGCACGTGGAAGTAGGGGATGTGAAGGCGGTACATGTGGTGCGCGTTCATGTTCGCCGCGCAGAAGCTGTTGTTCTGAAGGCGCCCGCCCTTCGGGTCCGGCTCGTGCATGCTCCAGAGCACGACAGGCACGTTCAGGCGCTGCGCGAACATCGGAGGCACGACGCCGAGCGAGAACGTCATGAAGTGCGTGATCAGCAGGTCGGGACGGTCCTTCTCGAACTGTTCGAGCAGCTCGATCGCCTCGCCCTCCAGCGTCAGCATGTGGTCGGGGCCGACCACCTCGACGTCCGGCAGGGACTTCAGGAACTTAAGCGCATTTTCGCGCGCGGCCTCAAGGGTGTCGTTCGTCCAGTTGACCTTGGAGAGCGGCATGTATCCGATTTTAAACGCCATAGTGTCTTCCTTCCTTTTAAGACGGAAGAGCATTATAGCACAAATCGCCCATCGCGAATCAACGGCGCTTCAAAGTCGAACGCATCGGGAGAGCGCGCGTCCTCACGCGCCGCAGGCACATGCGGCGTTCAGGGACTTGCCCGCCCGGCCGAAAGCGTTCAGCGGGCGCACCTCGAAGCGCAGCACATCATGGTCTCCGAGGAGTTCCGAAGCCGCGAACACGCACGATGCAAGCCGGCGCTCGTGCCTTTCGGCGCGATAGATGCACGGCGAATAGACGCGCTTCTCGCACAGCGTCCGCTCGTCGCCGCCCTTCATGCCGACCGCCTTCACGGCGTAGTCGTAGGCGCGCGGCGCGGCGCCTTCCGACCGCGCCGGCGGGAACGTCACGACGTACTGGTCGACCTTCTCGCCGGCCCGGTTCTCGCCGTTCTTCATGAACGTCGCGGACGCCCGCGCGCCCGCCGGCCAGACCGGCGCCGGATCGCGCCGCGCCCGCAGCGCATGGTCGTACGGCCTTCCCGCGTCCCGCGCAAGCGGAACGACCCAGTCCGGCCCGACCTTCTCAAGCGCGTCCATGTCAAGACGCTCCAGCACGATCTCGCCGTCCGACACGGACATGAACATCCCGCCGTGTCCGTCGCCCCACGTCGACGTCATCTTCATCTGCGGCGGACGCCTCTCGTTCTTCTTGAAATCCGTGATGCAGTAGCCGTTCTCCCGCCCCGGATGCTGGAGGAGATAGCGGAGGGAAGGGACCTCCACCGCCGTGAACGCGCCCTGCCAGATGCTGCGCTCGTCCGTCGCCTGGACGTGTCCATGGCCGCAGAACGCGAAGCAGTTCGGATAGTCCGCAAGTATCCTCGTCACCACGCCGGCCTCCTGCCCCCAGACGTCCGGCCCGCCCGCCGTCCCGCGCAGGATGCGGTGCTGCGAATAGAAGAACGGACGCGACTGATCGGGCCTTAGCGCCGCCAGGGCCGCGTCCACGCCGGGCACGACGTCTCCATGCCGGTCAGCCGCCGGGTCCACGCACTGGTGGTTTCCAAGAACGAACGCATAGCCCTTGACGTTCTTGACCATGATCGGCGACCACTCCTCGTCGAACGCCCTGCGCCAGACCTCCCTGCGGTCGTTGAAGCAGATGGAGTCGCGCTCGATCTCCTCCTTGCGCTTCGCATAGTCGGGATGCCTCCGATGCATGTATCCGCCATTGTCGTGGTCGCCGAAGTGGAACAGCTTTTCGACGTGGGCGCCATCGGAACGGCGGCTGCCGGGAAAGACCCTGCGCCAGACGTCCCCGGCCCGGACGAGTTCGCTGACAAGCCCGTAGTCCGCAATGTCGCCGCACAGCAGCACGGCGTCTGCCTTGCGGGAGTCGAAATAGCGCAGCGCCTTCTCGAAGCGCGCCTCCGCCATCGGCGCCGCCGCCGTGAGGTGGACGTCCGAGACTACGCCCACCCGGAGGTTGACCCTGCCCGCCTGCCCGCCGGCCGCTCCGCGCGCGGAATTTCCAAACCCCGCCGCGAACGCGGCGCCGAAGCCGACGAACGCGCGCCGTCCCAGCGCCGTGCTGCAGTGCTTCGCAGGCCCATTGGTCTCCATTGCGCCGCTTCCTGAATTCATTCTCGTGCTCCCATCGTCTTGCCTTGGATTCGTCGACCGGACTTCCGCCGTTTCCGCCGCCTATTCTACCATTTCCCGCGCTCGCCTGCGAGGGCGGAAGACAGTGGCTCTGGTCGTAGAACCCGCATTCACTCGTCCACTTGCCTCTTGATCGTTCAGGCCATTGTCTCGCTGCTGATTTGTTCAAGGGCGTGCAGCTCTGCGCCTCGGAAGACGTAGACAATTTGGTGGAGGGTCGTGCCGCGCGCGAGGGACGGGACGGAGCGGTCGGCGCGGTACTTCGCAAGCTGCGCCTTCGCCTCCGCGACCTTCACGGCCATATCGGCGTCCGAGGCGTCCTTGGGCGCGTACTTGAGCTCTATGAGATAGCTGTGCGAGGCGTCGCCGTAGTGGACGCGCTCGGGGAAGAGACAGAAGTCGCAGAACCCGCGAGAAAGCTCCATCTCCGGCGCGAGGAGGTAGAACTTGAGGTGTCCGAACTCCGCCTGCATGTAGCCCTGCACGCGGATCTCGCCCTGGAGGCCGCCGCGCACCGGCGTAGTCTCCGCGTAGTCCCGCGCGAGGCGTCTGAGGAACGGCTCCCACTCGCCGTCGTAGGCGAACGCGGAGGCGAGACGCGACCACTCGATCCAGTCGGGCGTCCGCGTCCTGTGGTAGGAGTCGCGGAGGTAGTCGAAGAGCTGGCGGCGGACGCAGACGTTGGGGATGCGGAAGACCGTGCTTCCCCG
The DNA here is from genome assembly GCA_964386385.1 of uncultured Lentisphaeraceae bacterium. Taxonomy (GTDB): domain Bacteria; phylum Verrucomicrobiota; class Kiritimatiellia; order RFP12; family UBA1067; genus RUG572. The sequence goes on along the minus strand of CAYLRN010000007.1, from coordinate 28,446 downwards.
CCGTCTGCCCTGCATCGACACGATTCCGTAGTAGTGGAAGAGCGAGTGGAAGTTCGCGAGGTCGGATATCCTGTCGGCGGGAAAGCTCTCGACGAGGTCGAAGGAGATCTCGCCCGTCGCCGCCAGCAGTTCCGTGACCGGCAGCACGCCCACGTTGTCGAGCGCGGCGTTTTCTGCGGCATCTGATGCGGTGCAGAACTCTGATGGCAAAGACGGCGCAATGGCCGGCTCATCTGCCGCCGCAGGCGCCAATGGCGGAGCAGGGAAAGCATCCGCCACCGCAGCGCCAGATGCGGTGCGGAACCCTGATGCAAGCGCCTGTGCGGCTGCCGGCGCAGTGACCTGCCCTGCGGCTGCGTCTGCCATTGCGCCGTCTTGGACATCAGAGTCCTGCACCGCACAGGAGCCTGTCCCTGCGCAGTACCTGTGCTGCCTTTGAATCTCCGCGATGACCTTCAGCTTCTCGTAGTCCGTCCTGACGTTGGCGTCCACCATGTTCTCCGGCGGCCGGCCCCTGGCGACAAGCGACTTCAGGTAGTAGAGCGCCATGTCGCTGTTGAACACGCACTCCTTCCCGATGCACGCCGTCGCGAAACAGTAGCCGTCGTACCACGGCTTTATCGACTTCACGATCGCCGCGGGGTCGCCTTCCGTGAACTCGCCTACGCCCTTGAAGTCGGAGTACATCTTCACGACCTCGGCCTCGGAGAAGCCGGCCATCGCGTTGAACTCCTCGTCCTGCGTGAGGTTGGCGGCGATGTTGAATCCGCTCGTGAGGTCGTCCATCGTGACGGGCGAGACTCCGGTCATGAAGATGCGCGAGCAGCCCTCCTTGAATTTCTTGAACCAGCTCCTGTAAAATCCGGCGCCGTGCGTGACCGCGCGATAGTCCGCGTTCACCTCGCTGCGGAGCATGGAGTTTGTGAAGTTGTCGTACTCGTCGATGATCAGGTAGATTCCCGTTCCGCCGATACGGGCACGGCGGACGATGGCGGCGAACTTGCCCGCCGCGTTCATCTCCCGCGTCTGCGCGGCGAAGTCGGGCGGGAAGTCCGCGGAATAGCGGTAGACGAAGTCGTCGAGGGCGATGGCGACGTGCTGCTCGAAGGCGGACTCCAGCGTTTCGCCGACGCCGCCGCCCACGATCGAGAAGTCGAGCTGGAGCACATAGTACCTGTTCGCGTTCTCGGTCGGCGTCTCTCCAATGTCGAGGCCGCCGAACAGCTTCTTGAAATTCGCCTTCTCCCTGACGTCGTAGTAGCAGCGCAGCGTCTCCACGAAGAGCGACTTCCCCATGCGCCTGGGACGCGCGAAGAAGACGAAGCTGTCGCGCTCCTCCATCCGCCGGATGTAGGCCGTCTTGTCCACGTAGTAGTAGCCCTCGGACCGGATGCGCCTGAAGTCCTTGATGCCGTATGGTATTTTGGGATGCCGTTCCATGCCGCCATTCTACCATTCCCGTTCGTCTGCGTCAACGCAGGAGGGAATTGGACAGATTGTACACTTTTTCGGTCTCATCATGCAAGTGTTTCGCGGGCAGTTGTGCGAAAATGACAGCGAAAAAAAAACGGTTTTTCAAGTTTTCAATTTCCGACGCGCAGATCGAGACGATGCTCGTGACGAACCCGGCCGGACTTTGGCCTGACGAAACGACAAGGAGGAGACGCATGGAACGTGCGAAAGGATTTGGACGGGCGGTCGCGCCGCTGGCGCTGGCCGCCGTCGCGGCGGTCGCGCGCGCGGACGCCGCGACGTGCAACGACGTGCGGGTCTGCGCGCAGACGTCCGCCGCCGGCTTCTGCCGCATGACGGAGAACCGGCTGGACGTCAGCTGGGACTGGTCGTGGGAGTGGGCGCCTGCAGACGCCTGCGAGGCGACGGTGACGTTCGCGGCCGACTTCCTTGAAACGCCGCGGACGGTCGCGGTGACGGACGTCTCCGCGACGAATCTCGTCATGGATGACCTGTTCGACGTCGGCGCGGACATGCCGTCCGGCGTCGCCACGGTCACGCTCGCGTTCCGAAACGCCGAGGGCGCGTCGCGCTCGAAGTCCCACCTCGTGGAGGTCGTGCCGGGCGCGTTCGGGCACGCCGAAGTCCGGCACGGGCCAACGGACCGCAACCACTGGCAGGCGATCCGCCATCCGGTCCGCATCCCCTGGGACACGGACTGGTTCATCAACGAGGCATCGAGCGCCCATCTGCTCTGGACAGACCTGACGACGGGCGAAATCTGGACGAACAGCTTCAACCGCCCCGTCGGCGTTGCCGTCTACGGCGCGGACGCGCTGCCGAAGAGACCGCTGAAGGTCGAACTCTGGTTCCGGGACCTCAGGCATCCAGTGAACCGGCTGTGCGAGGCGTGGCTGGACGCGCCGCACGGCGGCACGCTCGTGGTGTTCCGCTGAAAGGAAAAGGCGAGAAGGAGGAATCCGTCATGGGGAAATTCATTCTGCTGGGTCTTCTCTGCATGGGCGCGGGCGTTCTGTCCGGCGCGGACTTCACCGTGTCGCGCGTGTCCGCGCAGCCGCGCTGGCCGTGGGCCACCGCCGTCGACGTCTCGTTCTTCCTCGACACGTCCGAGGCGTTCACAACGCCGGAGGCCGGCGCCCGGGTGGCGGTGTCCGCCATCGTGGACGGCACGGAGCATCCGCTCACCGGCGTGTCAGGCGCGGAGGTCTTCGGCGCCGGCTGGCACGTCGTGACGTGGGAGTCCTCCGCCGACTTCCCGCGCCAAGACCTGAAGGACGTCGCGTTCCGCGTGGACGTCGCGGAGGCGCCGCTTGAATTCCACTACCTGCGCGTCGACCTTGACACCGGTATCTGCACGCGGCACGGCGCGTCGTTCGCGGACGAAGTTCTCGCCGACGCCCTCAACAAGACGCGCTACATGGTGTTCAGGTACGTGCCGTCCACCATCTCCTCCACTTGGACGAAAGCGCGCGGCGCGGACTTCTTCACGATGGGCGCGGACGACGAGTCCGCGCTCGGCCAGACCGAAAACGACAGGCAGCGCGAACGTCCCGCCGCCGTGCGCCTGACGAAGGCGTACTGGCTCGGAGTCTTCCCCGTCACCGTCGGGCAGCTCAGCCGCCTGACGGGCGGCGCGGAAACGAACGACGCCTCCGCCGTCGGCGGCACGACATACGCCTCCTGGCGTGGCGAGGACAGGCCGGGCGGCGCGTACTGCTGGCCGTCTTCGCGCGCGGTCGACCCCGACACGCCGATCGGACGGCTTCGGACTCTCACCGGCCTCGACTTCGACCTCCCCACAGAGGCGCAGTGGGAATACGCCTGCCGCGCAGGAACGGACACGCCGCACTACTGCGAATCCACCCTGGCGGCAATCGAGAAGACCGCATCGCGAACCACTGCGGTCGGCACGAAGGCGCCGAACCCCTGGGGGTTCTACGACCTCGTCGGCTGCCGGCACCAGTGGACGCTCACGCTGGGGCGTTCGCAGGACAACGACAGCAACGACAGCGCCTGTCTCCACGAAGCGGGCGACGATCCCGTCGGGCAGACGCCGAAGTACGACACCCCGCGCCGCGTGACACGCGGGTCGCACCGCTGGGCCGAAGGGGACGCCCTCGTCCGCGTATCGCGCTCCGCCTACCGCTTCCCGCAGAAGGGCGACGCGCCGGCGGAACAGACCAACTGCGGGGCTAGGCTCTGCCTGACGACGAACCATCCCTGAACCGAGAAAGGCGGTGTGACGATGAAGAAGATTGCGCTTTCCCTTGCCCTGTCCGTATGCGCGGCGTCTCTCGCCGGCGCGACGGCGGCGGACTATTCGATCGTGGACGTCTCGGCGAAAAGCCGCGCGCCGTGGCAGACGCTCGTCGACGTTGACTTCACGCTCGTCGCGCCGGAGGACGCCGATCCCGGCGCGCGCGTCCGAATTGCGGTCGTGGCCTCGAACGGCAGTTCGCGCGTCGCGATCTCGCCCGCCTCGCTCCACGCGCCGCTCGCGAAGCTGGGGCGCAACCGGTTCGTCTGGAATCCCCTGACCGACCACGCGGGGCGGACGTTCGCGCATCTGCGCTTCCACCTGTCCGTCGCGGACGCGCAACCCGAAAAGGCCCCGTACTTCACGCTGAACCTGCGGACGGGCGAACGCGATTGGTATCCGACGGATTTCGGCTCGTACGTGAACTCGAACGACCTCTACAAGACCGCGTTCATGGTCTTCCGCCACGTCCCCGCCACGATGTCGGACGAGTGGAAGGACGCCCACGACGGGCAGGACTTCTTCATGATGGGCTCGCCCGACGACGAGCCGTATCGTCTGCCGTCCGACGCCGCGCGCGAGGCGCGTGTGCCGATTCGCCTAACGAAGGGCTTCTGGCTGGGAGTCTACCCCGTGACGGCGTTTCAGCTGGAGACGTTCGGCGCGAAGCGGTCGTATGCGAACGACGCCGACACGGCGGCCGCGCGCGGAGACTGCGCGCACTACGGCGCAGTGCGCGGGCGCGACGGCGCGAACGCGGGCTTCTGCTTCGGGAAGGACGTGGACGAGCGCGGGTGGCCGGCCGTCGACCCGCAGTCGTTCATCGGCCGACTGCGCGCGCGGACTGGCCTGTGCGTGGACTTCCCCACGGAGGCGCAATGGGAATACGCCTGCCGCGCCGGGACGACGAACGCCTACTGGTTCGGCGTGGAGAACATCTGGCGGGAATCGAACTCCGGACGCCCCGGCCCGTCGCGCACGCCCCTCGTGGGCGGACAGGCCCCGAACGCCTGGGGCCTCCATGACATGGTGGGCTGCGTCCACAACTGGACGACCACGCTGGGCGTGATGGCGGACGGATCGAACTGGCTGCAGAGCGCGGCGGACGACCCGGCCGGCCCGGTCGCTGAGATGGACGCGCCGAAGCGCATCACCCGCGGCTCGCATTACTTCGCGGACGGGGAAGGCGGCACGGACACGCTGGGCAACGAAATCAAGCACGTCCGCTACCGCGTCTACCGCTCCGCCTACCGCTATCCGCAGAACTCGGCGGACGGCTCATACGAACGCGCGGCCATCGGCTTCCGCCTCTGTGTCCCGGAAGACCCGGAATGACGGGACGGACGGAATCTGCCAGAATCGTCGCCAGCTCAATTGCAGGGATGCGCAGGGCGGCATGGGGAAACGAAAGGAGCCGGGAACTGTGAGGCTTGTGGACAGAATGGTTTTGCCATGTGTCGCGGCATGCGCGGCGATTGCCTTCAGTGCGTCGGCGGACGCGCGGGGGCGCGTCCCTCCCATGACGCGAACGCCGCCCAGACTTAACCATTTGGCAGTGGGGGATGTCAGAGGCAGAGGAGCGTTATTCCGGCGACGATGGCGGCGAGGGCCAGTCCCTTGCGCTTCAGGTTGCGCTCACGGAAGAAGACCGCGCCAAGCGCGAAGGTGATCACGACCGAAAAGCGGCGCATCAGCGAGGCGACGGAAATCGGCACGTCCGGATGGGCAAGACCGCGGAAGTAGAGCCAGTCCGCCGCCGCAAGCATGATCCCCACGGCCGGAATCCACGGACGCCACCGGAACGGAGTCCGGTCTATCTTGAACGCCTTCCACACGGCGAGGAGGACGGCGTAGACGGCGACAAGATAGACCTGGAACCAGAACTGCATCGGCTCGACCGGAATCTTCGCCACCTGCAGCAGATACTTGTCCCAGAGGCTCGACAGCGCGCTCACGGCCATGCCGCCCACCGCGCACCAGACGGCGCGGTTCCTGAAGAAGTCTATCCCCTCGTGCCGTCCCGCCCAGCTGAACGCCCAGTATCCGGCGAAGACGAGCGCCATGCCAAGGCCCTGCAGCGCGGACGGACGTTCGCCGTAGAGGAAGAACGCAGCGATGAACACGAGCGCGGGCGCGGATGCGCGGATTGGAGTGGCTATCGTGATCGGCAGCGTCTTCAGCCCCTGGAACGTGAGCACCCACGACGTCGAGACGATCAGCGCCTTGACGAAGACGAGACCGTGCGTCCGCGCATCGCAGCCGAACGCCGCCCCGGCGCCGCCCGCGAAGGCGAGCGTCCCAAGGTACGCCGCCGCGCCGAAGAGCGTGGCGAAAAGGAGGACGGGCAGGACGGCGTTGTCGCGGACGGACGCCTTCTTGGCCAGGTCGTAGAACGCCAGGAAGACGGCGCTCGCAAGGATGAAGGCGATCCAGCTCATCGCGGGGCGTCCACGTACGTCTCCTGCGGGCCGAAGCGGTCGAACGCGCAGTCGATCGCGTCGGCCGCGTGCGCGTCCGAGCCGAGCAGGAACCTGACTCCGCGTTCGCGCAGGAGGCGGCGGAATTCGGAAGAAGGATAGGCGTCGTCCATCCAGCCGCGTGAAATCGCGCCGGTGTTGACCTCGACGATCTTTCCGCTTGCGGCAAAGGCGTCCGCCGTCAGGCGCAGCTCTTCGCGATACCATGGAGCGGTCTCGTCGAAGCAGGCGAGACGTCCGTTGAACTTGCGGATGAGGTCCGGATGTCCGATGACGTCGAAGTCGAAGCGTGAGGCCATGTCGCGCTGCTGCGCGAAGTAGTCGCGCGCCAGGGCGCGCGCGTCGCCGTGATAGGCGTCGCGGATCGTCTGCGCGAGAATCTCCGGCGTGTGGTCGACGGGATGGCGGATGCCGTCCTTCACGACGTAGTGGACGGACCCGATCACGTAGTCGACGCCGAGCGCGGCGTACGACGACCTGTCGGATACGGAGACGCCCGGAATGTAGTCCGCCTCCACGCCGCAGAGGATCTTGATGCTCCCCGCGTACTTCGCGGCGAGCGCGCGGATCTCCGCAACGTACTTCGGCGCGGTCTCGGGAGAGAGCGTTCCGGGGTCGCCGCCCGGCAGAAGGGCGTGCGATGAAAAGCCGACGACGTCGAAGCCCTTGGCAATGGCCGAGACGACCATGGCCTCAGGCGTGTCCTTCCCGTCGCACCAGACGGTGTGCATGTGGTAGTTCGTCTTCATCTGCGAGTCCTTCCCGTTCTTGCGAGGCACGACATCGCGGCGAGGCGTCCCGTCGCGAACGCGAGCGTCAGGTTGTAGCCGCCGGTCGGACCGTCCACGTCCAGCACTTCGCCCGCGAAGAAGAGCCCCGGATGCCTGCGCGACATCATCGTCTCCGGGTCGACTTCGCCGAGCGACACGCCGCCCATCGTGACAATCGCCTCCTTGACGGGGCGCGGCTTCGGACTGGGAAGCGTCAGGCGCTTTCCGCCGAACGAGAGTTCGACGGAATGGACTGGCGATCCGTTGCGCGCGAGCCAGCGCCGGCAGTTGTAGACGGCGGCCCCGCCGACGCCCCATGATTCGCAGTCGACCTCTCCCCGGCAGGAAAAGCATTCGCGTCCCTGCGCGTCCAGAACGCGCGCGGCGCCGTCGTCGAAGCGGGCTCCCTTCTGCGAGACGACAGACCTGTCCGACGTCTCGAACCCCGCGAGTCCGGCGCGGCACGGCTCGACGGCGAGGCCGAGTTCTCGGGCGAAGTTCTGCCCATCCCCCACGGAGCCGGTCTTCGGAAATGACACGCCGCCCGTCGCCACAAGGACGTTGTCGGCGGCCATAGTGAAGTTGGCTGTCCGCACGGCGAAGCCATGTTCAAGCGGCGAAATGCCGAGGACGGGGCAGTTCGTGCAGATCGGAACGGACGAGTCGCGCAGGACGTCGCCGAAGGCGTGGACGATCGTCGCGGCCTGTCCTGAATCCGGAAAGAGGCGGCCGTCCTCCATGCGCCGGATGCGGACGCCGAGGCTGGCGAACCCGCGGGCTATCGCCTGCGGCGGACACGCCCGGAGCGCCGGCGCAGCCCATGGCCCCACGGGATCTCCGAGATCGCGGATCATCCGCTCGACTGGGACGTCCTTCGTGAAGTTGCATCGTCCGTTCGCGGTCATCAGCACCTTCGCGCCCAGCCGCGCCTTGCGCTCGAATATCAGACACCCAAGACCGCGCTGCGCGGCGACGACCGCCGCGAACATTCCTGCGGCGCCTCCGCCGACAATCGCCAGCGGAACCGCCCTCACGCCAAATCGTCCGTCATTGTCCATGCGCCATCCTCTTCATTCTCATTCCACATCCATCCGCAATGTCAGGCAACGACAAGGCGGCTTCAGAAGTTCACCCAATGGCAAACCATCCGCCGGCTCGCCTTGAACCTCGATATTCGATTCTCCGTCCATTCTTCAGACGGTCCAGCGTCCGCCTGACGGAACGCAGGGACGTCCTGACTTCAAGGAATATCGCCTCGCCCTTGATTCCAGGATTCCGCGCAACCACGTCAAACACCGCTCTGTCCTGCGAATCGACGTCATAGGCAAACGAAGGAGGCGCGACTTTCATCTGGCCACTTTCCGCGCCAATGTGGCCACTCACGGCCGACATCTGGCCACTTTCCGCGCCAATGTGGCCACTCACGGCCGACACCTGGCCACTTTCCGCGCCAATGTGGCCACTCACGGCCGACACCTGGCCACTTTCCGCGCCAATGTGGCCACTTTCGACCGGCATCTGGCCACTTTCCGCGCCAATGTGGCCACTTTCGACCGGCATCTGGCCACTTTTGCCCGCATACACCGTCACGCGAAATTCCGTCTGCCGGTCTATTTCAAAGTGCGCCCTTGAGTTTCCATTGGCCTCAAGTTCGCGATTCACCTTTGCGATTCCGCGATTGTACTTGTTGACCATGCCCAGGACTTTCATTGCCTCCGCAAGCAATGGGTTGCGATAGTCGTTCATGGAGGGGAAGTTGCCCGCGTTGACGCGACCGAACAGTCCGCCCGCATTGGATATCTCAATGCGTCCGCTGGAATACTCGTAGAACTTTATCGGAGCATTGCCAAGAAAGTAGTCGCGATGGATGATGGCGTTCAACACCAATTCCCGCAGCGCCCAGGCGGGATAGCGCGACACCATCTCCTCGCGAAACGCACTGACCGGAACGGGGCGCACCGACGCCGGGCCGGACTTCACGAACACGTCAAGTTCCTGCACGGCCTTGACAAGCGGGCCTCTGAAGACAATCTCCTGCAGAACGTCCCCGCCGTTGTCGTCGCCGTCGAATCTCACGTACTGGACGTAGGCCGAAGGGACGAAGCGTTCCGGATGTTTCGCAAACAGCAGCACGCCAAGATTGGTCGGACAGTTCTTTTCCCGGCTGTAGAATCGCAGCGCGGACAACTGTTCCAGGACTGGCCTTTCATCATCCTCGACGACCTGGGCGTTCACCGCCCGCGGAAGATACGTTCCACGAAACAGATCCAAGTCAAGATCGGCAAGTTCCGCTCTCTCGCAGGGCAGTTCCTCATCGCGGATTCCGAACTTCGCCCTTCGCTCCATCAGAACACGCACGTCGTCGTCGTTGGCAAGAGCCTTGCGCGGGCCGACCCGAACCCATATCTGCCCGTTGTATCTGATGGGAGGATAGTTCGAGGGAAACACCGTGATGGCAACCACGTCCCCTTCGGGGAGGGCGAACTTCTCAACCGACATCGACGGCGGCGGAAGCAGGTTGCCATCGGACTTCAGACCGCCCAGAGACGCAAATTGCCTGTCGTCGATGCGTTTCCCGGAGATCTTTCCGCCATCGTCGACTCCAAGAAGCAGCATGCCCGCGCGTCTCGTATCTCCAAGGTCGTTTGCGAACGCGCAGATCGCCTGCCCCATCTTGTCCGCCTTGTCGAACGCCCTTGTCATTTCGACCTGTTCGCTCTCCCCGCGGGCAATCAAATCTCTGAGTTCACGCTCCGTCATGCGCGAGATCCTATCGCCCAGACAGGTCGGAGACGGCCTTGTAGAGGGCTTCGGGGTAGTCGGTGCCGAAGGAGTCGAAGCCGATATCCCACAGCGCCTTGTAGACCTCCGGGTCGTTGGCCTCCTTCTGCCAGACGCACATGGAGGCCTCGACGCCGGCGGCGTGGAGGCGGGCGATGCAGGACTTCATCGTCTCGACCCGGGGGCAGAACGTGAACGTGCCGTCGGCGGCCTTGCGCACCTGGCAGTGGAGCTGGACGTTGTCTATGTCCCTGAAGTTCTCCTTCGCCGCCCTCTCGAAGAACGCCATCTCGTACGCCTCGCACTTCTCGCGCTCGCCGGGCCTGTCGAAGTCGATGCGCCCCCAGTTGCCCAGGTTCATCCAGTGGAGCGTGCGGCCTTCCGGCAGGGCGGCCTTGTAGCGCCTGATGAGGTCGTATTCCCGCGTGATGAAGCAGGCCTGGCGCTCGAGTCCGTGCGACTTCACGAGCTTGGCCACCTTTTCGGGCTGGACGGTCTTGAAGTCGACGTATATCCGGCGGCGCGGGTTCTCCTCCATGGCGGTGAAGATCGTCTTCCACAGCGGCGCGCGGCAGGTGGCGTACTGCGCGCCGCGGTAGCTGCCGACGTCCTCCTCGCGCAGTTCAGACCAGAGCCAGTCGCCGATCTTGCGCCCCTTGAGCCAGTCGTCGTGGAACGCGACGACCTTGCCGTCCTTCGTCGTGCGGATGTCGCATTCCGGGACGTAGCCCTTCGCCCACGTGTAGAGAAGGGCCTCCATCGTGTTGTCCGGACGGCCCGTGCCGTCGCCGCGGTGGATGAGCGAGTTCTTCACCTTCTCGACGTCCTGCGCCGTCATGGGGCGCGCGGCGGACGCGGAATGGACGAGCGCCGCCGCGATGGTGGCGACGAGGACGAGACTAAACGTGGAAGACGTGTTTTTCATGGCAATGATTGTACCAAAACCCGCCGCCCGCCGTCACGCCGCGCGAACGGCGGCCGGCGGACTTGCGATTTGACTTCAGGCGGCGGACTTTGCTATCATCAGCGTTCGCTTCGCCACGCATCAGTACCGAACAGAACCCGCGCCCGCGCCATGACAGACTTCGTACATCTCCATCTTCACACCACGTATTCCCTTCTCGACGGGCAGTGCGCCATAAAGCCGCTCGTCCGGAAGGCCCGCGAACGCGGAATGCGCGCGCTCGCCGTCACGGACCACGGCAACCTCTTCGCGCTCAAGACGTTCTACGACGAATGCCGCGCGTCGAAGGGGTACGGCGACCTGCCGAAGATAAAGCCGATTCTCGGCTGCGAGGCGTACGTCACCTCGTCGGGCGACTACAGGTCGCGCGACAAGACGGAGCGGCGCCACCACCTCTGCCTCCACGCGCTCAACCTGACGGGCTACCACAATCTCGTCCGCCTCATCTCCGAGGCGCACATCAACGGCTTCTACTACCACCCGCGCATCGACCGCTCGCTCCTCGAAAAGTACCACGAGGGCATCCACTGCTCAAGCGCCTGCATCGCCGGCGAAGTCGCCCACGCGATCGACGGCGGGCGCATGGACGAGGCGGAGCGCGTGGCGAAGTGGTACAAGGACCTCTTCGGGAGCAACTACTCGCTGGAGGTGATGCTCCACAAGTCCGTGAAGACGAACATCCCCGGCACGGCGATCGACGAGCACCGCCGCCTCTACGCCCGGCAGGTCGCGATCGCCAGGGGAATGCTCGAGCTGGGGAAGAAGCTGGACATCCGCGTGATCGCGACGAACGACGTCCACTTCCTGGAGGCGGAGGACGACGACTCCCACGACGTGCTGCTCTGCATGTCCACGCAGAAGAAGCTCTCCGACCCCTCGCGCATGATCTACACCGGGCAGGAGTGGTTCAAGGACGGCGACACGATGGCGCAGCTCTTCCCCGACAACCCGGAACTGCTCTCCAACACGCTCGAAGTCGCGGACATGGTGGAGACGTACGAACTCGACTCCCCGCCGATCATGCCGAAGTTCCCCATCCCCGCCGAGTTCGGCACGGAGGAATCGTACGCGAAGAAGTTCGGGGAGGACGAGCTCAGGGAGCAGTTCAACACCGAGGACAAGCCGGGGAACTACGACCGGCTGGGCGGCTACGAGAAGGTGCTGCGCATCAAGTTCGAGGCCGACTACCTGGCGTCGCTCGTCTGGGCCGGCGTCAGGCGGCGGTGGGGCGACCCGGCGCCGGACGAGGTTTCCGAGCGCGTGCAGTTCGAGCTGGACACGATCAGGACGATGGGCTTCCCCGGCTACTTCCTCATCGTGCACGACTACATCTTCGCCGCGCGCGAAATGGGCGTCTGGGTGGGGCCCGGCCGCGGGTCCGCCGCCGGCTCCGCCGTCGCCTACGCGCTCGGCATCACGAACGTCGACCCGATAAAGTACGACCTCCTCTTCGAGCGCTTCCTCAACCCCGACCGCATCTCCATGCCCGACATCGACGTGGACTTCGACGACAGCGGGCGCGGGCGCGTGCTCGAATACGTCACGCAGAAGTACGGCGCAGACCACGTCGCCCACATCGTGACGTTCGGCCAGATGGCCGCCAAGAGCGCCATCAAGGACGTCGCGCGCATGATGGAGTACCCTCTCGCCGACGCCAACAAGCTGGCCTCCCTCGTCCCCGACACGCCGAAGATCACCTTCAAGGCCGCCATGAGCGCCACCGACAAGAACGGCGAGCCGAACAAGGACTACTCCCCGGAGCTCGTCGCCGCCACGAAGAGCGACGACCCGACAGTCCACTCCATCATGGAACGCGCCATGCGCCTGGAGGGGTGCATCCGCCAGCCCGGCGTCCACGCCTGCGGCGTCATCATCTCCCGCGACCCGCTCATGGACACCCTTCCCGTCATGCCGACGGAGAACGAGTCCCTCCTCACGACGCAGTACGACGGACACTTCGTGGAACCCGTCGGTCTCCTGAAGATGGACTTCCTCGGTCTCAAGACCCTGACCGTGGAAAAGGAATGCGTCGCGCTCATCAGGCAGTTCCGCGGCGTCGAGATAGACACCGACAAGATCCCCGACGACGACGGGGAGACGTACGAGCTCTTCGGCCGCGGCGAGACGACAGGCCTCTTCCAGTTCGAATCCGACGGCATGAAGAAGTACCTCATGGAGCTGCAGCCGGAACGCCTTTCCGACCTCGTGGCCATGAACGCCCTCTACCGCCCCGGCCCGCTTGCGTACATCCCTACGTTCATCAAGCGCAAGAAGGGCGAAGAGCCGATCGCCTACGACCATCCGCTGATGGAGAAGTACCTGAAGGACACGTACGGCGTCACGGTCTACCAGGAGCAGGTGATGCTTCTCTCCCGCCTGCTCGGCGGGTTCACGCGCGGAATGTCCGACAAGCTCCGCAAGGCGATGGGCAAGAAGCAGCTCGCCGTCATGGAGGAGCTGAAGGTCAAGTTCGTAGACGGCTGCCTCGCGAACCCGGAGTTCCGCATCGGGAAGTGGAAGGACGAAAAGGAGGCCCGCAAGCTCATCGACAAGATCTGGGACGACTGGAAGGCATTCGCCTCGTACGCCTTCAACAAGTCCCACGCCGTCTGCTACGCCTGGGTGGCCTACCAGACCGGATACCTCAAGGCGCACTATCCGGCGGAGTTCATGTGTGCGCAGATCTCCTCCGAAATCGGGAACTTCGACAAGCTGCCGGGCTTCGTGGCCGAGGCTGCCGCGATGGGGCTCGAGGTGCTGCCGCCGAGCGTGAACGAGTCGTGGTCGCGCTTCTCGCCGGTGGAGGGGAGAAAGGCGATACGCTACGGCATGGCAGGCGTCAAGGGCGTCGGGTCGGCCGCCGCGGACGCGATCGTGGCGGAGCGCGAGAAGAACGGCCCCTACAAGGGCATGATGGACTTCTGCACGCGCCTCTGCGCGGCCGCCGTCGTGAACAAGCGCGTTCTCGAAAACCTCGTCAAGTGCGGGGCGTTCGACGAGTTCGCCGAGGCGGACGGCGCGTTCCACAGGGCGCGCTACTTCCACAACGCCGAGTTCGCGCTCAAGCGCGCCGCGGCGCGCGGGAAGGAGCGGGCGAGCGGGCAGATGGACATGTTCGGGATGCTGGCGCCGGAGGAGGATTCGTCCGACGCAGAGCTGGCGGACTGTCCGCGCTGGCCCGCCGCCCAGCGCTTCAAGGACGAACGCGACCTCACCGGCATCTACATGACCGGCCACCCCCTCGGCGCGTTCAGGCGCGTGCTCTCCGCCCTCTCCACCTACAACCCGCTGGAGCCGCCGGACATCCCATTCTACGAGGAAATCGGCGCCCAGCGCCAGCTCCGCGTCCCTGCGCGCCTCGGCGGAATGCTCAAGAGCTGCATGGTGAAGATGTCGAAGCCAAAGAAGGACGGCGACCTGCCGCAGCCCTGGGCCATCCTCGTCATAGACGCCGGGGAGGACGCGGAGACGGAGGCCCTCTGCTTCGCGCGCACGTACGCGAAGTTCAAGGAGTGGATGCCCGAGTGCGTCGACAAGCCGATTCTCCTCTGCGGCGACGTCATGCACAAGACCGACCGCGAAACGCGCGCGGAGCTCTCCGACGTCCAGTTCATCGTGCGCGAGGCGTATCCGCTGGAGGAGGGCGTCCGCCGCTTCTCGAAGGCGATCCACGTCAGGGCCGCGTACGAAGACCCGAAGCTCGTGGAGAAGGCGTCCGCGCTCAAGGCCCTCGCAGAACGCTTCCCCGGACACGTCCGCATGGTCGTCGACCTGGAGTACGCCGACGGCAAGCGCGTGGAAATCGACACCGGCGTCCCCGGCGTCGCGCCGGAGGGCGAGTTCTTCACCGCCCTTGAAAAGGTCGTCGCCGACGGCTACCGCCTCGACGCCATCAAGGACTTTTTCCTGGAAGCGCCCGAATCCAAGCCATGGGAACGCCGCAACTGATGCAATCTTTGATATAATCATCCCTTGAACGCTATGGAGCAGACACTAGAAAACATCCGCAACTTCTGCATAATCGCCCACGTCGACCACGGAAAGACGACGCTGAGCGACCGCATTCTCGAACTCACGCACGCCGTGCCGCTGCGCGAGCTCAAGGCGCAGACCCTCGACGCGATGGACCTGGAGCGCGAACGCGGCATCACCATCAAGAGCCACCCCGTCTCGATGATGTACCAGGCGAAGGACGGAAAGTCCTACCTCTTCAACCTCATCGACACCCCCGGCCACGTGGACTTCGCCTACGAGGTGAGCCGCGCGATGGGCGCCTGCGAGGGCGCACTGCTGGTCGTCGACGCCGCACAGGGCGTCGAGGCGCAGACAGTCGCGAACGCATATTTCGCGCAGGACGCAAAGCTCGAAATCGTCCCCGTCCTCAACAAGGTCGACCTGCCGGGCGCGGACGTCCCCGGCGTCTCAAGGCAGATCGAGGACATCCTCGCAATCCCCATGGACGACCCGCTCCTCGTCTCCGCCAAAACCGGGGTCGGCTGCCAGGACGTCCTTGAGGCGATCGTGAGCCGCATCCCCCCGCCGAAGACGCAGGGCTCCGACGCCCCCCTGCGCGCGCTCGTGTTCGACAGCGTGTTCGACGAGTTCCGCGGCGTCATCACCTACATCCGCGTCGTCGACGGCTGCGTCAGGCCCGGCGCCACCGTCAAGTTCATGGGCTCGGGCGTGACGACGACCCTCCACGAAGTGGGAATATTCTCGCCCACGAAAAAGCCGACCGACAAACTGGAGGCCGGGCAGGTCGGATACCTCGTGGGAACGGTCAAAGACCCCGCCGACGTCATGATCGGCGACACCGTGACGACCGCGAAGCTCGGCGCGGAAAAGCCCCTCCCCGGATTCAAGGAACTGCGCCCAACCGTCTTCTGCGGAATATACCCGATGAGCACGGACGAGTTCGAGAAGGTCCGCCAGGGCCTCGAAAAGCTCCACCTCAACGATTCCGCATTCTCATTCCACCACGAAAGCTCCGTCGCCCTCGGCTTCGGCTTCCGCTGCGGATTCCTCGGACTCCTCCACATGGAGATAGTCCAGGAGCGCCTGCGCCGCGAATTCAACCTCGACATAATCTCCACGACGCCCGGCGTCATCTACAAGCTGAAGATGAAGGGCGGAGAGGAACGCGACCTCGACAACCCGCTGCAGATGCCGGACCCCAGTACGCTCGAGTCAATCTCCGAGCCGGTCCTCACCGCCCGCATCATCACGCCAAGCGAGACGATCGGCGACGTCATGCGCATCGTAATGGACAGGCGCGGCCTCGTGGAGGGCACGGAGACCGTCGACGCGCACCGCGTCATGCTCCACTGCCGCCTCCCGCTCAACGAAATCCTCCTCGACTTCCACGACACGCTCAAAAGCGTCTCCCACGGCTACGCCTCCATGGACTACGAGCCGGCCGGCTACCAGCCAAGCGACATCGTGCGAATGGACATACTGCTCAACTCCGAACAGGTCGACGCCTTCGCCACGATGGTCCACCGCTCCAAGGCCCGCGCGCGGGGACAGCAGATGTGCAAGGCCCTCGCCGAGACGATTCCGCCCCACATGTTCAAGATTCCAGTCCAGGCGGCGATCGGCAGGGAGATCATCGCCCGCGAGGACATCCGCCCGTTCCGCAAGGACGTCCTGGCGAAGCTCTACGGCGGCGACGTCACGCGGAAGATGAAGGTCCTCGAAAAGCAGAAGCGCGGCAAGGCGCGCATGAAGGAGTTCGGACACGTCAACGTCCCGCAAAGCGCGTTCGTGGCCGTGCTCAAGGGAACGGTCAAGGAAAACTAGGTGACGACATGACTATCAAAATGCCATTCGCGGGAATGTGCCTGGTCGCGCTTGCGGCCCTGGCCGCCGGCTGCGGCGGAACGTCCGACGGCGACACGGCGGCCGACGACTCCGGCGGCGCGAACTTCGCGCACGGCGAGGCCGCCCTCGCCAACAACGACCTGGCAACCGCCTCCGTGGAATTCGCCGCGGCCGCGCAGAAGTGCGAGACGAACTTCGAGGCCCGAATCAACCTCGCCATCATCGGCCTCCGCCTCGGCAACGTCGACGAGGCCGCCAGGGCCGCCGCCGAGGCCAAGACGCTATGCCCCGATTCCGCCGAGGCCCTGCTCGTGGACGGACAGGCCGCCTATCTGCAGCAGGACTATCCGCGCGCAATCGCCGACTTCAACGTCGTCGCAAGGGAATCCTCCCTCCCCGCCGAAATGCGCAGCGAAGCCCTTTCCTCCCGCGCCGTCGTCGAAATCGCCAAGGAGGACTATGACGCGGCCCGCATCACCCTCTTCAACGCCCTGCGCCTCAATCCGACGAACGCCGCCGCGCACTACCACCTCGGATACGTCTACCGCGACAAGTACCACTTCGACGCCGCCGCGCTCGACCGCTTCACCGCAGCGGCCGGACAGATGGCCGCAGGCGATGAACGCGCGCAGAAGCTGCGCCGCGAAATCATCCCCGCCCTCCTTGGCAAGCTCCAGCAGGAAACCGCCTCCCGCCCCGGCGCCAAGGACAGAAAACCGTCCGAGGCCGCGAAGCTGATCGCCGAAGGAAACGACCTTCGCTCCAGAAAGCGCATCACGAACGCCATGAAGAAGTTCGAAGCCGCCTTGAAGGCAGACCCCTTCTCCTCCGAGGCCGCCCTGAAGTACGCCGACCTCCTCTCGCAGAACCTGCCCAAAGGCGCCACCGAAAGGAAAAAGGCCGCGGAAAAGATTCTCGGCGCATACCGCGTCGCCATCGACGGCCGGCCCTCCAACCAGACCACCTACATGAAGGCCGCCCAGCTGGCGTACAACTGCGAAATGTGGAGCACCGCCGCAATGTTCATGGACAGGGCCCTGGCGTACAGCCACGAGAACGTGAAGGCCCTGGACCTGCTCGTCGCCTCCCTCCGGAAGGCCGGCAAGAAGAAAGAGGCGGCAATGTGGGACGCCTACCGCAAGAGCCTGAAGTAGGCGGACGCAGAGGTGGAGGAACGGGCTGACACCGAACTGATGGCGCTCGCCGCAAACGAAGACGACCGGGCGTTCGCCACGATCGTCGAGCGCTACAAGAACGTCCTTCTGAACTTTTTCCTCCGCAAGGGCGTTTCATATGAAGACGGACAGGATCTCGCGCAGCAGACGTTTCTGCGGCTCTGGAACTACCGGAAGAAGTACACGCCGCAGGCCAAGTTCACGACATTCATGTTCCTCCTCGCCGGACAGGTCGCGGTGGACTTCTACCGCGCCGCGGCCAGACGGCGGGGACTCGTCGAAAACCTGACGCTGGAGGCGGACGTGCAGGCGGACTGCGCCGCCCCGCCCGCCCCGGCCGAAGGCGAGGACGTGCGGCGGGCCGTCGCGAAACTGCCCGCCGGACTGCGCGACGTGGTCGAACTAGGGGTCTTTCAGGATCTTCCATACGCGGAAGTCGCGGAAATCCTGAAAATCCCCGTCGGGACGGTCAAGTCGCGGATGTTCAACGCACTGCGGAAACTGAAGGAGACTCTGAAATGAATGGCGACCTTGAAAGAGCCTTGAACGGAACGGATGCCGACATGAAGGCGTTCGTCGCCTCCCTGCGCCGGTCTCCCGCCGCACGCGTCTCCGACAGCTTCACCTCGGACGTCATGGTACGGGTCCGCCTCTCGCAGAAGCATGACCGGCTTGCCTCCGGTCGCCGCTTCTTCAACCCGGCAACGCTCTTCCCCCTCGCCGCCTGCCTCGTCGCCCTTCTGGCCTTTGGTGCGATCTTCATGCGCCCCGTCCCGACGTTCACGCTTTCCAACCTCGTCGCCTGCCAGCGCGCGGACGGCTACTTCACCGAGTCGCCCGCCGCCCCGTACGTCCAGGCGTTCGCCGTAACCGTCCTCGCGAAAGACCCCACCGCCAACCGCAAGTCGCTGGACAAGGCCGTCGCGGCGCTCGTCCGCACCCAGGACGCCGCCGGCGGATGGCTGGGGAACGAAGTGACGGCGCGGAACGTCGCCGCCCTCTCAGTCGCGGCAAAAGCCGGCGCGGCGCGCGCGATGGAGGCGTACAGGCGCGGCGTCCGCTACCTCCACCGGCGCGGAATCGCGGAACTCGCCCCGGCGGAAATGGCCAACGAGGCGAAAGCCGAACTCGCCCGCATCGGCGAAAGCCACACAGACCGCGGGGCGGTCTGCTGCCTCGCGCTCTGCGCGAAGGACTGACCGCGCAGCGGACTGGCGGACGGGCGGACGCAGACAGTCCGTCGCAGACGGACGCCTGGACAGATGGGCGAAGCCTACAGACGCGAAATCATGTCGTCCATCGTGTGCCAGCCAAGCACGGCGCACTTGACGCGGGCGGGCATGCGGGAGATGTCGGCGAGGGCGCCGGCGTCCTCCAGCGTCTCCTTCTCCTCCTCCGTTATCTCGCCCCTGATCATCTTCATGAAGAGTCCGGAAAGGCGCTTCGCCTCCTCGACAGACCGGCCGATGACAAGGTCGAGCATGATGTCCACGGACGCCTGCGAAATCGCGCAGCCGTCGCCGACGAACGCTCCGTCGACGATTGTGCCGTTCTCCACCTTCAGCTGAAGGACTATGTCGTCGCCGCAGTTCGGATTGACGCCCTCCAGGACGAGATTCGCGTCCGCAAGCTTGGCCTTGTGGCCGGGGTTGACGTTGTGGTCCGTGAGGACTTCGTTGTAGAAGGTGCTAGCCGGCATATCCCATCCGCTTTCTGACCGAGGCGACGCTGGCGGCGAACCGCTCTATCTCCTCGCACGTGTTGTAGAACATGAAACTCGCCCGCGTGGTGGACGGGATTCCGATGAACTTGTGGAGCGGCTGGGCGCAGTGATGCCCCGCCCTGACGCCAATGCCGTCTTCGCTGAGAATCGCCGACACGTCGTGCGGATGCACGTCATCCACCTTGAACGAGAGAATCGCATGGTGGTCTGCCGGGTCGTCCGACCCGACTATCGACACGTGCGGAATGCGCACAAGGCTCTCGAACGCCTTCGCCGTGAGCATCGCCTCGCGCGCCTCGATGCGCCCGACGCCGATCTTCTCGATGTAGTCCAGCGCCGCGCCGAACGCAATCGCCCCGCCGACGTTGACCGTGCCGGCCTCGAACTTGTGCGGCGGCGCGGAGAAGACGGGGCCGCGCTCCAGCGTGACTGTCTCGATCATCTCGCCGCCCGTCATGAACGGCGGAATCCTCTCAAGCCACTCGCCGCGCCCGTAGAGGACGCCGACGCCCATGGGGCCGAGCATCTTGTGCGCGGAAAACGCCAGGAAGTCCGCGCCCGTCGCCTGCACGTCCGTCTTCGAATGCGGCACCGACTGTGCGCCGTCGACGACGAACACGCTTCCGTTCGCATGGGCGCACTCCGCCAGCGCCGCGACGTCGTTCGCGGAGCCGAAGACGTTGGACATCGCCGTCAGCGCGACGATCTTCACCTTCGGATTCAAGGCTGCCCGCAGACAGTCCGGCGTCACGATTCCGCGCGCGTCCGGCTCAAGATAGCGGACGGTCGCGCCCTTCCTCTTCGCAAGCGCCTGCCACGGAAGCATATTGCTGTGATGCTCCGCGACGGAAGTGACAATCTCGTCGCCGGTCTCCACGACCGCGTCGCCGAGGCTGAACGCAAGAAGGTTGAGGCTTTCCGTCGCGTTGCGGGTGAAGACGACCTCCTCCGGCACGGCGGCGTTGATGAACTTCGCCACGCGCGCGCGGACGGCCTCGTACGCCTCCGTCGTCTTCACGCTGATGCCGTAGAGGCCGCGAAACGGATTGGCGTTGATCGTCGCGTAGTATTCGCCCTCCGCATCCATGACGCAGCGCGGCTTCTGGGTCGTCGCGGCATTGTCGAGATACGCGATGTCGATTGCGTCAAGAATCGGGAAGTCGGAGCGGACCTTGTCGATGTCGCCCCATTCCGCCATGTCGTCGTCTGACCTGTCTCTGCCCATTTCAGTCCTCGATCAAGTCCAGCAGTTCATTGCGCTTCGCCTCGTCGGGAATCGCCTGGATGGCGTATGCGAGACGCGCCTTCTTCAGAAGCGCGCAGACGGTGTCGCGGTCCATTCCACGCGACTGGAGGTAGAACATCACGTCCTCGCCGATCTGCCCGATGGTCGAGCCGTGGTTGCCCTGCACGTCCTCCTCCGCGCAGAGGATGAGCGGAACGGTCTGGTTCACCACCGCGTCGTCGAGCATCAGCACGTCCTCGCGCTCGTCGCCCTTCGCCCCGGCGCAGCCGCGCCTGAAGTCTATCGTCCCGCGATACAGCTTGCGCGCGGAGCCGGAGAGCGTTCCCTGCGCAACCATGTCGCAGACTGTCCTGCGTCCGAAGTGGTTCGCGACGTAGTTCATGTCGAGCCGCCCGTCGCCCGCGACGAGATAGCCCGTCTTCGCGACAAAGGAGCTGCCCTCGCCGTTCAGGTCCGCGCGGCAGCCGATCAGGTTGTCAGAGCCGTCGAGGACGACGTGGACGATTTCGACGCGCGCGCCTTCGCCGCACACGGCGCCGACGTCGTTCAGGACTCTCCGCCCCGCGCCGGCGCGGTGGACCTGCGCAAGGCGGATACGCGAGCCTTCGGCGGCGCGAATCCTGGTCTGCACCGCCGCGGTCCCGCTTCCGCCCGGCGCCGGGCGGAAGTCCATGACGACGTCCATCGTCGCCCCCGGCACCGTTTCAAGTCCGATCGGATTTGCGCAGACGGAATCGCCGGCCGTGAAATTCCAGTCGAGGACAACCGCGCCGTCCGTCGTGCCGCCTGCGCGGAAGACGTCCGCGCCGACGCCGGCGAAAAGCCGGTCGGCCTCCTCGCCCATGCCGGTCGCGACGTCGCCGAAGGCGTCCTTGAGGGAGGCCGCGGCCGTCCTTTCAACGCCGGCGGGAACGCGCGCGGAAAACCCGCATCTGCCAGCCGGGACTTCCGCCGCGACGCGCACGTCGTTCATGCGCATCCTGTTCCACGTTGGGACGGGCAGGCGGTTGAGCGTCATTTCGATCTTGGTGTCGTCCATGCTGCGCTCCTCCTCAGCCTATCGCCCCGGTCATTTCAAGACGGATGAGATTGTTCATTTCGACGGCGTACTCAAGCGGAAGCTCCTTCGAGACGTCGTCCGCGAAGCCGCTGACGATCAGCGCGCGCGCGTCCTCCTCGGACATCCCGCGCGACATGAGGTAGAACACCGCCTCGTCGCTGATGCGCCCGATCTTAGCCTCGTGCCCCACGTCCGCGTCCTTCGTGCGCACGTCCATCGCCGGAACGGTGTCCGACCGCGACACCGCGTCAAGCATCAACGACTGGCATGAGACGGACGCCTTTGCACGGGCCGCCGACGGCGCGACGGTCACGGAGCTGCGGAACGTGCTTGCGCCGCCGCCCTTCGATATCGACTTCGTGGTGACGACTGACGACGTGCGCGGCGCGGAATGGACGACGCGCATTCCCGTGTCGAGATCCTGCCCCGCCCCGGCGAACGTTATGCCGGTGAACTTCATCCGCGAATCGGCGCCTGCGAGAAGCGTCGTCGGATACAGGTAGGAGACGTGCGAGCCGAACGAGCCTGACACCCATTCCATCACGCCGCCCTCCTCCACCTTCGCGCGCTTCGTGTTGAGGTTGTACATGTTCTTCGACCAGTTCTCGATCGTGGAGTAGCGGAGCTTCGCGTTTTTCCCGACGAAGAGCTCCACGCAGCCTGCGTGGAGGTTCGCGACGTTGTACTTCGGCGCGGAGCACCCTTCGATGAAGTGGAGGCTCGCCCCCTCGTCCACGATGATCAGCGTATGCTCGAACTGCCCGGCGCCGGGCGCGTTGAGGCGGAAGTACGACTGCAGGGGGAAGTCCAGCGATACGCCCTTCGGGACGTACACGAACGAGCCGCCCGACCAGACCGCTCCGTGCAGCGCGGCGAACTTGTGGTCCGCCGGCGGCACGAGCTTCATGAAATGGTCGCGAATCATCTGCTCGTGCGGACCGTGCATGGCGCTCTCGAGGTCGGTGTACACGACGCCGCGCTCGGAGACCTCCTTGCGCACGTTGTGGTAGACGAGTTCGGAATCGTACTGGGCGCCGACGCCGGCGAGCGACTTGCGCTCCGCCTCGGGGATGCCCAGGCGCTCGAACGTCTGCTTGATGTCGTCGGGAACGTCCGCCCACTTGCCCTTCATCGCCGTGTTCGGCCGCACGTAGGTGACGATATGGTCCATGTCCAGGCCGTCGATGGACGGGCCCCAGTTCGGGACGGAAAGCGCGTTGTACGCCTCAAGGCTCTTCATGCGGAAGTCGTGCATCCACTGCGGGTCGTTCTTCTCGCGGGAGATCTGCTCCACGACGGCCGGGTCGAGGCCCGCCTTCACCTTGAAGAAGTCCTTCTCCTCGTAGCGGAAGTCGTACAGGCTTCTGTCTATGTCGTCGACCTGCGTCTTCATTGGCGGACGCCCTCGTACTTCTCGAAACCGCGCTCGTTGATATCGTCCACCAGCTCCGGCCCGCCGGAGGCCACGATGCGCCCGTCCACCAGCACGTGCGTGCGGTCGACCTTCAACGCCTCAAGAATGCGAGTGCTGTGCGTGATGATCAGGAGCGAACGCCCTTCCTCTTTCTTGAACTCGCGGACGCCCTCGGAGACCGTGCGCACGGCGTCGACGTCCAGCCCGGAATCCGTCTCGTCGAGAATCGCCAGCTTCGGCTGGAGCATGAGAAGGGAGAGAATCTCCGCCTTCTTCTTCTCGCCGCCGGAGAATCCGACGTTCAGGTCGCGGTTCGCATACGCCGGCGCCATCTGCAGGACGTCCATCTCGGCGCGAAGGCGCTTGCGGAACTCCACAAGCGAAAGACGCTTCTCGGAGACCTTTCCCAGGGCGCTGCGCAGGAAGTTCGCAAGCGTGACGCCGGGGACTTCGATTGGGTTCTGGAACGAAAGGAAGATTCCGGCCTTCGCCCGCCTGTCGGCGGGAAGGGAGGTAATGTCGCTGCCGCAGAAAGATATCGAGCCGCCGACCGTCTTGTAGAGCGGATGCCCCATGAGCGCGTTGCCAAGCGTCGACTTCCCGGCGCCGTTCGGCCCCATCAGGACATGCGTCTCGCCCGGCTTGACAAGCAGATCGATGCCATGAAGGATCTCCTTTCCGCCAGCCTCCACTCGAAGCCCGCTGACCTCCAACATCTTATCTGACATGATAGCAACCTCGCATCTGATCTGTTTAAGAACAAGCCGTCCGCCACCTACACGGGTGGTAGACTTTCAAGGGAACATATTAGCCTAAATTCCGCAAAGTGTCAATGCGGCTCCGGACTACTCCACCTCTCCGACGCTCTGGACGATCGAATTGCGCGTCACCTTGTGGACGCCGTCGGAAACGACCATCTCGCCCTCCTTGAGTCCACTTGCGATGAACTGGATCTCGCCCACGACGTCGTCGCGCACGACGTAGCGACGCTCGACCGACCTATCCTGCTTCACCACCCACACGTACGACCCGTGCATGTCCTGCAGCAGGGAGCCCGGCGGGATTCCCGGCTTCTTCACGCCGACCTTGTTCTTCAGCGTGACGCCGACCGTTCCGCCCGGCTTGAGGATGCGGTCCTTGTTCGCGAAGAGGGCGAACACCTGGATCGTGTCCGTCTGGTCGTCCGCGGAGTTCTCCACGTACTCGACCTGCCCGTCCTCCTTGTACCCGCGCCCGTCCGCAAGCGTCAGCGCCACGACCCCGTTCTTCTGAAAGGCCTCCGCCTTGCCGTCGAACATCTCAAGGAACTCGGCGTTGGAGATGGAGAAGCGGACGCGGATTGGCGCCGCCTGGATCAGCGTGACGAGAGTGCCCTGCCCCTTCGTCAGGTAGTTGCCGGCCGTGAACTGCGTTGTGCCCACCTTGCCCGCGATCGGCGCGACGATGCGGCAGTGGCGCAGGTCGTCCTTCGCGCTCATCAGGTCCGCCTGCGCGGCAGCCAGCGCCGCCCTCGCGCTGTCGCGCGTGGACAGCGCGTTGTCCACCGCGTCCTGCGACACGGCGCGCGTGCCAATCAGCTTCGTGTGGCGGACGTAGCTGAGCTCCGCGTAGCCGAGCGCGGCCTTGCACTCCGCCACCTTCGCCTCGGCGTTCTTCACGGCCGCCTCGTACTTGACCGGATCGAGGCGATACAGCAGGTCGCCCGTCTTCACCATCGTGCCGTTTTCGAAGCCGACTTCGAGAATCTCGCCGCTCACCTGCGGAATCACGTTCACCTGCGCCACCGGCACGACGCGGCCGGGATACGTCTTCTCAAGCATGTCGACGGCAAGGCGCACCTTCGCCACCGGCAGTTTCAGCTCGACGCCCTTCGCGGGCTGTGCCTCGTCCGCAAACGCGACCATCGCGGCGGCCGCCGCGGCCGTCGCCAGAATGCGCTCAACACCTCTGGGCATCGCTATCGCTCCTCCTTGGAAATTGAAGAACTCATGTCTCGGACATTCTATCATTTCCCCGCCGATGCGGGCAAGTTGAAGCGTCCGCGAAAACTTTCGAGAATCTCGTCCCTGAAGACGCCCGGATTCTCCTTCGCGGCGACAAGCAGCTCGCGGTAGGCGCGCGCCGCAAGCGACGGATCCGCCTCCGCCTCCTGCACAAGCGCCTGGCAGAGAATCTGGCGCAGCTCCAGGCGCGCCGCCCTGTGCCTGGGGCCGGACGCAAAGCGCATTCCGCGATGCGCCCAGTAGAGGGCGCTCGCCAGCGGACTCCTCCAGTCCTGCCGCCCGTACTCGCCGTCCACCTCCGCTCGCCCCGCGTCGTCCATCTTAAGAGCCGTCCAGTCGCCCGCTTTCTCGCACGCCTCCACCTGCCGCGCCCACGCCTCGCGGTAGTGCGGCGCCGCGTCGTCCAGCTTTCCGCCGATCTTGAAGAGGAACAGCCACGCAAGCTCCTTGTGGAGAACGGGGTCTGACGGATTCAGGCGAAGCCCGTCGTCGCGCAGCAGCTTCATCCCCGCCTCCACCCAGCGCCAGCGGTCTTCCGCCGTCGGCATCATCACCGACACGTTGTACGCCAGATTCCACGAGGCGTACGCCCAGACTTCCGGCGTGTACGGGTCGAGATACGTGAGCCATGTCGCAAGCTGCGCCAATTCGGCGTACCGCCCCGCGTCCTGAAGCCTGTCCGTGCGGAACCAGACTATCTCCGACGCTATTCCGCGAAAACCGCCCAGCCCGGCCACTATCATCTCCGCGGCGGGATTCGGCGCGACGCCATGCGCCTCCGCCGACCGAACGCCGCCGTCGCGCTGCAGAAGCCACGCCCCCGCAGAGCAGAGCACAAGCGCAAGTGCCGTGAAAATCGCCTTGTACGAAAGCCTTTTCATTGCAGAAAGCCGTTTTCGGCAAGCATCTCCATGGTGAGCCCGCCAGAGGAAGAAGAACGCCCGGCGCCGTCGTCGGAAATCACAGACGCCTCGTCAGCCCGGCGCGCATAGCGTCCAAGGACGTCGCTTTCAAGATTGACCTCGTCCCCGACCTTCAAGACGCCAAGGTTCGTGTCCGCCGCCGTCGTCGGAATGACGTCCACCTGCAGCCAGTCGTCACCAAGTCCGCTCACCGTGAGGGAGACTCCGTTGACGGCGATCGATCCCTTGAGGACCGTCGCCGCGGCGACAAGCCGCCCGCACCTGAAGCGAAGCGAAAAGTCGCGCCCCTTCGGCGTTCTGGCGGCAAGCGTTCCGATTCCGTCCACGTGCCCCTGCACGACATGGCCGCCAAACCTGTCACACGCCCGCATCGCGCGTTCGAGGTTCACCTTCGCGCCCGGAAGAAGGGAGGCCAGCGTCGAACGCCGTTCCGTCTCCTGCATCACGTCCGCCGTGAAGCGCGTCCTGTCGCAGTCGCAGACGGTCAGGCACACGCCGTTCACCGCCACGCTCTCGCCCTTAACCAGCGGCTCCGGCCATGGGTCGAAGGCAAACTCAAGGACGAGGCCGCGCCCACGCGAGACGCGCCTCAAAACGCCAACCTTCTGTATGAGTCCGGTGAACATCGGTCGTGCCTGAAATGAAATCAATATCAGTCTTTGCTCCATGATGGGAGGACGTTCGTGGAGAAGACGTCCCCGCCATGGCATGCTGGAGCGAGAGACTGGAACCTGACCGCCTCGGAGAGCGGGCGGCTGCCTATGACAAGCGGACACATCACCGTCGTCCATTCGTCCACGAGCCCGGCCTCCGCAAGCGAGCGCGCAAGACCAAGACCGCCCTCGCAGAGGACGGACATGAAGCCGCGCCGGCCGAGGTCTTCTATGGCCTCCACCGCGTCGCGGTAGACGAGCGTGCGGTCCTTCGCCTCGTCGTTGAAAATGCGAAGGCCTTCTGGCAGGGAACCGCTCCGCGACACGACGGCGCGCCATAGGTCGTCGTTCCGCTTCCCATGGGAAAGAAGCGAAGGATTGTCCTTTCGCGCGGTTTCCGCGCCGACAAGGACGACGTCCGCCGTCTCTCGCCATTTGCCTGTGGCCTTGAGCGACCTGGGGCCTGAAATCCAGCGCGACGCGCCGGCGTCGTCGCATATCCTGCCGTCAAGCGACATGGCAAGCTTCACGTGGACGAAGGGAAGACCGGTGCGGACGTGCTTTGCGAAGGGACGGAGAGTGGAAGCGAAGACGTCTGACGCAATGGAACGCTTCGCGGCGTCGCGGCTCTTCTGCCAGCATTCCGTCTGAACGCCCGCCCTGCGGAGAACGCGCGCCGCGGCGTTTCCGTTCTTCGGATTCGGGTCGCAGCAGGCCCAAACGACTCTTTCTACACCGGCGGCGATCAGCGCGTCGCAGCAGGCGGCCACGCGGCCGGGCTTTGAACATGGCTCAAGAGTGCAGTAGACGGTTGCGCCGGCGGGGGATTCGGAACATGACTTCAGCGCGGCGGCCTCGGCATGGTCGCCGCCGCAGCGCCTGTGGCGGCCCTCGCCGACGATTCGCCCGTTCCTAACGACGACCGCGCCGACGGGAGGATTGGGGCGGGTGTGCCCCCTGCTCCTCTCCGCAAGCGCAAGCGCGCGGTTCATGAACTCGAATTCCGTCATGGGGCTGGAGTGAATTCCTGGGATTTTTTGGCGAAGTCCTTGGCAAAACTGTCCAAAACGCCGTTTACGAAACGCGCCGCCTTTGTTTCTGAAAAGTACTTCGCAAGGTCGACACATTCGTTGATGACGATGGGCGCGGCGAGGTCGGCGCGGCGGGAGATTTCCCATACGCCGAAACGCAAAATGTTGCGCTCGACGGTGCCGAGGCGGTAGAGAGACCAGTTGCGCAGATACTGCGCGATTTCGGAATCAAGCGCGTCGCGGCATTCCATGACGCCCTTCACGCGCTCTACGACGAAAACCTTGGCCTCTTCAAGGCTCTTGGCGTGGTCTTCAAGACGCTTACGATACGCCTCAAGGCGCTTGCGATAACTTTCAAGAGCCTTGCTGTCGTTTTCTCTGCCCTTGTATCGGGGAGCATCAGTTGAGGTGAAGACTACACGCGACATGATTTCCTCCGCTTCAAGCGAAGTGCGTTCGACATCCTCCTGCATCTCCCAGAATTCGGAGATGGCATCCGATATCGTCAACGGCGGGTTAAGGTCGAACTGGACGAGCAACTGCAAAACCCACTCACGACTCTGTCTGCGTGTAACCATTTCAAAGACCTCTGTGTGCGAAAACGCACATTGTTGGAAAATAAAAAAAGCCGGCGGCGCCCTACTCTCGCGCGGGCGGGTCCCGCACTACCCTCGGC
>CAYLRN010000006.1:0-146109 GCA_964386385.1 uncultured Lentisphaeraceae bacterium | reverse complement strand
CCGCGTTCGCGCCCGCGCTCTGCGCGCTGAGGCCCTGCGAGGCGATGGACGCGCCATGCCTGTCGAGCGAGAGCCACGACGCCTCCGTGGCGGAGAGGCTCGGCGGCGCGGGGGGCGGCGGATGTGCCTGAACCCCGAAGACGCGCAGACGGCCCGCCTGTTCACGGCGGACGGGCCGTTCCAGACGCTCTCCGCCGGCAGCGGCGGCGGGATGCAGAGACACGGAATATGCACGGAAAGGACAGGGACGATGGAGGAGAACGAAAGAGACGGGGCCGGCGCGGCGATGCAGACGGACGTCGCCGGCATGGAGTACGTCGTGCGGCGGCTCACGCCGGTGGAGTGCGAACGGCTGACGGGGCTTCCCGACGGGTGGACCGTCCCCGCGTTCACGCCGGAGGAGATTGACGACGAACTCGTCGCCGAGTTCATGCGCGTCCACGACGAATACGGCGCAATCATGGCGAAGTACGCGGGCAAGGCCCCGCCGAAGCCGAAGACCGCCTCGCAGGTGCGGGCGTGGCTGGAGCGGATTTCCGACCCCGCGGCCTGTCCCGACGCGCCGCGCTACAAGGCCTGCGGGAACGGATGGGCGACGAACCAGCCGAGGTGGATTATGCTCCGCCTGCTCCACGCCGACGGAATCGACCCGTGGGAGGACGGCGAACGGAATGCCGTGGCGCCGCCACAAGGTTCAAGGCCATGCCAAAGCCCAACGGCAGACTGAAGAGAAAGGGGACGGTTCCGGGCATTGTCGCCGAACTCGAAAGGCCGTCGACTTTGGGGCTGCCGGACGGGGAGATGGACATGGACGCCGTCGTCGGCAATCCGCCGTACCATCTGAAGGGACTCGGCGGCGGCCGCGACAATCCGATATACCACCTTTTCATGGACCTGTCGTATGCGGCGTCCGGGAAGTCCTCGCTCATCACGCCCGGTCGGTTCCTTTTCAATGCGGGGCAGACGCCGAAGGACTGGAACCGGAAGATGCTCGGCGACGAACATCTCAAGGTCGCGCTGTACGAGCAGAGGACAGACGGCATCTTTCCCGGAACCGACATCAAGGGCGGCGTTGCCGTCACCTACCATGACGGCAGACGGTCGTTCGGGAAGATCGGGACGTACACGGTCTTTCCCGAACTGAACTCGACACTCCGCAAGGCGCTTGCCTGCACGGACGGCAAGCCGATGCTGGACGGCATCGTCTCGTCCCAGGGCGTCTTCAGGTTCACGAAGGGGTTCTTCGACGAGCGCCCGGAAGCCCGCGCCCTCGTCGGGAAGGGGACGGGCCGCAAAATCGTCTCGAAGGAGTTCGAGACCCTCCCGCAGGTCTTCACGGAAAGGCCGACGGCGGGGGAGGACTGCATCGAAATCGTCGGGCGGCTCGGCGGAGAGCGCGTCTTCCGCTTCGTCAGACGCGACTACGTGGAGGACAACGAGTATCTTGAACGGCACAAGGTCCTTGTGCCGGAGGCGAACGGAACGGGCGCAATCGGCGAGGCGCTGAGCACGCCGATTACCGGTTCGCCGATTACCGGTTCGCCGATTACCGGTTCGCCGATTACCGGTTCGCCGATTACCGGTTCGCCGATGATCGGCTTTACGGACACGTTCATAGCAATCGGGAGCTTCGCCACGGAGGCGGAGGCGAACGCCTGCATGAAGTACGTGAAGACGAAGTTCGCCCGCGCGATGCTCGGCGTCCTGAAGGCCACGCAGCACAACACGAAATCCACTTGGCGGTACGTGCCGCTTCAGGACTTCACTGAAAAATCGGACGTCGACTGGACGAAGTCCGTCCGCGAAATAGACCTGCAACTGTACGAAAAATACGGACTGGACGAAAGCGAGATTGCGTTCATCGAATCGCGCGTGAAGGAGATGGCGTGATGGCGGGGGGCAGGTGGCGACGGCACCGTCACCCATGCGCCGTCCGCGACGGCATGATGGCGAAGTACGCCTCGCCGTCCCTGTGCGACGCAAGCCCGCAGTAGTTCTCGGCGCGCATCTTCGCGCTCGTCCCGACGATCGCCTGCGTCTTCGCGGGGTCTCCGTACGCGGCTACGTGCATCGTGATGAACGTGTGCCGGCCGGCGTTCTTCGGCATCGCGACGCCTGCCCTGCGTGCGATTCCCTTCACGTCGTCAGCGCAGCGTTCGTTTATGCGCCTTACGGATCTCTCGAACGCGAACGACCTCATCCACGCCAGGGCGTTCCGCTGGATCGGGAACGCCCTCGGCATGACGCCCTTCGTCCACCCCTTCGGCTTCGCTATGCGCACTGTCTCGTCCTCGAGGTTCACGTTGGCCGCGCCCGGCATGGTCGCCATGCGCAGTATCTCCTCGCGCCGCACGCCGCAGAAGAACGACAGGACGGCATAGGCGAGAAGGTCCGGACGCGCCGACTTCGCCCCCTCCAGTTCGCGGAACACGCGCTCCACGTCGCAGGGCTTCATGTATTCCGGTTCTCTGTAGGCGATCCGCCGCGTCTCCAGACCCTCTGCGGGGTTCGCGCCAATCCATCCGCGCTCCGTCTTCATGCACCAGTTGAAGAACGACCTGACGTAGGTGAGGCGGTTGTTGTAGGTCTTCGCGCTGGAAGAGCCGTCCGACTTAAGCCAGGCAGCCAGTCCCTGCGGCGTGACGTCCGACAGCGGACGGTCGCGCCCGAACGCCACCACCCATTTGCCGACGCGACTGGAAACGGCCTTCCTGTGGTGCGTCTGTTCCGAGCCAAACGAGGCGTAGTAGGCGTCATAGGCCTCTCCGGCGGATACGGCGCATCCGCCAGAGGCGGCGTTTCCGCCACGCAGAAGCGTCCGCACCGCCTCCGTGAGCGACCTATGCGCCCTTGACTGCGCCAGAAGGTCAAGAGCCTCCCGTGCGTCCACGGCCTCGCAGGGGCGCAGCCTTGCCGCCGCGTCGCCGCCAGACTGGCGCATGGCGTAGAACTCGTGGATTCTCGCTTTCAGTTCGGCGAGGCTTGCCGACTGCATTCGCCTCTGTCTTCCGTCGAACGGATCGTAGCCCAGATATGCGTCGTAGACCTTCTGCACCGCGCCGTTTCTCATTCTTTGCCTGACGGCGATGCCGTCAAGCACCGCCTTTTTCGAGCGATATCCCATTTTTGCAGTTTTCCTTCGTTTCCGCGGTTGCGTCCGGGAAGGGATTCCGCCGAAAACGCCGCCGCGCCATGCTAAAAAGCAGCGTTTTTCTGTGTGGCAAATGTGTGGCGTGTCCACACAGAAAATCCCTTCGCAAGAACGCGCGCCATTGTACCACAAGGGTTTCGCGATGTCAGCGGACGTGTGGGCGTGAAGGGTTCGAGTCCCTCCTCCGGCACCAGTGGGGGATTGGGAATCAAGCGGCGCGCGTCTCCGGTTTTGTGGTATAATCATCTCTCTATGTCCATCGAACAAAAAAATCAGTCTGGCGGAATCCCCCCGAGGGGACGGCCGCCTGTCGGCGGCGTCCCGCCGGCGAACGCGCGCGGCGGCTGGATTCTCCTGGCCGTCGTGGCCGCGACGTTCATGGCGATGCGCTTCTTCCAGCCGCAGCCGCCGCAGGCGCGCGAACTTTCGCTAACGGAGTTCCGCGCCATGGTGGCCTCGAACGAGGTGGCGAAGGTCGAGCGGGTGCGCCTCATCGAGTCGGGTCAGACGTACCTTCGCGGCAATCTCCGCGAAGGTCTGGAGGCGTTCCGCGTCGTCCTCGTCCCGAACGAGAACGAGTCGCTCATGGAGTACCTTGCCGAGAAGGGCGTCAGATGCCCCGTCCGCGAGGAGGAGCCGCTTTTCGGCCCATTCATGCAGCAGATTCTCGTCTTCGGCGTCTTCGCGGCGCTCCTCTGGATATTCGTCTACCGCCGCATGATGGGCGGCGGAGGCGGGCCGTTCGCCTTCGGAAAGTCGAAGGCGCGCCTTCTCAACTCCAACAAGGGCAAGAACAGGGTGACGTTCGCCGACGTCGCGGGCGTCGACGAGGCGAAGGAGGACGTGGCGGAGATAGTCGAGTTCCTGAAGAACAAGGACAAGTTCACGAAGCTCGGCGCCCGCATCCCCCGCGGCATCCTGCTCGTCGGCCCGCCCGGCACCGGCAAGACGCTTCTCGCAAAGGCGATCGCCGGCGAGGCGGACGTGCCGTTCTTCTCCATCTCCGGCTCCGACTTCGAGGAGATGTTCGTAGGCGTGGGCGCAAGCCGCGTGCGCGACCTGTTCGAGCAGGGCAAGAAGAACGCCCCGTGCATCATCTTCATCGACGAGATCGACTCCGTCGGGCAGAAGCGCAACGCGGGCGGCATGACCGCGCAGCGCTGCGCGGACCAGACGCTCAACGCGATGCTCGTGGAGATGGACGGCTTCGGCACGAACGACGGCGTGATCGTGATCGCCGCCACGAACCGGCCCGACATCCTGGACCCCGCGCTTCTGCGCCCCGGCCGCTTCGACCGGCAGGTGAACGTCGACCTTCCGACGCTCAAGGGACGCGAGGCGATCCTGAACATCCACGCCGCGAAGGTCAAGCTCGGTCCGGACGCCGACATCAAGCGTCTCGCCCGCGGCACGTCCGGCCACTCTGGCGCCGATCTCGCCAACATAATCAACGAGGCCGCCCTCCTCGCCGCGCGCAAGGGGCTGGACACGATTCCGCAGTCCGTCCTCGAGGAGGCGCGCGACAAGGTCTTCTGGGGCAGCGAGCGCAAGAGCGCCGGCTTCACGCGCAGGGAGTACGAGACGACCGCCTGGCACGAGTCCGGCCACGCCCTCCTCCAGCTTCTTCTCCCCAACTCCGACCCTCTCCACAAGGTGACGATCATACCGCGCGGCCGCGCCCTCGGCGTGACGATGTCGCTTCCCGAAAAGGACGTCCTAAACCGAACGAAGTCGTACTTCGAGGACGAGCTCATCGTCCTCTGCGGCGGACGCATCGCGGAGGAGATGCACACCGGCGACGTCTCCACCGGCGCCGCCAGCGACATTTCCTACGCCACGCAGATCGCCCGCTCGATGGTCTGCCGCTACGGAATGGGACGCTTCGGCTTCCAGAACTTCGTAAAGCCCAACGCCTTCGCCGCCGAGGAGACGACGCCGCCGTTTTCCGAGAAGACGGCGCAGGAGATCGACGCGGAAGTGCAGTCGACCATCGTCGACGCATATTCGAAGGCGCGTTCGCTTCTCTCGAAGAACAAGTCGAAGCTGGAGCTTCTTGCAACTACTCTCCTTGAGAGGGAGACGATGGACGGACGCGAAGTCGAGACGCTGCTTGGGTTGGAGCGTCCGCGCGAGGCGGATTCCGGACAGGAGGCATGAGGCGATGCTCTGGAAGTGCGGGAAACATGAAATCGACCTCTCGTCGCGCGTCCGCGTGATGGGAATCGTCAACGTCACGCCGGATTCGTTTTCGGACGGCATTCCCGCGTCCCGCACTGAGATCGCGGTCTCGCGCGCCCGCGCCCATGCGGACGCCGGCGCGGACGTCCTCGACCTCGGCGCGGAGTCCACGCGCCCCGGCTCGACGCCGCTCCCATGGCAGGTCGAATGGGCGCGCCTCGAGCCCGTCCTGCGAATAGTCTCCCGCGAACTTCCGAACGCCGTCGTCTCCGTCGACACGTACCATCCCGAAACCGCCCGGCGGGCGCTGGACGGCGGCGCCGCGATTCTCAACTGCGTCTATCCGGAGCCGGTCCCGGAGTTCGTCTCCATCGCCCGTTCCACGGGGTGCGGGCTCGTGATTCCGGTGCCGGACTCTCTTGAGCCGCTGCCGGAGGACGTGCGCTCGCAGACGCTCGTGGACCCGATGATAGGCTTCGGGACGACGCGGGAGGAGGACGTCGCGCGCCTGGGGGCGCTCGACTCCCTCGCCCGGCTCTATCCCGTGCTTGTCGGCGTGTCGCGCAAGCGGCTGATCGGCTTCGCCTCGAACGCGCCTTCGCCGGACGACCGCCTCGGCGGAAGCGTCGGCGCCGCGCTCTGGTGCGCGATGCACGGCGCGTCCGTCGTACGCGTGCACGACGTGAAGGAGACGCGGCAGGCCCTTGACGTAATGCATCTGCTCGATTCCGGACTTCCGGGGAAAGGAGCGCGGCCATGGACGCATCCAGTCTGCTTGACCTGATTCCAGACATAATCCAGATCGCCATTCTCTACCTCGCTATCTACGCGATACTCAAGGCCGCGCGCGGCTCGCGCTTCGGCCAGGTGCTCATGGGCGCGGGCATCCTCTTCGCCTCCCTGATAGCGTTCACCTGCCTCTTCAAGTTCGACGTCCTGGCGAAGATCATCCAGACTCTTCTGCTCTACCTGATTCTCTCCTCCGTCGTCATCTTCCAGCCGGAGATCCGCAGAATCCTGGCGACGCTCGGCTCGTTCCTCTTCCAGGACCCGCGCCGCGCGACGTCCGCGCGCGGACAGGCCACGCCGGAGCTGATCGCGACGATCGTCTTCAAGCTTGCAAAGGCGCGCACCGGTGCCCTGATCGCGTTCGAGCGCGCAATCTCGCTGCGCGGATTCGACGCGACGGGCGTGGAACTGGACGCGATCGTCTCGCCCGAGCTCGTCTTCTCCATCTTCACGGAGCCCATGCCGCTGCACGACGGCGGAGTGGTGATCCGCGGCGGACGCATCGCGGCCGCGCACTGCCTCTTTCCCGTCTCCAACCAGGCGGAGCTCTCCTCTTCCGGAATGCGCCACCGCGCCGCGGTGGGCCTGAGCGAGGAGACGGACGCCCTCGTCATCGCCGTCTCCGAGGAGACCGGCCGCGTGTCCGTCGCGCACAACGGCCGCCTCATCCGCTATCCGGGGACGGGCGAGGACTCCCGCCAGGCGGTGCTTCGCTGGATCCGCAAGGCGATGCCGCAGCAGCGCACGACGGGCGAGACTTTCGCCGACTGGCTGCGCCGCCGCCGCGCCGCGCTGTCGGCAAGATTCGGTTCGGAGGACGCAAGATGAAACTTTCACACCTGCTTGGCGCTTTCACGAGGAACTGGCCGCTGAAGATCCTTTCGCTTGTCCTCGCGCTTCTCGTCTTCTTCGCGGTCCGCTTTTCCAACACCCCGCTTCGCCGCGACCAGGTCGTGTACGCGTATCCGGCCGCGGCGGCGCAGGGCTATCCCGCAGACAGGGCGGCGGCCGCGGTCATCGCCGCGCCGGCGCAGCAGATTCCTGTTGAGACCGCGCGCACGAACGAGACGGCCACCGTGAAGGAGAAGGTGACGTCGGCCGTCGACGCGATAAAGAAGGCCGTGGTGCCAAGCAAGCCGCCGCCCGCCGTGGTGATAGTCGCGCCGCCTCCGCCAATGGCGACGAACGTCCCCGCCGCTGCGGCCGTTTCGCCGAATGCGGACGCCGCCGCCCCCGCCGTGAAAGGCCAGTAGATGCCGCGTCAGAACACCAGAATCACCGCCACGAACGCGGAATCGACGCTTCGCCGCCGCCTTGTCGGAATGTTCCTCTTTCCGATAGCGATGTTCCCGCTTCTTGCACTGCTGTCGTACGACTGGCGCGGGATCTCGGAGCTGTGCATTCCGCCGATGAGGCCGTCCGCGAACCTGATTGGCATTGCGGGCGACTACTTCGCGTGGTACGGCTACACGCTCGTGGGGTTCGCGGTCTGGTTCGTCCCGGCGCTGATCGCGCTTGCCGGATTCGTCCTTTCGATGGGCAGGTCGATACGCCCCGGGAAGCGGACCGTCGGGCTGTGCCTTTTCATGTTCTCCGCTATCTGCCTCTTCCAGCTGGCGGGCTACTCGCCTTCCGTCGGCAGGGTGATGCGCGAACTGAACATAGAGCCGAACGGCGGCGGCGCAATCGGGTATCTCGTCATGACGCGCGGGCTTGCGCGCTTCCTCTCCCCGTTCGGGTCGGGGGTACTCGTCATCGCGCTGTCGACTGCCTCCATTCCGCTGACGATCGGACTGCGGACGATTGTCGGCGGACTCGCCCGCCTCACGGCGTGGGCGTCGGACAACGGGGACGAAGACGCAGGCGATGTCGACCGCGACGGCGCCCTCTCCGCGCTCGACGACGTCCGCCGTCGCGTCGCGGAGGATCGGCAGGCGGAGAAGGACGGCATTGCCGCCGAGAAGGCCGCCGCCCGCGAACGGCGCGAGATGGAGCGCGAGCGGGCGCGGCAGGAGCGCGAGGCGAAGAAGGCCGCGCGCGAGGAGGCGAAGGCGCGCCGGGCAGCGGAAAAACTTGCGATGGAGGCCGAGCGCCGGGCGGAGGCGGAGGAGCGCCGGCAGATGCACGAGGCGCAGGTGGCGCACGTCCGCGCACAGCACGACGCCGAGCTTGGCGGCGGAGACGACTGGGTGCGTCCGCGCACGTCCCCGGCCGCCGCGGCGGTTCCCGCTGCCGCCGGTCCTGCGAAGAAGCCCGTGTCAAAAAAGCCCGCGGCGCCTGCCGTCGCGCCCGCGCCGTCCGACGCCGGCCTTTCGTCGGACGAGGCGCAGGCGGCGCCGTATGTCCTTCCGCCGCCCGAGAAGGTGCTGGACCCGGTGCCCGAATCGAAGGCCGAGCATGGCGACGTGGAGGCGATGGAGCAGCGGCTCGTCGAGACACTGCGCGTATTCCACGTGGACGCCACGCCCGCGTTCCGCGTCGAGGGCCCCGTCGTCACGCAGTACGCTCTCACGCCCGCGCCGGGCGTCAAGGCCGAGCGCATATCGAGCCTTTCCGCCAACCTGCAGATGGCGCTGGAGGCGAAGTCCGTCCGCATCCTCGCGCCGATTCCCGGAAAGAACGCCGTGGGCATCGAGGTGCCGAACCTCAAGCCGGCGTCGGTGAGCTTCCGTGAAATCGTGGACGGAGATCTCTGGAAGTCGAAGACGGAATGGACGGGCGGCAGGCAGCCGAAGTTCCACGTCCCGCTCCTTCTCGGAAAAGACGCCGCCGGGAACGACCTCGTGGCGGACCTGGCGAAGATTCCCCACCTCCTCGTCGCCGGCGCCACCGGACAGGGAAAGTCCGTCTGCCTCAACTCCATAATCAACGGCCTTCTCATGTGCCGGACGCCGGAGCAGCTGCGTCTCATAATGGTGGACCCCAAGCGCGTGGAGTTCACCAGCTACAACCGCCTCCCCCACCTTCTCGTCCCGGTCATCAACGACACGAAGAAGGTCGTCTTCGGCCTCCGCTGGGCGGTCGTGGAGATGGACAGGCGTCTCAAGATGTTCTCACGCGCGGGCGCGCGCAACATCGTCGACTTCAACACGCGCAAGACCGTCTCGCAGCCGGACTTCTTCGGCGGAGAGGAGACGGTCTCCGACCCCGACATGCCGAAGACCCTGCCGTACATCGTCATCGTCATCGACGAGGTGGCCGACATCATGCTCGCCGCGCAGAAGGAGGTCGAGCCCGTCATCGCCCGCCTGACCGCGCTCGCCCGTGCCACGGGCATCCACCTCATCCTCGCGACGCAGCGTCCGGACACGAAGGTCATCACCGGCACGATCAAGTCCAACATCCCCGGTCGCATCGCGTTCAAGACGTCCGCCTCCGTCGACTCCCGCACGATCCTCGATTCGCCGGGCGCGGAAGACCTGATCGGCCGCGGCGACATGCTCTTCAGGACGTCCGAGGGCCTTCTCCTCCGCGCGCAGGGCTCGTACATCTCCGACGGCGAGATATCCCGCGTCGTGGACTTCATCTGCGACCAGCGTCCGCCCAACTTCAACGAGGCCCTTGTCAAGCGCCTCGACCGCATCAAGGAGGAAGACCCGGAGGCGGGCCTTGACGGAGACGAGGGCGAAGACGGCGGCGGAGAGGAGGAGGCCTCGAGTCCGTTCGCGCCGACCGCGGCGTCCGTGCAGGACAGGAAGGGCGGTGGAGGCGGCGAAGCCCTCTTCCGCGCGGCGCTGATCGTCCTTCGCGACACGAAGCGCGCCTCCATCTCGCATCTCCA
The DNA here is from genome assembly GCA_964386385.1 of uncultured Lentisphaeraceae bacterium. GTDB lineage: Bacteria > Verrucomicrobiota > Kiritimatiellia > RFP12 > UBA1067 > RUG572. The sequence goes on along the minus strand of CAYLRN010000006.1, from coordinate 136,210 downwards.
GCGCCGCATGAAGATCGGCTACAACCACGCCGCCCGCCTCATGGACGAGCTGGAGGACCACGGCGTGATCGGGCCCGCGCGCGGCGCCGGCCCGCGCGAGATTCTCATCGACCCGGAGACGCTTCTCAACGAGCAGTCCGCCCCGATGGCGGACGGCGGGGACTCCCCGGACGCGGACGGCGGCGCGTCGGAGCTTTCCGTCTCCGTCCCCCCCGCCTCCGACCAGTCCGAACCGCCGCCGCTCGACGACGATTTCGGAGAGACACTTTAGCGTTTAAAACAGGAGAGAGACCATCATGTCATTCGGAGAAACCCTCAAGGCTGCGCGCGAGGCGAAGGGGCTGACCTGTTCGCAGGTCGCCGCCCAGACGCGCCTTCTCGTCCAGATCGTAGAGGAGATGGAGCGCGAGGATTTCCACAGGATAGCCGCCCCCATCTACGGACGCGGATTCGTGCGCCTCTACGCCCAGTGCGTGGACCTCGATCCGAAGCCGCTGGTCGCCGAGTTCATGGAGATATACGAAGGACACCGCGCGCCCGTCGTGCGGACCCGCGACGTCCCGGCCGCGGATCCGGAAACTCCCATTGCAGTGTCCGCGCCTGAAGTTTCGGACGAGATTGTTCCGCCGCCCGCGCCGCCGTTTCCCGACGGTGAAGGGGCGTCCCTGCCGGACGGAGAGGAGGCGTCCGCTCCCGAAGCCGCCGCCGCGGAGCCGGCGGACGTCTCCGCCGAGCCGCCGCCCGCCGTTCGCGGCCTCGACCTCTTCGAGCAGGCGTACGGCGGATCGAAGGACGCCCCCGCGCAGCCAGGTGCGCCGTCTCGTACCGCGCCCCGCCGCGGCCGCCGCCGCATGGACTTCGCGCCGGAGGATTCGCCCTTTCTTCCGCCCGTCTCCGAGGACGCCGGCCCCTCCGTGGGCGAACGCCTCTCCCGCGGCATTTCCGGCGTCTCGCATGGATTCGTCAGGACGGTGCGCCGCATTCCGCGCAGCACGTGGCGGTTCTCCGTGCTGATCGCGGCGGCGCTGGCGTTCGTCGCGCTGATCGGATTCGTCTGCGTGAAGCTCTACCAGTTCACCGCTCCGCAGCGCCATCCCGCCGGGCCGTCCGTCCAGGTGGCGGACGCCGCTCCCGCCGCCACGCCCGCGCCGGCGGCGTCCATGGCCTCGGCGAAGCCCGAGCAGTCCGCAGCATCGGCCAGTTCTGCCGCCAAGTCCGCCAAGCCCGTGCGGCGCGGCGCCCTGACCGTCTCCGGGATCAAGGTCCCACCGCTCTACGTCGACTGATGCGCGCCATGAAATGCGAGATATGTCATAAGTCGGAGGCCGAGACGGCCGTTTCCACGAAAGAGAACGGCGTGGCGCGCGAGCTCTACGTCTGCCGGAAGTGCGCCGCGTCCGTCGCCGGCGGGAAGGCGGGCGGCGGGAAGTCCGCGTCCGGACGCAAGGGCAAGGTCACCGTCACGCGCATCGACGCCTCGGACGATCCGCCGCCTTTCCTCAGGAACTTCATCGAGGCCACGATGGGCCTTATGCAGGGGATTTCGGAGGGCGAGTCGCACATGACGTGCAAGACCTGCCATTCCACATGGGAGAAAATCCGCGAGCGCGGACGACTGGGATGTCCCAACTGCTGGAAGACGTTCTCCAAGGAACTGCAGGAGGATTTTCTGAAGTCGCAGTACGGACACACCCACCTCGGTCCGCCGCCTGCCGCCGTGTCGCCCGAAGGCGCGAACGCCGCCGCCTCAAGGGGCTGGCTCGAACGCGAGCTGAAATCGGCGATCGCGCGCGAGGACTACCGCCGGGCGGAGGAGGTAAAGAGACAGCTGGACGCCATGTCCGGCGACGGCGGGGGTGACGGACGATGAGCGCAAGGCGTTCTAGACCCGGCGAGTTCCCGAACCTTCTCGCCCGCGACGTGGTCCGCGGCGGCATCGTCACGCTGTGGCGCAATCCGGCCGACAGGGTCTTCGGCGAGCGCGACGCGGTGACGATCGAAAGCAAGTGGAAGACGCTCGGCGCACTGCCGGACGCCTATGCCAGGGTGCGCGGGAAGGAGGCGAAGCTCGCCGCGAAGCAGAGCTTCGCCTGGTCGTCCACGTTCGGCTATCTCTCGCCCGATCCGTTCCACTGCGGGACCGGCATGGGCGTGATGGGCGAATTCCACCTTGAGGGACTTCACCTGATCGGCGACCTCCCCGCCGTCCTCGCCGGGATATCCGCCGTCCGGTTCACGGCAAACGGCATCGCCATCGACGGCATCAGCCAGGCCGCCCACGACTTCGCCGTCATGAACGCCGCCACCCTCGGCGTCGTCGAGGAAGACCTTCTTGAAAAGGCCGGCCGCCTGTTCGGCGCCCTCGTGGAGCAGGAGCTCCTTGCGCGGAAGGCGCTCGTCTACGACACCCCGCGCATTCTGCTGGACGCCGTTTCCAGGTCTCTCGCGCTTCTCAGGAACGCGCGCCTTCTCGCCCCCGGCGAAGTGTACGACATGCTCTCGCCGGTTCTTCTCGCCGCCTCGATGGGGTTCATCGACGGGATGTCGCGGCAGGAGGTCCTCGACCTCATGAGTCTGCAGCTGGACACTCCGGAGCTCCCGCCGCCGGAGACGGTCGAGGACGACCGCGTCCGCGACGCGCGCGATTCCGACTCGGCGGACTGGTTCAACGAGCGGTTCGCAACCGTTGCGCTCAGCGCCCTCGGCGAGGAATTCCTCGAATAGCCCATTCCCTTCAGCACAGTCAGACAAGGCATCTACATCAGCACATGAACACCGACTACACACCGGATGCACAGCAGGCCCTTGCGCGCGCGGAGGAAATCGCGCGCCGGTTCGGCCATTCCTACATCGGCACGGAACACATTCTCTGCGCGATTCTCGCGATTCCCACCTGCGAGGCGTGCCGCCGCTTCAACCTGCTTGGAACGGACCCGGACGAGATCCGCCTCCAGATCGAGCAGATGATCGGACGCGGCGAAAGCCTCATGGTCAAGGGCGACATACCGCTCACGGCGCGGACGAAGAAGATCATCCAGCTCGCGAAGGTGGAGGCGAACCACCTCCACACGTCCGCCGTCGGCACGGAACACCTCGTCCTGGCCATGCTGCACGAAGGAGAGTCCGTCGCCGCCCAGATGCTGTACAAGTACGACATCGACGCCGACAGGTTCCAGTCCGCCGGGGCAAGCCCGTCGGACTCCATTCCGGAGCAGCCGGAGGCGGACGGCGACGAGGACGAAGGGCGCTCCGACGACGGCGACGAGGATGATTCCGATGGCGGCGACGAGCGGCCTTCCGCAGACCGTCCGCGCCAGAAGGGCGGCAAGAAGGACAAGACGCCCGCGCTCAACACGTTCGGCCGCGACCTCACCGCCCTGGCGAAGAAGGGCGAGCTGGATCCTGTCATCGGACGGCGAAGCGAGCTCCAGCGCATCGTCCAGGTGCTTTCGCGCCGCACGAAGAACAACGCAGTCCTCATCGGCGAGGCGGGTGTCGGAAAGACCGCCGTCGTCGAGGGCCTCGCGCAGGCGATCGCCATGGGCGACGTGCCGGAACGGATGCGCGAAAAGCGCGTCATATCCCTGGACATGACGCGCGTTGTCGCGGGGACGCAGTATCGCGGACAGTTCGAGGAGCGCCTGAAGCAGATCATCGAGGAGACGACCCGCGTCGGCAATGTCGTCCTCTTCCTGGACGAGATCCACACGCTCGTCGGCGCCGGCGGCGCGGAGGGCGCGATGGACGCGGCGAACATTCTCAAGCCCGCCCTCGCCCGCGGCGAACTGCAGGTCGTCGGCGCGACGACCCTCAAGGAATACCACAAGTCGATCGAGAAGGACGCCGCGCTCGAACGCCGCTTCCAGTCCATCCTCGTCAACGAGCCGTCGGCCGACGACGCCGTCGCGATTCTCGCCGGAATCGCCCCGCGCTACGAGAGCCACCACAACGTGAAGTTCTCCCCCGCGGCGCTGAAGGCCGCAGTCACTCTCACCGCGCGCTACCTTCCGTCGCGCCTGCTGCCGGACAAGGCGATCGACGCGATCGACGAGACGGGCGCGCGCGTCCGGATGAAGAGCGCAGTGCGTCCGCCAGACCTGAAGGCCGACCAGGCGGCGATAGACGATATGCTGGCGAAGAAGGACGCCGCCGTCAAGGCCAACGACTTCGCAGAGGCCGCCAGATGGCGCGACGAGGAGCTTGCCGCCCAGAAGGCTCTGAAGGAGAAGGTCGCTGCGTGGCGCAGGGAGAACGTCGAGAAACTGCTTGAAATCACGGAGGACGACATAGCCGCCACCGTCGCCTCCATCAGCGGCGTCCCCGTCGAGCGCATGACGGAGACGACCACCGGCAAGCTGCTTAACATCGAGCGCGACCTCAACGCCGCGGTGATCGGACAGGTCGAGGCGATAAACTCCATCGCCCGGGCGCTCCGCCGTTCACGCGCAAACCTCGGCGACCCAAAGCGTCCCATAGGCTCGTTCCTCTTCCTCGGCCCGACGGGCGTCGGGAAGACGCTCCTTGCGAAGATGCTGGCGGAGAAGGTCTACGGCGACTCCAAGGCGCTGATCGCGCTGGACATGACGGAGTTCTCCAGTGCGTTCACGAGTTCGCGCCTCGTCGGCGCGCCGCCCGGATACGTGGGATACGACGAGGGCGGCCAGCTCACCGAGCGCGTCCGCCGCCGCCCGTACTCCGTCGTCCTCTTCGACGAGTTCGAAAAGGCCTCCGGCGAGGTTATGAACATGATGCTCCAGCTGCTCGACGACGGGCGGCTCACGGACGGGCAGGGCCGCCAGGTCGACTTCCGCAACACGATCGTCATCGCCACGGCCAACCTCGGCTTCGATTTCGCGAAGGAGGGCAAGTCCTTCGGCTTCTCGCAGGACACCGCCTCCGCCTCCTATGAGACCCTGCGCGGAAAGCTGATGGAGGAGGCCAAGCGCACGTTCCGCCCGGAACTGCTGAACCGCTTCGACGAGACGGTCGTCTTCAGGAAGCTGGACAAGGACGACGTGGCGAAGATCCTCGACCTCGAGCTTGCGAAGCTGCGCGCCCGCCTGTCGGAGCGCGACATGACGCTGGAGCTCGACGGGAAGGCGGTGGACTTCCTCTGCGCGAAGGGGGCCGACGACGCGATGGGCGCCCGGCCTCTGCGCCGCGCCGTGCAGCACTGGGTGGAGGACCCGCTTGCGGACCTCCTGCTGCGCGACACGCTCGTACCGGGCCGGATCGACGCGACGCTTGACAAGTCCGGCGCCGACCTGTCGTTCAGGCAGCCGAAGCCGGCCGCGAAGGGAAGGACGAAGAAGGAGAAGGAAAATGATGAAGACCGTTAAGACCCAGGGCGTATGCTCCACTGCGATTTCGTACGAACTCGAAAACGGCGTCGTCACGCAATGCCGCATCCACGGCGGATGCCCAGGCAACACGCAGGGCGTGGCGCGGCTTGTCGTCGGGCGGAAGGCCGAGGACGTCGTGCGCACGCTCAAGGGCATTCCCTGCCGCAACGGCACGTCATGCCCTGACCAGCTGGCGCGCGCGCTGGAGGCCGAGCTCAAGGCGCAGAGCGCCTCCGCCGGCGGGCTGGTCGTCTGACCCTCCGCCCGCGCGCCTCTCGTCCGCCAGCGCGTGGACGGTGGGATTTGTGGTATACTATGCGCTTGAATCAAGGAATCAAGAAAATGAACAAGTTGACAGCAGACGAACTTCGCGAGACGTACCTGAGCTTTTTCGAGTCCAAGGGCCATCGGCGCATTGACGGCGCCAGCCTGATTCCGGAGAACGACCCGACCGTCCTCTTCACGACGGCCGGAATGCATCCGCTTGTTCCCTATCTCATGGGCCAGATGCCGCATCCCGCCGGTACGCGCCTCACCGACGTCCAGAAGTGCGTCCGCACGGGCGACATCGACGCCGTGGGCGACAGCGCCCACCTCACGTTCTTCGAGATGCTCGGCAACTGGTCGCTCAACGACTACTTCAAGCCGGAGGCCATCGCCTGGAGTTTCGAGTTTCTGACTACGAAGCTCGGCTTCGACCCCAAGGACCTCTACGTCACCGTCTTCGCCGGCGAGGACGGCATTCCCCGCGACGACGAGGCTATCGCCCTTTGGAAGAGGCAGGGGCTTCCCGACAGCCACATATTCCCGCTCCCCCGCGAGGACAACTGGTGGGGCCCCGCCGGCACGACCGGCCCGTGCGGTCCGGACACGGAGATGTTCATCGACACCGGCAAGGAGGCCTGCGGGCCCGACTGCCGCCCCGGATGCCACTGCGGCAAGTTCATCGAGATCTGGAACAACGTGTTCATGCAGTACAACAAGAACGCGGACGGAAAGTACGAGCCTCTCGGCCGCCACAACGTCGACACCGGCATGGGCGTCGAGCGCACGGTCTGCATGCTCGCCGGCGTTCCAACCGTGTTCGACACGGAGATATTCGCGCCGATCATGGCGAAGATAGACGAACTGTCCACAGTCCGGCCCGACGACCCGGAACTCGCCCTCAAGTCGCGCCGCATCGTCGCCGACCACATGCGCACGGCCACGTTCATCCTCTGCGACCCGAAGGGCGGCGTCAAGCCCGGCAACGTCGGCGCGAACTACGTCCTCCGCCGCCTGATCCGCCGCGCCGTCCGCTACAGCCGCTTTCTCGGCATCGCGCCCGGCTTCACGTCGGGGCTCGCGGACGTCATTTCCGCGAAGTACTGCCACGTCTATCCGGAACTCGCCGCGAACCTCGCGCAGTGCAAGGCCGACCTCAAGGCGGAGGAGGATCGCTTCAACCAGACCCTCGACAAGGGCGCCGCGATGTTCGCGAAGGTGGCCGAACAGCTCAAGGCGCACGGCCAGGCGCAGATCTCCGGCAAGACCGCGTTCAAGCTCTACGACACGTTCGGCTATCCGCTTGAGATGACGCTTGAACTCGCCAGGGAGCAGGGGCTCGACGTCGACGTCGCGGGCTTCGAGGAGGCCAACAGGAAGCACCAGGAATTGAGCCGCACGACGTCCGCCGGCGCGTTCAAGGCAGGCCTCCAGGACAACTCCGCCGTCGTCACGCGAATGCACACCGCCACCCACCTTCTCCATGCGGCCCTCCACAGGGTGCTCGGCCCGACGGCCAACCAGAAGGGGTCTAACATCACCCCCGAACGCCTTCGCTTCGACTTCACGTGGGCCGACAAGATGACCCCGGAGCAGATCAAGGCGGCCGAGGACATGGTGAACGAATGGATCAAGGCCGGGCTTTCCGTCTCCAAGAAGCTCACCACCGTCGAGGAGGCGAAGGCCGAAGGCGCGATGGCCCTCTTCGGCTCGAAGTACGGCGAACAGGTCACGCTCTACACGATCGGCGACGTCTCGAAGGAGATCTGCTGCGGCCCCCATGTCGAGAACACCTCCGAGCTCGGCAGTTTCAAGATCGTGAAGGAGCAGAGCTCCTCCGCGGGCGTCCGCCGCATCAAGGCCGTCATCGGCAACCTGTCCGCCTGATCGGGCTTTCATCCGAGAGGAGCGCGGGCGCATGGCGGACGGGAGCACGATGGACTGCGAAGTCGAAAGACTGGCGGGCGAGTATGCTCGCCATGTAGACGCATTCCGCGTCGGCGGCGTCCTGCCGCCGATGATGCAGCTCAAGTTCGACCATACGCGCCGCGTCGTGGAAAACGCCCGGAGCATATCCGCCGGCGAGGGCTTCGGCGCCGCCGCGGCGCGGGCGTGCGAGATCGCCGCGCTGCTGCACGACGTCGGACGCTACGAGCAGTTCAGGAAGTACGGCACGTTCCGCGATTCGGACAGCACGGACCACGCCGCCCTCTCGCATCGGATCGTCGTCGACGCGGGGTGGCTGGACGCCTCCGCGCTCTCCGCCGCCGAACGCAGGGCGGTTCTCGACGCCGTTCTGTTCCACAACCGCCGGGACCTGCCGGACGGCCTTGACGCGCTCACGGACATGGCGGCGCGCACCGTCCGCGACGCGGACAAGCTGGACATCTTCCGCGTCCTGGAGGAGCAGGTCGCGACGAGCGACTGGCGGCATGACTGCACGGCGTTCTGGAACCTGCCGACGTCCCTCCCTCCAAGCCCGGCAGTCCTGGACGCCATTCGCGCCGGCCGCCCCGTCGCCTACGGCGACATCCGGTCGCTTTCCGACTTCGTCCTCATCCAGGTCGGCTGGATGATCTCCGGCCTTTCATACGCCACCTCCCGCCGGCTCTGCGCCGAGCGCGGGCATCTGGCTTTCCGCAGAGAATTCCTGCACCGCCTCGTCGATTCCCCTGCGATCGACGAAATCTGCGATCTCGTCCCAAAGGGCTGACGCGAAAAGGGGAAATGCATGAAACGCTTCTGCCGTCTGGTCTTGGCCGTTGCCGCGACTGCGCTGGCGTCGGCCGCCGCCGATGCGAAGGTGGAGCTCCCTGGGGAGGGCGAAACGCGACCGCCCGTTTCGTGCGCTCCGTTTTCCGATCGCATGAGCGCCTACGTGTGGCGCAACTGGTTCGTCGTGCCGCACGACCGCCTTGCGGATGTCGTCGGGGCGACGGAGCGCGACCTTGAGCGGATTGCGGTGGAGATGGGGCTTCCCGCCAAGGTGGACGTGCTGCCCGCCTGGCGCCGGCGCGGCTACATAACCGTCCTGCGCCGCAACTGGCATCTGCTGGACTACGGACAGCTTCTGCCGCTTCTCGACATGACGCGCGCCCAGCTGCGCTTCTCGCTGATGGAGGACGATTTCCTCTGGCACAAGATGGGGCGCGTGAAGCCCTCATGCGGGCCGCTCGTATGGGACGCGGCGCAGGCCGCCGCCGGCGCGGCCGTGCGCAGGGAGATCGCCGCGACGCTTAAGGAGGAGGGAATCGACGATTTCTCCGAGGAGCCGCGCTTCGCGTTCGTGGACGAGCTTAGGCGCGTCGACCCCGATTTCTCCATCAAGGCGAAGGGACGCTCGCCGTTCGACATGCGGCTGATATTCAGCTACTTCGCCGACTACGGCGACCCTCTTGGCGATTCGGAAGTGGGGTCGTACCCGGAGGGTCTGCTGCAGAAACTTGCCGCGCAGGGCGTGAACGCAGTCTGGCTTCACACAGTCCTGAACACCCTTGCGAAGGACCCGAAGTATCCAGAATTCGGCAATGACGCCGAAAGGCGCATGGCGAACCTCAGGACGCTGGTGGCGCGGGCGGCGAAGTGCGGAATCAAGGTCTATCTCTACATGAATGAACCGCGTCCGCAGCCGCCGTCGTTCTTCGAGGCGAACGCCGAACGCCGCGCGATGAAGGGCGTGAAGCAGCCGGGGGACGATGCGTATACGATGTGCACGAGCCATCCCGAGACGCGCCGCTGGATGCGCGACGCGCTCCGGCAGGTCTTCGCCGCCGTTCCCGGCCTCGGCGGGATATTCACGATCACGATGAGCGAGAACCACACGAACTGCGCGTCGCGCTGGCAGAAGAAGAACTGCCCCAGGTGCCGCGACAGGTCTGTGGCGGACGTCGTGGCGGAGGTGAACAGGACGCTTGTGGAGGGGATGCGCGCGGGCAGCCCGAACGCCGAGGCGCTTGTCTGGAACTGGGCGTGGCCGGACGACGAGGAGGCGCAGATCCTGAAGGGGCTGCCCTGCGGGAACTGCCGTCTCATGGCGGTGTCGGAAGGGCGCATGGACATATGCAGGGGCGGCGTGAAAGTGCGCACGCACGACTACTCCATCTCCTGCGTGGGCCCGAGCGCGAAGTCCGCCGGATTCTGGGCGGAGGCGAAGCGGAACGGACTGAAGGCGATGGCCAAGGTGCAGGTGAACAACTCGTGGGAGATTTCGACCGTTCCGTATCTGCCCGTCATGGACCTTGTGGCTGAGCATGCGTCCAATCTTGTCCGCAGCGGGGTGGACGGCGTGATGCTTTCGTGGTCTCTGGGATGCGCCCCCGCGCCGAACCTTCGCGTGTTCAACGAAATCGGCGCGGACGGCGACGTGGAGGCCGTCCTTGATTCGATTGCGGCGGATCTCTACGGACGCGAGGCCGTGTCCGCCGTGCGCAAGGCGTGGCGCTCGTATTCGGATGGATTCAGGAACTATCCGTTCTCCATCGAAGTCGTCTACGCCGGCCCCCAGCAGTGGGGATGCGCCAATCCGCTGTACCTGAGCAAGACCGGATACCGGTCGACGATGGTGGGCTTCCCGTACGACTGCGTGGACGGATGGCGTGGGCCGTACCCGGTCGACGTCTGGACTTCGCTCATGCGGAAAGTCGCTGACGGCTTCGAGAAAGGCTGCGCCGACTGGAAGGACGCGCTTGCCGTCATGTCCGACCCGAAGAAGAGGGCCGCTGCCGAGCGGGAATATGGTCTCTTCCGTGCCGCAGGGCTTCATTTCGCCTCCTGCGTCGACCAGTCGCTGTTCGTGGCGGCGCGCGACCGGGGCGACAGGACGGACATGAGGCGTATCGCCCGGCGCGAGCGCGTCCGAGCGAAGGAGGAATTGGCTCTCGTTCGCGCCGACAGCCGAATCGGATACGAGTCCTCGAACCACTATTTCTTCATCCCCCAGGATCTGCGGGAGAAGGTTCTGACATGCCGTGCCGCCGAGAAATGAGAGGCGGCGTTCGACCGAAAAACGAAAGGGGTGCCTAGTATGATGAAGATTGTTGTGACGGGCGCGACGGGAATGCTCGGTCGCGCGGTGATGGACCGCTTTTCGGGAATCGGGGACTTCGAGCTCGTCGGACTCTGCCATGCCCGCAATCACGTGAACGCGATCAACGTCGACCTGTGCGACTTCGAGGCGGTCACGAGAATCCTTGACGCCATGCAGCCGAGGGCGATCGTCCATGCCGCCGCCATACGCAGGCCGGACGAGTTTGCGGCGAACGAGGAGGCCGCCCGGCGGCTGAACGTCGAAGCGACGAGGACGCTTGCTAAATGGGCGGGCAGGAACGGCAGGTACATGATGTACATCTCCTCCGACTACGTCTTCGACGGCACGGACGCTCCGTACTCTCTCGGATCCATGCCCAGTCCGGCAAACGCCTACGGACAGTCGAAGTACGAGGGCGAGGTCATAGTGCGCAAGGAGTGTTATTCCTGCTACGGAATCCTGCGCGTTCCGGTCCTCTACGGAGAGAAGGTGGAGACGCTTGGGGAATCCTCCGTGACGTCCGTCGTCGGCAATGTCCTCGACTTCTGGCGCGGCGGCGCAAAGGGGAAGCTTGTGCTCGACGACTGGGCGATTCGCTATCCGACTGACGTCGCGGACGTCGCGAAGGTACTGGAATGGCTTGTCCGCTTCCGCCATGTCGGAACGTACCACTGGAGCGGACTGGAGGCGATGACGAAGCTGGACATGGGCGTTGTCACGGCGAAGCTCCTGGGTCTCGATCCCTCTCTGCTCGTCGGCAGCGGCGCTCCCGCGAACGGCAGCGAGCCGAGGCCGAAGGACTGCCATCTCGACCGTAGCGTCATCGAGGAGAGGATGAAGCGCGACATATACGGCGCTCCGATGGTCGTCCCGTCCGACGTCCCGTTCGTCGAAATGGTGAAGAGGCTTCTCGCCCGCTTCCGCTGACCATGCGCGGAAGCCGCGCATGATTCCCCAACGTGACTTTCGAGCCGATAGCGTTCTTCCGCTGCGCGGCGGCGTACAAGTGCGAAGCGCCGCGCCAGGGAGTGTTCGACGGGGTGTCCGGCCGCGTCGAGTTCGCGCGGGGACGCAACTTCGAAACGGCGCTGCGCGACCTTGACGGGTTCGAGCGCGTCTGGCTGCTGTTCGCGTTCGACCGCAACGCCGGCGGATGGCGTCCGACGACGCGCCCGCCAGTCGCCGCGCCGGGGATTGGGCGCGTGGGGACGTTCGCGTCGCGCTCGCCGTATCGGCCGAACCCCATCGGGCTGTCGTGCGTCCGGCTCGTCTCCGTGAAGGGCCGCGTCGTCGAGGTGGCGGAGGCGGACCTGCTGGACGGCACGCCGGTTCTTGACGTGAAGCCCTACGTCCCCTCGGTCGACTCGTTTCCTAATGCGCGCGCCGGATGGGTCGACGCGCAGACGCATGACGAATGGCGCGTCGTCGAGACGGAGGACTTTGCCGTCCGGGCGGAGTTCATCCGCGGGAAGGGTGGCCCCGACCTTTCGTCCACGGCGAAGGTGCAGCTTTCGCACAGTCCGCTCGACGCATCGCGCAGGCGCGTGGCGATGGCGGCGGACGGCACGTGGGTTCTGTCGTTCAGGATGTTCCGCCTTGTCTTCGCGGCGGACGCCGCGGCGCGGACTGTCACGCTGCTTTCAGTCCGCAGCGGCTATTCAGCGTCCGAACTTTCATCCGCCGCAGACCCATACGAGGACAAAGACCTGCATCGCGCCCTCGTCTCCGCCTTCGGCGCCTGACGGGAGACTGGAGATCAAGTGCCTAAGGGTTAAGTGGTTGAGTTTGCGGGCGCATCGGCGGCGGTCGCGGGGCGACCGCCCTACCGGACGCCGGACGTCGCGTCAACCATCCGCAACTTGACCACTTAACCCTTAATCACTTAATCTCCCGGTAGGGCGCGACGTCCCGTCGCGCCGCCGTCAATGCGGTTCGCGTGCGCGTGACAAGGCGTTTCCGGGAGGGTCGCGCTCCTGCGCGACCGAAACCATGCGGCGGCGGACGCGCGGGAGCGCGTCCCTCCCGCGTCGGCGCGACGGGACGTCGCGCCCTACCGATGCGCAGACGGATGCGGCGGTCGCGGGGCGACCGCCCTACCGGATCTCGAACGTCGCGTCAGTCATCCGCAACTTGACCACTTAACTCTTAGCCACTTAATCTCCACGGTAGGGCGCGACGTCCCGTCGCGCCGCCGTCAATGCGGTTCGCGTGCGCGTGACAAGGCGTTTCCGGGAGGGTCGCGCTCCTGCGCGACCGAAACCATGCGGCGGCGGACGCGCGGGAGCGCGTCCCTCCCGCGTCGGCGCGACGGGACGTCGCGCCCTACCGATGCGCAGACGGATGCGGCGGTCGCGGGGCGACCGCCCTACCGGATCTCGAACGTCGCGTCAGTCATCCGCAACTTGACCACTTAACCCTTAATCACTTAATCTGGGGAACGTGGTATAATCTTCGGCATGGAGAAACTTGCAACAGACATCTACACGTTCGAAGACCTCGTGAAGAACGGATTCACGTACGTCGACAAGACGGACAGGCTTCTGCCGCTTGCCGACATGTCTACGGGAAAGCAGTTCTTCATCGCCCGTCCGCGCAGGTTCGGCAAGTCGCTCACCGTCTCGGTGCTCCAGTCACTCTTCGAGGGGCGGCGTGAACTCTTCAAGGGCCTTTTCATCGAGCCGCGATGGGACTGGTCGAAGAAGTGGCCCGTCCTGCGTCTCGACATGGGGTCGTGCCAGTCCCAGACGGTCGACGGGTTCTGGATGAAGCTGCACTCCGCCCTTGTCGGCGAATCGGAGCGCAGCGGCGTCCCCCTCCGTGACGTCCCGCTCGTGCCGGACCAGTTCCGCTTCCTCATCGACGACCTCGCCGCGAAGTCGCCGGACGGGCAGATGGTTCTCCTGATAGACGAGTACGACAAGCCCCTCCTCGGCGCGCTGAACACCCCGGCCGTCCGCCCATTCCGCGACGCCCTCAAGGAGTTCTACTCCGTCGTCAAGACGCTCGAGTCGAGGCAGCGCTTCACGTTCATCACCGGGATAAGCAAGTTCTCGAAGGTCTCCATCTTCTCCGACCTCAACAACCTCCGCGACATGACGATGGAGCGCTGCTGCGCGACACTCTTCGGATACACCCATACGGAGGTCGTCACGCGCCTTCCCGGACTTCTGCACCGGTTCGCGGAGGAGAACGGATGGACCGACGAGCAGGGGCTTGCCGAGATTGAGCGCTGGTACGACGGCTATCGGTTTCATCCGGCGGCGGAGCGCGTCATCAACCCGGTGTCGCTCGGACTGTGCCTTTCCTCCTGCGAACTCAGGAACTACTGGTCCACGACGGCGATGACGACGTTCCTGATGGACACGCTCAAGGCGAAGCCGCTCAACTTCGCGAAGGTCGACGTGGACGAGTCCGTGCTGGGAACGTACGAGCCGGACAAGGCCGACTTCACGACGCTCCTCTTCCAGACAGGCTACCTGACGATCAAGGGCTTCCGTCAGCGCGGGGGGGCGCGCCGCTATGAACTCGACTTCCCGAACCTCGAGGTGGAGAACTCGTTCCTCCGCCAGGTCGTGCCGGCATACACGGGTCAGGAGTTCAACCGCTCGAACGACATCCAGGCGGACGCCGTGGACGCGCTCTACGACCACGAGCCGGAGAAGTTCGTCGCCGCCCTCAAGCGTCTCTTCGCGAACATCCCGTACGACCTTACAGACCGCCAGAACGAGCAGATGTGGCAGACGATCGTGTACGTGGTCCTGAAGATGGTGGGCGTGACCGCCGAGGCGGAGGTGAAGACGAACGACGGACGCATCGACATGACGCTCGAGACGCCGGAGCACTGCTACGTCATTGAGTTCAAGCTTGACGGGTCCGCCGCCGGGGCGGTCGCGCAGATCAAGGCGAACCGCTACGCCGACAGGTTCGCTGGCAACGGCAAGACGCTCACCCTCGTCGGCCTCGCGTTCTCCAGGGAAAAGCGCACGATTGTCGACTGCGCCATCGAGGAAGATTAAGTGGTTAAGCGGTTGAGTGGTTAAGTTCAAGTGGACGACATTCCGAGATCTTGCAACGCAGAGTCGCAGAGAGTGTTGTTTTCGTTATTGGCGGACGCGCAGGAGCGCGTCATCTGCGCGGCGGCGCGACGGGACGTCGCGCCCTACCGGATTCGGCCGTTCAGCCGCTTTTTCAGGCGCAACGGCGGCGGTCGCGGGGCGACCGCCCTACCGAATGGCGGAACAGACGCATTTTCGGTAGGGTGCGCCGTTTCGTCGATGACGGCGGATGAGGACAGCTCCCTCCCGGTAAAAAACCGACCCTGGGAACTCAACCACTTAACCACTTAATCCCCAATCTCCTTTATGGTATAATCCTCGCATGAACAACAGATTTGGAATCATGGTTCTCGTAGCCGTCTGTGCGGCGTTTGCGGGATGTTTCGACAACCGCGGCAGGCCGGCCGACGCCACGCCCGTGACGTCGCTCAGGGCTCTTGCCGCCACGAACCGCGCAGACGTCACGCGGCTCTACCTTCGCGGCTCGTCGGAAAGCGTGGCGGGCGTCGCGCTTGCGGATCTTCCGAACCTGAGGGAACTCGACCTTTCCGAGATGAAGCTGAAGGAAGTTCCGCCGTCCGTCTTCGCGCTCAAATCGCTGGCAAGCCTCTATCTCGTCAGGAACGAGCTGGAGGGCGTCCCCGACGGCATTGCCGGCCTTCCTGCGCTGACGTACCTCAATCTCGACGGCAACAGGATCGCCGCCGTCCCCGACTCCCTCTCCGGTGCCGTCGCGATCCGCTGGCTGCGGCTGAACGACAACAAACTATCCGCTCTGCCGGCCTCGCTCAAGTCACTGGTGAACATCCGGCGCGTCTACCTCCGGAACAACAAGTTCGCCGCCGTCCCGGACGTCCTGAAGGAATGGCCGCTGCTCGAGGACGTCTCGCTCGACGGCAATCCGATCGCCGAGGTGCCGGACTGGATGACCACGCTTCCGAAGATCAGGGCGGTGTCGTTCGCCGGCTGCCGCATCTCGAAGCTCCCGGCGGACCTTTCGGGATGGCGCAGGCTCGCCACGCTCCAGCTGACGGGATGTCCCATCTCCGAAGACGAGATGGCGCGCATCCGCAAGGCGCTTGGCGACGACGTCGCCGTCGTGTTCTGACGGAGGCCGGGCAATGACACCGCTAAAGCCGCGTTCGCTCTTCGCCCCTTTCTGCATCGTCCTGTGGGCTTCCGCCGCATCGGCCGCGTCGACGGTCGCCGTCTCGCAAGTCGAAATGCCGACGTATCCGTTCTCAGACCCCGACCCCGTCCCATGCACGGCCGAACGCCGGTATCCGTACTTCCGATACGACGGGTCGTCGGCCAATGCCGTGACGCAGAAGTGGACGGCCGTCGTCCTCGAAAACGACAAGGTGCGCGTCACGATGCTGCCGGAGATAGGCGGCAAGGTCTGGGGCGCGGAGGACAAGGCCACGGGCCGCGAGTTCATCTACTACAACCATTCCGTGAAGTTCCGCAACATCGCCATGCGCGGCCCATGGTGTTCCGGCGGAATCGAGTTCAACTTTGGCATAATGGGGCATTCGCCCACGACGGCGACGCCGGTGGACTGGACGACGCGCCGGAATCCCGACGGCAGCGCAAGCTACTTCGTCTCGGCCACGGAGTACGTCAACCGGACAACGTGGCAGGTGGAAGTGAACCTTCCGCCCGACGCCGACTTCTTCGTCACGAAGACCACGTGGTTCAACGGATCGAATCTCCCGCAGCCGTACTACCAGTGGATGACCGCCGCGTATTCCGCGCGCCAGAACCCCGAACTGATCTTTCCCGGCTCCGCGTACATAGGCCACGACGGCGACGCGCACGCCTGGCCGGTGGACGGGAAGGGGCGCGACCTCCACGTCTACGGCAACAACGCCTTCGGCGGCTCGAAGTCGTACCACGTGCTGAACGGAAACCATTCCTACTTCTCCATATGGTGGCCTGAGGCCGGATTCGGGTCCTACCACCGAAGTGACGTCAAGTACGGACGCAAGATCTGGCTCTGGGCGCTTTCGCGCGAGGGCGGAATATGGGAGGACCTTCTCACCGACGTCGATGGGCAGTACGTCGAGCTCCAGAGCGGCCGCGTCTTCAACCAGCCGCGCGGCGACACCTATCGCACTCCGTTCAAGCATCCGACGTTCGCGCCGGGCGCGGTCGACGTCTTCGAGGAGAAATGGGGCGTGATGCGCTCGAAAGCGGCCGCCGCCGCCGAATGCGCCCCCGCCGTCCGGGTCGAGCGTCCGCTTGTCTCCCCGAAGGAGTTCGACTGGAATTCCGCTTACGGACTCTACGTACGCGGCGAACAGGCCCTCCGCGAACGCGACGACCGGACGGCGGCGGACTATCTCGCCAGGAGCGTCGCCAAGGAGCCGTGCTTTGCCCCCGCCCTGCGATGCCTTGCGGAGCTTGCGATCCGGCGCGGCGACGCGGCGCGCGCGAGAGAGCTCTGTGCGGTCGCGCTTTCCGTGGACACGTACGACCCCGGCGCGAACTACCTCGACGGCTTCGCCGCCGCGATGCTCGACGACCGTCCCGCCGCGCGCGAGCGCCTGACGCTTGCGGCGTTCTCCCCGCTCTACCGCGCCCCCGCGGAGACGCTGATGGCGAAGATTTTCCTGCGCGACGGCGACTGGGCTCGGGCCGACGCCCATGCCCTCAAGGCCACGCAGGCCGGCAGTTTCAACTTCGACGCCTGGCAGGTGCGGCTCGTCTGCGCCCGCAAGACGGGAGACCGCGATGGCGCCGGCAAGATTCTCAAGCTTGCGGACATGGTTGCGCCGCTCTTCCACGGCGCCCGCTTCGAGGCGAAGCTGCTGGGCGAGATGGAAGAGGGCGAGTTCAAGTCGCTCGTGCGCAGCGAACTTCCCGAACAGACGTACCTCGAACTTGGGACGTGGTACGAGACGGCCGGCCTCCACGACGAGGCGGCAGAGCTCTTTTCGCGTTCAAGGGACTTCATGGCGAAGGTACGCTTGGCCCATCTCCACCATCTGCGCGGAGACGACGCGCCGGCGATGAAGATCCTGGAATCCGCCGCCGCCATGCCAGTGGCCGGCGTCTCGCCGTTCCGCTGGGAATCGCGTCCCGCCCTCGCATGGGCCGCGTCCGCCGGCGCGTCGTGGAAGTTCAAGTACCTCCATGCCGTCCTGCTCGCCAGTTTCGGCGAAGACGCGGAGGCAGACCGACTTCTCGACGAATGCGGGAACGCGGACGAGGCGGCGTTCTTCCTCTATCGCGCCTCGCGGCGGAAGGGCGACGCCCGCATGAAAGACCTGCTTTCCGCCCGCGCCGTCGGCGATTCGTGGCGCGTCGGCCGCGACCTGATGAAATGCCAGATCGCCGCCGGCGACTTCGACGGCGCCTGCCGGACGGGAAGCGCGTATCTTGACAGGCACGGCGGATGCAATCCGCTGGAGATTCTCCATGCCCGCGCCCTCTGCGGCGCCGGACGGTACGAGGAGGCCGTTTCATTTCTGGGCGGACTGAACGTCCTCCCCTCCGAGCACGGCGAGAACGCCCATGGCGCATGGCAGGAGGCCTGGGACGGAATCGCCCGTCAGGCGCTCAAGTCCGGCGACGCCGGGAAGGCCGACGAGGCGCTGAAGCGTCGGGCGGAGTATCCGGAGAACCTCGGTCTCGGAAAGCCCTTCCCCCGCGAAGACTAGCAAATGCGCTCCGACAGCAGCAGTCTGCGTGAACTGGGCGAGGCGCCGCTCGGTCGCCTGGTGTTCCGCTTTTCGTGGCCGGCCCTTGTGTCGATGACGCTGAACGCGCTCTACGCCGTCGTCGACCGGATCTACATCGGCAACGGCGCGGACTTCGCCGCGTTCGTGTCGCGATACGTCTCCGTGCCGCTCGACAACGGATGCGGCATTGACGCGATGGCGGCCCTGTCGCTGGCCATTCCGATCCTGATGGCGTACGCGGCGTTCGGCGTGTGGATCGGCGCCGGACATTCGGCACTGCTGTCGATACGGCTTGGCGAAGGCGATTCGGTGGCGGCGGAGAAGACGCTTGGGCAGCTTGTTGCGTTCAAGCTGCTGTTCTTCCTGACGCTTCCCTTCGCGCTGACGCCGTTCGTCGATTCGCTTCTTCGCGCGATCGGCGGCGGAAACGTCTCGCCGGAGGCGATGCGCCTTGCCAAAGGGTATCTTGGACTCGTGCTGCCGTTCCAGCTGTTCTCGCATCTGGCGTTCGGGCTTTCGGCGATGATGCGCTCGGAGGGCGCGGTGCTGAAGTCCATGGTCTGCATGGTCGTGGGCTTCGGGACGAACCTGGTCCTGGACCCAATCCTGATAATAGGCTTCGGCCTTGGCGTGGAGGGCGCGGCGTGGGCGACTAACGCCGCGATGATGGCGTCCTGCGCGATTGCCCTGCGGCACTACTTGGGCGGACGGAGCGTCGTGCCGCTTCGTCTGGCGTTTGTGCGCTTCCACCGCGGACTTGCCGCGCGCGCGATGGGCATTGGCGCGGGGCCGTTTCTCCAGCAGGCGCTTGGGGCGACGATCGGCCTTTCGCTCACGAAGTCCCTTTCGATGTGGGCGGGGTCTTCGGAGGATGGCACCGTGCAGCTGGCCGCGCTTGGGATATACCAGTCCGTGCAGATTCTCTTCTTCACGCCGGTCATGGGCGTCCAGCAGGGAATAGGCCCGATTGTCGGCTACAACTGGGGGGCGCGGAACTACGCGCGCGTGCGCAGCGGCGTGTTTCTGGGCTTCTGGACGACGACCGCGCTCGTCGCCACCGCGTCGCTTCTACAGTTTGTCTGCCCCGAGGCGATCGCCGGCGCGTTCGGGGCGCGCGGGGAGTGCCTGGCGGTGTCCGCCCGCGTTCTGCGGATCGCGAACTGCATGCTCTGGACGATTGGCGTGAACGTGGTGGCCACGACGTACTTCCAGTCGATCGGAAAGCCGCTGACGGCGATTGCGCTTTCGACAATGCGGCAGGGTTTGTGCCTTCTTCCGTGCCTCTGGATCCTGCCGCACTTGATGCAGGACCACGTTCTCGGCATATGGCTTGCGATGCCGATCTCCGACGCGATCTGCCAGGTCGCCACCGTCCCGCCGCTCTGGCTGCACCTCCGCTTCCTGAAGCGGGCCGGGGCGATACGCGATTCCCGGCGAGGACGTTCATATTTCGACGACGCCTGTCCTGACGGCGCGTCCGATCGTGGTGGCCACCGCGCCGGCGCTCATTCCGGCGCCGAAGCCCGCGAATAACGCCGGACGTGGCGCGTCGCCGACAAGCGCGGACAGTTCGTCGCGTGGAAGGGCGGCAAGCGCGAGCGACGCCGAGCATGAGCCGGCGTTCGCGAACGTCGGGCTGCCGCAGACAAGCCCGTCCTTCAGGCGCAGCGCGTCCGCAAGCTGCCGCACCATGTACATGTTCGCCTGGTGCGGGACGAAAAGCGGGCGGCCCTGCGCGAGAATCTCCGATTTCGCGATGAACGACCTGAGGAAGTCCCGCGCCTGTCCGGCGACGAAGCGGAAGACGCCGAAGCCGTCCATTGAGATCCTTTCGCGGCAGACGAGCGCGTCGGCGGCGCTGCCGTCGGTGAGAAATCCGAATTCCCATGATGCCGTGCCGGGGGAGAGGAGCGTGGCGGTGGCGCCGTCGCCCATGACGGCGATGGTGTCCGCGTCGGCGCCGTCAAGCCAGGCGCTCTGCACGTCGCCGTCCACGAGCAGGGCGCAGCGTCCGGTCAGCGAGACGAGCTGCGCGGCCGCGAGAACGCCGTACGTCCAGCCGCTGTTGGACATCGAGACGTCGAACGCGGCGACATCCCTGCCAAGTCCGAGCGAATGCTGGAGGCGGGCGGAAAGCGCGGGGAAGCGTTCGCGGCCGGAGAAGCTGACCGCGACGACGGCGCCGACGTCCTCCGCGGCGACGCCGTCGAGCGCCATCCGCGCGGCGGGGAGCATGAGGTCCAGGACGTCGGCGCCGGCCGGCGCGACGCGGCGCGCGGTGAAGCCGGTCGAACGCGCGATCTGCCGCGCCCGGTCAAGGTCGACGAGCGGCGCGAGTTCCGAAACGCTGTCGACTGCATTCGCCGGCACGCAGCCGAAGACCGCCGCCATGTCCACTCCGTCGATTCTCATCGTGCCGCTGCCACGCGCATTGCCGTGGCAAATGTCCTGTTCGATTTTCATGGCGGTGCAAAACTCTGATGGAGACGCCGAAGCAACTGCTATCGCATATGCCTGCGATGGCGGCCCGCAATGCCATGACCGGAATGCCGATGCAACTGCTTCCGCAGACGCCTGTAATGGCGGGGCGCAAGGCTCTGACGGGAATGCCGGCGCATGGTTTTCATCAGAACTTCGCCATGTCGAGCATGCTGGAGGCGCCGAGGGCGCGCAGGTAGATGAGGAAGAGGACGCGGTTGTCGCAGTCGCGCTTGGAGCCGTCGATGCGACGGTAGGAGGTCTCGTGCTCGAACTGGACGCGGTAGCCGAGGCAGTCGGACATGTAGTCGAACCAGGCGCCGACTTCGTTCACGTCGTTCTCGCGGCAGTCGTAGCGGAGGTACGGCGACCAGGCGAACCAGTCGCATGGCTGGTGGCGGAAGCCGAGAGACAGGATGTTGGAGTATGCGTAGTTCCAGCGGTCGTACGGCGAGGGGAGGTAGTCCCAGATGCGGTGGTCGCGGCCTATGTAGCCGATCGTGTACGAGAAGTCGCTTGAAAGGCGGTGTATGAAGTGGATGTCGGCGTACGCAGCCTTCTCGTTCTGGCAGTCGTATTCCGCGCGCGTGAGGAGGGAGACGTCTCGCGTCGGGTTGTAGCGGATGCGCGTGCCGGGGACGACCTGGTTGCGGTGGCTCGTGCTGTAGTTGCCGTCCTCGTCGTTGTCGGGGTAGCCGGCGAGCGCGCCGTCCTTGAAGTAGTCGACCTGCTCGAACGGGATGGCGGCGTAGGCGTCGAGGTCGAGGATCGTGCGCAGGACGCCCTTGTCGTCCATCGTCTGGAAGAGGTTGCGGAATCCGGGGCGGATGCCGTGCCAGTTGTACGGAAGGCCGCGGCCCTCGAATCCGAACTGGTCAAGCCAGTCGACGGAGCGGTCGTAGTTGTCGAAGACGTAGTAGCGCTTGCCGCTGCCGGAGGAGAGGTCGACGGTCTGGTAGGAGTAGTCGAGGTATGGTTCCATGGTGTGGCGGACGCTTTCGTCGAAGAGCCATGCCGAGCCGCGCGCGGAGAGGGTGAAGCCGAACTCCGCGATGCTGCGGAACATGGCGTCTCCGGAGGCCCTGACGTAGCCGCTGTTCTCGTCGCCCGAATCGCTCCAGTAGGTGCCGCGGTAGGAGGTGCGCGGCACGAAGGAGAGGACGTCCCAGAAGCGGAAGGGCACGGAGAGGCGGTGGTGGGTGTCGGCGCGGAACGCCTGGTAGTCGGCGCCGCGGCCGTTGTAGCCGATGTACGGCGTGTAGCGGTACATGTCGTCGTCGGAGCCCTCGTATTCGGCGAAGTCTCGGTTCAGGTAGCCGACGCGGGTCTGCGATTCGTAGTTGACCGGCAGGTCCCAGATTGGCTGGGGCATGACGGATATCCACGTCTCCGGGAGGCGCGCCGTGCCGCCGTAGAAGTCGTTGACGGGGCCGGAGACGGAGGCGCCGGCGGCCCACGAGAGTTCGCGGTGCTCGTACCAGGCCTCGTTCGCGGGGATGGACTCGTCGCGCAGGTTGCGCTGGTCGAAGTCGCTCATGTAGTGCGAGTCGGAGAGGTAGGTGGCGTGGAGGCGGAAGGCGTCGCGCTCGGTGAAGTCGGCGGAATGGTCGAGCTGCACCATGTAGCGGCGGTAGTCGACCTCGCTGCCCCAGTGTCCGTACCGGTGCTTGCCGGAAGACCAGTGGTTGTCGTAGCGGTCGTAGTCGTTGTCCCAGGCGTTGTACAAGCTCAGCTTGCCCTTGCCGAAGTCCATAAGACCCCAGCGGATGGTCTGTCCGAGCGCGAAGCCGTTCTTCGTGCGGTAGTCGGCGTAGGTGGAGCCGCCCAGGGACGGGCTGTCGGCGCGGCCCTCGTTGACGATGTTGTAGACGTAGCCGGAGAGGAAGTAGCCGCCCCAGCGCGAGGTGTAGCCGGGCATGAAGCGCCAGCCGTAGTCGGTGTTCAGCGGATAGTACCAGTACGGAAGCCAGGCGACGGGGATGCCGCAGTGGCGGACCCATGCGTTCCTGATCTGGACGGAGCGGCCCTCCTCGTACTTGAACTCGCCGTCGTCGATGAACGAGAAGGGCGACTTGGCGGTGATCCCCCAGTGGAGGTGGTCGACGTCGTTCGTGCAGGTGGTCAGAAGCGTCTCGCCGCCGAGCGAGTACGTGCCCTGCGGGCCGGCCGTGCGCGAGATGCGGTCGGAGAAGAACCTGTACGGCGCGGCGACGGCCATCACGCTTCCCGTGGCGAGAAGCGCGCCGGTCTGCCTGTTCGCGGAGACGTACGTTCCGCTCACCTGCAGGCCGGAGGCGCCCGGCGCGACGCCGCGGTTGCCTTCGCGGTCGAATTCCTCAAGGTCCTGCCTAAGCTGGGCCGGAAGAGAGGCGGCCAGCGCCGCAAGACACGCGGCTGCGATGAAATGTCTCATGTGCGAATGTCCCATGTCGTGGAAGAGGTGTCGGACTCAGACTCCTGGCAGATTGCCACCCGTAGAGTATACCACTTGCTGCGATTCGGAATCAAGAATCTGGAAGCTTTCGGGATGGCGGTGCGGCTCGGCGACGAAGCGCAGCGCAGTGTCGTATTCCTTCTGGATCGCGGAGAGCGTCTTCGCGTCCTCGGTGCGGAGGCGCTGCAGGACGGCGGGCGCGACGAGGATCTTGGGCATCAGCGGCTTCTTGTCGTGCGCCGCGCGGCGGAGAAGGGTGACGAGCTGGCGCTGGATCTCGATGGAGACGGCGAGCGGCGAGTTTATGACGCCGCGCCCGGCGCAGCACGGGCATGTGGACGAGCGCTTGGACATGATGGACTTCTCCTCGCGCTGGCGCGACATTTCGAGAAGGCCGAGCTGCGAAATCTCCATCACGTTCGTGCGCGCGCGGTCGCGCTTGAGCGCGTCCTTGAGCGCCTTGTACACCTGCTTCTGGTGCTTGCGGCTCTTCATGTCGATGAGGTCCAGGACGACGAGTCCGCCGATGTTGCGGATGCGCAGCTGGCGCGCGACCTCCTCCACGGCCTCGAGGTTGACGGCCAGGATGGCCGCCTCCTGGAGGTTCTTCCCGTCGTCGCCGCCGTTCTTGGAGTCCTTGAGCTTGTGGTGGCCGGTGTTGACGTCGACGGCGATGAGCGCCTCGGTCTCGTCGATCACGAGGTAGCCGCCGGACTTGAGCGGCACCTTGCGGCTGAACGCGGTCTCGAGCTGCCGCGTGACGCCGGCGTAGT
This sequence comes from uncultured Lentisphaeraceae bacterium, assembly GCA_964386385.1. GTDB lineage: Bacteria > Verrucomicrobiota > Kiritimatiellia > RFP12 > UBA1067 > RUG572. Next base: position 112,155 of record CAYLRN010000006.1, on the reverse strand, counting down.
CGAAGATGTTTCTGGGGCCGTCGTAGCGGCGGAGCTTCTTCTGCGCGCGGCGGGAGATTTTCGACGTGAGGCGGCGCATCTCCTCGTAGCTTTTCTCGTCGTCTATGAGGACGCTTTCGATGTCCTCGGTGAGCCAGTCGCGCACGACGCGCTCGACGAGGCCGGGCTCCTGGTAGATGCAGCACGGCGCGCGGAGGTTCTTCTCGTTCGCCTGGAGCTCGCTCCACGATTCAAGGAGGTTGCGGAGGTCGCGCGCGAACGCCTTCGGCGAGGCGCCCAGTCCGGCGGTGCGGGCGATGACGCCGACGTCGTCCGGCAGCATGAGGCGGTCGAGGATCTTCTTCAGGCGCTTGCGCTCCTGGACGTCGCCTATCTTCCGCGAGATTCCGCGGGCCTTTTCGCCGGGCATCATCACGAGGTAGCGGCCGGGGATGGCGAGGTTCGCGGTGACGCGGGGACCCTTCGTGGAAATGGGGTCCTTGGTGATCTGCACGCGGATTTCCGAGCCGATGGGGAAGCGCTTGTGAATCTCCTCGTTGGAGACCTTCTTCCTGTTGCGGTTCTTCTTGCCGTTGCGTCCGCCCTTGCCGTCGTCGTCCTCCTCGTCAAGGAAGGCGTCGGTGTCCGGGATCATGTCCCAGTAGTGCAGAAACGCGTTTTTCTTGAGGCCGATGTTCACGAACGCGGCCTGGAGATCGTCCTCCAGGTTCTCGACCCTGCCCTTGAAGATGCAGCCGACGAGGCGTTCGACTTCTGGGATGTCGACCATGTACTCCTCGAGGCGTCCGTCCTCCATCACGGCGACGCGCGTTTCGAGGTTCTCCACGTTGAGGATTATCTCCTTCTTCACTTTCTTCCGTCCAAGCCAGCCGGCTATCTTGCCGACCACGGTCTGTATCACTGACATTGTCTCGTTCCTTTCGATTAAATGAGGTAAATGAGTGTGCCTGTTAAGTTGGTTGATTGAATGTTTTTGTCAAAGCTGTTCTTCGTCCCTGTGGATTCCCACGCTCTGCACGATTCCAAGCCCCGCCATCGCCACCAGCAGGAACGTCCTGCCGGAGCTGATGAACGGGAGGGGAAGCCCCGTGATCGGCATGAGGCCGATGGACATTGCCACGTTCACGTACGCGTGGCAGAAGATGAGGGTGGTTATGCCGATTGCGAGGAGGCGGCCGCGGTCGTCCGTCGCGCCGAATGCGATCTTCACGCCCGGCAGGAGGACGCCGAGGTAGAGGGCGAGCATCGCCAGCGCTCCCATGAAGCCGGACTCCTCGGCGAGCACGGCGAAGATGAAGTCGTTCACCGCCACCTTCGGCGGAAGGTAGCCGAGCGACTTCATCGAACCCTTTTTCAGTCCCTTGCCCCAGAGCGAGCCGGAGCCGATCGATATCTCCGCCTGACGCAGGTTGTAGCCGGCGCCGTGGATGTCGCGGTCCGGGAAGAGGAAGACGCGGAGGCGCTGCAGCTGGTGCTCCTTCAGCGGGACGCGGGCGTATATCTGTTCGCGCCTTTCGGGGTCGGGCGTGTTCTCCGCGACGTAGACCGTGCCGAGGACGAGGCCGGCGGCGAGAAGCCCGGAGAGGAGCAGGGTGACGAGGCCCTTCGTCCAGACGCGCGCGGCGAGAAGCATGGCTGTCGCGGCAGGCACAAGCACGAGGGTCGTCCCCAGGTCCGGCTCCGCGAGGATGAGGAGCGCCGGGCCGCCCACGATCGCCATTGCGGCGAGAAACCACTTGAAGCGTTCGCGTCCCTTCTGCCCGAACGTCTGCGCGATGAACAGCAGCACGGCCAGCTTCGCCATTTCGCTTGGCTGGAACGACCACAGCCAGCGACGTCCGCCGTATCGCTCCACGCCGAAGACGAGGACTGCCACGAGCAGGAAGCAGGCGAGGACGTAGCCGGGAAGGGCGGCCCAGTCCAGCAGTTTCCTGTAGTCGAACGCCGCCAGGAGGGCGAAGACGCCGATTCCGCATCCGCCCCACAGGACATGCTTCTTCCAGAGGTTCTGGATCTCGACGGACGTGCGCGAGCTGCCTGCGGAGCATATGAACATCGCGCCGAAGGCAATCAGGGCGACCATGCACAGGAACATGGTCCAGTTCGCCCAGTCGGTCTTCTTCAGTTTCCGGATGATTGCGTCCACGTCAGTCCCTCCCTTCGAGGATTGCAGGACTGGCGGGGCGGATAGTGCCTATCTCCGTCTCTCCGAAGCGGCTGGCGAGTATGGCGTTTATCTTCGGCGCGACGGTCTTTCCGCCGGTGTCGCCGCGTTCGACGACCATCGCCACGGCGAGCGTCGGGCTTTCGTACGGGGCGAATGCGATCACCCAGGTGTTCTTGCGCTTCGTCTTGCCCTGTCCGATTTCCGCCGTGCCGGTCTTTCCCGCGCACGTGGAGTTGAGTCTGAACCGGCGCCAGCGCGCGCTTTCGGGGGCGACGCGCTCGCGCCGTTCCGTTATCGCCTTGCCGGTGCCCTTTTCCGCGACGTCGCGCATTCCCAGGCGCACGAGTTCGATGTCTGCCTGCGAGAAGGGGATTCGCCTGACGGGGCGGGGGCTCTTCGCCACGTCAGGCCTGTGGAGGAAGGGCTGGTACACCTTTCCGCCGTTTGCGAGGGTGGCGGCGACGACGGCCATCTGGAGTGGGGTGGCGAGAAGCATTCCCTGTCCGATCGACATCTGGCACACGTCGCCGGGAAACCACGGGTCGCCGTAGTTGCGCCGCTTCCATGCGTCGTCGGGGACGACGCCCGCCGCCTCGCCGGCGAGGTCTATCCGCGTGGCGGCGCCGAGGCCGAACGCGCGCGCGGCGGAGATGACGGCGTTCGTGCCGAATTCCGCGCCGAGCTTGCAGAAGAAGGCGTTGCAGCTCTGCTCTATCGCCTGGCGGAGGCCGATGCTGCCGTGTCCGTAGCCGCCCCGGCAGTGGAGGCGCAGGTCGCCGAGGCGGTAGACGCCGTCGCAGACGTGTTCGTCCTCCGCGGGCCAGCCGGCCTTCAGCGCGGCGAGGGCGGTGATGGGCTTGAAGGTGGAGCCGGGGGCGTAGGCCTCGTTGACGGCTCTGTTCTGCCCGCGCTTCGCGGGCGCGTTGGTGAGGCTTGCGAACATTGCGGCGGAGAGGCGGGGGACGCAGTCGTTGGGGTTGAACGCCGGGGCGCTTGCCATGGCGAGGACAGCGCCGTCGCGGGGGTCCAGGACGACGCACGCGCCGGTGATGCCGTCCAGCTGGCGTTCCACCACCTGCTGCAGGTCGGCGTCGATCGTCAGCGTCAGGTCCATCCCCGGGGAGGGGCGGACGATCCACTGCGCCTGTTCGTCGGACCGGCTGTCGTCCGGCGTCCGCCCGCGCCGCTTCGGGCGGAAGCCGAGCGCGTCCACCGTGATCCGCATTTCGCCGCGCGTCCCGGTGAGGATGGCGTCGTAGAACGCCTCCACTCCGCTCCGTCCCCTGAGCTCCGGCTCGTGGAAGTGCGCGGGGTCGTCGGGGTCTGTTTCGGGATTCCCGCGCCCGGTGTAGCCGAGGACGTGCGCGGCAAGCGGTCCGTTCGGATACGTTCGCTCCGCGACGGTGAAGCGCTCGAAGCCGGGGAATTCGTCGGCGCGTTCGCAGAACCGGGCGAACGCGCCGTCGCCGACGTCCTGGAAGACGGTGAGCGGCATGGCGCTGGAGATCCTGAGGTGGCGCGCTATGGCGGCCGGGGACGTCGTCCGCTTCATGCCGAGGACGGCGGCGAGGCGGTCGATGGCGGCGCCGACCTCCGCGACGACGTTTGTGGCGGAGGCGTCGGCGCCGGCGCGGAAGTCCTCCAGTCGGCATCGTATGCAGTGGCTTGGGCGGCAGTCGGCGAGGATGCGGCCGTAGCAGTCGAGGATGCGTCCGCGTCGCCCCGGCACGCGCACCTTGCGCGTGGCCTGCAGGGTCTGCCCCTCGCTGAACTCCGCGACGTCGCTCACCTGGATGTGGAAGAGCCTCACCGCGAGGATGAAGAATCCGAAGACGAAGAGCGCCCCGAGGGCGATTGGAAACCAGCGCGAAGTCTTCATGCCGCGGCCTCCTCCGTCCAGGCGAACCCGGCATGGCGGCGCAGCGCCGGGAGCGCGGCGAAGAGGGCGGCCCCGGCCGGCGCCGCGGGAAGGGCGCTTGCGAAGAACCTGACCGCGGGGGCGGAATCGGGGGAGAGGACGTCCCAGACCGCCATCCACAGCTCGTGGAGTGGCGCGGCGACGGTCGCCGAGGCGAGGCCGACGAGCGCGGCGGGCAGGCCGTCCGCCGTCGAGCGCATGAACCGCGCCGCAAGCCCGGCGAGAGGCATGAACGCCATGGAGCATCCGGCGGGGAAGCCGCTCAGGGCGTCCTCGAACGCGCCCGCGAGGACGGCGGTCGGCAGCCAGCGCGGAAGGGTGAACCGCTCGTTCTGCCGCAGGTTGCGCCGGGGCTCGTCGAAGGCCGACTGGAGGACGAAGAGCATGAGCAGGGGGGCCTTCGTTCCGCAGAACGCCGGAAGCATGTCCTGGGCGGCCGCCAGGACGATGACGGCCGCAAGCGTGAAGACGATCTGGACGAAGTTATTTCCCACGGCGTATGAACACGTCCTTCAATGTCCGGAAGTCGACCGCCGGCACGACGTCGCCCTCGCGTTCAAGCTGCATTTCGTCCGTCTTCGTCCAGTCCGCAAGGACGCCGACGGCGATTCCCGGCGGATACGTCCCTCCGAGGCCGCTCGTCACGACGCGCGTCCCCGGCGCCAGTTCCGCGTCGCGCCGCAGATGGCGGACGGCAAGCGGGCTGACGACGCAGAGGAGGGGAACGCCCTGTTTCGGGCGGATGGCGCGGATTCCGCCGCCGTTGACGATTCCGAACACTCCTCCGCCGTCTTCGGCGGAGCGGACCGCCTCGCACGACACCATGAGCGCCGGGTCGGTCAGCAGCTGGACGGTGGACGTCCTCGGCGTGACGGACGCCACGCGCCCCACAAGCCCGTCCGGCGTCGCCACCACGGCGTTCGTCGCCACTCCGTCCAGCGAACCGCCCCTGACGCGGATCCTGTGGCGCGCGCCGGCCGCGCCGCCGCAGGAGAGGACTGGCGCGTACAGCCACCTGTCCTTTGGAAGCGCGTCGCCGCCGTCAAGCCCCAGAAGCCCCCTGAGCCTGGCGTTCTCGGCCGAAAGCCTCGCCGCCTCGCCCTCGCGCATCTTCAGTTCGGAGACCTCCCGCTTCAGCCGTTCGTTCTCCCGCGCCACAAGCCCCGCGGTGAAAAATCCCCTCAACGGCACGACAATGTTCCGCCGAAACCAGCCTACGCTGTTTTCAACGGGATACACGGCCTCGGCGACCACGTTTCGGCCGCACCAGAACCAAAGGACGAACGCGCAGACTATCGCGACGACGTATGCTGTACCAGTCTTCCTCTTCAAGCTTTCCTTCTCCGGCCATCGCCGTGAAGGATTGACTTAGCCGTTGTTCCGTCAGGTCCTCTTGTTCCTCGCAAGGAAGTCCAGTTCGCTCATGACCTGCCCCGTGCCCTCCGCCACGGCGGACAGCGGATCGTCCGCAAGCGTAACCGGAAGTCCCGTCTCCCTGGCAATCAACTTGTCCAGCCCGCGCAGCTTTCCGCTGCCGCCGGAAAGCACGATGCCCCTGTCCACGAGGTCCGCGGCCAGTTCCGGCGCACAGCTTCCGAGCGTTTCGCGCACGGCCTGGACGATGTTCGAGACGGGTTCCGTTAGAGCGTCCCGGATTTCCTCGGACCTTACTGAAAGCGTCTTCGGCAATCCCGACACGATGTCGCGTCCGCTGACTTCCATGCTCAGCTCCTTGCCTTCGCCGAGCGGGAACGCGGACCCGATTTTCATTTTGATTTCCTCTGCGGTACGTTCGCCAATCACCAGATTGTAAACGCGTCTCATGTGGCTCACGATGCACGTGTCCATGGCGTCTCCCGCCGAACGGACGCTTCGCGAGTGAACGATCCCGGCCAGCGAGATGATCGCCACCTCGCACGTGCCGCCGCCGATGTCGACTATCATGCTGCCCGCAGGCTCGGAGACCGGAAGACCAACTCCGATCGCCGCCGCCATGGGCTCTTCGACAAGGTACACCTCTCCGACCCCGGCCGCGCGCGCCGCGTCCTCGACCGCTCGCTTCTCGACTTCCGTGATGTCCCCGGGAACGGCGATCACGACGCGCGGCTTGCAGTACTTGCTCCAGAAGCGCTTCGGGCATACCTTGGTGATGAAGTAGTTGAGCATCGCCTCCGTTATGTCGAAGTCCGCAATCACGCCGGACTTCATCGGACGTATGGCGATTATGTTCCCCGGAGTGCGGCCGAGCATCCGCTTGGCCTCCAATCCCACGGCAAGAACGCGCTTCGTGCCTTCTTCGATTGCAACGACGGACGGCTCGCGGAGCACGATGCCGCGGTCCTTCATGTACACGAGCGAGTTCGCCGTGCCAAGGTCGATTCCGATGTCGGTCGAAAAGAGACTTTTAAGTTTAGAGAACATGGAACTATTATAGACGAATGGAGCGCAATACGCAATACCCCCGGCGGTTTATTGTCCGGACGTCCGGGAAGTACTTCGCCTGCACGGGCCTGAGGCCGGAGGCGGTCTTGACGACCGACATGCAGACGCCGCCGGGGCGCAGCGCCCGGTAGGCAGTTTCGAGGAACACCTCCGCGATGCGGTATTCGCTGTAGTACGGCGGGTTGCCGACGAAGAGGTCGAACTCGCCGACGCGGCCGCGGGGCAGTCCGTCGTCCGCAAGGATGAACTCGGGCTCTATCCCCATGCGCCGGGCGTTGGCCTTCGCCGCTTCGATAGCCCGCGAATGCGAGTCGATGAGCGTGAGCGAGACGTTCCCGACGCCGGCGCGGCGCGCGGCGTCAGCGACGAGGAGTCCGACGAAGCCGCATCCGCAGCCCATGTCCAGGATTCTTATCCCTTCCTTCGGCGGATTCGCGGCGATCTCCTCCGCGGCGACTTCCGCGAGGGAGAGGCCGCCTAGGTCGGCCCGGCGGTGGCAGAAGCAGCCGGGGAGGCTTGTGAACTCGACTTCCGGTCCGCCGGGGATGCCTGCGGTCCACGTCGCGGAGAAGTCGCGCACCTTGACCGGCTCGCAGTACTTGACGGCTCTCATGAGAATGGAGCGGCGGTCCCGTTCAAGGACGTGGACGGACTTCCAGACGAGCTTCATCGTCTTGAGCGCGTCGTCAGGGTCTCCCTCGAACGCCGCGTAGAGCGATCCTCCGTCCGACAGGGAATTGTGGACGTCCTGCAGCTGGTCGAGAACGAGCTCCGCCGGCATCGAGCGCGGCGTCGTCATGAAGAACGCCGTCTCGTACGGCCCGCCGACGTACGGCTCGCACCTGACGACGCTTTCGACCTTGCCCCTGCGCTCGCCTTCCTCCACGAGGCGCTTCGCGATCGCCTTCGCGTGGTGCACGTCGAAGGCGTGGGCCGTGACGCGCAGCTTCGTCCGCTTCAGCAGCTCCATGACGAGTCGCCCGCTGCGGTTGCCCGCCACGAGTGCCGCGCCCTCCTGCGGAAGCTTCGCGCCTTCGCCGGAGAGAAGGCCGATCAGCAGCCTCTCCGCCCGCGTGATCCTGGGCTCGCGCCTCATCGGCGGCCTCTGCGCCTGCTGCCATCCGCCCCTTCCGCCTCTTGGCATTCTTCCAAACATTTTCTGCTCCTTTTCTGTCCCTGGAGGACGCTCCGCTACAGACGCGACCGGTTGACGAAATACACTGCGCCGACCATGCAGAGGAACGCCCAGAGGTAGTCCCACCTCCATCGCTCCCCCATGAACAGCATCATGAACGGCACGAACACGCAGAGCGTGACGGCTTCCTGGATTATCTTCAGCTGCGCCACGTTCAGCCCCGCCGAAAAGCCTATCCTGTTCGCCGGCACGGCGATCGAGTACTCCGCCAGCGCTATCAGCCAGCTCACCACGACGATCGACGCAAGCGGCCAGCGCGCCTCGCCCTGCCTCTGGAGGCGCAGATGCCAGTACCACGCGAACGTCATGAACGTGTTGCTGGCGAAAAGCATTCCCACCGCCAGAAGGGCCTTCATGCGTCCTCCTTCCGCGCCGGCGCGGGCCGTCCGGCGTCCTGCTTCGCCCGGCGCGGCGGCTGCAGAATCCAGCGCTTGTTGTACCAGAACCACTGGCCGGGGTCCTTGCGTATTGCCTCGTCCAGAAGGGCCATCGCCTCGCGCGTCAGGCGTTTCGCCTCTTCGCGGCGGTCTGCCGCGTCCGGGTCCGGGCGCAGGGTGGCGAGATGGTCGAAGACGTGGCGTCCGTCCACGCGGCGCATCGCCGCGACCACGATCGGCGCGCCGGTGGCGACGGCGAAGAGCGCCCCGCCGTGCGAGACGTTTGCCGTGCCGTTGAGGAAGGGGACTTCCACGTCGGGGCTTGGCACGCGGAGGTCGGGGAGTATCGCGACGCCGCGGCCGCCCTTCAGGCGCGAAAGGACGTCGCGCATGACGGACGCCGAGCCGCGCTCGACGACATCGATCGTCCCGTACTGCCGCTTCATCCACGCCTCGACGCGCGGATTGCGCTGGCGCGCCGCGATGGCGGAGAGCGGAAGGCCGCACTTCGCCATCGCCCACGCAGCCATGTACCAGTTCCCGCAGTGCGGCACCATTATGACGGCGCCCCTGCCCTCGTCGAGAATCTCCTTCAGACGCCTTGCGTACTCGTGCACGTCGTCCACGTGCCGCGCTATCCACTCCTTCGTGAGGCGCGGGGCGCGGATCATCTCCACGCCGGCCATAAGGACGTTCGCAAGCGACTGCTCGGCGATCCGCCGCACCTCCCTTTCGCCAAGGCCGGGGAAGGCGCCGGCGATTCGCCCGAACGTCCTCTCCCTCTTGAAGCCGCAGCGCACCAGGCACGCCGCCGCGCAGCGGGCCATGAGGCACGCCGCCGCGTACGGAATCGCGTTCACGACGGCGCAGGCGCCGCGCAGGGCGGCGTATTCGGCGAGGGCCGCGGACTTTGACTTCTTCGTCATTCGCCCTGCTTCTTCGGGGTGAGATGCGCCGACAGGCGGCCCTTCGCGGCGTTGACCGCGGCGCAGACCGCGCGCGACGTTATCGTGGCGGATGTTATCGCCTCCACGTCCCCGCCGTCCTTCGTCACCTTGAGCGCGTTCGCGGCGGACCTGCCTTCGAACTGCCCGACGAACTCCGGCGAGGAGAGCTTCGTTCCAAGCCCCGGTGTCTCCGAGGCCGCGAGCTTGCGGTACGTCACGATGGAATAGTCCGGACGGAAGCCGACCATCAGCCTTATCTCGCCGCCGAAGCCGTGCGCGTCCGAGCCCACGACCGCGTAGGCGGCGGCTTTGCCCGACTTGTCAAGTCCGGCGTACAGCCCGTCCGCCGGCGATCGGACTTCCGCGACGTCGGCCGTCATGACGGCCCGCGCCGCGTTCTCGACCGCGCGCGCCCCCAGCGTGGCGATCTGCTCCTTCGTCACCGCGTTCACGGTGGCGAGTATGGCCGCGCAGACGGCGGATATCAGCGAAAGCGAAAGCACGAGATGGAGAGTCTTCTTCATTTTCCCTTCCTCCTGAAGCCGAACGGACGCGGACGCGTCCAGCGCGAGATGAGCGGCGTGAATGCGTTCATGACCAGAATGGAGAACGAGACGCCCTCCGGGTACGCCCCCGTGGGGGCGGTGCGGATGCACATCGTCAGAAGTCCGCATCCGCATCCGAATATCAGTTTCCCCGACGCGGTGGCGGGCGACGTCACGTAGTCGGTCGCCATGAAGAACGCGCCCAGCAGCGCGCCGCCGGAGAGGACGTGGACGAGCGGCGGAAGTCCGCCGTGGAACGTCGCGAAGACGAACATCGTTCCGAGGAACGCGACGGGCACGTGCCAGGTGATGACGCGGCGGAAGAGGAGGTATGCGGCGCCCGCGAGAAGGGCGAGGGCGCTCGTCTCGCCGATGCAGCCGTTCACGTTTCCGACGAAGAGGTCCTTGAGAAGGGCGAGCTGGCCCATGTCAAGCCCCTCCGCGCCCCTCTTCACGAAGGCGAGGGGGGTGGCGTGGGTCATCGCCTCCACTCCGCCGGCGGAGACCATCCACGGCGAGGCCGTCCACGTCGTCATCGCGCCGGTGAACGAGACGAGCATGAACGCGCGCGCGGCGAGGGCGGGGTTGAACGGGTTGCAGCCGAGGCCGCCGAAGACCTGCTTGGCGACTCCGATTGCGAAGACCGAGCCGGCGACCGCCATCCACGGCGGGAGGCCGGGCGGGAGGTTGAGGGCCAGGAGAAGGCCTGTGACTACGGCGGAGAGGTCTCCGACCGTGCTTTCGCGCTTCATCGCCATTCTGCACAGCGCCTCCGCGAGTATGCACGAGGCCACGCACGTGGCGATGAGGAGGACTGCCTTCATGCCGAAGAAGTACGTGCCGCAGACCGCCGCGGGGAGAAGGGCGATCAGGACGTCGAGCATTATGCCGGCGACCGACGTCGGCGCGTGCGCGTGGGGGGAACTTGAGAGAAGGTATCTCTCGCCTGTCTGTCTGGGAAGCATTTTCCGGTACTCCGTCTATTTTTTCTGCGCCGCCTTTGCCTTCGCGGCGGCGGTCGCGGCGCGGATCGTGTTCTTCGCGCGGCGGCAGAGCTGCGTGAGCGGGCGATACGCGGGGCATCCGAACGCGCAGGCGCCGCACTCTATGCAGTCCATCACCCAATGCCTCTCGGCTTCGGCGATGTCGTCCGCCTCCACCGCGCGCGATATCGCCGCCGGGTCCAGGCGCATGGGACACGCCCTGATGCAGCGGCCGCAGTTGATGCATGGCGACGCGCGGTACTGGAACGCGCGCGCGGCGGTGAGGAGGAGAAGCCCGGACGTCGTCTTCGTCGTCGCGATCTCAAGCGACGGCACGGCGAAGCCCATCATCGTGCCGCCGGATATGACCTTTGCGGGCGTCTCCGTCTCTCCGCCGCAGAACGCCACGAGGTCCGCGTACCTCGTGCCGAGCGGAGCCTCGACGTTCTTCGGCTCGCGCACGGCGTCGCCCGAAACGGTCGTGACGCGCGAAAGCAGCATCATCCCCTTTTCCACCGCATCCGCGACCGCCGCGACCGTGCCGACGTTCTCGACGACGCAGCCTACGTCGATCGGCAGCGCCGGCGGCTCCGGGACGATGCGTCCGACAGTCGCGTAGATCTGGTGCTTTTCCGACCCCTGCGGATACAGGACCGGCAGGACGACGATTTCGACGTCCCCGTCGACGTCCGCGAACGCCCGCTCCAGTGCCGCGACTGCCTCCGGCTTGTTGGCCTCCACCGCGATGCGCACTGCGCAGCCTCCGAGGATCCTGCGCAGGATCTCGACTCCGGCGCGGACGCGCTCCGCCCGCTCAAGCATCAGGCGGAAGTCCGCGCACAGGTAGGGTTCGCACTCCGCGCCGTTGACGATCAGGTATTCGCACCGCTTGTCCGGCGGCGGATTGAGCTTCACCGACGTCGGGAAACCCGCTCCGCCCATGCCGCATATGCCCGCCTCGTCGATGCGGGCGAGGAGGACGTCCTTAGGCGCAGTCCGCCAGTCAAGCGGCGCAAGCGTCTTCTCCGCCGCGTCCATGCCGTCGGGCGCGGCGGCCGTCGTGTCGATAACCACCGTCGGCGCCTTGCCGCCTGCCGGCCCGGGGCGCTGTTCGACGGCCTTGACGAGACCGTTCGCGGGCGCGTGCACGGGGACGGAGATGAAGCCGTCGCGTTCGCCAATGAGCTGTCCCCTGACGACGTAGTCCCCCGCCTTGACAACGCACTTCGCGGGGGCGCCGAGGTGCTGGCTCATGGAGACCGCCAGCTCCGGCGGACACGGCATACGCGCGATCGCGCTCTCCCGTGCCAGTTCCTTGTTGTAGTCGGGATGGACTCCACCCCTGAACCTGAAGGCGCTTTTCACTGTTTTCATGGCATCTTCTCCACCACTTCCCAATGCCCGGTCTTCGGCGGCCCGACACGGCGTATGCGCGCGTCGATCTGCAGCTTCTTCAACTGCGTGGCAATCGTTCGAGGAGAAACCTGCAGAATCTCCGCCAACTCGTCCTTTGTTATAAATGGATCGGCTTTCATGTTTTGAACAATCTGCAGCGACAGCGAATCCTGCCTTTTTGCGTTTACAGTGCAGCCCAAGTCGGCGTCTGCGGAATTTACAGTGCAAGAAGTCTTCGTTATCTTCAGGAGTTCATCCGCTTTTACGCCAAATTCCATAATTTGGGTGATTCGTTTTTGTGTGAAATCTTCAATTCGCTCCAAACGTCCGGTCGGAAGGTTGTAGCGCTTGTGACGGCGGAAGCGGAATCCATGCAGACGCCGGACACGCGCCAGCTGTTCATCGGACAGCGCATCCCCTTGGAATTTCAACCAGTCAGCGTAGAGGGCGGGGCGGACGCGACCGACGAATTTCCTGAGATCGTCAAATTCGTTGAATGCGCCGCCGGGCTGCCATGTCGCCAGGGAAAAAAGGCCATAGCCATTGTCGAAGACGGGGGCGGCGCCGACAATGCTGTTCGTGTCGTTGTCAATGAGGTAGCCGAAGTTTCCCATATGCCGATCCGTGTTGAAAATCAAGGCGTCAAACAGAAATATGTCGGCAAAGCGCACGTCCTTCATGGCTTCCTCGCGCGAAAGAACACGCCCTGCGGGAAGGTAGCCATACTTGTCGCTTGTGAAGAGCGGACAAGTCGAGCACAGTCGGCCTTTGAACATCGATAGCCCATATGGGACGAAATCGATTCCCATCGCCTCTGCCAATTGCGCGGCGTAAAATTCCGAATATGGTTCAAACCCTGCGTTCAAGGCGCCCGTCGTGCCCGACTTGTAGAGTTCAATGCAGTTCCCCTTGCGTCGCCAGCACTTCGCCAGCATGCCATTCGTCGTCAGTTCCGGCGACGACGTCCATGCATCTTGGACTTCCGGTCCCAATCCGGTGAAAGCGATGGCCGCAACTATGTCGGAAAAGCGATTCTCATAGAGGTTGCAATCCTTCCATCTGCCAGAAAATCCGTCTTCAACAACCCAGAAGACGTCGTTCAGCGAAAGCCCATGGCAAATTTGGACAATTCCTCGCAAATCATCCGCATTCAGGTTCAGTCGCGCCATCAGGTCCTGTATGTAGGCGCGATGCTTCGGCACGACGCGATGCTTCAGCCAGCGCCAGAGCGCCTCGTCCGTCGCCTCTCCGTGCATGTCGAGAGGCAGGAAGCGCAATGCCGCGTCGTTCACCGAGACAACGCGCACTCCCTGCGGTTCGAGCCAGTCGAACCGCAGCACTTCCGTGTCTCGGTGCTTCAGTACCATTTAGCGTCCACTCTCGAAATGCGGGTCGACGGCAATGCACTTGCGCGGACACTTCTCCGCGACGGCCGGGTCCGTCGGCGGGTTCGCGTAGTTGACCTTCGCAAGAAAGCCGTCGAACGTGAAATGCCCCGCCTCCGCGCCGCCGGAATGGCGTTCGCACAGATGGCAGCCCATGCAGCCGACTCCGCAGACCTTCGTCACGGCGGGGCCGCGAAGCGGGTTGGCGCAGAGGACGTGGATCGTCGCTTTCGCCGGGACGAGCTCGATCAGGTGGCGCGGACACGCCGCGACGCATTTCCCGCAGCCAATGCAGAGCCGCTTCTCCACCTTCGCAAGACCGTCCTCGATCCGTATCGCGCGCTGCGGGCAGACGTGCGCGCAGGCGCCGTAGCCGAGGCAGCCGAAGCGGCAACCCTTGTCCCCGCCCGCCGTCGCCGCCGCGGCCGCACAGTCCGCAATCCCGTTGTAGTCCCCCACGCGCGTCGCCTCCGAGCGCGTGCCGCCGCACTTCACGAGCGCGACGCGCCGCTCCGTCGCCTCCGCCGCCACGCCGAGGATCTTCGCGATTTCCGCGTTGACGGACTGCCCGCCGGGCGCGCAGGCCCCTGGCGCCACCTTCCCCTCGACGAGGGCGCGCGCGTAGTCCCCGCACCCCGCGAAGCCGCAGCCGCCGCAGTTCGCGCCCGGAAGCGCGGCGGTGACGAGGCCGATGCGCGGGTCTTCCCTGACCGACAGATATCTGTCCGCAATGGCCAGCACGAGGGCCGCTACGGCGCCAAGCCCGGCCACGACGATTGTTGCGATGATTATCGGCGACATTCGACCTCCGCCTCAATAGGGTAGTTTCACGAGACCGCTGAAGCCCATGAACGCGAGCGAAAGCAGCCCGGCCGTGACGAGGGCCAGCGCGACGCCGCGGAAGCAGCGCGGCGGGTCGGCAAGGGCCAGTTTTTCGCGGATGCCGGAAAACAGGACGAGCGCGAAGCCGAAGCCGAGCGCGGCGGCGAACGAGAAGAAGACCGACTCGAAGAACGGAGTGCCGTTCTTGCAGTTCAGCTCCGCCACGCCCAGCACGGCGCAGTTCGTGGTGATGAGCGGAAGGTAGATGCCAAGCGCCGCGTGGAGCGGCGGCATGAAGCGCTTCATCGCGATGTCGATGAACTGCACGAGGGCGGCGATGACGAGGATGAAGACGAGCGTGTGGATGTAGCCGAGGCCGAAGGGCGCCAGGAGGAAACGGTCGAGAAGCCACGTGGCCGCGGAGGCGAGCGTCATGACGAAGACGACCGCGCCCGACATTCCAAGCGCCGTCTCCGTCTTTTTGGAGACGCCGAGGAACGGACAGCATCCAAGGAAGCGGTTCAGGACGAAGTTGTTCACCAGCACCGCGCCTGTCAGTATGAAGAGGTAGCGCATACGGATGGATATTATACCGAACGAAGGCGCGTTAATCCATAGCAAACTGCCGTATGGCGGCATTCGCATTCATCGGCCTTCGCGCCGCCGTTGCAGGGCCTTTCTGCTTGCTTCCCTGAAAATCACGGTTCGCATTATGCCGCCTGGCGCGTCCCCGCGTCAAATCCGGCTTCCCCGTGCGCGCCCCATTTTCCGTCTTTCACTTCAAGGTGCGGTTTGATAGAATCATTCCCATGACTTTCAACGAATGCCACATCTGTTCTGTCGATGGCTAGGATGGAACCGGAAAGGCCTCCAGACTGGTCTGTCGCGCGCGACGTCCTCGGCTCCGGGACGCTGAGCGTCGTCATGCCCGTGTACCGTTTGCCCGACGCGATCGAGGGAAACCTCGACCTCGTCGCCTCGTGCCTCGACGCGGGCGGCTTCGCCTACGAGCTGGTCCCCGTGGACGACGGCAGCGCCGACGGCACGGCGGACGCCCTGCGCCGCGCGGCCGCGAAGCGCCCCGACGTCGTGCGCCCCGTTCTGCTTGAGCGCAACGCCGGCAAGGGCAACGCCCTCCGCGAGGGCTTCAAGGCCTCGAAGGGCGAGTTCGTTCTGCTGCTGGACGGCGACCTGGACCTGGACCCGTCGTGGCTGCCGGGGTTCTTCAGGTCGATGAGGGACGACGGCGCCGACGTCGTTGTCGGCTCGAAGCGCCACCCGCTCTCCTCCGTCCAGTACCCCTGGCACCGCCGGCTCGCAAGCGCGGTCTACTTCGGCCTCGTCCGCCTTTCCATCGGCCTCCCCGTCACGGACACGCAGACCGGCATGAAGCTCTTCCGCCGCCGCCACCTCGGCGACGCGCTCGACCGGATGCTCGTGAAGACGTACGCGTTCGACCTGGAGCTGCTGGCGATTGCCTTCGGACGCGGCGCGAAGGTCTCCGAGGCCCCCGTCAGAATCCGCTTCGGGCAGAAGTTCGGCGCCCTCCGCGCGCAGACCGTGCGCGACATGATGCACGACACCCTCGCCGTCTTCTACCGCCTCCGCCTGCTCCACTACTACGCGAAGGTCGAAGTCCCCCCTCCGCTGGAGAGGCCGCCATTCGTGAGCGTCGTCATCGCCTGCCCCGGCGACAGCTGGATGCTGCGGGAATGCCTCGCCGCCCTTGCGCGGCAGACGCACCGCGACTTCGAGGTCATAGTCCTGCCGGACGCGGGCCCCGTCGCCTCCGATGCGTTCGCAGCCCCGGGCGGCCCGCGCCTGCGCGTCGTGGAGACCGGCAAGGTGCGCCCGGCGGAGAAGCGCAACGCCGGCATCCGCATTGCCTCAGGCGACGTGGTGGCGTTCATCGACGACGACGCCTATCCGGACTCGAACTGGCTGCGCAACGCGGTGAAGTACTTCGGCGACCCGGCGATCGGCGGTGTGGGCGGCCCCGGCGTCACGCCACCCGGCGACGGCTTCCTGGCGCGGGCCGGCGGCCGCGTATACGAGAACGTCTTTGTCAGCGGCAACTACCGCTACCGCTACGTCGGCGGCCGCGTCCTGCGCGAGGTCGACGACTACCCAAGCTGCAACCTCTTCGTGCGTGCGGACCTGCTCCGCCGCATCGGCGGCTACCGCACGGACTTCTGGCCGGGCGAGGACACGCTTCTCTGCCGCGCGATCGTCTGCGACGAGGGAAAGCGCATCGTCTACGACCCCTGGACGGTCGTCTACCACCACCGCCGCGCCCTCTTCGGCCCGCATCTGCGCCAGCTGGGGCGCTACGGTTTCCATCGCGGCTACTTCACGAAGCGCTTCCCGGAGAACTCGCTCCATCTCTCGTATTTCGTCCCGACGGCGTTTCTGGCGTATTGCGCCGCGCTGGCCGCCGCCACCGCCACGTGGCCGCTGTGGGGCGCGGCCGCCGGGGCCGCGGGCGCGTGGTCCCTTGCCGCGGCCGCGCTGCCGATGGCCGTCTACGCTCTCCTGACGCTCGCAAGTTCGTTCTCGTTCAACCCGTTCATGTGGATCGCGACGTGGCTCGGCGTCGTCGCGTCGCATCTCTGGTACGGACTTCGCTTCGCGTGCGGGCTGTGCGCGGCGAACGCGCCGTGCGAGTACATCGGGCGCGACCACGCCGGCGGGCGCGGCCGGTCTTCTTGTCTTCAGCATTGAAAGGAAGGACTTGTCATGGAAAAGTGGATGGTTTACGCGGTGTTCGCGGTCGTGGCGTACCTGTGCGGGGCGATTCCGTTCGGGTTCATCATAGGGAAGATGCGCGGAGTGGACGTGAGGACCGTCGGCTCGAAGAACATCGGCGCCACGAACGTCTACCGGACGGTCGGGAAGAAGTGGGGCTTTCTCGCCTTCTTCTGCGACTTCCTCAAGGGCCTCGTCCCCACGCTCGTCGCGAAACTCTGGTTCCCGGACCTCCCGCACCTTGCGCTCATGGCCGGCGTCATGACAGTCGCGGGGCACATGTGGACGTGCTTCATGAAGTTCAAGGGCGGCAAGGGGATCGCCACCGGCTTTGGAATGCTCGTCGCGCTCATCCCGCCCATGGTGCTGGTGGCGTTCGGGATATTCGTCGTCACCGTGTGGATCTCGCACTACATCTCGCTGGGGTCGATCCTCGCCGCGGCGTTCCTCCTCGTGGCGGTCTGGTTTCCCGTCCTCGGCTCGCCCGGCGTCCGGGGCGACCTGCCGCAGTGCGCGCTGGTTGCGGCGGTGGCGGCGTTCGCGATCTACAAGCACCGCGCCAACATCGTCCGCCTCGCCAAAGGCTGCGAGAACAGGATATACTGATTGCGCATTTCGTCCGAAAATGAGATAATACCTTGAATGGCACAGACAGTCACAGTTCTTGAACTTTCGGGCAAAGCGCTTGCAGGAGTGCGCCTTGAGGGGACGAAGGCCGGGTTCACGCGCACTCTCGTGGGGTCCTGGCCTCTCGTCGCCTCCCCCGCCGACGCGCCGCAGACGGCGCCGGACGAGGCCGCGGCGGACGGCGAGTCGCTCTCCGCCGCCGCCGAGAAGGCCGTGGCGGAAGGGGCGTCCGCCGGCGCGGGCGAGGTCGTGCCCGAGGACCGTCCGCTCGCCCGCGCGTTCAAGGCCGCCTCGAAGCTGTTCGGCGTCAGGGAGTTCGCCCTGGCGCTTCCGCTTTCCCGGATGATTGTCAGAAGCCTCGTAGTCCCCGCCGAGGCGCGCGACGACGTCTCCGCCATCGCGAGTTCGGAGCTCGAGACCGTTTCGCCGTTCCCGGACGAGATCCTGAAGCCGGGCGTGGAGGTCGTCGCCGAGACGGAGGCGGGGCTTTCGGCGTCCGCCGCCGCGCTGCCCGACGCGACGTCGCTCGACGTCGGCGAGGCGATCGCCGCCGCCGGCGTCCACGTCACGCGCACGGACGTCGCCGCGTGGGGATGGCTTCGCTCCCTCTGGACGCAGATCTGCGGCGAGGACGACATGGCGGGCCGCCTTGTGCTCTTCGACCGCGCGGACGACGGCTGGGAGCTTGTCCTCCTCGCCAACGGCGCCCCCGCGTTCATGCGCGCCGTCGGCCGCACCGGGTCTGTCGCCGAGCTCGTGCGCGAGGTCACCCTCAGCCTTCTGCAGGGCGACGCGGCGGCCGCCGCGTCCGGCGACGTCGCGGAGGTCGTCGTCGTCTCCTCCGGCTCTGTCGCACCCGAACTGCTGGACGCCCTTTCCGCTTTCGCGCCCGCGCGCGCCGTCGCCGTCGAGGACGAGTTCGGCGGCGCGGAGGGCGTCGCCTGGCGCATCGTCGAGGGCGCGGCGATGGACCTCACCCCGGAGGCGTGGGTGGAGGACCTGGCGGAATCGCGCTTCAGGCGCAAGACGATCGCCGCCGCGTCCGTCGCCGGCGCGGTGTGGCTCGCCCTCATGGGCGTCCTCTTCGGCGTGGACGCGGTGTACGACGTCCTGGCGGACCGCCAGAAGTCCATGCGCCAGGATCCCGTCCACCGCAGGGCGTTCAACGAGGTCTCGGCGATGACGAACCGCGTGGCGCTGATCGAGCGCTACTCGGACAGGGCGCACAGCGCGCTTGAAATCCTCAAGGCCGTGTCCGACAACCTCCCCGATTCCGAATCGATGACGTTCCGCACGTTCAGGTACACGCGGGGCGACGGCGTCCGGATGCAGGGCAGCGCCGGCGAGCGCGAGGAGCTGCGCACGTTCACGGAGAACCTGGAGGGGCTGACGCTCGACGGCGAAGAGGAAAGGCTTTTTGCGAAGGTGCAGCAGATGGGCGGAGAGAACCAGACGAAGAAGGGCATTCGCTATTCGATCGAGGCCCTGTTCCATTCGGACGGGCAGGACGCGAACGGAGGCGGGCGATGACGTGGACAGATCTTCCCCGCCGGCAGCGCGCCGTCCTCATGTCGGTCGGCTTCGCCGTCCTCTACGGCATCGCCGCCATGCTCTGGTTCAACGGGCGCGGCGCCGCATGGGAGCGCTCCCGCCGCGCCTACGAGCGCGCCGCGAAGCAGACCATGCGCGAGAGGAAGCTCATCTCCCAGCGCGAGACGTGGCGCGAACGCGCCGAGACCGAAAGCCTCAAGATGCCCGTCGTGGGCGAGGGCGAGTCCACGCAGACGCGCTGGCAGCGGCTTCTTGAGAAGATCGCCGCCGAGAACAGCGTCGCCATCACGAGCGAGCAGCCAAAGCCGGAGGAAGACCACGGCAACGTCTGGGAGATGCCGATCGAGGTCAAGTACGACGCCGCGCTCGGCAAGCTCGTCGCGTTTCTCTACTCGCTGAACGTCGCCGAAGGGGTGATGCTCGACGTCCGCGACCTCGACGTCACCGCGAAGAACAACGGCTGGCTCAGCGGGAAGTTCACTCTGACGTGCGCCTACATGAAGAAGTCGGAGGCGCCGGACGCATCGAAGGCGTCAAACAAGAAAGGGTCCAGATGAAGGGTGCGTTTCGTTTTCCAGTCGCAGTCTGCGCCGTGTCCATGGCGTTGACGCTCGTGGCGCAGTCGCCGCAGCTTCAGGGTCTCCGCAATCGCCGCGGCGTCCAGCGCGGCGCCGCGCAGAGCGCCGAACGCCAGCAGCAGGGCGGCGGCGAGGCCCAGACGCTTGCGGAGAAGGTCAAGGCCGTGACGGGCGAGAAGGGGACGAACGGCGTTCCGCGCCTCGCGTTTTCCGACACCCCGCTTGAAATCGTGATCATGGCCTACGCCGAGACCGCGGGCAAGATCGTCCTCCCCACGCCGAACCTGCCGAAGACGCAGATCACCCTCCAGTCCCCGGAAGGCCGCGCCCTCACGAAGGAGGAGTACCTTGAGGCGATCGAGGTCACCCTCACCATGCACGGCGTCGTGCTGGAGCCGTTCGACAAGATTTTCCTCCGCGCCTTCGAGCGCAAGTCCGTCCGGACGCAGGGCATCCGCACGGCGATGAACGTCTCCACGAACGGCATCCCCGAAAAGGGCAAGGTCATCAGCCAGCTCATCCGGCTTGAGCACATAACCGCCGAGGAGGCCCAGAAGGCGATGGAGGGGTTCAAGGACCCGGCCGGCCTCTTCCAGGTCTTCGAGCGCAACAACTCGATCCTCGTCACGGACACGCAGGAGAACATAAACCGGATGCTTGAGATCGTCCGCGAACTCGACGTCGCGAACCCCGTGACGGAGGACGTGTTCGTCCGCCAGATCCAGTACGCCGTCGCGACCGACATCAAGACCGCCCTGGAGACGATCGTCACCGAGTCGCAGAAGGACTCCCAGCAGCAGGCGAAGAGCGGCCCGAAGGAGAGCGGCACGCCCGGATTCTCCTCGCGCCAGCCGGCTCCCGCGACGGGCTCGCGCCTCCTGAACCGCCCCGGCTCCAAGCCGCCGGAACCCGCTCCCGCCACGCCGAACGCCACGATGACCGCCGCCGTCTCCGACGCCGACCGCGGCATGATCCGCGGCAAGGTGCTCATTCTCGCCGACGAGCGTTCCAACAAGCTCATCGTCATCACCGCGAAATCGAACATGGACTTCTTCGACAAGGTGATCGAGACCCTGGACGTTGAGACGACCCCGGAGGTCTCCGTCGAGGTCGTGCGCCTCAAGTACGCCGACGCCGAGGAAGTCGCCTCCATGCTCAACGACCTCATCGGAAACGGCTCGTCCTCCTCCCAGTCAAAGAACAACCAGAACGCCAACACCGCGCGCGGCGGCTCCGCCAACCGCAACCTCACGCAGAGCGGCACCAAGGGCGGACAGACCGGCGGCGCGCAGCAGCGCCGGCAGACGACCTCCAATCCGACGTTCGCCAAGAACTCCTCCTCCCTCGGAGAGCTCAACAAGGACAACATCAAGATCCTCGCCGACAAACGCATCAACGGCATCGTCGTCATGGCCCGCCGGGCAGACATGAAGGCCGTCAAGGAGGTGATCGAGGACATGGACGTCAAGCTCTCGCAGGTGCTGATTGAGACCGTCATCGTCCAGGTCGAACTCGGCGACGACCTTCAGACCGGCATCGACTGGGTCCAGCGCGGACGCGAGAAGATCAAGGTCCAGAAGACGAACGAGTACGGCCAGCCCCTCTTCTGGACGGAGGACGCCGACTCCGTCAACGACGACGGTGTCGTCACCAAGATGATCCAGACTACCACCGATACCGGCGTCCCCGTCTACACCACCGCCATCAGCCGCGACGCCTTCTTCAACAACGGCAGCTACATGCTCGGCGGCGGCGGCGGCTCCGCCTCCTCGAAACTCAGCTCCCTCATGGGCGTCGCCTCCTCCGCCGCCACCTCCGCCGCGTCCAACGCCACCGAGAACGCCGTCTACGCCAACCCCATCGGCGGCGGCATCAACTACCTCCTCAAGAGCGACAAGCTCAACATCGCCGCCGTCATCCAGGCCTCGAAGGGCGACAGCCGCACGAAGGTGCTCGCCTCGCCGATCCTCATGACCGTCGACAACAAGGAGGCCACGATCGAGGCCACCGACATGATCTACCTCTTCAGCGGCTACCAGTACTCCGGGTCGACGTACAACGGAACGCAGGTCCGCAACTACGAGAAGCGAGACATCGGCCTCACCGTCAAGGTGACTCCGAAGATCAACCCCAACGGCACCGTCATGCTCACCGTGGAGCAGACGTTCGAGACCCAGGGCGCCGACCAGAACGTGCCGAACGAGACCGGCGGCACGGACCCCTACGCGACGGTGACGACGCGCAAGATCCAGAGCGACGTCTCCGTGGAGAACCGACAGACCGTCGTCATGGGCGGCCTCACGAAGAAGACGAACACGGAAAGCGAATCCGGCATCCCGATTCTCAAGGACATCCCCTGGATCGGCAAGTGGCTCTTCAGCTCCGTCAGCCAGAAGGAGGCCCGCTCCGAACTGCTCGTCTTCATGACGCCCTACGTGCTGGACGACGCCGACGCCGCGCAGGCCGAGGCCATCCGCCGCAAGAAGGCCCTCAGCGATCCGCGTCCGTGGGAGGACAGCGGCTGGAGCGCCTCGCCCCTCGCCGATCCCGTCTCCAAGAAGGAGCAGCTTCGCCGCCTGAACGACGAGTGGAAGAGGCAGGACGAGGAGCGCAGCAACCAGAAGGCGATGGAGGAGGCCAAGGAAAAACGCGCCAAAAAGCTCGCCGAAATGGACGAGGCCGACCGCAAGGCTTGGGCCGAAAGGCACGAGAGGGAAATCGCCGACGAACTGGAACGTTTCAACGGAGAGCAGCGCGACCTGCGCGAACTGATCGACGAAATCCGCCTCAAGCACGAGGAGAAGGTCGACGAACAACTCACGCCGCCGGCCGAACAGCCCGAAGACTCCCCCGCGGCGCCCGCAACGCCTGCCAAGTCCGAATCCGTCCCCGCGCCGCCCGCCAGGGCCGAGCCCGCAGTGGCGGAACCCGTCAAGGACAAGGCAAAATGACACGGCGGCATCGCCCTTTTCTCGTCGCGGTGGGCGAGGGGTGCTGCCGCGGCGTCGCCGGCTTCCGCGAAGGATGCGCCTTCCTCGGCGAGACGCTCGTCGAGGCGCTGTCCCTGCCTTTCCATCCGCGCCGCTTCCGCTTCGGCGACTTCGCCCTGGCGTTCGAGCGGGCCTGCTTCGACGGACTTCCGATTTCGACGGCGATCGGCTTTCTCCTTGGTTTGATTCTCGCGTTCCAGAGCGCGTCCGCGCTGCAGACGTTCGGCGTGGAGGTGTACGTCGCGGACCTGATCGCGATCGGACTCTTCCGCGAACTTGGCCCGCTCGTCACGGCGATCGTCCTTGCCGGACGCAGCGGAAGCGCGTTCGCGGCCGAGATAGGCACGATGAAGGTGGACGAGGAACTGGACGCGCTGACGACGATGGGCCTCCCGCCCGTGCGCTTCCTCGTCCTGCCGCGCGTCCTCGCCGCAGCGCTGGCAATGCCCGTCCTGACGATCTGCGCGGAACTGGCCGGACTTCTCGGCGGCGCGATCGTCCTGCGGGTCATGGACATTCCGTCCACCGTCTTCTGGCGCCACGTCATGGATTCTACCACGCAGTTCATGATTCTCCTCGGCCTCGGAAAGGGCGCTCTCTTCGGCTTCCTCGTCGGCCTCATCGGATGCTCGCGCGGCATCCGCACGAAGAACACCGCCGACGGCGTGGGCGCGTCAGCCACCGCCGCCGTCGTCGGCGGCATCGTGGCGATCGCGCTTTCCGACGGCATTCTCGCCGTCTTCTGCTACCTCTTCAACCTGTGACCGCCAATGTCCGATTCCAGCGACATATGCATCGAACTCGACCGGGTGAACGCCGGCTACCCCGGCGTCGAAATCCTGCACGACGTCAGTTTCACCGTGCGCCGCGGCGAGATATTCATACTGCTCGGAGGCTCCGGCTGCGGGAAGTCCACGATCATGAAGCACATGATCGGGCTCAACCCCGTTCTGGGCGGACGCCTCGTCGTCGCGGGGATGGAGTGGACGCGGCGGACGCGCGCCGCCCTCTGCCGGAAGATCGGCGTCATGTACCAGAGCGGCGCCCTCTTCGGCAGCATGAGCGTCCTGGAGAACGTCATGCTCCCCCTTGAGGAGTTCACCCGCCTTCGCCGCAATGCGCGGCAGGACAGGGCGATGGGACTTCTGGAACTTGTGGGGCTTGCGGACGCCGCGGACAAGATGCCGTCCGAACTCTCCGGCGGCATGAAGAAGCGCGCCGCCATCGCCCGCGCAATGGCCCTCGACCCGGAAATCCTCTTTCTCGACGAGCCGTCCGCCGGCCTCGACCCCATCACGTCGTCCGCCCTGGACGATCTGATCCTGCGCCTTCGCGAGAAGAGGGGCATGACGTTCGTGATCGTCACGCACGAGCTCCCGTCCATATTCAAGATCGCAGACCGTTGCGCGATGTTCGACAAGGCGCGCCGCGGCATGATCGCCCTGGGGCGTCCGCAGTCGCTCAAGTCCACTTCCGACGACCCGTTCGTGCTGAACTTCTTCAACAGAGGAGAGATCCATGGCAAGTGACAACCAGGCCAACTACGCGAAAATCGGCTTTGCGGTCGTGCTGGGGATCGTGCTGATCCTCGGCGCGCTCGTCTACCTCGGCGGCGTCCGCGACGTGCGCGACGAGTTCTTCGCGGAGACGTACTTCGAGAACGGAGTCTCCGGTCTCAGCGTCGGCAGCGCCGTGGAGCTGCGCGGGATAAAGGTGGGCGAGGTGCGGGACGTCAACTTCGTGCGCGCGGAGTATCCGAAGTGCTCGAAGAGGGACGGACAGTGCATCTGGGTGAAGATGTCCCTGAACAGGAAACACTTCGGCCTTGGCGACGGCGATGATGCGTCCGCGAGAGTGCGCGAGTTCGTCGAAAGGGGGCTTCACGCCACCGTCTCCTCCAGCGCCATCACCGGCCTTTCCCGCATCGCGCTGGACTTCAAGGCCGACGCCGCAGACCGCCGGATCAGCTGGACTCCGCGCATGGTGGCGATCCCCCCCGCGCCGTCGATCATGGAGGCGGCCGCCAATTCCGTCGACCGCATCCTTGCGCAGCTTGAGAAGGTGGACCTGGCGGACGGGTGGACGAACGCCGTCGCCGCGCTGCAGGCCGCGCAGGGCGCGCTTGCAGGCGTGGACGCGCTTCTGCAGTCGGAGCAGGGCCGGATTTCGGAAATCCTCGAAAACGCCCGCGAGGCCACCTCCTCGCTCCGCGACTGGGCGGACAAGCTGCGCGCCAGCCCCTCCCAGGTCATCTGGTCCAGCGCCCCCGACCCCCTCCCCGAAACGCGCTGAATCTTCCCTCTGCGCCTCTGCGTTGAATCATCGCCCTTCGGGAGGGACGCGCTCCCGCGCGTCCGCCGTTCTTGCCTCGGTCGTGCAGGAGCGCGACTCTTCCAGGAGAGATTAAGGGTTAAGCCTAAACATCGCAGTTGGACGTGGAGCAGCGCAGGCACGTGACAGTGGCCTATGCGTTCCGGAAGTACGGGCTGGTCTGGCGGCTGTTCCCGCCGGAAATCGGCCGCCAGCCGACCCTGCCGCTCGCCTGAATCGGCGTTCCTGCGGCGTCGCAGCCCCTTAAGCCCATCGTCCATACAGGCGGGGTGAACAAGGGGGCGTGGGACACTACGCAGAAGCCGCTGGCGCTTGTCGTCAGGGCCATGCTTGCAAGCACAAAGGCGGGGGCGACCGTACTCGACCCTTTCGCGGGAAGCGGAACCACGGGAATCGCTGCACGGCTCACCGGCAGACGGTTCGCTGGAATTGAAATCGAGGACGAATACCTTGCGGTTGCCGTGCAGAGGCAGAAATTGATGGACGCGAAGCGAATGGAATGGACGAGGAAAATCCCCGACCTCAATACGCACGAATAGCCCTAAACCACCCATCGCTCCGTCCATGCGACCGTCTGCGGCGCGACGGGGACGTCGCGCCCTACCGGATTGGCATTCGCTGCGCCATCCATTCCATATGTTTCGCCGTTGGCGTCCGCGCCATTCGCCGCATTCGGCAGGGCGGGACGTCCCGCACCGGCGCATTCTCCCGCCGCGCTTTCGGCGGTTGAGGACAACCGCCCTCCAGGGATCGGCAAAACGGTCACCGCCGGCCCCTACACGAGTTTGCAAACTCGTGTAGGGGTGATTAACGCGAAGGTCGGCCTGTCAGAACGAGAACACGCGAAAGAGGCTCATGTCTCCGTGCCGCCGTAGGGCGGATTCGTCTCCGTCACCGTCACCTTTCCGCGCTCGTCCGCGCGGGCGTTCTGACATTGTGCCGGCATCTACCCGAATACGCCCGTGGCGAATGAAAGACGGTGGCGCAACGGGGATATCGCACCCTACCGATGCGTACCGGTTGCCTATCTCGGACAATGGGGCTTTCATGGGAACTGCCGGCAGTATAGCACAAATGGACGCGAGCGGCGGAATGGCCGTTTCGCGCAATGCCGCTTTGTGGTATAATCCTCGGCGTTCTGCGCAAGGCGGCAAGGCCGCTTCGCGCGGGACCGGACGCGGCGGGGAGAAATCCGCCGCGACGAAAGGCAATTTGGCATCAACGCCAGCAAGTCGTTCTCCAGAAATACTACCACTATTTCATATCCTGAACGGCATGTCGGTGGAGGTGCGCCCATATGGGCGCACTTCCTCTTTCATGTATTCAGGTAGGCCTGTGGTAGGGCTTCTGGAGAGTACATGAAAGAGGAAGCGCGCTCTTTTTTCATGCATGGACATGGTGTCCGCGGACGGACGAGCGCGGACATCGGGACAAGACCATGAACGGAAAGCCGTTCGTCAAGTGGGCAGGCGGCAAGGGGCAGCTTATCTCTCAACTGGAAACGCTGCTTCCCGCCGATTTCGCCATGCGGAAGAATCTCGTCTACGTCGAGCCGTTCGTCGGAGGAGGGGCGGTGCTGTTCCACGTCCTTGCCAAATGCCCAAACATAGTCCGCGCTGTCATAAACGACCTGAACGCGAATCTTGCCAACTGCTATAGGATGGTCAGAGACGCGCCCGAAGACCTTGTTTCACGGCTTCGCGCATTGCAGTCCGAATATGCCGGCCGCAGAAACGAGAGCGAACGACGGAATCTGTTCCTGGAAAAGCGTGCCCGCTATAATTCCGGGGATGCGAATGTCGAGGAAATGACGGCGCTTTTCATCTTCCTCAACAGGACGTGCTTCAATGGGCTGTACCGCGTCAACTCCAAGGGCATGTTCAACGTTCCGTTCGGCAGAGCCGTCAACCCATGCATCTGCGACGAGAAGACCATATGGGCTGACAGTGCGCTGCTTCAAAAGGTCGAAGTGACGTGCGGAGACTTCGCGCACATGTCGAACGGCATCGATGGCGACGCCTTCTTCTACCTCGACCCGCCATACCGCCCATTGACGCGCTCGGCCGCATTCACGGCGTATTCAAAGGACGGGTTCGACGACGGCGAACAGAAACGGCTGGCGGAATTCTGCCGCAACCTCGACGCCACCGGGCACAGATGGCTGCTGTCAAACTCCGATCCGCACAACGTCAATCCCCACGACACGTTCTTCGAGGAGCTCTATGCGGGGTTTGACATCCGCAGGGTGCGGGCGAGCCGCATGATCAACTCGAGGGCCGCCGGCCGCGGCCCTGTTTCCGAACTTGCGATACGCAACTATGGGGGGATTACATGAGAGACTTCGACACATGGCTCGGACAGTTCCGCGAAAGCATCGCGTCGTATTCATACTACGTGGATTTCAAGAAGGTGGTCGCAAACGCCGAACTACACAGACCGGAACTGCATCTGCTGAACTCGCTTATCGGTTCACTGGACGTGGAATTCGATTTCCGCCGCCTCTACGCCCGGTTTCCGTCGGTGCTGTCCGCCATACCGATTCTGCTTGCGAAACGCGAAACGGAGATATACGCGCACGACGACGAGGGCGGGGGCGTGTATGAATTCGCAGAAGCCGTTCAGTCGGTGGATGAATACTGCACGTTCATGCGCAAGACCGGCCTGTTCGACCTGATTTCGCGGCATCTCGTCAACAATCTCTACGACTATGTCGTCGGCGTCGAGGCCGGGATGGACTCGAACGGACACAAGAACCGCGGCGGGGATCAGATGGAGGGACTTGTGAAACGCTTTCTGGATGCCGCCCACGTAGAGTACCATTCCGAAATGAACGCAAGCGAAATATGCTCCTCGTGGAGGGTCGACCTTTCTCCGCTGACGAACGCCGGCAGGACTGAAAAGCGCTTCGACTTCGTAGTGCGCACAAGGAACTGCGTCTACGCGGTTGAAACCAACTTCTACGGAAGCGGCGGCTCCAAACTGAACGAGACCGCCAGGTCGTACAAGATGCTGGCTGTCGAGTCTCTCCCGATAGAGGGGTTCAAGTTCGTGTGGTTCACGGACGGCAGGGGGTGGCTGAAAGCAAGGCAGAACCTCCGCGAGACCTTCGACGTCCTGCCAACAGTCTTCAACATCAAGGAACTTGAGGACGGAATCTCCGAAAGGCTGTTCGTATGAGCCTGTACTATGCGTCAGAGGACGGCTGCTGCAGTCTGCACAAGGGCGACTGCGTGGAAATCCTCGCGGAAAACCGCATGGGGCCATTCGACATGGTCTTCGCCGACCCACCTTACTTTCTTTCAAACGGCGGATTCTCGGTACAGGCGGGGAAGAAGGTCTCCGTGAACAAGGGGGCGTGGGACAGGTCGCGCGGAAGGGAGTCTGACAGGGATTTCACGCGACGATGGCTCAAGGCATGCAGGAACGCGATGTCCGACTCCGCGACAATATGGGTCTGCGGAACGTTCCACAACGTCTTCACAGTCGCGGACGTCCTGTCGGAACTGGACTTCAAGATGCTAAACGCAGTGACATGGCAGAAAGCGAATCCGCCGCCGAACCTCAGCTGTCGGTACTTCACGCACTCAACGGAAATCCTGCTGTGGGCGCGCAGGGAACACCGTGTTCCGCATTTCTACAACTATGACCTCATGCACCGGCTTGCCGGCGGGCGGCAGATGACCGACGTGTGGCGGATGCCCGCCATCGCGCCGTGGGAGAAGACCTGCGGCAAGCACCCTACGCAGAAGCCGCTGGCGCTTGTCGTCAGGGCCATGCTTGCAAGCACAAAGGCGGGGGCGACCGTACTCGACCCTTTCGCGGGAAGCGGAACCACGGGAATCGCTGCACGGCTCACCGGCAGACGGTTCGCTGGAATTGAAATCGAGGACGAATACCTTGCGGTTGCCGTGCAGAGGCAGAAATTGATGGACGCGAAGCGAATGGAATGGACGAGGAAAATCCCCGACCTCAATACGCACGAATAGCCCTAAACCACCCATCGCTCCGTCCATGCGACCGTCTGCGGCGCGACGGGGACGTCGCGCCCGCTGCTGCAGTCGTGCGTCGCAAGGGTCACCCGCCACGAGCGCACAGGGATCGTCACGACATACACCGCCACGAGCAAAAGGGCGCGCGACTTTTAGGTTAAGTGGTCAAGTTGCAGACGATCGACGTGAGCCGCGGCGTCTCCATGGAGGGCGGACGTTCTCGTCCGCCGCAAACTTGGCCGCTTGATCACTTGACCACTTGATCTTCTCATTTCCCCCCTTGACGGGGGAGAAAAAAAAAATGGTAATATCCCTGCAATTGCGGTGTGGTATGCGATTTTGGCGTGTGCCGTGCCGTGAGGTGGCGAATCCCGCCCCGTGGAGGGCGGAATTGGAGTTTTTAGGAACGAATGGAAAGGCGTATCGGGTCGAAAGATGGCAGACGGCGCACATGGCGGCGGCGCGGAGGATATGCGGGACGTGGACACGACGGCGCGCGCCCCTGCAAAACCATGCGAAGGGACAGCGGGCGGGAATGGCCCAGAGGCCGCCTCTGCGCCTGAAAATGCAATTGACCCGTCCTTCGGTAGGGCGGGGCGTCCCGCCCCGCCGCCCGCCCCTGCGCCGGCGGATGCGGTCGAAACGCTCTTTTTCGCGGACGCCACTGCCGCAAGCGGCACGAACATGCGGCCGCTTGCGCTTGTCTACGGCGGGCGCGAGCATCCGCTGGACGGCAAATGGCAGAACCTTCCGCCCGTGCTGTGCCGTCTGCTGGACGCGCTGCATCCGAATCTGCTGAAGGGCTTTGTCGGCGCGAAGTTCATCCCCAATCTTTCGCTTGACGGTTTCGATCTGCGCCGCGGGCAGGAAATCGCCGATCTGGGCGTGTGGTTCGAGAAGAACCTTTCCGCCCGGGATTTCATCGGCCAGGCGCGCGAGATGCTGCTGGCGTACAGGGTTGACCCCGCGCAGGCGGCGGTGGTGATGGAGCCGCGGGGCGCGACGGCGCGCGCCCATGCAAAACCCTGTGAAGGGACTGCGGGCGGGGATGGCCTAGAGGCCGCCTCTGCGCCTGGAAATGCAATTGACCCGTCCCTCGGTAGGGCGGGGCGTCCCGCCCCGCCGCCCGCCCTTGCGCCGGCGGATGTGAACGCTCCTGTTCCGCCATTCGGTAGGGCGGGGCGTCCCGCCCCGCCGCCCGCCCTTGCGCCGGCGGATGGCGGCATTGGCGCGTATGCGAAGCGGGAAATCTACGCCGCGCTCGCGGAGGGGCGTGTACCGGACGAGGATTTCCAGCGCCTTCTGACGCTTGAGGGGACAAAGGGAATCATCGGAATGCTTCCGCACGGATACCCGGTTTTCGCCCTTGGGCTTGCGCCGGCCGGGCGCGAACGCTGGTACTACTGGAAGGACTGCGCCTACCGCGGCGGTGTCCCCGTATTCGTGAACAGCCAATGGATGAAGGGACGCCACGAGACGTATCTTGAGCGTCTGCTTGCGCGGTGGCGCGGGGCGAGTGCGGTGGGCGGCGGCGGGGCGGGACGCCCCGCCCTACCGATGGGCGTCCCTTCGTTGGGTTCTGCAGGGACGCGCGCCGCCGTGTCCGCCCCCGCGCCGGCAGATGGGAATGCCATTGATTCGCCCTTCGGTAGGGCGGTCGCCCCGCGACCGCCGCTCCTATCCGACGCACAGAGGGCGAGGCTCGCCGAATTGCTGGAGGTGGAATTCCCCAACGGCTTTCGGCTGTCCAGTTATATTCACGCCAAGAAAATGCGGGAGCTGCATTCGCAGCGCTTCGGTGACGACTTGCCGGAAGACCTTGACCTGATGCAGGTGATGCCGCAGATCGGCGTGTTCGTTGACGGCAAGGTGTTTCCGTGTCCGTCGGACAAGGACGGGGGGTGGCGCAAGGTCGTTGACGCGCTTGTGGAAGATGGGAACGACGTCTTCCAGTTCTCGCGTCTCATGGCGCGTCATGCGGACGATTTGATGCGGCTCGGCGTCGGCTCGTCTCGTCTACTCAATGCGGCGGTGGTGCGCGATGCGGCTGACGCCTATGAAATGAAGGGCGAGTTTCTGCTTCGGAAGGGAGTTGGCGATGTGGCGGAGCATGTTCTTGGTCGGCTTCTCTCCTGCGATTCCGTCGTTGTGGAACTGAAGTCTGCTGCGAAGCGTCTGCCGTATGTTGAGGAGGTGTATGTCAAAGACCTGTTGAGGAAAGACGGTCGCTTCATCTCGAATTCTAAAGACGAGTATGCCGTCCTTGAGCGGATAGAATTCGACGACGCGGAAGTTGAGCGGGGGCGGAGGCTCTGCGAATCGTGCATCCGCGAAGACGGCTTCTTCTCGCTTGCGCAGATCGTCCTTGAAGACAGCGCTGCGATGAACGATTCGCGTCTTTCCGACTTTGCGCTCCGCCATGCGTTCTACCTGCGCTTCCTCGACGGACACTTCGCCCGACATGGGCGGATGGTCCATGAAGTCGGCGCGGATATTCAGGCGGCCGCGCCGCTGCGCGCGCTATGCAGAAACAGGGACGACGACGTATCGTTCGACGAGGTCGACGCGATTGCGACGGAGTATAGAATCGACATTCGGACGGCGCTCGACGCCGTCGGCGAAGAGCGGGTGCGCGTTTCGCAGTCTTGTTTCGTAAGGGCGGAACTTGTCGAATTCGACGTGGAGGCGATCGACGCCGCCATATCCCTGCGCATGGCCGGGGCGGCGACGCCTGTTGGCGCGTTCGGCCATTTCCGCGACTTCCCGGCCGTTCCCGGATGCGAATGGAATGGATTTCTGTTCGAATCATATCTGCGTTCGCATTCGAGGCAGTACCGTTTCTTCGCCCTGTCGCCGTCTGTGAACGAAGTGGCCGGTGTCGTGGCGGAGAGGAAAGTGGGATTCGCGGACGAGTTCGACGCTTTCGCGGCTGCCGCGATTGCGGCGGACATTGCGTCCGAGCAGGAGACCGTCGGCGACTTCCTCGTCAGTTCGCGCTGTGCGCTGCGGCGCGGAAATAAGATGATTGAGGCGGTCGTCGGGGCGATGCGGGACCGTGAAATGAGGGCGAAATAGAATGTACGCCTATTCTCACGATGGCGAAACGGGCGGGATTCTGCTGTCCGACGAACTGTCTGGCTTCTCCAAGGAGCCGCGCCCCGTTTGGGCGGCGGAACTGGTGCTTCTCGGCTTCGACGAGTTCTGGCGCTTCGATGCCGGTTGCGCAGACCCCTATCTCTGGGCGGAGGCGAACTTCTACTGGTACCGCGGTAGGAGGGTCGCAAAGACCATCGGCGGATCGCTCTACGAAAAGCCGTTGATCGAACTCCTGAAGGACGAGTCGGGCGTGGAAATCCTGCCGGCGGGGACGGAGCTCATCCCGGTGGACATCGAGGCGATGGTGGTGAAGAACCGCCTCCGCATCGAGGCGTTGGAGACGCTGACCGTCCGCAAGATCTACGATGTCTACCGCAGGTACGAGAAGAGGCTCGACTGCTTCCACGTGGCGTTCTCCGGCGGGAAGGATTCGGTCGTCCTTCTTGAACTCGTCCGACGGGCGCTTCCGCGCACGGCGTTCATGGTCGTCTTTGGCGACACCGGGATGGAGTTCCCGGACACGTACCGGGCGGTTGACGAAGTGGAGATGCACTGCAGGGCGGACGGAATAGCATTCTATCGTGCGCAGTCGCACATGACGCCGGAAGAGTCTTGGCGGCTGTTCGGCCCGCCGTCCCGCGTCCTGCGCTGGTGCTGTACCGTCCACAAGTCCGTGCCGCAGACTCTCAGGATTCGCGAAGTCCTCGGCAAGCGCGACTACACGGGAATGGACTTCGTTGGCGTTCGCGGACACGAAAGCGCTTCGCGGGCGGAGTACGAATACGAGAACTTCGGACGAAAGCAGAAGGGGCAGTATTCGTTCAATCCCATGCTTGAATGGACGAGCGCGGAAGTGTGGGCGTACGTCTTCCTTCGCGGGCTTGTCGTGAACGCGGCCTACAGAAAGGGCAACGCCCGCGCCGGATGCCTATTCTGCCCGCATTCAGGCGGGAAGTCCGACTGGTTCAGGCGGGCGAACTATCCGAACGAGGTTGCGAAGTTCGAGGCACTCATTCGCGAAGGGATCGACGACCCGTCAATAGGCACGTACATTTCCGGGGGCGGATGGCTTGAACGGCGGAATGGCCGCGACATTAGGGGCAACGAGGCGAAGGTTTCCGAAACAACGGCCGATGGCCGCACGACGCTTCGCATCGCCAAGCCCGCGACGGACTGGCGCGAATGGATGAAGACGTTGGACCGGCCTGTGGAACTTGAGTCCGCAGAATCGGATGGTGCGTTGACGGTGTCGTATCCTTCTGCGCTCTCGAAGACCTCCATCGGCAAAAGGCTTCGCCAATGCTTTCTCAAGGCCGCGTATTGCGTGAAGTGCGGAGCGTGCGAGACGAACTGCCGCGCCGGCGCGCTTTCGTTCAAAAACGGATTCCACATCGAGAACTGCATCCATTGCGGACAATGCCACGAAATCGAGATGGGATGCTATCGGGCAGATTCCCTGAAGAATGCAAACAGTGAAGCAGGAGATATGAAACACTTGAACGCATTTGCAGACCATATGCCGAGGCCGGAATGGATTTCGGATTTCTTCGCCCGCGGCGCCGGCTATCTTGCCGAGAACACGCTCGGTCCGATGCAAATCAGAATGCTCAAGCGTTTTCTTGCGGATGGAGGATTTGTCGAGAAACGCAAGACGACGCCTTTCTTCGGCGTCGCGAAGGGACTCGGCGTGAATTCAGAGGAGACTTGGGGAATTGCGCTGGCGAACCTTGCGAACGGGAATCCGCAGATTGCCTGGTACGTCACGGACATGGAAGTCGGGCGGGTCTACACGTCACAGGAAATCATCGACGCGCTTGCGCCGCATGGGGTGAAGGAGAAAGATGCGCGGTCGATACTCAAGGCTTTCAAGCGGCTGTGCGAAACCCAGATTGGAAAGCGGCTGGGATTCGGCGCATACGTAGAGAAGGGACACGTTCTGGCTTCCATTTCCCGCACGAAGCCGGCCGTGCCGTCGGCGAGGGTGATGCTGTATGCGCTCTACCGCTTCGCGGAGGCCTGCGGGGACTACAGGGAGTTCACGCTAACGCGGCTGATGGATTTCTCCGTCGAGGCGGAGGGCGTAAGCCCGGCGCAGATATTCGCGCTGTCGCGTTCAGAGTCGGAGGCGATCCTGAACGGCCTTGCACGCTCCAATAACGATTTCATCACATTTACCACTACGCACGACCTTGAGCTCGTGCGCCTTGCGGACGACCGAACGTCCGCCGACGTCCTTTCACTTTTCCAATCATAGGAGACCGCCATGTCCAACAGCTACAGCGACTACCTCAACATCGACTACAAGTATCCCGAAACAGACCAGTCGGTGATGGACGGACATCCGGACGACTGGAAGAACACCTATCCGCACACGACATTCGTGAATCTCCTGAAGCGCGCGGAGAAAATGCTGGCGCGTTCCGACCCGATGGCCAGGCATTCCATCTGGATTCACGGCTCGTACGGCACGGGCAAGAGCCAGGTGACGTGGGCGCTGCGCAAACTGCTCGTCTGCAGCGACGAAGACTTCAACGCCTACTTCGACGCATACGCGCCGCTTCGGGCGGAGGGAGACCTGCGGACGAAACTCGCCGGGCATCGCCATGCGCGGAAAATAGTTGTCGCCGACAGGAACGGGTCAGGCGAAATCGCGGGACCGGACGATCTGGTTGAAGCGGTTTTCACAAGCCTTGCGAAAGCCCTTGAAGAGGCGGGCGTCCCGTACGAGGCGGGGAAGACGCTGCGCGGTGGAATCGTCGAA
Source organism: uncultured Lentisphaeraceae bacterium (assembly GCA_964386385.1). Taxonomy (GTDB): domain Bacteria; phylum Verrucomicrobiota; class Kiritimatiellia; order RFP12; family UBA1067; genus RUG572. Next base: position 77,311 of record CAYLRN010000006.1, on the reverse strand, counting down.
TGGCTTGAGGATGACCTCAACCGGGGATATTTCGATTCCCTCATCAGGCAGACGCCGTACTGCTACAAGGGGTGCTTCGCAGGAAAGGCCGCCGCCGACGTCCTCGCCGTCCTCAAGGGCGATTCCGACGAGAAGAACGTGAAGTCGCTCCTCAAGGGAATCCGAGACCTTGCGAAGGAACGGGGCATCAGAGCGATGCTCTTCTCCAAGGAGAAACTTGTGGCATGGATCAAGGAGACCGTTGAGCGCAACGACATCCATCTCGTTCTCGTCTGGGACGAGTTCTCGGCGTTCTTCAAGAACAACAGGACGAAGCTCGACACGCTGCAGGCGATTGCGTCCCTTTCCGCCGCCACGCGCTTCAACCTGGTCATAGTCACGCACTTCACGACGTCAATTCTCCCGGAGAACGACGCCTCCGCGCAAATCATCGTCGACCGATTCAAGCCTACGGTGGAGATCAGCATGCCGGAGAACATCGCCTTTGCGCTGATCGGCAATGTGCTGAAGCCGAAGTCCGCGTTCACGGAGGCATGGCGCAGCATCGCAGACGACCTGAACCACCGCATGGAGCGTCCGCGTCACAGCGTCGCGAAGATGCTGAAGGACGTGAAGGAGGACGTCTTCCGCTCCATGCTGCCGTTTCATCCGTATGCCGCGCTTGTGCTGAAGAACATCGCCGTGCTGTTCGACTCGAACCAGCGTAGCATGTTCACGTTCATCACGGCCGACGAGGACGCCAAGGCGTTCAAGTGGTTCATCAGGGGCCACTCGCCCGATGATGGTGACTTGCTGAGCGTCGACATGCTATGGGACTACTTCTACGAGACAGGACACAACAGGCTCGAGACGGGCGAGACCGGCAAGGGCAATCTCGACGCGCAGGTGCGCGCGATCCTCGAGGTCTACCCTGACAAGTCCGGCAAACTGTCCCCGAAGGAGAGGCGCGTCCTCAAGACGGTTCTCATGTTCCAGTCGCTTGCCAAGAAACTTAACAATTCGCCTGAATTCCTGGCGACGGAGGAGAACCTTCGCCTTGCGTTCGAGGGCGTGGACGAACTGGAGGGATCGTCGGGCGTCAACATCGCCGGCAAGCTCGCCAACGTGGACGGAATCCTCTTCGCCGACGAGATTAATGGGAAGCGCGTGTTCCAGGCGCCGATGGCGATGGGCGGACGCGACCTTCAGGAAATAGGGAAACTGAAGGAGAACAACCTTCAATCGACGCAGACGAAGGAACTTCTGAACGGATGGCGCCGTGAGGACATGTTGCGCCTGTCATCTCCGCTCGAACAGCGCTTCGACGTCCGGCTGGCGTCGCCGGCTTCGTTCAAGACCGTTCTAGGCCAGATGCTTGCGCAGGACGCGAAGGGCTATCGGATGCGCTCGCTCGTCGTCGTCGGACGGAATGACGACGACAGGCGTGCGGCGAAGTCGGCGATTGCGAACGCGCTGAACGACGCGCGGAGCTCCAACGTCGTCTTCATCGACGCTACGGCGACGCACCTTGAGCAAGACGAGTTCGCCAAATGGGCGGAGTTCAAGGCACGGGCGAACTACTACGCCCGCAAGGACGCGCAGCAGGCGAACAACGCCCTCTCCGAGGCGGAGAAGGTCATGTCCGCGTGGCGCGACAGGATCGCACTTGGGGACTTCATCGTGTACACGAAGCGCAACTTGTCAGGCGTGGTCTGCCATGGGGCGGCGGAGGTCTGCGATGAGATGCGCCTGGCCGTCATGGACCGCTATCCGCTGGCCCTTGAGTTCTCTCCAAAGATTCGCGACACGCAGCTGAACGCGGCGACGAAGGGGGAGGTGGGCGCAGGCGCGCACGGTGGGCTTGCGCGTCTGCCACCCGGCGAGAAGGGCGGCAAGATGGACGCGGCGGCGGAGAAGTCGCTGCTCGGACAGGCGCTTGACGAGGCTGACTACTGGAAGACGTTGCCGAATCTTCCGATATCGAAGATCAAGGCGAAGGTCGAGCAGAAGATGCGGCATGCGTTCCAGTCCGGCGGAGAGGGGCGCATCGAGATTGGCGAAATCGTGGAGATGCTTTTCGGCGAAGGGTTCATGCCGACGGCTCTGCACGGTTACCTTGCGGGGTTTCTTCTCAAGGAGTATGTTGGCGGCGACTACAGGTTCATCCAGGACGGGGAGAGCCCGCCACTGGACGTGCAGAAGCTGACAGGGGCGATTCTCAACAGCTTCAAGAAAGCCGCAGGGAATTTCACCGGACGTTATCACGAGGCGTACATCGGTGTCCTGACGGCGGAACAGAAACGGTTTGCAGACCTTGCCAAGACGGTGTTCCGTTTGGGCGAGAATGCGTCTATCGACGTTGTCGCGCAGCAGGTGGCCGTCAGGATCAAGGACTTCCAGTATCCGCTCTGGTGCTTCAAGTCGCTTCCGGAGGCGGCGCAGAGCGAACGCTATGTCGACCAGTTCACGCTGCTGACGAATCCCGCGAACCAGAAGGGTGCGACGCTTTCCGGCGTGGCGACGGACATCGGGCGCATGGTGGCTGACGACCCTGGCGCGGAGGCGCGTCTTTCGGCGCTCTTCACGAAGGAGAAGGCCGTCGAGGCCATGAACCTCTGGCTCGACGAGTTCGAGGGTGGGGCGTTCCGCGAGGTCTCGAAGGAAATCAACGTGGACGATCCCCTTGCCGACGTGCGGCGGTGCTTCGGGTCGAATGGCGTCTGGCTGTGGGACAGCGAGACGGGCGTGGGGGAAATACGGACGCTTCTCCGCGACTACCGCATCGTCGCCGAATCCGTGAGACGCGGTTTCATCACGCCGGTCAACTCCTTTGACGAATGCATGACGTCGTGGCGCGAGAAAACGCGGGCGCTGCGCATCCCGTGTGCGACGCTCATGAGCCTGCGTCCGCAGTCTAAGAAATTCCTTTCGCTTCTCAGGGAGATCGCCACCGGCGGAAAACTTGAACAGGACGGCTGCAGGGAGGCGTTCTACCATGAGCTGACTGACAACGGCGACGTCAACGCCGACACGCTGAACGCCTGTCCGTCGCTTTTCAAGTCCACGTACAGCGAACAGCTCTCCGGCCTCGACGACAACGAGATGGACGACATCTATCTCACGGGTCTTGAAATGACGTCGTTCACCCACGACAAGCCGGCGTACGAGCGGATGCTCGTGCAGAAGGTACATGAGGTGAAGAGCCAGGAGGGGCGCGCAAAACTGCTTGAACTCTGGCGCGGGAAGACCGGCACGGACACGCCCGGAGAATGGTCGAAGCGGACGATGACGCCGCTTCTTGCCATGATTCCGCCAGAGGGAATGCCGATCATGGGCGACATTCGCGAAGCGCTTGAGGCGGCAGATGACAAGGCGGCCTCCACTTCCCGAGTCGAGTCCGCGCTTGAGTTCTTCAACGCGCATCCGGAGACGCTGGACTGGTTCGACGAATCGCGCGCGGACGAGGTGTTTCGCCAGTATGTCCTCGGACGCTATTCGGACGTCCTTGACGACCTTGGGTTCGTGCGTGCTAGACTCGCCAAGAACCTGGGGGCGAACCCAGACGGATGGAAGGCTGATTCGCGTCTCGACGAGACGCTGCGCAAGCTCGCGGAGAGCGCGTACAACCAGAACTGCGCGGAGCGAGTTCGGGCGAAGATCGTGGCGATGAATCCCGACGAGGCGAAACGCTATCTCATGGAACTCGTCATGAATTCGCTCGACGTCGGGCTGTCCATCCTGAAAGGGGAGTGACGGTATGGAGGCGATTGACGCGGTGAAGGAGTACCTGAAGGGCGGCGTCGCAAAACCGTTTCTTGTGGCATTCGATGCGGCGGTGGACCTCAAGGCTCTTTGCGATGCCTTTCCGTCATGCGAGATCGTGCGGTTGAGCGACTTCTGCGCGATTCCGGAGGCGTTTCCCGACATCGACGGGCTGTGCGAGCGCCTTGCCGAAATGAAGGACGGCGCGATCCTGCTCGGCGTCGGGGAATACGCGGCTCTCGTGGATGACGAGGAGGTGGTCCGCCGCTTCCTAGACTTCAGTTCGGACGGATTGCGCCTTGTCGTCCCATTGTGGCGAGGGCATGAGTTCATTGGGCGTGAGGAAAAGGCCGATCCGCGCATCAGGGGGCGGCGCACGGCGGCGTTCCCGCAGACGGGGAGGCACTGGTCTGTGCGTGTCTTCAAGAAGGGGCTGCTTGGGAAAGTGGACGCCAGTGGATTCAAGGCTCTTCTACGGCGGCTTGAGAGCGGGTGCGAATCGCCGTTGAGCGCGGAGACCGAGGTGCGTCCGCTCAACGGCGACTGGTGTCGCGTTGTGGACAGCGCATACGACATCTACATGGAGCGCAAGCCGCAAAGCCCGATTCCGAGGGGAATGTTCTCGGAAGAGCAGTGGAAGGCGTTTCTCGACGCGAAGCGAATTCCAGAAGACAGCGTGGCGAGCGCGGACACGCTGCTCCGGTTTCTTGAGCAGGGAACGGGCGGCGACAAATATCTTGCGCATGCGGTCGCGAAGACGGCGCGGCACGCCGACTGGCGGCATGCCCTTCTCTCGGCGCTGCTGGACGTTCCTGCGGACGACGCGAACTTCATGCCGCTCTACGCGGCGAGGAAGAAACTTCTCTCGCAGTTCACCGCAGAGGACATGGCGGAGTTCCTGCGCGAGGCGCGGGGAGTAGTTCCCGAATCTGCGCGGCGCGTCAAGTATCTGAGCGACGCCACGGAGTCCGAACGCGAGGAGATCGTCAGGATTGTCGCGGAGGTCGGCAAGATGCCGCCCGCAGTGGAGACCGTCTATCCGGCGCTGTGGGAGTACATGCGCGAATTCAGGTTTTCGGGCGGGGAGATTTCAGAAACGCTCACCAGGCATTTCCGCGACTACAAGCGCCAGAAGCTTCATGGGAGAATCGAGCCGCAGTTCATGGAGACGGTGCGGGAACTGGCTGGGGACAGGCCACAGTTCGCGCTTCCGACGCGCGAGTCCGTGCTGGAGAAGATTGGCGTCAGGAACGCCGCGCTGTGCTGGGTGGACGCTCTCGGCTGCGAGTTCCTTGGATTCATCCAGTCCGCCGCCCGCCGTTTGGGCATGAAGGTCAAGGTGACGGCGGCGCGGGCGAAGTTGCCGACGCTGACGAGTGTCAACAGGGCGTTCTACGACGAGTGGGCGGGAGAGAGACTGCCGCCGGTGCAGCGGCTTGACAAGATAAAGCACGGCGATTTCGATTTTCAGCATGGAGATGGCGCCTACGTCCATGCGGCCTATGGACTTCCGCATGAACTGGAGGTCATTGAGGAGACGATGCGCTCCATCGTCGCATGGCTTCGCAAAAGGCCGGCCGGGAAGGTTGTCCTGACGAGCGACCACGGCGCGACGAGGTTGGCCGTGATTGCCGAGCGCGAGACGGTCTGGGAGATGCCCGAAAAGGGTAGGCACGGAGGGCGGTGCTGCCGGAAGAGCGAATTCGACGGGGAACTGCCGCCATGCTCGACGGAGAGCGACGACGAGAAGTGGCATGTTCTCGCCGGGTACGACAGGTTCAAGGGCGGGCGGAAGGGAGACGTGGAAGTACACGGCGGCGCGACGATCGAGGAAATGGTCGTGCCGGTCGTGGAACTTGCGCTGATGGACGCCGACGTCCGCATTCGCCCCGTCGATGACGTCCTCAAGGTGACGTTTCGCGACAGGGAAGTGCAGCTGGCGTTCAGCTGTTCGGCGAAGCTTTCGTCGCCCACGCTTGAACTCGGCGGCATCCGCCACTGCGCCGAGGCGGATGGCGACGGCGGACGGTACGTCGTGCGGATTCCGAAGCCGGCGGCGGGAAAGCACGTCGCGCAGGTCTACGACGGCGACACATGCGTGGGCGAGTTTCGCTTCACCGTCGTCAGCGGCGGAGTGCAGATAAAGAACGATTTCTTCTGATGAGGATTTGAGAGATGAAACAGGAAGTGGTCGACAAGCTTCGTGGATGCTTCGAGTCGATGGCGGTGTTTAAGGACCTGACGCAGACTAGTCTTTTCAAGACGCTCGGACTGCCGTCCTTCATGCGCGACTGGCTGCTCCAGCGCTTCGAGGACGGCGACGGCGTGTTCGACGCGGATGAGATGCAGGCGTTCGTGCATGAGTTCATCCCAAAGCAGGAGGACTGGACGCGCATCAAGGACAGGATCGTCGTCGGATTCGAGCGTGTGAAGATGCTGGCGAAGATCACGGTAAACATCGACGTCGTGACGGGGGAGGTGACATTCGCGCTTCCCGATTTCGGACTGCGCGGCAAAGAGACGATGATAGACGGGGCCGTCTGGGAGAAGTGCAGGGGGCAGCTCGTCAGCGGGCATGAGACATGGGGGATGCTTGAGCTCGGATATCGTCCGCCGGACGACACGGCGCGTCCGAAGATCCCGGGCAAGATACGTCTGCTTTCGTTTCGCGACTTCTGTCCGTACACGGTCGACCTCGACTACTTCAAGTCGGTGAGGAGCGAGTTCTCCGTCCAGGAATGGATCGACGTCGTCCTTGGCGCCGTTGACTACAACGCAGACGGGTACGATGTCGCGAAGGCGAAGGACGAGTCGCTTCCCGAGGCGGAGACGATGAAGTTGACGATGCTTTCGCGTGTTCTGCCGTTCGCCGAGAAACGCCTGAACCTGATGGAACTGGCTCCGATGGGCACGGGGAAGTCCTATCTCTTTGGGCAGGTCAGTCGCTACGGATGGCTTTCGACGAGCGACAAGATGACGCGGGCGAAGCTCTTCTACGACGTTGGGCGGCGCGAGCCGGGGCTTGTCGGGCAGAACGACTTCATCGTCCTCGACGAAATCCAGAAGACCGTGTTCGAGGATGGCATGGGCAGCGTGATGCAGGGATATCTGGAACAGGGGACATTCTCCGTCGCCAACTATTCCAGTTCGGCGGATTCAGGATTCATCCTGTGCGGGAACATCGCGCCGGAGATCATGAAGGAAGACGGCTATTCCTATATGTTCGGAAACCTTCCGAAGATCTTCCAGGACGCGGCGATGGTCGACCGTTTCCATGGCTTCATCAAGGGGTGGCACATTCCGCGCATGAACAGTACGCTCAAGGTCAGCGGATGGGCGCTCAACTCCGAATACTTCACGGCGATTCTTCATATGCTACGCGACGACGGATCCTACCGCCATGTAGTGGACGAAATCGTGGAAGTCCCGCCCGGATCCGACGAGCGCGACACCGAGGCGGTCAAGCGTCTCGCGGCGGCGCATCTGAAACTGCTTTTCCCGAATGTCCGTTCGCCGAAGGACGTCGATGAGCGGGAGTTCGTGCGGTATTGCCTGCGTCCCGCCATGAGGATGCGCTCCACCATTCGCTGGCAGATGGGGCTGATGAACAGCCAGTACCGCGGCAAGGACCTGCCCGCGCTGAAGGTGCGGAAGTGAAGCTCGTGGCGTCAGTTCGGGCGGAACGCTGCTTTGGATGCGGCGGCGAGGCGGACTGCGATGCGGTCGCGTTGAACATGAAGCTCTACGGCGAGGGAGTTGCAAGGTTCTTCTGCCTTCCCTGCCTTGCCGAATCGCTCGACGTCTCCGAAGAGGAGCTTCTTGCGAAGATAGAGGACTTCAGGGCGCAGGGCTGCAGGCTGTTCTGATAGGCCTGCCATGACCGACTGCGCTTTGTCCCCTGAAAGGGACGTGAAGTGGCGAAACGTGCTATAATGCCCCAATATGAAAAAGACGGGGCATATCATGGCCGCGCGGCTGGCGGCGTTTGCGCTTCTTCTCGTCGGTCCGGCATTCGGGTTCGACAAGACGATGTATCCCTACGACGTGCCGACGAACGCGGTGGAGGGATGCGACTCGATGGAATGCGAGATCGCGACGGCCGGCGCGAAGCTCGAGCTGGGCAAGTGGTACACGAACTTCGAGGTCTGCAAGAAGTACGCCGACGACAACGGCATTCCTCTCGTCGCCGTGTGGAGCGCCGGGAAGTGCAGCTCCTGCTGGTACTTCGACGTCTGCCTGAAGAACGAGGCGTTCACGGAGTTCCAGCGGACGGTAGACGCGGGCAGGGTCGTCTACTGCTTCATGGCAGGCGGCAGCGACGTCATCGACCAGACGGGGAGCGACGCATACAAGTGGATGCGCTCCGGCGGCGGCGAGACGCTCTCGAAGCTTCCCCTCGTCGTCCTCTGGTGGAAGGACGGCGGCGTAAACGTCCGCACGTCCGGTGACGACATGCGCGGCGGCCTCGGACGGAGCGACAGATACGAGGACGCCGCCACCGCGAACGTGATCGCCCGCATCAGCTCCGCGTTCGAGGACTGGGAGCCGCCGGAAGAGCTTTCCTCCAGCTACTGCGGCGGCACGTTCGACGTCCGTGAGAGCGACGGACATCGCCTTGAAGTCGAGGACTCCACAACGACCTGCCGCTTCTCGCTGGTGCGCACGGCGGAGGCCGGGCGCGTCGCCACGAACGGCTGGCTGAAGGTCGTCGACCAGGACGGAAAGGAGTTCGGCCGGCTCAACGTCGCCTGGGCCGCGGGGCAGACGAACCAGTCCGTCGTCGTCGACTTCGCCAATCGCGACCTCGTCCTCGAATCCTCCACGAACTCCATCGGAATAGCCTCGTTCGGCGCGAACGCCGGCGACCGCCTGACGCTCTACATGTGCGACGACGCGGGCCGCGCATGGGACACCAACCACGTCGCGTACGTCCGCCGCCCCGTCAGCGCGCACAATCCGCTCTGGATCGGCGAACGCGCCGCCGCGGCGTCCGACGGCGCCGGCGCTCCGCCCGCCCTCGCCTTCGGCGAATGGACGATGGACTTCTCCTGCGCGACGCAGATGGTGGCAGCCTCGTCCGCCCCCGGCGCCTGCACTCTCGTATACGTCGGCGGCAGCCTGTGGGACGCGAACTGCACGAAGACGTACGACAACTTCCTCTCCCCCACGAACGCCGCCGGGCGCAGCCGCTTCGACGCCTGGGCCGCGGAGCGCTCCGTGGCCCTCGTCGCCCTCGACGTGCCGTGTTTCACGAACTCCGCAGGCCTCTCGGAAAAGCCTACTCTCCTGCTGCGCGAAAAGCGCGACGGCGCGAGCGGACTTGGCTATCTTTCGCGCAAGGGCGCGTCCGACGCCGATGCCGCGGCCGTCCTCGCCCGCAACCACGCGCTCGTCACCACGCCCACGGCCTTCGGCGGCTTCGCCCGCGTCGAGGACGGACAGCCCGACCGCATGGACGTGCCGGCGTTCGTCATGCTGCGCAAGGACGGCGTCGTGGCCGCGCGCCTGACGCGGATGCAGGCATCGCCGCCGTCCGGCACTAACGCATGGGACAGGATCGCCATGCGCTTCGACGAGATGCTGGCGATCGCGCGAAACGGGAACGGCCATTCCGACGACGTCGAGAACAACGACGCAAGGACGACGCGGGACGGCTTCCCGCCCTCCGGCGGAAATGTCGCCGGCGAGCTCTCGCACGTCGACCCCGTCGACGTCTTCAGGCTTGACGGCGGCATGGGTCGCATGGAGCAGCGCGTCGTCCTGCGCGGCGACCTGACGAACGCCGCCGTCTCCGTGGAACTCCTCCGAATCGCGCCTGGCACGAACGAGGCGCAGTCCGTCGGCGCAAAGGCTACGGGCGCGCTGTCCGGGGGAATCGTCCTCACGAACCTTCTGGCGGAGGCCGGCGACTACTATCTGCGCGTGAGCGGCGACGTGTCGCAGGACGACGGGCCGTTCGGGCTTCTTGCGGACAGGGCGGACAACTTCGTCCGCTACGAGCTGACGAGCGAAGTCCTCTGCCATGTGCCGTCAGACGTCGCGGCGACGGGAAGCGTGTCCGTCGCGTCCAACTCCGTCGTCGTTGTGCGCGTGGAGGAAGGGCGCTCCTACCGCTTCACGGGCGTCGACGACATGGCGACGGACGGGCTGAACGCGACGAACGTCTTCGACTTCGTCGCGGCGGAGGGCGGGACGAACTACGTTGCGCGCATTTCCGACGACGTCCGCCTGAAGGTCTCCGACGCGGCCGCGTTCTCGTACCAGCTCTGGAATCCAGGATGCGTCGGATTCGCGGAGGAGTCGCGCACGGTGTCCGAAAGCGCGGGCGTAGTCTCAATCCCGGTGGAACGGACGAATGGCGCGTCCGGCACGGTGAGAGTCCGCGTCGCGCTGGACGAGTCGCGGACAGCCCATTCCGACAGCGACGGGAATGCGCGCTTCAAGCCGTTCGAGCCCGTCGAACTCGTCTGGCGCGAGGGCGAGACCCACGCGACGAACGTGTTTGTTTCGCTGCTGGACGACAGCCGCTACGACGGCCCCGGCGCGATCGTGCTCGACCTGTCGCACGCCGCCGGCGCCGCGACGGACTTCGCGCTGTCTGTGACGAACTTCACGCTGACGGTCGACGAGGACGAGGCGCAGGTGGCCGGCGAGGCCGCGCTGCTCGCCGTCGAACCCGCATTTTCCGAGGGGAACGCCGTCTACGCGAAGAGGTCGGGCAGCGTAACGGTCGCCGTCGCGCGCGTGAACGGAGTTGACGGCGCGGTTTCCGTCGCGCTTGCGCCGGCGAACCAGGGGCTGCTGTTCTCGGTCGACGTCGACCCGGAGACGGGCGTCGTATCGTGGACGAACCGCGCGGACGACGTGAAGACGGTAGTCGTCTCAAATCTGCCGTCGAAGGAGGTGACGCTGACGCTGGCGAATCCGGCGAACGGGCTTTCCGTGATGGCGGCGTCCAATTCCGTGCGCATCGTGACCGTGGCCGACAGCGCGCTTGGGTTCGCCACGTCGTCCGGCGAAATCGCTCTCTACCGCCACGTTTCCACGTCGAATTCGTTCGCGCTCGTCGGCGACGTCCCGGCGGGCCGCTCCGTCACGTTCACGAAGACGTCGGGCAGCCTTCCGGCTGGACTGAAGGCGACGTACGACAAGACCGCCCACGCGATGCTCGTCCAGGGCGTTCCAACTGCAAAGGCCGGCGTCTACTCGGTAGTCTACCGCGTGAAGTGCGGCTCCGTCCTGGGGCTTGCGAAGCGTCTGGCGTTCACCGTCGCAGATCCGCTGGACGTTTCCGGCAGCCCCGGCACGGCGAACCTTTCGATTGCGAAGTCGCGGACGTTCAAGGATGTGCCGGTCGTCGACGAGACGTCCGGACGCCTTCGCGGAACGCTGCAGGTCACGATTCCGACGAAGGGCAACGTCTCCGCCCGCTACCTTGGCGCGGACGGTCGCATCTCGCTGACGGCGAAGGGCTGGAGCGGCTTCGACGCGGAAACGCGGGACCTGCGGGCGCGTCTCACGTCGAAGAAGGGCCATGTCCTCGACCTCGTTGCAGCGAACGACGGCTCCGTCTCCATGGAACTGCTTGAGCCGGACTGCGACGCGCCGTACGCGGCGTCGGTCGACGGCGGCAGTCTCTGGTCCCGGACGGACACGGCCGAGGACTGGAAGGGGCTTTACACCGTCGCCCTGCCGGTCGACGCCGGTTCCGTCGAAGAGGCGCGGCCCGGCTTCGCGCCGCGCGGCGCCGGGTATCTGACGCTCAAGATGAACTCGTCAGGCGCGTATGCGGCGGGGCGGATGACATGGGCGGGAATGCTGCCGAACGGAACGACCGTCTCGGGCGCCGCGGCGCTGACGCGGACGGCGACGGCCTCCGGCGAGACGCCGCTCGCCCTGCTGCCGGTCTTCGCCGCATCCACGACGGACGCCCTGTCCGTCCTGCTGGGCGTTCGCGCCCATGGCTTCCAGTCTGGCGCGGAGCGCGGCGTCTTCGCCGCCCCCGGCGTCGTGCCGCGATGGGACCACCGCGAACGGGCCGCGGCGGCGGAGGCGGACTATTCCGTCTCGCTGGACGCCTTCGGCGGAATCTTCGATTCGACGTGCGACCTCGCCCAGCGCTATGAGGAGACGTATCTTGGAGACTCCGGGTCCGTGCCGCTCCGCTTCGACGCGGACTCGCTCGTTTCCGAAGCGCATGGGGCGCTTGAGGCCGGCGAGGCGACGATGTCCGTCTCCAAGACGGCCCTGAAACTCGTGGATCCGCCGAAGGGGATGTCGCTTTCGTTCAGCCGGTCGACGGGCGTCGTGAGCGGAAAGGCGTCCTTTGCCTGCGAGGACGGGAGTTCGCTCTCCGCGACATGGCGCGGCGTCGTGCTGCCGGGATGGGGGCCGAACGGCGACGCGGGCGAAGAGGGAGCGCGGCCGTTCGTCGACGGCTCGTTCTTCTTCACGGAGAAGATTTCCTATGAGACGGCCGGCGCGCTGGGGCGGACGTCCGTCAAGACGCTGTCCGTCAGGCGCGGCGGCGAAGTCCGCGCGGAGTGACCGGCGCATATGAAGGGAAAGGGACTTTGAGATGATCAGGCGATTGGCTCTCTTGTGCGCGATGGCGTTTGGCGCGGCCGCTTCCGCGGACGCGGCGGTGGCCGGCAGCTGCCAGTCTGCGGCGGCGGCGGCGGGCGCGTCGAAGACCGTCAGGCTCGTCGCGGAGTACGACGAGGACGACGGCACGACGAACGACGACAGCGGAATATACTACTTCAAGGCGACGCTCAAACGGGGGCAGAGCTACACCGTCTGGACGTCCGGCGTGACGTCCGAGAGCGTAAGCCTTGAGTGCGTGATGGCCGAAGCGGCATGGGACGACAACGACTTCCAGCAGCAGCCGTCTGCGGAGTTCGCCGACGTGGAGGAGCCCGGCCTTGGACAGCGCTTCGTCCTGTCCGCGTCCGACTGGTACGTCGACGAGGAAGACTCGGAGCTGAGCGACCCCGCGAGCTGGACGTACTACTTCATCGTAACCGGCGACGTGGGCGACGGCGTGACGCTCCACTTCAGCTCCGGCAAGGTCTTTCCCGTCGGGCGCGAGGAGAACCCGCGCACGCTCAAGCCCGCCGAGAAGGAGGCGTCGTTCAATGGGACTCTTGAAATGGACGGAAGGTACTATTTCAAGGTGCGCATGACGGCCGGCGCCCTGTATGCGTTCGGAGTTCAGGGCGGCAATTCGACTGTGGCGCTGATGGTGTCGGCGGCGGATGCGATCGGCGACGAGGAGGACTACGGCGGAGACGGCGATGAAGAGGGCGTGACGCTGGCGGTCTACGACGACCCCGCTTTCGCGGACGATGCGTACAACGGCGGCATTCTTGTGATGGCCGACGTCACCGGCGACTACTACGTCTGCGTCGAGGGCACTTTGACGGACACGAGCGACACGGCGGAGGTCGGCGACATGTACGGCAGGGCGTTCACGCTCGTGCACCGCGCCTACGAGCCGTCCAGCCGCGGCGACGACACGGCGAAGGACGCGACGAACTGGACGCTGAAGAACGTGAAGACGTCGTTCGCCCGCGTGTTCGCGGTGGACAATCCGGAGGACAACTTCAAGATCGCCGGAAAGGACGGCTTCGTATACGACTTCACTCTGACGTCGGCTCTCGACGGCAAGGCCGTCTTCTCCATCACGAACGCCGTGCGTGGATTCGTCGTCTCGAATGTCGCGGCGGCGTCGCGAGTAGAGCTGCCGAAGACGTCCGCTCCGTACTATCTGACAGTCGTGCATCTGGAGGAGGCGAACACGAACGCCGAGGACCTCTGCGCCTACCTGCTGTCGGGGCTGTACGCCGACGTCGGCGCGGTGAAGTTCGCCAAGACGTCCGTGACGGTGAAGGAGAGCGCCGTCTCCGTCGAACTGTCCGTCAGCAGGACAAAGGCGGACGGCCGCGTTCGCGTGCGCTACGAGACAATCGACGGCACGGCGGAGGCGGGGGCTGACTATGTGTCCGCCTCCGGCGTCCTCGAATGGGCGGACGGAGACAAGAAGGCGAAGAAGATATCCGTCCGGCTGATTCCGGAGCTCGTGCCGGTCTACGACGGCGAACCGGGCAAGTCGTTCGCCGTCCGCCTATCGCCCATGGATGCGGAGGAACTTGAGGCGGACGAATACCCCGCCGTGATCGCCGGCGGCCGCGACTGCACGGTGTCGATAGCGGAGACCTCGAAGCCGGGCGCGACGGTCGAGTCCGTCTACGCCGCCAAGGCCGCGAAGCGCGCCACAGTGAAGACGGAGGACGTGCCGCTTTCGAGCGGGACATTCCATGGCGTCCTCCAGGAGGACGGATGCGCGCTGACGAACGGAATGCCTCGCCTCGCCTCCGTGACGTTCACCGTTTCGACGGCGGCGACGCCCGCGCTTTCCGCGAAGGCGGCGATCGCCGGCAAGACATATTCGTTCAGCGCGAAGGGATGGGACGAGGAGGAGGACTCTGGCGCTGGAACGCGGACGCGGACGCTGACGCAGGTCCAGAAGGTCGCCGGCGTCGCCTACACGAACGTTATGGAGGTCGCGGTCCGCGAAGGCGGGACGGCCGACGGCGACGACTGGCTTGAGGCGGGCGCGGACGTCGTGCTGACGATGAACGTGCCCGACTCGAACGGCAAGGGCGTCCAGGAGGAAGTCGTCTACAGCGGAACGCTCGCGCGCGGGAACGCGAAGATCCAGGGCTATCTCGACGTCGCGCAGAAGTTCGCGGGCTACTACACGATGGCGCTCATGTCTGGCGAGGACGTCTGCGGAGGCCGACCGGCCGGACACGGATACCTGACCGTCACCGTCGACAGCAAGGGAACGGCGAAGGTGGCGGGGATGCTCGCCGACGGCAAGACGAAGATCTCCGTCTCGGCGAAGGCCTGCGCGATCAGGGCCGATGCGGAGTCCGCTAACGGCCATTCCATGGAAATCCCCGTCCACCACGCGAAGTCGTCCGTCTGCTTCGGCGGAACGATCCGCCTTTACGCCGTCGCCGACGAGACGTGGCCGGACGGGAGCGGACAGAAGATCGGCGTGGACTCGTCCTCCCTTCTGCTATGGTGCAACGACCTTTCGTCGTCCACCTACTGGGGCGACGAGGGCTACGCCATCTTGGTTGCGCCCTGCGGCGGCTGGTACGACAGGGTGTTCAATCTGCAGGCGTACTATCTCGGGCATTCGATTTCAGTCGCGACGGCCGCCGTCGACGAGTTCCCGACGGAGGCCTTGGCGGATGGGTACGCCTATTCGACGACTGCGGACCCGAATGGCTTCGCGCTTGAATTCAGCGGCGACAAGCTCGTCTACGACAAGAAGAAGACCGTGAAGTCGGGGAAACTGGTCGATCTTGGGAACAGCACGAACGTCTGCAACGTCTCCGTCAAGTTCACCCGCGCCACGGGCCTTTTCACGGGCGGCTGTTCGCTCTGGAGCGAGAGCGACGACGGCGCGAAGCAGAAGGAGGTCTCCGGCTTCAAGGCATACGGCGTCTTCGTGCTTGCCCGCGAGGAGGCTTCGGAGCTGGCGGACGAGATTCTGGCCCCAGGCTTCCTCGTGAAGTCGGTGAAGCTCGTCGACGAGGACGATCTGACCGGACGCAAAAAGTCGCGCACATGGACGTTCTCCGCCCCGTTCTGCATTATGGGCGAGGCCGAGGCCATGGATCGATAAATCCGCATTGTGACGCGACTGCACGTTTTGATATCATACGCTATGTGAGAACGACACTGGACATACCCGATACGATGTATCGGAGAATCAAGATGCGTACGGCGCAGGAAGGCGTTACGGTGCGGTCGATTACGCTCGTGCTGTATTCGCAGTGGCTGGGTGACGATCCGCGTTCCACGGTCATGCGCCGTGCGTTCACCCGAAAGCGCAGTGCGCCATCGTGGTTTGGGTGTGTGAAGGCTGGCGCAGACGTCTCGCACGACATGGCGTCCGTGCGCAGAAGCATCACGCGCCATCATGGGGAATGATGCATGACGTTTGGGCGTGACACATCGGTCGTGCTGCGGCTTCTGACTGGTCAACCGCCGGACCTGGCGGATAAGGCTCTTGTCCGATATCAGGACGGCATCGCCGCCGGCGACGATTTCTTTGTGAGCGACCTCGTGGCCGCAGAGTCGTACTATGCCATCCAGCACCACTACGGTGGAACGAAGGAAGAGGCGCTGAATGCATTGAGGAATCTCTCTTCAGGCGAGGGCATTGCATTCTCGCGCAGTTTCTTAAAGGCCATCAACACGCCAAACATACACAGGGCAAGTCTGGGATTCGTCGATCGGATGTTGTCGGGCGATTATGGCGGACATGGACAGATTACGCTTTCGTGCGAAAAGTCATTCCGCCGTCTGCCCGACACGGAAGTCATCGGATAGTCCGTCATCGGACAAGTCCGACGCGGTTCGCGGATTTGTGGTATAATGCCCCGCAAACGGCAACTCAACCAATGACGAGGAGACTTCACAGATGACGGCAATGGTTCGTTCAGGAATTGCGGCGGCGGCGTGCGCGGCATTCGCCGGCTTCGCCGGCGTGTCCGACTACGTGGACACCCGCATCGGCGGCTCGTATCGCGGCCACACCTTCCCCGGCGCGGCGCGGCCGTTTGCGCTCGTGCAGGCAAGCCCGGACACCGGCCTCTGCGACTGGGACCACTGCTCCGGCTACGTGTGGGAGGACCCGTGCATCTACGGCTTCTCGCAGACGCACCTGAGCGGCACCGGATGCCCCGACCTCGCGGACGTGCGCCTCCTGCCGTTCACCGGCGTCTTCGCGGAGAGGAACCCGCGCCACTGGAAGTCGCCGAAGGACATCAACTCCGAAGTCGGCAGACCAGGCTACTACGCCGTCTCCCTCACGAACGACGGCGTGAAGGTGGAGATCACCTCCACGCCCCGCGTGGGCGTCTACCGCTTCACCTACGCGCCCGGCCGCCCCGTGAAGATGCTCGTGGACTTCCAGTGGGGCAACAACGGCAATGCGGACACCTGCGTCGTCGAATCCTCCGTCGCGCTTGGCGCCGACGGGAAGTCGATCTCCGGCGGACGCCAGACGCGCGCCTGGCTGCGCCGCCAGGCGTACTGGAAGGTCGAGTTCGCCCGCGCCTGGACTTCCGCCGAAAAGCTTCCGCGCAACCCGAAGGAGAAGGCCGACCGCTACGTCCTCACGTTCGCGCCCGGCGAGCCGCTTGAGGTGAAGGTGGCGATCTCCACCGTGGACGAGGCGGGCGCCGCGAAGAACTTCGCCGCCGAGGCGGCCGGCAGATCCTTCGACCAGATTCGCGCCGAGGCGACGGCGGAATGGGACGCGCTTCTCTCCCGCATGGACGCGCCCGGCGCGACGGACGACCAGAAGACCGCTTTCTACACCTCCCTCTACCACCTCTTCATCCAGCCGAACAACATCGCCGACGTCGACGGGCGCTATCGCGGCGGAGACGCGAAGGTGGCCTCCGCGAAGGACGCGTACTACACCGGCCTCTCCCTCTGGGACACCTTCCGCGCCGCGCATCCGTTCTACACGATGGTCGTCCCGGAGCGCGTGGACGGATTCGTCAACTCCATGCTCGGACACTACAAGGCCCTCGGCTTCCTGCCTGTCATCCCCTACTTCGGCTGGGAGTCCCACTGCATGATCGGCAACCACTCCATCCCCGTGATCGTGGACGCCTACAAAAAGGGTTTCCGCGGATTCGACGTCGACCTCGCCTTCGAGGCCGTCACGAATTCGATCACCGTCACGCACGTGGACCCGTTCGGACGCAAGAAGATCAAGGAGGACTGGAGCCTCTACGACAAGTACGGCTACTATCCCTTCGACCTCATCAGGGGCGAGTCCGTCTCCCGCACGCTTGAATGCGGCTACAACGACTGGTGCGCGGCGGAGTTCTGCCGAGACCTGGGACGTGGCGACGAGGCGTTCTTCCGCCGCCGCGCGAACTACTGGCGCAACGTCTTCGACCCATTCATCGGCTTCATGCGCGGCAAGGACACGCAGGGCCGCTGGCGCACGCCATTCGACCCGTTCCACCTCGGACACGGCGGCGACACGTCCAACGACTTCACGGAGGGCAATGCGTTCCAGTACTCCTGGCACGTGCTGCAGGACCCCGAGGGGCTGATCGCCGCGCTCGGCGGACGCAGGGAGTTCGTCGCGAAGCTCGACTCGCTCTTCGTCCAGCCGGAGAAGACGGACGGCATGGGCTTTGTCGGCGACGTCACCGGCCTGATCGGGCAGTACGCGCACGGCAACGAGCCGTCCCACCACGTCGCCTACCTCTACACGCTCGCCGGCCGACAGGACCGCGCCGCGGAGGTCGTGCGCGAAGTCTGCGACAAGTTCTACCTTACCACGCCCGGCGGCCTCTGCGGCAACGACGACTGCGGACAGATGAGCGCCTGGTATCTCTTCGCCACGATGGGCTTCTATCCCGTCAACCCATGCGGCGGGGACTACGTCGTCGGCGCCCCGCAGTTCCCGGAGGTCGTCCTCCGCCTTCCGAACGGAAAGACGTTCCGCACGGTGGCGAAGAACCTGTCGCGGACGAACAAGTACGTCGCGTCCGCCACGCTGAACGGACGTCCCATCGACGGCGCATACGTCCGCCACGCCGACGTGGTCGCCGGCGGCGAACTCGTCTTCACGATGACGGACAAGCCCGTCCGCAAATAGCCGGGGGCTGCTGGCAGATGCGTGGCTTCGCCTTTTGACTTGCACGGGCCGGCGCCGTGCTCCGCCGGGTGGCGGGGGCCTTTTCCATCACGGCGCCGGTTCGTGCCTTTTTGTAGCCGGTCCCATCGCATTCGCGCCGCCATTTCCATGAGCCGCCACAGACGATATCCGGTCAGGCTTGCGCGCGTCGCGTTCGGCATTCGCGCGCAGGACCTGCGCGTCCTTTCAAGGGCGACGTGGTGGGCGAAGAGTTGGCTTTCCTCCCTTGAGGCGATGCGCCTCGGGCCGCGCTTCGGCCGCGGCCGCCAGTACGCCGTCTCCGGACAGGTCGTCGAACTCGTCGTCGACGGCGGACACGTCGACTGCTCGGTGATAGGCTCGCGTCCGGCCCCCTACAAGGTGTCCATGGACTTCACCATGGTGCAGACGTCGCGCATCGCCGACGCACTGAAGCGCGATCCGATGCTTCTCGCTCGTCTCCTCACAGACGACCTTCCCCTTGAGGTGGAGGCGATGTTCCGCGACGAGGGCGTCCCGCTCTTCCCCGTCGCGGGCCCCCTTGGGAAGAACGCCGACGGACGTTCCGTCTACGACGTCAGGATGCACTGCTCCTGTCCCGACTGGGCAAGGCCGTGCAAGCACCTCGTCGCGGCCCTTCTCATTCTCGGCGAGGAGATCGCCCGCCGCCCGGCGGCGCTCCTTGCGCTGCGCGGCGTGGACGTGAACGACCTTGTGCCGCCCCTGCCGAAGTCGGCTTCGTCGGAGTTTCGCGGAATGGACGCGGAGGCGCGCAGAATCTCGGCGGACGTCCGTCCGGGCGCGTTCCTCTCCCGCCTTGGCGCCATTCCCTTCTGGCGCGGCGGCGTCAAGTGCTCCGACGCCTTCACGAAGATATGCACGCGCATCCGCCCCGTCGCCCTCGCCGCGGCGGACGGCAGGTCGGTGGACCTCCGCGCGCCGGGCGACGTTCGCGCCCGGATTTTTGACTGACGCCGGTTGACAGGGAGAAAAAAAAACAACTATAATAAGCGCATTCGTCGAAAAAGGTCAATCACTGAAAGGATGTGGACGATGCGCGGACAATCGGCCTGTGGAATGGCAAACGGGATGGCGTTCGGGGGCTTCCTTCGGGCGGGAATGGGAGTGGCGGGACTTCTAGCGCTTGCGGCGGTCTGCGCCGCGTCGGCGCGCGACCTTGTCTGGACCGGGCAGGCGAGCGCGCAGTGGAATCTGGCTGACGCGAACTGGTACGTGAAGGACGACCCGGCGAAGACGCCGGTATGCTTCGAGTCCGGCGACAGCGCCTGGTTCGTCGACGGCGCTCAGCAGAAGACGATCACGAAGTACAACGTCAACAAGGACTTCGGCGAGACGGCGTGGAACGTGGACGCCTTCGTCATCTCGAACGATGTAGACGAGCTGGTCTTCGACAGTGTCGGACTCAACAGCAATGGCGTCCTTGAGCGGCGTCACTGGCATCAGTCCTGCGGTTCGCTGGGAAGCCTCGAGAAACGGGGCTCCGGCACGGCGCGTTTCGTCTACCGCCTTGAGCATTTCGCTCCCGTCCACGTCTACGGCGGAACGCTGGCGGCAGGCAACGGCAGCGCATGGATCGGCGAATGGTGGAGCGTCTTCGGCAGCCTTCACAACGCGCATGACGTCACGTTCCACCCCGGCACGACGATGCGCCTGGACACCGATTCCATTTTCGGCAGCGTCGACACGCCGACGGAGGTCTCGCTGACGCTCGACGGCGCGACGCTTGAATTCGGCAGCGACAACGTCCAGAACTTCCCCCGCACGAGCTTCAGGAACGCCGACTTCCTCTTCACGCGCCTTCCAAACCGCCGCATCACGTTCAGCGCCGACACGGAGTACCATGGCACGAAACCGTACTGCTGGAAGGGGACGGGCGAAAGCTACCTCGCGTTCGGACGCGACGGAAACAAGTTCGTGGACGTGCTGCTCGACGACGTCACTGGAGACGACGAGCCGGACCTGATAATCTCCAACCGCCTCTGCGACGCGCAGAGCAACGCCGCGAACGACAAGCGATATCATCGCGCCAACAACACGTTCCGCCTGACGGGAGGCGGCACGATGGCTCTCTGCAACAGGGAAAGCACGACGACCGGCGACTTCCAGGTCGTCGGCGCGACCCTCCGGCTGGGGCCGGTGGCGAACTGGGGGAGCGACCGCTTCCAGACGAAGCTCACCAGCGTCGGCGAGGTGAACCCGCCGCAGAACCGCACGATCCGCGTCCTCGACGGCGGCACGATCGACATCCGCGACAGGCTCTCGCAGTGCGCTCCGCAGAACTGGACGCTTGCCGTTTCGAACTCGACGATGCGCTTTCCAGGCGAGATAGCGCCTGGCGTGACGAACTTTGCGCCATCGTTCGGCGCCGTCGTCCTCCACAACGCCACGCTCGACTGGGCCTCCCCCGTCAAGAACTGGATGCCCGGCCACTACGGCTGGCTGACCGTCACGGAGCGACTGGCGTTCAGCGGGAAGGTCTACGACATCGCGCCGCCGCCGGTGAACGCCGACGCGGCGTACGTCAACATCGGCTTCAAGTCGACCGACCCGGTGGACGACCATGAAATGCCCGACCATCCCGGCTTCACGAACGTCTGGAGCGTCCTTGAAGTCGCGGTGGAGGACGTCACGGGCGATTCGGCTGCGGACGTCACTATCGGCGTTCCCATCCGCGACAACGTCAACCTCACCTACCAGACCGCAGGGAACTTCCAGTCCACGGGCGGCTACCAGACCGGCAATCCATATGCGTTCTGGTGCTTCAGGGGCGGACTGGACAAGACGGGAGCAGGGACGCTGCGCCTGACGGCGCGGAACGAATACCGCAACGTCACGAAGGTCTCGGAAGGAACCCTCGTCGTGGACGGTTCGATAGAGTCGTCTCCGGGCGTGACGGTCGACGCGGGCGCGTTCCTTGGCGGAACGGGCGCGGTGTCGTCCGTCACGCTTAAGGACGGCGCCGGAATCGTCTGCGACAACGTGCCGCGATGCAGGGACGCCCTGCGCGTGGCCTCGCTGGCGGTCGAGGGGAAGGTTGCGGTGCGCGTGCGCGACGCGGACGGGCTGGGCGTCGCGCGCTTCAGCCGCAGTCTGCTCCAGATCGCGGACAGGCCGGCGGAAGTGGACTTCGCCGACTGGGAAGTCGTTTTCGAGGGCGACGAGGCGACGCGGGCGTTCGCGCTCGCGTACGATGCGCGGACGGGCGTCGTCTCCGCGCGGTCGACGGCCGGAACGGCCGTCATTTTCCGCTAGGCGCGGAGAGGTGCGACACGCCGACGACTTTCGCGCCGAGGCTTTCCGCCCGGCGGCGGAAGTCCTTGTCGTCCGTGACGACGAGCGCGCGGACGTTTGCGCCGACGAGCGCGCCCATGCGCAGATAGTCGCAGACCATGTTGTCCGCCCTGTGCGGCCCCTCGCCCCCGGTCCAGCTGATGCGGAGCCGCCCGTCCTCGCGTCCGCCGAGTTTTCTGCCGTCGAAGACGATCCACGCGGAGTCCTTCGGATGCGCGTCGAGCCATTCGCGGACGCGGGCGGAGAGCGCTTCCCTCTTCTCCTCGATCGCCATCCCGCGCTTCTGCTCTGCGGAGAGGATGCTGGAGCTGCCGAAAAGGGCGTTCCATCCGTCGACGATGAGCATTCTGGCGCCGGGGGGAAGGCGCCGGTCGTCCATCGCCGCGGCGAGGGCGAGGTGGAAGAGTCCGCGAAGGGCGGCCCGCTCCTCGTTTGCGAGGGCGAGCTCTTCGTTGAGGGCCGCCACCTGCGCCTTGAGTTCGCGAACGCGCGCCACGCGCGCGTCGCACATTATCTGCGTCGTAGTCACGCGAAAAGTATAGCATGAAACGCCGAGAACGTCTGCGTATCTGTCGGCAATGTGCTATAATCGGAGTTCTGCATTCAACACAGCCAATGGAGACAGCGAAATGAAGAGAATCCTCGTGGCCGCCGCAATGATGGCGCTGGCGGGCGCGGTCTGCGCCGACAGACCGAAGATCGTTTTCGACACGGACATGTACACGGACTTCGACGACGTGGGCGCGATGGCCGTCCTCCACGCGCTGGCGGACGCCGGCGAGTGCGACGTCCTCGGCACGGTCGTCTGCACCCGCGGCGCTCCGTCTCTCGCAATGGTTGAGGTGATCAACGACTACTATGGTCGCGCCTCGCTTCCGGTCGGCGCTCCGAAGGATATCGGCGTAGGACCGCACCAGGAGCCGAAAGTCGTCAGGCAGGGCTCGTACGAGATCTACGCTGACTACACGAAGGGCCATCCGGCAGTCCGCCACCCGTCCAGCGACACTGCCCCCGACGCGAACGAGACGTACCGCCGGATTCTCGCCTCGCAGCCGGACAATTCCGTCACGATCGTCACCGTCGGCTTCCTCACGAACCTCCGCCGTCTCCTTGAGACGAAGGGCGACGCGATCTCCCCACTTGACGGCAAGGCGCTCGTCGCGAAGAAGGTGAAGACATGGTACGCGATGGCCTGCCGGTTCCCCGACGGCTACGAGTACAACTCCGGACGCGACGGCGAGTCGTCCAAGATCGTCCTGCGCGACTGGCCCACGCCCGTCTACTTCCTCGACTTCAAGTACGGCGTCGAGGTGAAGTGCGGCGTCCCCGTGTCGAAGCTGGCCGACGCCGTGAACCCCGTCCGCGACGTCATCCGTCGCGCGCTCGTCAAGTACCGCGAGCCGGAGAAGGGACATCCCTCGTGGGACCAGGTCACGGTTCTCGCCGCGGTCCGCGGCCCCGACAGCTACTTCGGCACGGAGCGCGGACGCTTCGAGATCGTGGACGCGAAGGGAAACAACCGCTGGACGCCCGACGCCAACGGACTCCACCGCGTCCTGACCGTGAAGACGCCAAAGGCCGAAGTCGGCCGCATCGTCGACGAGCTGATGGCCCGCCCCCCAGCCTGCAGGAAGGCGAAGTGAAAAACGGGATGCTGACATGAAGACGACAACGCAGACGATTTTCGACGAACTGTTCACCCGCCATCCCGCGCTCGAAACGTGCCGCGGAGACATAGGCCGCGCCTTTGACGCCCTCCTCGCCGCCTACCGTGCGGGCGGCAAGGTCCTCTGCTGCGGCAACGGCGGCAGCGCGAGCGACTGCGAGCACATAGTGGGCGAACTTCTCAAGAAGTTCAAGAAGCATCGCGAGATTCCGGCCGCCGTCAAGACGGCGCTGTCCGCCGCGGGGTCGGACGGAGCGCGGCTTGCGGAAAGGCTGGAGGGGTCGCTGCCCGCAATCTCCCTCCTGTCGCAGACGGGCATTCTCACGGCGTTCGCGAACGACGTCGGCTGGGACGAGGCGTACGCCCAGCAGCTGCTGGGGCTTGCGAAGCCGGGCGACGTCCTCGTCGCCATCTCCACGTCCGGCAATTCGCGCAACTGCGTCCTCGCCGCGACGCTTGCGCGCGTTCTCGGCGTGAAGACCGTCGGTCTCACGGGCGCGAAGGGCGGACGCTTCATGGACGTCTGCGACGTGTGCGTGCGCGTCCCGGCGGACGAGACGTTCAAGGTGCAGGAGTTCCACCTTCCCGTCTACCATGCGCTTTGCGCGATGCTGGAGGAGGAGCTGTTCTGACGGCCGCCCGGCATCTTCTCTGGCTGAACTGGCCGATCGGCGCGTTCCGCCTAAACGGCGAAAGCCTGGCCCTGTACAAGTCGCTTGCGCAGGGCGAGGTCGTCGCGGTGGAGGACGAGGCGGCGTTTCTGCGCGAGCTGCCGTCGGCCACCCACGCGGTCGTGTGGGAGTTCGACAAGGAGTGGTTCGCGCGGGCGAGGCGACTTCGCGTACTGGCGACGCCCGGCGCCGGACGCGAACTGCTGCCGTCCGACGGCGAACTGCCGCCGGGCGTCGCGCGCGTGAACGGCGCGTTCCACGGGCGCATCATCGCGGAGACGGTTGTCGCGTTCATCTTCGCCCACGCGCGCGGACTGTACGCCGCCTACGACTGGCAGCTCGGCGTCGTGTCGCCGCGCTGCCCGGACGCGCCGCGCCCGGCGAATCCGCTCTGGCCGCGCGGCGAACTCTCGCCGTTCTGCACTTGCGTGGCGGGGACGAAGGCCGTGATTCTCGGCTACGGTAAGATCGGCCGCGCGATCGGCGTCCGGCTTGGGGCGCTGGGCGTCGCCGTGGCGGGAATTGGACGCGCCAACGTCGGGACGCTGAAGGCGGAACTGCGCGACGCGGACTGGCTGGTCGTCGCGCTGCCTGGAGACACGGGGACGGACAATCTCGTGGACGCCGGAGTGTTGGGCGCGATGAAGCGCACCGCCGTCCTCGTGAACGTGGGGCGCGGGAACGCCGTCGACGAGAACGCCCTCGCAGACGCGCTGAAGTCACGCCGCCTTGCCGCGGCGTGCCTGGACGTCTACGCGCGCGAGCCGCTGGACGCCTCGTCGCCGCTTGCGGAGAACCTTCCGGGGCTTGTGCGCCTGCCGCACGCGTCGGCGTTCGCGCCGGAGTACATGGCGCTCTTTTTCAGGGAACTTGCCGAAGGAGGATGGCTTTCATGAATGGCGAATACGAAGTTTCAGGCGTGGAGGAGACGTGGGCAGTCGCCCGCGCGTTCGCGGAGGAGCTGAAGCCGGGGGATGTCGTCTGCCTTGAAGGCGACCTCGGCGCGGGCAAGACGACGTTCACGCAGGGGCTGGCCGCCTCGCTCGGCGCCCGCAGGGCTGTGACGAGCCCGACGTTCTGCCTCGTGGTGGAGCATCCCACGGACAGGTTCCTTCTCGTCCACATGGACTTGTACCGTCTGCACGACGCGGACGACGTTTTGACGATCGGATGGGAGGACTATCTTGCGCGCGGGGCGGTGCTGTTCGTCGAATGGCCGGACTGCGCGGAGGACCTGATTCCGTCCGACGCCTGGCACGTGTCGTTCACCTTGGGCGAGACGGAGGACGCGCGGCGCATCGCCTTCCGGCGCGGCGGCGCGGGGGAATGAAGTCGTGAACGTCCTCATAACAGGGGCATCGAGCGGCATTGGCGAGGCGATCGCGCTTGAAGGCGCGTCGTTCGGAGTGGAGAATCTCTTTATCTGCGGACGCAACGCGGAGCGTCTTGCGTCGGTGGCGGACGTCTGCCTCCGGCGCGGGATGCGCGTCGAGGCTCGCGTCCTGGACGTGGCGGACGCCGGCGCCGTGCGCGCGTGGATGGAGGAGTGCGACGCGGCGGCGCCGCTTGAAGTCGTCTTCTCCAACGCGGGCGTCGGCACGGGGCGCGAGGACGCGGAGAACGTGCGGCGGACGTTCGCGACGAACGTGGGCGGAACCGTCAACGCCGTGCTGACCGCGATCGAGCTTTTCCGCCGGCCGGCGGAGAGGCGCCGGAGGCAAGTGGTCGTCACGGCGTCCATCGCCGGATACGCGCCGCTGGCGTCGTGTCCGGCGTACGCCGCGACTAAAGCCTGCGTGAAGGCGTGGGGGCTGTCGCTGCGCGCCGCGCTGAGGCGCGAGGGGATTCGCGTGAACGTGGTGTGCCCCGGGTTCGTGCGTTCGCGGATAACCGACGTGAACACGTGTCCGATGCCGTTCTTCATGGAGGCGGACAGGGCGGCGCGCATCATCTGGCGGCGGGTGGAGCGGAATATTGGGCTGATCGCCTTCCCCTGGCCGATGCGCCTTGCCGTCTGGGCGCTTTCCGTCCTGCCGTGGCGCGTGGCGGAATTCATTTCGTCCCTGCTCCCCGCGAAGGTGTCTGACCGCGAAAGGCCGTCGCCCGGCGGTGGCGGAAATGGCGGCTGACGTGCTTTCGGACAGGACAAAGGGCATTCTCTCTCTCGTCGCCTCGGCGTTCGGCTTCGCGGTGATGGGGACGTGCGTCCGCTGGGCGGACGCTCCCGACCTGTCGACGGACATCCCTGTTTCGCCATTGCAGAAGACCTTTTTCCGCAACGCGGTGGCGGTCGTGGTGGCGTTCGCGCTCCTCTGCCGGCACGGCGGCGCGGCGACGGCGGCTCGGACGCTGACCGCGAAGGGCTGGGGCGTTCTCGTTCTGCGCTCCGTACTCGGCACGCTCGGCGTCTTCGGCAACTTCTACGCGCTCAGCCGCATTCCGCTTGGCGACGCGACGACTCTCAACAAACTCTCTCCGTTCTTCACTGTCGTCTTCAGCTGGCTCTTCATCCGCGAGAGGATATCGCTCCGCCAGGCGCTCTGCGTTGCGGGCGCGTTCGCGGGCGCGATGCTCATCGTCAAGCCGGGCTTTGCGGGCATGGCGCTCGTGCCGGCGCTATGCGGGCTCTTCGGCGGGATATGCGCGGGCGGCGCCTACGCCTGCGTGCGGGAACTGGGGCTGCTGGGAGTGGATTCGCGGTTCGTCGTCTTTTTCTTTTCGCTCTTCTCCACTCTCGCCTCCGTTCCGTTTCTCGTGTTCGGCTTCGATCCGATGACATGGGGGCAGGTTGCGATTCTCGTCGGCGCGGGCCTTGGCGCCGCGGCGGGGCAGTTCGGCGTCACGGCGGCGTATCGCTTCGCGCCGCCGCGCGAGATCGCCGCATGGGACTACTCGAACGTCGTCTTCGCCGCGCTGTTCGGCTTTTTCATGTTCGGACAAGTCCCGGACGCATTCAGCTGGGCCGGCTTTGCGCTGATCGTCGCGATGGCCCTGCTCATGCGCCACCGCGCGAAACCGGTCGGATAGTCCGCCATTGGTTGTGGTATAATGCTTATCACTTGAGGCAAGTATGGAAACAGAAAAGTACATACCATTGGGGCCGGTAGAGGAGTATGACCCCGACGAGAACCGGATTCTCGCCGAGTCCGCGCGGCGCGGCAGCGAAGAGGCCATCCGCCGGACGCTCGCGGCCGGCGTCCCCATCACGATCATTCGCGGCAACGAGATTGTCGAGATCCATCCCGACGGCTCCGAAAGGGTAGTGGAGACGCTCACGCGAACTTGAAAGGGACGTTGGGAATGGATGGAGGTCGAGTGTAGAACATGATGCATGAATCTGCAAATGGGGCGTTGCCCGTAATCAGTCTTTTCTCCGGCGCCGGGGGGTTGGACATAGGATTTTCGCAGGGCGGCTTCCGCACGGCGGTGATGGTCGAAATCGACCGCTCCTGTTGCAGGACGCTGCGGCAGAACAGTCCGTCCACGCCGGTCATAGAAGGCGACTTGAACGAAATTCCCACGCAGAGGATTCTTGACACTGCGGGACTGAAACCGCTTGAGGCGGCACTCGTCATCGGCGGTCCGCCATGCCAGAGCTTCAGCCTTGCGGGGAAGCGCATGGGGCTGGACGACCCGAGAGGGCGACTCGTTCTTGAATTCATCCGCGTCGTACGCGAGGCGCTTCCCGTGGGGTTCGTGATGGAGAACGTCAAGGGACTGGCGAACTGGGCGGGCGGCAAGGCACTTGACGCAATCGTCGCAGAGGCGACCGAGCCAATCGCCTATCGGGGAAAGACATATCGCTACAACGTGGCTTACAGGGTCCTGAACGCGGCGGACTACGGCGTTCCGCAGTTCAGGGAGCGGATTTTCATCGTCGGCAATCGCATCGACTGCGATTTTTCGTTCCCGGAAAGGCGTTTCGGACCAAAGAACAACAAGGAAGGTCTTAGACCGTATGCAACTGTGGAAGACGCCATCTGCGGACTGCCGGAGGCGACGCCGCCCTCCGCCGTGGCGTTGAGGGTGTCCGAATGCATCAAGGGAAGGATTGCAAAGCATGGCTATTAAGAACCACGAAATGACCGCGCATTCGCCAACGACCCTTGCGAAGATACGGAGCGTCGGCATTGGCGAGAAACTGAGCGACAAGCAGAAAATCTACGGCTCAACCTACCGCAGGCTTGTCCCCGACCTGCCGTCGCCCACGGTGACGCGAAGCGGCTATCGCGATTTCATCCATCCGTTCAAGGACAGGATGCTGACCGTTCGCGAACTCGCCTGTCTCCAGACGTTTCCCGTTGACTGGGAAATCGTCGGCGTTCGCCTTGATTCCTACAGCCACAAGCGCAATGTGGAAATGACGCAGTTCGGACAAGTCGGCAACGCCGTGCCGCCGGTGCTTGCGCGCGCCGTCGCCGAGGCGGTGCGGACGCAATTCTTCGGGGAGTGAAAACATGTTCAAGAACAAGTTCATCGACGGGCCGGAGTCCCTGCTTACGACGCGCGAGGCTCGTAGAAGCGGATTCCTTGAAATCGCGCTGCGCAAGAACGAAGAGGCGATTCCGTATCTCGACATGGCGAAGGCGCTCTACGTCAAACTTGCCAACGAAACGAAGACCTGCGACGGCTTGTTGAAGATGGCGGAATGCAGGGAGGCGTTTCTTGAGGCGGCAGGCTATTCCAAGAAGACAAAGGCGACGCTGACGGAAGAGGACAAGTGCGCGCTGCTGCGCGAATTTGTCGCTCAGGTACTGCGTCCATGCGGCGACAAATACATGGACGAGGTCGTCTATCGCTACCTGATGGCGCTCGGCGAACAGCTTGGCGGGCGGATGAAGAACATCATCGGCGTCGTCGCGCGCGGAAAGCTTTCGCGGGCGATAATCGCCCAGCTGAAGCTGGCGCAGTTCGATTTCCGGCTCTACGATGAAGAGAGGGGATGGTATGCCAAAGACGCCTATTCCAAGTCCGACGCCGAGAAGATGCGGGCGATTCAGTGGGCGAACGGAGATTACGTCAGGACGCTGGCATACAACGTGAACGTTCCGAACGTCTCCAAGAACATCGACATCGTGATGCTCAACCGCAAAATCTCCGACTTGAAGCCGAAGACGCTCCTGCCAATTCTCGAAGACACGAAGAACTTCATCCTGATGGGAGAACTGAAGGGCGGAATCGACCCGGCAGGGGCGGATGAACACTGGAAGACGGCGGGAACTGCCTTGCGGCGCATCCGGCAGACTTTTCAGAATCGCATTTCGATTGTCTTTGTCGGAGGCGCCATTGAAAAGGCCATGGCGAAGGAGATTTACGCCCAGCTGGTCATCGGCGATTTGAGCTATGTCGCAAATCTTACCAACGATAATCAACTTGCCTCTTTGTGCGAATGGATGGTGCGCCAATGAATCCCCGCAAGGCAGCGAGGCCGGAAACGGCGAGACGGGTCTACGCCGACCATGCGGCGACGACGCCGCTGGCGCCGGAGACGCTTGAGGCGATGCTGCCGTTCCTCAAGGAGAACTTCGGCAACCCGTCTAGCCTCCACGGCCGGGCCAAGCCGGCGAGGACTGCCGTCGAAGCGGCGCGCGCGACGATCGCCGAATGCATCAACGCTGATCCGGACGAGATTTTCTTCACAAGCGGCGGAACGGAGGCGGACAACTGGGCGATCAAGGGTTCCGCCGGCGGACTGCTCGTCTCGTCGTACGAGCACCACGCCGTCCTGAACGCCGCCGCAAGCGAAGCGCGCAAGGGCCGCGACGTGGCGTTCGCCCGCCCGAATGCCGGAACCGGCGGCGGATGCGTAATGCCGGAAAATCTGTCAAAGGCCTGGAGAGACGGAATGGAGTTTGTCTCCGTGATGTCCGCCAACAACGAGATCGGCACGATGAACCCGGTCCGCCTTCTTTCCGAATTCGCCCACAGGCGCGGCGCGCTCTTCCACACCGACGCCGTGCAGTCCGTCGGACATGTCCCGGTAGACGTCGGGGAAATGGGCGTCGACCTCCTTTCCGCCAGCGCCCACAAGTTCAATGGGCCCAAGGGCGTCGGCTTCCTCTTCATCCGAAGGGGCGTCGCGCTTGAGCCGCTTATGCACGGCGGAGGGCAGGAGGGCGGACTTCGCGCAGGCACGGAGAACGTCGCCTCGATCGTCGGCATGGCCGCTGCGCTGAAGCTGAACTGCGAGCGCATGGAGGAGAACGCGGAACGCCTCGAAAAGCTGACCTGCCGCCTGGTGGAGGGAATAGGGCGTATCTTCCCCAATGCCGTCTATCTCGGCGATTCGGTGGCAGGACGGCTGCCGGGCTTCACGAGCGTGTCCTTCCCCGGCCATCCCGCAGAGGGGCTGCTCCACGTGCTCGATCTCATGGGAATCGCCGTCTCCGCCGGGGCCGCCTGCGACTCGAAGAACACGAAGGTCTCGCACGTGCTCAGGGCGGTCGGCGCCGCGGACGAGATTGGACGCTCGACAATTCGCATTACCCTCGGCGCGGAGAACACAGTGGGAGAGGTGGACGAGATCGTGGACTCCCTGCGGCGGGCGCTTCGAGTGGCGAGTTGACGGGACGGCGCGTCTCCATCCGTCCGCGACCGAAGCGCCGAAGCAGAAAGTTTCCGAATCCATTTGACGGCGAGAAAAAAAAATGGATATAATTGAGGAACTTGAATGCTCGGAAAAGGTTTCGCGCGTTCAAGGCCTGGTTCTCTGATTTGCCGTCCAAAAGAAGGAGCCGTCGCACATGAACGTGAAAGTCGCAACCGCCTGTCTGCTGGCCGCCTGCGCGGCCGGGCTGAACGCCGAGTCCGCTTTGGAGCCGGCGGACGAAACCGCGTTGGACGCGCGGGGGCGCGTGTTCGGAATGTACTGTCTGCATCCGGAGCAGAGTCCGGCGCCGGCGTTCCCGTTCAGGGCGCAGTACGAGGTCTGTCCGCGCTCGACGGCGACTTCCGCCGCGGACGGCGCTCCGTCCACGGCGAACCTGGACGCGGACGACCTGACCTCCCTGCCCGCCAATGCGTTCGTCCGCACGGGCTACGTCCATCCGTGGGCTCAGAAGGACACGGAATTCAGCGTCTTCGCCGTCTCCAACCTCACGCCGGGGGCAGTCTACCGCATGGACGTCTACGTGAACGAACCCTACTACCCCACTGACGGCTCGCGTTCGCACAAGGTCTGGGTCAACGGCGAGTGCCTGAAGAACGCGGACGGCACGGACGTCGTGGTGAGCCCGTTCGCGGTCGGCGGCGGCAAGCTGGTTGTCGGCAAGACGTCTTACGAGGTCGAGGCGACGGCGGAGGGCGCGATTTCGTTTGCCTTCCCGCGCGTCAAGGACCAGTCAGCCATCAATGTCGTCACGCTCGCAGGGCCGAATCTGCCGGGGGCGGCCGCCGCGCCGGCGTTCGCGGCCGCCGACGGGGCGGACGAAATTGCTCTCTCGTGGCCGGCCGCGCGCGACGCGTTCGCCTACTACGTCCAGCGCAAGGCCGGCGAGGCCGACTGGGAGACGGTTGGCGAGACGACGGGGACGAACGCCGTCGTCGGCGTGGCGAAGGGCGACTTCGTCCAGTCCTACCGCATCGTGTCGTCCAACGGACTCGGCACGGTCGCCGGCGCGGCGGCGACGTACGGCTCCCGCCGCCGCGTACGCTGCGCCGTGAGCGTCGCCGCGACGACGGCGGAGGGACGCTTCGTGCCGGCTGGCGTCGCGCTCGTCTCGAACGTGCAGGCCGCCTCCTATTCGTCCGCGCCGACCGGCGTGGAAGGGCGGTACGTTGCGGACATGGACGTCTACAAGACGTACGGCTGGGGCTACAGCGGCGCCATGTCGTTCGCGTTCTCCAATCTGACCGCCAATGCCGAATACGACTTCCGCATCCATTTGCTCGAAGGCAGTTCAGGTGCGAGCGCGTCGGCGACGAGACTGGTGGACGTCTCGACAAACGGCGCCTTCGCCGCGACATGGGACGCCCTTGCGGCGGCCGGCTTCAAGCGCGGCGGCGTGGGGTATTTCGACTTCACGGCGGCGGCTGATGCGGATGGCGCGCTGGCCATCGACCTCGCGCGCAACGACGCCTCCACGCTCGGCGGGCTTCCCGTCTGCGCCGTGGAGGTGTTCGCCCGCGCCGACGAGCCGTTCGAGGCGGTCGTCCCGAATGCCGTGCTGACTTCCTTCGCGGAGGGCGTCAGGGTCGTCCCCGAGACGCGCCATGCGCAGGACGTCTACGAGATTCGCTTCGCGGACGCCGAGAACGCGCCGGGCGCGGACGAGGAGGGGACGCCTCTCGCGCAGGACGTGCCGCAGTCCGGCTTCTTCGACTTCGACGTTCCGGAGACCGGCGCGCGCTGGTATCGTGTCCGCGCCGTCGCGGCGGACGGCGCCGCCGGCGCCTGGACGCCCTGGCTGCGCGGCGTTCGGGGCGAGCGCTCCTTCTCCGCCGCGCTGCGCGTCAACTTCACGCAGAACTTCTCCGACCAGACGCCGGAGGGCTGGGTCACGGACGAGCCGTTCAGGTCCGGCCATGTCGGCGACTTCACCCAGTCGCCCGGCTCGCTCACGACCTACGAGGTGGAGCAGAACGTCGTCGTCGACCAGGCGCCCGACTTCATCTACAAGACCGGAATCATGTCGCGTCCGGAAGTGGCCGACAAGACGACGTACCGCTTCGTCTTCCCGGGCTTCGACAGCGCCCGCAGGTATCGTCTGCGTCTGCATCTGCTGGAACACTGGCCTGGAGCCAAGATAGGCACGCGCGTGTTCCACCTGGCGGTCAACCGCGCCGTGCCTGCGGCTCTGCTGGACGTCGACGCGCTGAAGCTTGCCAACGGCGTCTTCTATCGTCCTGCCGTCGTGGAGGACGTCGTAAGCCCGATGGCGGACGGCACGATCCGCATCGACTTCGTGCGCAGCAAGGAGAACCCGACGCCGCGCGGCGTCGAGTTCATCCCGGAGGACGCCGAGGGCGAGACGTTCGGCATGGGGCGCGTGGCGTTCATGCGCGACGCCGGCTCGTCCGCCGTCGACAGCACGAACGAGACGTTCGTCACGGAGGCGGACGCCTCGCCTCTGGCGTGGAGCTGGACGGCGGACGACCTGCCGGCGGAGGCGGGCGACAGGCCGCGCGTCCTCGCGCACGGACGGCTCTACTTCCCGTGCGCGGACGTCGTCACGGCCGCAGTCACCGCGTCCGGCGCGGTGAGCCTGTGGATGGACGGACAGGTCTTCGCCGCCAACAAGGCGACGGAGGTCTCCGCCGGCGCGCATGACGTCTACATGGCGTACCAGCCGGCGAACCGGTCTTCATGCGCGATGTCGCTCGTCTGGCGGACCGCGTCGGACGCCGCGCCGCGTTCGCTTCGCTCGGACGCGACGCTCTCCTATCCCGACGGCTGGCGTTTCGCGCAGGTCGGAAGCAGGTATTCGCCCGGCTACGTCTGCGGACTTTCGGACGGCAGCTGGCGGATGATGGCGTCCGGACACGACATGTGGGGGACGCAGGACTGCGGCACGTTCCTCTACCGCGCCGCAGGCCGCGCGCCGTTCGACTGCTCGTTCCGCGTGATGGGCATTGGCGGCGTCCTGGCGGGCCATTCGCGCCTCGGCGTGATGGTGCGCTCGTCGCTGAAGGCGTCGCAGGCCGATTCGTTCATGCTGTACGCCGGCATCCGCGGCGACCGGACAGACCTGCGGAGCTACATTGATGCGACGCCGGACGACGGGAAATTCAACATCGTCAACGGCTTCATCGTCTCGCCCCAGGGCTGCTCGCAGTTCCCGTTCACCATCCGCGCCACGCGCGAGCGAGTGGGCGTGGACGACCGCTTCGTCGTTTCGTTCACGTCGGCGGACGGCGCACTCGTCCACGCCTCGACGCAGCAGATCGCCCGCGCGGCGAACGTATACGTCGGCCCGGTGGCCGTGGCGCACCAGTCCGTCGGCACGTCCCTTGCGCACTACGAGTTCGCCGATCTCGCCTTCGAGGACAAGATGCCGCGCGCGCTCGAGATCATCGTGCGCTGACGCCGGCTGACGGCGGGGAGGAACGCCCCGCCCTACCAGGGAGGGTCGCGCTCCTGCGCGACCGGAACACGAACCTCCAGTCGGCGGCGGACGCGCAGGAGCGCGTCCCTCCCACTTTCGCCGATGGGCGCGCCGGTATCGCATCGGATACCGTTCCGTCAACGGGTTTTGCTTGCGCGACGTTCCCGTCGCGCCGTCTTCGGCGATTTTGAAAAACTCCGAATAAAGGGCGTTTTTGTTTGACAGGGGAGAAAAAAAAAATGGCATAATTCTTCCACAGATCGATTTTAGGCTCTTCGCGCGGCGGTGGCAGATTCGTCGCCGACGGGTCTTGAAATGAAAGGGTTGCGGAGATGGCAGACGAACAGAAGACGAATGGATGGTGGCGGTTTCTTGCCGGAATCTTGGCGCTCGCGGCGGCATTCTCCGCAGACGCGGCGGACGTTCCGGCGGCGCCGTATTCGGACACGTGGACGAACAACGCCGCCGGCGTCGTGTCGTGGGAGGGAAGCGACTCGTTCTGGCTCTCCGGCAAGATTCCCGAAATCACCAACTCGATTCCGTATTCGACGAACCTGACCGTCTGCGTCGACCATTGGCCGGACAGGCCGTCCAACCTTCAGACAATTCGCGGGCCGTGGTCGCAGGAGGCCGGCGGCGGATCGGTCGCATGGGCGCTGGGCGCGCTTGTGGGCGGTCCTTGGACGGCGTTCGAGTTCTACTACAACAACTACTGCCGTCCGCTTGTGGTCCGCGACCCCTCGCGCTACGAGGGCGTCTGGCAGATCTGCGACGGCAACCAGTCCGGCTCGTCGTCGGTGATGGTCCTCCAGTCGGACTCCGCCTGGACGTCCGCGGTCAATCGCGTCAACCTGTCCGGCCGCATGGGCTTCCGCGTTCCGTCCGGCGCGACGGCCGCGCTGGAGCATCCCTTCGGCGAGGGGGTCTTCGAGGTGAATCGCGCGTACGCGAACCGCTATTCGTTCGCCAACGTCAACAAGCCGACGGACGGAACGCTGGACGTGCGCAACTCGCCCGGCGGCGAGTCGTACCTGCGCGTCCGGAACGGCATGGTGAAACTGCACGGCCGTCCGGGCGGCGACGCGCCCGCGCTTGTGGACGGCGCCGCGCTGCGTCTTGACGCCTCGGCCGCCGACACGCTCGTGACCGTCGAGGAGGGCGGCCGGACGCGCGTGACGAGATGGAACGACGCCGACGGCCGGCCGGTCTTCGCTTCGGCCCCGACGTCCGGGAAGGTCGGCAGTCCGACGCTGGCTGCCGACGCCGCGACCGGCCGTCCCGTCGTTGACTTCGGAAAGTACGCCGACTCCGACACCGGCGGCGGCGTGAACGACCCCGTTCTGGGGCAGACGGCCTCCATGTCCCTCTCGCAGCGGCTTTCGGACGTCCGCGAGCTCTTCGTCGTCTTCCGCGACAAGGAAGGGGGTACGACGCATCCGCAGTTCGTCGGCTGCACTCTGCGCGAGGACGAGCGCATGTATCTGCGCGTCGGCGCCGGGACGCTCTTCTGCAACAGCCACTTCTGCCAGATGCCGCTCCGCACGGGCGAAGTCCGCGTGAACGACCGCGCCGAGCCGGCGGACGCGCCTGACGACTACACGCGCCGGCTCACCGTCGTCTCCGCCGGGCTGAACGCCTGCTTCACGAACGCGGCGCCCGTCCATTGGATCGCCGGCGCCGGGACGGACTGCCGCAACGGCGGCATCCAGATTGCCGAAATCGTCCTCTACACGAACGCGCTCACGACCGCCCAGCGTCGTCAGAACAACGCTGCGCTCATGCGCAAGTGGCTGCCGGCGGCGGAGGCGATGCCGTGGGACTACGGCGCCGTGTGGTTCGACACGACGAACGCCGTGCTGGACGTCGAGGAGGGCATTGTCTCCGTGCGCGAGCTCAAGCTGGCCGAGGGCGCGCGGCGCATCGTGAAGCGCGGACCTGGCACGCTCGTCCTCAACCGCGTTGCGCCCAATGCGTCTTCCGCGCGCATCGAAGTAGAGGAGGGCGACGTGCGCTTTGTCGACCCGGTGGAGAAGACGGAGGCGCCGCGGCCCGCCGCCGACCCGTTCTGCTGGTTCGACGCGACGGAGACGAGTTCGTTCACGATGGCGGAGGACGGCTCCTCCATCGAGAAGTGGAACGACCGCCGTGGCGGCACGAACCACTACGGACAGGCTCTCGCCCTGGCGCGTCCGAACGTCATGAGCGCCCTGACGAATTCAACGAAGGCGTACCTTGCGCATCCAACGTTCGACGCCGCGGCGGCGGACGGCCGCGGCATGGTGGACCTTGGCACGTACGTCCACGGAAGCCAGGCTCTCTCCGACCTTGGCGACACGTCGAGCCTATGGCTCTACAAGGACGGCGCGAAGCAGGAAAGCCACCATTCCGACATGCGCGAGGGCTGGCTCGTCTACTTCAAGACCCACGACGACGCGGCGACGGTCAGTTCGCAGGGCTATCCGACGTTCACCGGCCCCGGCGGACACTCGAAGAACTGCTTCGTCCGCGAATCCTACTGCCATTCCCGCACGGTCGGCGGCTACTGGCGCTATGACGGACACGCGATAGACCCGACCGACTGCCCGAACACCGCCCATGAGGTGCATGTCGTCTCATTCCGCCTTGCGCACAAGCTCGGCATCAACGCCTTCGGCAACGACCGCGGCTCGGAGAAGTGGCAGCTCGGCGGCGTCAAGATCGGCGAAGTCCTCTACTACGACCGCCTTCTCACCGAGCAGGAGCGGCGCGACACGGAGGCGTATCTCCTGCGGAAGTGGAAGGGGACGTCCTCTCCGCAGGACGCGCAGACGCCATGCGCGGCGGGACTCTGGATGACGGCGAAGCCGGCGGTCGACACGACGCTTCGCGCGGACGACGCGTCCGTGGTCTATTCGGGCGTCGTCGGCGCGCTTGACGGCACGTTCGCCTACGTGGGCGCTGGCGCGACGGTCGTCACGAACATGGTCACTTCGCGCGTCCGGGCAATCGAAATGCGCGGCGGCGGATCGCTCGACGTCGCGATGGACTTCGACGTCTGCTCCAACGCCTGGTTCCACGTCGACGCCACGCGCGGCGACACGATGGACTTCCTTGCGGCTGACACTAACGCCGTCGACGTCTGGCGCGACGTCCGCGCCTCCGGCGTCTCCGCTTCCGCGATTCTCAAGAAAAGCGGGGCGGCGCGTCCGTTCCTCTGCGAGACGGACGTAAACGGGACGGACAGGCGAATGCCGGTGGTCGACTTCGGCGAATGGTACAACCGCGACGTCCCGACTAATTCCGCCGCTTCGATGGAATGGAGCGAGCGGACTGCGCTGCGGGAGTTCTACGTCGTCCAGCGCGACAAGGGACTGCACCGGCCTGACGGGGACAACGAACTTGACAAGGGCTATCCCTGCCTTTTCGGCCAGCTGTGTCAGAACACGAAGGAGAGCGGCGACTACTACGATGCGGACTCTGACCAGATTGCGTTCTACCGCAATTCCCGGGAACTCCTCTGCGAATGGGCGACGAGGCGCGTGTACTACGGCTACGTCGGCGTGAACGGACTTGCGGAAAGCGCGCGCTTCAAGCCAGTCACGAACGAGTTCTACGTCTACAGTTTCCAGCCGACGGGGGTCGTCCGCCACGTGCAGACGTTCGCGCGGCGCGACGGCTATCAGGTCGGCGGGCAGCAGGTCGGCGAGATGGTCTGCTTCGCGGAGACGAATTCCGTCGAGCGCCGGACTCAGATCGAGAACTACCTGATGCGCAAGTGGTTCGGCCCGTCTGCCGGGGAGCCGGCGACGTGGAGCATGGATTCGATTTCGTTCTTTGACGCGAACTCGCTCACCCTGCGCGTGCCGGAGTGGCAGAAGCTGTCCGTCGCGTCGTTCACGACCGTCTTCGACGGATCGTCGGCCGGAAGCCTCCGCGTCGACGGCGCGTTCGTCCTGCCGGAGACGGGGACGTGGACGGTCGACGTCGCCGCCGAGAAGGGCGCGGTGGCCTACGGCGTCTATCCGCTTCTGACGGCGACGTCGGCGGAAGGGCTGGGCAACTTGGACGACTGGAACGTGTCGGTGGTACGTAGCGGCACGGCGAACGTCGCGGTCAGCCTTCGCCGGACGGCGAACGGAATATCGCTTGTCGTCTCGCCCGCCGGGACGCTGCTGATTCTCCGCTAGCCATTGTGCGGTCGAGAGCCGTCGCCGCTTCTCTTTCGGTCGCATGGCGAATCTTCGCAGACGCCGCTTCGCCCGCCATTTGGTATAATGTCCGCCGCTATGACAATCAAGATAGTTCTGACGGCATTGTTCCTGATACTGATGGTGGGCGTCGGCGTCTACAGCCGGCGGCACGCGGAGTCCGTGGACGGATTCGTCCTTGGCGGGCGCAACGTCGGCCCGTGGCTCACCGCGTTCGCGTACGGCACGAGCTATTTCTCGGCGGTGGTGTTCGTGGGCTACGCCGGGCAGTTCGGATGGAAGTACGGGCTGTCCGCGTCGTGGATCGGCATAGGCAACGCGATCATCGGCTCGCTCCTCGCCTGGCTCGCGCTCGGACGGCGGACGCGCCTCATGACGCGGCAGATCCAGAGCCGCACGATGCCGGACTTCTTCGGGACGCGCTTCGATTCAGAGTGGTTGCGCGTCGTCGCCTCCATAATCGCGTTCGTCTTCCTGATTCCGTACACCGCCGGCGTGTACATGGGCATCTCAAAGCTCTTCGAGATGGGCTTCAACGTGCCGTACTCCTGGTGCGCCGCGTCGATGGCAGCGCTCACCGCCGTCTACGTGATACTGGGCGGATACAAGGCGACGGCGATAAACGACTTCATCCAGGGAATCGTGATGCTGCTGGGGATCGGCGCGGTCGTGGCCGTCGTCCTCAACCACCAGGGCGGGCTTTTCTCGGCGGTCGAGAGGCTTGCCGCCGCGGCG
This sequence comes from uncultured Lentisphaeraceae bacterium, assembly GCA_964386385.1. GTDB lineage: Bacteria > Verrucomicrobiota > Kiritimatiellia > RFP12 > UBA1067 > RUG572. The sequence goes on along the minus strand of CAYLRN010000006.1, from coordinate 38,231 downwards.
CCCAACGCGGACGACCTGGCGCATGGCGGCGCGCTGTACTCCGCGTTCAAGGCGGGCGACTTCGCGTCGTGGTTCGGACCGGCCCCGTTCAGCCTCCTAGGCGTTGTCGTCCTCACCTCGCTTGGCACGTGGGGGCTGCCGCAGATGGTCGGCAAGTTCTATTCAGTCGCGGACGAATCCGCAATCCGCCGCGGGACGGTGATATCGACGGTCTTCGCGCTCGTCGTCTCGGGCGGATGCTACTTCCTCGGCGGATTCGGGCGGCTGTTCGTCCCGTCCGCGTACGACCCGGAGCGCACGCGCTTCGCGTTCGACAGCATTGTGCCGAAGATGCTCGAGTCACTGCCGGAGGCTCTGATCGCGCTTGTGATGCTGCTGGTGCTCTCGGCGTCGATGTCCACTCTCGCCTCGCTGGTGCTCACGTCGTCGTCCACGATGACGCTCGACCTCATCTACCGCGACAGGAAGTCGCAGGAGCGCGAAGTGGACAACGGGCAGATAGACGACTCCGTCGCCCTGAAGGTCGAGCGGCGCAAAGTCGTCGTGATGCGCGTTTTGATTGTCTTCTTCATCGTCATATCCCTGCTCATCGCGCTCAACCCGCCGAACTTCATCGCGCAGCTGATGGGCATTTCATGGGGAGCCCTCGCGGGAGCGTTCCTGGCGCCGTTCATGCTGGGGCTCTACTGGAAGGGCGTCACGAAGGCGTCGGTGTGGGCCTGCTTCGCGTGGGGCGTGGGCCTCACCGTCGCGAACATGATGCTGGGCAATCCGATCAATCCGATAGACTGCGGCGCCCTGGCGATGCTGGGCGGGTTCGCCGTCGTCCCGCTCGTCAGCCTCGTGTCGCCAAGGCCGCCGCGCGAAAAGGTGGATGCGATCTTCAGGTGCTATGAGGCGGACGGACGGCTCTAGGGCGCGGATGGGGACGCTGATGCCCAGGGGCGTGGCGTTCCGCGGCCTTGCGGCGGCCCTCTCGTGCGCTCTGGCGGGGTGTCTCGTCCCGGAGCCGCGCACGGGCGAGTACTACCGCGCCACGCGGCTATTCTGGGAGCCGGCGCAGCAGGACACCTGGCCGGCGTCGGTGGGCGTATGGTTCGCACACTACAGCCTCGGCGAGTTCGTCGTGGGACCTTGCATAGGCTATCCGGCCGGGATGTGCGTCTACGCGCTTGAGGGTTCGGTGTTCTATCCGCTCTGGGATACGCTCTGCCTGCCGATCGACTTCGTCGTGCGCAGCCGTGGCGCGGTGGACGCGGACTTCGCGCCCGACCGCATCCAGCCAATCCGCCCGCCGCCCGCCGCCATCATGCGCGAACTGGAGTGATTTCGTCTTTCGCGGGCATTGCCGGGCGTGGTATAATGTCCGTGTTTCAACCACACAGAGAAGGGTACAGCGTCTGATGAAGAAGGCATTTTGCGTGTTTGCGGCGTGCGCCATGGCGGCGTTCGCGACGAGGGCGGACGACGGCCGCCAGATGGTCGAGGAGATCGACGACGATCCGTTTTTCCTTGCGCGGTATTTCAGTTTCCAGACCGAGCTGCATTTCTACTCCGCGTACGTCTGGCGCGGTCGCATCATCTGCGACCGCCCCGTGTGGCAGCCTGCGCAGGACGTCTACGTCGACCTCGGCGACGACGCGGAGTACGGCCGGCTCAAGGCCCGCGTCTGGGCGGACTTCTACATCAACGGACACCGCCCGCCCCACCGCTTCGGCGGCATGAGCATCGTCGACGAAACGGTCAGCTACAGCAAGACGCTCTTCGAGAAATTCGACTTCGAGGTCGGCCACATCGGCTACCAGTACCCCAACCGCCACGCCTCCGGAATGCGCGATACGGACGAGCTCTTCGCCGGGGTGCGCTGGCGCAATCCGTATCTCACGCCGAAGGTGTACGTCTGGTGGGACTACGACACGAACAGCCACAACGCGGAGAACTGCCTCTTCTTCGACTTCGACTTCTCGCACTCGTTCGAGCTGACGAAGGAGCTCTCGCTCAACGTCGGCGGCGGGTTCGGCGTCGCCAACGGCCCGTACATGGACAACTACACGAAGGGCGAGATCAACGGCCCGGCGTTCAACTACTTCCACAACGACGTCGCGCTCTACTACAGGCTCACCAAGTGGCTCAAGGTCGGCGGCAGCCTGTCGTACATCTACAACCTCAGCCGTCAGGTGCGCCACAGCAATTACGACTTGAACGACGCCTACAACGCGGGCATCCTGCGCGGCGGCGTCCACTTCATCGCGAATTTCTAACCGAATGCGGCCGCCGGGCCGCGCAAATCGAAGGAGAGCAGATGAAAGCCATTGTCCTTGCAATCGCCTCGGCCGCCGCGGCTGTCTGCGGCGCGAAGGTCGTGACGTGGTCTCAGCCGGACGCCGCTCTCGCCTCCGACGGCGAGTACTCCGTCAAGGTGAACGGCCGCCCCGTCGACGTGATCGGAATCCCGAAGCCGTCGCACTGCCTTAAGGGCGACAACGCGCATCCCTACTACGCCGCGTTCTTCGACGCCGACGAGGAGGTGACGATTGAAGTGCGCGGTTCGACGCCGTTGCGTTGGGCGTGGATCCTGCCCAAGCGCATGGGCGTCCAGAAGACCGTCAAGGACGACCACACGATCGTCTTCAAGGCGAAGCCGCCGTTCAACCTCGTAGTCGAACCGCAGAAGCGCCATCGCGCGCTCGTCCTCTCCGCGAACGCGCCGGAGACGGACGCGCCGAAGCAGGGCGACCCGAACGTCCTCTATTTCGGCCCCGGACGCCACCGCCTCGACAAGCCGCTGAGCGTGACGGCGAACCAGACGCTCTACCTCGCCCCCGGTGCGCTCGTCGAGGGCGCGGTGTGGGTGCACGGCGACAACGTGAAGGTCCGCGGCCGCGGCATCGTCTCCGGCGCCCCATGGGCGTGGTGCAAGGGCCCGGCCGGCTGGATGTTCGCGGTCGGCGGAAAGAACGTCTCGATCAAGGACGTCGTCATAATGAGCGGCTGGACGTGGACGCTCGTCCTGAACCGCTGCGAGGACGCGCTGATCGACAACATCAAAATCCTCAACGGACGCGTCCTTAACGACGACGGCATCGACGTCTGCCATTCCCGCCGCGTGACGATTCGCAACACCTTCGTCCGCTCGCAGGACGACTGCGTGGCCGCGAAGTTCTGGTGCGAAGACCTGCTCGTGGAGAACTGCACGTTCTGGACGGACGTCGCGAACATAATCCGCGTCGGCTACGAGTGCGACGGCCCCGCCTTTCCGTTCCGTCGCCACGTCTACCGCAACATCGACGTCCTCCATCAGGCAATCGACAACGACAAGGCCCCGGACGACTACTGGTCGGAGAACACGATCGCCATCCAGCCCTCCAACAACGTCGTCTTCGAGGATATGCTTTTCGAGGACTTCCGCTTCGACATGCCGCAGGTGCAGGACCTCTTCCTCTGCCTCCGCACTCCGATCTGCCGCTACGGCAAGGAGCCGCACAAGGAGGGCGGACACGCCCGCAACATCCGCTTCCGCAACATACACTTCCCGGCGAAGCGTCCGCTCGGCGCATACGGCATCTGGCTGCATTCCGTCGACCCCGACCACCGCGTGGAGGACGTGTCGTTCGAGAACATCGACAATCTGCCGGTGCCGATCGGCGTCCGCGGCGATGTCCGCAACGTCCGCGGACTGAACATTCCGGAGGAATGTAGAAAATGAAGACTTTCAAGGAACCGGCAAAGCTCCAGAAGTGGTGCGCCGCGCGCAGGATGGAGGGGCGCAAGGTCGCGCTCGTCCCCACGATGGGATATCTGCACGAGGGACATCTCTCGCTGATCGATACGGCGAAGAGAAGGGGTGCAGACGAAATAGTCGTCAGCGTGTTCGTCAACCCCGTGCAGTTCGGGCCGAACGAGGACTACGCGAAGTACCCCCGCGACGAGAAGGCGGATTTGGCGAAGTGCCGCGACGCCGGCGCCACTGCCGTCTTCTTTCCCACGCCGGAGAACATGTACCTCGACGCGCATTCGGTCTACGTGAACGAGGAGGCACTTTCGTCAGGCCTCTGCGGCGCCCGCCGGCCCGGCCACTTCCGCGGCGTCTGCACGGTCGTCGCGAAACTGTTCAATCTTGTGCATCCGCATTTCGCCGTCTTCGGGCAGAAGGACTTCCAGCAGGCGGCGGTCATCCGCCGAATGGTGCGCGACTTGAACTTCGACCTCGACGTCGTCGTTGCGCCGATTGTCCGCGAGCCGACGGGACTTGCCCGCAGTTCGCGCAACACGTATCTTTCCGGCGACGAGCGCGTCCGCGCGCTTGCGCTCTCGCAGTCGCTTCTCGCCGCCCGCGCGGACGTTGCGGAGAAGGGCAACGTCCGGTGGACAGCCGAAAAGGCGAAGATCGTCCGCCGCCTTGAAAAGGCGGGGCTGAAGGTCGACTACGTCGAGGCCGTCTGCGCGGAGACGCTTGAGCCGGTGAAGACGCTTGAGAAGGGCGCGGTCGTCCTTCTCGCCGTCTACTGCGGCAGGACGCGGCTCATAGACAACATGGTGATGTAGCCATGGTCGACCTTTCGACGGCGGAGTGGAAGGAGGCGTACCGCCTCGTCGGCGCGGCCGCGGCAAGCCCAGGCGACGAAGCCGCGCGCAGTGCGGCGTTCGACTTTCTGCGCACCGCCGAATCGAAGCGCCTTCTCGCAATCGCGCACCTCCTCCAGCCGGGCGCGTCGGAACGCTCCGTTCAGGCCGCGCTCGTGCCACTCGAGCGCGTGGACAAGCGCGCGAAGGTGACGGACGCCGACATGGGCATCCGCACGTCGGACGCCCCCGGACACGTCGACAGGGCGGCGTTCGTCGTCATCGCCGACAACGTCCGCAGCGCTTTCAACATGGGCGGAATCTTCCGCACCGCAGACTTCTTCGGCGCGGAGCGTCTGATTCTCTGCGGCTACACGCCCACGCCCGAGAACCCGCAGGTCAGGAAGACCGCGCTCGGTGCGGACGAGACGACCCCCTGGGAGCGCATTGGCGACGTACGCGACGCGATCGACCGCCTCCGCGCCGAGGGCAGGCGCATCTACGCGCTTGAGACCGTGGACGGCGCGACGGACGTCGCGCGCTTCACGCCCGTCTTTCCATGCGCACTTCTTCTTGGCAACGAGCGCTTCGGACTCGATCCGGACGTCGTCGCCATGGTCGACGAAACGCTTGAGATCCGTTCGCACGGTCTCAAGAACTCCCTTAACGTCGTGAGCGCCTTTTCCGTCGCGGCCGCGTTCTTTCGCAGATGACGGATGCCGCGGAGACGTCCCCAATTCCAGAAAACAGCAAGGAGCCAGAAGATGATCGAATCGGTGAAACTGAACAACGGCGTCGAGATGCCGCTCGTCGGCTACGGCGTGTACCAGATCCCGCTTGAGGACACGGCGCGCTGCGTCCGCGACGCGCTGGACGTCGGCTACCGCCTCATCGACACAGCGCAGTGCTACTCGAACGAGGAGGGCGTGGGCGAGGGCATCGGCACGTCCGGCGTCAAGCGCGAAGACGTCTTTCTCGTCTCGAAGGTCTGGCTCAGCCGCTACGGCTACGAAAAGGCGAAGGCGAGCATAGACGAGAGCCTGCGCAAACTTCGGACAGACTATCTCGACCTGATGCTTCTCCACCAGCCGTTCTGCGACTACTACGGCGCCTACCGCGCGCTTGAGGAGGCCTACCGCGCCGGCAAGGTCAGGGCAATCGGCGTGAGCAACTTCCAGTCAAACCACTTCATCGACCTTGCGAGCAACGTCGAGGTCGTACCCGCCGTCAACCAGGTGGAGACGCACATATTCCACCAGCGCTGGAAGGACGACGAGTACATGAAGGAGTTCGGCACGCAGATCATGTCGTGGGGACCGCTTGCGGAAGGGCGCAACGGCTTTTTCACGAACCCCGTCCTCTCGCGCATCGCACAGGCACACGGGCGCAGCGTCGCGCAGGTCGAGCTCCGTTTCCTCTACCAGCGCGGAATCGTGATAATCCCCAAGTCCACGCACCGCGAACGCATGGTGGAAAACCTCGCCATCGACGATTTTGCGCTGACTGACGGCGAAATGGCGCAGATCAAGGCGGAGGACCGCCAGACGAGCGTCTTCTTCAACCACAACGACCCGGAGACGGTGAAGAACTTCATGGAGTGGCGCAGCATCGTCTAGCCGTCCATCGTGCTGCGCGCAACCGTTGCGCACCACACGCGCGCCGCGCCGGCGGAAACGAGTTCGGCGGCGCAGCGCTCAAGCGTTGTCCCCGTCGTCGATACGTCGTCCACCAGCAGGACCGTGCGGCCTCTCACACCGCGCGGGTCTGCCACCTTGAACGAGCCGTCCAGGTTCTTGAGGCGCTCCTTGCGTCCGAGCCGCGCCTGATGCTCCGTGTTGCGGATGCGGACGAGCGAGCGGTCGTCGAACCTGCGGTCAAGCCGCCGTGCCAGACGCTCTCCAAGCAGCGCGGACTGGTTGTATCCGCGTTCGCGCTGCCTTTCGGGATGGAGCGGGACGGGGACGACGACGTCTATCCGCGCATAGTCCAGCTTTGCGCGCACGACGCCCTCCAGCATGTCCGTAATGTCCTCCGCAAGCCATGTCGCATGGTGGAACTTGAAGTCGAGGATAATGTCCCTGAGCGGTTCCGCGAAACGCATTGCGCTGCGGGAACGCTCGTACGCGGGCGGCTTCATGCGGCATTCGTCGCAGACAAAATCGTGCCTGGTCGGGGCGGCCACGAGGCCGCCGCAGACCTGGCACAGGCCTCCCGATTCAAGGAACGGCAGCGTGGCGAAGCAGGTGGAGCAGACATGGCGACCGGGGCGGTCGGAGACGTTTCCGCACGTTCTGACCGCGCACGTCCTCGGCCACGCCACGTCGGCAAGGCGCGAAAGCAGTTTTGAAATCGCGCCGACCATCCGCTATTTTCCAAAAAGCGATTCGGGGTATTCGCCCGCGTCGACGAGCGCGCGTATGCGCGACTGCACGTACGGCTTGTCTTCGCGGTACGTGACGCCGAACCAGGACGAATCCGTCGGCAGCACGGACACGTCGGCCTTCCCCTCGTGGATCAGCTCGTCCACGACGAATGGGATGTACCATTCCGACTTCTCCTTCTGGCCGTTCGCGGCGAGCCATTCCGGGAAGCGGCTTTCGAGAACGTCGAAAAGTTCCGGCGTGAATCCCCAAAGGTTCATCGACACGCGGACATCGCCCGGAAAATCCCTTTGCGCGGCATTCTCGTCTTCGTCGTGGGCGCCGTCAGGCGCCTTGACGAGCTTGAGGTGCTCGACGACGGTCTTGAGCTTTCCGGCTTTGTCGATTTCGCATATGCCGCGCGCGACGGAACCATTGTCGCAGAGCGTCTGGTCGAGGCGGTAGCCGACCATGGCGAAGGAGAGCCTGCCGTCCGCGCCGGAGGCGGAGCGATTGGCGAGGAAGGAGGAGAGGCGCGTGAATGCGTCGCGGCCGTAGAAGTCGTCCGCGTTGATGGCGGCGAAGGGTTCGGAGACGACGCCGCGCGCGGCGCGGATGGCGTGGGCCGTGCCCCACGGCTTCGTGCGCCCTGCGGGGACCTTGTGCGGCGCAGGCAGGTCGTTGATGTCCTGGAATGCGTATTCGACGGGGAGGAGGCGTTCGTACTTCGAGCCGATCTGCTCCTTGAACGCCTGTTCGATGTCCTTGCGGATGATGAATACGACCTTGCCGAATCCGGCGCGGTGAGCGTCGAAGACGGAGTAGTCGAGAATGGCCTCGCCGGAGGGCCCGACGGGATCGACCTGTTTGAGTCCGCCGTAGCGCGATCCCATGCCCGCCGCCAGAACTGCCAATGTAGGTTTCATTTTGTTGTCCGTTCCTTGCTTGACCTTAAACAATTCCCGTCCGCCTCTACGCCTCCTCGACCGCCGAGTCGACGATGGTGCGCCGCTCCTTCGAGAACGCGATTCCGACGAGGGTGAGCGTCTTGCCGTTGCCCGCGAACCTGTCGGCGTAGCGGTTCGCCTTTATCTGCGCGATCGCCTCGGCGGCGGACTTGTCGAGCTTGAACTCGACCACGTAGCAGTGCTTCGGCGTCTCCGCCGCCATGTCTATGCGCCCGTCGTTCGTCTTCACCTCTCCGTCGACGTCCACGCCGACCATCTTCAGTACCACGTAGACGATCGTCTGCCACATCTGCTCGTTCTGGCGGTCGGTGAGGTCGTACGGAATGTTCGCGAAGAGACGCTTGAGGGCGGCGACGAACTTCTCCGGCTCGTGGTCGTAGAGCGCGTCCACGGCGTCCGCCTGGATGTCGTTCGAGCGGTTGAACTCCTGACCCGTGTATGCCGGCACGACCTGGCGGAGGAACGAGTTCTCCACCTCGAGGTTCGGGAAGTCGAGTTCATAGCGGCGCGCCCCCCCGCGCTGACGGAAGCCCTTGATCGTCAGGTAGCCTGTCTGGAAGAGGAGCGTCGTGAAGTCGGCCTTGTCCGGCTCGTACGTTCCCAGCACGGACTCGTCCACGTCGACCTTCGCGAAGTTGAGCGGCTTCGCCTTGAGCGTGTCCATCAGGAACGTCGTCATCGCCGTCGTGGACCAGTAGTTCCTGAGTTCGCAGGAGGAAAGGCACAGTCCGAGCGACACCGGGTTGATGACGCGCTCCGCCGCCGGATGAAACCGATAGCCGTCGTACCAGCGCTCAATCTCGGCAAGCCCCTGCTCGTCGGTCCATCCGTTCTCCTCCGCGAACCGGTGCAGAAGTCCGGGAAGGCGCGTGACGACCTCCGTATGGGTGTATCCGAAGAGTGTCGCGCAGCAGCGCTCCATCGTCATGTCGCGGAGGTTGTTGAGGTCGGAGAAGATGGAGACCTTCGAGAACTTGCTTATCCCGGTGATGAACGTGAAGCGCTGCCTCGACTCGAGCGTCTTGACGACGGAGTAGAACTCCTTGAGGGCGTCGCGGAACGGGCGGACGGCCGGGGTGTTCAGCGTGCCGAGGAGCGGCTTGTCGTACTCGTCTATCAGGACGGCGATCTGCCCATTAGGCGACTTCGCGGCGAGGTCTTCGATGAGGAAGCGGAACTGGTCCGGAACTAACGGAACGTTGCGGAGGGGGACGCCGTTGCGCTCCGACTCGCTTACAAGGACGGAGTGCAGTTTCATCCAGAACCCGTCGACCGTCTGGGACTGGCACGACCCCATGTCGAGACGCAGGACGGGCCACTTCTTCGACCAGTCCCATCGCGGCTCGATGAAAAGGCCCTTGAAGAGTTCACGCCGCCCCTCGAAGAGTGACTGGAGCACCGAGACGGTGAGCGACTTGCCGAACCTGCGCGGGCGGGCGATGAAGAACTGCTTTCCCGTAGACATGTCGGCGAGCGGCAGAAGCCTGTCCGTCTTGTCGACGTACGTGAATCCGTTCTTCACGAGCTCTTCGAGCGTGTAGATGTCTGTTGCAAGTTTCTCCATGGCGAAGATTATATCATGTTCCAATCAGTTCAAGCCACTGGGCGTTCGTCAGCTCCTCCGCGCGCGCGGAGGGAGGAATCGCCTCGAAGCGCACGTCTTCGTCCCTGAGGACTCCGCCGAGCTGCTTGCGGCGATGCTCGAACGCCAGTTTCGAAATCGCGTGGAATCGCCTCCGCGTCTCCGCGTCGAGCGCGTCGTTGCGGTGGTGGCGGACGAGGCGGACGACTGACGAGCCGATTTCCGGACGCGGCCAGAAGCACGTCGCCGAGACCTTTCGCGTTGCCGCCACGTCGTAGTCGAGCTGGACCCATACGCCGGCGAGGCCGCGTGTCTTGCTGCCGGGGCCGGCCGCGAGGCGTTCGGCCACTTCCGTCTGCACCAGGGCGACAATTGTCTCCGGCGCACGGTCGATGCGTCCGACGAGGTCCAGGAGGATTCTCGTGCCTGCCTGGTAGGGGAGGTTCGAGACCATGAACGGGAAGCCGTCGCAGAAGCCGTTCTTGATGAAGTCGATGGCGTCGCCCTTCAAGACGGTCAAGGCGGTCGGGTTGCCAAGCGCGTCCGCAAGCCTGTCCGCAAGGACCGGATCCTTTTCTATCGCGGTGACGAGGCAGCCGCGCGCGAGAAGCGCCTCGGTGAGGACGCCGAGGCCGGGGCCGATTTCAAGAACCCTGACGCCAGGCGTCGTCTCCGCCGCGTCGGCGATCGCGTCGACGGCGTTCCTGTCGATCAGGAAGTTCTGGCCGAGCACCTTGTTCGGATGGAAGCCGTTTTCAAGACACCATCCTTTGACCTGCGTCGGGCTTGTGAGGTTCATTGCTCTGCGGGAAGGGGATAGACCTTCACGAGCGTCTCCTCGCGGAGGCGGCGGATCCAGTCGGCATACGCCTTGTCGGCGATGCGCGTCTTGACGTTGCGCTCGATCTCGTCGTAGGCCTCCGCGAACGTCTTCGCCCTCTCTACGCTCTCCGCGTCCTTCCGGACGATGAAGCCCCAGCCGTCGAGGTTGACGAGCTTCGAGCGCTCGCCGATCTTCAGCTTCGCGATTTCGGCGGCGATTTCGGGGCGGAACGCCTCCTCTGGCTTGACGTCCTTCCACACGCCGCCGTCCTTCGCGTGGGAGTCGGAGGAATTGGCCTTTGCCAGTTCCGCGAAGTCCTCTCCCTTCGCGAGTCTGGCGAGGACGTCGGCACCGCGCTTTTCGACGGTAGTGGCGGACTTGTCGCCTGCGGCCGGCGGACGCAGGAGGATGACGCTGACGGTCGTCTTCCCCTCTTCGACGTAGAGTTTCGGGTTCGCGGCGAACTCCGCCTGCATTGCGGCGGGGGAGGCGACGACGTTGCGCTCCACCATCTGGTAGCGCATTCCGCTGACGATCAGGTCTTCGCGGATCGTGTTGCGCCATTCGGTGATCGGGATGCGGGATTCGGCGAGGGCTGCGTTGAGCTTGTTCCTGTCGCCGCCGAAGACGTCCTTGACGATTTCGCGGACGCGGTTGTCGACCATCCACTCCTGCATGTCCATCTTCTTGTCGGCCGCCGCCTTGAGAATCAGCTTGCGGTCGACGAGGGTCTGGACGGCGTTGCTGTACGCCGCGGGGAAGTCCTGCGGCTGGACGCCCTTCGGGGTCTTCCTGCGGATTTCGCCGATGACGTCGCTGACGGTGAGGATCTGGCTGCCGACCTTTGCGGCAAGCGCGTCCAGCGTGGCGCCGCGGAGGAATGCGGCGCCGAGAAGGGCGGCTGCGATGACGAGTTTCTTCATTGCCGGGTCACTTTCCTTCGGACGCCTTCTTTTCCTTGCGCTTCGCCGGGTCGACGTTCATCGACTTCAGTATTTCGTCGGTGACGTCGAACCTGGCGCTGGAGAAGACGAGCATTGTCGAGTCGGCCACGATGTCGTAGCCGTTCTTCTTTGCGAACGCCTCCACCTTCGCGCGGATCTCCTCCGTCTCCATCTTCAGGAGGCGGCCCTCGAGTTCGGCAAGGTCGCTCTGGCAGCGCTGCGCCTCCATGCGGAACTGCTGCTGCGCCTGCATTCCGCGCTTCTGGAGGTCTTCCATCTTCTTCTGCGCGTCGGACTTGGCGGCGGCGGAGAGCATCGGGTTTTGGAGGTCGTCGTAGACCTTCTTCATGTCGTCGGAGAACTGGCGAAGCTCCTCCTGGCGCTTCTGGAGCTTTTCCTTGTATTCCCTGTCGGTCGTCTTGACGAGCGTCCTGTTCGACTCGTGGTTCGGGTGGAGGCGCACGAGGTCCACCATGTTGACGGTCGCGATCTTCAGTTCGGCCGCGTAGGCGGACGTCGCGATGGCCGCGGAGGCGGCGAGCGCTGCGATGAGGTGCTTCATTGTGGGGTTCCTTTAAAGTTCAATGCGGTTAGAAGTCGTAGCCGATGGAGAAGGAGAAGACCTTCTCGTCCACGTCTTCGTCCGGGTCGACGACCGGCACGGCGAAGTCGAGGCGGATAGGGAACTGCTCGAGGTCGATGCGGACGCCGAGGCCGACTGACCAGACGAACCAGTCGGTGTCCAGGTCGAAGTCGTCCTCGCCCACGCTTCCGAGGTCTGAGAACGCGGCCAGGCGGAGTATTTTCACGATCGGCACGGAGTATTCCATGTTCATGCACCAGGAGGTGCGTCCGCCCCATGGCACGTACTTGCCCTTCTTGTGTTCGCGGGCGTAGATGCGGGGGGCGATCTCCCGGAAGTCGACGCCGCGGATGGAGCGCGAACCGCCGAGGAAGAGGCGGTCGTAGATGGGCAGACCGCCGCTGAAGTCGTCGACAGTCTCCGCGCGGAGACCGATCTGGAACACGTGGTCCTGCTTCTTCCACACGGTGAAGTAGTGGCGGGTGTTGAAGCCGGCGCGCCAGTACTCGTTGTCGCCGCCGACGACGTCGCCGTAGACGGTGGTGGACTGGCCCTTGCGCGGGAAGACGAAGCGGTCGCGGGTGTCGTTCTTCCAGAAGACGCGCAGGGGGATTTCCCAGCTGTCGCCGTACTTGTCCTCTTCCTCCTTCAGGCGGCGGAAGCGGTCGTCGCGGCGGTCGTCCCAGAAGTAGCCGTTGTCCACGTCGTCGAACTCGACGTACTCGGCGGAGAGCGTCGCGCCGAGGCGGCCGAACGCCTCCCACGTGGGCCAGAACTTGACGGGGTAGGAGAGTGTGGCTGAAAGTCCGCTGCGGATGATGTCGTAGTCGTCGAACCAGCGCTGGCGGCGGTAGGCCTCGACGGTCAGCTCCAGCTGGCGGTCGAGGAACCACGGCTCGGTGACGGCGGCTTCGTACGTCTGGACGCGCGGGCCGGCCTGCACGGTGACGCGGCCCTTCTGCCCGGCGCCGCGGAAGCGCCAGGGATTGAAGAGGTCGAAGTTCGACTCGGAGACCTCGATCTGCCCGAAGACGGAGCTTTCCGTTCCGGCGCCGATGCCGACGAGGAAGTTGCCGGTGTTCTTCTCGGCGAGTTCGTAGACGAGGTCGCGCTCCTCCGGGCGGCCGTCCTTCGCCTCGCCGCCCTCCACGGTCTCGAGGTAGTAGCGGACGCGCTCGAAGTAGCGCAGGTTCTCGAGGCGGCGCTTGGAGCGCTCCGCCCTGTCGGCCAGCATCGGGTCGCCCGGCGAGAGGGCGATTTCGCGGCGGATGACCTTGTCCTTCGTGTAGTCGTTGCCGCGGATGACGATGTTGCGTATGACGACGGGGACGCCCTCCTTTACGGCGAACTCGACGTCGACGACGTTCGAGCCGTCGCCGCGCGGGATGCGGCGGTAGGTTGCGCGGGTGTCGGCCAGCGCCTTCTGCCCGGAGCCGCAGTAGACCTCGATTTCGTGCGCGGCCTCGTCGAACGCGGACTGCCCGGCGACGCCGCCCGGCTGTAGGCTCTTGACGGCCTTGAGCACGGATTCGGCCGGGTACTGCTTGACTCCGGTCACTTCGATCGTGCCGACGACGTACTTCGGGCCTTCCTTGACGTCGAACACGCGGTCGACCTTCCCGTCTTCGCGCTCGACCGTCCTGGGCATCGACACCTCGACGTCCAGGAAGCCGTTGTCGCGGTAGAACGCGGCCACCTTGTCGCGGGCCTCCGAGAGCTCCTGCTCGCTCGTCGGGACGTCGGAGAACCATCCCATCGGATTCCACCACGGGTACTGGTTGAACGTGGCGCGGAGGTCGGCGGGATCCAGCGACTCGCATCCGTCGAACTCGAACGAGTTCGTTTTCCGGCGCTGTCCCTCCTCGATCTCCATCGTGACGGAGACGGAACCGGGCGAATCGGCGATCGGCTCGACGACGGGCGTCACCTTCGCCGAGAGGAAGTGCTTCTTCCGGTATTCGCGCCGGATGCGGGCAGCGGCGGCGGTGAAGTCCGCCTCGCCGTAGGCGTAGCCGTCCTTCAGCTCGGAGAGGCTGGAGATCTTGCTCTGCCCCCAGTAGTCGTTGCCCTTGACGTTGAGCGGGCCGACGAAGCGCTTCTTGCGCACGGCGACGTACGTGACGCCGATGCCGGCGGCGCCGCTTTCCGCCCTTACGGAGATGTCCTCGAACTCGCCGGTGTCGCGCAGCGCCTGCACGTCGCGCGCGCACTGGGCGGAGTCGTATTCGTCGCCGGCCTTGACCTGGCATCTTGCGACCACGTCGCCGACGTTGTCGTCGGAGCCGTCGGCCATCTTCACCGTCACGGACGCGACCTTCGCCGCCTGCGCGGCCATCGCCGCCGCCAGGACGACCGCGGCCGCCATAAGTCCCTTTCTCGTCATTTGCCTTGTTCCTCTCACTTGTCGAATTTCACCGGGGCCACGTGCCAGATGTCGCGCGCGTATTCCATGACGGCGCGGTCGGACGAGAAGCGCCCGGCGCGCGCGACGTTGACGAGCGACATCCTGTTCCATCTGTCCCTGTCGCGGTACGCGGCGTCCACGCGGTCCTGCGCCTCGCTGTAGCTCTGCAGGTCGGCAAGCAGCATGTAGAAGTCGTTGTAGTCGAGGAGCGTGCGCACGATCGGGTCGAAGAGGCCGGGCGAGAGGAGCGAGAACACGTTGCGCGAGATCATGTCCAGCGCCTGGCGGATCTCCGGGTCGCGCAGGTAGCGTTCGCGGGAGTTGTACGTCGGGCGCAGGCGCGCCACGTCCTCGGCGCGGAGGCCGAAGAGGAACATGTTGTCGTCGCCGACTTCCTGGTTGATCTCCACGTTCGCTCCGTCGTACGTTCCGAGCGTCAGCGCGCCGTTGAGCATGAACTTCATGTTGCCGGTGCCGGACGCCTCCGTGCCGGCGAGGGAGATCTGCTCGCTCACCTCGGCCGCAGGGATGATCTTCTCCGCAAGCGACACGCGGTAGTCGGGAAGGAACGCCACGGTGAGCTTCCCGCGCGTCCTGGGATTCGAGTTCACCACTCCCGCGATGCCGTGGATAAGCTGGATGATGAGCTTCGCCATGTGGTAGCCTGGGGCGGCCTTCGCCGCGAAGACGAAGGTGCGCGGCACGGGGTCGTAGGCGGGGTTCGCCAGCAGGCGGTTGTAGAAGATTATTATGTAGAGCGCGAGCATGAGCTGGCGCTTGTACTCGTGGAGGCGCTTCACCTGGACGTCGAAGATCGAATCGGGGTCGAGCGCAAGGCCGAGGTTGGCGTTCGACCAGTTGGATAGGATGCGCTTGTTCGAGCGCTTGATCTTCGCCATGCACTCCAGGAACGTCGCGTCGCCCGCGGCGGACTCCAGCTTCGCGAGGTCGCCGAGATTCGTGACCCATTCGGGCCCGATGCGCTCCGTGATCAGCTGCGCCAGCGGAGGGTTGGCCTTCAGCAGCCAGCGGCGCGGGGTGATGCCGTTCGTGACATTGTGGAAGTGCTCCGGCATGAGCTCGTAGAAGTCCTTGAAGAGGGAGGTCTTGAGGATTTCCGTGTGGAGCTGGGCGACGCCGTTGACGCTGGACGACCCGACGATCGCCAGGTTCGCCATGCGCACGTAGCGCTCGCCGTTCTCGTCGATGAGCGACATCCTGGCGAGGCGGCCCTGGTCGCCGGGATAGGCGGCGGACACGCGGCGCAGGAAGCGTCCGTTGATCTCGTAGATGATCTGCAGATGGCGCGGGAGCAGGCGCTGCATCATCTGCAGCGGCCATCTTTCAAGCGCCTCCGGGAGGATGGTGTGGTTGGTGTAGCCGGTGGTGCGCACGGTTATGTCCCACGCCGTGTCCCAGTCGATCCCCTCGACGTCGACGAGCACGCGCATCAGCTCGGGGATGAGAAGGGCGGGATGGGTCTCGTTGAGCTGGATGAACGCCTTTTCGGGGAGCGTCTTCCAGTCGGAGTTGTCCTCCCTGAACCGGCGCAGGATGTCCGCCAGCGAGCAGCACACGAAGAAGTACTGCTGGCGGAGGCGCAGCTCCTTGCCGGCGGTGGTGTTGTCGTTAGGGTAGAGTACCTTCGTGAGGTTCTCCGCGAGCACCTTCGTCTCGACGGCCTCCACGTAGTCGCCCTTGTTGAAGTCCGCGAGGTCGAACTCGTCGGTCGCCTTCGCGCTCCAGAGGCGCAGGGTGTTGACGGCGTTCGTGTAGCCGACTACGGGGAGGTCGTAGGGGACGCCCATCACGGTCTCCGCGCCGACCCAGCGCCAGCGCGTGGCGCCGTGCTCGACCGTGCAGTCCACGTGTCCGCCGAACTGGACGAGCTGCGCGTATTCGGGGCGCGCGATCTCCCACGGATAGCCGTTCCTGAGCCAGTGGTCCGGCTCCTCCACCTGCTGCCCGTCCACGATGCGCTGGCGGAAGATGCCGTAGTCGTACCTGAGGCCGTAGCCGGCCCCGGCGAGGTCGAGCGTGGACATGGAGTCGAGGTAGCAGGCGGCGAGGCGGCCGAGTCCGCCGTTGCCGAGCCCGGCGTCCGTCTCGAAGTCGCGGAGGGAGTTCCAGTCGATGCCGTACTCGCGCAGGGCGAGGGAGCACTCCTTCTCCAGCTTCAGGTTCATGACGTTGTTGCCGAGGAGGCGGCCGATGAGGAATTCAAGGGAAAGATAGTAGACGCGGCGCTCGTTCTGCTTGTGGTAGCGCGCCTGCGTCTTCATCCAGCGCTCCACGATCCTGTCGCGTATCGCGAGCGCGAAGGACGTGTACTGGTCGCGGGGGGTGGCCTGGCCGTCGTACTTCGCCAGCGTGTAGCGAAGATGCCACGCGAAGTCGTCGGAGAGCCCTTCGACGGTGTTTTCGACCCTGCGGTCGCGGGGTTTCTTGTTCATGCTTTTGAATCTTTCTGTTGAAAGGAAAATCGCCGGGTATTCTATCAAAAAAAAGGCGACTCGTCTTCTTGCGCGTTCACGTTGCGATACGTTTCCGCCGAAGCGGCGTTCCTCAGTCCATGCAGTTGCCCGCGGCGCGACGGGAGGATTAAGTGGTTAAGTGATTAAGTGGTTAAGCTGGGAGGGTCGCGCTCCTGCGCGACCGATGCAAGAACGGCGGACGCGCGGGAGCGCGTCCCTCCCGTGAAACGGCACGACAGCAGGGCGGGACGCCCCGCCCCGCCGATGGGAGGCCGAACGTCTCGCCAACCGACTGCAACTTAACCACTTAACTCTTAATCACTTAATCTTCATGCGCAGTCGCGCGGTCAAACGCGAACGAGACCGTGCCGCCGTCGCCTTTCGGCGCGACGGTGAAGCCCTTCTCCGTGGCGGCGAGACGGCCATCCACGCCCACGGCATACGCGAACCCGCGAAAATCGAACTTCAGGCAATCGGGTTCGACGACGATCCGCGAACGGAATTCCGGCGCATATTCCGCCGTCAACGCCGCGTTTGAAACCTGAATGCGCCCTTCGGAGAAACAGACCTTCGCCGTCGAACCGTCCGTGCGCGTCGCCACGACTTCAAGCACGTCGCGCCGGGGCGTCTCCGCGGACACGTCCAAAAACGCGCCGTCAAGCGCCATCACGCCGGAAACGCCGTTCGTGCGGAACATCCACTCGTCCACGACCGGCGGTGTGAAGTACTCGGCCTGCCAGCCGGTGCAGACCGTGTCGAGGAACGGCTCCTCGAATGCGTCGTCCATCTTGTGGACGTCCCGGAAATGGAGCCGCCCGGCGTCGAAGAAGAGGTTGGCGCGGTAGAAACGGCTGTTGTACCAGATGGAACGCCGCTTCAAGCCGGTCCAGTCCTCCAGGGCCACCTGTGTCTGCGGAACGTTGGCGGCGTGTGCGGACTTGAAGCGGCGCGCGGTCTCGCCCATCGTCTCGACCGTCAGTTTCCCGGCGCTGCGGTAGGCGGCGATTTTCCCGTACTGGTACGGAAGCCCCTGGCCGATCGTCTTCCAGCCGAACGTGTTCTCCTGCCCGGTCTGCATGTAGGAAAGGTTGAGCAGACCGGGGGCGTCCGCGTAGACGCGGAAATACCAGTCCACGATGTCGGGCCGGCAGCCGCTCGCCCAGACGGGTTCAAGCGTCGCGCACCCGCCCTTGAACGGATAGTCCGCGAAAAGCCTCTGCGGAATGCCGTAGTTGTAGATCGGGTCGGGCGTGAGCATCTTGAACACGGGCGCGGAAATGGCGTTCGCCATATCGACCGCCGCCGAGAGCATGTTCCGCTTCGACGGATAGTACGCGCCGTTCGAGTAGCCGCCGCGCAGACCGTAGGCGTCCGTGTTGTCCTGTTCGCGGCAGATGCAGAAGCCGTCCACGCCGTACGTCTTCACCATGTAGTCCATCGACCAGGCGTCGAGCAGCCAGGAGCCGACGCTTTTCGGCCAGAAGCCGAATTCCGCCTTGAACTTCGCGAACGCCGCGTCGACCAGCGCCTTGCGTTCCGCGTGCGTGTAGGCCATCAGGAATCCGGGATTGATGTACCAGTCCCAGTCCCACGACGGATTCTGCTTCGGCCGCCACGCAAGCCCGGCGGCCTCGTTGAGCGGACGCGACATCTCGAACCAGAGTCCGAACTCTGTCTTGGACATGTCCGACTTCGCCGCCACCTCCCGCAGTTCCGGGTCGATCAGCGCGTCATACTGAAAGAGTATCGTGTTCGGAAAATCGTACCGCCGGTTCAGTTCGACTTCCTTTTGAAGCGCCTCAACGTAGACCGCGTGGTCGCCGCGCGGGTCGAGCGAACGCACGAAGTTGACGAGGTTCATCACCTTTCGCGGAGACCCGGAAGATGCGCCGAATGCAGAAAGCACACCGGCCAGAACGGCCAACGCCGTTGTCAATTTCCTTTTCATTCTACAACTCCATTCGTTCCGCTGCGCCACTCATGTTCCGTCCCAGAAGGGGAAACGCGATCCAAGCCCACGCCAGAAAGCGCGAAGATGAAGACAGTCTACACCTCCGACCGGCAGATTGCAAGCCATTTCCCCAGCCGCGAAGTTCTGTTTACTCGCCTGCGCGCTTGATGGTATAATCCCCACGTCTGCGCGTTGTGTTTTCACTGAAGAGATGAAAGGAAGCGGGATGACGATGAAAGCCGTTTTGAATTGTGCCGGGGCGTTCATGTCCGGGCGTGAGACCTCCTTCGCCTTTGGACGAAAGATCGGCAGCGCCGTCGCGGCGGCGATGCTGGCCGCGGCCGTCTGCATCGGCGCGGAGCCGGAGAGCCGGTTCTTCGACGAGCCGCTGCCGGGCGAGGCGGAGTGGATATGCCCCGACGAGCCGTTCGACGCCGGCGTCGGCAAGGCGCGCTTCTACCGCCGCGCGTTCGACGTCGCGGACGGACTTGTCTCCGCAAAGGCCCGCTGGTGGGTGGACGACACTGGGCTGATGTGGATCGACGGGCGGGGAATCGGCAGAACCGGCCGGACGGTCGAGCCCGCGGCCGACTTCACGGAACTCCTGAAAGCGCCAGGCCGCCACGTCCTCGCAATCGAGGCGGTCAACATGGCCGGGGCGGGCGGCGTGTGTCTCGCGCTGGAGCTCGCCTACGCGAACGGAACGACGGGCCGCGTCGTCACGCTGGCGGGCGAATGGCGCTGCGCGAAGACGGCTCCCGACGGCTGGCAGCGGCCGGCGTTCGACGATTCCGACTGGGAGAGACCGAAGCGCCACGGAGGCATTCACACCGCGCCGTGGTGCGCACTTGCCGACATGACGCGCCTCGCCTCGCCCGCTGAAAAGGCGCGTCTTGCCGGCATCGAGGCGCGTCGCCGCCGCCGCCTTGAGGCGGTGGACGCCGCGTTGGCGAAGGAGACGAAAACGCCGGCGCGAATCGTCTACGAGAAGGGCAGTCCGCTTTTCGAGATGGGCGGCCGCCGGTGGGGGACCGCGTTCTACAACTGCTCCGAGGGCTGGAGCCTCCACAACTCGCGCCTCCACCGTCAGGTGGCGATGTTCCGCGACGCGGGAATGCACGTCTACGGAATAGGCGTCCACGTGCCGAGCGTCTGGCGCGAGGACGGCACGATGGACTTCGACGACGCGATCGCGAAGATCCGCTCCGTGCTGGCCATCGACCCGGACGCGCGCTTCCAGTTCTGCTTCGACGCTTCCGCCCAGCCGGAGTGGTGGCTGCGCAGGCATCCCGACGACCTCGTCGGCTACCAGCGGGGCGCGATCGACTTCGGACAGCGGGTGCAGACGAAGAACGTCGCCGCCGCGTCGTTCGCCTCGTCCGCCTGGCGCCGGGAGATGTCCGACTTCCTCACGCGCTGGACGGCTTTCCTTGAGTCGACTCCATACGCCTCGCGCATCCTCTCCTACCGTCCGGACTTCGGCATACACCACGAGTGGCACTACTACGGAATGTGCGGCGGGCTTCTTCCCGACAGCGGCCGCGCCATGGAGCGCGCGTTCCGCGACTGGCTTCGCAGGGCGTACGGCGGCGACTGCGCGGCTCTGCGCAGGGCGTGGGGCGATTCCGCCGCGACGTTCGAGACCGCCGCGCTGCCGTCTCCCGCCGCACGTCTCCGCCGTTCCGCCGGGGCGTTCCGCGACGCGGTGAAGGACCGCGCGGTCCTCGACTACCTTCGCTGCCATGCCGAGCAGGTGAAGGAGTGCCAGTTCGCGTTCAACCGCGCCGTCAAGGAGGCCTGCGGCGGACGCGCCCTCGTGGGCAACTACTGCGGCTACTTCTTCGGAATGCCGTTCCCCGCGGAGGGATTCCACCTTGAGAACAACGCGCTGCTCGATTCGCCGTGGGTGGACTTCCAGTGCTCTCCGTACGTCTACGGACCCGAATCGCGCGCGCCGGGCAACGTGCAGTACGCGCGGTGTCTTCTGGAGGGACTTCGCCGGCGCGGGAAGCTGGCGCTGCTGGAGGCGGACAACGTGCCGTCCGGCTTCCCACGCCATCCGCACGGCAACTACACGAAAGACGTGGAGGAGGACGTCGCGCTGCTGGCGCGCGACTTCGTGCAGACGCTCTGCTGGGGATGCGGCTACTGGTACTTCGACTTCGGAATCGGCTGGTACGACAGGCCGGAGTTCGGGGAGTTCTTCAGGAAGATCTATCCGATCCGCGACGAGATCTCCGACTGCCGCAGCGTGTCGGAAGTCCTCGTCGTCGGCGACTACGACAGCGTCGCGTACGTCGCCGTGCCGGGCCGCGAGGGCGAGCACCAGCGCCGGTCGACGGATCTCGTGAACGCGCTCGGCCACGCCGGCGTCCCGTTCGATTCGGCGGAGATCGCGGACGTCGCGAGCGGCGCGCTGAAGGACTACAAGGTCTACCTCTTCTGCAATCTCGTCAACGTCACGCCGGATAAACGCGCGCTGGTGGATTCCCTGCGGGCGAAGGGGCGCGTGGTCGTCCTCCCCGACATCACGACCGACCCCGCCGCGCTGCGCGTGATGCTTTCCTCCGCCGGAGTGCATCTGTGGAACGACGACCCGCAGAGCGCCGTCTACGCCAACGCCTCCTGCGTCGCGCTCCATTCCGCCGTGCCGGGCGAGAAGACGATCCGCCTCCCCGCGCCGCGCAAGGTGACGATGCTCTATCCGGAGCGCCGCCGGATTTCGGAAAGGACGGACCGGATCGTCTTCACCCCCTCCGCCCGCACCCTCTCCACGACGCTATTCAAGGTGGAGTGACGCCCGCCCTGTTTGCCAATCATGTTT
The DNA here is from genome assembly GCA_964386385.1 of uncultured Lentisphaeraceae bacterium. Classification (GTDB taxonomy): domain Bacteria; phylum Verrucomicrobiota; class Kiritimatiellia; order RFP12; family UBA1067; genus RUG572. The sequence continues at coordinate 16,755 of CAYLRN010000006.1, read as the reverse complement.
TCAACGCCCCTCGTTTGTGATATACTGGCGTTTTCCGATTGAGAGTTTGGAAGAAAGAGAAGAAAAAAGAGATGGTAGAGCGGATTTCATTCGACCCTCCGCGGGGAATGCGGGATTTCTATCCCGAAGACATGGCATGGCGGAACAAGGTGTTCGGCGCGTTTCGCGCCGCCGCCGAGGCCGCCGGCTTCGAGCCGTACGACGCCTGCGTCGTCGAGAGCTACGAGCTTCTCGCCCGCAAGGCCGGCGAGGAGGTCGGCGAGCAGATCTATCATTTCAACGACAAGAGCGACCGCCATCTCGCCCTTCGCGCCGAGATGACGCCCACCCTTGCGCGCATGGTCGCGCGCCGCCAGGGCAGCCTTTCCTTCCCGATCAAGTGGACGGCCATCGCCCAGTGCTTCCGCTACGAGCGCATGACGAAGGGGCGCAAGCGCGAGCACTACCAGTGGAACATGGACATCGTCGGCGAGGAGAGCGTCCTGGCCGAGGCCGAGGTCCTCGGCGCCGCGTGCGACGCGCTCCGCCGCATGGGACTCTCGAACGACGACTTCCGCGTCCACGTGTCCAACCGCGCGCTCCTTTCCGAACTCCTTGCGGCGAGCGGCATTCCGCAGGAGCTGCACCCGCAGGTCTTCCTGGCCCTCGACAAGCGCGGGAAGATGCCGGACGAGGAGCTTGCCGCGATGATGAAGGAAGGCGGCGTCTCCGACGGCGGCGTGAAGGCCGCGTTCGCGATCATGGACGTGAAGACGCTTGACGAGGCGGAGCGACTGGCGGCCGGCGACGGGGAAAGCCCCGCCGTCGCGCGCCTTCGCGAGCTCTTCCGCATCGCGGACCTCGCCGGACTCGGGAAGTCGCTCGAGTTCGACGTCTCGGTCGTCCGCGGGCTCAGCTACTACACCGGAATCGTCTTCGAGTGCTTCGACGCGAAGCGCGAATTCCGCGCCATCTTCGGCGGCGGCCGCTACGACAACCTCCTCACCACGATTGGCGGCGCCCCGGCGACGGCGGTGGGCCTCGGCTTCGGCGACGTCGTGGTGACGGAACTTCTCAAGGCGCGTCTTGGCGAGGAGGCCGCGCGCGACAGGAAGGGTGTCTACGTGGGCTACATGTTCCCGGAGCAGCGCGACGCGGCGATCGCCCTTGCGGCGAGGCTGCGCGCTGCCGGGGAGTGCGTGGACCTGGCGCTGAAGAAGGCGAAGCCGAAGCAGTTCTTCGCCAGGGCGGGGGCTTCCGTCTGCGCGAAGGCGGTCTTTCTGGGGCCGGACGACGTGGCGGCCGGAGTCGCCAAGATGAAGGACCTTGCGACAAGGGAAGAGACCTCAATTGAACTCGGGACTTGACAGAGGCGCCGCGGCGGCGCTTGCCGAAATGACGGCGCGGGGCATCCGCGTCCGCGCCGGGCTCGACGTCGGCTTCGCGTCCGCGGAGGCGTCGCGTCTCTTCCGCGAGACGTGCGGCGGAGTGTGGATGACCGTCGAGGCGACCGCCCAGGCGCGTGGCCGGACGGCGGCGGTCCTCGACCCGAAGACCGTCCTGCAGTTCGGCTCCGGGCTTGAGCTGCCGTTCGAGGCGAACCAGTTCGACGCCGTGCTGCTCTCGCCGGCGATGTTCTCCATGCGCGAGGAACATGTCTCCACGCTCGTGCGCGAGGTGCATCGCGTCCTTTCCGGCGGCGGGTCGATGGTCTTCGCGGTCGAGGTGGCGTCGTCGGACGGCTCCGGCTACACGCAGCGCGGGATATACGAGCTTCTGCGCGACGGCTTCGACGTCGTCGGGCTGAAGCGTCCGCCGTGGTGGAAGTTCGGCCTCGGCGGACGTCTCACGTCCGTCTGCGCCTGCCGCAAGAACTGGCGGAACCGGGGTGCGCACATAGTGAGCGCGTCGATACCCGTCTCCGCGGCGATGCTCTCGCCGCGCGGCAGACAGCGCAGGGGGGAGGCGTGACGATGCGCTCTTCGGCATTCGGGATTGTCTTCGCGTGCGCGGCGCTCTGCGCGTCCCTTGCGGCGCGCGGTGCGGAGGCGAACGTCGAGGGCGCGGTCCTGCGCCTTCTCAACTCGCGCGCCGGCGGCTCTGTGCGTGGCTACTCCGAGGCCGCCGCGGAGGTGGCGGAAGAGGCCCGCCGCGGCGGAATCGTCCACGGCTACCTCCTGGCTCTCGTCTCCCGCGACCCCGACGCACCGAAGGAGGCGCACCTCGATCCTTCCACGCGCTCCAACTACTTCGCCCGCTGCCGCGGCCCGATCGAACGTCTTGCGCGGGAGAGCGACAACGCCCTGGCGTGGTATCTTCTCTCGCTTGAGAACGGCGACACGAACATGCTCCACCGCGCCGCGCTGCGCGGCAACGTGCAGGCCGCGAACGCATGGGGTTCGCACGTCTTCTCGCAGGCGATGGTGGACGGCCTTCCGCAGGACGAGCTGGACAAGGTGATGGCGGAGGCGTACGGATTCTTCAAGACGGCGGCCGGCAAGGGCGACGCGAACGGCCTCTACAACATGGGCATGTGCGCGTGGCGCGGGCTTGGCACGCCGCGCGACGACGAGACCGCTTTCATATGCTTCCGCGCCGCCGCGGAGAAGGGGCATCCGGAGGCGATCAACAACATCGGCGCGTTCTTCCGCGACGGCGTCGTCGTGGAGCGCGACCTGGAGCTGGCCACGAAGTGGTTCGCGAAGTCCGCAAGCTACGAGAACGCCTACGGGCAGTTCAACTACGCGCTAGCCCTCCGTCGCGGAGAGGGCGTGGCGGAGGACTTCGCGAAGGCCGCCTCGCTCCTCGAAAAGGCGTCCGCCGGCGGATGCGTGGAGGCGATGAACGTCTTCGGCGTCGTCCTCTGGAAGGGCGAGGGCGTGAAGGCAGACCACGAACGGGCGTTCAGGCTGTTCATGCGCGCGGCGGAGACCGGCTATCCGCCCGCGATGGAGAACGTGTCCACGTGCTACGAGCGCGGAGTTGGCGTGAAGGCCAGCGAAAGGCTTTCCCTGGAGTGGAAGATCCGGTCCCGCGCCGCGCAGGGCGACCGCGCCGCGCAGGACTGGCTCAGGCGCGAGGCCGAAAACCGCGGCGGCGGGCGGTGACGGAACGCCGTCCGTCCATTCGTTCATTTAAAACAAGGCAACAAAGAGTCAAGGCAGAAGCAAGATGACAATGACAAAGAAGATGGAGAAGTCGGGCGCGCAGGCCCTGGTGGATTCGCTGGCGAAGGCCGGCACGGAAGTCCTTTTCGGATATCCGGGCGGACAGGTCCTCGACGTCTTCAACTGCCTCCCCGAAGCCCCGTTCACTTTCATCCTCGGCCGCCACGAGCAGGGATGCGTCCACATGGCCGACGGCTATGCGCGCGCGACCGGCAAGCCTGGCGTCTGCCTCGTCACGAGCGGCCCCGGCGCGACGAACACGATCACCGGACTTGCCACCGCCAACATGGACGGCGTCCCGCTCGTGTGCATCACCGGGCAGGTGCCCATGGACCAGATCGGCACCGACGCCTTCCAGGAGGCCGACATGAACGGCATCTGCCGCGCCGTCACCAAGCACAGCTTCCTCGTGCAGAGCGCCGACGAGATTCCCGAAATCATCGCCGAGGCGTTCCACATCGCCACCCACGGCAAGCCGGGCCCCGTGGTGATCGACCTCCCCAAGAACGTCCAGCGCGCGATGACCACCGCCGAATACCCGGAGCGCGTCTGCCTTCGCGCATACCACCCCGAATCCATGGCCACGGCCTCCCAGATGTCGCGCCTCGCGAAGCTGATCAACGAGGCCGAACGCCCCGTCATCTACGCCGGCGGCGGCGTGATCGCCGCCGGCGCCGCCAAGGACGTCGCCGCGCTCGCGCGCCGCGCCAACATACCGGTGGCGACGACGCTGATGGGCCTCGGCGCGTTCCCGGAGACGGATCCGCTCTCCCTCCACCTCGCCGGGATGCACGGCACGGCCGCCGCGAACTATGCGATTTCCAAATGCGACCTCCTGCTCGCCCTCGGCGTCCGCTTCAGCGACCGCGTGACCGGCAAGCTCGCTGCCTACGCGAAGAACGCGAAGATCGTCCACGTGGACTGCGACCCGTCGTCCATCAAGAAGAACGTGGGCGTGAACCTCGGCATCGTCGCGGACGTGAAGGACGTCCTCACCGTCGTCTCCTCCCGCGTCAGGGCCGCGCAGCACGACGAATGGCTCGCGCAGATCGCCCAGTGGCGCAAGCAGCGCCCGATGGGCTACAAGACGATGCACCCGGGCGTCATCATGCCGCAGAGCGTGATCGAGGCGATCGACCGCGTGACGAAGGGCGAGGCCATTCTCTCCACGGACGTCGGCCAGCACCAGATGTGGAGCGCCCAGTACTTCCGCCACAAGTACGCCCGCCACTTCCTCACCTCCGGCGGCATGGGCACGATGGGCTTCGGCATCCCCGCCGCGATCGGCGCCGCGCTCGGCCGGCCAGACAAGAAGATCGTCGCCATCTGCGGCGACGGCGGCGCCCAGATGACGTTCGAGGAGATCGTCTGCGCCGTGGAGCACAAGCTCCCCGTCACTTTCGTCGTGATCAACAACGGCTGCCTCGGAATGGTGCGCCAGTGGCAGGAGCTCTTCTACTCCAAGCGCTACGCCGATTCGATTCTTTCGGTGAAGGGCCGCTGCGTGAACGAGCATCTCGACCAGGACCTAGAATACGACTACCTCCCGAATCTCGTCGGCCTCGCCGAGGCCCACGGCGCGGAGGCCTATCGCGTGATCGACCCCGACAAGCTCGAACCAACGCTCAAGAAGGCGATCAACTCGAGCAAGACCACGTTCGTGGAGGTCATCGTCGAGCCGCGCGCGAACGTCTATCCGATGCAGCCCGGCGGACAGCCCGTCGAGGGCATGATCTTCGAGTGAGCGCGATGGCGACGAATCCGTTTCTGCCGGTCGGCGAGTTCCCCGACTTCCCGGCGATGACGCCGGTCGCCGCCGACGCGGCGCTGCCGCAGCTGCTGGACGCGGCGGAGTCCGCCGTCTCCGCGCTGGAGGCGTCCGCAGTCCCGACGTGGGAGGGCTTCGCCCGTCCGCTCGGCGACGCGACGCGCCCGCTCGCGGAGGCGTGGGGGCTCGTGGAGCATCTGCTGTCCGTCTGCAACTCCGCCGACTGGCGCGCCGTCGAGGAGAAGTACCAGGGTCGCATCGTCGCGTTCTTCCTGCGCGTCGGACAGTCCCGCCGCTTCTACGAGCTTGCCAAGGCGACGCCCGCAGACACCCCCGCCCGCCGCCGCATCCTCGCGAAGATGGTGCAGGAGGCGGAACTCTCCGGCGTCGCCCTGGACGGCGAAAGGCAGAAGCGCTTCAACGAAATCCAGACAGAGCTCGCCACGCTCGCCAACTCGTTCGGCAACAACGTCCTCGACGCGACGAAGGCCTTTTCCCTGACGCTGACCGACCCCGCCGACGTCGATGGACTTCCATCCCAGTTGAAGGCGACGATGGCCGGCTCCGGCTCGCCCGATTCCGGCCCTTGGACGGCCACGGTGGAGGACGCCGTATACGCGCCGTTCATGAAGCACGCGAAGAACCGCGCCCTGCGCGAAAGGCTGTTTCGCGCGCGCGCGACGCGGGCGAGCGCCGGCGAACCGGACAACACGCCGCTCGTCGGACGCATCCTCGCCCTGCGCCGCGAACTCGCATCCCTCCTCGGCCGGACGTCGTACGCCGAACTGTCCCTGGAGGAGAAGTGCGCCCCGTCCGTCGCGGCGGTGGAGGAGATAATCGACGAACTCGCCGCCGCCTCGCGTCCCGCCGCGGAGCGCGAACGCGCCGAACTGGCCGCGTTCGCCGCCTCGCGCGGATTCGACGGAACACTGGAGCCGTGGGACGTCGCGTTCTGGGCGGAGCGGATGCGGGAGGAGAAGTACGCATATTCCGAGGAGGAGCTGTCGCGCTACTTCAACCTGCCCATCGTCCTGAACGGACTCTTCAAGCTGGCGGAGCGCCTTTTCGGCGTGACCGTCGAGCCGGCCGACTGGACCGCCCCCGTATGGCACGGGGACGTCCGCTTCTTCCGCGTCCGCGACGAGAATGGCCGCGTCCGCGCGCATTTCTACTTCGACCCGTATTCGCGCCCGGAGACGAAGCGCGGCGGCGCGTGGATGAACGAACTCCGCACTCGCGACGCGCGTCCGGACGGCAAGGTCGCCCTGCCTCTCGCGCTCGTCTGCTGCAACCAGGCCCGCCCCGACTCGGACGGCCGCGCCCTCATGCGCTTCTCGGAAGTCGAAACCCTCTTCCACGAGTTCGGACACGCCCTCCAGCACATGCTCACGACCGTGGACGACCCGGGCGCATCCGGACTGAACCTCATCGACTGGGACGCCGTGGAAGTCGCCTCGCAGTTCATGGAGAACTGGTGCGTCGACGCGCACACGGTGAAGCGCTTCGCGCGGCACGTGGACACGTATGCCGACATCCCGGACGACCTGGTCGCCCGCGTCCGAGCCGCGAAGAACTACCGCGCCGCCTCCGCGTCCATGCGCCAGATCGCCTTCGCGAAGACCGACCTCGCGCTCCACGTCTCCCCGCCCGCAGACCCCAACGCCCTCAAGGACGCCGTTTTCGCGGACTTCATCCCCGGCGCCGTCGTGCCGGAGGACCGCTTCCTCGATTCCTTCACGCACGTGTTCTCCGGTGGCTACGCGGCCGGCTACTACGGCTACAAGTGGAGCGAGGTGATGAGCGCGGACGCATTCGGCGCCTTCGAGGAGGCGGGGCTGGACGACGACGACGCGATGCGCCGCCTCGGCCGCCGCTTCCGCGACACGGTCCTCTCCCTCGGCGGCAGCGTCGACCCGATGGAGGTCTTCAAGATGTTCAGGGGACGGAAACCGGCGGTCGACGCGCTGCTGCGGCAGACCGGACTGAAACAGTGATTGCCAGCTTCGAGACAGGAGCGGAACGATGACGACGACATGTTTGAAAATGGCCGCGGCCGTCTGCGCGATTGCGCTGGCTGCGGACGCGCAGGCGAAGGGAATTTCCGGCGAGATGTCCGCGCCGCTGCTCGTGGCCGGCTCCGGCCGTGCGTATGCGATGGCGCCGGACGGACGGATCCTCTGGGAGGCGAAGGGATGCGGCAACATCCACCGCGTCGAGCGGCATGGGAACTGGGTCTACTACTCGAACGCCGACCTCTGGCGGGTGGACGTCGCGACCGGGAAGCGGGAACTCGTCTACCGCCCGTGTCCGAAGGACGGCCTGTTCGGCTTTGAAATCCAGCCCGGCGGCAACGTCGTCGTCGCGGAGAACGGAACCGGATTCATCACGGAACTCGCGGCGGAGACGACGAACGCCGTCGTGAGGTTCATGGGCGACGCGCGGCTGGCGGACGGAACGCTGCCGGGGCTTCACAACCGCTACCGCATGATCAGGAAGACGAAGGCGGGGACGTATCTCGTCTGCTGCTCGTCCGCGAACGTCGTCCGCGAATACGACGCAACGGGACGTGAGGTCTGGGCGCAGACGACGCCGCGTCTGACGAGCGGACACGCCCCGCTCGCGTTCGACGCGCTCCGCCGCGCGAACGGCAACACGCTCGTCTCCCATCTCGGCGGAATCACCGAGTTCACGCCCGCGCACGAGATCGTCTGGTCGATGGCATGCGCCGACTTCCCGGAACTGAAACTGGACAACCTCTGCGGAATGCAGGAACTGCCGAACGGAAATCTCGTCGTCGGCACGTACGCGAACGGCCGCCCCGACGGCTCGCGCGCGACGGCGTTCGAGGTCACGCGGGACAAGAGAGTCGTCTGGTCGTACGCGCCGACGTCCGACCGCAGCATGATGACGGCGTTTCTCGTGCCGGACTGGAAATAGGTGGAAGCCGCATGAAGACGAAGCAGTTCTGGTATCCGCTCCCCGAGCGCCTGATTGCCCAGCATCCCAGCGAGAGGCGCGGCGACGACCGCATGATGGTGCTGCACCGCGACACCGGAATGCTGGAGCACCGCAGGGTGACGGACTTCCCCGAATACGTCACTGCGAACGACCTCATCGTCCTCAACGACACGAAGGTCTTCCCCGCGCGCCTGATCGGCACGTGGAGCGATTCGCCGGGCGCGGTGGAGGTGCTTATGGTCTCGCCCGCGACTGACGCCGATTCGCTCGATGACGCCGACGCGCATGGCGGACGCGAAGTCCTCACCTGGCGCGTGATGATCGGCTCCGGGCGTCCGTCGCGGGAAGGGCAGGTCGCCGTCTTCGGGCCGAACAGGGAACTGGAGGTCGTGCTGAAGGAGAAGGTCGGCGGCGGAATGTGGACGTGCGACTTCGTCTCGTCGCGTCCGCTGGCCACGCTGCTGGACGAGTTCGGACACGTCCCCGTGCCGCCGTACGTCCGCCGCGAAGGGACTCCCGAAGAGGAACGCGCAGACCGCGAACGCTACCAGACCATCTACGCGAAGCACGTCGGCAGCGTCGCCGCGCCGACGGCCGGCCTCCACTTCACGCCGGAGATCTTCGCCGCGCTGGACGCGAAGGGCGTCAGGCGCGTCGCCGTCACCCTCCATGTCGGCCCCGGCACGTTCCGCCCCGTGAAGACCGACGAAATCGAAGACCACGAGATGGACTTCGAGGCGTTCACCGTCCCGCCGGAGACGGCGGAGGCGATAAACGCCTGCCGCGAGCGCGGCGGACGCATCTTCTGCATCGGCTCGACGAGCGTGCGGACGCTTGAGACCGTCGCCAGCCGCGAGCGCGGGCCGGACGACCCGCTGATGGCGGCCGGCTCCGGCGCAAGCAACATCTTCATCTATCCGCCCTACAGGTTCAAGGCCTGCGACTGCATGCTCACGAACTTCCACCTCCCGCAGTCGACGCTCCTCATGATGACAAGCGCCCTCGCCGGACGCGAGCGGATGCTCTGCGCATACGCAATGGCCGTCCGCGCGAACTACCGCTTCTTCAGCTACGGCGACTGCATGCTCATCGTCTAACCCCCTGCGCCGCCTCTTCAGCTGCGGCGGCTGGACGCTGTCCGTTCAGGCTCGTGAGGGGCGGTTTGCTGAAAAGCGAAAAAGTTTTAGGAGGCTAATTGACGCGGTCGCCCACTTTTGTTAGACTAGCCTCACTTGCTTCGTTCTTCCTTCTTCGCGAAGCATGGGAGGCCGGCGGTTTCCGGCCTCCCTTTTTTCTTGCCCTTGAAAACCGCCCTGTGCGGCATGGGAGGACGGACGCCCTCGTCCGCCGCCATCTCCCTTCCATTCAGCGTCTTCAGTCTCACGCATGGTTTCAGTGTCTTCGCTGTTAAATCTCGGTGACGGCGGCGAGACGGGACGTCGCGCCCTGCCATGGAGATATAAGTGGGGTGAATTGCAATCGAAATGGCTCACCTCGCCGAAGATTCCCGCGATGCACTTCGGCAGCGTTTTGAACTGTCTCATTCTCTCTCCTTTTCTTCGTGGACGACCTGCGCTCCGCCCCGCGCGTCCTCGCCGCCAGCGGTCGTCTTCGTCTCCTTCGCCTTTTTCAGCCTGTCCTTCTTCCTTTTCGCCTCCTGCCTCCAGCCCCCTTTCGGGTCTGTCCGCAGTGGTTCAGTATATGATGCACTTTTCACCTACCAACTGCCGACGGTTTCTTGTGGAAAAAAAACATTTGCTATAATGGCCGCACATATGAGGAAGAAATGTGCCAGTTTGGCGTGTGTCGCCGTCTTGGGCGCGTGGCCGCTTCTTGCGGCGGCGCGGAATCCGATCGTCGTAAACGACAGATCGCTCGGACTTAACCTGCCGCCGCCGGACAGGACGGCCTGGCATTCGCGCTCGATGGACTTCCCGCGCCGCTATACGGAAGCCGATTGCCGGTTTCGTCCGGGCGAGTTCCTCGAACTCGAGTACGGCAGCCCCGTTGAGCCGTTCGCTTTCACGAACGGATTCACGCGCCTCTGGGGCGCGTCGAAGAACGACCTTGATCTGCCTGGCATCCGGTTCGGACGCGGATGGGGCGACTACACGATGTGCCAATGGGCTCTCGTCGCCGACGTGCAGCAGGAAACCGAGCAGAGCGAGTGGGAGTTCTGGCGCTACAACGGCAAGTATGCGAACAAGAAACTCATCTCGTTCAAGACGCCCAAAGGAAAGCGCAAGACGTTCTTCATGCACATGGGGATGATACGCCCCGACGCGCTCTTCAACGGAATGCGCCTCACCTGCACGACAAACGCCCCGGCAAAGGGGATTGTCCATTCGCTCAAGATCGTCTGCTATGAGATTCCCGCAACCTACCGCCGCAGATTCACGCTTGATGCGAAGCCGGCGTTCGCGGGCGTCTCCGCGCCGATGCATCCGCACTGCCGCATCGTGGTGAACGGCAAGACCGCCGCCGAGGGCGTAATCGTGAGGAACAAGTTCGGGCTGATCCGCAAGGACATAGCCGAACACCTGAAGGCTGGCGAAAACGAGGTGCGCTACGAGTTTGACGCAGGAGCCGGATGGACGCCGGGCGAGACGAGGGCTTCCATCGAACTGTTCACGGTCGACGGCGAGGGACACACGACATTCCTCGGCGGCGACGAAAAGTGGGAATGCAGGTTCGGCGATGGCGAGTGGAAGCCGGTCAGGCTGGGCGGCAACCCAGGCGTTGCGCAGCAGCGCAACGGCAACGAATACGCCGCCGGGGAGATTCCGCTCCATGCAGGTCCCCTGCAGGTCTCGCCTCGCGGCGAGAAGTATCCGGTGTTCGACTGCGACGGCAAGGTCGAATGGACGCTGTGGTATCCGGACGGAGTGCGCAGCCCGAGCGTGAGCGCGGTCGTGAAGGATGCGTTCACCGGCGAGACCGTCGAGACGTCCGACGCCGGCGCGGCGAAGACGGCATCGTTCTCCGTGCGCAGGACGGGCGCATATGAAATCGAATGGAAACTGACATCGGACGGCAAGCCGATCGATTCCTGCACGTCGGAGATGGTGATCGCCGGCCCGCTCGAGACGGAGGAATATCCGCTCGGGCAGGTCGAGACGGAACTGCAGAGGCGCAAGCGGCTGATCCATGAGATCGATCCGACGGACGGCAGGTGGTTTTCCGTGTCCTCCAACTTCATTGCGCACTCCGGAATGTACGTAAAGCAGTCCGTGGACATGGGACGGTGCGTGAAGGAGGCGGGACGGACAGTGCGCGAGACGGGCGTCTCCGACGGCTCGTACTTCTGCTGGAGCATACCGGTGGGGACGCTCGGAAATGCGCATCTCGTGGAGATAGACTATCCCGACACGCGGGAGCAGGTCATCTATTCGGCGGTGCTTGAGACGTATCCGTGCGGCTTCTGCAACAACGGATCTCCGTTCGGAAACGCGCAGCCCAATGCGTCCGGCGCGGTCAAGACAGGCGACAGGGAGCCGCTGAGCGGAAAGGTCAAGACGTTGCGCTACGTGTTCTTCCCCGGATCGCGGAACTCCACGGTGACGTTCGAGTCCGGCCTCGCGGGCAGACCGGCCGCCTGCGCGGCGATTCGCATATACGAGATAGACGGCGGGCTGCCGGCGTGGAAGCGTCCGCAGACCGACAGGCTCTTCATGAACCACAACGAGCGCATCCTGTTCGGGATATGGGGCGCGTGGCGGACGCCTATGGTCTATTCGTCCGCGTCGTGGGTGACGTACAGGTCGCGTCTCTGGTCGGGCGCGTTCGCCGCGACGCGCAACCGCATCTCGCAGCTGCGGTTCGAGGGGCACAACGCCGCCATCGAGGGCGTGTACATGTACCAGAACGGATTTCCGTCGACCTGCGGCGAGAGCAACACCTGCGAGGACAGCTTCGACTTCCCGTACCTTGTGGCGAAGATGTACAGGCACAACGGCATCAAATTCTTCGCCGGCTTCGAGTATCTCGCGTCGCCGCGGCTTTCGCGGCTCGGCGCGTACGACGTCTCGGAACGCGACCTGTGGAAGGGCGGCGGCGCGAACCCCGCGCACCACGTGGACAGGAACGGACGCCTCGCCGTCGGGTTCGGCGGAATGGGCTACAACGACAGGCATCCCGCGGTCCGCGCTTCGATAACGAACCTCGTGAGCGAGATATACCGCCGCTACGACGGGCTGGACGTCGCCGGAATGTTCCTCGTCTCCGGCGGATGGTGGCTTCCGGGATTCACGAGCCAGACCGGACAGAAGCCCGGCGACATCGGATTCGACGACGCCTCGGTCGCGGAGTTCGAGCGCGACACCGGCATATCGCTCGGAACGGGGACGACCGGCCGCGAACGCTTCGCCAGGCGCCATGCGCTCCTGACCGGCAGGTACGGCGCGGAATGGAGCCGCTGGCGGGCGACGAGGATGCGCAATGCGTTCGCGGAGATCAGGGATATCGTCAGCGGCGGCCGCGACAGGTGGGGACTGCTTGTCCTTCCGACCGGGGTGAGGTATGGCGAGTCCCATCCGTTCTGCGACGCGGCCTCCACGCCGTACATGCGCGACACGGAACATTTCCGCCTCATGAATGAATCTGCGCTGGACCCGCTGCTTTACGGCGTGGGGAGCGGAGAGAGCGTCCGCCTGGCGGCGGCCGCGAACTACGGGAAGACCAGGGACTATGGCTGGTTCGGCGTCAAGACCGGCAGGGGTGTGCGTTCGCTCATACGCAGGAACGACGTGGCGTATTTCTCGTCGAAGGGCCTCAACGAGCGTCCCAACTCGACGAAGGCGCTCGGCGATGCGCCGTGGTGGTGGACGGTCTCGCACGCCACCGTGTACGAGGTGAAGTATTCCGGCGACGCGGCCTATTCCGATTTCGTGGACGTGCTGGCCGACTACACGCCGCAGACGCTCATCCACACCTGGACGGACTGCAACTGCAACACGGCGCATGACGCCGCGCTGCGCGAGTTCCTCTCCGGGTACTACGCGACGCCGGCCGGCGAGGGGAAGCCGTACAGACGCGCCTTTGGCGTGACCGCGCACGTCTACGGCGGCAAGCTGCAGCTTGTGAACGGCACTCCGTACCCGCTCGCCGGAACGGTAGAGGGATACGGGGAGGTGAAACTCAAGCCGTACGCAGTGCGCGTCTTCGACCGTCCGGGCGAATGCCGGTTCCGCTACGAGGACGGCGTCGAGCGGAAGGTCTTGGAAGAGGCGAAAGCAGTGCTGACGGATGACGTCGTGGCGTCCCGGATCCGTCCGGAGAGCCTTGCGGCGTTGCGCAATGCGGTGGAGGCGAACGACGGATATGCTGCGTGCAGGGCGCTGCGGGACTGGGAGGTCGCCTCCGTGCTGCGCCGCGCACGGTCATCGCAGACGCAGTGCGAACGTCAGAGGAGGTTCGAGGCGATGCTTGAGAAGGACGGCGTGGCGCGGATCGACTGCGGATCTATGGTCGACGTCACGGACGAGTCTGGCCGCGTCTGGCTTGCGGATCAGGTCTATACCGGCTTTGGCGCGTACGGACATACGTTCGCAAACGTCGTCGACCGAGGTCCGATTCCGATCTCCGGCACGGCCACGCCGTCCATCTACCGCACGGAGGCGGGATGCTCCGAGCGGCTGTTCTACCGCGTCCACCTGCCGAATGGGCGCTACCGCGTCGTCCTCCACTTCGCGGAGACGTGGGACGAACTTCCAGGACGCATCATGGACGTCACCGTCGGGGGCGTGGCCAGGGCCGTCGCGCCGTGGGACGCCGGCGGACGCTATGCCGCTTCCGCGGTTGCGTGGGAAGGCGTTGCGCCGGTTGACGGCGCAATCGACGTGTCCATCGTGAGGGGGCCGCCGATCCTGAACGGCATGGAGTTCTACAGGGTCTCGAAGTGACGGCCGCAGTTTACAGGAGGAGAATGGCATGAAGAAAGCGCACGTCATCAATCTTTTCGCCGTCGCGGTTCTCTGCGACGCCGGTTTCGCCGCGACGTGGACGAACGTCACCGACAAGGCGTCGAAAGTGTCTGTCGCCGCAAACTGGATGGAGGGAGTTGCGCCGGCGTTCAACGATGCGTCCAACCCCGTCGACCTAAGCCTGTCCGGGGAACCGGATCTCCTTCAGACCGTCACGCTTGATTCGGCATACACTGACGGCACGTGGCATGTCGGCAGACTTGAAGGATCGAACCGCCGCCGTATTGCGCTTGACAAAGGCAACTGCCGGCGTGCTGCGGTATCAGACGCGTCGGACTTCTTCGGATATTTCCGCACGTTCGGCGGATGGTGCGGGCTGTACGCTCCCGGCGATGCGGGGACGTCCATCACCATGCGCCAGGCTGTCGCAACGGGGCGCTTCAACTTCAGCGCCGCAGTCGGCGCCACGCAGACGGTTGAACGCCTTTTCGGCTATGGGCGTTTTGACGTGAACGAAAAGAACAATCATGCGGGCGTCGGCGGAACGGTCGAGATCGTCGCAAGCGAAGCGGGACCGCGCCTTGACGCCGCCGTGAAGGCCGGGAGCGTCGTCCTGCACGGCGCACCTTACGCGCGGCCCTCCGTCGTGGGCGATCCGTTCCTGCACCTTGACGCTTCGCAGACGGGTTCGCTTGTTTCTGAACAGGTGGATGGAACCACGTACGTGGACCGGTGGAACGACGTTCGCGGGAACGGCCTGTACGCGGCGGTGGACGAGGATGCCAACAGGCCGTTCCTCGCGGAAGGGTGCGTGGACTTCGGTTCGTTCGCAGGTTCGTACGGTTCTTTCGAGGAAACGGCCGACCACAAGACGTCGCAGAAAGGCGATGACGGTTTGGGGCGGTCCGCCTACCTTCGCCTGTCCTCGGTGCGGAGCGACGTAAGGGAAGTCTTCTTCGTGTTCCGCGACAATGTGAGATTTGCGCACAACGCCCCGTTCTTCGGCGCCCCCGAAGGCGGGAAGGACGTCTTTCGGCGTACCTGCAGGTGGATGTCGAACGTTGGGATGCTTGTGCCGAACCTCTTCGGCACGCATGGCCTGGTCGCCGAAATCGCAGCCGGCGACGTGCGCGTTGACGGTGTGAGGAACGAGGGGTTCTCCGACTCCGGCAGCAGTTCAAGCTCTTCCAGCGACCTGCTCGACCATTCCCGCCGGCTGCACGTAGTCTCCGTGGGGCTTGACGGAACCGCCGCGATCGACAGGCTCGCCGCCAACGGATACGGAACCGGCGGTCTGCGCCTTGCGGAGGTCATACTCTACACGAATGCGCTTTCCTCTGCGGAGAGACGCTGCGTGAACGCCTATCTTCGGGCGAAGTGGCAGGACGCCGAATCGGCCGCAGACCGGGACCTGCGCAGCCTTACGTTCGCCAACGCCGCGGAACTGGACGTGCCGTCTGGCTGCGTCCGGATAGGACGGGTCGAACTGCCCACCAATGCCGAATCGTTCACGAAGACGGGCGAAGGTTCTCTTGCTATTGAGAGCGGCGTCGACGGAGTCGCGCTGCGCATCGATGGCGGCGAACTTTCGGTGGGCGAGGGGTTCGAGCGGGAGGAGATCGATCCTGCAGGTCCGGCCGATGCGCCGGACATGTGGTTCAACGCCGACGCGGAAGGCTCGTACGACGCCGTCGAGGGCTCCGGCTCGTGGGCGGGGACGGTCTGGGCGAAGGAGTGGCGCGACGTGCGCGACGGCACGAACGCCTGGGGGCAGATGGTCGTAGCCAACCCCATCCACGTCTACGGAAACGGGGGCTCCAGACCATACGGCTACGGCAGCTGGCCGACGGTGAAGGACGGGCCGTTCGGGCGGAAGGCGCTTGACTTCGGGACGGGGCTGGATGCGGGCGCTTTCGCGGACGTGTCCGCACCGCGCGAGGACGTGCCGGACGACCGGCCGGACTCCGCGTCGTTCGAGGTGAAGATGTCCGCGCCCGGTTCATCGAAAGTCGGCTCCACGCTGCAGCGCGCCGTTCAGCGCACCTGCTTTGCCGCGCTGCGCAGGACCGCCGTCGGCGGGGCCGTCTTTGGCGGCGAGGCTTTCAACCATTCGACCGACGGCAAGGCTCTTCTTGACTCGTACCAGTCGCCGGGAGCCTCGCATGGCGGACTGTGGACGAAGAACGGAAAGGTCTTTGACGCAACGTCGGAGCCGCTGCCGACGAACGAATGGATGGTCGTGGGCGTGGAACTGCCGGAGAGCGTAAGCATATACAAGATTGCCCAGAGGAGCAACGTCGGGATCGTGGGCGGCGTCGAGATAGGCGAGATGATATGCTACGACAGGCTGCTGACGCCTGCCGAACGACGTCAGACGGAAGCGTACCTGATGCGCCGGTGGGTGGATGCGGACTACGAACCGGAAAAGGCGGCGAAAGTCTCCATTCCGTCCATGGCGTTCGGAGAGGGCGTTTCGCCGGCCCTTGCTTTCGACTGCGACGCGGATGTCGGGAGCGTCGTCGGGGCGTCGGGTACGCTCGTCAAGAAGGGCAGTGGCGCGGTTGCGGTCGCGGAGGCGATTCCGGCGGCAGTGGATTCCGTGGAGGTGCTGAACGGCGGACTGTCCGTTAGGATGTCCGCCGCGGACGACGGCGCGGGGACGAAGTCTGCGTCGCTTGATTCGCTTGCCGTGTCGAACGGCACGTTTTCGGCGGACGTTGCCGGAGGAGAGCTTCGTGTCGCGAAGATGTCCATCGCCGTGACGCTCGACGGAAAGTCGTATGCGCCGAGATGCACCGTGGCGGGAACGCTGTCGCTTCCCGATTCCGTCACGCTTGTCGTGTCCGCGCCCGAAGACGAGATTCCCGCCGCCGGCGAGTACGTGATCCTTTCCGCAGATGCGCTCGGGGGCGCGGACACGGCATGGAACTGCGATCTCTCGCACTTGTCGCACAGGATGGCG
>CAYLRN010000005.1:0-180823 GCA_964386385.1 uncultured Lentisphaeraceae bacterium | reverse complement strand
CGTCTGCCGGAAGTCTAGCATTTCTCCCCGCTGGAGACAAGCGTTCGCCCGGTGTGAAAAGTGCATCATATACTGAACCACTGCGGACAAGTCCGAAAGGGCGCTGGAGGCAGGAGGCGAAAAGGAAGAAGGACAGGCCGGGAAAGGCGAAGAAGAGAAGGAAGGCGCCAGACCAGGCTGCCGCGACAATGACAGCTTGAAAGAAGCGAAAAGACGAGAGTGTTTGGACTGCTGCCGAGACCGTCTGGAAAAATTTTCGGGAAATTGACCCACTTGGGTTGGAATTTACCTATGCAGAGTTTCCGCTTGCCGCATTAATTGAAGGGAAGCCGCTCCTGCGCGCACAAAGCACATGGACAAACATATGAAGACTGCTCAACACGGCCGCGCAGATTCCCCAGTTGCGACGGCGGTACAGCCACAAGTCATGCAGGTTCCAGCCCTTCGGGTCGGTCAGGCTGCGCCATCGCTCGCGAAATGCCATCTTCCCAAGATCGGGGCGCAGGGGATGCCACTCTGCCGTGCCGATGACGCCGGCCGACATGAGAGGAATCCCCATTCGCCCGGCATGGATGGCGTAATCGTCGTCCGCCCACGCATGGGCATATCCGCCGCATATCATTCCAATCTTTTTGTGGACAGATTTCGGGACAAGCACGCAATTCCCATTCATCCGCCCATTCACCCCCAGTCCATAGACCACTTTCCCGGAAGCGTCCGCAATGCTGCCGACGAGAAGGCCGCTTCCATCATCCGCCGCCAGCAATTGGCTCAAGGCATTTGCCGACAACATCGTATCGTCGTTCAGCCACAGATAGTGTCTCCAGTCTACGCCCGTCTCAATTGCCGTGCGCCATGCAAGCGCCATTCCCCTGGCCCAGTAGAGAGAGCCGTCGCCATCGACAACGTGGACAGCGGGAAACGACGCGCGGACTTTCGCCCCCGTCCCGTCAGTCGAGCCGTCGTCGACAAGAAACACCCTGTCGTCCTCGCTGAGCTGCGGCATGAGGCGCGCGAGACACGCAACCGTCATCGACACGCGGTTGTGGCATGTCATGAGCACCGCAATCCGTCCTTCTCTGTCAGTCATCTCCATTCCCCATGGCGTATAATTCAGACGACTTCACTCTTGACGCGGCAGTCCGCCAGTACGGCGCGGTAGACCGCAAGCGTCGCCTCGGCGTTCGCAATGGCATCGTGCCGCCGCAATGCCGTCTGCCGCGCCTCCCGTGCGCAGGCCTCCATCGGTTCCGGATTCCTGAACGCATCGCGAACGACGCCGGCAAGGGCATGGGGACTGCAGGGGGGGACCAGCCGGCCTTCGTCGCCGTCCTTGAGAATCGACTGGACGCCGCCGACGCACGTGTGTATGGCGGGCGTTCCCACCAGCATGGCCTCGCCGAGCGAGTTCGGACTGTTCTCGCACAGCGATGCGGAAACGTAGAGCTCCGCCCTTTCAAGTTCCTTCGCGACGGATTCGGCGTCGATCAAAGGAAGCGCAACAACGTTCCGCGCAATGCCGAGTTCCCGGACAAGGCGGCACAGATAGTCCGAGTAGACCGGACGGTGGATCCATTCGCCAAGGCTGCGCGGGCGTGACAGGATTCTGTCCGCACCCGCGACACGCAGCTGCACGTCCGGAAACTCGTCCTTCAACATGGCAATCGCCCGAAAGAGCCAATGCGCCCCCTTGAGCGGATAGGCGGCCGCGCCCGCGCAGTAAATCGAATGCGGACGAATCGTCTTCCTGTTCCGATGCGCCGAGTAGAACGGACTGCGCAGCGTCTCATTGACATGGAAGTACCGGGCGGACGGATTGTGGCACTCAAGGCACTGCCGGTCCCATTCCGTGCGCCCGATGAAATACCTCCGACGCCTGAAAACCTCCAATTCCTGCCGAACCCGCTCGTCACGCCAATATGCCTGCTCGCGAAAGACAGTCCGACCGCGAATCAGCGCGCGCGGATTCAGGAAATTGACCGTTCGCACATCGCGCGGAGTCAATCCGCCCGCCATGTGGATCCAGCATTCGGACAGGACGCCCTGCAACGACACGACGACCGGCCGCCCGCAGTAGACGTCTTCATCCATGCGCCCGCAGAAGTTCTCCGTCCCATGGACGTGTATGACGTCGGGATTGAACGCGCCAATCACTTCCCGCGCCCTTCTCTGCACGTCGGCTGGGACGCATCCGTAGGTGAAGCCGCCCGAACGTCCGAACGAGACATGGCGGACGCTGCCGACCGACACGTCGCACGGACGCCCGTCAACTCCGAGAACGCAGACTTCCGTCCGCGGATCAACCCGGCGAAGAGCGTCAAGCAGCGACTGCAGCCAGCCGCAGCCGACCTGGGAGGCATATCCCATGCGATGACAGGCTTCGGGCATCAGCCCGGCGCTAAACCAGGCAATGCGCATGGCAACCTCCTATGATTTGCAATATGCGGACTCCACAAGATGGCGACATCTCCAAAACGCCCTTCATTCCATGCCTCCGTCCACGTTCAAAAGTCCATACCATTCTTCTTTGACGATTCCAAGCGCATGGCGCGCCTTCCGGCGACGTCCATCAGTACGGTACGATTTTTCCTCTTTCGCCCCTTCTCAACCAATGACGATCTCCGGCTTGGACTGTCCATGCGACCGCTCCAATAAAGAAACCTTTGGAAATGCCGACTTGAACCGAACCTTTGCACTCGCTTTCCCCGGCAAAGCGTTTGATGGATGGCGACCACTTAAAACAACTATCGCCTTCTCTGGAATCATCGAATATCTTCCTCGCATATGCTCCATCGTGCTTCGCAACTGGTCTAGCGCATGGTTAAAATCCGACCCCTTCAATTCGACAAACCACCCTCGCAGACCTGTCTCGGTAAAAACGCACCAATCGCACACATCACCCTGCGGAGGGAATCGGCATTTTCCTGCACCATCCGTCTCCAAGGCGACAACGGCAGTTTCGCACCGCAACGAAAAGCGATTCTTCGCGTCACCCCTGGCGGTGCACACAACAACGTCTTTGGCATCGTAATGCCAGCAGGGGGCCGCAGGTGCGTTCCGCAAGTACCTATTGAGCGTGGAATCAGACCTCATCTCCGCCCCCATCCAACAAGGCGTCAAACTCTGAATCAATGGACTGTACAATCTCATCCATCTCACCCGAGACAATCAATCCGGTTTCCGAATCGATCATGGACGAAACACATCCACCCTGAAGAGCAAAGACGGCAATTCCCGCATTCTCCCGCCCATAAAGAAGATTGTTCAACTGCGCCATAACAATCGGACTGTGCGTCGTGACAATGAACTGGACATTGGGGAATGTTTTCAACAACCGCGGCAAAATCGTTTTCTGCCATGCCGGATGAAGATGCAGCTCGACTTCATCTATCAGCGCAATCCCATATCCTGCGAGCGGGTCGGCAAGGCCGGGATTTGCCATCACCAAGCGGCGCGTCAAGTCACCGACCAAGGCGACCACACATTTCTCGCCATCCGACAATTGCTCGACATTGAGAGACTGTCCGTCCTTCAGCACTTCCATCCGCAGAGGAGTTCGTCGGATTTTCCATCGGGAGAATTCGGGAAGAAAGAGAGCCAAGGAACGCCGAACGGCAGACAGCTCACGATTCTGCCCCATTCTCTTTCCCCGGCCGTCACCCTGCTGCTCAACACGGTCGGCGATACGCTCGTTCTCAATGTCTTCATTCGCACGGAACCACTCAAAAAAACGCCGGAAATCAGCCGACCTCTCAAAGGCGTCGTCATAGGCGTCCAAAGCCGAAAACCGATGTTTATGCTTGATGCGAAGCGGAATGTCAACGACGGAACGATTGACCCCATAGGACACAATCATCGGCACGGAGCGAATATCGCCCTGGCAATGTTCGCGAACCTCCTTCACATAGTCATTCAACGCCCTCAAATCGCTTTTGGCGGACAGAACGGGAGCTCCCTTCACATTCTTATGAAGCGCCCACGCGACATCCTTCACGCCATCAGAGACAGAAACCTCAATCGACGCCGCCGCGGCGCCCTTCTTGATTTCCGATTCAAGGATCGGAAGAGCAGCACCAGTCCCATTCGGCGACACCAATCGCCGCACATACCACGACAGCATCTTTGCAACCGCGACGAGAATCGTCGATTTGCCCGCACCATTAACGCCAACGATTACGTTGAGATGCGTTGCGAATGACAATTCAAGCGCATCGAACCGCCGAAAGTTCGCTACCCTCAGTCTTTTTACAACCATGACGACCTTCTCTTAACAACTTGCGCAGACGTGCACATTATACCATACCATGCCATTGGCAACCAATTCCAAGGAGCATTGTGCTCAACGACTACAATCCCCCCCCCCCTGTCGAATCAAAGAGGTCGTACCACGCATTCTTCACTCGCTCGACCGAATAAAGGGCGGCCTTCTCATGCGCCGCCTCCGCCATTTGATGGCGCAATTGACTATCCTCCATCAGTTCTTCCAATGCAGAGACAAAAGCCCGCTTGTCAAAGTGACGAACGACGCACCCATTGACGCCGTCGTCAATGATGTCGCGTACCGCCGCGAAAGAGTCATACACAACGGGAACGCATCCCCAGCACATAGATTCGCCCAAAACCATGGGCCACCCCTCAAAGTCCGATGCCATCACAAAAATGGACGCGCCACGATAATAGCCGGACACATCACGATGAAAGCCCTCAAACCGAACGCCTCGAATCTTCCTGCAGGCGACAATGCCTTCAAGCACGGGCCGTTCAACGCCATCACCGACGACGACAAACTCCCAATCCATATGCCGTTCGGCCAGTTCACTCCAGACATCAAGCAATCGATCGACGCCCTTTGTGCCAATCAACGATCCAACGAAAAGGACCTGCCGTTTTTTGCCCGAAAGGGAAATGTCTCCAGATACGGCGTCAATCATGTTGGGAATGACATGCAGTTTCGCCAGTCTGTTCTTTCCAACCAATTCAAGGATGCGCCGGCGATAGTTTTCCGAGAGGATGACATAGGCATCCACATGGTCAAAGATCTCTTTTCGCCGCCGAGATTCGTAGCGAAAGCGCGACCACAGCAAATACGGCCGCAAGGCCAGCAGAACAAGACGCTTGCCAATCTCAATGGGCGAAAGGAGAACCTGTCGACGTCCCGGAGAAAGGCGCGGCTGCGAATGTTCCGCCACACATATCCCCGTTGTCCTCTCCTGCGTCCGGCCATGCCGCGCCTTCCACTCTGCGACCGCATGAAAAAGGATTCCCTGAATATTGGCATAGGAATCCTGAAAGAGAATATGGTCAGGGCCAAACGCATCGAGCAGACAACCCAACATCCTGCAATTGACATCCGAATTGCAATCCTGTTCCGGCAATTCGTGCCAGACCACATTCGGATGCAGACGCGGAAGCAAGTCCGTGCCGTCCTTGTGGATCAGCGAAACGATTGCCACCTGATGTCCATCCGCCGCAAAGGCGTTCGCGAGCATTGTCGTGACCGTCTCGATGCCGCCGAAGGCGGGATACTGATGAAGGTAGAAGAGGATGTTCATTCCGCTATCTCAATGCCTCCAGAAGAAAGCTCTCCGCGTGCTGTTTCCGCTTCGCGATTTCATCGTCGACCGCCGCCCAGTTGAAATCAAGGCGCGGGGAAGACGCGGCCTCGTCCAGGCTCCTGCACAGGCGGCTTTCCATTCCCGTGTCTTTCAGCAGGGTCTCCATTCGGACGTCCGACGGACGACCATTCAGGGCCACGGTAAAAGGACGATGGTGCAGAAGCGAAAACACCGTCCCATGGAAGGAGTTCGTGATGACATGTTCCGCATGGCGGATGAGCCACAGCCATTCGGAAGGGCCGAACGCCGTAAGACGTCTGACCTTGCCGGGGAGATGCCACCGGGCGGACATTCCCACCGGAAGATGCACGACGGGAATCCCCATGCGCCCGCCTATCTCAAGAGCCGCCTTTTCCGCCCACGGATGCCCGCAGACCGTGTAGACGGCAACGTACTTCCCGCGAACAGCAAAATGCGGCCGGCGCTCGGCGGCCTCGTAATCGATTCGCGGCAGGAGAAGCGTGGGGTCGCACACGACCGACGCCTCGCGTCCGCAAAGCCGCCTGACGATCTCCGCCCCCTGCGGCTCGCGCACGGACAACGCATCGAAGCGCGACAGCCAGCCGGACATCTTCCGTTCAAGTCCGGCGTCAAACGTGTCGACTCCGAAACTGGGAGCATATGCGACGCGCCTGACGCGGTCCGGCGCACCGGCAAGAAAATAGACGTCATCGCCCTCGTTGATGCACGGATGCCAGACTTGGTCGCTTCCGACCACCAAATGCGTAAAGTCGCCAGTCAAGACGTCAGCCTTCGACACTTGCCTGCCCAATCCCATCTGCCGGCGCATGAAACGACGGTACAGATGACGTCGGTACGCCTCCACGCCAAACGTCAGGAGGAACGTCTTGACTGCGCTATAAAGAGACCCCGCGAAATGCCGCGGCGTGTCGGCGCGAAAACAGCGTCCAACCTCCCATCCGATCTTGCCGTAGTTGACGATTCGGGCGTCGAATCCGAGTTTGCGCAGAGCGCTCTGCAGCGCCCACGCCTGCAGCGCGGCACCGCAGTTCAACGAATGATGGAATGTCAGTATGCCGATTTTCATGTGCAGAAGAGCGATTTGACAATGCACTTGACCTTGTGTTCAACGGGCCAGATCAACTTTTGGGAAACGACGCGATACAGCGCCACCATGCACGGCGACCGAAGCGCACAGGCAAGCTTGAGGCAGCAATGCCCAAGTCCGAGAGCGCGGATGGAAGCGCCCCCGGCAAGCAAGGTCCGCAATGCGGCAAAATAGGCCTCCGCATGGCGGAGCTTTTCGGTTTCGGATTCGAAGACAAGTTCATAGTGCCATCCAACCATTCCGGCGAAGAGACGAGTGAATGCCGCAACACGCCCAATCCTGAAAAGCGGATGCCGGCGGATTTCATTCCAGAACCGCGCATCCAGTTCCAGCAAGCCGGCCACCGCCTCATGCGAATGCACGTGGGACAGCGACGTCGGATAGACGTAGTAGTCGACGAAGGATTCGTTCGTCACATGGAACCTTCGGGAATTTCTGAATACCTGCCAGCCGAAATAGCGGTCGCCCGCAATCTTGTAGCGGGCATTCTGCCGAACATCCGCTACCGCCGCGCGGCGGTAGACGACGTTCGGCGTCATTATTCCAAACGCAACGTCTCCAAACGCCCGTCTGATTTCCGTATTCGTCGCGGATGCGAAATCGATTGTGCCCTCCTCGCGAAAAGCCAACTGCGAAATGAATTTGCCCTCTGGCGTAAGTCGCGTGAAGGAATGAAGAAGGATGTCAGGCCTCTCCCGTTCAAGAATCTCCAGAATTCGCTTCAGCGCGTTTGGCCGCAGGGCGTCATCGGAATCCAGCCGCAGGAAATACTCGCCCATAGTCTCGTCCATGCCGGTGTTGTACGCCGCAGCCTCTCCGCCATTTACAGAACGGTGCACGACTTTCAGGAGGGGATGCCGTTCCCGATAGGAATCAAGAATCTCGCCGACGCCGTCCGGACTGCAATCCTCGACGGCGACAATCTCCACGTTTTCCGCAACACCGTCCTGCAGCTGCACGAATACGGAATCAAGGCATCGAACGACCGTCTGCGCCGTGTTATATGCGGGAATGATGATGGACAGCGTTTTCTTCACCTCAACCACCTCTTCGCCGTTTCAGGAACCTTTTGACGCCGCATGGCAGCAAGAACGCGACAATCCGCTTCAGACGTCCTGCGACGCCCCTTCTCATCAAGCGCCAATGCGTCATCTGAAGACCATATTTCCGCGCCAGCTCGCCAAACGGCAACACCCCCATGTCGGACTGGAACGCCGCCCACCGCCGCGGCCTGTCTGGAGATTTGAGGATGGGGCCGTTTCCATCGCAAAACACGTCGAACGGCACGTCACGAGTTTCAAGCACTGCGG
Source organism: uncultured Lentisphaeraceae bacterium (assembly GCA_964386385.1). Taxonomy (GTDB): domain Bacteria; phylum Verrucomicrobiota; class Kiritimatiellia; order RFP12; family UBA1067; genus RUG572. Next base: position 172,829 of record CAYLRN010000005.1, on the reverse strand, counting down.
ACGCCATGACAGTCGCGCCACATGGGGAATGCACCATGACGCCGGAGACGCCGCCGTGCAGCACGTCCGCCGGCAGTTCGACGGCCGCCGCGTTCCAGAAATCGCAAAGCGTCAAATCGCTCACGCGTCCGTCCCCCCTGAAGGTACATGCAAAACAACACGCCCGGAACGCGAGCGTGGAATAGAACGCCCGCGCATAGGGGTCGAAGTCGCTGCACCGCCGCGTCACCGTGCCGTCCGCCCAGTCGTAGCGGCAGTACGTCCTCCGCCCCCATCCGCGGATCTTGTCACGCGGATTGACGGCGACAAGCCGCTTTCCCTTCTTCTCCTCGAGCCAGCGCGCGTACTTCAGCCAAAGCGACTGCGGCGGAGCGCCGAAGCAGACGAGATCGCACAGAAGCAGATTTTCATCCCGCCCGAACCGCTTCCGAACCGCCGCCGCCTGACAAGGCGTCCCGACGAACATGACATGGCGGCGTTCCCGAAGCGCCGCGGACATTTCGCCGTAGACCGCCTTTGGGACGGCACTCTGGACGTACTTGACGCCGCGCAGGGACTTCAACTCGTCAAGGGAATGCGCGACGCGGTGTTCGACGGCGAGACCGTCGCCGTATGCCGCCCCCGCGACAACGCCTCCTTTCGCAAGCACGACCTTCGCAAGTTCCGTGAACGCGCCGCCGGACGTGCTTTCCTTCAGCACGTCCGCATCGCGCGACCACGCCGCATAGCACTTTGGCGGTGACATTTCGCCGGCCTTCGAGTTCGGTTCGGCGTCTGTCATCTGAACTTCTCCCTCAACCGACAGACCTTGGCGCGGACGAACGCCCGCTCGTCTTCCTGAAGGACGAGCCGCCATGCAAGCGGAACAAGCGCGCAAATGGAGACAAGCGACGTCAGGCACAGGCGCATGAATCCCGCCGTCAGCGCAAGTCGCGGCACAAGGCACGCCGCCACCGTAATTGCCGTCGCGATGGCCACCGGCAAGAGAATCCGAAACGCCCAATGGCGAAAGCGCATGCCGACAAGCCGCCGCGCGAACCACGCGCGCTCCAAGGAGGAAAGCGCGGTCGTCAGCACAAGCGCGATGCCAACCGAGGGGACGCCACCGCCAAGTTTCACGAACAGCCACGCCAGAGGGAGGGTCAGCACGAACGTCCCTCCCACGACCATCTGGTACAGCGCTATCCGTCCATTCGCATTCAGCGCGCACAGATGCCCAGACGTGCTCTTGTCGATTGCCAGGGCAAGCAGCATGCACAGGCACAGGCTGGCGGCATGGGGCGGCGGAGCCTTCAGCCACAACGTCATGACGTTGTCTATCTCCACTCCAAGCGGAATCGAGAAGAGAAGCACCATCAGCATGCCGAACTTGCAGGCGCGAAACGCCATGCTGCGCATGAGCGCATGGTTGCCAGCCCCGTACGCCTGTACGATTGCGGGCGAGAATGCGCCAAGCAGCGCCGAAGCAAGAGAGCCTGCCTGCCCATTGACCGTGTTGGCAATCGACATCGCCGCGTTCGCGCGCGCGCCGAAGCACTTGTTCACGAGAACGGCAAGCCCCTGCCCGCGCACAAGGCCGCCGAGCGTTCCGAAGAACTGCCAGCCCGCGTATGACGCAAGCCGCCTGACGCGTCCCGCGTCCCAGCAGCTGCCGAGTTCCACCCGGCACTCGGGAAACACCTTCATGGCGCGGACGCAGATCAGCAGCTGCGGCGCAATCGCAAGCAGACACGTCCAGACGGAATACCGCACAAGCCAGTCGGACGGATGCGAGGCGATGTAGTAGAGAAAGCACGCCTGAAGCGTGGACGAGACAAGACCGTAGACCGTCAGTTCCGCAATGCACTGCTTCGCGACGTACATGGCCTGAAAGGGGACGTTCAGCATACTCACAAAGCAGGCGAGACAGGCAAGGCGGAACACCCACACGCAGTCTTCGATCCGGTCTGCGGAAACCGCCAGCCAGTTCCGCACCGCCCATTCGCCGACCGGATAGCCAACCGCAGTGCATAGCAAAGGCACCACGACATGAAGCAGAAGCGCGGTGTTGAACCATTTGCGGCATTCGGCAGTGCCGTCCTCCGATGTGGCGGCCCTGCCAGCCCGCCCCACCTCAAACGCATAGAACCGGCTCACAGCCGCGGCGGAAAGCGTGTTGAAGAAGGAGAGGAAAAACGTCAGACCGCCCACGACGCCGTAGAGACCGTAGTCCTCCTGGCCAAGCGCCGTCAGCGCCCAGCGTCCGCTGAAAAGCCCAAGCGCGAGCGCATACAACGACCGCCCGTAGGTGGCCACGACGTTCAGGAAAATGCGCCGAGCGGGACTCATGCGCCCGTCTTCTCCTTCTGCCGTTCCGCCATCTTTCGCGTCTGCCTTTCTCTCTGCCGCACGATCGCTTTCCACAACCGCATGGAAATCATCGTTGAGATTATACCACAATCCCCCTTCCGCGTGAGGGAAAAAGAACCGTTTGCATCCCTTCCGCGGTTTGCCGCAAGCAACGCCGCCGAAAGGTCTTTTGACTTCTCGCCAGAGTTCTCGCCGTCGGCAATGTGCGCATGGATGAGTTTTCGCCCGAGCATCGATGGCAATGCAATGAACGTTTTCTGAAGCAGATTCGAATGAACTCTGCGTGAATGGCGAACTCCAAGGCGGCAAGAGGTTGACAGATTGCGATTCTTTCGCTATCATCCATTGCAATTCCGACAAGGTTGGGTCAAGGAGAAAGAAGAACAATGGCACAGGACAGCACAGTTGCGGACGTGAAGCGTCCGCCCATAAGGGTCGGCGTCGTCGGCCTAGGCCGTGCGGCGTTGTTCGGGCATCTGCCGGCGCTTCGGGCAATGTCCGAACAGTTCAAAGTCGTCGCCATATGCGACCTGCAGAAGGAACGCCGCGACATCGTTGAGCAGGACTTCCCCGACGCGCGAACGTACCGGCAGATCGACGACATGTTCGACGACCCGGACATCGAGCTGATGGACATCTGCCTTCCGTCCGTCAGCCACGCGAAGATCGCCATGGAATCGCTCAGCCGCGACAGATGGACCGTCGTGGAGACCCCCATGGCCCTCAACCACGACGACGCGACAATGCTCCGCGCCGCGTCCCTCAAGACGCACGGCAAGCTCTTCGTCCACATGCCGGAACTGCTCTCGCCGGAGTTCCGCCTCGCGAACGCCGCGCGCGAAGACCCGCGCCTCGGCGACGTCTACGAAGTGCGCATCCGCCACCTCGACTACCTTCGCCGCGACGACTGGCAGAGCATCAAGCGCTGCGGCGGCGGCGCGGCGTGGCACGTCGGCTCGGAGGCCGCGGTGCAGGCGATAATGCTCCTGCGCCAGCCTCCCGCACAGCTGTGGAGCGAACTCAAAAGGGTCGCGGCCCTTGGCGACACGGAGGACTTCGTGCGCCTCATCCTCAAGACGCGCGGGCTGTGCACCGCCGACGTCGAGATAAACGGCGGAACGCTGCCTCCGCACGCGCCGCCGTTCACGCTGCTCGGAACACGCGGCTCGTTCTCCGTCCAAAAGGGCGCGACGACCGGCACGTTCCACGTCATAGACCCCGACTGCAAGCTTCCGCGCAAGCGGGCGAGCGTGAAGACGCCCAACCTCGCGGACATGCACGAGAACCTGCCGGTCGTCGACCAGGAGTTCAGCTTTCCCGGCACAGACGTCCCCGCCGAAAGGGCGTTCTGGGAGGCGGTCTGCGCAACGATACGTACGGCCGCCCCCTTCCCGGTGCAGATGGACGACATCGTGGAGGCGATGCGCTATCTGCAGCTCGCAAAGCAGGCTTCCCCGTTCTCCGTCTAGCGCAATCCCATGGCATCCGCCGTACTGATCGTGGCCTCCACCCGCATGCACGCGGACGCCCAGGAGATCCTGCGCGTCCAGGACACGGCATCCGCCCTTGTCGCCCAGGGGCGGGCCGTGGACCTGGTCGTCCCGCGCAGGTCGTCCCTTCTTACCGCCACGCTGGACCGGAACGTCCGCCTGTTCCAGGCCCCGCGCGTCCCGCACAGTGCAAACCCGCCCGACAGGCCGTCGTTCCGCCGGACGCTGACCGGACTTCTCATGCTCCTGCGCGGCGTCTCCCTCGCTGCGCGCAACGACTACGCCGTCGTCCACGGCTTCAACGACGGCGCGTTCATCGCCAGGGCGATAGCGCGCGCCGCCGCCTCCCCGCGTCCGTACGTCGCCGAAATGCTCTCCCCCTTCTCGTCGCGCCGCTTCTTCAAGAGCCCCCAGCGCGCCATCGCCTGCGCAATGGAGAGAAGGACGATCGCGCGCGCCGCCGCCACGATCTTCAGGGACGAGGAGACGCTTGCGCTCTTCGGACGCGGCATTCCGCTCGCCCGCGTCTCGATCATCCCCGATCCGCATACAGACTTCGTTCCCGGCGAATTCACGCGGGGCGACTTCTCATATGCGCTTGAGCACGTGTATTCATACGTCCTAAGGCCACGCTCCTAGCAAACCGCCATGGCAAAGAAGAAGACAGCTCCCAAATCAACCGCGAAATCCAAGAAAAAAGGCGGCGGACAGTCCCCGCTGGACGCCTCGCGCCGCATGGCGCGCATCGTCCTCTGCGGCGCGGCCGCCCTTCTCGCCGCCCTATGCGCCTTCGGCTGCTGGTTCGTCCACCACCCCGCCGAATGGCTCGAAAGGCACGAAAGCATCTTCACCGTTCCGCTGGCGTACTTCGGCGAGAGGACGGCATTCATCTCCGACGCGCTCGGCGCCACCGGACACGATTCCGTCTACGACTCCGACGACCCGCCACCGCACAACAGCGTCTTCTTCGCCGGCCCGCCCGTCCGCACCGCCGCCCCCGCGCCGGACGACGTCCGCGTCCTCAAGCGCGGCGAAATCGCCATCGGATGGTCGCCGTCGCTCGGACACCCCGTCTGGACCGCCTGCCGCATACCGCAGGCCGCGCGCTTCGAGCTCGGCAGATTCCCGAAATTCCAAAAGGACGCCTCGGTGGACAAGTCGCCCTCCCCCTCCGACTACGCGAAGTCCCCATACGCCCGCGCCTCCCTCCTGCCCGTCAACGCCATGGCGACGCGCTTCGGGCCGGACGAACTCAAAAAGGCGTTCCGCATGACCGCCGCGGCGCCGATGCCGGCAGCCCTGCAGGTCGGCCCGTGGAACGAACTCCAGCAGCGGCTGGCCGACTTCTGGCCGCAGAAGTACGGAGAGCTGTGGGTGGTGACGGGGACCGTGCCGTCGGCCGAAGGGCGCAAGATCGCGGGAACGGCGATCGACGTCCCGGACGCATTCTTCATCGTCGCCGCCGCGCAGGCCTCGGACGGCGTCCGCGCCCTCGCCCTGCTCGTGCCGCAGGACGCCGGGCGCTGGGACTACCTCTCCCGCTACCTTCTCACGGTCGACGAACTTGAGGCGAAGACCGGCCTCGACTTCTTCCCGGAAATGCCGAAGTACCTGCAGCGTCCGCTCGAGGCCGACCGCGCCACGCGCCTCTGGCCCGTCCGCATCGGCGATGTCTTCAAGCTCATGCTCGCGCGGTTCAGCGGAAGGTCTTCCTGACCACCATTCGGCTGTCGGGGCTGAAGCCGATTCCGTGGCAGACGGCAATGCAGACGCCGTAGTTCACGATCGGCACGCCCTGCGCCCGGCAGCGGGCAATCCGCGTCTGGACGGCGCGACGCGTCAGCATGCACCCGCCGCAGTGGACGACCAGCCTGAACGCGCCCAGGTCCTCTGGAAAGGCGTTCCCCGACGACCATCGGAATTGCAGTTTCCGCCCGGTGTACGCCTCTATCCACTTTGGAAGCTTCACCGTCCCTATGTCTCCGCACTGGCGATGGTGGGTGCACCCCTCGGAAACGAGAACCGCGTCCCCGTCGCGCAGCGTACGCATCGTCGCCGCCCCTTCCGCGAACGCATGGAGGTCTCCCTTGGCACGCGCGAAGACGATCGAAAAACTCGTGAGCGGAACGTCCGGCGGAAGGGTCTTCGAGACGATGCCGAACGCCTGCGAGTCGGTGATTGCGAACTTCGGCGGACGCGCAAGGGATGCCAGTGCGGAGACGAGTTCCGTTTCGCGGCATACGACCGGAATCGCGCCGGCGTCGAGCAATTCCCGCACCACCTGCTGCTGCGGAAGAATGAGGCGGCCCTTCGGCGCGGCGGAATCGATTGGGCAGACGCATACGACGACGTCGCCTTTCTCCACGAGGTCTCCCACGAGCGGCGGCGGCGCGTCGTCCGGGACGAGCGCGGCGATCCGCTTCTTCAACTCCTCCACTCCGTCGCCGCGGCGGTGGACGAGACAGGCGATTCCGCGCCGCGCGCATTCGGCGACAAGGTCGTTTTCAAGAGGGCCGAGGCCGTCCGCCGTCACGACGACGGCGACATCCGTCGTGTCAAGGACGGCGCGCGACTTCGCGACGCGCAGGGCGCCAAGGTCGCCGTCGTCGTCGTCAAGCCCGGCCGTGTCGGTCAACAGGCATGGGCCGAGCGGCAGAATCTCCATTGCCTTCGAGACGGGGTCCGTCGTCGTGCCGGGGCGGTCGCTGACAATCGCCACCTGCTGTCCGGTCAGCTCGTTTATCAGCGTCGACTTGCCGGCGTTGCGCCTTCCGAAGAAGGCGAGATGCACGCGGTTCCCGCCGGGGGTCTCGTTCAGACCTGCCATGTAGTCGCCTTTCGTCTCAATGCTCGATGAACATCGGCACGAGCGGCTTCAGGTCGAATACGGCCGGCACGGCTGCGCCCGTGATGAGGTCACGGCCCGGACGCGCGAGGCGCACCTTGAGCGGACGGTCCATGTGGTTGACGCACGTCACGTACGCCTTGCCGTTCCGGACGCAGCCGCGGGATTCGACGCCGAAGACGCCTTCGGGGCCGTCCGGCGCATGGACGCGCGGGAAGTCGGGAAGATTCCATCCGGCGGCCTCCTCGGCGAAACGCCGCGCCAGGCGCTTCTCGCCGCCCTCCGCGCACGAGACGACCTTCACGCCGTCCCGCGCGAGGCGGTCGATTCCTGCCTGGACTTCAGGCGGGACGTGCGAGACATCCGGCAGGAGGAGTACGCGCGCGGAATCGAGCGGACGCCTCCTGACGCCGGTCTTTCCGTATTCCGCCAGCATCCGCTCCGTCGCCACGCCCAGCGGCTGCCCAAGGAAGTTCGCGGCGCGGTAGACGCGGAGGAACCTGCCGCCCCGCGTGCCGGACATGGCCTGCGACGAGAGCGACCAGTGGAGAAGGATCGTCGGCGGCTGGTTGCGGATGGGCGAGAGCTCGTCGGCGAGGCGGCTCAGGTCAAGCGAGCAGCGTCCCCACGCCGCCAGGCATTCCGGGCGTTCGAGAATGAGCCCGTTGAAATCGCTCTTCCCCTCGTCGTACGCCCGCTCCCACGCCCAGAGCGTCGTTGCCGCCTGTCCGTGCACGGCGTTCTGCCAGAGAGCCGCATAGACGTGGTCGCCCGGAACGTACGCCTTGCAGCGGTCGGGGATGAGGTGGTTCTCCGTGTTGAATATCGGCTTGTCCGCCACGCTGCGCTGGAAGTCGTATCCGGCCTCCATCTGCCACCAGCTGTGCGCCCAGCCATTGGCGTCGCCCGACGCCGGATTGTCGTAGCAGTCGTTGCCGTTGTAGTCGCTCAACGCGCCGAAATCCTCCGGGTCGACGGAGAAGTACGTGGCGCCGCCGTGGAATCCGGCGAATATCATGATCTTCGAATGGACTGGAATCTCCGGCGCGATCTCATGGACGACATCGGCCATGCGCCGGTGGAAGCGCGTGAACGCCTCGTGGCTGAAGCGGATGAACGCCAGGGTCTCCGGCGACTTCTTCGCCTCCTTCCAGCTGGACGGCATCGGCGCGTCGGAGAACGCCGCGTAGGCAGTCCCCCACTTCGCGTTCATCGCCTCGACCGTGCCGTAGCGTTCCTTGAGCCAGTCCGGCCATTTCGCGCGCAGGGCGCAGGAAGGGCCGAAGAACCCCTGCTCCGGCTCGTTCGAGAGGCAGACGGAATGGAGCGCTGGGTTGCCGCGGATGAGCGGAACGACCGTCCGCAGGCTCTTCTCGATCACGCCCTGCGCCCGCTCGTCGTGGACGCAGTACTTGAAGAAGCCGCCGGCGCACCCTTCCAGTTCAGGCCATTTGCGAAGCGCCCATTTCGGGAAGTAGTGCGGGCTGAGCAGAAGGCAGATCTGCACGTTCTCCTTCGCGCCGCGCGCCGCGGCGGCGAGGAACGGCGCGATCGCGTTCGTGTTGACGGCGTTCTCGTCAGGCAGGAACGAATTGGGGCCGATCTCCATCTGGAGGATGTGGTTTCCGATCGGCGGCATCTTCTCCATTTCGCGCTGGATCATGCCGAAGTGGCCGAACCCGGTCAGAAAGACGTTCCCGCGTTCGCGCCGGCCGTCCGGCCATTGGCGCGTGGCGATCGTGTCTGCGCCGCGGATCTCGATGGGGCTGGTAACGTAGTGCGGCACGGGCGGGTCCGTCTCCACGCCGGCGGCGACACGGGCGAGACGCGCCTTCTCGTCGCGTCCGATCCGCACGAGCTCGCGCACTTCGCGCTCGGCGCGGTTCGTGAAGCCGCGCGACACGTCCTGCACGATCCACGGATAGAAGTCGGACATGACGGACAAGACGGCGCGCGTCTTCGCGCCGCCGCCGGTCCGCTCCAGGCCGGGCAGCGCGCGGGCGAGTTCGTCGCGAAGACGCCCCGCCTCCTCGGCGGACTGCGCGAACGGGATCTTCGCCTCCGGACGCTCGTCGGCTCGGCGCATGGCCGTCACCTTTTCGCGGAAGACGACGTTGCGGACCTTGAGCGCACCGCGCGCGCCGCCTGCAGTGTCCTTCGTCAGGTTCTCGGCAAGGAAGGAAATTGCCGTCAGGGGGAAGTGGACGCGCCCGTCGTTCGCGCCGCCCCAGTGGGGGGAGATCTCCTCCGCGGCGACGGCGAACTCCTCCCATCCGTCGGTTTCGCCATGAAGGTATTTCTGGAAGGTCTGCCCTGTGGAATCGACAATCCGCAGCGTGAGGGCCGTCGTCTCAGTCCATTCGCCCTCGAATGCGATTTCCCGCGCCACCGGGCGTTCCGGCAGGGCGCAGCGCGCCGCGACGTAGTGTCCGCCACCACCGAAGTCGTAGTGTAGATGCAGTTCGCCGGCGACCCGCTCCAGCCGTCCCGTGGCGCCGGGGAACTCCGCGCCGTTGTAGAAAGAGGGTGGATGCGTCTCGAAGAAGCCGGCGTTGAGAGCCGGCGAGAGGAAGAGGGAGCAGACGAGCGCGTAGGACGCACGCGCACGAGAAGACTTCAAAAGACATCCGAAGACACAGTTCAGCAATCGCATCGCGGTCACCCTTCCGTTGGCATTCCCCAGGAATCCAGTTTGTCCTTTATCCAGTCGAACGAGGCCTTGTGCATCTCGCGCGAAGTTCCCCGGATCACGGGACCGCACGAGATGCGGATGTCCTTCGAGGGGTCGACGTGTCCGAAGTCCTTGAGCCAGCCCTTTCCGCCCGGACGCGTCGGCTGGATGTCGGTCTTGACGGCGACGGGGATGACGGGGACGCCCGTGCGCTCCGCAAGCTTCGCGCCGATGGAACTCCAGTTCTTGCGGGAGAAGACGGCCTGCCGGGTGCCCTGCGGGAAGATGAGGAACGACTCGCCGCGTCCGATGCGCTCGCGCCCGGTCTCGAGGATCGTAGTCAGGTCCTGCCGCGGATTCGTCCGCGTGATCGGCACAAGCCCCATGCGCACCGCGGCCCGCTCAAGGCAGGGCAGATGCGCAAGGGAGGTCTTCACGACGGTGTTGAACGGCCCGTACGTTAGAATGCAGAACGGAAGGAGGAGCGTTTCCAGCGTGGACATGTGGTTGGAGACGAACACCACGGGGCCGTCGTGGTCCCTGCGGCTGTTCCATCCGTCCACGGAGACCTTCACGCCGTACTTTTCCGCCGTGCGGACCGGCTCGAAGCAGAAGTACGCCCACTTCGCCTGCGAGAACTTCCCGAAGAACTCCCAGATGGCGCATTTGGGGAAGAGCGCGAACACGCTCCACGAGAAGCCGAGCGTCGTCGCCCAGCCCTGTCTGCGGACGCACCTGCCCATCCTCTCCTTCGGAGACTCGTAGCCTCCCGTCTTCAGCAGCGATTCGCGGAACATCTCAAGAGTTGTGGACGTCATGGCGTAAACCTCCTTGAAGCCTCATTCATCCTCTCCGTCGGAAGAGTCGGATTCCCCCTGCGCCGCCTTTTCCGCCTCGAGCTTTTCGCGCTCGTCGCGCTGCTTTCGCAGCATCTCCTGCGTCTGCTGCAGCATCACATTGATCTGTTCGCGTTCGGCGGCAGTCTGCTCGCGCATACGCGCCGCCTCCGCCTCCTTCTCGGCGGCCTCCTGCTTCGCGGCCGCCTCCGCCGCGGCCTTGCGCGCCGCCTCCTCGGCCTCGCGCCTTGCGCGCTCCGCGCGCCGATTCCTCAATTCTGCAAACGACCCTTTTCCGCCGGCGGAAGCGGCCTGCGTCCGGTCCGCGGCGGGAGGACGCTGGGACAGAAGGCTGCGGCCGGCCGCCGGGAGCGGGGGAGCGCCGGCCGGTCGGCCGGCCTTCGCTCCCTTCGCGCCCTTGCCGCCGTCCTGCCCCTGTCCAAGACCCAGCTCCACCTCCACGTCGCCCTTGGCGAGGGTGGCCTTCAGCTCGTCGGCGTCGGCCTCCTTCACAAGCCAGCCGTCGCGGCTTTCGCCGACTTTCAGGTAGTAGTTCACGGCGGGCTGGGCAGTGGAGTCGGTGAAGCCTACCGCGATCTTCCCAGACGGCGTGACGTTGATGGCGGACACGCGCACGGCGGAGAGGATGCGACGTTCCTCCTCAGTCCGCGCGGCCTCCTCCGCCACCGCGTCGGCCCCGCCGCGTCCGCCGCCGGCCGGCGCGGTGCCGGGCGGCGCGTCCGGATTGAAGCCGGACGGCTCGCGCCCGAACGGCATCCGGTCCATTATCGTCTTGTAGCGCTCGAAGCCTGGGTCGTCCGCCGCCTCGGATTCCGCTTTGGAGTCCTCTTCTGCCTCTTCGGACGGCACGGCCCTTTCGGCGGACGACGCGCCCTGCGTGGACGCCGCCCACGCGACGCCCATGCCGGCGAACAGCAGTGACAATATGCAAGATGGAAGTCTCATGGTTGAACCATCATTCTACCATATTCCAGCGGGCTTGTCTTCCGCGGCAGTGCGCGACGTCCATTCACTGCGACGCCGACGGCAGCGTGACCGCCGACGGCGCCTTATGCCGCATTCGACGGGAGAATGGGATGCGAGTGAACGGGATTTGCTATAATGCAGGGCGAAAATCGAACGTGCCGCCGGCGCATTTCCCAAATGCCGCGGCGCGTCCGGCACGGAAAGGAATGGAAGATGGCGAACAATCATGGAAGAACGCCTGGAATTGGCGCGCGCGCTTCGGCGAAAGGATTTGCCCTGGCGTCGATTGCCGTTGTTGCGGCGCTGACCGCTTTGGCGGTTCCGCCCGCGGACAGGTTTGCGCGCGGACACGAAAACACGGAATGGTCGATTTCCTATGGATTCCATCTGACGGACGGGAACAAGTCCCTGCCTCGCGTGCTTCTTGTAGGGGATTCCATATGCAACGGATACCAGGGCGAAGTCGCGAAGAATCTCGACGGGCGGGTGAACGTCAGCTACTGGGTGTCAAGCCACTGCCTGACAAGTCCGGGGTACATGCGGCTGCTTGAATTCCACCTTGACGAGGCGCAGTACGACGTCATCCACTTCAACAACGGGCTTCATTCGCTCGCCACTCCCACGGAGGCATGGGCGAAAAGCCTTCGCGACGCATTTGCCCTCATCCGGAGAAAGCAGCCCGGGGCGAAATTGATATGGGCGAGTTCAACGCCCGTGAGAATCGAGAAGAGCGTTGGAAAGGTGCGCGAACTGAATGCGGCGGCAGCGCCGGTCGCGGCGGAATTCGGATGCAGGACGAACGACCTCCATGCGTTCGCCGATCCGTACGACCGCGAAACGCACTGGAGCGACGCCTATCATCATCAGCGGCCCTTGCGGGAGGCAATGGCAAGGCGAGTAGCAGACGTCGTTCTAGATTCGCTTTGACGCAGTACGCCGGGGAATGGCAGAATGACGGACATGGAACGGCCACGCAGGACATCCTGTGACGCAGTCTGGCGGTTTTAGGCATGGCGGAGACTAGCGGAGAGAAGACGGAACTTCCGACCCCGAAGAAGCTGCGCGACGCGCGGCGGAAGGGGCAGGTCTGTTCGTCGAGGGACGTCGTTTCGACGGCCATTCTCGTCGTCCTCTTCGTCCTGCTGGGATGGATGGGCGGCGAGCTCGTGGACGACGCGTCGAACCTGCTGGCGTTCATCGGGTCGCGAATCGACGGCGAACCGTCCGAGGCGACGCGCGCGGCGTCCGGGGCCGCGGCGCTGATCGTCTGCAAGCATTCCTTCATCTTCGTTCTCGTGGCCGCCGCGATCGGCATTGCGGCGAACGTGGCGCAGATCGGCTTCCTCTTCACGCCGGAGCCGATCGTCCCGAAGCTGGAGAAGCTGAATCCAGTGGAGGGCGCGAAGCGGATATTTTCGCGGAAGAACCTCTTCGAGTTCCTGAAGAACGTCGTCAAGGTCTCGTTTCTCTCATATCTGCTCTACAAGATCGTCTGCGCCAGCATCCCCGAACTGCTGACGATGTGCTACGGGACGGTCGACGACGTGTTTCCGTGCCTGAAGCTGATGCTGAAGCGCCTTGCCGTCTACACCGCGTTCGGGTATCTCGTGATCGCCGTCATAGACCGCCTGTTCCAGGGACGCAACTTCACCCGGCAGATGATGATGACGAAGGACGAGGTGAAGCGCGAGTACCGGGAAATGGAAGGCTCTGCAGAAATCAAGCAGGCGCAGCGCCGGTTCCGCGATGAAATGCTGAACGGCCCCGACCCCGTGAAGGCCACGAAGCGGGCGAACGTCGTCGTCACGAACCCGACGCGCCTGGCCGTCGGCATCCGCTACGACGCGGCTGAATATCCGCTGCCGCGCGTCGTCGTGGCGGGAGCGGACGCCAGGGCGAAGGTCATCCGCGAAACGGCCCTGGCCGAGGGCATTCCAATCATGGAGGACGTGCCGCTGGCCCGCGCCCTCTATGCGAAGAGCCGCGTCGAGGAATTCGTGCCGGAAGAATTTCTCGAACCCGTCGCCGAAGTCCTCAAATGGGCGCGGAAGATCGAGGACGCCCGCCGCGAAGAGGCGGAACTTGACAGCGTGACAGTGGAGGACGCATGACAGTAGAGGAGCATTACAAGGCAATCGCGCCGCGTTTGACGAACTGGCTTGTCGCCACGGGGTCGCCATACCACGAGGCGTGCGATCTCGTCCAGAGGACGTTCCTGCGCATCTGGCGGATGCGCGACGACCTCGTCGACGACGACGCGTCCGTTTCCGGCCTTGCGTTCACGACGGCGCGAAACCTTCGCAAGAACCTCCTGCGCGACAACCGGCGTCTGTCTTTCGTCGAGGAAATCCGCGAGGAGGACGCGGGGACGGTCGAGCCGCCGGAGCTGCCTTCCGAGGAGGCCGCCCGCCGCCGCGACCTGCGGCGGAAGCTGACGGCGGCGTTCGCCCGCCTCCCGCCCGTCTTGCGCGAAGCCTACACGCTGTTCCAGATCGGCGAGCGCTCCATTCGCGAAATCGCGGCGGAGACCGGCGTGGGCGAAAGCCTCGTGAAGGTGCGGATATTCCGCGCCAAGACGAAGCTGCGTGAGATTCTTCTGGAGATGGGCGTAACCTGCTAGCCCTTCGCGTGTAGACGCATTGGAGACAGACCATATGAACGTGAACGTCAATTCTATGAACGACGCCGGCCGCGCCGCGCCGCGCCTTTCCGCGTCCGTACAGTCCGGTGCGCCGGCGAACGGCGCCGCCGGACGTGGCGGACGGGACGTGGCGGACCTGACGGTTTCCTACGCCGTCCCCGCGCCGGAGGAGATGGCCGCCGCCGCCGTGCCCGAATCGGCGCTTGCGCGCGACGACGCGCTCGGACGTCTCGTCGCGGCGGCGTTTGACTGCCCCCCGCCCCCGCCGCCGCCGTTTGGCGACGGCGCGGAGGAGTCCGCACGGCAATTCTGCAATTGAAAGGAATGCAGCGCATGACGATTGAAAGAAAACTCGAAGACGGCCGGCTGACGCTTGTGGTGTCCGGACGGCTTGACACGAACACCGCTCCAGAACTGGAGGCGGAAACCCGTCTGGACGGCGTGACGGAAGTCGTGTTCGACTTCTCCGCGCTGGACTACGTTTCTTCGGCCGGCCTTCGCATCCTCCTGGGCGCGCAGAAGGCGATGATGGCCGTCGGCGGAACAATGCGGGTGCTCAGGCCAAACGCGATGGTGCAGGGCGTCTTCGACGTCACCGGCCTGAGCGGCGTCTTCACGGTCGTGAAATGAACAGGCGGACGATCTGGACCGCCACAGCCGTCCTCTACGCCGCGCTGCTGGCGACGACGTGGACAATCGAGACGCGGCAGGCCAGGAAGAAGACCGAGGCCTTGCTCGAGTACGCGATTCTCGACATGCGCGACAGCATTGGCGGCGCGCTCGACACGACGCTGGGCTACGTCGGCGTGACGGCGATCCGCCGGCTTGGGACGCCCCGGACGCAGACTCTCGACGAGATGCGGCGCATGGCGGACGAACTGCGCGTCGACGAGATCAACGTCGTCGACCGGGCGGGGCGCATCCTGGCCTCAAACGATCCGGCCGTGCTTGGCGGATCGATGCTCGCCAAGGCGGAATCGGCGGCGTTTCAGGTCCTGACCAACGGCACGACGAAGACGTTTTCGCAGACATTCCGCGCCGGAGCGCTCAATCCCGGCGTCCGTCGCAAGTACCTAGGCGTAGCGTTCCCCGACGGCGCGGGATACGTGCAGGTCGGCTACGACGAACGGCGGCTGGAGCAGGTGCTGCCGACGCTGCTGGGGTTCATCTACGACGAATGGGTGGTGGGCGAAACGGGCTTTCTGCTTTGCGCGGACCTGGCGACGGGGCGGCTCATCTCCAATCCGTCGCGCCATCGCGACCAGGCGCGAACACTGGCCGAGACCGGGTTCGACGCGGCGGCCGCGCCCGGCGCGGGGAAGCCCCCGCCGCGCGTGGAGGCGCTGGAGGCGGGCAGGACGTTCGTGCAGACGGTTTTCGGCCGGCGTTCCTTCTGCCGCTCCTACGTGTTCGGCGGACACCGCCTCGTCGCCGTCGTGCCGACCGTGGAATTCTACGATTCGCGCAATCTGTCCGTGGCGACGATGGCCGCGTCGCTGGCGTTCGTCCTCGGCGGCTTCGCAATGTTCCTCGTGCGGATCGCGGAGGATTCGGCGAAGATGCGGGCGTTCTACGCCGCAGAGGACGCGGCGCGGGCGAAGGAGATGGAAATCGCGGCGACGATCCAGACGTCCGCCCTGCCGCCCGACTTCCCCGACGACCCGCGTGTCCGCCTCGCCGCCGCGACGACACCCGCACATGACGTCGGAGGCGACTTCTACGACTTCTTCTTCCTCGACGACGCGCATCTCGCCTTTCTCGTCGCCGACGTGTCGGGCAAGGGCGTCACGGCCGCGCTCTACATGATGACCGCGAAGACGCTCATCAAGGACGCTCTGCTCGAAGGGCGCGACGTCTCCGCCGCGTTCGCCAGGGTCAACGCCGAACTCAGCCGCAACAATCCCGCCAACATGTTCCTCACTGCGTGGATGGGCGTGCTCGACCTCGACGCAGGATGCGTGACGTTCGTCAACGCCGGGCACAATCCGCCCGCCATCCGCCATGCGGACGGGACGGTGACGTGGCTGACGGGAAAATCGGGACTGATGCTCGCGTTCATGGACGGCGTGGAGTATCGTCCGCATACGACTGCGCTGGACGCCGGCGACACGCTTTTCCTCTACACGGACGGCGTGACTGAGGCGATGGACGCCAAAGGGGCGCTCTTCGGCGACGGACGGCTCATGGAGACGCTGAACGTCGCGCCGTCCGGCGACCCGACGAGCGTATGCGCGCTCGTGCGGACTGCCGTGGCGGCGTTTGCGGCGGGGATGCCACCGGCGGACGACCTGACCGTGCTCGCCGTGCAGCGCCTCGCGCCGCCTCGCCGCGCAGTCAGGACTTTCCCCGTGTCATCATCATCCCGCGTAGTCCGGTCCTTCCCCGCGACGCAGAAGGGACTTGCGGCGGCGATGGCGTTCCTCGACGCGCAGGTGGCGGACGTGCCGGACGACATTCACGCCGCGTTGGACGTGATGCTGGACGAAATCGTCTCGAACATCGTCGCCCACGCCGGCGCATCGTCGTTTGAAATGACGGTGGCGCGCGTGGAACGGGGCGTGGAACTCGTTTTTTCGGACGACGGACGCCCCTACGATCCGCTCGCCCGCGGCGACCCCGACACGTCGCTGGACGCGGCGGCGCGTCCGATTGGCGGCCTTGGCATCCTGATGGTCAAGAAAATGGCCTCGTCGCTTGCCTACGCCCGCGTTGACGGACGCAACGTCATGACAATCTTCAAGAACGATGGACCTCACGATTCCGACGGGGCGATCAAAAAAGCGCCGAGATACGTGTAGGCGAGTCCGTTGACGTCCCTCATCATTCCGACGACGGAGTTCTGGCATTCGCGTTCCTTCCCTTCCGTGAAGTCTGCCATGTCGTTCTCCTCAAACAGGGAAGCGGTTCAGACCATCCCTGATCTCACGCCAGTCGGGGAGCGGATAGACCGAAAGGTGCAGATTCCCTATGGCCTTGCGCTCCACGCCAACCGACAGGCCGTTTATGGCGAATTGCAGACCTTTCATTGCACCGGAATCTCTTCTTGGATCAGACGAATCATGCCGCCATCATACCAAAATACGCCCATCTGCGTCAGGCGAGTTTCCATTGCGGCGCGATGGTCGAGCCGACTGGCGGCATTTGGCAGAACGCTCCACATAGGCGCTATGCGCGGAGGCGAAGGCGACGGCGAAGCGTTTCCGGATTGTGCGAAAGCGCGTGCGCAACCTCCTCGGCGATCAGTCCCGCGGAAAGGAGGTCGGCAAGCGACTGGTCAAGCGGCTTCATTCCCAGCGGGATGCCGGTCTCGAGCGCGGAGTAGATCTGCGCGGAGCGTCCGGTGGCGATGAGGTTCGCGACTGCGGTGGTGTTCACCAGGAGTTCGCACACCGCCACGCGGCCGCCCTTCAGCGAGGGCACGAGGCGCTGGGCGAATATGCCGCGGAGGACGAGCGCCACCTGGTGGCGTATGCCGTTCTGCTCCTCTGGCGGGAAGACGGAGACAAGGCGCTCGATCGCGCCGGCGCAGTCGCCGGCATGGAGCGTGGCGAAGACGAGATGCCCCGTCTCCGCGGCGGTGATTGCCGTGCGCATCGTCTTCAGGTCGCGTATCTCGCCGACGAGTATCACGTCGGGGTCCTGGCGCAGCGCCTCGACGAGGGCGTCGCCGAAACTGCGCGCGTCGCGCCCGACCTGGCGCTGGCTCACGAGGCAGCGCGACGAGACGTGCAGGTACTCGACCGGATCCTCAACGGTGACGATATGGCCGGAACGCGTCTGGTTTATCCGGTCTATGAGCGTTGCGAGCGTGGTGGACTTTCCGCTGCCGGTGGGGCCGGTGACGATCACAAGCCCGTCGGTGTACGAGCAGAACCGCTCCAGCTGGGCGGGAAGCCCCAGTTCCTCAAGCGAGCGGAATCCAAAATCCAGGCGCCGAAGGGCGATGGCGGTCTGCCCGGCCTCGCGAAAGAGGTTGAAGCGGTATCTGACGCCGCTCTGCGACGTGATCGCGCCGTCTATCGCGCCGTCGCGCAGAAGCGTCATGCGGACGCGCTCCATGCCGTCGGGGCATCCGACCGGCAGCGTCTCAAGCCCCATCTCCATGGCAATCGCGTCGACCTTCTCGCAGCCAAGCGCCTCGAAGCCAGGATACGGGACGAGCGCGCCCTGAAGACGGAAGCGCGGGACCAAGCCGCAGGCGAGATGCACGTCGCTCGCCTGCAGCGACTCGCAGGTGGCGAATATCTCGCTTAGAAGCGCGCTCAGAGCCATAGCGAAAACTCCCATTTGCAAAGACGACCGTCGGACGTCATCGTCACGCGCGCCGGCACGACGGGCGACTTGTCCGCGCAGAACGCGCCAAGCGCAGCCGAAAAGGCGGAATAGCCGCCCGTCGCGGAAAAGCGGCGCATGGCCGGCTCAGGCCTTGTTCCGGCGTCGTGAAGCGCCGTCCCCGCGGAAGAAAGGGCCGCGTCCGCCTCCAGGGACTCCTGTTCGTCGGCGCTGACGATCCTGACGCCGCTTCGGAAAAAGACGGAGAATACGGCGTTCTGCCTCTGCGCAAGCGTCGCCTTCGGATCTCCGCGCACGGCGGTCTCGACGGGCGGGCGGGCGCGTTCCGCCACAAGCGCCTTCTCAGCCTCGGCGACGCGCTCCTGCAGATTGCGCCTTTCAATCGGAAAAGTCATCGGATCCGGAAGCCGCCCATGCTCCGCCGAAAGCGCGTCCCGCGTCTTCACCGCAGGCGTCCTGACATAGTGCAGAAAGGCCCACAGAAGCGCCGCCGGCAGGACGAGCGCGATGAAGATCTTGTCCTTCGTCCCGACTTCAATCATTTCCCTTCGCCTTTCCCGTCTGAAGCGCGCGCTCCACGTCGAACTCCGCCCGACACGTGAACGAGACCGTTCCGCCTGACGACGCCACCTTGCCGGGGGCCACCCGCCAGCCGCCCTTCCCGTGCAGAGCCTCGGCCATGCGCACGAAAAAACGCCCCGCCGCCTCCGCCGAAAGGGCAACCCCCGAAAGCTCCGCCGAAAACGCGCCGTCCGACGCGATCGACTTCACAATGACCTCGTCGCCGCACACGGACGAAACGGACGAAAGCAGGTCCTTCCACGCCGCCCTGAACGCCGCGACTCCGTCCTGCGCCCGCCTCGCCGCATCGCGCCTCGCGCGAAGCGCATCCAGCTCGCCCTTCGCCGACGAGAGCTTCTTTCCCAGCCCGTCCTTCTCGCGCTGGAGCGCGCGACGCTCGGACACCTCGCGCCGGAGCTCGGCAGTCTCCGACCTGATTTCCCAGAAGTCCCACGCAAGCGCACACGCCACGACGACGCACGCCACCGCCCAGACCGTGTACGGGCCGACGCCGGAAAGGCCGCGCGAACGCCTGACCTCGATCCACGGCAGCATCTCCACCGTCTCCCCCGCCGCGCTCTCCGGCGGCGCGGTGACGGCGCGGACGGTCCGCTTCATCTTCCGCCCTTCCGCGACGGCCTTCGCAACGTCCGCCTTGCGGATCTGCACCACGTCGTACGAGCGCCGCGCCCCCGCGGCGTCGCCAACCTCCTTCCACGCCATCTCCGAATCGGCGCGCGGAATGCCGCTGAACGGCTCGATTTCGAAGCCCAGCGCGGCGGCGAGCTCGTCATGCGAAAGGCCCGCCGCCTGCGACGACGGAAGGTTCACGCGCTGGCGGAAGCAGTCAGGCGTCGTGAAAACGTGTTCTGGAAGGATTTTCTTCTTCATCGATGCAAAACGTCCATTGAAACCCTCATGGGAGGCGCACTTTCACGTTCACCTGCCGGCCTCCGGGCTTGACGACGACACGCTCGACGGCACGGTTGGCGCCGCTTTCGCACACGACAACGGTGCAGACGCCAGGCGGCAGGCCTTCGAACTCGAACGTCCTGAACGCGGCGGACGACATCTCCGCCGTCGCGACGTCGCCGGTGATCGCGCCGCCGCACGGCATATACCAGCGGCATTCAACGGCTCCGGTCGGAATGCGAGGGCCGTCGCCGTCCATGAACGAGGCCGTGACCACAAGCGGATTCGACGTCCCGCCCGCCGGCAGAAAGTCCGCCGCCGCGTCGCGCGCGGCCTCGTCAGGCGGCTCCACCGCGCCGTCTGGCCGAGCGTCCGCGCCGAAGTGCGCGACGCGCCCGACCGGGGCGTCCGCCTCGGCGGCCCGGCCGTCGGGCGACGTGAGACGCGAATATCCGGCGTCGTCGGGCGTCTCGACCGGATTGCCCCATGGGTCAAGCAGCCTGTCGCGGCCGAACGGCAGACGCAGATACGGCCCGCGCCATCCGCAGGGGACGCGAACGGAAACGTCGGCCAGTCGGCTCTTCAGCGCCTCCGGCACGACGAGGTTCGTCGCGGAGGCGTGGCGGAGCGCGAATTCGGGGACTCCGGCCGGTCTGCGCCAGAGTTCGGAAAGCGTGGCGACGGCAAGACCGGACTCGTTCGTCGCGGCCTGCGCGCGCGGAAGCCGCCCCATGTCCACGAGGAAGCCCGTCGGCTCGCCGCCCTCGCCGTCCTTCCACACCGCGTCGCGGATAGCCTCCAGCTGCTCGTCCGCCGCAGCGCGCAGACGGTCGCGCCGGACGTTTCCCGCCTCGCGGACGGCAAGGTGCGTCAGCAGCGCCATGATCGCCAGCACGACGACGAGCTCTATCAGCGTAAAAGCCCGTTTCACTCCGAATCCTCGCCTTCGTCTACGTCGTTGCGGGAGAAGAACAGCACGATGTCGTCGCCGCGCGCGACAAGGTTCGTGGAATCGACGAGGCCGGCCTGGCGCGACATCCGCCGCTGCCGCTCGGTCCAGCCGGTCGCACCCCAGAAGTTCGTCGCGTTCGCGCCGTGGCACGGCGTGTCAAGACGTCCGTCCGGACCTGCGGAGACGATGCGAGCGTACCTGAAGCGCGTCTCGTCGGAGACGTTCGTGACGCCCGGAAAGGCCTGCGGCGGCGGAATCTGCACGACGTACGGATTGCCCCAGGGGTCGAAGACGGCCGGTTCGCCGACGAAGCCGTAGATGGACGCCGTGTCCGCGCGCTTGAACTCGGCGGGCAGACGCAGATGCGACAGGGACGGGAAGAAGTTGCGCTCGCCGAACGTCGGGTCTCCCGCGAAACGCCTGTCGCCCTGCGCCGGGAACGGCCCCGTCGCGACGGTGGCGTACGGGCCGCGCCATCCGCGCCCGCGCCTCTCGTCCCAATGCGTGAACGCGGAGGGTAGGGCGCGGCCCTCTTCGCGGCAGCGGCTCTCGTCCGCGCCGTCGTCAAGGCGGATTCCCCGCGTCTGGACGCCGTACGCGCTGCCATGGAGAACCTTCGTCCCGAAGACGTTCGTGGCGACGAGCAGATTGGCCGTGCGCAGATGGCCAGGCGAGAAGCCCGGAATGCCGGAGAGATCGCGGAGATAGCCCCTTTCGGAATCCATGAAAGCGGAGCGGAGCGTCCGAAGGTCGGCCTCGGCCGCTGTGCGCCGGGCGTCGAGGACGAAGGTGGCGCAACGCATCGTCGCGACCGCGGCCAGGACGGCCACGATCGCGACGACGACAAGCAGTTCGACGAGCGTGAAAGCCCGTCGGGAGACGACTGGAATGTCCGATTGAGGTTTCAATGCGGAATATCGAACGAACGCGGGCGCGATGCGGTTCATTGGATGCGAGGCCATTCCGCCGGCGGCGTCAGGGATGGCGGCCGAACCAGACGTAGTCCAGGCGGCACGTGCCAGTGACGGGCGTCGCGTCGGCGGAGAAGTCCAGGCGGAACCGGCGGACGACGCCAGAGCCAGGCAGCGGGATGCGGTAGACCGTGTCCGCCTCGTCCTGCGGCACGACGTCGAAGTCGACCGTCCGCGCCCGCGCCCAGTCCTGATTCTGCCCGGTCGTGAAGGAGAGGCGCATCCGCTTCGAGTTCGTGTGGTTCTGGAGGCGCAGGACGAGCGACTGCGAGCCGTCCAACGCGAGGCCAAGGTTGTCCGGCGAGAGAAGCCGCGCCTTCGGGGCGTTCTTCATCGCGAGGACGAAGTAGTCGCCGCAGACCATGTGGACGGGGTTGGCGAACGTGTCCCAGCGCGGCTCGGAGCCCCTGAAGTATTCCTTCTCCGTTCCAAGCCCCTCGAACGTCCAGCCCTCCGCGTCGTGGTTGCGGGCGAACGCCCAGGCCTTCGAGACGCGCGCGCCCTTCGGCAGGACGTGGACTGCGGTCCGTGCCGTGCGCCAGTGCTCGCCGTCGTCGGCCCTGAGGAGGAGGCGGTAGTCGCCGGGGGCGGAGAACGACGCCCGCGTCCGCGCCGCGCGGGGGTCGGCGAACGTCGCAGCGCCTGGGCCTTCGAGGAGTTCCCACGCAAGAACAGGCGCGGCGGGCGTCGGGAGCGCGTCGTCGGTGCAGACGCCGGCGAGCGCAACGTCCGGGGAATCCGTCCAGACCTCCTCGCCGGCGGAGACCTGCGGCGGGTTGTTCCACGGCAGCGCGCGGTCGAGCTCCGCGGAGGAGGCGTACTGCACGTTGTCCACCACCGTCCAGTCGGCGCGCGTCCGTTCGGCCTGGTTCGTGTAGAAGCAGACGCCTGGATGGAGGACGTATCCGTTGCCGTCGATGCGGCCGTTGGAGCAGACGATCTTCGGGTCGCGGCTTCCGCCCCAGATGAAGATCTCGGAGGGGCCGAGCTTGATCGCGGTGTTGTTGCGGTCGAAGCGAGAGCGCGTTATCTGCGTGTTCTTCGCCTGCGGAGAGACGAGCCCAAGCACCTCGATCGCCGCGCCCGCGTTGTTGCGGAACGTGCAGCGGTCGATCAGGCAGTTCTGCCCCGCGGCCTCGAAGTCGACTCCGCCCTCGTCGTGCGACCCAGAATCCGGCTGATTGAGGAAGTGGCAGTTGCGGATCACGTAGCCGTCGTTCCGCGCAAGCATGATGCCCATCGTGCCGGCGGATGCGTTCCAGCCGGAGGCGTCGAATATGGAATCCAGCAGCCACGCGCAGTCGGTGCCGGTCATGTACGGATGCGGTGACGTGTTGTGGCTTGCGTTGTCGTGGCAGAAGACGCGCCTGACGCAGACGTCGCGTCCGTTGACGGCGAATCCCGACGAGCACTGGTACATCTCGCAGTCGCGCATGACGGCGCCGCGGACGCGCCCGCCGATTCCGATTCCGCCGTTCGGGCCGCCGCGCGCGCCCGGCTTGTCAAGCCATTCCGGAATCCCGTGCGCGTTGAACCGGTACAGTCCTTCTACGTGGTGCGCAAGGCAGCGCTCCACGAGAAGCCCGCCGGAATTCGTCGGCGAGCATTCAATGCCAAGCCCCTTGCCGGCGTTGCAGACGACGAGGTCGCGCACGACGAGGCGGCCGTCGCTTGAGATGAGCGCGCATCTGTCGCCGATGAAGCGGTTGCGGCGGATCGTCGGACGCGCCCCCTCGCCGTACGCGCCGATTTCCGCCCAGTTGTCCGCCGCGCCCCCTGCGCGGACGCGCAGTTCCTCGTTGAAGACGGACCCGCGCCGCAGCAGCAGCCTCTCGCCCGGCCCCAGCACGAGGTCCTTCGCGCGCGCCAGCGTCCGCCACGCCGTCGCCGGCGAAAGCCCGTCGCGCGCGTCGTCGCCCGCCGCCGCGTCAACGTGGTACGTCCTCGTCGGCCGCACCGGCGGATTCCACCCGTTCGAGATGAAGTCGGGATCCACGGCCGGCATCGTCACGACGTTCTGGTGGAACGTCCCGAGGTTCTTCCCGTCCGCGCCAGTCGCCACAAGGCGGACGTCCATCACGCGGTTCGTGCCGGGGTCGACGACGAGAGTGAAGGGATGGCGATCTCCCGCCGACAGGGCCGGCAGTTCGAACGTGGCCGGAGTCGCTGACGCGCCGGGCGGGAGGACGACGGCGACGCGCGCGCCGGCGACAGGCAGCGACCCGCTTGCGGAGAGCGAACCGTTCAGCGTCACCTTCTCCCCTTCCCGCGGCAGAAGCTCCGCCGTGCGGCAGTCGTCCATCTGAAGCCGCGCGAACTTCTGGACGCGAATGGACAGGTCGTCGATGCGCCCCCTGAAATGCCCCTTCCTCAGCTTTCCGGCGGAGGGCGCGACGCGGCCCGACCTGGCCTTCCGGCTGCTGCGTCCGTCGACGTGGATCGACGACCACTCGCCGTCCCACGACGCGGCGACGTTGTAGCGGCGTCCGAGCTCGATCGGCACGGTGACGGCCGCGCGCGGCTCCCAGCCGCCGTTGAGGAAGACCCAGAAGCCGAAGTAGCCCTCTCCTGGCGGACTGTCCTTGCGCACGTCGTAGCGGAGGAGGAATTCGTTCGGACGCGAAAGGAGGGTCGTCTCGCCCGTCGGCAACGCATCGAACGTGGCAGAGCAGGCGAGACGGAACGTCTGCACAAGGTGCGAGTCCGCGACATCCGCCTGCGGCTGCGCGGGGGAGGTGACCGAGACGTCGGAGACGAGCCCGTTGAACGGCCCGACGGTCAGCGGGTCGATGCAGCCGGAGACCTCCCCCGTCCGCCGCGTCCGCGTCGTCTCGCCGTTCACGGTCAGCCAGACGTTCGTTCCGTCCCATCCGGCGGCGACATCGTACCACTCGCCCGCGCGGACGGGCAGGCGAGACGACACGCGCGGCTCCGGACCTTCGCCGAAGTTGACGAAGAAGCTCAGACGTCCGCCCTCTTTGGCTGGGTCGACGCGCAGAAGGATCGCCCCGCGCGTCGTGACGTGCCCCTTCGAGAAGACCGTCTTCCAGCCCTGCCACGGCGGCAGTTCGAGGCTGTCGAACTTCACGCGGCAGGCGAGGCGCAGACCGGGCACGAGGTCGTGGCGCGGGCTGTCGTTCACCTGGCAGGCGCCGCCGTCGCGGAGGCGGAGGACGGGGCGTCCGAGTCCGTCGGAGACGAACGAGACCTTGTTCGCGTTCTCGGCGACGAAGCGCGCACCGGCAGGCTGGAACGGACATCCCCCGTTCAATTCGGCGAACGTCCCCGCCAGCGGCCAGCGTTCCTCCACCGTCGCCGCGCGCGGGGCGGGCGAGGCGATCTCATGCCGCCCCGGCCCGACGTCGCGCACGACGCCGCCGAACTCGATCCGCGCCGGCGCAGGCGTCACGACAGTCAGCTTCCCGTCCGCGAAGCACACCTCTACCGGTCCTTTCGCCGTGGGGACTTTGCCTGAAACGCGCGAGAGAGAGCCGAACTGCGGGCGGATGCGGACTTTCGCGAACCCCGGCTCAAGCGGCGTCACGCCCAGTACGTAGCGTGAGACGACATTGAGCGGCGCCGCGCCCCAGGCGTGGTTG
This sequence comes from uncultured Lentisphaeraceae bacterium, assembly GCA_964386385.1. Lineage (GTDB taxonomy): Bacteria > Verrucomicrobiota > Kiritimatiellia > RFP12 > UBA1067 > RUG572. The sequence goes on along the minus strand of CAYLRN010000005.1, from coordinate 147,722 downwards.
AGATCGAGGTTCGGCTTGTACTTCGCCGCCCACGCCTCCATCGTCACAGTCGCGCCCTGGTCGAGCATCCCCAGCCAGCTGCGGTCGCCGCCCGACGTCATGAGGCGAATCGCCGCGTCGGCCTCGCCCGCCTCGAAAAGGGCCTCAAGAAGGTACTGCGCGAAATAGACGCTGCAGGCCATTCCCCGCGAAACGCAGAACTCCGCCACCTGCGCGCGGCGCGCGGGCGGGACGAGACCGAACGCGAGCGCGGCGGCGTTCGCGTGGATGGAGGCGTGGTCCGTCCCCTCTCCGTCGCGGTAGACGCCGCGGGAGGAGTCGAAGAAGACCGCGTTGAAGGAATCGAAGACGCGCCGCGCGCGGACGGCGAACGCTTCGGCGTCGGACGTCTTGCCGAGAGCGCGGGCAATGTCTGACATCTCCAGCAGATTGCGGTAGTGGAACGCGTTGACGACGGCGTTGACGTCGCGGAAGACGAAGCCGTCGCGCTCTACGGGCGGCCAGTCAACGATGTCCGCAGCGCCAACGCGATTGGTCAGACTGTTGCGCAGGCGCTCGCCGCCCGTGAGAAGAAGTCCGTCGGATGGGCGGGCGAAGTTCAGGAGAAGCTTCTCGTTGCGAAGGCTGTCGTAGAACTTCGCCAGCGAGCGCGCGTCGCCGGTCCACATCCAGTCCGCCCACGCCATCTTGATCGAGTGCTGCTTCCACTCGGTGGGCCAGGTGGGATGCGACATCAGGTACTCGTGGCTTGCGCGGGCGAGAGAATGGTCGGAATGGACGGCGTACTCGCAGAGCTGGTTCAGATATGCGTCGGCCTCGTAGGGAATGCGCTCGCGGTCGCCGTCCACGTACAGCCCGGCGAACGAGGTGGCGAGAATCGAGTGCCTGCAGAAGTCGTAGACCTTCACGAGCTCGGGGCTGCTGCACGTGAAGGAGGATTCGGACAAGTCCATCGGATAGTGGACGGCGACCATGCGGACGTTGTCCCGCGTCACGGGGAACGGCGCGGAGAGGACTTCGACATGGCGAAACGGCATCACGACGCCGTGCTCCCGGAGAATCTTGATCGCGCCGCCCTCGCGTCCGCCGCTCGTGTTGCGGGCGTCGGCGACGAGCGGGACGCGGCAGACGCCGTCGGCCTCGATACGCCCTTCCACCTCGGCGGCGCGAATCGTCGCGCCCGGCTTCATGTCCACGCGCCCGTCGGCGGAGAGGAGCTCGCCGAGGCGGACGCGGTACGCACCGCGCGCGCCGGCGGGCGGGACGAGTTCGAGGAAACCGAACATCTCGCGGCCGAAGTCGAAGCGGACGCATCCGGCGGCGTTAGTCGCTGCGGCGACAGGCGCCCGGCGGGTCTGGACGGTCTTCTTGAGGTCATATGGATCGCCTGCGGCGAAGGCGGCGAACGCGAATGCCAGCGCCCAGAGGACGCCTGTCGTGGCCTTGACGTGGATACGGCTGTGCTGCTTGTTCTTGAACATTGTCGGATGCCCTGATTCGATTGTCTGCCGACATTATACCATGGATTGCACCGCCGGCGGAAAGATTCAATGCAGTTTCGCCTTGTCCCGTATCTTGCCAAGGCGAATGCGGCCACGCGGCGTCATGGCACAGAATCAGTCGCATCCGCCCTGACAAGCGACAGGAAAGGCTACTGCGTGGGCGGCGGATCAGCGGAAGAGGATGACCGTGCCGGACGGACTGAACGTCAGCCAGACGTCATTGCCGTTCACGCGCAGCGTCGGCGTAACGGAGACCGGCAGCGCGTCGCCGGTGAACGCCGCGCCCGCAAGCGCCAAGGGATTCGCCACGCCGCCCGCGGCGGACGCGATCCTGACGCGCAGCCCGCGCACGTTCCCGGCCTTTTCAAGCCCCGCCAGCTCTATCGCCAGCCCCTGTCCAAGCGTCAGCCGTCCGGAGACGTCCACGAAATCGGCCACTTCCGCCGAGGCGAAGTCCACGCGCCACGTGGCGTTGTCCGCCAGAGTCAGGTCGCCATCGACCGTCAGCGCCCCCGCGCCGTCCTCGCCGGCGTCCAGACGCGCCGTCTCCAGCGTCCCGTTCCGGACGACGCCGTTTCCGCCGACCGCCGCCACGTACTGCCGCGCGCCCAGCAGGTCGAACGCCGCGCCCTCCGCCACGACGACGCCGGCGAGGTTCGTGGCCGAATGGTGCATCCCCACGCCCCAGCGGGAGCGCAGATAGGCCTCCGTGCCGGCGCGTTCGGCCTCTGTCAGGACGCGGTTGTAGATCAGCACCTCCGCAAGGCGCTGTCCGCCTGAGCGGTTGAGATATGCAGTCCCGCCCTCGATGGAACGCCCGTCGAACGCGAAGCCCTCGACGTCCGCGTACTTCGCCGCATCGTCCTGCATCACCATCGACAGCTGGTCCCACGCGCCGGAAAGTTCCGTTTCGCCCGGGTCGACCTTCACGCCGTTCTTCCACCAGTTTGCGTAGCGCACGTCCTGATTCGCCGCGCCGCCGACAAGATAGTTCGTGCAGCCGCGCGCGTCCCAGGTGTTGTCCTTCGTTGCACGAAGGCCGCGGTGGAAGTTCCAATGCCCAACCTTGTTGTACTGGTTCGTGCCGCCGCCAAGAAGGTAGCCGCCGCCCTGCTGCGAGCCGATCACCCAGAAGACGCTGCGCGCGTCCGGAATCCGCGCCCACGCGCCGTCGCGCTGGAAGCGGAGGAACTGCCAGCCGTCCGCGCCCGTGCCGCCGTAGACCATGTCCACGGCGGGGCGTCCGTTCATGCCAGCCGGCAGATACGACGGGAAGTGGCTGGAGGCGGTCTGCGACCATCCCGGCACCGCGCGCCATGACGGATCGTGCCGGCTTTCCCATGCGGACACCTTGGCGACGCCCATGGCGTTCGTGACGAGGGAGACGCCGTATTCCGCGTCGGCGTGGAAGACGACGCCGTCAGACGGATATTCCGCCGCGACAGCCGCCGTCTCGCCCGTCAGCGCGAACGTGCCCTCCGCCACGCGAACGACGCCGGTGAACGAGCTCAGGTCGCCCACCGTCAACGCGCCCGCGCCGGTCTTCTCGAGGACGCCCGCACCCTGCACCTCGCCCGCAGAGCTGTCTTCCTCCACCGGCAGCGTCCGCGCACCGTCCACGGAAATGACGGAATACGAAATGCCCGCCGCGTCCGTCGCCTCGGCCGGCGGCAGGGCCTCCGGCTCGCGTCCGAACCACTTCTTCATCAGGTAGTTGCGCGTGGCGACGCGCTCGCGCTCGGTCAGCTTGCGCTCGTAGAGGAGGACTTCGCCCAGGCGCTGTCCGCCGCGCCTGTCCCATCCGCCGCGGTCCATGGCGAGGGCGGACACGTGGGCGCCGCCCTTCGTGTGGATTTCCACCAGCTGGTAGTCCGCCTTCGGCACGTACTGGTAGTTCGTGCGGACGCCGTCCACGTAGATCTCGCCGCCGTAGACGTGGGCGAGCGTGCCGTTAGGGTTCAGCAGGGGCGACGCAGCAGTGAACTCGCCGTCAACCACGCCGCGGTGGAAGTCGAAGAGCATATTGTTCGATCCGTATCGCGGAGACGCAGCCTGGTTCGACCCCAGCAGGAAGCCGCCGTTGTTCTGCGCGCCCCAGACGACGAATGCCGAGCGGACGCTGTCCATCGGCACGTAGAACTCCATCGCCTTTCCGCCCTTGCCAGAACCGAACCGCCCGAAGTCCACGACCGGCAGGCCGTTGCAGAGCGCGTCCGCGTCGTCGTTCACCCACGGGCGCTGGTGATCCGTGTCCTGAATCGCCTCGTTTCGGAAGCGGGCGTCGAACCAGCGGGCGACGAAGTTCGTGCCGCCTGAGGCGACGACGTCCATGCGGTCAAGGCGTGTCGCGTCTAGGTGGAGCGACGGGTCGGCGGCCGGCGCGTCGTCCGCCGCCGGGTCAAGGCTGCCGACTACGCGCACCGAGCCGCCCTCGACCTTGAGCGGAACGTCCGAGTCGTCCGAATGGAAGCCCTCTACCTTCTGCACCACCAGCGTCCCCGCGCCGGTCTTCCTCAGTTCCGCCATAACCTTGAGCGTACCGACGCGCACCGTCCCGCCCTCCGGCACGTCGATGGCAGAGGGCTCGACGACGGTGACGTTCTGCACGGCAGGCCAGTCGTGGCCTTCCGCCCGCCGGTAGCCCGGCAGGTCGCGGTCAAGCCACTTGCGCGCAAGATAGGCCTGCGCGTCCATGAACTCGCTGTCGGAGAGCACGCGGTTGTAGATCAGGATTTCCGCAAGGCGCAGTCCGCCCGCCATCGTCTTCGCCCCGCCGATGCGGTTGATTCCGTTCTGCGTCGGAATCCCGCGCAGGGCGACGACCTGGTAGCCGGGATGGAGATAGCCGTGCGCGGGGTCAACGCGCTGTCCGTCCAGATAGGCCAGCACCTGGCGGTTCGTGGCGTCCGCAGCCGACACGCCGCGGAAGAAGCCGGCGGACGTTCCGGGCGTCCCTTCCGACACGCGGCTGAAGCTGTTCCACTCGGACGTGTGGCCGACAAGGTGTCCGCCGCCCTCCTGCGCGCCGATCACGGCGACGACGGTGCAGACGCCGCCGAGCGCGACCTGGGCCGAGGACGTCTCGTTCGTCTCGAAGGAGAGGCTGATGCCGGCGTCCGTGCCGGCGCAGGCCCCGAAGTCCAGGACGGGCAGCCCCTCGCCCAGGGCGTCGCGCCGCACGATTGGCCACAGGGACTTGTCCGAGGCCGCGGGCCGCGCACCGACGAGCACGTTGCCGGAGACGACGGAATCCGGCGCACGGTTTGTCCAGTGCGCCAGGCGCTCCACGCCCGCGTCGTCCAGGTCGGTCTTCATCGGCTCGGCCGCATAGGCGGCGTCAAGCCACACGAGCGCGTTAGTCGGCGGCGCGTCCGGCACGACGCGGCATCCAAACTCCAGCGACCCGCCGCGCAGCGTGACCGTCCCCGCGTAATGCTCCGCGTCGCCAAGGCGCAATGCGCCGGCGCCGGTCTTGACAATCCCCGCGCCCTGCTGCCGGCCGCCCATCAGGCGCTCGACCGTCAGCGTCTCGCCCGCCGCCACGTCCAGCGTCAGCTCCACGCCCGACGTCGACGTCGCCTGCACGTAGGCGTTAGTATGCCCGCGCGCGAAGCCCAGACGGGCGTCGCCGTTCCAGCCGCGCGGCACGTGGGCGAACCACTTCGACTGCAGATAGGCCTCCACCTGCCGGCGCTCGTCTGCCGTCAGATGGCGGTCGTAGACGATCATCTCCGCAATGCGCTGCCCGCCGGACCGCGTCCTGTCGCGTCCGTCGTTCATGCCGATGCCTGTCGCCGACGCCATCTCGTTCGTCGGCATGAACGCCAGCGTCTCCCATCCGCCGGTGAAGCCGGCATACTGCGGATTCGTCTCCCAGCCGTCGTGCCAGACCGTTCCGCGCACGCTCGGATCGTAGCCAGGATTGCGCAGGACGGGGTCGGCGAAATGGATGTGCGTCCCGGAATCGGCCAGTTCGCGCCGGCTGGCGCCGCGATGCCACAGGTAGCCGGACGAGAAATGGTGATTGTATGCCAGGTTGTCGCCATAGCCGCCGCCCATCAGCCATCCACCGCCGTTCTGCGAACCGTAGACGTAGAAGACCGTGCCGATGCGTTCCAGCACGTTCGAGCCGCCAGGGAACGCCGCCGTCGCCGTCGCGGGATCCGGATCGAATATCAGCCCGCGCAGAGAGCCCATCGCGCCGAAGTCGATGAACGGACGCCCGCCAAGCTCGGCGTCTGTCGTCGTCCAGACGGGCGAGGCGAGGGCGAACGTCCGCCAGTTGCCGCCGTCGTTCGACGTGGAGAGGAAACGCGAGCCGACGAGCGACGGGATCTTCACGACCTCGTGCGTGCCGTCCTTGAACGTCCAGCCGTTCGTCTGCGTACAGTCGAACCGGAAGATCGGCGTCGCCACGTCCGGCAGCGCGTCCACTTCCGCCTTCGGCGTGACGGCTGTCACGCGCGAACTTCCGCCAACGAACGCCGCAGTGTCCGCCACTTCAACGTCCAGCGCCGCAGCGGACAGACAACCCGCCGCAGCCAAGGCCAACACCATAGAAGACTTCATGCCCACGCTCCAATCGCTTCGTTTTAAATTCGCTGCAATAAACCCAGTTGAAGCCTATTATATTGTTTTTTTTTTCCGAGTCAAATGGAAAGGGGGATCTGGTTTCGGGAAAACGACCGTCCCCGCCCCGCAACCGCAGAAAGCGGGTGGTCTTGAATCAGGAGGGTCGCGCTCCTGCGCGACCGATATGGGAACGGCGGACGCGCAGGAGCGCGTCCCTCCCGCTTAACCACTTGCGCACCCACGCACTCAATCACTTGACTACCTGCCCCCCCCCCCAGGACGGCCACATGGCGGCTCACTTGAGAATCACGAGCATCCCCTGCGTGAATCCCACGCCGATGGTCGTTAACAGTCCGCCATGCTTCGGAGCGTCGAAGGTCTCTTCGTAGAAATCGGCGCGATAGCCGCGGAACGGGTGCGAAAGGCGCAAGGACGACCGCAGGGCGTCCGCGTGCTCCGCGCCAACGGTGAAGAGAGGCAGTCGGCGCGGCGGCTTGCCGACCCGTCCGGCGTCCTCGATTCGCACCGCGATCTCCAGTGCCCCGTCGTCCAGCTCGAACGGCGGCTCCTGAAACACCCGGCTGCCCGAACGGTCGTCCCGCTCCCTGCGAACGACGTCGTTGTAGACGCCGTACGCAAGAAGCGTCTCGTCTGACGGATGGGCGTCGAACGCCAGCGTGGCATTGGGGGAGACGAACGCATGGAGACCGTCAAGCGCCATGCCGGACAGAAATCTGACCGTTCCCTGCTTGACGCGGAAGAGGTTGTTGGACTCGCTCGCAGTGCCCTCCGGATTGCCCTCCACCCAGAACGTCGGCGCCGGACTGCCCAGTTCGAGCGTGCCCTCTCCCTCCTTTACGAGCGTCGCCAGTCGCTGGCAGAAGTTGAGCGGCTGGCGAAACGTCACCGTCACGCCGTTTGTCACGTAGAGACGGGCCGTCCCCACTGTGAAATACGATTTGCCGATTCCCTCGTTGTCAGGGCTTCCGATCGACCATCCCCGCGTCATGTCGTCGAACGCCATCGACGTCATGGGGTGGATGCGGACGTAGTCGCCCACGACGACGTTGCGCCGGTCCGGCGCCTGCAGCGGACCGCCCAAGTTGCGCGGATCGCTCAGCCAGACCCGCGGCGAGAAGTCCTCCGACGGCACCGGATACGATCCGCCCGCATGGTCTCCTGTCGTCGGCTTCCAAGTGGACGCAACCGCGCACATCCGCACCTTCCCGAACAGATTCGTGTTGACGGCGTTCAAGTGGAAATATCCCACGGGCTGCGGCGGATTGGCGTTCTCGGCCTGCGACTGCGCCAGCCGCATGTCGCCATTGCCGTGAATCTCCGCGTCGATGCGCAGCCCGCGTCCGGTCGACACGATGAACTGCGCGCCGCCGCCCGATTCGGCGCACAGGCGAACGTCGCCCGCCACGACGCCCACGCCGGACGGACAGTGCGGAAAGAGCGTCGTGTCGCCGGTCGCGTAGTGGGTGATGCACGGGACTTTCGCGGAAGAGGAGGAAACGCAGACAATCCGCCCGGTGACGGCATGTCCGCGCATTGCAAGCGTCGCCAAGTCTTTCAGGATCAGCGCGTCGCCACCGAACGCAAGGCATCTGCTTTGCGTCGTCGTGTCCCTGACCGGGGTACGAAGCAATTTGCCGTCGACCAGATACACCGCCCCCGGATGCGGCCATTCGCCGTCGCTCCACGAATGCGCAAGGCCGTTCGGCGCGTATGATTCGCGGGCGCTGACGGCGTCCGCCGTCGTAAGCGACACGACCGGCGCTCGCTCCATCCACAGGGTCGGACATCCGTCCGCGTCGTCCGCCACTGACAGCATGAAGCCGGGCGGCGGCGCCACGCGGAAAGTCTCGACCGACAGCCCCGTTCCCGCCGGGGCCTTCAGAAGCGGATGGCGAAACGCGGAACCGTCCGATGCAAACGGGTCGGCGCAGACGACGTCGATGCGCGGACGTCCGGCAACTGACAGGCGGTCGCGCACGCAGACCGTTCCGCCTGCGGCGTCCGCACACGACCAGGCGAGCCTGACGGACGCCATTGCGTCCATGGACAGATTGGAAACGGCAAACGGAACGGCAAGCCCGGTCAGGTCAAGCGCGGTGTTTCGCCCCATCTTCAGCGTTCCGGGAAAATTCGTCGCTGTCGTGAGGCGAAGGACCAGATTGGTGTCGCCGACGTCGTCCGTGTAACCCAAGACCTTCAAGTCAAAAGTCGAACGGCATTCGGAAAGGGACCCGTCGATCCGATAGGTGGCGTTCGTGCCGTCGCATGTCGCGCTGGGGCCGTATTGCTGGCGAAAACAGAGCGTGGAATCCGCTTCGCCGAAGAAATCTCCCGTGAACACGACGTTGGCGAAGTCCGTTTCCTTGCTCCTGCAGCTGTGCTCCGCGAACACGGTGAAACCGTTAGGACAGTCCAGGACGACGTCCGCGTCCAGGAACGAGCCGTGAACGTAGAAGTTCGCCAGATTCCCGCGCCTGAACGTGAGCGGATTCGCGAACGCGATTCTCGCCCCGGCCTGCCCGTTGTTGGCCAGCACGAACAAGCCGCCGTCCACCGCCATCGATTTCGCAGGGGACGTCCAGTCGCCCGTCAGCGGAGTGCGCATTGTGTTCTTGTTCAGGACGAAGTCAACGTCCTTCGCCGCCGCGTCCGTCGGCGCCACCCCAGTCGACCAGTTCGACGCATTGGTGAGCGAGGACTGCCCATAGGCGTCCGTCGTCAAGATGGTCGCGGTCTCCGCCGCCGCCTGACACGCCGCCATGCCCGCCATTCCCAAGACGGCGAGAAGAGACAGCGACCGTCTCCACCCTTTTTCCGCAACACGTACCATGGACATTTCCTTGTTTCACCTGCGCCATCCAGTTGGAAAAGGCCGGCGCTCCGTCCACGCCGTGCCTCCTTTGCCGAAGGGCGGCAGCCTTTCCCTCGCAAAGTGAGACAATTATTTCATTTTTTTTTCCTTGTCAACGCGATGGCATTTCGGCTAGGCGGACGGCGGCATGACGCAGAAGCGCACCCCTCCCCCGGCGGTCAGTCGAGCGAAAGCGTCCAGGCTACGGGGCGGACGGCGGCTAACTGCGCGTGCAGGGCGTCCGACTTCGCCGCCAACGCGTCGCGTTCGGGATATAGCCGCTCGAAGACGCCGAGCATGTGGTTGCGCCAGCCTCCCCAGGTGTAGTTCTTCGACTTCGGGCGCTCCGCCCTGACCCATTCCGCCACTGCGGCGGCGTCCGCGACGTCCACCTTCGCCGCGGAAAGCCACGCCAAGACCTGTGCGAAAACGCGCCGCTCCTGTTCGAAGCGGGCGAGACGGCGGGCGACGTCAAGCGTCCGCCGTGAAAGCAGCTGGTTGGGCGTCTCCAGCTCCGCGACGTTCACGCCGCGGGCGAGCTGCGCGGACGTGAAGCGGGCGATCTCCGCGCCGTTCGAGCGAAGCGCATACGTTCCGGGCGCCAGGTTGGCGACGACAAGCGTCTCCACGTTCAGCCGCTCCGCAAGCGGATAGACCGCGGCGAGCTTGCGGTAGTCCGCGTCCACCGCGCATGGCAGCGCCTGCGGAGAATACATCGCCGTGAACGACTTCGCGCCCTTCGCGTCGAAGGCGATGCGCGAGAACTCGCCCGGCTCGCCGGTCGCCGTCCAGACCAGCGACGCCATCAGCACGTGGCCCGCAAAGTCCGGATGGACGCGGTCGCCGTTGAACCAGCGGTCGGGATTGGCGCGAAAGACCTTCCGCATCGGCGCGTGCAGGTCGACGAGCGGCGTTCCCGCCTCGACGGCGATTCGCCGCACCTCCTCCGCGCAGACGGCAAGCCTCTCCTCGCTGCGGGCGACCGGCGTCGGCTGGCGTCCCCATACGTCGTAGGGCGACGGCGTAAGCAGCACGAGTGACCTGCCGTCCGCCCGGACTTTCCCCGCGATCTCGCGCATCGACTTCGCGTAGCGTTCCGCGCACGACGGGGCGTTGACGTCGTTCATTCCGAACATCGCGAACACGCGGTCGACAGGCTGCGCGGCGATCTCCCTCTCCCAGCGCTCTGCGCCGCCCCAGCTCGTGTCGCCGCTCCGTCCCATGTTCGCGCAGCGAACGCCCTTCCCCGGATGGCGGATGGCAGAGAGGTATTCAAGATAGAACGCCATGTTTCCGCCCTCGGAGATGGAGTCGCCCAGAAAGCCGATGCGTTCGCCTTCCCTGAACGCCGCCGGCGCAATCGGCTCGGCGGACAGGGAATAGTGAAGCGTCGCCCTGCCGTCATCGCCCGCCGTAGACGCGGCGAAGCGAAGGCGGCCGTGCTCGTAGCGCACGGGAACTTCGTAGCGGACGCTTCCGTCCTCGGACAGGGCCCGCACATGCCAGTTCAAGGGCGGCAACGCCAGCGACACCTCGGCGGCGGCGCGGCGCACGAGCTGCGGCGCGCGACCCCAGTCGAAGAGAATGCGGCGCGACTCGTCCGTGAACGAGATGTCCGTCGCGACAGTGTCCACGAGATGCACAAGCAGGAGTTTCCGCGACTCGCCAATCGCCCGTCCGTCTAGCGAACTTGCCCAAAGGGCCGTGGGCGTTTCGCCGACGCTGGCTTCCAGCGGGCCTGCCGTGAACGCGCCGCCCGGCACGAATCCGCCGCACGTGCGCGAAGTCTCCACGACGAACGCCCCCTTCCTGCCGTCGATTCGCGCCGCGCCGTCGCACGCGGGCGGAAGCGGGTCGTCCGCCCCCACGCCGACCGTCCGCCGGCGCAGGGCGTCAAGGTCCTTCCTGAAATACGAATCGGGATAGCGAGAGACCTCCTCCACGCCGTCCGGCAGCTTCGCGGCAGCAGTGGACTGTCCGACCTTGCCATACCACGTAAGCCAGTTGAGGTAGTGCCAAGTGTCCTCGGACGGCCCGACGTCCGCCGGACGCGCGAAGACCTCCGCCGGCACGACGTCGGCGTACTTCCGCGTCGCCTCCGGCATGTCGCCGCGCAGATAGAGGCAGACCGCCGCCAGGTCGGCCGCGCGCATGACTGGGTCGCCCGCCATGACGAACGCGCCCAGTTCTGCGGTCTCGGGCGAAATGCACTGGCGGCTCTGGCCCGCGAAGTCGAAATGCCACATTCCGCCCCAGCCTTGGAACGCGGCAGCGGCGCCGACGAGCAGACCCTGGCAGACGCGGTTCGGGTTCGGCGCGCAGTAGTTCCATTCGGTGATCGTGAACGGCCTGCCCCATTCGCGCGCGAACGCGGGATAGTTGGCGCCCATGGCGTTCTTGACGGGATTGCCCGTGCCGGCGGTGGACGGCGGCTTCCAGTTCTGTCCGAGGAAGTTCGGGTGGTCCACGTAGAAATGCCCGTCAACGTAGTCGTACGGCTTCACGCGCGCCTTGCGGACGTGGACGGGGTGGAAGACGCCGTTCATGTTGCAGAGGAGCGCCCTGCATCCCAGTTCGTCGCGGAGGAAGCGTTTCGTCCGCTCGGCGAAGCGCGTTTCCACATCGCCGAGGAACAGCTTGAACGCGACGGCGTGTTTCGTCGCCGCCATCACGCGGTCGGGGAACGTCTCCGGGACGTCCGCCCAGACGGCGGCGTCCGCGCGGCGTTTTTCCGCAAGCCACGTCTTCCACGCCGCGCGCCAGCTCTCCCACTTCTCAAGCGCGGCGACGTCGGAGCCGAGGCATCCCTCGTTGACGAGCGAGAGCCATCCCAGGGCAGGCTCCTCCGCAAGGGAGCGTCCCGTGTAGGCGTTCCGATGCGTCAGGAACGTCCGCGCGAACGCAAGGTAGTTCGAGTAGACGCCCTCGTGGACCTGCACGAGCGCCTTGAATTCGCCCATGCCGACGAGACCGTCGCGGTCGATACCGACGTCGCGCCATGGAATGCGCCACGAGCGCGAGCAGAAGAGGTCGGTCGTGATGTAGAGTCCGTTCCGGACGCAGGCCGCGACGAGCGCGTCGAAGCGCGCCGCGCGTTCGGGGTCGAGTTCCACGCCGCGGAGGTTCTTTCCAAGGAGGGCGCATTCCTGGTGGTGGATGCGCACGGCGTTGTAGCCCATCCGCGCAAGGCGCTCGGCGAGCGCGTCGGCGTCGGCCTTCGTTTCGGGGACGATTGCGTCGGTGCAGAGGTTTACGCCGTAGAAGCGGGCGGGGACGTCGGGGCGCTTCTCGAAGACGAAATCGTCGCCCTTCGCGACGATCCGCCCCCACTTTCCCGCCGGCGTTCCGGTCGGGCGCATTGCCGAGAAGTCGAGCGGGGAATCGGCGAGAACCGTCTTCGCGGGCGCGAAGGGAATCCAGTCCTTCCCGCCGGAGATGACGTAGTTGCCGTCGGGACCGACCCTGAGACCGCCCGGCACGGCAAACTTGAGGGCGATCGCGACGGTCTTTCCGGCCTCGGCGCGTTCGGCGATTGGAATGCAGAAGATTAGCCTGCCGCCGATTTTCGGGTCGCCGTCCATTTCGACGCCAAGACGATGCGGTTCGGCGAAGACGAGGGAGAGGCGTTCGCGTCCATGCACGTCAAAGAGCGTGAACGCGCGGGCGCGCCGGTCGAAGCAGCGCGTCCGCGCCGTCTCAACGGGGATGGACGTCCTGGCGCCGTCCGCGGCGATCGCGCCGCCGGCGTAGTCCTCGAGCGGCAGAGTCCCGCGCAGTTCGATGGCTGCGGCATTTGCGTTCCTCTGCGGATGTAGAGACCATTCGGCGCGGACGGCGCCCTCGCAGTCGCGGAAGGCGCACGTCCCGTCGTAGTCGCCCGCCGCGCCGCCGTGCATGGGAATGCGGAACACCCGGCTTCCGGCGGCGTCCGCGTCCAGTCCGTCTGCGGCCTCTTTCGCTCGCCACTGCCCGTCGCGCACCGCGTACGCGCGCGGACTGAACGCCGCGCCGGCGGACGGAATGCGCAGCATCGCCCCGTACGCCGGCCGCGCCTCGTCCACTGCGGCGGCGAACACCGCGCCCGCTCCTGCCGCGAATGCGGCGCAAATCAAAAAAACCGTCTTCAAGTTCATCTGTCCGTCATTCCTTTCTTTCAAGATCCAACCAGTCGTCGCTGCGCGCCCGCCTGTCCGTGTTCGCCGTCATCCATGCGCGACGAGGCCGTCGCGCAATGCAAAACCCGCGAACGGACGCATTCGGCGCGACGGGGACGTCGCGCCCTACCGAAATGCCATTCATTTGCCTATACGGCGTCGGCATATTCTTGTTTTCCACTATCCCGTCGATAGCAGTTTTTCGACAAGGCAATGAATCTCCGCCTGGATTGTCGCCGAGTTCCGCGCGAAGAACCCGGCGAGGTCATAGCCGACGACGGACTTGAAAAACGCAAATGTCGAAATCGTCGGGTCGTTGGAGGGTGTACCAGTCATGACAAGCATTCCCGCATCGCGATAACGGGAAATGACCGTCTGGCTGACCTGCGACGAAAGAACTGCGACCACAGGGATGTGCGCCGCTTGATAGGCTTTCGCGCCAAAACGCAGATCGGCATTCTGCCGCTTTGAATCCGCGCTCTTGTATCCCTGTCTGATTTCAAAGATCGCCCCTCGCGCTTTCAGTCGTCTGTCGCCGCCTGCGCTCTGCATCGCGTGAACAAGCCACCCTCGAAACCGGGACACGTCTTCGGACGAAGACATGTCGTCGACGCTTATCCGCGCATCAAGCACGTGGAACGCCTTTTGGGTTTTCGTTCGATTGTATTCGTATCGCCACTCCACCTGACGCTCGTCAAGCCCAAGAACGTCCTTGATGATTTCACGAAGCAGTCGTTCGGAGGCTATGCCTATCTGGCGATATATGGACGTCAATCCGCCAGACGCCCTGTGCGCCGCATAGATGAGAGGCGAGTCCAGTCCAATCCACGAATAGAACTCGTCCGCGCCATAAAGCGCCTTGAAATCGTCAAGCGACAGTCCCGCGCCGCCTGACGTCCCAAAGGCCGGCTGATAGTCTGCGCAGACACGAAGCGGCGAAAGAAAGACTTCAAGGTATTCGGCGTCGGTCTTGTTCATAGTCCAAGCGTCTCCTGTTCAAGCAGCTCGTATTCGCGTTCCGTGGTGACGGACTTCGGATCGATCGCAACGCCGTCGGCGCTGGCGATGAAGGCGTGAATCGAGCGCGCGACGGCATGGGCGAGAATAGGCGGCACGGCGTTTCCTATCAAGGTCAAGTTGCGTTGCGTCGTGAACGGAAACACGAATGCATCGGGAAACGTCTGGACGCGCGCACATTCGCGCACGGTGAGGCGACGGTCAAGAAGGTAGTGGAACTGGATTCGCCCGCGGGCGTTCGCCCTGATGCAGTACGCCACCTTGTCGGGGACATTGACATTGTCGCCCTGCCCGCCGCCGGACGTCGCCCGCGACGAGAGGAAATACTGGCTCTGATTGGGCACGGTCTCGTCCGCAACCGGCTCAAGGTCGGACAGCGCCTGCGAAATGGTGACAGGACGTTCGGCATGTGTCGGCGGCGGCTTCACCGGGAATCCGGACACGTCGTCCCTCACGCCGATGAAGAACAGCCGCCGCCTGTTCTGGGGGACGCCGTAGTCGGGCGCATAGAGATTCCACACGTCGAAGTGGTAGCCGCAGGACTGAAAGTCCTTCACAATCGTCCGAAGGCACGCGCCGTTCTGCATTCGCGCAAGATGAATGACGTTCTCGCCCACGACAACGCGCGGACGATGGCATTTCATGTAGTCGATGAGAACGCGGTACAGCCTTCCGCGGCTGCCGTCCAATCCCGACTTCGGGCCGGCCGATGAGAAGTCCTGGCAAGGGAATCCGCCTATGAGCAGATCGGCGGACGGGAGCGATGCAATGTCGACTTTCGTCAGGTCTGCTTCGTTAATTCGCTCGGAGACGTTCAGGCGGTAGCATTCGACCGCATCGCCAAGGAAGTCGTACGCCTCCACGACCTCGAACGGAAGACGTTCGTAGACCTGTCCCAAAACGGAGAAGCCGCCCATGAAGCCGAAATCCATCCCGCCGCAGCCGGAAAAGAACGAAATCGCCCTATGCACTCCACTGCATTGCCTCAAAAAGCCATTTTCAACGGCGTTCGCGCTCGTGCGGAAGCCGCCCGAAAAAACGGGCTTGTTCCGCAACGGTGCGATTTTCTTCTTTTTGTCTTTGCGCTGCATGTCTATATCATGTCATGAAATCTATGAACACATGACGGCGATTCCCAAGACTCCATTCCGCCTTGCGCCATCACTGGACACGATTATAACATATGAGCGAGACATGGCATAGAATGCCATGTCGTTGTTCACAATATGGACATTCTGCGGACGGGGCGAACCGCTATCGCACCAGGATTACAAGGCCCTGGCGCATCGCGTAGACGGCGCCGTCCCCGATCCTGAACGTCGCGCGGACGTCCCTCTCGCCCTGCCGGCAAGTCCATCCCGAAAGGTCTGTCGCGCCGTCAAGCCGCGTGGCGCGGGCGACAAGGCTGACTGCCGCGTTCCCATGCTCCAATCCGGCGAAGCGCACCGTCGCGACGGACGGAAGCCGAAGCGTCCCCGCCATGTCGACGGCCGGGGCGTCCGAAGAGCAGACGAGCGTTCCGCCCTCGGCCAGCGCGAACGCCCCCGCCCCGACGACAGTCCCCGTGAAGTTCGAGACCGACGATGCGCGGAAAATGGCGTTAGTGCAGAGCGAGAGCCTCCCCGCGCCCGTCAGCGCGGCCGCCGCCGTCACGCCGGGAGTAGCGACATGGAGCGTCGCGCCGGACGCGACTGACACCGGCGAGAGGGCTGACAGAACGCCCGGCACGCCCTCCGTCCCGATGGACTGCACCATGCGACGGACCTGCCCGGCGTCGAGCGCGACGTCGAAGACCTGCAGGTCGTCGAGCGTCCCCTCGAAATGCGCGGAATCAAGCGGATTGTACGAGATGCAGATTGTGCCGTCCGCCGCAATCGCGGGCGTGGTCTTCGGCTCGTGCGGGGCGATTGTCTCAACGCCGTCGCGATAGCAGGTCATGCGCCCGGTGCTTGAATCGAAGACGAAAGTGTAGTCCACCTGCGACTTCCCCAGGAAGTTTTCGAACGCCTTCGTCCAGCATCCGCTCTTCCCCGTCGTCGAATAGCCCAGCAGACGCGGATAGGATCCGTTGCCGATCCTGAAGCTCCGGCCGTCCGTCCCCGCGTCTCCCATCGAAAAGAGCGTTATGTCCTGCACACCGCCGTCGCCCGCCACGCGAGCGTTCACGGTGAACGACGCGCCGCCTGTCGGAAAGTTCGCCGGCAGCCCGGCCTCGACGCGCTTCAGATAGGCGCCGTCCTTCGTCAGGCGGGCCGCCCTTCCGCAGATTCCGTCGCCCGCGACGAGTTCCAGCGTTCCGCCGCAGACCGTCAGGTCACATCCGTTCCCGCTTGCGTCGCGTCCGGGATCGTCGGGGTCGTCGAACGTCCAGCGGGCGACGGGGGACGGCACGAACGTCTGCGCAGTCGCGGACGGCGCTGGCGTCGGCGCGTTGCACAGTCCCTTCACCTCGTCCGCCGACAGCGCGCGGTTGAAGACGAGGATTTCGTCGTAGTCGGCGGTGACGTTCTCTCCGAAGACGACGTTCCCTGCGGCGATGTCCCATGCCTTTCCCTTCATGGCGCGGGAAGTTCCGTCGATGAAGAACGTGAGGACGTCACCGTCGAACGTCAGCGCGAAATGCCGCCACGTGCCGTCCTGCCAGTTGCCCGTCCACACCCAGTTCCCCTGAAGAGTCAGAAGCGAGCCGTCCGGATAGCCGGCAGCGGTGGTCGTCGTCGCGCCGAGGGCGACGTACGAAGAGCCGTCGGCGTTCCACGCGCCCATTTGCAGGAACTTTCCGTTGTCCGTCCACGTCGCGACGTCCGACGCGCGAATCCAGAACGACATCGTGAAAGGCGTCCACCCCTTCACGAAGGAGGCCTTGCCGGTTTTCAGGAACGCGTGGCCGGATGCATCCGCGCCGCCGAAGCGCAGACAGCCCGATCCGCCCACGCCGCCATCCGCAAGGCGCGTCGGAGCGCCCGCCGCCACGACGAGGTCGTTTGCGCCGAGGTCGTCGGTCGTGACGTCGCTGTCGAAGGAATAGCGGCTCACGAGGCCGGACGGATATCCGGAAAGTCCGTTCACGTCCGAGACGACGAGTGTTCCAGCCTTGACCGACATCGCCCCCGTGTGGCCGTTCGCGCCGGAAAGGACAAGCGTCTCGCCTTCGCCGTCGAACGCGAAAGAGCCGGCGCCCGTCAGGCTCGCACCATAGCGTCCGCCGGACGTCGCCGTGAGCGTCCGCCCCTCGGCGATGGAGACGCCGCCTTTGGAGGCGGAGCCGGAAAGGCCCGCCACGGCGGCGTCTGCGGAAAGGGAAAGAACGCCGGTGTCCACGCTGGAGACCTTCGCGTTCGGGCCAAGCGCGCCCGTGACGTCGACTTTCGCCGTCTTGACGGCCAGCGTTCCCGCGAAATTCGGCGACTGGCCGGACAGCGTCCAGGAGCCTCCGCCCTGCACCGTCAGCGTACCAGACCCTTCAAGAGCTCCGGCGAAGACGCCGTCTGCGCGTTTGAGAAGCGCGGAGAAGCCGTTCAAGTCAAGCGCGACATCGTCGTCAGGCGAGACGAGCGTTCCAAGCGTGAAATCGCTCTCCGCCGTCAGCCGGGCTCCGTTGCGCAGCGTGACGTCGCATCCGGCGTTCGCGCCCATCCCCTTCTTCATCACGGCGGACACGCCGTCGAGCGTCAGGGAAGCGCCCGAATACGAGCCCTGCCACGTGCCGGAGACGACGAGCGTTCCGCCGCCCTTCACTTCGGTCTTCCATGCCGTCCATCCCCAGTAGCTTCCCATTTGGAAGTTCGCGTCCAGGGTCGTGCCGGCGGGAAGGACGATCATGGCGGACGAAGGCTCGGCCACGCGATCGGACTCCCAGACGACCATCCCCTTGTCCGCGCCGAACGCCACCGTGCCGAACTTCGCCGTCGCGTCGTTCACGAGCGTCGCGCCGCCTGCGACGGCGGTGAAGTCGAGGTCGTTGACGACGGCCCAGTCGGGCGCCCCGTCCCAGTTCGCGGCGTCGCTCCACTTCGAGCCGTCGCCGCCGCCGGTCCAGACCAGCTGCGGATTCGCGGCGGGCAGCGTCCATGCAAGCGCGCCGGCCAGACACGTCGCAAGCGCCGCAAGGCGGCGTCGCGTTCCTCTTTCGTACGTCTTCGTTTCCATTCGTCCTCCTTGACTGCCGTCCTCATGCGGCAGTCATGCGAACGAATCCCGGAACGAGGCGCGACATCCGCCCCTCAATCATGACAATGCCACATTTGACCGTGAAACGCGCATAATGTAGCATTTTTTTTTTCTCCCCCGTCAAGGGGGGCGACGCGACGAGGCCGTCGCGCAATGCAAAACCCGCGAACGGACGCATTCGGCGCGACGGGGACGTCGCGCCCTACCGAAATGCCATTCATTTGCCTATTCGGTAGGGCGGGGCGTCCCGCCCCGCCGTCCGCTGCCGAGTCGCGCCCTACCGAATGGACGGAACGGCCATGCCGATTCTGTTGAACGCGAGAAAGCGCCTTCGGCGTTCCGCGAACACGGCGTCGGCGATTTCGGGGAAGAACGGGCGCATCGCGTTCATCCGGCACATGAGGTCGTCGCAGCGCAGAAAGCCCTTTGTCCGGTGTCCGACCATTTGCGGCACGTCCCTGTCGTCGTGGAAGAAGAAGTGGAGGGCGAGCGCGACGTCCGTGCGGTGCAGTCCCTGCTGGCAGGAAACGTAGAAGCCACTGCCGTCGAAGGCGTTGAACAGGGCGGGCAGGGCGGCGGCCAGATCCGCCGGCGGCATTGTCCGCGCGTCCACGGGGACGTGGAGATACGCCAGTCCGACGGCGGCGCATCGGCGCGGAAGCCTGTCGTTGTAGTCCGCAGTACGGAGGTCGACGACGATTCCGACGCCGGCCTCCCGGACGCGCTCAAGCGTCCGCCCCATGTGGCATCTGCGCGCAAGCGTTTCGCCGCGCGCGCCACGTCCGAATAGCGGATGCACGTTGCGGACGCCGAGTTCGACGAGCCTTGCGACGTCAATTGGCATTTGCCGCCTGCGCCTTTTCAGACGCCGCCCAGAACTCCTTGACCGTCTTCACGTGCTTCGGCCAAGGATAGTACTTGACAATCTTCCCCTTGCCGTCCACCTTCACGAGAAACGTGTAAGGAATCTGATACGAATCCCCTGTCACTCCGCCGTTCTCGACAAATTCCCCTTCGACTTTCACGTAGACAAAACCGGCATTCCTCACGAAATCGTCCTCGTAATTGGACACCTTGAAGAGCATTAGGCCTTCTTGCCAATCACCTTCGTCCCCCTTGAACCTGATTACGAAGAACCGTCCCTGTTTCAACGCAAAACCGAGTTCGAATTCGAGATTCCAGCCGCAAATTCGCCCCTTCATCGAGGACGCGACTTCCCAGCACTCTGCGGCCTCGCCTCCCAAAAGCAGAGCACCCAGCAAATCCATACGCAACCCCTCGCCCCACGTGATGCCATAATGACTCCCACGCCATCCCTCGCCTTCAATACACTTCCGCTGAATCTCGGCGACTTTCTCCTCCAATTCTCTGTACTTGAGTCTCTCTTCCCATGATTTTGCGTGGAGAAACTTGCAGACGACGAGCTGCCTGTAAAGTTCGGTCACATAAGACGCTTCCACAGTCAACTCGCACCTCTCATCGATAGTGGGTACGCAAGCTTTGTCATGTATGATACCTGTTTCTATGTCGCGAAACGCCGACGGATCGGTCTGCCTCAGCCGTTCCATATGCTCTGCAGTCGGCCAATACGGCACACGCTCGCGATGCCGAAGAATCATCTGGTTTACGTCTCCAAGACGAAACTCTGTTAAACGTTGGGCGTTTGTCGTGGAGTATTCAAGCGCTCCCGCCTCGAAATCCTGCCCCCCAAATTGCCTAACCACCTCAGGCAGATAGTCAATCACGTGCCATCCGTCAGTGTCAGAACCAAAACCATCTTCGCGCGCCTGAATGGCCTCCATGGCAATCAAAGCCCCTCCGAAGAAGAGCGCCGCCGACACAATCCTCCTGCCGTCTGGACGGTCTTGGCGGACAAATCCGCACTCGTAGCGCCCGAACCGGTAGAGAGGTCTGTCGGCACCGATAATCGTCCATGTTTCGCCGTCAAGTCCGATTTTGGCGACACCGTTGCTGAACTGCGAATACGGCATATAGGGCTTGTTGTCGAAGTCGATTGGCGCGTTGAAGCAGTCGCGTCCCGTCCGCGCCTTCCGTTCCGAAGTTCCACCATCCCCGTTTGGCGAGGCGGACACTACGTTCGTCGCTACATTCGTCGCTGCGTTCGCCGTGCATTCAGTTCCACCGGCGCCGGCCGCCGCATCTCCGTCGGGCTTCCCCACCCGCTCGCACCCGACCGCGCACGCAAGCCCGGCGGCGACCATCGTCGCTGCAATGATTCGATTCACCGTCATTTCCATGTTCTTTCCTTCCTGTTTCTTCGCCACCGCGGAGTTCGTCCCGCAAATGCGCGCGAAGCGATTCGCCGATTATATCACAAAGTAAACGAAGGAGAGCCAGACGACAAGCATTCCCGCCGCTCGGACAAGGAGATGGAAAAGCGGATGCGCTTCATGCTCAATGCCAAGCCTTCTCAAGGCAAACGCCAGAGATGAATCAAGGACATTTGCCAAGCCGCCTAGAACAAAGCCAACCAGCAACGTTTCAACGACAAGCCAATATGTCGGGATATCCATCCGGTCATAGTGCGGACCTGTCTGGTGAATGACGATGTCACCACCATGGACGAGAACGTACGTAAGAAAGGTGCAGACGCCCGCGACAAGGAATCCCGTCCGTCGGCGTTTCATGCGCCTCTTCGCCAGACATGGGACAAGCGTGGGCACGATCCACGGCAACATGGCGATGTCGTCAACGATGCCATGCGGTCCTCC
The DNA here is from genome assembly GCA_964386385.1 of uncultured Lentisphaeraceae bacterium. Classification (GTDB taxonomy): domain Bacteria; phylum Verrucomicrobiota; class Kiritimatiellia; order RFP12; family UBA1067; genus RUG572. The sequence continues at coordinate 126,703 of CAYLRN010000005.1, read as the reverse complement.
GTAGTCAAGATGCCAATTGACGGCCCAGCCCACGGAGAGGCATATGGCGGACACCACCGCCGCAACTTTCAAGTCAATGGCATTATCCGTCTCATTCATCAGAGTCCGTCTCCATTGAACGTTTCACTTTTCATCGCATTCAAGTCCCCCTGTCATCCCGCCAGCTGGATGAGGCCGACCGCCGCGCCGAGGACGTAGCCGAGCACCTGGATTGCGCTGAGGTGCTGGGCGGCGAGGTCGTTGAGCATCCGGTGGAAGTGCGCGATGTCCTGCGCGTTGATGGCGTCCTCTATCCGCTCGGCGATGCGCAGCTTGCGAACGAGGAAGCCGGAGTTCTCCGACAGGTAGGCGAGCAGACGTCCCTTCAGGTTAGGCAGCGCCGTGCACTCGATCCACGCCCACAGTTTTTCGGAGGCGAAGACGCGGGAGACGAGCGCGGGGATGGACTCGTGGAGGTAGTCGGCGATGAACGCGCGTCCCCTTCCGCGCAGGTCGACGGTGAAGCGCGCCAGCTGCGTCCGGCCCTGCGGAGAGTTCATCCACTCCGACACCTTCTCGCCGAGCAGGAGCAGCTTGCCGCGGAACATGTCCTGCGTGGCCGGCTTGTCCAGCCAGTCGGCGAAAAGGCGGCGGATCGTCGCCTCGTCCGCGAACCAGTCCATGACGAAGCCGACAATGGCGTCCGACAGCCCCAGGTCGCCCACGATGGGCATGGCCGAGACCTTCCTGCGCAAATGAGCGGAGAGCTGGTCGCGGATTCGCCTGACGAGCTCCGGCGCGTTGTCCCTGATCGCGCCGACGACCTTCTCCGCCATGAAAGTGCGCGTCCGCTCGTCCTTCAGGCGCGGCGCAAGCGTCTCGTCCCAGAACGCGCGGATCCGCTCCGGTGTCATGAGGCGGTTCAGAAGCCCGTCGACGGCGGACTCGATCTGTGGCACGATGAACGCCACAACGTCCTTCTCGTGGAGTCCGAACATTTCAAGCGCAAGCGCCTTGACCTTGCCGACCACGTCCGGACGCGACAGATACGCCTGAATCTCCCGCGTGAACTCCGCGACGAGCGCGGCGGGCGGCAGAAGTTCCGTGCAGACCTGCTCGCCCACCTGGCGCGCGATCTTCGCCTTGTTCTGCGGTACGAGCCCCTGCCGCCAGCCCCACCACCACGGCTTGCGCTCGTATGGCTTGAAGAGCATGAGAATCGCAAGCCAGTTCGTGACGTAGCCTATCGCCCCCGCGACGAGGACGGGCAGAGCCCATCTGGCGAACGCCGGCGGCAGATGCGACGAAAGCGAAACGCCGCACCGCGACAGCGCGGCCTCGACGACCACGTAGCCGAACGTCACGAAGCTCAGCGGCAGCAGGACCAGCTCCAGTCCCGCGAACCACCTCGCCGCCTTTTCCTTTTTGGGGTCTGCGACGATCCGCCAGCGCAGCGCGAACTCAGATGTTTCCTTTTCCTTGCCTTTGTTCATGTCTCCACCATTCTATCAGTTTTCAGACGGGATTTCACTTGAATGCCGGACTGGGCTGCCCGTTTCCTTTCCATGGGAGGGACGCGCTCCTGCGCGTCCGCCGTCACCGCGGTCGCGCAGGAGCGCGACCCTCCCGAAAATGACAATCCGACATACATGCCTTTCACAAACACGTCTCCGTTCAATTATCAGCGCACGAGAAAGACACCCGCAATCAATGCCGAAGCAAATACCACCATTTATTCTCCCAAACACCTTCTTCATCTCCGGCCACCTTGCCATCATAGCGTTCATATCCCGGTTGCCAGACAACCTTTTGCCAGGGATCTGTAGACTCTCTGCTGCCGGATTCTGAAAAGACATACCCTGGATCTGTACTCCAAACTCCTTCTGTACCTGTAGTACACACATGCCGCAGACATGGATGGTCTTTATAGGGTTGCCACTTGCACCCCTCATGAACGTCTTCGGCCTTTCGCTCGTCCCGATTACTCAGCAACCGCCACCCGTATCCCTCTTCAGGAATCCAGTATCCTTCTTTCGATCTGGACACTATGTGCGGAACAACAGGATGTTTCTGCCCGGACTTCCATCTGACACCTGCAAGTACATCTCCCTTTTTCCGCCATATGTATCCTGGATCCGCGCACCAAGTTCCCTCCTCCTCATGTGAAAAAGCATGCTCCACCGCCGGATGACGCAGATCTGCCTTCCACTTGACGCCTTTCTTCCACTTTGTCGTCCATGACGTCTCGTCCACCCACGCATACCCCGGCGCAGGACTCCACGTGCCGGATCTTTTAGACGAAACCACATTGGGGCAATCGGGATGCGAAAGCCCCGGCTTCCACTTCACGCGAAACTCGTCTCGTCTGCCATTCACATAAACGTATCCGGGGGCGGGACGCCATACCCTTTCCTTTTCATCTGAAACCACATGCGGGCAAATGGCATGCGGAATCCCGGCCTTCCAGCGGCAACCCTTCATCAGGCGGGAGATGAACGAGGAATCGTCCACCCATGCGAACCCGTTCTCGGCGACCGGCGCGCCGTCCTCTCCGACGCCGAGCGGCGAAACGCGAAGCCTGCCATCGCGCTCCTTCTCCCTGAAGTCCGACACCGCCCTGCGCACGGCGTCGAGAAAACCGTCGAAGCCGGCTTCCCGCGACATTCTTCTCGAATCCCGACACAGTTCCTTCACCATGGCGCGGTCTTCCGAGCCGGCTTCCAGCCACTTTCCCATGACGGGACAGGCGTTTCTCAGGATGTTTTTCCTGGAGGCGTCGTCATTCGCGGAACGCATTTTGGCCGCATATCGTCCGAGTTCGGCGTTGAACACGGGCGCCTGCCATTCATCCACCTCGAAGCCATTCGTCTCCAGCGTCGAAACATTCACCTTCTGCCACTCGCCCGCCGTCTCCCGCGACTTCTCGGAGTTCAGCGCATACACGATGGAATTCTCCTTTCCGACCTCCCTTGTCCACCGCAGCCGCTTGACGTATGGCGACGCCGAGGTCATCGCCTTCGACTTGTCCAGCACGCATACCAGCACGTCGGCGCGGAGAATCGCGGCGCGGGCGAGCGCCTCGTCCCATTCGCCGGCGCCGAATCCTGGGCTGTCCGTGAGGTCGCATCCGAGACGGGTCAGGAGCCTGCTGTGAACGTGGTACTTGACGCGCCCGATGAACACCCACGCAATTTGATCGAACTTGAAGGTTCCGCCGCCACCATCCTGCATCCAGCGCGGCTCCCAGTCCACGGGATAGACAAGAAGCCGCTGCGCCTCCTTTATCGGCATCCTCTCCGTCTTTCGCAGCCGGGCAAGTTCGGGGCAGTTCCTGAAACGCGAAACCAGCTTCGCCAAACGCGCGACGTCCTCGTCGCCGACACCGTCGGACGCGCCGCCAATCGCGACGATTTCATCTAGCATGGCCTCGCTACGCCACTCGAACTCCGCATATTCCTCCTGGTCCCGGGGAAGCGCGCAGGCGGTGATCGTGCACGCGCTCCTTTTGGCGTTCACGCCGCGGGACGACAGGTCGCGTCCGCCCAGCATCGCGTTGAAAATCGTCGACTTCCCGTTCTGGTACTCGCCAACAAGGGCGATTTCAAGATGACGCCCCTGTGTGCAGTCCCCTGCGGATAGCCGATCCTCCACTTCGTCGAGAACCGCCTCCAGCCCCGACGCCTTGTACAGTCCGGCCTTGTCTTGGCTGAGTTTCAGAATCTGATCCCTGTCATCATCGTCAAAAGGTTCAAGGCCGAGGTACATCGAAAGCGCCGAATGCGTCTCCTTGCGCCACGCGAAGGAATCGGACGGCGTCGTCTTGGCGTTGAACGCGAGCAGGGAGTTGAACACCGGGATGTCCTCTTCGCGTTCGATTGGAAACCCCGCGTTCCTAAGACAGGCAAAATCCACAGGGCGCAAATTGCGTTCGATGTTCGCCTTGGCCGAACGCGCATTGATGGCGAAGATGAACTTGTGCGCCAACCCGATTTCGCGCATCTGCGAGAGGTTGTGCATTTCGGATTCGAACAAATTCTTGTGCCCGTTGAGAACGTAGAGAATGGCGTCGGCCTTTTCCATGGTCCTTCGGGCGCATTCCGCCTCCAACGCCCCGGCGTATGGGCTTGGGCAGTCCGTAACTACGCATCCGAGGCGTTCAAGCGCCTGTGAATGGATGTGGCAGACGATTTTGGACAGAAAGGCGAAAGCCACTTTCTTGAGACTCCAGTAAGCCTCTTCGCCGTCCTTCTGCCATCGAAGACCCCAGTCCGGAGGAAAGACCGCCAGCGACTTCACGTCGTCAGGCGCGACTTTCGTCCGCGCCCGCAGTTCGTCGAGTTTGAGGGTTCCGTAGAACCTCAGGATCAACGTCGCAATCCACAGACGATTGATGTCCGTGACATACGAGGGATTGGCCCGATATCTCTCCCATTCGGAGTGAACGGCCTTCTGGGCAAATCCACGAACGTACGCGTCAGACAGCGAAGGCAATTTTTCCGGTCGCTTAAAAGGGAAGAGCGCACGTCCATTCCAGTCATCGACGAGGTTGCCGCTCACAAGGTCGTACATCACAAGCATGAGCTCGTCATCCGTCTTCCAGACAAGTTCAGCATATTCGTCCTCGTTCGCAGAAATGGACTGCACGGAAATCGGACAGCCGGTCGTCCTGATGCCGACGCCGCGAGGCGAGATCTCACGCCCGTCGCAGATGGCGTTGAACGTCGTCGACTTCCCGCACTGCAAGTCTCCAAGCAGGAGCAGTTCGCGCATATTGCCTTTCATCGCTTTCTCCTTCATGTTCCGTGCAAGTCCATTTCACGGCTCACCGCCGCCAAGGCGGCGGCTATTCATTCTCCCTGAAGTACGGCAGAAGCCCCTCGTTGAAAGCATCGGACTTCTTCTGCATGGGGGCGATGACCGTTTCTCGGACCTCCCTCGCAATTGCGGCGATCCGCCGGCGCTCCTCCAGCGCGAGTTCATATGCGGCAAGAAGCCTTATGACGTTCTCCTCAAAACGCCTCCTTTGATCCGCCAGTGCGTCGCGGCAGTTTTCGAGAATTCGGTCGAGGATGCGGCGCAGGACTTTTTCACCGATTTCGGGGAGCACCTGCTTCATGTTGTCTTTTTTGCAAAAGGCATTCGTCAGCGGTTCGCGCAGTTTAGGAGTAATGAGATTTTTCGCCTGCAACTTGATGATCTGTCGGAAACCGATGCCGGGAGAATCATCCGGTCCATTCCATATGTCATTCAATATGTCCTTTATGACTCCAATAATGGCAAGGACAGGTCCCAATACAACGGCATAAAGTATTATGTAAATGGAAGACCAAAAAGCTAAGCCATGAACCACTTCCTTGATTTTGTACGATTCAGCGCCGCCGGTTGACACAATCTCGGAAGTGCCTTGAATCGCCCCTATTCGCGACACGTCCATGTCCATTCCGGCAAGGACGCCACACCATGGCTGAATGTCGTCGACCATCGTCTTCCATCGTTTGGCAATCTCTTCTTGCAGACGCTTCAAAGAGCGTCCATAGGTCTTTGAAAACCTGTTGTCCAACCCCTGCGAGACGCGCACAACCCATCCGCGCATTCCATCTGCTGCAACCCTGCACATCGCAGAACGAATGGAAGGTTCCAGAATTGCCCTGAACTGCGTGTCGTCAGGTACGAACTCCTTTTCCTTGGACCTGAAGAAATTGCAAAAGGCGTTCCATCCCTTTTTCAGACGATTACACGCATCCTCCCATCCTAGGCAGAAGATATTCGCAAAGTTTCTTGTAAGCGCCTCTGCAATGGCCTCCGACACCTCGTTCTCATAGCTCCTGACGTTGTCGGTGAAAACGCTGTCGTAGCAGTCCCGACAGACAACCTCTGCGCCATCCGATTCGTTCAGGGTCTTCTTCATGCCGTCTTCGACAAAGTCCTGGAACTCCTTCAACTTCCGCCTAGCCGCTTCAACCTCGCGCTTCTTTGCTTCCAGATTGTCTTTTGCGGCGTCCTCCAGTCGCCCCAGTTTTCCGTCGACATCCTTGAGCGCATAGGACATCTGCAGCGTTCCGCGGTCTACAAGGACGCGCTCGAACTTCCGCCCGACGATGTCCGTTTCTATCTTTCGGCGAATCGCGGGAAAGTCCGACGCCTCCTCCAGTTTCTTGCAGTCCGTCAGCAGTTCTCGAATCCTCTTTTCGTCTTCGTCGTCGTATAGATTCAGCCCCAGATAGTTCTGCAGAGCCTCTTCCACGACTCTTCGCCACCGTTTGAACGCCTCTTCGCCCTCCCCCCGCGCTTCCTTTGACTTGAAGGCGAGCAGGGCGTTGAAGACGTCAAGGCCCTCTGCGCCATTGACGTTCTTGACGCCGATGCGCTGAAGCATGGAAAGATCCGTTTCGCGCAGATTCTCGATGACGTTCTGCCGAACGCACAATAGCCCTTCGTCCCCGCGATCGACAGGACTTCCATTCGCGTTGATCGCGAAGAACAGCTTGTCGCCCTGCTGATTCCGCAGAATTTCACGCAACGCCCGCACGTCTTCGTCGCCAATCGTCTTGTTCCCGCGCATGAGATAGAGAATCGCATCGGCGCGTTCCATGGCCTCCTGTGCGATCTTCGTGTCCCAAGGCCCCGCGAAAAGGCCAGGGCAGTCCGTGACGACACACCCAAGCCGCTCAAGGTTCGGACTGTGGATATGGCAGTCGGCGCTTCCGAGGAACGCAAACGCGCTCTCCGTCAACGTCCACGCCGCGTTCTCTCCGTCCTTCTGCCAGCGCATCGCCCAGCCCTGCGGAAACACGACAAGCGGCTTGAGCTCTTCAATTCCGATCCGTTCCCTCTTCCGCAGCCTTTCCAGTTCAGGCGTCCCATGGTACTTCAAGATGAGCGTCGCAATCTTGAGAAGGTCAAGTCGGCCGTCTTCCTCGCCGCCATACGATCCCGGCACCTTGCGGTAGATCTCCCATTCCCGGTGAATCGCCCGCTCCGCCAGTTCGCGAACGCGCCGATTGGAGAGGGACGGCAGTTTTTCAGGCGGGTCCTGCGGAAAAAGGCGCACGGCCTCCTCGTCGTCGGCAAGGTTATCGCTGACGAAATCCCGGATGAACTCGTATATCGTCAGCATGAGGTCGTCGTCGGACTTCCAGTTGAGAACCGCGCATTCTTCCGTCTCTTCCGGTACGGACTGGGCGGAGATGCGGCAGGCGCTCATCTTGATCCCGATGCCGCGGGGCGAGATGTCGCGTCCGTCGCAGATTGCGTCGAACGTCGTGGACTTGCCGCCCTGGAATTCGCCGACGAGGACGATTTCAAAACTGTTGCGTCGAAGGTCGTCCGCGATGGCGTTCAGCCTTTCGCCCGTCGCCTCGCAGATGCCTCCGAGCGCGCTCTTCGTCACCTCCGCCTGGTCGTCCAGCCTCTCCGAACACTCTCCCAGGAGATCGATCAACTTGTTTCTCTTCTCCTCGTAGACTTCCGGCGTCATCTTCTTCTTTTCAGACATCTGAATCATCCTTTCTTTTGACATCATTGTTCGGGACTCGGTCGCGCAGGAGCGCGACCCTCCCAATTCACGCTATCCGTTTTCTGCGTCGCAAGGCGACAGCGGTCGCGGGGCGACCACCCTGCCGATTACGCCTTTCGCCACCGGCCGTGCACAAGCGACGGCAGATGCGACTGGCCACGGGAGGGACGCTCCGTGTCCATGCGACTGGCCATGGGAGGGACGCGCCGTGCCATGCGACTGGCCACGGGAGGGACGCGCTCCTGCGCGTCCGCAGTTCCCGTATCGGTCGCGCAGGAGCGCGACCCTCCCATTGGCACTGTGTCAACCAACGGTGTCATTGCTCGAAGTACGGCTTAAGGTCTTCCGCGAACGCGGCGATTTCCGCGCGCGCGGGCTCGATCTGCTCCGTACGAACTTTCTTCGCATTCTCCGCTTCCAGTATCTTCTCCGCCTCGCTCTTCTTCACGGAGGCAACCAGGTCTTCTGCTCGCTTGTTGAGGTCAGCCTCCAGTTTGCCAAGAGCCGCCTTGCAACGCTTGAACAATTCATCAAGCATTCCCTTCAAGACGGACTCCTTCATTCCGTCCTGAATCTCATGCTGATGTTTCTTGAACTCGTCGCGTAGGAGCATCGCCAGTTTCGGGCGAATCCTGTCAGTGATTCCCGACATGATCTTGTCTTCGCACTTCAGCCAGACATCCACAAGTTTTCCACTCGCAAAAATTGCGGCAACGGCCATTCCACCCCACACAAAGGGGGCGAATGCTGTCACGGTGGTGATTACGAGTCCCACAAGCAATGGTGCCAGGCCTGCCGCCACGGTCCCGACAATGACCATGAGCAGTCTTTTGAAGAACACTCCGACCGCCATGCCGCGGACGTCGATGCTTCCAACGCATCCGTCGCCACTGACGATTTCGGGAAGCGTCCCAGTCACAGTCGGGAACTCCATCGCGAGCCCGTTCAGCAAGTCGCTGCCGATTGCGTACTTCTCCTTCCATTCCCGTTCGGCGTCCTTTTTAATGCGTTCAAGAGTCTTGCCGTAGTTGCTTGTGAATCGTCCGTTCTGCCCGTCGGCCAACTTGGACATCCAGCCTTCCGCCGTGTCCACGCAAACCTTGTTCATCGCGGATTCGGTCGGCTCGGACAAGATGCCTTTAAGCTCCTCGTTGTCCTCATAGTCGGAAAACTTGTTCTTGCAGTGTTCCCATATGATCTTGAACAAGTTCCTAGAGCTCGAAAGCTGCCGCTTGATGATGTCGCAGATCTCGTCCGAATAGGCGTCGATATTGTCGAAGTAGACCGCACGCCAGAAGTCATTGGCGACGTCGTCCGCGCTGATCCTGTCGTACAGAGCCTCTTCGACTGAAGACGAAACAAACGCCTTGAACTTCGACAGCCGTTCATGCGCCCTCTGCTCGTCCGCCTTGACGTCTTCAAGTTTTTTCTTCGCGGCAGCCTCCTTGGCCGCCAGGGTGCCGTTGAGCGCGTCCAGCGCCATGCGGGCCTTGTCAAGGCCGCCCGTGACGAGAATGCTCTCGAACTTCTTGTTGATGATGTCCATCTCTATCTTGGCGAGAATCCCCGCCAGATCGGACGCCTTGTACATCTCCGCGGGATTCCGCTGGAGTTCCCCGACACGGGCGGCGTCGTTCTCGTCGAATGCGTCAAGTTCAAGATACTGCGCAAGCGCATGGCGTACGGTCTTGCCCCACGCCACCGGGTCGGCAGGCATCGTCTTGGCGTTGAACGCAAGCGCAGCGTTGAAGACGCAGATTTCCTCTTCGCGCTCGACTGCGATTCCCTTTCCCTTGATCATGCTGAAATCGGTGGGGCGGAGATTGTGTTCGACGTGCGCCTTTGACAAACGCGCGTTGATGGCGAAGAAGAGTTTGTGCGCCTGCTGCCTCTTGCAGATTTCGGAAAGGACGCGCATGTCGGCTGCCGTCATCTGCTTCTCACCGCCGATCAGGTAGAGAATCGCATCCGCCTTGAGCATGGCCTTTCGAGCCACTTCCGTGTCCCACGGGCCTGCGAAAAGGCCGGGGCAGTCGGTGATGACGCAGCCAAGGCGTTCGAGGTTCTTGCAATGGACGTAGCAGTTGACTTCGCCGAGGAAGACGAACGGAATCTCATTGAACGCCCAGTCCGTGTTCTCGCGGTCCTTCTGCCAGCGGATGGCCCATTTGTGCGGAAAGGCCACTAGAGACTTGATGTCCTCAAGCACGACTCGCGTCCGCGCCCGCAGCTCGTCGAGCTCCGGCGTTCCATACCACTTCAAGATCAGGGTCGAAATCTGCAGAAGGTCGAGCTTGCCGTTGCCCTCCCTGTCGTAGCCCACGATGTTCTTGCTGTACTTTTCCCATTCGGAGCGTATGGCCTTCTCCGCGTATTCGCGGACACGTGCGTCCGACAGCGACGGAAGCGTTTCCGGCATCTTGTCGGGAAAGAGCGCATGGCCATCCTTGTCGTCTCGAAGGTTGTCGCATACGATGTCGTACATCGTGAGCATCAGCTCGTCGTCCGTCTTCCACGCGAGGTCGGCATATTCCTCCTCTCCTTCCGGAATCGACTGCGCGGAGATCTTGCAGGCGCTCGTCTTGACGCCGACGCCGCGCGGAGAGATCTCCCGTCCATCGCAGATGGCGTCGAAAGTCGTGGACTTCCCGCCCTGGAATTCGCCCACGAGGGCGATTTCAAAGCTGTTGCGCTTCAGTTTCCCGACGACCTCTGCCAGCTCGCCGCGCGTCTTGCCGGGAAGGTCATTCGACCGTTCCATGACGCCTTCGATGATTCCAATCAAGGCGTTTCTCTTCACCTCGTACGTCTCTGAATCCATTTTCATTGCAGCGCACATATGACTGCTCCTTTCATTTGCTTCGCTTTAAGTTTCCATCAGCAGAAATGGCCGTTCTCGCACATCGTCATCGACCGCATTCGCCCGCCGCACTGCGGGCAGCTGTACGTGCCAAGGCGCTGCGCCGCGACCTTGAAGTCGCTCCGCCGGCCGAACGAGACGAGCTCCAGGCATCGGTCCGACGTGTAGGGATGGTCCATCCCCATCACCGACAGGTTTCCAAGCCACCCCTGCGCGTCGCCGGCCCTGAACATCCGCGAAAAGTCCTCCGCCTGCCGCACATACTCGTCGAGGTCGATCGCGTCCGGCAGTTCGCGCAGGCCGCCGGCGAGGAGCATCTGGACGCGCAGCGCCTTCTTCACGTTCCCGGTGAAGAGCAGCGCGGCGCGGTCCGCGGAATACTCCGACATCCGCTCCCACCGGTAGATGCACTGCTCCAGCGCGGAGAGCGATCCGAACGCCGCCAGGTTCGCCAGGCGCCCAAGCGTGGAGTTCACTCCCGCGAAGACAAGCCTGGCCGCCAGCTTGTAGCGGAGGTGATGGAACAGGATGTGCCCGCATTCATGCGCCAGTACCGTCCGGATGTCGTCGTCGGACATGATTTCGGCAAGTCCGGACGTGATGGTGATCATCGGATGCGATTCGCCCTGCGTGTAGGCGTTCGGCGAGCGGTCCATCTGGAGATAGAACTCCGGAATCTCCCTCATGCCGAACGCATCGCAGACGTCGACGAGAAGTCCGTACAGCTTCGGCATCTGCCGGACGCCCAGGCGGACGCCGCCGCCTATCTGCGCCATGCGCGCGTACTTCTCTATTGCCTTGTCGTGGATGGCCTTGCAGATGGACGCCAGCGCGGGAATGCTCTCAAGCGCGGCGATCGCCTGACGGTCTTCGGGATGCACAATCGAATTCCAGAAGCTCTCGTCCGGCGGGACGCCGCCATGCGCGACGGAGACCGTCGGCGTCGTGGACGACAGAAACGATGGAACGTAGGCGTTGCTTTCAGACATGGCTCACCTCCGTCAGACCGCCGTTTCGGCGACGAACCTCTCAAGCGTCCCGATCCGCTCGCGCGTCTCCGCCAGCGACTCCTCGGTCAGCACCTTGCCGGCGCCGACCGCAATGGCCTCCTTGTACGGCGCGATCTTCTCGTCGTAGATCTCGGCGTAGAGTTCGCGAATGCCCTGCTTCACCGCCTCCACGGACGCCTTCATCTGGTCGAGCATTCCGTGATATGCCGCCGTCAGCGACTCGCGGAAAGACTGCTTCAGAGAGCCGAGCGCCATGCGGGAAACGAGATTGGACGGCAGTATGTTCCTGATCACCGGCACGCGGTCGAGGAAATACGCCACCACGCCGTAGAGCGGGCCCATGAAGAGCGTCGTGGCGCCTACTTCCAGCACCCGGACGAGCTTCGGATTGAGCCTCCCCGCCCAGCCTCCGCTGACAGTCGGCTCGAACTCCGTCGAAATCGCAATGGCCGATGCCGCGTTCCGCGCGCGTTCGTCAACAACCCCAAGCGTCCTTTCCAGTTCGCGTGAGAACTCGCAAGAAACGTCGACCAGTTTGGACTGCACCATGTGCGCGGCGGACTCGACGGCGACGTCGACGTGTTCGCGTATCTCCGACGGGTCCGTCATCCCGTCGAACTCCTTCACGAAGAGGTTGACTGCCGAATCCGGGTCGGCTTCGTCGAAAAGCGCGAACTGCAGCCGGTCGTTCATACGGCGGTGGATGCCGTCGTACTCGCCGGCGAATTCGTTGAGCGTCCGGTTGTACTCCGCGTCAAGTTCGCGGGCTACGCTCTCGATCTTCCGCTCCAGCGCGGCGATTTCCTCCTTGCTCTTTCCGCTCACCTCGATCGACGCCTTGAGCGACTCGACGTACTTAACGACGTCGGCGGAGAGGAAGTGCGCCAGTTTGTCGACCTTGGCCGCCTCCTTGTTCTCCGCGACGTAGCGGAGTATCGCCTCCATGATCTGCGCAGGCCCGCGCAGTATGTCCCCTTCCACCGATTCGTCGAACGTGTAGGACACCACCGGCACGTAGTCGCGTCCGATCGAGGCGAGCTGGGCGCGAATGGTCTCCAGCACAAGCTGGCGGTTCTCCGGCTCCATGCAGTACGACGGACGGTACGACGCAAGAACCATCACGCGGGTCATGCCGGCGGAGAACACCGCCCGCCGGAGGTACGACATCGCGGGGGCGGAAAGCTGCTTCTGCGCGTCGACGACGAGAAGCACGATGTCGGACGCCGGCAGCGTCTCCGCCGTCGTGCGCTCGATGAGCTCGACGTTCGGGTCGTTCACGCCGGGCGTGTCGAAGAACGTGTACGTGCGCAAAGCCTCCACCGGCAGGCCAAGCCGTACGTGGCGGATTTCCCTGGACAGATCGAGACGCGCCTCCTCCGTCTGCGCCGTCGTAAGCGAACGCAGCAGCGTGTCCGTGATCGCCTCGCCGAAGTAGTGCGCAGGCGCCTTCGCGGCGTCGCGGTAGACTACCGTCAGCTCCTTCGTCGGCGCATGGACGATCTTGCAGGGAATCGCCGTCGTCGGCAGTCCCACGCCCTCGGTCAGCAGGACGTCAGATCCGAGCATGACCTTGTTCAGGAGCGTCGACTTCCCGACCTGGAATTCGCCGCTCAAGGTTATCGTGTAGTGCGGGTTCTCCAGGTCCTTCAGCGCGGAGACCGTCTTCTCGCCAAGCGGCACGCCCATCTTCTGCACTTCGGCGAACTTGTCCTTGATTTCCTGTACCTTCATCGCTTTCTCCTTTCAACTCCAATTTTAAATTCCGTTTCACGCGGCGAATCCGCGGCAGATGCGCTGCCCCGCCGTCTTGAGCGCCACTTCCTGCTCCAGCGCCGCAAGGCGCTCCGCGTTGCCGATCTCGTCGCCAAGATAGAAGAGCTTCTGGCTCACCGTCTTGAAGTCGCCGGGCGCAAGGTTCTGAATCGCCTCCAGCCGACGAAGTTCCCCGTCGCCTAGCGACGAGCGGAACGCGCGGTCGAAGAAGATGCGCTTGCCCGCGTTCTCAAGGTAGCCGAACTCCACCTTGTAGGTGAAGCGGCGCAGGACTGCGGGGTCAAGGCGTTCCATCAGGTTCGTCGCGCCAACCATGATCCCGTTGAACCGCTCCATGCACGCAAGGAGCTCGTTCACCTGCGTCACCTCCCAGCCGTTGGAGGCGTCCGCGCGCTTCTGCATCAGCCCGTCGAGTTCGTCCAGGAAGAGAATCGCGTTCTTGCGCTCCGCCTCGCGAAACGCCGCGCGTATCGCCTTCTCCGTCTTTCCGACGTAGTGGTCGGCGATGTCTCCGGCCATCTTGACAATGACCTCGCTGCCCAGCTGCTGCCCAAGATAGTTGACGAATTCCGTCTTGCCCGTGCCGGGCGGCCCCCAGAGGAGAAGGCTCATCCTCGGACGGTCAGGCAGCTGCGACGCGCCTTCCGTCGTCTGCGCCTCCTGGAAGTTCCGCACGGCGGAGACAATCTTCCCCAGCGGGATGTCGCCCTTGATGGACAGACCGTCCAGTCGATAGTCGCGCACGACCGAAACGGCCGCCGCCGCCTTTCCCTTCGCGTCCTTCTGCACCTTCGCGTTCTTCTCTTCACTGTCCTGCCTGCCTTCCTTCGCGTCCGCAGAATCCATTGCGTCCGCAGCTTCCTTCGCGTCCCTGCCATTCTTCGCCACTTCGGCCTCATTCGCATCCGCCTCCTTCTTGAGGGCTGCCGCCGGCGTCGGCTTCCCGATGCCGCTGTCGTCGTCATCGTTCAGCGCGGTCTGCGGAGCGCTGAGGCCCAGGATGACCTTGAGGAACACCTTGCCGTACTGCCCTATCGTCGAATGGGATTCGCATATCAGGCGTTCGGCGTTCTTCATCGGATCGTCGGCAAGTTCCACTGAAGACATTGTCCGGCTGAAGCCCAGACGTCCTTCGTCAAAATCACATTCAAAATGTCCGAACATTGTCCGGGCGTTGATGCGGCAGACGAGTTCCGCAACTGCGCCGCGTCTGTCCTCCTCGACGAACTGCGACATTGTCGATACAAATAGGACAAAATCCTCGTAGACGACAACTGTAGAGAGCAGGTCTCCGACGCCGTTTCCAATCTGCACTTCGCTGGCGAAGACATGGTCTTCCTCGTTGAAATGATAGTTCCAGTCCTTCTTCTTGAAGAACTTGTGCAGGATCTTTATGTTCTTGCGAATGCCCATGTGTCAAACCTCCTTTCCCGACCGCCTTCGCCGTCTCGCCGGCGCGACGCAATCACTGCGCCGCGCAGGCGAAACGCACGCGGATGCACGGCGCTATTCATCGCGCCCATCGTCCTTAATTTCGCGTTCGCAGTCCGCCACGGCCTCTTCGGGGGACTTGAGCCCCATCAGCACCGAGGTGACGCCCTTGGCGTACCGCGCCAGCGTCCGCGTTGCCACGGCGATTGTTCCTCCCACCCATTCGCGGTCGACATGGAACGTGTCCGCCGGGAAGCGTATCTGGAACGTGATCTCGCCGTCGGACGGATCAAGGTCGAATCCCCCGAACGTGAGACCGTGGTTCGCGCGGGCCATGAATTCGGATATTTCCGGTATCTTGTCGGAGCCGCTCGCAGGGAAAACGGCGTCGACGCGGAAGCACTCGCCACCGATTACGCACAGACGAAAGCGGAACGAGGAATAGAGTCCCTTGAATCCGCCGACGCTTCCCTGAAACACCGTCAGCGAATCACGCGATTGCGTTTCGTAGTGCCAGTCGTCATCGTCGAAGAACTTCTTTACGAGTTCGACGTTCTCTTCGTAGCTGTAGTCGTTCATGGTGTCTTTCCTTTGCTTTTTCGTTTCATCCATCCGCCCGCATTGGGCGCTTGCATGAAACATAGAGACCTACGAAGAGCGAACGTGACAACTTTTTTCCGTATTTCCAAACTCTCCCGTGAAAGCGGCTGCGCCGCGCATTCGCTACAGGACGAAACGTCCCTTGACGCGCTCACCGTCGGAATGGACAAGATAGACGTCGACGTTGCGCTTGTGCTCGTACAGGTCCACAAGACTGCATTCTGACAGTCCGTGTGCGATTTTGAGCCGGGAATCTAGCAGTTCCAGGACGCCCTTCTCTATCCGCCGACCTCGTCCATCCGTGACAGAGACTACCAGTTTCTCCCCCGCCGCCATGTCCTGCGACCTGTGGACGCGGATCCGCCAGAAATAGATGCTGTCCTCGGAAAGATCCGCCTCCCATGAAAGGCTCAAAGGGCCTTTCTTCTTTTTGCCTTCTCCCTTGCCGACGGCATCAGCCACCGCGGAGACCGCCGCAGAGAGCAGTCCCAATCCCGGCATTGGGGCAACCGCGCCGCAGATGCCTCCGGCCCCGACGCCAGCCGTCAGCGCTCCAAGCGGCAGTGCGCCAATGCCGCCACTTGAACGTTCGTCGCTTGGGCGAATGAAGTCGCAGACAATCTGCCAAGTCTTTTCATCCAAGACTCCGGGCATGTATTCGGACATTTTCGTTCTCCTGTCTTTTCTATTTAAGTTCCTTGACCGGTTTTTCAAATCGCGCGGAAATGAAGTTGCGCAGCCTGTCCTTGATGCGCCCGTATCGCCGGGAGAGACTGTTCTCCGCAATAGACAGTCCCAGAAATTTCCCGATGTCAGACCATTCATGTCCGTCGTTGCGAAGTTTGAAAATGTATGCGTCCATTGGGTTCTTCCGCCAGAACTCGTCGTACAGCTTCTGGACGACCTTGAAGTCCTTCTCGTCAAGCCGCCCGCTCCACTTGAACTCGTCGACCAAATCCCGAACGACTTTCCGATCTTCCTCAAGCCGCTCATCCGGATTCACTGTTTTCTCCGCGTCCATGGGAATCAAGTCCTTTAGGCTCGGAGTCCCTTCATTGCCGCCGTTCCCGGTGCCGATTGGGCTGTCCAGAATGAGAATCTCCTCTTGCCTTTTCCGCCTCTTCTTCTCAATGCAGTCCTTCAATTCGTTGCGCAGGCAGCAATGCAGATAGGAAATGAAACTTTCGCCATTCTTGTACTTCCCCAGTCCGTCTTTGGCCATTATCCAGTTTTCGAAGACGCCCCACACCTCATCCTCTTCCAGCGTCTTTTCGTAGACGGCGATTTTAACGATTCTCTCGCCGCAGATTCTCTTCACGACAACGCTGTCGAGAAACCTGTATGCGTCGGAGTCACGGTCCTTGACGGCCTGTATGAACTCCTCCACCCCGCCACCGGTCGCCTTGTTCACGACCGTATTGCCCTTGCGGATCCAGTTGCCTATGTCAGTCAACTTGCTCGTACCCATACCCATTCCTTGTCATCATTGCCATTCTTCATTAGATATAAAGGTCTAGTCGACATCCTATTGGCAATGCCGACAACGGATTTTACAGGTCCCCATACAAGTCCCACACAGTTGCGTCACATAATAGCCGTAAGCATCAACCATGGGATTGCCAAAGGCATCATAGCATATGATGCGTCCTTGACCTTTACAGCTAGGGCAAAGTATCCACCCCCCAAAGCAGTGTTCGCATTCATGTTCCCTAAGCCATTCCTTCGCATTTTCCCATGTTCTCCGTGGATTTCTCGGACCCTTTGGCTTCCAGTTTCTCGCTTTGACTTCAATTTCCGAAATCGCCTTGGAGCCGATTCGACCAACGGCTTTTTTTACCGCCGCATAATTGACGGCCTCCAAGGTTGTCACGCCCAAAAGACAGCCACCTAAAATGACGCTTCTCGCAAGAATCCCGTTGATTTTCATTCTACATTTCCATTCCGTTTCTAATTGGAGTAGAACCAAATAAAGGACGCGACATGGCGGTCAATTGAAATTCCTCCGCCAAGAAATTGACTTGTTTCAACGATATTCATCTCTATTTTGTTTGACTTCATCCATGCAAGTTCGCGCATCTTCCTTATATTTGGAATAATTCGCCCCCTTCATGGCTTTTTTCGCATCGCTTTTCATTGCTTTAATGGTCTCATCGGACGGCATTTCCCGCTTCATACGATTGAGAATTTCCTCGTCTGACAAACTGCCGTCACCACCGCTCTTGATGAATCCACCTAGCATTTCCCAATAAACCTTGCCACACACAAAATTTGCAACGCCAGCAGCCGAAGCTGTCAATAAGCCTGCGGCAAAATTGACGCCAGGAATGAATTTTAAAGCCGCGCCAGCACCGAACAGAACCGCCATCCCGCCCAAAATTCCAGCAACTTGCGAGAGGACGAATTTTCCAATGCCCTTCATGACATTTTTAGAGAATGTGATGCCGGCCAGCCGATTCAGTTTCCTATACATGGCAATTTGATTGGCTATCACCGACAATTCGCCCACAATTGGAAATGGCATCAGTGCAATCGCTCCACCAATGCAAGAATGCACAAAGATTGCCTGATGCGCTTCGTCTTGGCTACGATACCATTGTTGAAGAAATTTGCCCGCATGACGTACAATTTCACTTTCTATCCCCATTTTGCCACCTTCTTTCTTTATTGAATTTCAGTGTAATTAAACGATGATAGTCCCACTTTCATAATATGTTTTTCACATTTTAATCCGCAAACCATTTTTTAAATCTGCCGCTGATACAGTAACCAGCGAAACCAGTCGCAGGTATCATAACCATAGATGTGACGGGAGTTTTTGGCAATGGATCGACAAGAATGCCTCTATTATCTCTCCCGCCTACTACGGATTCAAATTCAAGTCCAAGCAAATTTCTCAGCAGAGGCATACTTCCCTGTGAATCCAGTTTTTCAATCATTTCTCCAACTCTCATTTCAATTTCCTTTCTGTGCCTCATTTCAATTTCTGCGTCCTATCTGGACACAAGCATTCATTCGCTGATTTCAGTTTTTACCCGACCGTAAGCAGTTCCTCCAATGCGTCCAATGTCGAAATCAGAGACGCGACATGGCGTTCAATGCTCTCGACCACCACGTCTGGGATGTTGAGCATTTTTGCATACGAGAGAACGAGTTCGCGTTCGGAAGCGCTGAACTCCCCGTCGACGTGTCCAAGTGAAATCATGTCCTTCACGAGATGCCTTGCGGACGCAGGGCGGGACGCAAGACTGCGCATCCAGTCATCCACCGCCTCCTTGGGAAGTTTCACGATGCATTCATCTACCATCTCGTCAAACGTCTTCGTTCCATGCGCGGATGCATACTGGTTCGCAAGATTGGTTATGAAAACCTGTTCCGACTCAAGGAATTTCCCGTCGGCCATTGCAATGCGAATCAACGCCGCGATGTGCATGACGATGTCGTTTTCCTCTTTGAAGATTGAAGTGCCTGATTTGCTAAGCATGGTTTCTCCTTTTACTTGACAATCACATCAGTTGTCGCATCCCAGCCACTTGCGCAGTTTCTTCACCGCAGATGTCTTTGACACTCCATATGCAAGCGATGAAGTGGCGATGATAGCTGGAATCATCAAATGCGAGATGCGAACAAGGTTCAAGACGGACTTAAGATATGACAATCCCATATACCTCTCCTAATTGCGTTTCGCCCACTCGCAAATCTTGGCAATCCCCATTGTGCCCCCTACTCCTATGCCTACGGCAACGGCATATGTGGGCAAACCTGCCACCACGCCAATTTCCAGCCCTTTTTGTTGCGCTTCTTTGACAAATGCTTTTTTGTTCTCCTCGTTCATCGCTTCTCCTCATGTTTTCCTTCAGTCTCTTCTTCCAATCGGGATGATTCCGAACAGAGTTTTTTGACCAGTGCGTCAATTATTGATTCACCAGTCCCATTCTCCGATGTTTTTTCACGAACATCAATCATGTACCTTCCGTCAACCTCTTCTGCATCGTCTTTTTTCTTTTCATGTTTTTTCGCCAATCCCCTGTTGAGGTCTTCAAGAATATCATACAGCGCACTAAAGAGCGCATTGAAATCATGAACTGATTTTCCAAGCGGGAAAAGAATACGCCACTTATTCGCCTTCTCGGCAGTCTTTCCCTTCATGAAATCGTTGTCCGGATTCATGAAATCTTCGCTCGGGATTCTCCAAGGAACAACTATTGGCAAAAGTTTGTCACGTCTCTTCTTCGATTTCCATTCCTCATCATATTTTTGCCGTAGTTCTTCCTCATCATATTTTTGCCGTAGTTCTTCTGCCACTTCCCGCATTAGGTCTTCGATGCCATTCTGCAAATCAAGATCTTTATGACCATACAAAACTTCAACAAATCCTCTTTTTATGGAAATTTCCATTCTTTCAATTTCTTTTCTCGAGTCCCTCCTGTACATTACGATTGGGCGTCCCTTGTCTATTATCCAATCAGTTCCTTCCCCCCAACTTTTAGCGGCCTCCGAAAGCCGATGCCAGTCATTTCTGCCGTGTAAAAACTTAATAAGTTTGCATACTGCGCCAATAAGCACAATAGTAGCGACAAACAGTGCAAGTATGAAAGCTATTGAAGCGTCATCTTTGAACTGCAGCACATAGTTTAACAATGTCAAAAAGGAAACAAGAAGGGCAAGTATCCATCCTTCGATTTCTCCCGCCCAAAGCCAAGACATACGCCATGCCTGTATCCCAACGAAGAGCAGGATTGCCCCCCAAGCCAACATAACCACACACCCTACCAACGACATGAATATCCAAACGCATTTTCCATAACTGGACGCGCTTGCACAACAAGCGCTAAACAACTCTTTGCCGGCGAAATTCACAGATAGTTTCAAACAATGCAATCCTTCATGAGTGCTGTCCGTGAATATGCCCGCATCCCTCAAGCACACTACATCGACAAAGCAGTAAAGCAGCACGGCAAGAGGAAGTACCGTAAGGATGGAAATTAGTGTCTTCACCCAGTTTTTCGCAGAACCCCAACTTCCGATGTGGAAAAACGGAAGCCGATCCTGCAATTTATCAAAAATCGATGTGTTTGTGTCTTCCGCCATTGCATTCTCCGAAAAAAGCAGTTGCATGTGCACTTAAAATTTCGTGTCTATCAGTCACCTGTTTATTTCGTGTCGCCTGTTTTGTCATCATTCTCGCCACAATTTACCTTGCTTTGTAATGTCACGATTTCATCATGAATACACTGGCAGGAACTCTCAAGTGATTTGAGAACGGACAAAGGAACACCAAGGTACGCAGCGAATTCCTCGACCAAAACCCTTTCATCATCTGTATATTTGCCATCGCACCACCCCACCATGATCATGTCGACGATAAGACCACGTGCCATGCACTCATTGCCCTTTTTGTCGGCAATGGATTTCATCCACAGTTCTATTGTCCGTTTCCGCGTTTCCGGAGTTTCTCCATGTATCTGCACTTCCTTGACCAGTTCATTAAATGTACGCCCTCTAGGAAGCAGGTCTGCGTACGCCCTGGCAGACATGAGAATCACATTCTTCTCCGCCTCGGAAAGCATTCCATCAGCATGGGCTACAAGCACCAATGCGCCAATATAAAAGACAACATCTTCCGCAGTCTTAAATAAGTCTTTTAATTGAACTATGGTTGCCATCTTTTCACTCTCCTCTCACTCGTCATCAGAAAGCAGAAATCTGCCGAGTTTATACAAGCCATACCCGGCACCCACAAGTGCTGCAGCTGGCACGGCAACCGATGCCACCGTAACAGCAGACGCAGCAACGACACCGGCCGCCCCCGTCGCGGCGGCACCGAACGCTCCACAACCCGCCAAGACCGTTCCGATACCCGCCCCTGGTACTATTGAAGAAGTCATAGTCCGCATAGACGCACCATTTGTTTTTTGAGTTTTTTGTCCCATGCTCTATCCCTTTCTCCTACAGTTTTTCAAACCTCTAATCTAATCACATGGTGGAGCGTTCCACTCTACCATCTCCAATTTTAATTGGCACAAGCCACCAAAGCGACTATCACCTGCCAATCCATCTCACAAGCACTCGTGAGACAAACTGTTCCGCAAGCCTCAACCAGTCCATTTTAACCTCCTTTCTCCACAATCAATCGTCGCTGAGCAAAAATCTGCCTAGTTTGTACACTCCGTACCCGACAGCCCCAACAGCCGCAACTGGTACGGCAATCGCAACGAGACCCGACGCCACAGACACTGTAGCCGCCGCCGCTCCCCCAACAACGGGAATAGACGCGACCGCAGCTTCCGCTCCAGCCGTCAATCCTGCGCCAACAGGCGCCAAAGACGCACCGATTCCAGTTGCCCCCACGGCAGATGCCACCGTTGACGTACCAGTTACAGCACCACCGGCAACTGCCATACTAAGACCAATCCCCGCTTTCCCGGCTAGGCTATCTGGCCTAGGTAGTCTTCTTCCCATGTTTTATTCCTTTCATTTAGAAGTTCATTCCTTACATCAGCATAGAGACAGCCCAATTGAAAACATGACATTCTTTTTCGTAAAATGTCGGCATGCCAATTCAGTCTGCATCTAATCCCAAAAAAGTGTCAATAGCACCTATCGCGCCAAGAGCCACATTGGCCCAATCCCATCCTCGTTTTGCGACCTTGGCCCCAAGAAACACCTTGTCTTTCGTTGAAACATCGTTGCTATTACATTCCGCGATCATTTTCAAAGTCGCCAGGAACATTTCAGAAACTTTGCCCATGACATATTCATTCCCCGTATCTTCAGGCTTTATGTTTTCCAGTTTTCTTGCCATCACCCATACTTCATCACCAAGAGGAGATGTCACCTTGATCAATGCAGGAGATTTCGGATGAGTATAATTATCATTGATGCCATTTTCAAAGGCCATCATCAACATGGGCCATGTTTTGCAGAACACCTTGTAGTTGTCTTCGTTAAGTGCCTGCACGAAATCGTCAAATAGATGATCACCTCCATCATTAACAACCAGAAAGGCAAACGCCTCTTTGCTCCCTACAAATTGAAAGTACCATGTGAGCCGCGTTTGCCCATCACCGTCATCATCATCTGAAACACTGCTGACGCCAAGCCAAGTAGCGGTGTCGCCCTCCACACAGACCGTTTCAATATCAGGATCTTCCCCAAACTCATTTTCAATGAAATGATAAAGCTTATTCGTTTCCATTTCCTCCGCCTTTCTTTTGCTACCAAAATTCCTCTTTACGCTGCTTTTACCTTTCGCGACAATGCTACCATAATTCGCAGGGTGTGTACACACCAAAACGTTTTTTTTTCTTCGTTTTTATTTTGCGCTTATTTCGCAAATATTGCTCTTTTTGATTCGCTCCCCGCCTCAATAGCCCTGTCCCATGCGGTCAAATCCACCGCAATCCCGCCCTTCTGGTCTCCGTTTCCCCACCTGGTTCGGCAATCAACGTCCCCCGCGCCCGCCCCCTCGTGCAAACCCATTCCCTTCGCAAGGCCGGCAATCACGCAATTGCGCCGCATCTGCCTTGGACAAGGAAAACGCCTTGCGGAAGAGCGGCGCAGACCCCGAAATGGTGTGTACACACCATTTCGCCACGAGAAATGCGAAGCACTTTCTCGACGACCTCCTCCTTCGTGATGCGGTCTTCCTCCGCGACGAGCGGCAGCAGGCCGGGCGCACGGACGTCCACCCGTTCAACGACGTTTGCACAAAGCGCACGATCTTCTTCTGTCATTTTCCACGCTCCTTGCTTTCTTCCCTGATCGCCACAAGCACGTGCCTGTAGGCGTCCACACGATTGCGGAACTTCTCCGCAATCCCGGAATCCGTGATGATTCCAAGACGAAGCGCCTCGCTCTGGATGCCGCGGCGCAGGACGTCGGACAGCGTGACGCCGGTCATCTCCGCCGCCAGTACGGCAATCGCCTTTTCCTCGGCAGTCAAGTACAGCGCCACGCGGAACATGTTGTCCGCGTGTCTGCCGTGGCGCGTCTCGCCGCCTTTCCTCTTTCGTCCTGCCATGCCGCTTGACCGTCTTGCCTCGCCGCGTATTCTACCATATTCCGACGGTCTTGTCTCCCGTGCGTCCGCACCGTAAGAGGTCTTTTCGGTCGCGCAGGAGCGCGACCCTCCCATGAAGATTAAGCGGTTAAGGATTAAGTGATTACGTTTGTGTGCGGTCTTGAATCACGCATGGGGTACAGGAAACAACTTAACCACTTAATCGCTTAAGCCATTGCTTCGCAGCTGATTTGCTCAAGAGTGTGCAATGCCGTCCCGCGGAAGACGTAGACGATCTGGTGCAGGGTCGTGCCGCGCGCGAGCGACGGGACGGAGCGGTCGGCGCGGTACTTCGCAAGCTGCGCCTTCGCCTCCGCAACCAGACCGGCCATCTCCTCGTCCGAGGCCTCCGCCTTCGCGTACTTGAGTTCGACCAGGTAGCTGTGCGAGGCGTCGCCGTAATGGACGCGCTCCGGGAACAGGCAGAAGTCGCAGAACCCGCGAGAAAGCTCCATCTCCGGCGCGAGAAGGTAGAACTTCAGGTGTCCGAACTCCGCCTGCATGTAGCCCTGCACGCGGACCTCGCCCTGGAGGCCGCCGCGCACCGGCGTAGTCTCCGCGTAGTCCCGGGCGAGGCGCGTGAGGAACGACTCCCACTCGCCGTCGTAGGCGAACGCGGAGGCGAGACGCGACCACTCGATCCAGTCGGGCGTCCGCCTTTTCGGCCGCTCGGCCGTCCGTATCGGAGAGAAATTTCAGGCGAAATGGCCTCATTCGGGCAATTTCATTCCCGCTCTCAACTTCATCAACCAGTCGCAGAACTCCGATTCAGTCAGAGATGTTTGACCTCGTCCCGCATTTCATTCCGGAAGAGCGGGCGCAGCTTCATCGTCTTTCCCCTTGCCGGCGTCGCCGACGCCCGCTTCCTCCAATGCCTCGGCCAGAGCCTTGCCTTCCTCCTCGTTCAGCTTTATCGTCTTCGAGTTCGGGGCATTGGCCTTCTTGACCCGCTCAATCGCGGAGGAAAGAAGTCCGTAGCTGCAAACGGGAATGTTCTCGTCTGCCATCTCCTCCGCGACTTGCTGAACCGCGTGCTTGATGTCGCGTCCGCTAACGCCGTCAATCTTCGCCAGTTCTTCAGGCCTGACCGTTTCGTCCACGGGAAACTGCCTGGGCAGATGGATCTCCCAGATCCGCCGCCTGCATTCCTCGTCCGGCAAATCAAACTCGATGCTCCTGATGCGCGTCTTCATGGCCTGATCGTAGTTTCCAATCAGGTTTGTCGCGAATATGACGATTCCATTGAACTTTTCCAGACAGATGAGAACCTGGCTTCTCATGGAGTTGATGGCGTTTTCGCTTCCCTGCTGCGGATTTGCAATTCGAGCGGAAAGCAGGGAATCGGCCTCGTCGATGAACAGGACTGCATTCTGGCGTTCAGCGGCCTCGAAGATCGCCTCGACGTTCTTCGGGCCTTCGCCATGGTACATGCTTTCAATCTGTCCATAGCTGGCCATGATGATGGTCTTGCCAAGGTAGTCGGCAACCGCCTGCGCCGCCAGTGTCTTCCCACTTCCCGACGCGCCGTAGAAATTGAGAGCCACCGTCGTGAACGGCCCGTTCTGGCGCAGTCCCCATTCGTTGAAGATCAGGTCCTGGTGCTTGAACAGATTGGCGGCATGGCGCAGTTCGGCGATTTTTGCCTTGGGCAGAATCAGACGCTCGAAGGTGTACTGCGATGGTCTTGCCGCATACTGCGCAATCCTCTTCTCGCGCTCCTCTTCGGAATCTTCCCTGTCGCGCCGACCACGCCCCGCCTCCTCCCCGGCAAGCGGACAGCCAATTGAGAAACGGACGTTCAACTTGTCTTCCCGCGTTTCCGACAGGTAGTTTCCGACGGCATTCATTATGCGATCCTGAAGGATTTTATACGACGACGATTTCGTCTGGGCGGAGTTGTTTGCCGGATTCGTGAAACAATAGAACTCCACTTCTCGGGTCTTGTGCGAGACCTCGGCCTTGCGCGAAGACGCAGCGCTGTCCGTGTAAAACGATGGTTCATAACTCATGGGATGCCTTCCTTTCCTTGTGTCCGTGTGGATTCGACGCCTGCCGGCTTTCATCATCGAATGCGAATCGCCTCGTCGGGATTGTCTTGGTTCACCTGATAGCCTGAGCAGTTGTCGAAGTCGCTGCTCAATCCTTTGTCAATTGAAGTGACATCTTTCACTCTCCCATCTCGATATCGTATGGCGACTAGCCTGCCTTCTTCTCCTTCCATGGCCGCTCTGATTCTTGGACTCCTCTTCATAATGCTTCTATAGACCTCAGAGTCTTTTTTGAGGAACTTCACCGAATCGATGACTGGTTCTGTTTCAAAGATTCTTGCGGCAAGTTTTATGCACTCGAAAATGCCTATGATCGCGAATCCGAGAAAAGTGCCAATCACCGCCCCCAATAAAAAAGACAACATCGTTTCCACTCCTTCAGAATGTCATGTCGAAATCGGCGGGATATTCGCCGTCGCAGCGGTTGGCGATCTTGTCGTCAATCTGCCGGCACTTGAATATCCGTCCCACTACGTCGCCTTTCGACGACCTGATTGCCGTCAGGGTCTCGTCGAGGATCAACTGCGTGATCCAATAAGTCCCGTCCTCCATCTTCTCGCACACGATGTGGCTCATGACCGCGTTCGGGAACTGCCTTTGACAGGTCTGCGCAAACGCGATAAGGTTTTCATAGGAAACCTGTTTCCAAGTTTTTTCTTCGTCGCTCTTTCTGCGCTTCAGATACATGGCAGTTCCGCCAAATGCGCCGGCGAGAGCTCCAACCGCCGCCGCAATCTTGAATCCACTCGCAATTTCACCAAACATACGACACCTCCTGTTTCAGACCTTTGAACGTCAAAATTCGCAGACCCGCCCGTCCCTGTCAAACCGCATGACGCCTTTCAACTCATCGACAGAAGCATCCTTTGCGAAAAGGACCTGCACTTCGGTGACGTCCTTCCCTTTTCGCCAACAGCATACCTTGCCCGCGCCTTTCACTGCCGCCTCAAATACGTCGGCTGCATCGGAACCCGTTTTTCTCAAGGATTCCAATATGGATTCGATATTGGACGAGTCTGAAATCACAATGCAGGCGTCGGCGTCGTTTTTCGTGAAACGGCCAAACACCCAAGCTGCAACCGCATTCAAGGTCCATGAGGGAACATCTGCGTCCGAAACCGCCTTTCGCAGTTTGAGATACAGACAAACCGCATCTACGATGGCGTCAATCGCAACCTTCATCTTCTTGACTCGAGGCATGATTTCATCAAACATACGACACCTCCTGTTTCAGAGCACTTCAACTGTTCCATCAGCATCATAACGTGCCACTATGGTGGACGATTGCCCACTGAGTGCGCGTTCTAGTTCTCCAACCAATTCTGGATGCTCTTCTGACAGAGATTTGAACACATTATCAAAATCCCCTCCAGTCACAATCATTGGACTTTCATCTGCCTTAAGCGGATTCCACCACCAAAAATCTGGAAACAACATCTTCAACCTCCTTTTTCAAGTCGTTCAACCGACGGACTCGACATGGCAATCGAACTATCAGGAAATGAACAGCACAACTGCAATACCTCGTCCGTCTCCCATGAAAAGCGTCAAAATTCGCGAATCCGCCCATCTCTGTCAAAGCGCGTGATTTCTCCAAGTTCATCAACTGAAGTGTCCTTTGCGGAAAGGAATTGGACTTCAGTGACTCCGCCCCCTTTCTGCCATATGGACATCTTGCGTGCCCCCTCTCTCCCTTCCAATGCATTCTTGATTCGATCTGCCATATCGGGATTCCTTTTCCTCACCGCTTCTGCCATACTATCCATGGCATCTTGATTTGAAATCACCAAACAGGCATCGGCGTCCTTTTTCTCGAACAGCCCGAATACCCAATCTGCAACAGCACAGATAGTCCATGCAACAACATATGCGACCGTAATCATTCCTGTGGCAAGCACAGCAACGGTAGTCCAAAACAGCAAATCATCGATAATGAACATGACAAATCCTTTGTACGGTCAGTTAAACTTTTTGGTTGCTGAAAACGCGGAATTCTGTCGGAAGTCTGCCGTCGATCTGCCGATGGATGGGCTGGTCGAGGCGATGGACATGGACAATCCTGCCGATGGGTTCGCCTTTTGCGGACTTCACCGCATTCCCGTTGACGTCGACCATCAACTGCGTCAGACGAAACGCCGCCCTGTCCGACATGATCTCGCAATAGACCGAGCAATGGTCGATCTGCGGATATTCACGTCTGCACCTCTCCGCAAACGACGTCAGCTCCTTCATCGTAAGCGATCTGAACTCCTGCGGCTCATTCCGCTTTTCGGGACGAAGCCGTCCAAACACCTCTTTCCCTACGTCGCAAAGCGAAAACGTCTCTACAATTGTCGTTCTCACAGATTTGTTCCTTCCTTGTAGCCGGCCTTCATTGGCCGACACAATGATAGAGGCGCACGGAAAGGAAACGTGACAGAAAAAACGGATGAAAATCAACCGGGCAACAGAGGACGGCAAGGACGCGGAAATGCCGAAGGCGCGTCTCCCCTCAAAACCGCCGACGGCGGGACTTCAGAAGGCGGTGCAGCATCTCCTGCATCCGCAGACGCCGGCCTTTGCGCACGGCCCCGCGCCGTTTCCGCGCTCGGCGAGGAGACCGCCGCCGTGCGGACAGCGCGTCTGCCATGTCGCGCAGCAGCAGGGGCGTCCGCAAGGGCCTATGGCGCCGACGAGGGCGACCTCCTCCCGCGGGCCGATCTGCCGCGCATTCACCTCCACGCCGTGCCTTGTCTGAAACTCGTCCACAAGCCGCGAAAGACCGCCCACGCCGCGCCGGGCGACGAAGCGAAGGAACAGACGGGCGCCGGCAAGCGACAGCCGCGCGTGGGGAACGCGGACGGACACTGCGGAACGCGACTTCGCCAGTTCCGCGAACTCCGCCGCCATCGTCTGCGCAAGGCGGGCGTTCCGGGCGGCGCGCTCGACGTCCGCGGCGGTCGCGACGCGAAGCGCGCGAAACCCCGGCGGCCGGCGGCCGGCGGCGGAGACGTCCGGCGGAACGGGCGAAAGCGCAACTCCCATGTCCTCGCCATAGTCGAGCGCGACCACGACGCTCTCGCCCGCGTTCGGACGAACGCCATCGGCGCACCTGACCATGAACACGCCGCGCTCCGGCATCCTGACGTGCGCGACGGCATGGCCCAGGCCCGTCATGCGTCCTCCGTGCCGATCGCCAGGCGGTCCATGAGAAACGACAGCACGGGCAGTTCCTGCATGTTGCGCCGTTCGAGCGAAACGGAGAACTCCTCGACTGCCGTGACATTGCGGAACGCCGCCGCGAGCGAGATCTTCGCCGCGCGCGACTCAAGTACTGAGCGGCGGCTCTCGTTGACGAGAGGGACGCCTCCGCCGACGTCCGACGAGTGCGACGGCGGGACGGCGCGGAGCGCCATGACGTCGCGGAACCAGTCCATGAGCGTCAGCTCGAAGTCCATCCTGAATTCGCGGTAGCGCGAGGCCACAAGGGCCTCGTACGACTCCTTGCCGACATCCCCGTCATCGCCGACCTCCGCGTCGACGAGACGCTTCGCGCGCTCCTTGAGCTTTTCAAGGACGGCCAGCAGGCGTCCGGCGGCGGAGGCGCGCGAGGAAACGGACTTCAGGCTGTCGTCGGCCAGAATCGAAATCACCTCGCCGCGCTCCGGCTCCGGCAGGACGCGCCGGCGGACGTCCGGCAGGTCGATCCGCTGGCAGCGCGACACGATCGTCGGAAGCAGCTGCTCCGGATGCTCCGTGAGCAGCATGAAGATCGTCTGCGGCGGCGGCTCCTCGAGGAGCTTGAGAAAGGCGTTCGCGCCGGCGTCGCCAAGCCTGTCCACGTCGTAGACGACCCCCGCCTTCCACTTGCCCTCGTACGCCGTAACCTCCATTGGCGCGATGAGGTTCTCGCGCATTGCCTCAACGGAGATTATGCGGCTCTTCTTCTCCGGCGCAAGGCGGTGGACGTCGGGATGGGAACGCAGGTCGCCGTCGCCGAAGAGAAGCGCAAGGACGCGGTTGCACAACTCCGCGCCGCTGCCGCGGACGCCGCCGACGACGAGATAGCCGTTGGCGGGGCGTCCGGCGGAAATCGCGCAGGAGACGTGCTCGACCGCCTCGTCAACGGTCATTCACGGCCTCCATGACCAGGCGCGAAACCTCCTCCCGCGCCCCGGAGGAGTCTATGACGGCGAACCGTTCCGGTTCGCGCCGCGCAAGTTCGAGAAAGCCATCGCGAAGACGCCGGTGGAACTCCGCGCCGGCGCGCTCTATGCGATCCGCGCCGGTCGCGGTGGCGGCCGCGCGAAGCGCAAGACGCTCCCGGCCGACTGCGGGCGGTACGTCGAGGAGTATCGTCAGGTCGGGCATGAGACCGCCGGTGGCGAAGCCGTTGAGGCGGCGCAGTTCGTCCAGGTCGAGCCCGCGCCCGTATCCCTGGTAGGCGAACGTCGAATCGCAGTAGCGGTCGCAGACGACCCAATCGCCGCGCTCCAAGGCCGGGCGTATCGTCTGCGCCACCACCTGCGCGCGCGCGGCAAGGAAGAGCAGAAGCTCGCTCCTGGGAACGGGAGGGTCGCCCTCCTCGTTCCGGACCATGTCGCGGATGCGCTCGGCGAGCGGAGTGCCGCCCGGTTCACGGGTGAGGACGACGCGATGGCCGCCCGCGCGCAGACGCTCCGCAAGCTCCCTGGCGTGGGTCGTCTTGCCGCCGCCCTCCGGCCCTTCGAAGGTTATGAACCTGCCGCGCTTCATTTCTTCGTCGCGGTCTGCCCGGCCTTCGAGTCCTTCACGACCCAGCCGGCGGCGACGATCTCGTCGCGAAGCCTGTCGCTCTCCGCCCAGTCCTTCGCCTTCCGCGCCTCGGCGCGCCTGTCGAGAAGCGCCTGGATCTCAGCGGGAATCTCCGCCTTTGCGGCCTTGCCGAAGAAGACGACGCCCAGCACCTCGTCCATTCTGCGGAACGCGGCCAGCACGGCGGCCGCCTGCGCGGGCGAGAGGGAGCCGGACTGAACGGCGGCGTTTGCGCCGTGCACAAGCTCGAAGAGCGCGGCGAAGCCCCTGGGGAGGTTCAGGTCGTCGTTCACGGCCTGCGTGAATTTGCCAAGGGCGGCGTCGGCGAAGTCGACCGCCGCGGCGTCGGAGACGCCGGCGGCGACGCCCTCAAGGGCGTCCACGCACCTGTCTATGCGCTCAAGCGACTTCCGCGCGTCCTCCAGCGCGGAGAACGCGAAGTTCAGCCCCTGGCGGTAGTGCGCGTTCACAAGGACGTAGCGGATTTCGCGTCCGCTCCAGCCCTTCTCGATCAGGTCGCGCAGCGTGAAGAAGTTGCCGAGGCTCTTCGACATCTTCTCGCCGTTCACGCGGAGGTGGGCGCAGTGCATCCACGTTCTGACGAACTGGACGCCGGTGGCGGCCTCGGCCTGGGCGATTTCGTTCTCGTGGTGCGGGAAGAGGTTGTCTATGCCGCCCGTGTGAAGGTCGAACGTCTCGCCAAGATACTTCATGCTCATCGCGGAGCATTCAATGTGCCATCCGGGGCGGCCGCGCCCCCACGGCGAATCCCAGCCCACCGGGCCGTCGGACTCCTCCCACGCCTTCCACAGCGCAAAGTCGCCGACGTTCTCCTTGTCGTATTCGTCGGCGGCGCAGCGCGCACCGGTGCGCTGGTTGTCGAAGTCTATGTGCGCCAGCCTGCCGTAGGCGGGGAACTTCGTGACGGAGAAGTAGACGCTGCCGTCTTCGCTCCTGTAGGCGACGCCCTTGGCGACAAGCTTTTCAACGAGCGCGATCATCTCCGGAATGTGGTCGGTCGCGGCCGGATAGACTTCGGCGGGCTGTATGTTCAGCTTCTTCAGGTCGGCGAAGAACGCGTCCTTGTACGTCTTCGTGTAGTCCGTCAGCGCGACGCCGGCGGCGTTCGCGCCGCGAATCGTCTTGTCGTCGACGTCCGTGAGGTTCATCACCTGCTTCACGGACATTCCGTTGAACTGTATCACGCGGCGCAGCACGTCCTCGAACGCATACGCGCGGAAGTTCCCGATGTGGGCGAAGTTGTACACCGTCGGGCCGCACGTGTACATGCGGATGAGATTGCCGGAGAGCGGCGTCAGCGGCTCGACGCGACGGGTTAGAGAGTTGTAGACGTTCATTGCGCACTCTATTCTACACCAACGGCGACGCGGACGCAATAGGGAGATTAAGCGGTTAAGCGGTAGGGCGGGGCGTCTCGCCCCGCCGATGAAACGGCATGGCGGTAGGGCGGGGCGTCTCGCCCCGCCGCAATGACACGGACGCGCGGGAGCAAAGACGCCTCGCGACGCGCGCGGCTAGCGGAATATGAGGAGCGTGCCAGTCATCGGGGAGAGGCTCAGGCGCGTGGCGGACTTGACGAGCGAGAACGGCGAGGGCAGCGCGCAGGTCGGACGGCCCGAAATCGCCGCCGCCTCCACGAGCACGACCTGCCTCTCGCCCATGTTCTCGAGCCCGTCGACGGAGATCTCCACGCCGGAGAGGTCGACCGCCCCGTCGCTCGTCAGGCGGCCGCAGACGACCTGTCCGTCCGCGCCCTTCGCGAGCGAGTAGTTCAGCTTCGTGAACGCCGCCGACGTCGCGTTCAGCGCGAGCGTCCCGCCTTCCGCGCCGAGACCGGGCCAGACGGAGCCGGTCACCGACAGGCTGCCGTTCGCCACCGTACCGAAGCCCGCGAGCATCGCCGCGGTCTGCTCCGTGGCCTTCAGGTCGACCGCGCCGCCGGCCAGTTTCAGGAGGCCTTCGGACGGCAGGGCGCCCGCCGCCGCCGTAGCGAGCGTGCCGTTCGAGACGCACGTCGCCGCCGCGTACGTGTTGGCCGCGTTGAACGTGAGCGTGCCTTCGCCAGTCTTCGTGAACGCCGCGCAGGACGCGATCTCCGCCGCCGTCGCCGGCTGCGTCCACGTCTGTCCCGACCACGCCTCAAACGACCTGGCGAACTCGACGTCGTGGCCGTTCGTGTCGAAGACGCCGCCGGACGTGCCGACGAAGGCCTCCGTCAGGTACCGGGAGATGAACGGCTTCTCCGGCGTCCCGTTCACCACCCAGCGGCCGCCGTCGAAGACCAGCGTCGTGCGCCTGTGGCCCGTGTCGTTCCGCACGAGCCCCCGCGCCTTCAGGGTGCCGCCGGCGAGCAGACGGACCTCGCCCTCGCGCGCCTTGTGGAGGTCCGTCGTGCCGTAGTCGTTGGCCATCTGCACCCATCCGGCGACGTCCACCTCGCCGCCGGACGCGATTTCAAGGTACCCGGTGCCCTCGTCCGCCACGCACATCTTGGCTATCTTGGCGCCCGCCGTGTAGTCGAACGCGACGCGACCGCCGTTCCGGACGTAGAGCCGGCCGGTAGAGCCCTGCGCCCGTCCGATGCTCGGATACTCGCAGTGCGTGACGAGCCGCCCTTCCCGCTCCACGTACATGTTGGCGACGCCCTTCTCCGCCCTGCCAAGCTGGAAGTTGCCGCCGGCCTTGACCCGCTCGAACGTTCCGCCGTAGAGGTAGTAGTTGAACGTGCAGTTCCCCCAGCAGCCGAAGTTGACGTCGCCCGTCGCGTTGTTGGTGGTGCAGACCGTGCCGCCGTACTGCCAGACGTTGCCGGTGCATCCGTCGAACTGCTTCAGCATGACCGACGCGCCGTTCGTGACGACCACCCGTCCGGTCTGTCCTTTGCCGACCTGAAGCCTCTGAATCTCCACCGTCGCGCCGTCGAACGTCACCGTCCGCGAGCCGCCGGACTGCGAAACGAGTACGGCGTTCATCCCCGAAAGCGTCGCGTCCCTCGCCTCGAACGTCCCGCTCGGCGCCGTGACGTCGAGTTTCCCGCGCAGTTCCATTTCGCTTCCCGGCATGAGCGCGGCGGCGCCGGTCGACACGGCGAAGTTGGAGACGGAGTTCCCCGCCGCCGCAAATTCCAGGCGTCCCATGCCGGTCTTCGTCATCACGCGGGCGTCGACGGACTTCAGAAGCGCCGCCGTGCCGCCGCCGACTTCGATCGGCAGCGTCGTCGAATCGTCTGCGACGGAAATCGGCGAATCGAACGACAGCGTCTTCGTGCAGTAGGCGTCGTTGAAGACGAGCCTTGCGGGCGAGAAGTCCTCGGACGGATAGACGACGCCGTCCGAACCGCCCTGCAGGACCTTCAGCGTCGCGTCCCCGCCGTATGCCCCGAAGCCGGCGCGGTCGCCCGTGAGCGACACCTCGCCCGCCCCGACGCCGATTGTCGCGACGGTCGTCCCGCCCGCAAGCGCCCATAGGCCGCCGTTCAGGGCGAGATGGTCGGTCGCCGCCAGGCCCGCGCCGAAGGACGCC
Organism: uncultured Lentisphaeraceae bacterium; assembly: GCA_964386385.1. Taxonomy (GTDB): domain Bacteria; phylum Verrucomicrobiota; class Kiritimatiellia; order RFP12; family UBA1067; genus RUG572. The sequence goes on along the minus strand of CAYLRN010000005.1, from coordinate 93,111 downwards.
GCGAGCGCGCCCTCCTCGACCGTGAACGTGCCGCCGAAGTCGTTGCCCGCGTTGGCGAGGACGAGAGGCGCCCGGCCGAACTTGCGTCCGCCGTCCGTGTAGACGAGCTGCGCGTCGATGGTGCGCGGGGTCGACTCGGTGTCCACGACGAAGAGGGACTGCGGAATCGTCCCAGCGGCGAAGGACGTCGCGGGCGTCTCGCCCTGCGTCACGCCCGCGTCCACGTTCGCTCCCGACTCGAGGAAGTCCGTGCCGGACGAGGAGAAGCGGACGACGTCGCCGACGGCGTCGTAGAGCGCGGCGCGTCCGCCGGCGACGCAGGGGACATAGTCGCGGAGGACTTCGCCGTCCTCGGAAATCGTGGCGCGGTAGAAGAAGGCGTTCTGAAGGAGGAGGTTCTGAATGCCGCCGCGGTTGCTGCAGCAGAGTCCCAGAGGCACGGTGGACGTCTTCGTGCGCTTCACCGACGTGTTCGTCTTCCACCCGGCATACGTGGGGGAGCAGACGGTGAGGACGCCGTTCGCGACGTCGAGGTGGAGACGCGTGCGCTCCGAGTTGGCCGCGCAGGCGGTCCACTGCCATTGACCTGCCCCGTCCTGCGACGCGAACGCCCACATGCCGCTGCCGTTGACGTAGACGGAGCAGCTGAACGCATTGGTCACGTAGTCCGAATCGGCGCCGAACGGACGCTGCTGGAGCGTCAGGTCGAAGAGCTCCACGTCGCAGTCGACGACCGTCTTCGGGTTCGCGTAGTAGTCCGTGACAAGATACTGCGCGCCCTTCGCCCCGACGGCGGAGATGCGGTAGTCGTAGGGGCGGACGGACTCGCCCAGAAAGAGGCGCGTGGCGGTTGAGGGGCCGTAGGCGACGCAGGCGGGCGGGACAACGAACTCCAGCTCCGTGACGTCCGGCGGGACGTTCGCGACGCGGCGCACCTGCGGCCAGTCCCGGACGTCCTCGCCCATGTCCTCGTCGCCCCACGCGAGGTAGAGCGCGTTGGTGACGCCATCGACGCCTTCCTCGAACCCGACGGTGCAGACGACGCTGCCGCCGGCGGTCGCGTAGGCGGCGGAGACAATCGCGCGGCCGGCCGCGCCGTCCGGCCGCAGCAGGACCTTGCCCGACGCCGTCCGCAATACGCCCGCCGAGTCGAACGCCCACCCGTCCGGCAGCGCGACAGTCTCGACCGTCTTGCCCTGGAAGCGAAGCTGGTCGACGACGTTGTTGAGGCGCACCTCCTCCGCGCTCAGCGCCCGGTTGTAGACGCGGATGACATGGCCCTGCGCGTTGTTCATGCTAGAAAAGAACGCCAGTCGCCCGCTGTACGTGAAGTTCGCAACCATCGCGTTGGTGACATACTCCACGCCGTCCGCGAAGGCGCGCGCCACGTGCCGGAGCGAATCGTAGACGGTGGAGAAGGACATCTCGACGTTCTTCATGCGCGTCCTGCACGCAGAGATGCGCGTCCCGTTGATGCGCTCCATGTAGCATTCTCCTGAATTGGAGCTCGTCCACGTCTCGAACGAGGCCGTCCACGGGAACGCCTCCCATCGGCGCACCATGCCGTCGGCCGGCGTCCTGACCGCCGTCTCGATGGTGAACTTCGACAGCGCCACGGACTCGTCCGTGACGAGCATCCCGTCAGGCGAAATCTTGTCCCATCCCGACGAGAGCGTCAGCGCCGCGTCTCCCCAGCTGTGGCTCTTCAGGTTGGTGACGTCCAGGTCGCCCATGACGGACGTCCCGACGAGGTTCTTCCACGAAGTCGCCTCCGCGTCGTGCGTGTCCCAGCCGGCGTTTTCGACCGCGTCGTACAGGCCGACGAGACCGTCCTGCACGTAGTTCCGCGCCGACCACTCGAACGACGCGGCGTCTCCGAACGCGGCGCGCGCCAGCGCCGCGCCCACAAGGGCGATTGAAAGGATCCTTGACATCATTGTGCGTCTCCTAGCCTGTCCGTACGTTGCCATGAACGTTGCCGAAGCAACAAAGCGGTATGGCACAATGATATCATTTGTTTTTTTTTTCCGTCAAGTGGGCAAACTGCTCACGAGGAAATTAAGCGCTTAAGAGTTAAGTGGTTAAGTTGCACGTAGCCGGCATTTCATGGGGAGGGCGGACGTCCTCGTCCGCACCAAACTTAACCACTTAACCACTTAACCACTTGATCTCCATTTCCAGAGGCGGGCGCGCACCGGCTCGTCGTAGAGCCTGAACGTCGCCCAGGCGACGGCGATGGCGAGCGCGAAGACGGAGACGCCCACGAAGGCGTGCTGCGAAGCCGGCGCTTCGGGATGGTTCTGCACCCACGCCATCTGCATGTAGACGAGCGGGAAGTGCGTGATGTACAGCGGATACGACAGCGAGCCCAGCCACTTGCAGAACGCCGCCGAACGACCCTCCCCCGGCGCCGCGCCCGCCCCCAGCGCCACGATGAACGGAAAGACCGCGAGAATCGCCGCCGCCTCGTAAAGCCCGTTGACCCACGGCATCCCCGCCGGCGCGAAATACGGCATCGCCAGAACGGCGGCGACGAGCGCGGACGCCAGGGCGAAGCCGCCCCGCGCCATGCGGACCTTCCACCCCAGGCGCGACAGCAGCAGCCCCGCGAAGAACGGATACAGGAGACGGGAAAGTCCGACCTCCAGCTGGTCGGGCGTCAGCGACCAGCCGCCGATCACGGTGTGCGCGGCGTAGGCGCGGGCGGCGAGATTGCCGAAGACGTCCCAGTCGAGCGCGAGATTCAGCGTGAGGAACGCCGAAAGTCCGACGAGCGCGGCCAGCGCCCACGTCCTGAAACGGCGCACGACGAGCGCATAGAGCGCGTTGGCGAAATACTCCCACTGGAGCGACCACGCGGGCCCGTTCAGCGGATTCGTCTCGCCCCAGCCGCGGACGTCGAACGCCCTGCCGAGCGGAACCATCGTCAGGCACAGGAGCATGACGCCCGCCACCTTCCAGCCGGACGTCTGCGAAATCGCCGGCCACGCCGCGCAGTCCTGGAAGTAGAACAGCGCCGCGCCGATCAGCGTCCCGACGACGGCCATCGGATGAAGGCGGACGAGACGGCGCCTGAAGAACTGCATGACCGTCATGCCCTTCGCCCAGCGGTCATCGTAGGCGTAACCGATGACGAACCCCGAAAGGACGAAGAAGAAATCCACGGCGAGATAGCCATGATTGAGAATCTGCTTCACGTGGTCGCCTCCGCTGTAGGTCTCAAGCAGATGAAACGCCAGCACCATCAGCGCCGCGACGCCGCGAAGTCCGTCGAGAATCTCGTAGCGAGGCTTGGCCGCAAAAGTCTCCGTGTTTTTCATGTTCCAAATTCTATCCTATTGCGCAGGGATTCTCCATGGACATACGCGCAAATCTTTTGTATTATCGTCCACGATGAAAACCGTCTTCCAAGGTCCGTTCAAGTTCCACTCCATGCGTCTGTCGCCCAAGGCGCAGATTCCGCTCCATTCGCATGACGACTGCTGGGAGATAGCCTATGTCCAGAAAGGGTCAGGAGTCCGCACGCTGGGCGACGTCCACGCCCCGTTCTCGGCGGGCGACGCCGTCATCTCGCCGCCCCGCGCGCCGCACTGCTGGCGGTTCGACGCGGCGGACGTCGCGGATGACGGAAAGATCGCGGACAGGACCTGCTTCGTGCGCCCGGCGTGGCTTAAGACGGCAATGGACGCCGCTCCCGAAATAAAGTCAGCGCTCGCGCCGCTAGTCGACACCCCCACGGCGGTCGTCGCCCACGGACAGGCCCGGCAGAGAATCGGCCGCCTCATGGAACTCGCCCTGCGTGAGAACGCCGCATTCCAGTCGGTACGTCTGCTGGAAATTCTCCTCCTGTTCGCGCAGGACGGCGAACGGGAGCGCATCCCCTGCGCCCGGCCGCTTTCATCCGACGAAAAGGCGCGGGCGGACGTCCGGACGTACATGACGTGCAACTCCATGCGCCCCGTCACGCTCGCCGACGCCGCGCGCGAATTCGGGAAGAGCCGCAGCGCGTTCTGCGCCTGGATCAAGTCCGTGACCGGCAAGACATTCGTCGAATGCCTGACCGAGGCCCGGCTCGCCGACGCCTGCGACAGGCTGGCCTCCACGCCGGAGCGCATCACGGACGTCGCCGCGGCCGTGGGCTACGCCGACATCGCCTACTTCAACCGCCAGTTCAAGCGCCGCTTCGGCGTCTCGCCGACAACCTGGCGGCGCAACGCCGGCGCGGGTTCTTCAGCGGATGATTATCAGCGTCGATGACGGGAGGACGTGGAGGCAGAGCGTCTGCGTCCCCGCGGCGTTGTCGCGCGCGACGAGCTTCGCCTTCCACCCCGCCTTCAGACCAGGCATGACGGCGCATCCTTCCGCAGCCGCGTCGGAGAGAACAATCTCCCCCGCCGTCGCAAGTTCGTACGCGCCGCCAGTCCACGCGCCATCCGTCCGCGCAACGCAGACCGCATCGCCGACGACGAGCCAGCCGCCGACCGCCGCGTAGGGCGCAGACGAAAGCGGCAGCGTCGTCCCATCCGGAATCGCCGCGCCAGCGTTCGTCCAGGGCGTCTCAGTCCGGCCGCCGCGCAGCTCCAGCGTCCCCGTGAACGCCTCGACGCCGGCCGCGGCAAACGACGCGCCCGGCGCGAGGGCGATCGCGCCGGCGCCGGCCACAGAGCCGTCAAAGGAGGATTCGCCCGTGAGCGTCAGCGTGGAGGCGTCGACGGCGAGACGTCCCGCGCCGGTCACGCCGACAAGCGTCTGGTCGCGCCCTTCCAGCGCGAGGGAGGCGCCTTCGGAGACGACTGGCGTCGCGTCGGCCGGCAGGGCGTGGCACAGGGCGTCCGATTCCATTTCCATGCGCATTGCGCGGAGGACCTGCGCGTCGGTGAGCGCCGCGCCGTAGACCTTCGTCTCGTCCATCACGCCCTTCCATCCGGTCATGCCGATGCGTTTGCCAAGGGAGAAGTTAAGAGCCTCGGACGCCGTTGCCGTACCGTCCGGAATGTCGGAGCTCTGGACAAGCCGTCCGTCGAGGTAGATCCTGAACTTCCGCGCCGCGGAGTCCTGCACTGCGGCCAGGTGGTGGAGGCGCTGGCGATCGCTTCCGCGGCGGAACGCATCGCGCGCGGCGCGGACGGTCACCGCCTGCGTCGCGCCGTCGACGAGGTTGGTGGCGAGCGTGATGAAGCGGATGGAACGTCCGCTCTGCTCCACGTCCACGATGAACGCCTTGCCGCCCATGTACGATGGCCCCCAGTAGACGAGCGCCGCGGTGTCGTCGAGCGTGTCCGCCTCGTCCGCGCGGAACCAGGTGGTGAACGTGACGTCGGCGGCGCCGCTCGGCAGGGCTGGCGGGAACGTGAGGCCGTCGCGGTCGTAGAAGAGGCCGGAGGACTTGTCCGCGAAGCGCGCCATCCGGCCGCGCACGGGAGAGGTCTCCGAGGAAAGCCCCGCGCCGGAGACGGAAAGGTCGTTGCCGTTGCCGGTGTCGTCGTGGCCGAGGTCGTCGGGGTTGTCGTAGGACCAGTGGGCGAGCGGCGCGGGGAGCTCGTCGGGCGCCTTGTCGGCGGCCGGGCCCGCGGCGGGGTCTGCGTCGTCCTGCGCGAGGGCGGCGACTTCCTGCGCGGTCAGCGCGCGCTGGTAGACGCGCACGTCGTCCATGCAGCCGTCAAGATAGCGATCGTTCCCGCGCAGCCAGCACGTGCCGAGCATTATCTTCCCGTTGCGCGGAATCACGACGGCGCGGCGCTCGGCCAAGTCCATCGCGACCGCCACGCCGTCCACGTAGGTGGCCAGCACGTCGTCCTCCGTTCGCGTGATGGCGAGATGATGCCACTTGTCGTCGTTGAGCGCGGGGACGTGCGCCGCGTGGTTCGCGTTGTAGAACGAATACGCCAGCTTGTCGTAGGAGCCCCACATGCGGAACTGCAGCTGCCCGCCGCCGACGCCATCACATCCCCACACGGCGAACGTGCCGCCGTTTGGCGCGGAGGACGGGACCTTCACCCAGAGCGTCAGGGAGAACGCGCTGTTGGAATACGCGAAGTGCGCGGGATAGTCGGCCCACAGATATCCGCCGGGAGAGCTTCCGTCCGCGGAAAGCCTCGCCACGCGCCCGCGCTCCGCGTCCTCCACCACGGACACCTTCGACGCGTTCCCCGCCGCGAGGTCGAATCCCCTCTGCGCCATGTTGGCGTAGGGATGGTGCGGGTCGTCGAACGTCCAGTGCGCGACGAGGTCGGACTTCGCGCCGCGCAGGCGCAGCGTCCCGGCCCTGACCTCCGTCGGGCCGCGCCAGTCGCCCACGCCCGTCATCACGAGTTCGCTTCCGGCGCCGTCCTTGGCGACGCCGCCCGCGCCGGCGACCGTCCCGTTCCACGCCGTCCACGAACGCTTCGGCCCCTGGGCGTCAGAGTCCAGGACGAGCTTCGCCGCCGCGCCGTCGAGCTCAAAGCCGCCGCGGACGCAGTCGTCCGACCCCGAGCCCAGGCGGTCAAGGCGCTGCTCGCCGAAGACGTGCATCCGCCCGACGCCGGTGAAGGAGAGCTTCTGGTCTGCGGCAAGCGTCTGCGGCGCGGCCGTGGCGGACATGAGCGCGGCGACGTCGTCTGCGGAGAGGGCTGATCGGAAGAACGCCACGTCGTCCATCATGCCGCGGAAGTTCTGCGCGCTGCCGCTCCAGGCGGCCCCCAGCAGGAACTCCTGCGCCTTCAGGTTCGTGGCGACCTTTCCCGTCCAGTCGGCGGAGTCGCACAATTTGCCGTCCCAGTAGTACGACATCCGCGCCGCGCCGTCGAACACGACGGCCACGTGGTGCCAGGCGCCGTCGGCGGGTTTTCCGCCAGGGACGGCGACGGCGTGCGCCAGCGCGCCGCCGTGCTGGTGGTGGACTTGGTCCTTCTCGATTCCCAGCGTGGAGCACTGGCTTTCGACGAGGTTGCCGAACTTGAAGACGGCAAGTTTCCATGACGAGCCGAAATCGGCCTCCCGGACCTTGACCCAGGCCGCGAACGCGTAGGCCTCGCTTCCGCGCGGCTGGTTGATTATTCCCTCGCCGGCGTCGTCGCGCCAGAAGCCCTTCAGGCCGGACGTCCCGTCGAACCACGCCACCTGCCCGCGCTCGACGTCGTTGGTGACGACGGGGAGAGCTCCGGCCGCGACGAGCTCGTTGCCCCAGGGGCCGCTGTCCGCGCCGGAGCGGCCGGGAATATCGAAGCGCCAGCGTCCGACGCAGTTCCACGCAGCCCACTCTGACGGCAGGGAATCCAGCACTGCGTCGCCGTCCTCCAGCGCAAGCCCCGTCGTGTCCGACGGCGGACGCGACAGGCGCAGAAGCCCCGCCGCGCGCGAACCTACCCAGCCGTTCGTGCCGGGCGAGGCCGGGGCCGACTGCCCCGGCCCGTACCATGTCGTCCAGCCCGCCAGGTTCTGCGCCTCCGAGCGTCCGTATGGGTCGACGACGCGCCCGACGCGCGTCTCGGACGCATTGCCTGAAATCGTGAAGCGGAGCGCGTCCGCGCCGGCGCCGTTCACGGTGAAAGCGTTCTGGAAATACTCCCTGTTCCAGTCAAACAGAAGACACTCGCACACGCCCTCCCGCACTTCGATTCGGGATTCGTTCATCGCGTTCTGGAATACAACGGAGCCGCCGCCCGTCTTGCGCGCAACGTCGCCGCTCGCCCACGGCGCCATCGCCGACTCCATCACCAGCGTCGCGCCGTCCTCCACATTGAAGACCGACTTGTCGACGGGCTTCCAGAGGATGGACGTCGACGAGCGCGCGACGCGCGCGGTGGAGACGGTCTCGCCCTCGCACGGCGCGACCCAGAACCCGTCGAACCGCACGTTCTGGTCCGCCAGCAGCGTCCCGCCGTCCGCCATCTTCCGCAAGTCCAGGAATCCAAACGACCATGGATCCTTCGCCCACCAGTCGAAATATGGATTCTCCATGCCCTCGAAGTAGCTCCAGTTCGAGAGGTTCGTGACGCTGCCGCCCTCCGTCAGAAGCCAGGCGTTCGTGACGATGGTGGCGGAAAGCGGGCCTGCGGCCGCGGCCAGCGCACACGAGCAGACGACTGTCTTCAATTTCATATGGACAAAACTCCTTTAGGGCATGGAACTCCGACGATTTACGGCATCCATTATATCTTTTTTTTTCCTTGCAATAGCAAAGCGGCACAAAGCGCCCTGTCCGGCAGGGCGCGGGATTGCGGGCTAGCGCAGGATGACGACCGTGCCGGGGCTTCCGGAGAGGAGGAGGGACTTCCTGTCGGGCGACAGCGACACCGTCCATCCGCCCCAGCCGTTCCCCATGCCCAGCGTCGCGCCGTCGGACGCGACGAACGTGACGTCGGGCACGGCGCTGAACGGCGTCTCAGACGTCGCAAGCGTGCGCGGCTTTCCGAAGCCGTCGAGGTCGAGCCGGTCGGCGTCCGCGATGCGAACGCCGCATCCGTCGCGGAAGGAGATGGCCTTCGCCGTCATGAGCGGCGTCCCGACGGGCTGCGCCGCGAGCGTCGCGGCGGGGAATTCAAGCGATCCGCCCGGATAGCCGTCCGCGTGCGTGAACGCGACCTTCCCGGCCTCGACGCGGGTGGCGCCGTTGTATCCGTTCGTGTTCACGAGCGTGAGCGTGCCCGCGCCGCGCTTGACGAGGCCGCCGTCCGCCGCCGCGCCGGAGTGGAGCGGATTCCGGACCGTGGGACTGAATCCGTCCGTGTCGAAAATCGCGCCGCCGGCGCAGACGCGCACATGGACGTTGGTCCACATCCATCCGCCGGTACCGACGAAGTTCGCCTCGTTCGACTTCGGCATGAGCGTTCCGCCGTCAAGGTCCAGGCGGCAGGGGAAGACCTTCTTCTGGTTTTCGTCAAGATAGAACCGGCGAAGGCGCAGGACGCCGCCGGTGGAGACGGTGGCGGAGCAGGCCGGAGCGTCGTCCGAACCGTAGGTCGTCGTCTGCGAGAGGCGGAAGAGGCCTGTCTCCATCCGGCCCGTGCCTCCGATGAACGTCCTGGCGGGAGAACCAAGTCCGTTGAGATATTCGCCCGACATCGTGAAAAGCCCGCCGGTCACGCGCACCTGGCCGTATCTGCGAACGACGATGAACTTTTCGTTCTTGATGCGCAACTCGCCGCCGGCGACCGTGAGGACGCCCTTCGTCTCATTGTAGCCGGAGCCGCCTTCGACGTCCAGCGGGACGACGTTCTTATATGGGTCGCCCTCGGGGACGCTGTTCGTGCAGGTGAGGAGCGTGACGCCGGACTCGATGCGGACGGGCAGGTCCACGGTCAGGCGTCCGAAGCGGTTCGTGCGCCCTTCGCCAGGCGAGAGGGCGAGGGTCCCCGTCCAGGTCGCATTGTAGTCCGACCAGTAGCTCGTCCGGGCAAAGACGCGCACGGTATGGTCGTAGCCTTCAGGTCCGCGGATGCGTCCGCAGATGCGGGCGGTCATCGACGCGTTCTGCACGGAGAAGCCCGCCGTGCAGTCCCTGTCGATCAGGACGTCGCGGTTTGTGTGGACGTCCATGGAGTAGCCGAAGTGCAGCCGTCCGCCGGTCGCGTGGAAGAAGATGCTGTCCGCAGGCTCCGGCGGCACGACGCCGAAGACGCTCTCGCTTTGAGGGATCGCCACAAACGGCGTCGTCCCCCATTGGGAGTTCTCGAAGTGGAAGCCGCCCGTGTATGTCGCCTCCTGTGGGTAGAAATAGCAGAGGTCGCTGCCGTAGAAATGGACGCCGCCGTCCACGCCGTCCGCGACGCCGGTCCTGAGCCTCTGTATGTGCGTCGGGGTGACGTAGCCCTTGCGCATGAGGCGCAGTCCGCCAGGGCCGATGCGCGCCGTGGAGAAGCTGCGCAGTCCGTTCGCGTCGGCGATCTGGAGAATGCCGCCGTCGGCCTCGAAGCGCGTGTCCGCCGAACCCTCGCGCACGAAGTTGCTGACCACGTGGAAGCCGCCGGCGAGACGCAGAGCTCCTTCCGCCATGACGACAGTTCCCGGCGACGTGTCGCCCGCAAGGACCAGCGTTCCGCCGCCCGTCTTGCGAATCCTGCCGGACTGCACTTCGTTCGTCACGGCCGCCGCTATCGTCGCCTCAATGCCGTCGCCCACGGAAACGACGGCCGGCGCCGCCGCCGTGCCGGGAAGATACAGGCATCCGGGTCCGTCAAGGGAATAGCCGTCCGCCGTAAAGGAGAGTCCTGTGGCGGAGACCCGTTCGGGAATCGACACGGCCTTGACGGACGACTCGCCGAACTCTGCGCCGCCGCCCGCCCACGTCCCGCCGGGAACCCAGTTCTCGTCCGACAGATTCCACAGCGCGCTCGCGGGATCTGCCATCCACGTCTGCACGTCCGCCGCCATGCCGCCGCCCGCCGCCAGCAGCGCACACGCCATCGTCCATCGAAAACAGTTCGCCATGCCGCTCTCCAGTATTGACCGGCCGAAGCCGAAGCGGCCGTTCAGCCACTTCAAAAAAGCAACCGCCAACGATATGAATTATCGCATTTTTTTTTCTCCCCTGTCAACCGGGCGGTGGGGGGGGGGAGGAGGATTAAGTGATTAAGTGATTAAGCGGTTGAGTGGTTGAGTGGTGCTGAATCGGGAGGGTCGCGCTCCTGCGCGACCGATATGGGAAAGGCGGACGCGCAGGAGCGCGTCCCTCCCAACTTGACGGCGCGACGAGACGTCGCGCCCTGCCAGTGCAGAAAACTGGTGGTGTTGAATCGGGAGGGTCGCGCTCCTGCGCGACCGATATGGGAAAGGCGGACGCGCAGGAGCGCGTCCCTCCCAACTTGACGGCGCGACGAGACGTCGCGCCCTGCCAGTGCAGAAAACTGGTGGTGTTGAATCGGGAGGGTCGCGCTCCTGCGCGACCGATATGGGAAAGGCGGACGCGCAGGAGCGCGTCCCTCCCGACTTGACGGCGCGACGAGACGTCGCGCCCTACCAGTGCAGAAAACGGGCGGCGTTGAACCGGGAGGGTCGCGCTCCTGCGCGACCGAGACGGGAACGGCGGACGCGCTCATGCGCGACCGATATGGGAAAGGCGGACGCGCAGGAGCGCGTCCCTCCCGACTTGACCGCTTAAGCGCTCCACCACTCAACCACTTGCGCACCCAAGCGCTTAACCACTTAACCACTTAACTACTTAATCTCCCGCGACCGCCAGCTGGCGACGCCGCGTTTTTCCGTGGAGAAGTTGATTCCGACTAGCGTGACGCGCTTCCCCTCCGAGAGGAACTTCTCGTGGTAGCGTTTCTTGAGGATCTGCGAGATGGCGGACGGGGCGGACCCGTCCAGCTTCAGTTCGACGACGTAGATCTCCTCGCCCGCGCGGATGGACATGTCGATGCGGCCGGCGTTCGTGCGCTCCTCCGGAACGGCGCGGAGGCCGAGGAAGTTCAGGATCACGACGAGAATCGCCTGCCAGGTCTGCTCGTTCTGCCGGTCGGTGAGGTCGTAGGGGACGTTCGCGAAGAGGACGGCGAGCGACTTGAAGAACGCGGGAAGGTCGTGCGCCACGAGCGCGTAATAGCAGTCAAGCTTCGCGCGCGTGAAGGCGGTCTCTCCAAGACTGGAGTACGCTTTCATGAGCGATTCGCTGAACGCCGTCCGAACTTCCTCGTTCGGAAAGCGAAGGCGGTAGACGCGGCTTCCGGCCACCGCCTCCGCGTCGCGAATCGTCAGATATCCGGTCTGGAAGAGAAGCGGCTCGACGGCGGGGTCGCTCGGCTCGTACGACCCGAGCTGCGCCTCCGAGACGGTCAGGTCGGAGACGTCCTGCGGATGCGCGCGCAGCATGTTCACGAGGAACGTCGGCGTGGCCGTCTCGTACCAGCATGAGTTGAACTTCCTCTCCGCGAGGCAGCGTCCGAGCGAGACGGGGTTGAACACCCGCTCCGCGTTCTCCTCGAAGCGGTAGCCGTCGTACAGCCTGACGATTTCGTCAAACGCCTTTTCGGCTGTCATTCCATTTGCAGCGGCAAGCGCCTCGAGCCTTTCGGGGAAGTACAGCCTCACCTCGTCGTGCGTGTAGCCGAGGAGCGTGGCCGCGTCGGCCGCGAGCGTGAGGTCTACGAGGTTGTTGAGGTCGGAGAAGATGGAGACCTTCGAGAACTTGCTCACGCCGGTGACGAGCGCGAAGCGCTGCAGATGCTCTGTCGTCTTCACGACGGAGTAGAACGACTTGAGCGCGGAGCGGAACTCCTCCACTTCGGGCCTGCAGAGATGCCCCAGAAGCGGCTTGTCGTACTCGTCTACGAGAAGCACGAACTGGCCGGTGGGCGTGGATTTCGCCACGGCGTCGCAAAGGTTCACGAACCGTTTGGCGATCGTGCTCCCCGGCGACGGAGTGACGTTCAGCTCGCCGGCGACGTCTGAAAGCATGTCGCCAAGTACGGAATCGAACTCCTCCACCGTGCCGGCGTAGGCCGACCCCATGTCGAGATGGATGACCGGATACGACTTCGTCCAGTCCCACAGCGGCTCGATGGCGAGTCCCTTGAAGAGTTCGCGTTTTCCCTGGAAGAGGACCTTGAGCGTGGAGACAAGAAGCGACTTCCCGAACCGACGCGGCCGGGCGAGGAAGTACTGCGAGGACGGACGGCGCGCGATTCTGCAGATCTGCGCCGTCTTGTCGACGTACACGTAGTCCCCTGCGATCAGGTTCGCGAACGTGTAGCAGCTGGTGGTTATGTCTTTCATGCCTTGCAGCTGCATGACCGTATACGACGGCAGAGGGGACACTCCGCCCTGCCGTCGCATATGTCCGCTTCTTTCGTCAGTCGCCGATGTGGAACGCGCCGAGCGGAAGGCCGGCCTCGTTGTAGAGAGAGCCGAACCACGGACGCGAGAAGAGGTAGCGGAGCTTCTTAGGAGCGGCCACGCCGTCGGCGCGGATCACGAGGTCGCGTCCGACGATCACGCCGTTGCTGCGGTAGGCCTGCGCCTTGTTGACCTGGAGGTTCTCGATCTTCGCGGGGACGAACTTGCCGTCCTCGCCGGCGACCTCGAAGCCGTTGGAGACGGCCCAGTCGGGATTGTAGAGATACCAGCTCTCCGCGTCGTTGAAGGAAAGGACGAACTTGTCGCCATCGACCTTCCAGCTCTTCAGCGTGGGGGAGTCGGCCTTGATGCCGCTAAAGCCGTAGTCGCGCTTGAGCGCGAGCGCGGCAAGGCGCATTCCGACGGTCTCCTTGTCGTTCGGATGGATGTCCGCGAGGTTGCCGCGGTCGTTGATGACGGCCATGCCGGCGTTCTTCTCGGCGGCGGCGAATATCGCCTGCCCTTCCTGGATCGTCGCGATCCTGTCGTAGCCCCACGGGGCGAGCTGCACGAAGTAGAACTTGAGGTCGGGGTTGCGGAACTCCTTCGCCCAGCCGTTGTAGAGCGCGTGCATCTTGGCGGCGTAGCCATGGCCTTCGCCGGCGTTCGAGCAGCCCTGGTACCAGATGAAGCCCTTGATCGCGAACGGCGTCCAGGGATTGACCATCTCGTTCCAGAGGACGCGCGGCTGGTCCTGGATGCGGAAGGAGACCTTCTTCGCGTCCTTCTGCGCCTTGTAGGCCGCCTCGTCGAGAAGCGGGCGCGTGGCGTCGGCAGCGCACGACGGCACGGTCTCGAACCCGCTCGCCGGCGTCCACGGCTCGACGCGCGTTCCGCCCCAATACGTGCCGACAATGCCCACGGGCACGCCCATCGCGTTGTGGAGCTCAAGCGCGAAGTAGACGCCCATCGCGGAGAAGCTGGGGCTCTTGAGCAGATTCTCCGGCGTGAACGCCTTCCACTCCACCGGCTTCGCGGGAGTCTTCTTCGGCGTGACGGACGTCCTGTAGTCGCTCTGGTAGCAGAAGCGGACGAGCGGCTTGTGCGTCATCATCGCACGCAGAGCGCCCTTGCCGTCGCGGAAGTGCGGATTCCCGCCGCAGAGAGGAAGCTCCGTGTTCGACTGTCCGGCGCAGAACCAGACTTCGCCGACGAGGACGTCCTTCGCCTCGGCGTCGTTCGCCTTGAGGACGCGCCCCGTGCACGACGCCGCCATCGGCGAGAGCTTCACGCACCAGGCGCCGTCCGCGCCGGCCGTCGTCGCGACGCTCTGCGCCCCGAACGTCACCGTCACCTTCTCGCCGGCGTCCGCCGTGCCCCACACGGGCACTTCGCGTCCGCGCTGCAGCACCACGCCGTCCGTGAACGGCACGCCCAGCGCCACCTTCGCCTCGGCGGCAAACGCGCCGGCGGCGGCAAGCGCCGCAGCGGCGAACCTAAGACTGAACTTCATTCCCATTCCTCCTTTGTCGTATCGGCGCAACTCATTTCGCGCCGAAGAAATACCTGTTCGCGTTGTTGTACGAAATGTCGGCGACGAGGCCGCCTACCCATTCGACGTCGTGCGGAATCTCGCCACGCGCCATCTCCTCGCCGAGCTTCGCGCAGAGAATGCGGCGGAAGTACTCGTGGCGCGTGTAGCTCAGGAAGCTGCGGCTGTCCGTGAGCATCCCCACGAAGTTGCCCAGGCAACCGAGCGAGGCCAGCGCCTCGATCTGCTTCCGCATCCCGTCCTTCTGGTCCAGGAACCACCACGCCGCGCCGAGCTGCAGCTTTCCGCGGTCGGGTCCCTTCTGGAAGCATCCCATGAGCGTCGCCAGCATCTCGGTGTCCTTCGGATTGAGCGAATAGAGAATCGTGCGCGGAAGCGAATCCTCCATCTCGAGGCGGTCGAAGAGGCGCGAGAGGCTTTCCGTCACGCTCCAGTCGCCAATGCAGTCGAAGCCGGTGTCGGGGCCGATCGCGCGGAACATCTTCGTGTTGTTGTCGCGAAGGCAGCAGTAGTGGAGCTGGGCGGACCAGTTGGACTTCGCGTCCGCCTTCAGCCCTTCGTACAGCCACGCGCTCTTGAACTTCCGCGCCTCCTCCGGCGTCGGCGCCGCGCCGCCGCGCACCTTGCGGAATATGGCCTGCACTTCTGCCTCGGTGTACGGCTCGGCGAAGATCTCCGTGACGCCGTAGTCGGATACGACGCACCCGGCGGACGCGAAGAAGTCGTGCCTCTTCTGCATCGCGGCGCGGAAGTCGTCCATCGTCTCCACGGACGTCCCGGCCGCCGCCGAAAGCCTGTCCATCCATTCGTTCCACGCCTTCGGGCTGTCGATTTTCGACGCCTTGTCGCTGCGCCACGCCGGCAGTATCTTCGTCCCGAACGGCGCCTTCGCGATGGCGAGGTGGTGCTCGAGGGAGTCGGCCGGGTCGTCGGTCGTGCAGACAACCCTGACGTTCGACGCCTTCATCAGCCCGCGCGCCGAAAAGCCGGGCTCGCGGAGCTTCGCGTTGCACCTCTCCCAGATCGACGCGGCAGTCTTCGAGCACAGGCGCTCCGTCACGCCGAAGTAGCGCGCAAGTTCGAGATGCGACCAGTCGAAGAGCGGGTTCTTCAGAAGGCGCTCCATCGTCGAAGCGAAGGCGTTGAACTTCTCCTCCCACGTCCCGTCGCCCGTGACGTACTTCTCGTCGATTCCGTTAGACCGCATCTGCCGCCACTTGTAGTGGTCGCCGCCCAGCCAGACCTGCGCGACGTTCTCCCACCTCTTGTCCTCCGCGATTTCGGACGGCGGCAGATGGCAGTGGTAGTCGATGATCGGCATGCTCTCCGCATAGCCGTGGTACAGCTCCCGCGCCTCCTTCGTCGTCAGCAGAAAATCGTCGTCCATGAATGCCATTGCAAAGTTCCTTTCGATTGTTCCAGCATCGTCAGACAGTATACCACACAATCCCACGCCTTGCGCCCTTCCGGCGCCGCCTACTCGCCGAACGACAGATACCCCGCGTTCCACGCGGAAATCGCCGGCACCCTCACGCGGACGACGTCGCCGTCGCGCACGAGCGCGAGGCGCACCGGCGCGCGCCGCAGTTCATGCCATGTCGCGGACTTCGCGCCTTCGGGCACGTTGCGCAGACGCAGCGCCACGTCCTCCTGCGCGTCGATCCGCGTGTTGAAGAGCGCCACCGCCACAAGCGTCCCGGAATCGGGCTTCACGCGCGGCACGAGCATCCCGACGAAAGGCGATTCGAGCGCCGCCGGCGCCCCGCCGGCCCGCGCGTCCAGGCTGTCGCGCAACGCCTGAACGGCCTTCGACCCGACGGCACAGACGTCGAACGCCGTCTCCTTCGGCGTGAGGTCGCCAAGCGACTTTCCAACGCCCGGCAGCACTGGGACTCCCGTCATCGCGAACCTGTAGAGCCGGTCGCACGACGTCCTGTCCGCCGAAAAGCCGGCGGGGACAGTGCCGGCCGCAATCCGGAGGTAGTTCGTCATCGCCGCCGCCGCGTCCGCCAGCGGACGCAGCATCTTGCACGAATAGAGCGCGTCCTCCTCGTAGCGCGTGTCCATCACCAGGAGGCTCGTCGCCTCAAGGCCAAACGCCATCGCGGAGAAGGATTCGACTATCGCGCTCTGGGCGCTGCGCGACCCGTAGGCGCGCGGACAGCTCTCCACCTCAGGACACCATACGTCCACCCACGCGGGATTTCCCAGCAGCTTGCGGAAGCGGGCCGATTCAAGGCTCTTCACGATCTGGGATCCGGGGCTGTAGAGATCGTAGTATGCGCCGCCGCCGGGGCGGAAGCGGACGGGATGTCCGCTCGCCGCGTGAAGAGCCTTCAGCATCGCCGTGACGTCCGCCACGCACCACGCTCCCGTCGCGTGCTGCAGCGCCATGCGCGTCTCCGGCGAGACGCGGTGGAATTCCTCCGCGATGGCCGCGGCCACGCCGGCGATGGAGCCGATCGAAAACGCCTTCCATTTCGCCTCAAGCGCCGCGTCCTTCGCCATCGCGGCGTCAAGCGACTGCCGCGTCCATGCGCCGCCCGTCTCGCGGTTGAAGTCGCCGACGCACATGGCGCACCAGCAGCCGGGGCGCGAATTCCTCGTGGCGGGCAGATGGTTGACAATCCGAAGGTCGTCGTCCACCCACACGGCAAACGGCCTGTTCGCCGCGTAGATCCGCGACATCTCGCGGACGTAGGCGAGGAATTTCGGATTGCGCGGACAGCTGCACAGCTTCGCCTCCACGCCGGTCGAGCCGGTGAATCCGGTCCAGTCCTTCGCCGAACAGTCCTCCAGGGCCGAAATGTCGTCCGCGTGTCCAAGCGTCGCCTGCACCTGAAGGCTCGCCGCAATCCCCAGTTTCCGAAGGTCTTCCGACGCGCGCGCTATCCGCGCCGCCTGTTCGCGATGCCATGCAAGCGGAGGGAGGCCGATTCCGGTGGAGAACCAGACGTCGTCGCAGCATCCGGGATTCTCCGCGATCGCCCTGCAAGTCGCCCGCCACTGCGCGTCCGTGGCGGTGTGAAGGCCACGAAGGCGAAGCGACATCATCGGAGCATCCGCCGCCGCGCCGCAGTTCGCGACGCACGCAAGCGCCGCCACCCCGGCCAATCGCCAAAAACCAGACGTCCGCTTCCCGGACGTTGCGGAATCTTTCATCTCTGTCTCCTTTGCTTAATCGCCGCCCCTCGGCCTGAAAGCCGAAGCGCTTTTCAAGCAGTATAGCACAAAACAACCATCCCATGGGCGGACGCGCTCCCGCGCGTCCGCCGCCCATGTCCCGGTCGCGCAGGAGCGCGACCCTCCCGGCGGAACGGCGCCAATGGCCTGTCGCGGCACCAATTACGTCCCGGTCGCGCAGGAGCGCGACCCTCCCAATTCCACGCCATTTGCCTTCTGCGCTGATTCCGCTTTCTCCGTTTCCGGGCGGCACGACGAATTGGCAGACAGGAGATTCAGCGGAAGACGACCAGAGTGCCCTTGGGCTCCCAGGCGTATAGCCTGCCGTTGGAGAATTCGAGGCACACGCTGCCGGGGATGTCGGGCGAGCGCGCGAACGAAAGCGTACCGGACGCGGCGGAAACGCCGGAGAAGTCGGCGAGAAGCGTCCGCTTCGTGGGCGGCGTCCCCATGAGCGAGACGACGACCGCGCCGGCGGCGTCGACGGAGCCGGAGGCGGACGCGCCGAGCATGGGGTCGGCGAAGTCGAACTCCAGACCGTCCGCCGACGTCTTTGTCCAGTCCACGACGCGCCACGGACACGACGTCGCCGACGCCTTGTGGAGCGTCACGAAGTTGTTCGTGACGTAGGCGGAGGGATCGAACTTCCAGCAGCCGCCCTCGACGGTGAACGTGGACGCCTCCGGCTGCGACACAATCCACTGGTTGGGGTCCCAGAACACGGCGTCGCAGAGGTTCGTGCCTCCTCCCTTCACCACGATTGCCGAGTTCGTGCCAGTCGCCGTCCAGCTGACGAGTCTGGTGACGTCGACGAAAGCGCCGTCCACGACAACGCGCGCGTTCCGGCCTGGGACGTAGAAGCCGCAGGTCTTCTGCCCTTCAGCCCCAAGCAGCGAAACCATAGGGCCGAGCTCCACTGCGGCGTCGTTGTTGAGTGCGATGCACGACTTGCTGGACTCCAGTTGGCGGATCGTCCCGTTTTCGAACTTCAGCGTCCAGCCGGAGCTGACAGAGACGATATCCCGATCGTACGCAATCTCCCATCCGCCCATGTCGAGCGTGGTCGTCTTCACTGCGTTGTCGGTGCGGGAAACGGAATGCGAGACGTTCGTCGCCATGCGGACGGTCGCGCCATTGGCGGCGATGGAAAGCGCCAAGTTGAGGTTCGTGTAGAACAAACTGTCCACTTCCGCCTCGAGCGCCATCGTCGCGCACATTTCCGCGGACACGACCTCGTTCGCGAACGTCTCGCCGCGATGCACGACAGGCGCATAGACCGCGCGCGCCCCTTCCGCAAGGACGGGCGTCGAGGCCGTGGCGGGATTCACCTTGAAATACCCGCCGTAAACGTTGAACGTCGTGCCGACCTTCGACCCGTCGCGCCATCCGCTCTTGAACGTGAAGAATCCGCCGTAGACGTTCATCGTCCCATTGCCGTTTGAACTGCCGAATATGGAGATTTCCCTCATGTCGCTGTCGTAGACGTTGAGCGTCCCGTGCGCTCCGCTGTAGAAGGGACAGAGGCCGGTGAGAGCGCAGTTCGTGACGTTGACGGTCGCGCCGGCGCCTGCGGTGAAGATAGACCCGGCGCCGTGCAGGACGCCGTCCTTCACCCAGACCGTCGTGCCTGCCGCTACGGAAAGAAAGTCCCTGTCGGTGTTCGCGACGCGGAGTCCGTTCAGGTCTATCGTCATGTCCCTGGGCACGGGAAGCGAACTGCCGGCGTACGTGCAGTCCTGGAGCAGCCTCACCGTGCCGCCCTTCTCGCATGCGGAAATCGCGGCGGCGAAGCTGTCGCATGAGTTCGTCGCCGCGCCGTCCGCTGAAATGGCCGCCGCCGCCGGCTGCGCGCCGGCCTCCTCCGCCGGCAGGACGACGTAGCGGCAGGCCACGCCGTCGACAACGATGTCCTCGCAGACGAGCGAATGGCCGTCCGCAAGCCACTGCGTGACGTTTGCGGAATGGCGTCCGCCGAAGACGGCGATGTCGGCCTTCGTGGAGACGCCGTCGTGGACGTCGACCTGCGGAGCTACGACGCCGTCCAGGACACGGACTGAAAGCGCGCTGCCCGAAGACGTCAGGTAGCCGCAGAGCATCTTGCCGGAGGCGAAGGTCGCGCGCGCTGCGGAGACGCCACTGGCGAAATAGCCGCCCGTGCAGACGACTTCGTGCACCGTGACCGTGCTTCCCCCGGAGGGAATGTAGAAGATCGACTTCGCCTTTCCCTGCGTCGCGCACGTTCCGTTTCTGACGGTGAAATCCAAGACGCCGGACTTGACGTTGAACAGGTGCGCGTCGACTGTCAACTCCAGCGCGTGTCCGCCAAGGTCGAGCGTGAAACCCTTCGACACTGGAAGCGGAGTCGCCATGGAGCAGTCGTCGAACAGCGTCAGCGTCCCGCCCTCCTCGACCGCGTCGAACGCCTCGCCGAACGTCCCGAACGCGGTGGTGGCGACGCCGTCCGCGGATGTCACGCTCGCAACCCGCCTGTCGTCCGCCGTAGACGCGCGAACGCGATAGGCGCATTCGACGCCGTCCGCAACGTACGTCTCCTCTTCCATTACGCACCCGGCGGCGAGATACAGCGTGGGGTCCAGCGTGAACCTTCCGCCGTAGACCTGAAGCGTCGTCCCCGCGCGGGCGCCGTCGAAGATGGACATCAACGGCGCGACTATTCCGCCGCGAACGTTCATTCCGCAGGCCGCATTGCTGTACTGGCTGGCGAGGTATCTGCATCTGGCGACGCATCCGTCGAGGAACTCCAGTGTTCCGCCAGTGCCGAACAGGACGCACGTGCCGGTGAACGCGACGTTCGAGACGGCGACGGAGTACGTGCCGCCCTGCGCGGCAAAGCAGCAGTCGGAGGAGTGCATGGCGCCGTTCTTGATGAAAAGGCCGTCCGCAGAGGCAAACGGCTTGAGCATGTGTCCGCTGCCGCTCAGCTTGTATCCGCCGAGGTCGAGCGTGACGGGCTTTGTGATTTCAAGCGATTCTGTCAGCGTGACGTCGCCTAGCAGCGTGACGGTCTCTCCGCCAGAGCAGACGGCAAGACCGGCCGCGAGCGTCTCGTATTCGCCCGACGCGCCATCGGACGAGACCGACACCAGATTGGCGGCGCTGGCGGCTCCGGCCGCAATGCAGACCGCAACCGCCACGCCGCGAAGCGCGGACAGGCAGCCCCTTTCAGAGAACATGTTTTTTCCCGCTCGCATGCAACCGCCCTTTCATGAAAGTTCCGAAACGCAGACAAATCCGAAGATACACTAACTCCAGTCGATGGAAACCATTATATCCATTTTTTTTTCCAGTCAATCGCCAACGGGCGTGAAAAGTGCAAGGGTGGTCTTCGGCGCGGGGAGGCAGGCGTTGAGGTCAAGCCAGAGCGCAAGCGCCCGGCGTTCCGCGTCCGTCAGCTTCACGCCGCCATGGCCGTGTCCGACGAGATGCCAGAGCGGACTCGCCGCCGCGGCCCGTTCGTACGGACGAGGCCGCCGCGCCCCGCCGCCGTCCTGCGCGAACGCGACCTGCCGGCGGCGGACAAGATTGGCGACGGCGTTCGTGCCGACGAGCGAGAACGCCGACCGGTCGGTCTTGCCAAGCCCATGGCATGAAACGCACTTTCGGTCGAACGCCGGACGGACGGACCTTTCGAAGCTGAACGGCCCGGAATATCCGAGGTCGAGTTCTGGCGACGGATCGGACGCCGGCAGCCGCGCGGCCGCGCCCGCGGAACCGGCTTTCGCCGCCGCGCCGCCCGCGATTCCGCGCAGTCCCGCAAGTTCCGCGGTTTCGCCCTTTTTCAAGCGGATCGGCGGCCGCATCGTGAGAATCGCAAGGCCGCTGCGGTCAAGCGCCTGAAGGCAGACAGGCGTGTCGGCGGGGACGCGGAAATGCGCCGCGCCGCGCGGGGACACCGGAACGACGCCGAGCGACTCGACGCCCCCCTCTCCGCTCTCGCCATGAAGCGCGACAATCCGCAGCGACGAAACCATGCCGCGCGGAACCCTGGCGCCGCCGTCGTAGACGTTCTCAACGCGGCATATGCCGAATCCCGCCGCCCCGCCATCCGACGGCGAGGCCGCACAGACAGCGAGGGACGCCGACACGGACATCGCTGCGACGGCCTTTGCGAAACGACCTGCTTTCATCTGACATCTTCCTTTCACTGCTGCATTTCTCCGCTGCATTGGCTACGAGCCGGCCGCCTCGCATTCCAAGTCGCCGTTCAACGCCTCTCCCTGGCGCCCGCGCCGAGGGCGTTCTGCACCCTGACGATGAGCGTGTGCGGGAAGACGGCGAAGACGAGCCGCTTGAACCACTCAACCAGGCGCGTGCGCATCGACGGCAGACCGCGCCGTGAAAAGTCGACCTCGATTCCGTTCCGCCGGCAGACGTCCACGCCGAACCTCTCCCAGCATCCCTTGTGCACGGCGTCGACGAAGGGGAACTCCCGCTTCCGCGTGGCGAGGATCGGACGCGGCTCGTCCGCGACTTCGAAGCTTCCGTACCGCTCGAACTCCCAGATGCTCGACTTGCCGGCGGCGAGACGCGAAAGGAAGTCGCGCCGCCAGAAGCCGGCCAGCGTGGACACGCAGTAGGCGGTGTCCTTGCGATACTCCATTAGATCGTCCGAAACGGGAATCCCGTTCGGCGGATTCGGAATGAGACGAAGGTTGGCGGCGTTGCGGGACTTCGCCTCCTCAAGTCGGGCGAGGACGTTCGCCGTGTCCACCGGCGCCTCTAGATAGTAGTCGTCGCAGAGCATGAGAACCCACGAAGTGGAAATCCCGGCGAGGGCGCGTTCAAGGCGCGAAGCCCAGTTCCCGCCCTTTCCGCACGCCATGACGCGGTCGAAGCAGAGGCCGGCGTCCGCCGGGGTCGTCTCCGTCACGAGCGCGACCTCGAACGGGCAGTCCGGCCAGAACTTGCGCCACAGCGCCGAAAACGGCGCAAGGAGGTCGGCGTACCTGTCGCACGAGCAGACGAGTACTGTGCAGTCGGGGTTCTTCATGCCGCGGCCACGCCTCACCTGACGCACTTGAGCGCGAACGGCAGGGCGCTGCCGGCGAGGTCCGGCGGAAGCTTCACCGCCAGTCCCTTCCCGACCGGGCGCGTCTCAAGGACACGGTCCGTGCCGACGAGCGTGACCTTCGCCGTCGCCGGCAGTTCGCAGAGAAACGCTACCTCCGCCGCCGGCTCCTTGACGATCGCGTAGACGGTCTTCCCGTCCTTCGATTGCACGTAGTCGACCTGCGGCGTGTTGAACGGGGCGCATATCCGCGTCGCGTAGATCGCCTCGCCGTACTTCTTCAGCCACTTGCCGATCTGGCGGAGGCGTGTCTCCTGCACGGCGGGAATGCCGCCCTGCGCGTCGAGGTTGACGAGCAGCAGCAGATTGCCGCCGCGCGCCACGATGTCCGAGAAATGGACGATGAACTCCTTCTCCGTCATGACCATGGACGGATCGTAGTTCTCCATCCAGTGGTTGCCGTACGACTTCGAGATGCCGGAGCAGGATTCCCACGGATGCCACTTCGCCGGGTCGAGGCACTCCTCGGTGTCGCCCCACTCGTCGGTGAAGAAGTCTCCGCGCACGGTGCGCAGCCAGTTGCGCGGACGCTTCGTGAAGCGTCCGACGATCTCCTCCGGCTCGGCCTTGCCGTAGCGGTCGTTGCAGGCAACGGCCTTGCGCCCCTCGGCCCTGTTGTACATGTAGGCGGTGATTTCGTAGCTGCCGTTGTCCTTCGCGGGCGTCGCCCAGTCGTAGTCGTACCACATGACGTCGGGGTCGTACTTGTCCACGAACTCCGTCGTCATCGGCACGAGGTAGTCGTTCACGAAGTCCTTCACCGCAACCTTGCCGGACGCCTTCCACTCCATGTCGGGCGTGTAGTCGCGCAGGGGCAGTTTGGCGTCGACGTACATCTTGATCGACCCGTCGTCCTGGAGGATGGGATATTCCCACTCGCCGGCCTGCGAGTTGTAGAAGCCGAACTTGAGGCCCTGCGCGCGGCAGGCGTCGGCCATTTCCCTCGCGAAGTCGCGGTGCGCCCCCTGGTCCGCCGTGTCGCGGAACGTGAACGAGCTGTCCCAGAGGCAGAAGCCGGAATGGTGCTTGAGGAACGGCACGACGTACTTCGCGCCGCAGTCGTCGAAGAGCGCCATCAGCGCGGGCGCGTCGAACTTCGTCCCCCGGAAGAGGTCGATGAAGTGGTCGCGCTTGAAGTCCTCGCCCCAGTTCTTCACGTGGTACTCGTGGTAGCCGTGCATGGAATGGCCCTTCGGGTAGTCCTGGAACGCGCGGCTCTCGTACCAGTCCGGATAGAGGCGGTGGCCCTTGACGTAGGGGCACCACGAGGCGACGGACCAGAGACCCCAGTCGATGAAGACGCCGAGTTTCGCGTCGATGAACCATTCCGGACACGGATGCGAGTCGATCGACCTGCCCGTCGCCTTGTACTTTCCGGCCGCGTTCACCGCCCGCACCTTCTCCATCTGCCTCTTCGCGCGCGCCGTCATTTCCGCAGAATGTTCGCGGGCCAGCCGGTGGAGGCTCTTGTGGTAGAGGACGGGCTTCCAGTCCTTCGGACGGCGGTATTCGGGCGGAGCGAGCGGGACGCCGTCGCCGGACGCGCGGCCGATGCGCGCCAGCTCGTCCGCCGGCGCGGCGTTCTCCGCCGAGAAGGCGGAAAGTCCGACGAGAAGTCCGGCGAACGCCGGCAGGGTCTTCGTCAACTTCATGTCAATCATCCTTCCTTTTTCCTGTTCAGACAAGTTCCTGCAAGGCGCATCCAAGGGCGCCTCATGGCAGACGGGCGAGCGTGACGGGGCCGAGTAGGCCGGAGGATTCCGGCTTCGTCCCGGCCTTCGGCGCTCCGATCGTCCATGTCCTGCGCGCCGTCTCCGGCTGCGCGGCGTCGAACGCAAGGCGGTTGAACCACGTGTTCGAGACGTCGACGCGGATCTCGTTGTCTCCGTCCTTCAATTCCACTTCGCAGCGGTAGGGCGGGGCCCAGAGCGCGCGGACCCTGCGGCCGTTAACGAACACGGTCGCGGCGACGTCCACGCATCCGAGGTCGAGCGCCGCCCTTCCGGCCCTCGCCGAAACGCGCGCCGTATACGAGGCCGTGCCGGAGAAGTGCCGCGCCGCGTCGGAAAGCGGCAGGTCCGTCCAGCTCTTCAGTTCGGCGAGTTCCATCTTCGCGGGCGCATCCCAGCCTGCGGGGAACGCCAGCGTCCATCCGCGGATCTCCTCGGCCGCGGCGGCTGGCGCAGGCGACGTCTCCCCGTCCGCAACGTCAGGTCCGCCGAAGACGACGAACGCGGATTCGCCGCAGGCGAGGTCGAAGTCGATCGCCGTGCGTCCGTCCTTCACGGTCGCCGCGACGCGGCGCGCCGTCCCGGTCACGGGGTCCCAGAGCGAGACCGCGCCGGCGCGGCGGAACGTGGCCGTGCCCCTGTAGCCGTCAGGGCCGTTGGCGCAGACGAAATACCAGTCCATTCCCGCCTTCGGATCAGTCCTGCGAATCCACTCGAACGGCGGCTCCAGCGGCTTGACGGCGGACGCGCGCGCGTTCGGCGTGAACACGACGTCGGGCGCCAGCCCCGCCACCGCGGCGGCGGGCGAGCCGCGGACGACCCTGGCGCCGGCGGCGGCGAGTTCGCGCAGCTTCGCCTCGCTCTTCGGCGCGACGTACGTCCCCTCCGGGATCCAGAGGACGGAATACGAGACGCCGTCGGGCAGGACGAGGCGGCCGTCCTTCACCGAAACGCGCGTCAGGAGCGCGTCGGGATTGCAGTAGTCGTAGTGGAAGCCGTCGGGGAGGGGCGAGATCTCGCTTGGCTTGTGCCCGACCCCGTCGCCCAGGAACCAGAGGACGTCGCTTGACGGAAGGCCGGCCTCGAGCATTTCGCCGCAGCGGGCGAAGTAGTCGGTGAAGTCCCTCATCGCGCCCCACCAGGTCTGTCCGCGCAGAAACGGAGTGCCGATGGTGTGTCCGAAGCTGGAGCCGGGCGGGAGGAAGTCCGTGCGCGGATTGTGCGTGTAGGTGTGGAAGACGAGATGCGTGACGCCGCGGGCGAGGGCGTGGTTGCCGGTGCGCTTGAGGTCGCGCGGAGCCTCGTTCCACTTGAGCCTCATGCAGGTGAACGCCTCTGCGGCGCAGCGGCCCTTGCCGTAGACGTGGGCGGCGCTTGCGCAGGGGTAGACGGGCTTGAAGTCGTCCTGGCCGACGCTGCCGTCCGCGCGCGGATGCCAGAACTCGCACATGGGAGTGTCGCACCACTTCCAGAAGCGCATGATGTCGCCCGGTATCACGTCGCCGAACGCCGTCTCGTACTGGGCGGTCATGCCGAGGTCCCAGGCGATGGCGTTCATGCGGGCGTAGTAGTTCCTCTCCACGAGGTCGCCGAGCGTCCGGCGCCAGTCGAGGAGGAAGCGCTCCGTGGAGGCGGGGCCGTCGAGCACCCAGCCGAAGACGGCGGGAAGCTTTTTGCGGAAGTCGTAGCCGTTCGCGTCGCGGAAGTCGCGCTCAAGCGTGGACGTCCACGTCTGGCGCCGGCATTCCCAGCTGTCGACGACGAAGCCCTTGAGCTTTCCGCCGGCGAGCGGGCCGCGGGCTAGGCGGCCGACGTACGCGGCGAAATGCGCGTCGACGGCGGCGGCGGACATCTTGTCGCACTCCCATCCGGTGGCCTCCTTCGGCGCGGGGCCGTTGCGCGAGCCGTTGTTCACGTGGCCGATGCGCAGGAGCGTCCACTTCCGGGCGTCAGGCGGCGTCCAGTCGAGCCGACCGTCGCGGAAGCGGGCGGTCAGGTCCAGCACCTCGTCCGAGCGCACCCAGGCGCGCGGGTCCTGGCGCGGGGCGCCGCGTTTCGCAAGTCCGCGCAGGACCCATCCGGCGAGGCCCTCCCAGTTGTCCAGCCGGGCGCCGGCGCCGAACTTCACCTGCGGGACGTGCATGGGATGCCTGTGCTCGAAGACGAACTCCCATTCGCGGGCGGTCGCCTCGTCGCAGGCGAACGTGATCGGCACGGAGTCCTGCCACACGCCCTGCGGGACGTCCTGGTCGAGGACGACAGTGCGCTTCGCGCCGTCGACCGCCGTCAGGCGGACGCGGGCCTCCGGCCGGTAGGAGTAGTCGTGGTTCATCATGCGGGGCGACGGCAGCTCAAGCGTCCGCAGCGTCACGGGGCGCTCGAATGCGTAGCGGCGCGTCATCACGCCGTTCGCGTCGGAGGCGGAGACGGGCTTCGGCGCAAGGACGGCGCCGTCGTCCCCTGCCGGCGCGGGGAACGCGAGGACGAAGAGGTCGCGGTAGTCGCGGTCGGCGTCGGAGAGCGCGATCTCCGGCGCGGGGAGGCGCGGGACGGGCAGCGAGAGGCCGCCGGCGGGCGAGGGGCCGGAGACGTCGAGGCGCGAGTAGGAGAGGTTGCGCATGCAGTTGTCGAGCCCGATCCACGGGCCGCCGCTCATGGACCAGCCGGGGCAGTTCTGCATCTTGAAGACGAGCCCGCGCCGTTCGCAGCCGTCCGCGGCGTAGCGGATGAGGTCGTCCCAGTCCGCGCTCAGGCAGGGGATCTGCGGGGAGACGCCCGGCCATGGGCCGCCGAACTGCCCGTGGAAGAGCTGGATTCCTCCGATGCCGGCGGCCTTCACGGCGTCGAGGTCGGCGTCAAGCCCCGCCCTGGCGACGTTGCCGCCGATGAGATGGAACCACGTCTCCGGGCGGCGGCCGGCGTCGGGCGTCCGGAACGCGGAGAAGTCGACGGCGGGACTCCATCCCGCGGCGAGCAGAAGCAGCGTCAGCAAATGTTTTTTCATGCATGCGATTATACCAAACTCTCTCGTTCATGACGAAAGAACGTCATGACGACTTAAGTTCATCGGCTGCCGCCCTGCATCGGGTCGACTGACACTCCCATGAGACGAAGCAACTCCTTTTGCGTCTCGCACACGCGGTCGCGAATGAACCGCACGAACGGGCCGGGCGTCCGGCCGGCCTTGTCGAGCGTGGCGATGTACTCGTGCCGGCAGATTGGCGGTATGACGGCCGGCGTCCATCCGGCCCGCAAAAGCGCAAGATTCATCAGCAGCCGCGCAACGCGGCCGTTGCCGTCGACAAACGGATGGACGTAGACGAACTTCTGATGCACGAGCGCGGCAAATTCCACGGGATGTCTCCTACCCTCGTTTGCCGCCATCCATTTGACGAACGCCGCCATCAGTTCGGGGACTGCATCGGGCGCGGGCAGGATGCGCCGCGATCCCGAAATGAAAACCCTGACCTTGCGCCACGCTCCCGCGTTCTCACTGTCGATCTGTTCGTAGAAGAGCCGATGGACGTCAAGTATGTCCGTCGCGGACACACGTCTGTCCTTCGCAAGCCCGCACAGAAAATCATACGCCCTGGCGTGTCCGACGGCCTCGTAGACGTCACGAAGCGGTCTGCCGCCCACCGTAAGTCCGTCCTCGATGACGACCTTTGTCTCGCTTTCCGTGAGAGAGTTGCCTTCAAGCGCATTGCTGGTGTAGGCGAGGCCTATCCGGTAGTAGTCGCGCAGCGACTTGAGCGTTTCCTTCGGAAAGGGGCGCAATGCGGCAATCCGCGCCGCGTAGACGTCGCAATCCCTGAATTCCTCTCTCTTCATGGTTCAGTCTTCCTCAATGCCGGTCTGTCAATTGCGCCGTCTATGCGCCCCGCCCTCTTTGCCGCGTCTATTTCAGATATGGTCAACACACCTCCTCCAATGCCGACTGGCGCGAGGAGACCCTGCTTGGCCCGGACGCCATTCGGCACGTTCTTGACAAGGATTGCGGACATAGAACACCTCTTTGGTATCAAAACGGCATCATTGTACTATATTTCCCCTGCAGATGCAAACGGGTCTGGCATTTCGGGCATTTGGCGAACGGACGGATTGTCCGTTCGGTCAGGCGGCGTTCCGCGTCGTCCGCGCAGTCGACGAGGATGCGCCCGCGCCGGCGCTCCGGGCGGCGTCGAAAATGGGCAAACTCCAGAAAGCCGAAGCGGTTTGCACAATCGCGGGCAAGCGTGTATACTATTCGCGCATCTGGCAACTGAATCGATTCCGGGGATTATTCGGCATGAACGAAATGAAAAAGTTGATGGCGCTTCTTTGCGCGGCGGCGTTCGCCCTCTGCGGACCGGGCGAGACGTTTACAATCGAGCGGGACGACGCGCGTCCGTTCCGCATCCACGGCAGCCGGGACGAGACGCCCGCGACGAAGGCGATGATGAAGGAACTCGCAGGCGAGATCGCGCGCGTGACCGGCGTGAAGGCGCCGGTGCTTGGCTACGCGCCTGCGTTCGCGGGCGACTTCTACGTCTCCACGCAGCCGTGGGACGCGCCCGGCGCCTGGTCCGTGGCCGTCCGCAACGGCGTCGTCGGCGTCCACGGCGCGGACGTGAAGGCGACGGAGGCCGCCCTGCGCTGGCTCATCGACACGCGCTTCAAGTCCGTTCCGTCGTCGGCCGGGCGAATCGTCCTGGACGGCCTCCGCCAGACGCACGGGCCGCAGTGGGCGGACGTACGGGAGAAGACCCTGGCGTCCGTCCGGGCGCGGCGCGCGCGCGATAACGCGCCGGAATGGGAGAACGAGCTTGTCAACTACGTGAACGTGGAGCCTGCCCGCGCCTATTCCTTCCCGCTCGCCTCCGCGGCCGCGGCGCTGACGCCCGAGCTTCCCGAAACGCCATACGTAAAGTCGCTCGACGGCAAGTGGCGCTACAACTGGTGCGGCGCGCCCGCGCAGCGTCCGAAGGACTTCTTCAGGACGGACTTCGACGACACGGCGTGGTACGACATCGACGTCCCCAGCTGCGTGGAGATGAAGGGCTTCGGCGTCCCGCAGTACTCGAACATCAAGTACCCGCATCCGCACACGCCGCCGCGCCTCGATCCGGACTACAATCCGGTCTCGTCCTACCGGACGCGATTCACCGTGCCTGAAGCCTGGGCGGGGCGTCCCGTGTTCCTCCGCTTCGAGGGCGTCTACAGCGCCTACTACGTGTGGGTGAACGGCGAGAGGGTCGGCTACAGCGAGGACAGCTGCACGGCGCACGAGTTCAATGTCACGAAATATCTACGCCCCGGCGAGAACCTGCTTGCCGTGGAGGTCTACCGCTGGAGCGACGGCTCCTACCTTGAAGACCAGGACTACTTCCGCTACTCCGGCGTCTACCGCAGCGTGATGCTCTTCTCCCCGCCGCCGGTGGAGATCCGCGACTTCTTCTGGAAGCCGTCGTTCGCGGACGATTTTGCGCGCGCGTCGGTCGACGTGTCCGTGGAACTGCGCAATCTCGGCGCGGGCGCGATGCCGCCCGTCGACGTCACGGCGACGGTCTACGACGCCGCCCGACGCCAGGTGGCGGAGGCGACGCTCAAGGGCGTGGCGGCGACGAACGCGGCGTTCGCGTTCGACTTCGAAAGGCCGCGCCTGTGGTCCGCCGAAGACCCGTACCTCTACACGCTGGTCCTGCGCGCGGCGAACCCCGCCGCCGCTGGCGCGAACGCGGCGGACGTGCGTTCGGCGAAGGTCGGATTCATGAAGACCGAAATCATGCCGAACGGCGCAATCCACGTGAACGGACGCCCGGTGAAGTTCAAGGGCGTGAACCGCCACGACGCCTCGCCCGTGAACGGCCGCGCCGTCTCAAGGGCGGAGATGCTGCGCGACGTCCTGCTGATGAAGCGCTTCAACGTCGACACCGTGCGCACGGCCCACTATCCCAACGACCCGTACTTCTACCACCTCTGCGAACGCTACGGAATCTACGTGCAGGCGGAGGCGAACGTGGAGTCGCACGGCATGGGCTACGGCGTGGACTGCCTCGCGTCTCCGCCCGGCTGGACGCAGGCGCACGTCGACCGCTGCCGCGACATGGTGCTGAACCTGCGCAACTCGCCGTGCGTCTTCACGTGGAGCTGGGGCAACGAGGCCGGACAGGGGCCGACGTTCGACGTCGTGGACGCCGAATGCGCGAAGCTGGACGGCACGCGCCCGCAGGTCTACCGGCAGGACTGCGAGCGCTTCGCCGTGGACGGCCCCGGCTATCCGTCCATAGCCGACGTCAAGGCGCGCGGAACGCGCAGGAAGTGCAGCTTCTTCTTCGAGTACGCCCACTGCATGGGCAACGCCCTCGGCAACTACAAGGAGTACTGGGACGCATTCTACGCCTCGCCGTCGCTCACTGGCGGATGCATCTGGGACTGGGTGGACCAGGCGGTGTGGAAGGAGACCGACCGCGTCGGCCCGGACGGGAGGCGCGAACGCCACCTCGCATACGGCGGCGACCACGACGAACTGCCGCACGACGGCAATTTCTGCGTGAACGGAATCATAGACGCGGAACGCCATGTCACTCCAAAGCTCGTCGAAGTCGGCCACGTCCACCGCAACCTCGTCGTCACGCCGACCGAAACCGCGCCCGTCGCGGCGACGCCCGGCGGGACGATCGCGGCAACGCTCTGGAACCGATTCGCCTTCACGTCCTCGGACAGGTACGACGCCCGCTGCGCGGTGCTGGAGGACGGCGTGGAGATCGCGTCCGCCCCGCTGGACCTGCCCGCCGTCCCGCCGCTGGCGAAGCGGAACGTCGAACTGCCTGCGCCGAAGTTCGCCGTCAGGCCGGGCGCCGAATACGTCTACCGCGTCGCGTTTGCGCTGAAGGCCGACGAACTGTGGGCGAAGAGGGGGCATGTCGTCGCCCGCGACGAAATCGTCCTTGCCGTCAGCGCTCCCGCCACGCCGCGCGCGGCCGCGTCCTGCGCCGGCGTGACGACGGCGCAGGACGCCGGCGGCGTGACGGTCTCGTCCCCCGTGTTCAGGGCCGTGTTCAGCCGCCGGACCGGCGCGCTCTCGCATCTGTCGTATCGCGGGAAGACGATTCTGTCCGACTCGGCGGACGGCATCGTTCGCGGCCCCCGCCTCACCTGCGCGCGGGCGTTCACCGACAACGACCGCTGGCTGCGCTCCGCCTTCTACGCCTCCGGCCTAACGCAGCTGCGCTACCACGCGCGCGAACTCTCCGCCGCGTCGAACGTCGTCCACGCCGTCGTCGAGGTGAACGGCGCGAAGAGCGCCGGCTTCACGCACGTGGCGGACTACGTTTTTTCTGACGACGGCACGTTCGACATCCGCAGCGTGGCGACGCCGTTTGGGAAGATGCCGCCCGCCCTGCCGCGGCTGGGGCTGTCGTGGATGCTGGACGAGTCACTTGAGAATCTGGAATACTACGGACGTGGGCCGTACGAGAACTACGTCGACCGCTGCACGGGTTCCTTCCTCGGACGCTACGCGACGACGGTGACGGACGCGTACGTCGCCTATGCGCGGCCGCAGGACAACGGCTACCGGACGGACGTGCGCTGGGCGCAGCTGACCGACGCCGCCGGCGCCGGCGTCCGCGTCTGCGGCCAGTCCCCGCTCTTCGTTCAGGCGCTCCACTACGGATGGGAGGATCTGGAGTTCGCCCGGCACCGCGACGGACAGTCCAGAATCTGGTCCAGGAAGCCCCCGCGCCGCGAAGTCTGCCTCAACGTCGACGTCCGCCAGCTGGGCCTTGGCGGCGCCTCGTGCGGTCCGAAGCCGGAGGCGGAGTACGTATTCCCGATCAAGAGCGAGGCATGGACCGTCACGGTTTCGCCTGCGGTCGGGGCGCGTCTGCGCGGTTCGCCGCAGAAGTAGCAAGGGAATCATCCACAAGCGTCTTGCAATCGGCTGGATGATGGTGTAGACTGTCTGCAAAATGCAAAAGAGAAACAAGAGACGGAATCCGGTTTCAATCGGCCTTGTGTCGCTGGGCTGCGCGAAGAACGCCGTTGACCTGCAGGTGATGGCGGGGCATCTCCTCAAGGCGGGGTGCGTCCTGTCGCCGACCCCGGACGAGGCGGACGTGCTGCTCGTCAACACGTGCGCGTTCATCGAGGCGGCGCGCGAGGAGGCGGCGGACGAGATAATGCGCGCCTGCGACCTGAAGCGCGCGGGAAGATGCCGCGCCGTCGTCGTGGCGGGGTGCTTCGCCCAGCGGTACGGGGACAGGTTCGCCGAAGTCTTCCCGGATGTCGACACCGTGCTCGGCGTCGACGCGCTGGACAGCATCTGCGACGTCGTAGACGGGCTTTTCGAGGCGGACGGCGGCGCGCGCGGACAGTCGCTCGTCCTTCCGCCAGGTCTTCCCTCGAGGGTGTTCGACCCGCCGAATCCGGCGCTGCGCTTCACCGGCGTGGCGTTTGCCTACCTCAAGATAGCGGAGGGATGCGCCCACCGATGCGCCTACTGCGCGATTCCGGGGATTCGCGGCGACTACCGGTCGCGTCCGCTAAAGTCGATTGTCGCCGAGGCGAAGCGCCTTCTCGCGACGGGCGTGAAGGAACTTGACGTCATTGCGCAGGATCCGCTTCTCTACGGCGTCGACTTCCGAGACGGGAAGAGGACGGGAATCGTCGACCTGCTCCGCGCGCTGGACAGACTGCCGGGCGAATTCTGGATCCGCGTGCTCTACGCCTACCCCAGCGAGATTTCGGACGGGTTTCTGGACTGGATGGCGACGTCGCCGCACGCCGCGCGGTACGTGGACGTCCCGCTCCAGCACACCGATCCGCGCGTCCTCAAGGCGATGGCGCGCGGAGGCGCCGTGCAGGCGACGCTCTGCGCGGCGGAACGCATCCGCGCCGCCGTGCCGGGGGTGACGCTGCGCACTACCGTGATGACCGGCTTCCCCGGCGAGACGCCGGCGGCGTTCATGCGGATGCTAGCGGACGTCGAGGCGATGTCCTTCGACCACCTGGGCGCGTTCGCGTTCTCCCCGGAGGAGGGGACGCCCGCCGCCGAGATGCCAAAGCGTCCGTCCGCGAAGACGGCGGAACGCCGCCGCGCCGAGGTGATGGCGCTCCAGCAGAGGATATGGCGCAAAAAGGCGCGCTCGCACATCGGACGCGTTTTCCGCGCCCTCGTCGTGGAACCGGCGGTGGCGCGTCTTGAAAGCCAGGCGCCGGACGTCGACGGCGTCACGCATCTGACGTCCGAGGCCGAGCCCGGGACGTTCGTGGACGTCAGGGTCGTGAAGACGCGGGGCTACGACTTCGTCGCCGACGTCGTTCCGAAAGGGGGACGCTGATGGACAACGCATACGCGATCGTGATGGCCGGGGGAAACGGCGAGCGCTTCTGGCCCGTCTCCACCGTCCTGCGTCCGAAGCAGTTCGTCGAGTTCTTCGGCGGAAAGGCGCTTCTGCGCCATGCGGTGGACCGTCTTGACGGGCTTGTGCCCCCGGAGCGCATCTTCGTCATAACCGCCGAACGCCTCGTGAGGATGTCACGCGACGTCCTGCCCATGGTGCCGGCGGAGAACTTCATCGGCGAGCCGTGCCGTCGCGACACCGCGGCCGCCGTCGCAACGGCCTGCGGCATGGCGATCCGCGGCGGCGGCCCCGACGCCGTGGGATGCATCCTCACCGCGGACCAGCTCATAACTCCCGCGGAGACTTTCCGGCAGACGCTTGCGGACGCCGTTGCCACGGCCTCCCGCGCGGACGCGGTCGTCACGATGGGCATCGTCCCGACGCGCCCGGAGACCGGATTCGGGTACGTCGAATGCGGGGAGAGAATCGAAACGGGGACGAAGACCGCTTTCCGCCGAGTGGAACGCTTTGTCGAAAAGCCCGACGAGCAGACCGCCCGGCGCTACCTTGCCGGCGGCCGCCACCTGTGGAATTCGGGAATGTTCGTGTGGAAGGCGCGGACGATGCGCGACGCCTTCCACGAGCACGCGCCGGACTTCGACGCGCTGATCGACGCCGTCGCCACGTCGAAGGACGCGGCGACGGCGATCGAACGGCTCTACCCCGGCCTCCGCTCCATCTCGGTGGACTTCGCCGTCATGGAGCGCATGAAGAGAATCGTCGTCGCGGAAAGCGCGTTCAAGTGGGACGACGTCGGATCCTGGACTGCGATCGAGCGCCATTTCCCTCAGGACGACGTCGGGAACACGGTCGTCGGGCACGCCTACCTTCAGGACGTCTCGGACGCCGTCGTCGTCAACGTCGGCGACGCCGCGGGGACGCCCGGACAGGACGGCCAGCCCCCGTTCCAGCCCCACCGCATCGCGGTGGCCGGCCTTAAGGACGTCGTGGTGGTCTGCACTCCCGACGCCACGCTTGTCTGCTCAAAGGCGGAGCTGAAGAACATGAAGGCTCTCATGAAGGGAGCGCTCACCACCTGACTCGGCCGGCCTTGATGAAAGACGGAACGGAATGTCCGGCGTTCATGGAACTTGTGCATTTACGGAAAAAGGAAAGGACAAGAAGATGAAGAAGATGGCTTTCATTGCGATTGCGGCGCTGGCGATGGCCGGGTGCTGCACGGCGGGCGGCGACAGCTGCGGGCAGAGTTCCTGCTGCGCCGCGCAGAACGCCTGTGCCGCACCGAACACGCTCACGGCGGCCGAAAAGGCCGACGGCTGGCGGCTTCTCTGGGACGGACGCACGCTCGACGGCTGGGTTGCGGAAAAAGGCGGATGCAAGGCGCCGCCGCTGAAGGGCTGGAAGATCGAGGACGGCGTCCTGACCGTCCTGCCGTGCAAGGGAATCAAGGACGGCAAGTGGGTGGACATCCCCAAGGAGCAGGCCGCGCTGGGCGGCGGCGGCGACATCGTGACGGCGGATTCGTTCAAGGACTTCGCGCTCAAGGTCGACTTCCGCCTCACGAAGGCCGCGAACAGCGGCATCAAGTACTTCTACGACCCGAAGGCGTTCGGCGGCACGTGCGAGGAGTACCAGATTCTCGACGAGGCGCATCCCGATTCCACGAAGGGGCGCGACGGCAAGTGCCGCCGCGTGGCGTCGCTCTACGACATGATCCCCGCAAACGCGGAGAGGGTCGTAAAGCCTCTCGGCGAATGGAACACGGCGATGATCGTCTCGAAGGGCGCACACGTCGAGCACTGGCTCAACGGCGTCAAGGTGCTTGAGTACGAGCGCGGGTCGGAGGCGTTCAGGAAGATCGTGGCGGTGTCCAAGTACGCGGCGTCGGAGAAGAACGGAAACCACTGGGGCGAAACGCCGGCCGGACGCATCAAGCTCCAGGACCACAGCGATTCCACCGTGTCGTTCCGCAGCATAAAGATCAAGGAACTCTGATAGCCGATTCCATTCAGGTCGGGTCCGGCTTAAACTCAAGGAGGACGTCATGGCGAAGCGATTTGTTCTGATGGCGGCGATGGCGCTGGCGGTCGCCGCCGAAGCCGTGGAGGTCGTTTCGCGGACGCTCTCCGTCACGCTCGACGAGGCGGAACGCGGCGCCGTGTCGCGCCTCGTCACGGCGCATGGCGCGGATCTTGGGCCCGTGCGCGGGACGACGCCGCTCTTCGACCTGAAGTTCACGCGGACGGACGACTTCGCCAAAAGCGTGTCCGCATCGTCGCAGAAGGCGGCCTCTTTGCGCGTCGAGCCAATCGCCAACGGCGTCCGCCTCGTCTACGGCGGTCTCTGCGAGGCCTGCGGCGACGTCGTCTGCACCGTGCGCGGCGGAGGCGAATGCGTCCGCTGGGGCATTTCCGTCGACGTGAAGCCCGGATGGGCGCTCGAGGAGACGACGTATCCGAAAATACGCCTGACGTCGTGCCTGGGGACGTCCCCTGCGGACGACGTGTTCGTAAAAGGCTCGGCGAAGGGCGGCCTCGTGCGCAACCCCGGCGCGAAGGGACGCGGCTGGTGGGCGTTTGACAAGCAGCCCGGCCCGCTCGTCGCGCAGTTCGCCGCGCTCTACGACGACCGCGCCGGGTTCTACTACGCCGCCGAGGACGCGGCGGGACACGTGAAGTATCTCGGCGCCGCCGCGCACGACGGCGACATATGCTTCATGACGCGCCGGATCGGCTTCGACTCCGGCGCGGTCGTCCAGCAGTACGGCGTCGTGACGGGCGGATTCGAGGGCACGCCCGCGAATCCATGCACATGGCACGACGCGGCAGACCTCTACAAGTCGTGGGCGGAACGCCAGACGTGGTGCAGGACGCCCTTCAAGGACCGCGCCGACGTCCCCGCGTGGATGCGCGACGCCCCCGCCATGGTACGCTTCCATCGCGAGTGGATCGCGAATCCGCAGACGATACGCGACTGGATGGCGAACTACTGGCTCAAGGAGTACCCCGCCGCACCGCTAGTGATGGCGTACTGGGGCTGGGAGAAGCACGACACGTGGGTGACGCCGGACTACTTCCCGGTCGTGCCCGACGACGCGACGTTCGCGCGCCTCGTCGGCGACCTCCGCAAGGTGGGAGGCCACGCCTTTCCCTGGCCGAGCGGCTACCACTGGACGCTCATGTACAAGAAACTCCCCGACGGTTCGTTCGAGTGGGACGACCGCGCGCGCTTCGAGCGCATTGGAAGCCCCCACGCCGTCGTCGACCGCAGCGGGACGCGATACGACCGCGCTCCCGGCTGGCTTCAGGGCGGGCACACCGCCTGCATGTGCGGCGGAGACCCCTGGACGATAGACTGGTGGAACAACGACGTCTGTCTGCCTCTCGCAAGGCTCGGCTGCGAGATGATCCAGATAGACCAGGTCGTCGGCGGCGCGTTCCCGCCCTGCTGGGCGAAGAGCCACCCGCACTCTCCGGGCGAGGGAAGGTGGAAGACCGACGTCTTCCGCCGCCAGCTTGAGACGATGCGCGAGACTATGCAGACCGTCCAGCCCGACTCGGTCGTCTGCTTCGAGGAGCCGAACGAGCATTTCAACCATCTCGTCGGCATTCAGGACTACCGCGACTGCGAAAGCGGCGCGGACGAATGGGCCAGCGTCTTCAACTACCTCTACCACGAGTATCTTCCCTGTTTCCAGTCCAATCCACGCCGCGGCAACCGCATCTGGCAGGCCCATGCGGCGGCGGACGGGCAGATGCCTTTCCTCACGCCCACGTTCCGCGACAGCCAGTCCGACAATTCGCCCGCGCTCGTGAACGGCGATTTCGAGAATGCGAAGTCCGGCGATGCGGGGTTCATCGGATGGGAACGACTGGGAGGCTACAACGGCGAGATCTGGAACGGTCGGATGTTCGTCGACCGCTCCGTCCGCCACGACGGCGCGGCGTCGATCCGGCTTGAGGTGAAGCCGGGCGAGACGGCAGTGCAGGTCTCGCAGAACGTGTCCGTCTCCGACACGGCGTTCCTCGGCGCGGGCCGCCGCTTCCGCCTGTCGGCCTGGCTGAAGACCGGGCATTCCACGCCCGGCAACGCGGTCAGGTTCTGCTTCCTCGGCGGACAGGGCGGAGGGGGCGGGACGCTGCCGTTCCCGAAGCCGGAGGATGGATGGAGGAAAGTGTCCGCGACGTTCTCCGTTCCGCCGGGCGCGGAACTGCTGCGCATCATGATGCACCTGAACGGCGACGCGACGGCGTGGGTTGACGGAATGAGAATCGAGGAGGTCTGCCCAGACGGCTCTGCGCGGGAGGTCTGCCTTTCCGGACGCGGCGCCTACGACGCCTTCATGCGCCGCTGGGTCGAACTCTACCATGGGGAGGGACGCGACTGGCTGGCGTTCGGAAGGATGGTCAAGCCGCCGCGAATCGTCTGCGGAGACCAGCCGTACACGATGACTTTCTACGGCGGACGCCGCCAGGAAGGACGCAAGCCCAACGCATTCTGCGCCGCCTATCGTTCCGCCGACGGACGAGAGCGCATAGCCGTCGTGAACGCCACCGGCGCGGAGCAGCCGGTCACGATGTTCAGGGACGGCCGGCGCTGGACGCTGACGCTCGCGCCCGACGAAATACGCCTTTTCGACCCCGCTGCGGCGAAGTGACGCGTCCTCGGACCCGTGCCCGCACCTACGGCTATCGAATCGCGTGAACCCGCGCCGACACGGCGCGGAACTCGACGTCGCACCACGAGGCATGGTCTCCGAACGAGTTGTCCGCAGGCCCGACGTCGGAGATGAAATACAGCTTCACGCGCTTCCCGGCCCATGGCGAGAGGTCCGCCCGCAGCGTCCGCCATCGGTGTTCCGCCGTCTGCAGTTCGGCGAGGACATGGCGTCCCGTCTCGTCCTCCACGGCGATGCGGTAGAGCACGCCGTCGCCGGAGGAACTTGAATCGATTTTCCCGACCTGCACCGACACCTCAAGCGGAGTCTGCGGAAACTGCACGTTCCAGCGCATGAACGAATATCCGACGCCGCCCCTGTAGGGCGGATGCATATACCAGCCGCTCTTCGCGACGCCGCCGACGACGGACGTCGTCCGCCTGACGCCGGCGCCGGTCTCCGCCCGAAGGACCTCCTCCGGCTTTCCGCGAAACGCCATTCCGCGCATGAAAGTCTTCGGAAGCGCGAATGCGGGCGCGGCGGCTTTCGCAACGGCCGGCGGCCGCGCCTCCGCAGGGAAGCGGAACGCGCCGGCAAGCGAGGCGGCCGGCGGCTCGCGCCAGTCCCTCGGACGCGCGACACGGTACGAGAACGCCTTCGCGTCCGCCACCAGGCGCGTCCGCCCATTCTCGACGCGGACATTGGCAGAGCCTATCGGAGCGCCCGCCTCGTCCAGCATCTCAGCTGACACGGCGGCGTACGGCAGCACGACTTCGCGCGCATGGCGGATGAACACCTCGTCGGTCCAGTTCGTACCTACAAGGCGGATGAGACGTCCCGCAGTAGCGCCGAAAGGCGTCTCGAACCACTTCCCGCGTCCGTCGAGATAGACATGCCGAGGGGAAACGCAGGCGTCCGCTCGTACGGGCGCGGCGGATGGCGAAGCGTCTGCGGGGCGGCTGGCGCTGACCGAGACGACTTCGCCGTCGCCGGTCTCCGCGAACCAGCCGTTCGCCGGCAGCAGGAGCCGTCCACCTGCCGGATCGCCGCCGCGCGCGTCCAGCGCAAGCCAGTCGCCCGCCGCCGAGCCGTTCGCCGTGACGACCGTGCCGTCGGCGTAGCGGACGCGAACCTGCGAGCGGTCCGTCGCGCCCGTCGCAATCGCCCGCGACGTCGGCATGAAACGCCCGTCCGCGTCGGCATAGGCGATGTCCGCCACGTCCGCCTTCGCGTAGCGCGCCGCCGGCGACTGGAGCATCCAGTAGCCGTTCTCCTCCTCGTCCGGACGGCCGGTGAGGAAGTAGCCGACGTGTCCGAACGCGATCGTCGCCGTCAGGAAGCGGTCGAGCATAACGCGGCGGTCCTTCGGCATGGCGGTCTTGGGGTAGAACATGTTCGGATAACCCATGCCGAAGTTGTTCGCAAGCGGATGGAGGCGAAGGAGGTCGAAGTCGACAATCCACGGGCTCTCGTCAAGACGGGCGCCCTGGTCCTGCGCGAAGTTTCCGTCGTCGAGACCGCAGTAGAGGAAATGGACGCCGCCTTCGGAATAGACGGGGCCGTTCCAGAACTTTCGCTGGAGTCCGAGCAGCTCGCCGAAGGCGTAGAACGTCCCCGCGAACGTGCCGCCGCCCGGAACGCGGGCGTCGTAGTCGCAGCGCTCCCACGGCGAGACGCAGGTGTGGACGTCGCAGTAGCCGCTGTTGAAGTTGAACTTCCGTTGTAGGACGGGCACGATCTCCTCGCAGGCCTCGACCGCGTACGCCGGCTTCGGCGCGTAGCAGCGATTCCACGCCGGCCGCAGCTGTCCGTCGGCCGTCCGCGTAACGCGGTCGGCGCTCCAGCGTCCGTTCACCGGCGCGAAGTCCGTGTAGTTGTTGTACGGCCCGTAGAGGTAGCCGAGCTCGTCTATCATGAAGCGCGTGAAATCGCGCATCCCCGCGTCGCCGCCCTTGCCCGGCGCGACCTCCGTGCGGAACGTGAAGCTCTCGTTGCCGTCGCGCATGCAGACCTCGTGGTCGCCGATGAAGACCTTTTCAAGTCCGCGCCGGCGGCGGTTGCGCCAGTAGGCCATGTCCTTCTGCCGGTCTTTCTGCGCGGCCATGTGGCACCACTGGTATTCGGCGGTGAGATTCCGGTACGGCGACGGCGGATTGGGGATGGCCGGCAGGACATCGGCGAACTCCGGCGAGAACGACCAGACGATACGCTCGAAGCAGGGGTTGCGGTCGCCGTCGGTCTTCGGACGGTACACGACCCTGCCGTGGACTTTCGCAGCGCCCTCGAACGTCATCACGTCGCACACCGGCTCGCTGCCGTTCGACTGCGTCCAGTCCATCGTCGCAGCGTGGAAGAAGGGACGTCCGCCAAGGTCGAGCAGCGCCACGTGCGGACGGTTCTCTCCGCCCGTCATGCTGTAGGAGTAGTACGGCACGATGAACGTCCGAGCGTCGGGAAATTCGTCCAGCGCTCCGAGATTGACCTCCGCGACGTCCGCCGGCCCCCGCACTTCGGCGATGACGGACTGCCCCTCCACGCGGAACGCGGTCTTGACGTCCGCCCGCTCGATTCGCCGCGGTCCCTTCGGCGTCGCGGTGTAGACGCCCGCGCCGCGCGCGAAACGCCGCCATTCGCCGCCCTTCACGCGCACCGCAAGTTCGTCCCAGTCCACTGCGGAAGACGGGAAGCGGAATTCGATCGCCGCGGCGGCCTTTTCGGAGACCGGCGGCACGACGCCCGACGC
Source organism: uncultured Lentisphaeraceae bacterium (assembly GCA_964386385.1). Lineage (GTDB taxonomy): Bacteria > Verrucomicrobiota > Kiritimatiellia > RFP12 > UBA1067 > RUG572. The sequence goes on along the minus strand of CAYLRN010000005.1, from coordinate 52,054 downwards.
GCGGTTCGGGAAAGGAAGTTCGCCCTCGCCGACGTTGACGCCCGCCGGCGCGTCGGCAAACGCGCGGTTCGGGCGCTTCGGACGCGGCCTGAACGAAAGCGGCTTCAAGTCCTCTCGGTAGACGGCAAGGCTGGTCAGCTCTATCTGCCTGTCCTTCTCGTTCGTGCCGCCCGTGACAATGAAGCCGAGGAAACTCCCGCCCCTCTCAAGGCGGCGAACGACGTCCGCCTCGAAACGCCGCTGCACGAGAAACCACTCAAGATGGCGGACGACATAAAGCGGAACCGTGAAACGGCGTCCCTCCGCTTCCGCGAATTCTGCGGCGATGGAGACGGGCGGCGTCGACTTGTCCCTCATGTAGCTGACGTTGTTGCCGTAGACCCAGCAGCTCATCGTGTCCGCGCCAGGCGCGACGGCGACGGGCGACGGCGGACGCAGCTCGATCCGCGGATTGGGCCCTGTGGCGCGGTAGACGAGCCGGGCGACGCCATCGCCGAACAACTTGTGCTCGGACGTCTTCGCGAACGTCGCAGCGGTGTTCGTGCAGACGACCGTCCAGCCGGCCGGGTCCGTAAGCGGCAGCAGCACGGGGCGGTCGTCCGCCACGCGGTTCGCCCAGACGAATTCGTACGGACGCCCATCGACGTCCGCCTCCGCGCCGCGCAGGACGGCAGCCGCAGAGGCAATAGACACGAGCGCCGGAAAAATCCATGACTTCATTTCAGTCCCCCATTTTCGATTTGAGCCGGTCTGTCCGCGTCCGGCCTCATGCCGTCCGCAGTCTTCGCGCAAATAGGCGCGGCGCACTGCCGCGCGATCCACGCCATGATGAAATCCACCGTCTTCCGCCGGGCGTCCGGCGAAAGCGCGACGCCCTTCGGCACGCGCCACCACTTGTTCAGGCATCCCCGGCAGCACGTCGCCGTCGCGTGCTGCGCCTTGAAGACGGGATGTCCGCGCATGGGCGTCTGCCTCCCGTCGTTCCGCGGCTCCGCATCCGCAAGATGCGCCCGCACGAAATCCTCGGCATGCCTGCGAATCGTCACCATCCCCTTCTCCGCCACGTACACGCGCTCCGCCTCCGTCAACGCGAACCGGCTCCTGAACTTCGACCGCGCAAGTTTTGCAAACGCCATCTCGTACGTCATCGCCACTCCACGTCATGCGGACTTGTCGGCTCTTTCCGGGGCTTAAGGCTCAACCGACGAAGAATGCCCATCCGCCCGCCTTCCATGTACCAGCAGCTCTTCATGTAGTCCTTCGCCACGTCACCCAGGATTTCACGAGCATCACCCACGTCCCAAAACAACTCGCCCGCCCTTGCAGTTCGCGAAAGCGACAACCGTCTTGAGCCAACGCCCAGGGCGTTCATTTGGAATGCGCTTGAATTCAAACTCAGCAGATTCATCGAGTCGGATGTCGTCAATCAGCATCTCACGTCTCCTGCCCTGTAAGTGGATTATGCCAAGTCACGCGATTTCATGCGTACAACCCGCTTCAACCGTCCGATTTCATGGTCCACGAGACAGCGATACCACAGTCCCTGCCAGAAGTTCCACATCCATCCGGCGTAGCCGTCAAGGAAGCCGCCCTTCAGGAAATAGCGGATTGAAAAGTAGATGAACGCCCGCAGATAGCGCGGCATCCGGTAATACGCCTCCTTCGCCGGCCTGAAACGCAGCTCTCCACGCGCAAACGCCAGCGCATCCGCCGCCTCGCGCTTCGCGTAGCCGCGATGCTTCTCGCGCCACCAGTCCATGGAGTTGAGATTGTGGTCTGCGAACTCGCCCTTGAGGCGCCGGTCGCGCCCTTCGCTCGTGACAATGTGTTCGTCCATTGCGCGGTCTTGGCATCGCCCGAAGCCGCGCCTGAAAAAGCGGACCATCGGGATGTGCGCCGTTCCGCCGAACCTGATCTTGCGTCCGCAGAAAACGCGCGAGAGAGAGAGAGAGAGAGAGGTCACGTCGGGCGGCAAGCCGCCCGACGTGACGAGCCGCTTCACCTCTTCACACGTATCGGGATAGAGATATTCGTCCGCGTCAAGGCGCAGAATCCAGTTTGCCTCAATGGGAAGGTTGTCGAGAGCCCAGTTGAACTGCGCGGCGTGCCGCCCCGGCCAGTCATGGTAGACGACCGTCGCGCCCATTTCGGCGGCAATCCTGTCGCTGCCGTCCGTCGAATGGCAGTCGACGACGAAGACCTGACGCGGCGCGAGCGGCTCCAGCATCTCCAGGCAACGCCGGACGTGAAGAGCCTCGTCCTTCTGGAGGATGATGACCGCCATGTCTGTTTGCTGCGGGCAATTGCTCTGCATCACTTCTCCTCAACTTGCCCCAAAACATCCCGCTGACGGCGCATTCTGCCGCGCGACAAACTCATTGAGCGAGAGAGCCGCCACATCAGGGCCAACCGTCGGCGCACGGCTCTCGCCAGGCTGTGGATTGTAGACGAGCTGGCACTGCACACGCAAGCCTTCCGCCGCAAACCGCTTCGCTAGATTCCGCATGGGCAAGCTCATGCCTGGATTGACCGTGGCGGACGACTTGCACTCAACGAGCGACACGGCGTCTTCCGACGAAGGGACAACCAGATCGACCTCAAGTCCCTGCTCATCGCGAAAATAGTAGACCTCCCCCTCTTCGCCCCGCGCCCACTGCGCCTTCAAGACCTCCGCGACGACGAAGCCCTCAAATACAGCCCCGACAAACGGCGTGTCCGCCAAAGCGGCCGCTGTGCGGATTCCCAAGAGGTGGCAGACAAGCCCAGAATCAAGAAAATAAAGTTTGGGCGTCTTGACCAACCGCTTGCCCGCATTGCGATAGTATGGCGGCAGAAGCGCAATTATCCCAGACATCTCAAGGACGTTGAGCCATTCCGAGAGCGTCGGAACCGAAATTCCCAACGGACTGGCCAATGCCGTCTTGTTTAGCATCTGTCCGTGCCTCGTCGCCACGACTTTCAAGAATCGATGAAATGTCGACAGATTTCGCACCGCAAGAATCGTGCGGACATCGCGCTCAAGATAGGTCTGCACATAGGATGAATGCCAGAGCGCCGCGCCATCCCCGGCCGCCAACGCCTCGGGATACCCGCCGGCAAACGGACTGACTCGCTCGTCCTCCGCAAGCGAGAACGGAGCCAAACGCAGAATCGCCGCGCGTCCGGCCATGGATTCGCTCACACCCTCCATCAAAAGCGATTCCTGCGAACCCGTCAGAATCCATTGTCCTTTCATTTCCGGCTGCGCATCGATCCGCGAACGAACATAGGCAAAGAGTTCAGGGACTTTCTGGACCTCATCGATAATCGCCGGAAGCGTCAATCCCACCAGAAAACTGCGCGGATCGTCCTTGACCGCCAACAGCGTATCAGGATCCTCCAACTGAACGTAAGTCGCCTGCGGAAAGAGGTGTCGCAACAGAAAAGTCTTTCCGGCGCGTCGAGGCCCTGTCAAGACCACCGCCGGAAATTGCTCCGTGGCACGCAGAAGCGCGGCAGAAACTTTCCTTTCCACAATTTTCATGCACCTATTATACATCAGAACACGCAAACACGCAAACACGAGTTTTTGAGAATCCTAAAGTCCAACTTTAGGATTCTCAAAAACACAAGAATCCATCCAGCCACCATTCGTCACATAAGCCCCCTGCCATGTGCTCACAAGATGCCACTGACTCTCTTGCCGTATCTGAATGGATTTTTCATGCAACACGTTCTACCACATTCCTATTCAGAATTGAATAGCGCAACTTTGAATAGGTTTCGTCGGATGGTTGTATCGGTCTCCCACGCCTGACCACCCAAAGGGCTGCTTCCTTCACGCAATTCGGACAGGATGTTTTCAAGCACGTATCCATCGCTCATCAGATGCAATCCACATTTGGGATTGGACAATTGGCGGCAAGTTTCACTTGAATAGAACAAATCCAAAGCGCGTTCCTCACTAATTGAAAGAGCATCTGCAAGGGCGAGAATGATGCGACTTTGCTTGCGCAAGAAAACAGAGTTCCTCATGACGGCCTCACTTCCCGGAAGAATCGTTTGGCAGAACCATCGATTGCACGAATCGCAGACAGGCATCTATGGCCTCTTGGCTGCGGATGCAAATCTGCTGGCTGATTTTCCTGTAGGCCAGCTGACCAAGCGCCTGGGATGCCGTTATCACTCCGTTTTCATAGTCTTCCACCGTGTCAATCACGTTGTCATTCGCCACACCACCTTCCACTATGTCAAATCGACGCTGAAGTCTCCCGCCCTTTCTGCAATCAACAACATAGTCCAGCCATTCCTCATCATACGAGTGGAACACCTTGTATCGTTCACCACACTCCACCACCGCCTTTTGTCTGTCAAATTCATATTGATTCAGAATCGCCCGGGCATCACGATGTCTGCTTGCAATCGTGTGTGCCCACGAAACCGCCTGCATCCGAATGGCTGTTAAATAAAAACCTTGCCCAAAATCGACCCTTCTCCGCCCGATTTTTGCCAACGGGACAGCCACCGGTGCATTTGAACCATGATACAGCTTCATCGCTCTTCGGCCTCCCAGTTCTTCAGGGTCTCAACCGTGTCATGCGCAACCCAGTCCATGCTTTGGGAGTGCAGGTCGTCGTATCGAGCAAACAGCCGATTGTGAATCAAGTCCTGCGCCTTAAGCCGACGATACATTTCCACGCCAGGAATATGCATCAGCCTTGCACCGTTCTCGATGGCCGAAACGGCAAGATGAATGCGCCTGTACCGCTTGTTTCCCAATATCCCTTTAGCCATAAAATACTCCATATTGACAAAAGCCATCGGAAACGGGCGAATACCGCGCTCCGACGACTTGCCATTATACCAAACGCCTATATGTCGTTCAATTATCACCCCCATCAACGAGCTCCCGCCGCTTCACGGCCTTGCTCGGCGAAAACCGCCTCGACAGGAGAGAGCCGGAGTCGGAGCTGCGGCGACTATGCGAGGACTATTCCGCATACCGGAACTTCTGCGTCCCATGCAAGATGCTCGTGGCGAAGGTGAGGCGCGCTGACGGCGAGGGGTTCGCGTGCCGCCACGACAAGCCGCAGACGCCATGCGCCAGGGCTCTCGCGGACCCCGCCGCGCCGGAGGACGCCAGGGACGCCCTCCGGCGGCGAAAGGCGAGGATCAACGGCGTCGAGCACCACCACCGCATCCTGAAAAGGCTGCGCCGCATCAGGCGGATCCAGGGCCTGCCGGATGGATCTTCCCCCGTCCCCGTCCGCCCGGCCTTGGCGTCTGACAGCGCCACCCCTTCGGGGACGGCCTTCGCTCTCGAGGACGGGGCGGGATAACTCCGCATCCAGCCAACTCAATCCTTCAAGAAGGCGTCCAGTATTTGACGAACGCAATGACTACATCGGTAATCAAAGAGTGTCCTTTCTATTTGACGAACTGGGTTGTACCGCGAAAACAATCCCACGCTCATTTCATCGCCTCTCCGCCATTTCGACATCGCCTTTCCACAGGATGCCTCTTCACCTTCCGGCCGTCGGCAACGTCGTCATGGGCGGCGTCTGACTTCCTCTTGAATCCACCGTATTCTGGCAACCTCGCAAACGGATTTTTCGGGTCGAACATTTTGACCGGACGATCGGCCACTTTCTCCAGTTCAGACCTCCACGCCGTCTGCTCGCCATCAGGCAGACCATGGAAGAACCTGCGAACTCGCCAAGTTCAAAGCCCTCCCTGACGGCATGGAAGAAGTCGAAGTCCAGTCCGGCGCGATGCGGAATGCGTCGTCCGCCGCGCCGCGCAAACGCCAGCGGTCGAACAGCTCCACGCCGTCGGGCCGCGCAATATTGTTCGACACGGAATGCAGGATCGTGCGAAAGCGTCCGTCGGCGAAAGCGGGAGGGACGCGCTCCTGCGCGTCCGCCGCCGCTTGGAGGTTCGTGTTTCGGTCGCACAGGAGCGCGCCCCTCCCCGATGGGGCCGGGCGTCCCGCCCCGGCGTCAGTCCCGCCGTCCGCCACGCAGACCGCGTTTGTCGCCGACGCCGTGCGCTTCGTGCTGCCATAGTGGATGAACGGCGCCGCCCAGAGCGCGGCTAGGACGGCGAGCCAGCACTTTCGGACAAGGACGAAAAAACTGTTTTTCCCATGAAAAGTCACGTCGGCATTATATACCGCCTGAAAGACTTCGCGTCAATTCCAACACTCCCTGCCGCAGTTGCTCATAATAACAGGACGCCATCCTGACGCGCCTGTGCAAAAACTTCGTCTTCGAGCGCAAATGCCCGACGAAGCCGCCCAACGGCGTCCGCCGCGGTAAAGTCAAGCGGTTAAGAGTCAAGTGGTTAAGTGCGTGGGCGCGCAAGTGGTTGGACGGCAGATGGACGGCGTTGCACCGGGAGGGCGCGTGTCACCTGAAAATCAGCAGGGTGCCCAGATTGCGGGCGTCGAGCGTTCCGGCGCCGGAGAGGAATTCCGGATGCGTCTGCGCCGAGAGAAGCCCCGTCAGGACCGTGCCGCCAAGGCGCACCGGCCCGCAGCGGAGCGCACCCGTGAAGTCGAGGACGAGCCGCGCGCCCTCCGCAACCGAGATCTCAACGTGCGTGGGCATTTCAGGCGCCGCCTCCGGCGGGTCGACGACCCGCTCCAGCGAGAGGAGGTCGAACATCCCCTGCGTGTCCGGGTTCTTTGCGCTTCCAGACCCAAGCCCGTCTATGCGCAGAAAGTACCGCCCCGCCTTCGGAAGATTCACGAGGAACGACTCGCGATGCCAGTTGCGCGAATAGGGCGCGAAGAAGCGCGCGACCTCGTTCGTGACCGCCGGGTCGTCGGTGGGTGACATCCAGACGCGGAAGTTGTTGCCGGTGTAGTACGTCCCGTCGATGCGCGTGCGCGTCGTGAAGGAGAAACGGTATAGTCCGGCGGACGGGACGTCGACCTCCGTCTGCGCGTATGCGTCGTTCTGGATGCGCAGATAGCGCCGTCCGTCGATCGTGTTGAAGCCGAACGCCCACGGCTGGTACTGGTCCCAGTCGTGGATGCCCGCATGGCGGTACGCGTACGAGAGTCCGTTGAGGACGAGGTGGGGTTCGGTCTTGCCGCTCGACCAGCCCTTCCAGCCGCCGTCCTTCTCGAATCCGCCGTTCGCCATCAGGTTTCCTTCGCCGAAGCGTTCCGGCGGGACGAAGACAAGGTCGTCCACCAGAGCCGTGCCGCCGCCGTTTTCCTGGCGAAGTTCAAGCGAGACTTCCTCCGGCGCGTCCAGCGTGAACGTCGTAGCCCAGACCGTCTCCGCCGGCGTGAGGGACGTGTGAGACGCCGAAACCGTCCCCAGGTCGAGCGTCGTTCCGTCCGCCCGCGTCAGCCGCGCGCGGACGCGCCCGTCGGCGTTGTAGTCGCGTTCAGCGCCTGGATAGCCAACGCGACCGTACATCGAAAGAGTGCCGACGCGGGAGCGAAGGCGCCACGTCCCCGCCGGCGCCGTGAACGTCGTCCGCGCCACGCCGCCCGTCGAGACGAACGCGAGCGCCCCGCTGCCGGGCGGAACGTCGCGCAGAGGGTACAAGGTGAGCGCACTTCCATGGAAACGCCACAGGCTTCCGCCGTCGATGACGGCCACGGGCGAATTCGTCTCCGTCGCGGGCGTGGCGCCCTCGTCGATTGAAAGCGTCCAGCCGTGCGCCTCGTTGACGATGGAGTGGATCGACTTCGCGTAGGGCAGGGTCTTGGCGCGCACCATCTCGTCGAATCCGCCGTTGGGAATCTCGAAGACCGCCGGGTCATCCGCGTCCGGAACGAACGTGATGCGCAGGTTGTCGGCGAAGAAGCAGGCGTCGCCGCCCGTGTCCACCGTCTTGAGGCCGAAGACGCACGTCCCCGCCTCGACGCGCGGCGTCCGGTAGCGGTAGCGCAGAAAGCCCTGGCTGCCAAGCGTGCACGTGGCGAAACGTTCCGCAGAGGCCCAGTCCGCGCCGAGAAGGAGGTTCACCTGCGGACGCTGGTCGCCGGCAAAGATCCCCGTGCCGGAATTGATCCAGTTGTCCGCGCAGTAGCGGCTGCAGGCGTCGAAGCTCACCTCGTAGCGTCCGCTCTTCGGAAAGGTCACCGACGTCCAGGCGCCTCCCGCCATGACGATCTGGAGGACACGGCCCACGCCTCCCCTCGGAAGCTGGAGGTTTCTGTCCATCCACGACCACCAACCCTTCTTTCCGGTCTCGAACGGGACCGACGTGTCCATGAAGAATGAGCTTCCCGCCCCATGCCAGCCGTTGACGCCCTCGGAGGCGATATAGCGGCGGTTGTAGGCGGCGTCGGAGAAGTCGAACGGGAGCTCGAAGTCGCCGTTCTCGACTGCGGCCTCGACCGCGCCGTCCGGCACGACGGTCGTGCCGCGCGCGCGGCCCTGCAGCTGGACATGGCCCTTTTCCACGACGAGACGGGCAACGTCGTCCGCCACGCGCCGCACCTTCGTCCAGCCGTCGCCCTTGAAATGGACGGCGCCGGCCGCCCCGTCGTCGGAGCGCGTCAGCCGGAATCCCGTCGTCGCGTCGCATTCCCGCGTAAGATCTGCCGAATCCTCGCGGTTGGCGCATGTGTAGACCTGTCCGCCAGAAACGTCCAGCGGCGGCAGCGCGCCGCCCTTCGCGACGATCTCGCCGGCGCCGTCCCACTCGAACGCGCCACCCCACTTCGCCGCCTCGTCGGGCCCGAGCGTCAGCGTTCCGCCGCCCGTCATCCTGACGGTCCCCTCGCCGGAAAACGCCAGCGCCGGCATCTCCGCGCCCGCCGGCGCCGAGTAGGAGAAGACGGCGTTCGACGCGACGGCGATCTCCGCCGTCGGAAGGCGGAGGTTGTTGCGGGTGCGCTCGACGTTTCCGTTGCCCCGCTTCATGTCGTACGTGCCGTAGCCGGCCGGGAGATTCCACTTCTTCAGGAGATACCGCTCGACGGAGAGGCGTTCCGCCTCGGTGAGGCGGTTCGTGAAGACGGCGGCCTCCGCGATGAAATCGCCACCCTGGGCCGTCTTGTAGATCTCGAATCCGCTGCGGAAGAACGTGTCCATGCGGAACGGATAGGCCGTGGCAACGCCCTCAAGGAGCTGGAAGCCGCGCTTGGGGGGGATTGCGAACGGGTCGATCCGCTCGCCGTCAAGGAAGAAGCGCGCCGTCGTCATGTCGGGAAGGCAGTCCATGCGCGACGCGAAGTGCGCGCTGACGCTCGTCGGCGCCACCAGACTGTAGACGCCGCCCGCGAACGCGAACCCGCCCGTCCGGCTGGCGCCAGTCCATCCCATCACGTTCCCCCAGCAGCCGTACGCGCCGTGGACGACGAAGAAGTGGCGGATCTGCGAAAGGTAGGCGTTTGCGCCGCCCTTCTGCCACTGCATGTACTGCCCGGACCCGACTCCGCCGAAATAGACGGCGGTCACCGCGTCCGTCGTCACTACGCATGGGTCGACGCCGTCCTTCGTTCCAAGCGGATTCCCCGCGACGGACGCATACCATTTCGGCACGGCGTAGATGCGCTGCGGGCTTTCGGCGTCCGCCTCGCGCGCATCGCACCAGCGAGAGGCGTATGCCGTGCCGTCGGCGCCGTTCGTGACGACGACGCTCGTCTCGTCCACCCAGAACGCGGCCTTCTCCACAAGGGCTGCGGGCGGAGCGGAGACCTCGGCCGCGGACGCATCCGGCGCAAAGGCGAGTTCGCCGCCCAGCACGGCGAACCTGGAATCGGCCTGCGCGTCGAGCGAAGAGACGGGAATCGTCAGCTTCCCGGCGCCGGCCTTGATGAAGCGGCCGCCGTCGCCCACGACTACCTTCCCGTCGAATACGGTCTCGCCCGAATCGACGGACACCCCGCCCACGTCGCGAAAGCCCAGCGCGACGTCGCCGCCCGCCGCAATGCACACGCCAGACAGCGCGCATGCCGCCGCCATCGCGCGCATTCCGCCATTCAAATGGATCATGTTCATTCGCTCGTCCTTTCAAACTGCCAATCCGCCGAAGATGGAACAATTATATCCGTTTTTTTTTTCCAGTCAATCCACTTCGGCGTTTGCAGCGCCTTCCACAAGCCGACGCGCGAAGATTAATCCGCCGTGCGGCATTTGGTAGAATGTGCGGCATGAACCTGAGACCGATAGCGACGACGACGGGCGACTTCCCAAACCTACGACGAAACACGCCCTCCACTCGACCGTACTGACCTCGCCGTGGAGATTCGCCGGCGCATGGCGACGTTCTACGCCGCGATGAAGGACCGCACGGACAAGATACGGTTCATGATGATGACCGGCGTGTCGAAGTTCACGAAGACGTCCATCTTCTCCGCGCTCAACAACATCCTGGACATCTCCATGGACAGGGAGCACGCGACAATGCTCGGCTACACGGAGGACGAGCCGGCGGAGAACTTCAAAGACCATCTCCGCGTACACGCGAAGACCATGGAACTGGACTACGAAGTCTACCGCGAGGAGCTACGGCGCCGGCACAACGGCCTCCGCTTTCGGATGGAGGACGTGCAGTCGAACGGCCGCGCCGACATCGAACGCCTGTCAGGCATTGCGTGACACGCCGCAATCAACCACCGCATTCATGCCGTCGCGGTTGTATGCGGCGAACATCGCTAAATCAGCATTCCCGTGTCAGTCAACTTCTTGGCAACGTCGCTCCACGGTCGAACAAGATGGTTCTCAACAAGCCGAACGAATGAAATGACTACGTCCGCATCGATGTCCTTCCATGGCTCTCGCCGTGTCTTCTTGCGGAGAATGTAGATCTGGTCGATCCTGGAATATGCGGGATCGACGTTCATGCTGACGTCATACTGTTCCGAGACCATGCAGAAAAGCGTATATGGATTCCCCGCCTTTATCTTTTCTGCAGTCGCCACAGACCCCTCAAGCATCGTCTTGTCGATGTACGACTTGCATTCAACCGCGACAATCGGAAGACTGGCAACAACCGAACCCCCACCATCCACCTGCAACTCGATGTCGCGGTAGATTGCAAAGTCCTGGTCTTTGAGATTCAAGCCTATCGTTGGTTTTTCGACAAACGCATCGAAGTCCTTGCTGTAGAAATACAGATTGGCATACGCCTTTACCGCTCCGAGCCTCAACCTCCCACCGGGATGTTTCTTCCGGGTTTCCTCAACAAGGTCCCTGAAGAGAATTGCCATGAATTCCTCAAGGATTGTCGGTCTGAACTTCGTCTGCGCAGAAAAAAGGTTGTCGTATCCGTTATCATGGAGAAAGTTGTAATACCGAACATGTTGTTCCACTGCGTCAGAATGCTCTTGGCATGGACAAGATACGATGCCCTCTCGACTTCTTTTTGCAGTTTGTCAACAATGGTGGACATTCCATTCTCCTCGTTCTTCATTACTTCATCGCAATGCCTTGAAGTAATTGACTATCATAAGCCCCAACGCCTTTGCCAGCAACGGTGGAACGGCATTTCCGATCTGCTGGTACTGGGAAAGGTTCTTTTCCCATGACATTGTCGTTCTGTGTCCGCGAAAGACATAGACGTCTAGAAATGACTGGAGTCTTGCGCCTTCCCTTGCAGTGAAATTCCGATCGAGAAACGGGTGGACGAAATTGCTCTGGAAACTTGCGCGCACCATCAATAAAGACCCATTGTCTGCACAGAAGCTTCGGACGTCTTCATCACGCGCGCAAGGACGTCGGCGCAGCGGCCGCAGTGGCGGCAGGAGTTCGCGTTCGGACACGCCCCGACGGTCTGCATGAAGTCCGCCGGAAACGCCTTATTGTCGACGACGCGGGGCGCAAAGAGGTCTGAATGCACGGGGTCCATGAGGTCGAGGAGATTGCCGTCGTACGAATACGCCGCATAGGCGTCCAAGACTTCAACGGGATGGGGATGGCGTCGCGTTGCGAGCTTGAAGACGGACACGTGCGGCTCGAACGCGGGGACGTCCTCCGGACGAATCCAAGTGGCGCGGATGAACTCCTCGAAGCGGCCGCGCCCGTACGTCGTGCGGCAGCGGAAGACGCTGAAGTCGAACGCCTCGCCCACGCCGCTCTGGCGGATGCGGTCGTGTCCGTGCATGTTGTCGTGGAACTGCTGGAACGGACACTGCCGAAGGCATCCGGAGTTCAGCTGCATTCCGACGGTCTTGCCATGCGCGCGCGCCCAGGCGGCGGTCTCCGCGACGAAGGGCAGCTCCCGCTGGCGTTCGCGCGAGACGTAGAACGAATCGAACAGGTCGTCGATGCACTCGAAGCCGAGCGTGCCGTGGACGCGGAGGTTCACGCTCATCCGGATTTCGACGGAGGGGAAGCGGCGGCGCAGGACGGTGGCGATGAACGGCGACGTCGTCGTCACGACGTCCGGGAAGAGACCGCAGCCGCCCATCTCGTCCAGCGTCCGCGCAACGAAGTCCGCGAGCTCCCGGCTGACGGCCAGATCGCCGTAGCAGTTGCAGTTGAAGAGCGTGTCCAGGAGGACGCCGTTCGCGCGGCACCAGCGCAGATCGTCCAGCAGGCGCGCGCGGGTGGCGTCGGTGAACTCCGGGGCCGGGCGGCAGCTAAGGACGCCCGGCCATGCAAAGAAGACTTCGCGGATGCGCGGAAGACGGCGCGCGCAGGCGTCGACGAACGGCGCGTTGAAGAAGTGGCCGACGGCCAGGTTTTTGAGCGGAGGATGCGTCATCGGAATCGCGTGCGCTTTTCAGTGGTTTTTGGAAACGGGAACGGCGGAGGCCTCGCCCGGCGTCGTGCCGGTTGGCGGCGACATCCAGTCCAGGACGCCGCAGACGACCGCCCGCGCGACGCGCTCCTGCCGCGCGGAGTCCCACGAATCGGCCTCGCCGTCCGGGAGGTTTATGAAATCCACTTCCATGAGGCAGCTCGGCACGGCGGGGTTGCGGCAGACGGCGAACGACTTCATCTGGGCGCCCGCGTCCCTGACGGGCGAGAGCGCCGTGCCGACGTGCTTCTGTATGCAGCGAGCGAGGGCAAGGCCGCCCGGCGTCGCGGCGTACGTCGTCGTATGGCGGGCGAGGCGCGGGTCGCGCTGCGGCGCGGTCGCGTTGTGATGGACGCTGATGAAGGCGTCCACGCGCTCCGAGTAGGCCTTGAGGGGACGGTCGAAAAGCGTCGGGAACGAATCGTCCGCGCGCGTCATGACAACCTGGAAGCCGGCCCTCTCAAGGGCCGTCCGAATGGCCTGCGCCTGCTGTAGGTTGACGTCCTTCTCCTTCCATCCGTGCGGCGAGAGTGCTCCCGGATCCGCTCCGCCGTGGCCGGCGTCCACGCAGATGCGCACGTCCTCGGGACGGCGGCCGTAGGGCGGCCGGTCGGCGAACCCGGCGCAGACGTCGGGCGCGACGAGCGCCTTCGGCGGAAGCGGATTGCCCGGACGGGCGCTGAGAACCTTCTTGGGAAGAAACCCCAGTCGCTCCTCAAGCCACACCGCCACCCACTGCGTCCCCTTCACGGGCGCGCCGCGCAGGGTGAAACCCTTCGGAAGATAGAAGAGCGACTCGCCGGCGTCAGGCACCTCGCGGACGCGGTTCATGAAGAGCGAGCCTGTCGTCCGCCACGCGCCCTCCGCGCCAAGGCGCGGGTCGTCGTCAGACACTATCGGCTTCGGCGGCGCGGACGGCGGCAGGAACGACGGCGCGGGCGGCTTCGCGACGATGAACCGGCGCTCCAGCCTGTCGTCTCCTCGAACGACCGTAAGCACGTTCGTTCCCGGCGTCACGGGAACCATCGCGATGAAGGCGCCCGTCCTGTGGACGTCGGTCGTCACTCCGTTGACTAGCAGCGGAGCCGTCCATCCGAGGTCCACGGAACCGATGACGTAGGTCTGGTCGACCGCCTGCAGTCTCTGCCGTTCTGCGGGGAAGGCCACGCCGACGTCGGCGCACAGCGGCGCCGTTGCCGCGAACGCGGCGGCGAAGAAAACTGCGGCGCGCGTTTTCATGTCATCTGCCGGCGCCTGCAGCGCCGTCCACGAAGACGTCTTCGGCGTTCTTGACAAGGACGACGCCCGCGCCCTTCTCCTGCGGCACGAGGCGGGAGGAGTTGTGCGCGACGGCGTTGTCGCGGAACGTGATGCCGCGGCCGTCGCGGAAGTAGGCCACGTGTCCGCGCGGATTAGTGAACGTGCATTTCTCCACGAGGACGTCGGAGAGTATCGGATTCCACGGTTTGCGGTCGAGCGGCTTCCACTCGCTTCCGAACGCGATGCCGGCGTAGACGTCGCAGTAGACGCCGCCGACGCTCATCGCGGAGACGACGTTGTCCGCGAACGAGCAGTTGCGCACGACGACGTTCGTCGTCCCCATGCCCTCCGCCCAGTCGGCGTCGGTCAGCGACAGCTGCATGTTGATCGGGATGCCGGTGCCGCGCGCGAAGCGGGTGTCCTCAACGGTGACGTTCGAGCCGAGGATGAGGAGACGCCCGAAGTGGTCCTCGTAGCGGCAGTTGGAGATCAAGATGTTGTCCGTTCCGTAGTTTCTGTCGAAAAGGATGAACTCGTCGCCGTCGCGTCCGGGAAGCGGGCGGTCGAAGGAGAGAATCTCTCCGTCGACCTTCGTGACGACGCCCTTCCACCCGGTCGGCGCGTAGTTCGGCATTCGCAGCTCCACCTCGTGCCCGGCCTTCGCGCCGAAGTAGTAGACCTTGCGCACCTGCGTGACCTCAAGCGTTGTCTGCGAGCGGCGGACGCCGCACGACGTGCGGTCGTGGAAGTTGTGTATGTCGTCCTGGTTGAGCGTCGCGGAGCAGTCGACGAACTTGACGTGCCCGCGCGAGCGCGCGACGTGGTTGACGTCGGCCGTGGTGGTGTACGGGCGCCGGCGCGGGAGACCGGACTTCGGCGGCGCGAAATGGACGCGGACGTTCTGCCAGTATTCGTCAGTGCCGTCAACGAGGAAGCCGAATCCGCGGCAGCTCCACACGTCCACGTCCTGGAACGTGACGTGCCTGTTGGAATCGAGGTTGAAGCAGTTCTTGCCGTAGTAGTAGTGCGCGAGACGGCAGAACGCGCCGACCTTCGCCTTTTTCACGATCGCGCGGTTCGCGTCCGGGGTGAACGACCGCGCATACGTCTCGTTGAACGGTCTGCCGGGTTCGCGGACGCCGGGGTATATCCGCGCGCGGCTGGGCGTCTCCCAGACGGTGTGCGGCCCCCAGTGCCCTTCCGACGCGCCCCACCATGCGCCGAACTGCCCTGCGGCGAAGCCGTCGCGCGTCTCGCGCATTCCGTTCATCGCCTGGACGGGGAAGGGATTGGGGTAGAGAGGATAGCGCTCGTAGTCCACGAACTCGACGGTGAAGTACGATGCGTTGTCGGTCTTCTCGTCGACGTGGACGTCGACGATGCGGACGAACGCGCCGAGCGGGTCGCGGTCCCAGTCCCAGTCGACGACCATGTTCTCGATTTTGATCCGCTCGTTGCCGCGAATGAAGAAGTTGCCGCCGTCCTTGTCGAGGTAGTACTGCGGACGGACCGAAAAGTCCGACGGGCGGCAGAAGACGAGCCGCGCCCCGGCGCCGTCCAGCGTAAAGTCCTTCATCCCCTCCATCGTCACGCCGCGCGCGTCGTCGCACGGATAGTCGCCCGGCCCCAGCACGAGGCGCGCCGCGCCGATTTCGCGGCAGTGGGCAAGCGCGCGGTCCAGCGCGGCCGCGTTGAACCTGTTCGTCGGCGACACGCCGAAATCCGCGGCCCTGACGACCGCCCCGCCATTGTCGCGCGGCAGTTCGACCTCGAACCGCGGACACCCCGTGGGAACGGCCGAAGCCGCGCAGGCCGCAAAGGCAAAGACAGCAAGGAAATTGTTTTTCATGCCGCCATTATACCATAATCGCCCCGCAGACGCCCAAGCCGCAAATGGCGAGTTGTGGTATAATTGGCGGACTTTGGAGACGCATACGAACATGAACGAAGAAGCAGTGAAGGGACTTTCCGCAGTGCGCAGAATCGTCGTCCATTCCGGGCTTGCCCACATGGACGACATAATGGCGTGCGCCATCGCCTTTGCATTCGGAGTTCCGCACGACGCCGTCGTGGAACGCCGCAACCCATCTCCGGCAGAACTAGACGACGCGGCGACGCTCGTCATGGACGTCGGCGGCGTCCACGACCCGGCGCGACTGGACTTCGACCACCACCAGCGCGCAAAGACGGAGCCGCCGAAATGCGCGTTCAAGCTCCTCTGCGAATGGCTCGGCGTGGACGACGAGATGTCCATGCTCTTTCCATGGTACGGTACGTGGAACCTCATGGACGTCTGCGGCCCCGCGGCGGTCGCGGCGTCGATTGGCGTCGCGCCGGACGCCATCGCCGGATTTCTCTCCAATCCGCTGGCGGACTGGGCGGTGCGCCGCTTCGCGGACGACCAGATGTTCCGGCAGAAGATTCTCCGCACGCTTGGGAACTCCCTAGCCCTCACGCGCCGCTGCTGGCTGTCGATGCTGCCGAAGATATCCGTCCGGGAGGTGTGCGGATTCAAGGTGGCGGACATGACGGACTGCCTGACGGAGGAGGTGTCGCACTGCTCGAACGCCTGGATCCGGCTGAACCGTCCGGCGGTTCTCCTGTCGAACGACTCACGCGGTCCCGGAATCACCGTCCTCAGGTGCAACGACGACCCGCGCCTCGACTTCGCGCAGTGCGCGGGGAAGGACTACGCGCTCTTCGCGCACCCTGGCGGCTTCATCCTCAAGACGACCTCGCGCGACGCCGACATGGCGAAGATCCTCGAAGACGCCCGCGTGGCGGAGGGCTGAACGCATGGAAGAGACGGAAACGATAGCCGCCATCGCCACGGCGCCCGGGCGCGGCGGCGTCGCGGTCGTCCGCGTAAGCGGCCCCGACGCCTTCGCAGTCGCCGCAAGGCTGACCGGCAGGGACGTCGACGCCTCGATGGCGGGCCGCTTCTTCCTCTCCGCGTTCCGCTCTCCGGGGCGGAACGGCGTGGAAGTCGACTCCGGCCTCGTCCTCGTCTTCGCAGGCCCGCGCTCCTACACGGGGGAGGACGTGGTGGAGTTCCAGGGACACGGCGGCAGCGTGGCGCCGCGCCTCGTCCTGGAGGCGTGCCTTTCCGCCGGCGCCCGCCTTGCGCGGCGCGGCGAGTTCACGCAGCGCGCGTTTCTCAACGGACGCATCGACCTCTCGCAGTCGGAGGCGGTGATCGACCTCGTGGACGCCAAGACGCAGCGCGCCGCCGAAGACGCCCTCATGCGCCTGGGCGGCGCCGCGTCGCGCGAACTGGAAGCACTCTACGATTCCGCTCTAGCGCTCTCGTGCCGCGTGGAGCACGCTCTCGACTTCAGCGAAGAGGAGCTCCCGCCCGGCTTCAACGCCGGGCTTTCGCGCGATGCGGACACGCTTGCGCGGCGCATCGAATTGCGTCTCTCCACCGCGCGCGAAGGCCGCCTCCTGCGGGACGGGGCGCTTGTAGTCCTCGCCGGCGCCCCGAACGCCGGCAAGAGCTCACTTCTCAACGCGCTCCTCGGTGAGGACCGCGCCATCGTCTCCCCGACGGAAGGCACAACCCGCGACAGCATCGAGGCGTGGATGGAAATCGGCGGCTGGCCCGTGAGGCTCGTGGACACCGCCGGACTGCGGGCGACGGGCGATTCGATAGAGGCGGAAGGCGTCAGGCGCGCTGAGGACCTGATCGCAAAGGCCGACGTCGTCCTTGCGCTGGACTGCGACGCGCCGAACTCGCTGCGCATCCACGCAAAATGCGACCTCTCCCCCGGCGAAGGGCTGAACGTCTCCTCGCTGACAGGCAAGGGCGTCCCGGAACTGCGGTGCGCAATCGCCGAACGCCTCGCCGCCCTCTCCGCGAAGCGCGACGAGGCGACAGGAGCTGACGCCACCGTGCGCCAGAAGGAATTCCTCGACCTCGCCGCCGCGTCCGTCTCGGAGGCGATGGCGTCGCTGGACGCAGAAGAGCTCGTGCTTGCCGCCAACGCCCTGCGAAGCGCGGCCGAGGCCCTTGGCGGACTTCTCGGCCGCGTCTATTCCGACGACCTCCTGGACACCCTGTTTTCGCGCTTCTGCGTCGGAAAGTAGGCGTCACTTCCCGGAAGCCTTCCGCGGCGCCGGCACGGTCGTGACGACGACGGTCGAATTGGACTGCGTGCCGGTGTACCACGCGCAGCAGTCGATCTCTCCGAGAAGGCGCGTCGCCTTGACGTTGCCGGCGTCCCAGGCGCGCGGCTCATGACCCTTTGCGAGGACTTCCGGCTCCGGCCAGGACATGGGGTTGGAGAAGATGAATGCGGCGTCGGCGACACGGCGCTTGAGCAGACGCGCGCCTCGGTGGTAGTAGTAGTTCGCGACAAGGCCGGTCTTGGGGTCGTAGACGAGGCTCGGAGTCGATTCCCGGACGTCGCCGATGTTCGTGCGCGACTTCCTCCACGTCTTTCCTCCGTCGGAACTCGTGACCTGAAACTGCGTGCCAAGCCCCTGCTCGCAGCGTCCGACGATGAGAAGACGGCCATCCGACAACTGGACAAGGGACGGCTCCGTGACCCACTCCTTCACGGAAAGTCCGCTCTCGATCGTCCTCTGCTCCCACGTGCGTCCGTCGTCGGCGCTCACGAGAAGACCCCAGGAGTTTCCACCGCCCTTCTGGTAGCTGCCGGCGAACCACGGCGAGACGAGTCCGAGGCCGGAGACCGGGACGGGGTCCATGACCTGCATTGGGAACGGGTCGAGGCGAAGCGAGGCGATTTTCGTGAACGCGACGCCGTCCGTAGTGCGATAGAGCTCGTGGCGGCGGAACCGGCTGTCGCCCCAACAGCGCACCCAGGCTATCGCGGCCCCCGTCGAATCAAGCCCTATCCCCTCGTTGACTTCGCCGATTCTCGGGTCGTCGGCGACAGTCACCTCCTCGGACCACGTGCGTCCGCCGTCGGCGGAGACCTTCGCGTAGGCGTCGCGGCTGCCGGGGTGGATGCAATGGCCGTCCCGTGGGAATGCGTTGTCGCGGCTGTACGTGCAGACAAGCCTGTCTCCCATCGCCTGGATCATCGGCCACGAATTGTAGCCGCGCGCGTTCTGCACGATGAATGCGTTGTCCGGCATTTTGCAGTCGCCCTGTCCGAGGGCAATGGCGGCGGAGAGCAGCGCGGTGCATGAAAAAGGCATGGATCCATTCTCCTTTCAAAAGGCCGTGCAGGGCCTACGCGAGTTCGAACGACTGCCCCGGCACGGGCGCATGGGCGTCGGGGCAGCCATGGAGTTCGAGGAGTTCCTTCATGGCGTTCACCCTGTCCGTTTCGCCGTGGACGGCGAATGCGTGGCGGACGTTCCCCTTCACGCTGTCGAACCAGTCCATCAGTCCGTTCCTGTCGGCATGGGCCGAAAGGGCGTTGATCGTCTGGACGCGGCAGCGCAGCGGAAGCTCCTCGCCGAAAATGCGTATCGGGTTCACGTAGTCCACGAGCCGCCGGCCAAGAGTGCTTTCCGCCTGGAAGCCGACGATCAGGACGATGTTGCGCGGGTCGACGACGGCGTTCTTGAGGTGGTGCACGACGCGTCCGCCCTCGCACATTCCGCTGGCCGCGATTATTATCATCGGCCCCTGCATGTCGTTCAGCGACATCGACTCCTGCGGAGTTCCGACGTACCTGAGGCCGGGGAACGAAAGCGGGTTCACGCCGCGGTCAAGGAGGTCCTGCGCGGAATCGTTGTACACCTCCCGGTGCTTCTCGTAGATACGCGTCGCCTTCTGGGAAAGCGGCGAGTCGATGAAGACGGGAATCTCGCCGATGCGCCCCGCCGCGAGAAGGCGGTTGAGGTAGTAGAGGATCTGCTGGGTGCGTCCGACGGAGAACGCGGGGATTATCAGCTTCGACCTCTGCTGGCAGATGTCGTCCACGTATCCCTTGAGCCGCCCCTCCACGTCGTCTGCCGACGGATGGACGCGATCGGCGTAGGTGGACTCGATGAGAATCGCGTCCGCGCCCTGCGGACGCTCGAAATGGCGGAGGATCGGCTGGTTGGGCTGGCCGAGGTCGCCGGAGAAGAGCAGACGGCGCGTCCGCCCGTCCGCGCCCTTCTCGCCGAGGAGGATCTGGGCGCTGCCGAGAATGTGACCCGCGTTGTGGAGCTCAAGCGTTACGCCCGGGAACAGCTCCTCGACCGCGTGCATGGGCATGGCCCGCATCATCGGCATCAGGCGGTCGATGTCCTCTTCCGTGTAAAGCGGCTCGAAGAGGTTCTTGCCCTGCGCCCTGCGCTTCTTGTTCACGTACTCCAGGTCGCGCATCTGGAGGAAGCACGAGTCGCGCAGGAGGGCGTCGACGAGCTCGATCGTCGCCTCGCGGGCGTAGACGCGGCCGCGAAAGCCGTGGCGGACGAGCTGCGGCAGGTTGCCGGAGTGGTCCACGTGCGCGTGGGAGAGGACAACCGCGTCCAGTTTCGCGGGGTCCACCGGAATGTTCCGGTTCTTTTCAAACGCCTCCTTGCGATGCCCCTGATAGAGACCGCAGTCAAGGAGAATGCGTCTGCCATTGGCTTCCACGAGATGCATGGAGCCGGTCGTCGTCTGCGCTGCACCAAGGAACGTGATTTTCATGGCGCAAGTATAGCACAAAACCCGCCGCGCAGAACATGGAAAAGTGGGGGAGGGTTTGCGGCAGTTGAGACGATGGGCGGCATTTGGTAGAATGTGCGGCATGAACTTGAGACCGATAGCGACGACGACGGGCGACTTCCCCGACCTGCGGAAGTCGGGGTGCATCTACGTCGACAAGACGGCGTACTTCCACCGCCTCGTCTCCGACGTGGGCGCGAAGTTCTTCTTCGTCTCCCGTCCGCGCCGCTTCGGCAAGTCGCTGATGATCACCGCGCTAAAGGCACTCTTCCAGGGGCGGCGGGAGCTCTTCGACGGCCTCGCCATCTCGAAGACCGACTGGGCGTGGGAGAAGTGGCCGGTCCTCCACTTCGACTTCGCGCCGGTTGCGACAACGGACATCGAATCGTTCAACCGCTCGTTCGCCGACCACGTCGACTGCCAGCTGAGCGCCGCAGGTTTCGCCTACGACGCATCTCGGCTTCCGTCGGACAACTTCGGCCGGGCAATCGACGCATTGTCCGCCGCGAACGACGACCGCGGCGTCGTGGTGCTGATCGACGAGTACGACGCGCCGGTGTCGCACGTGCTCGACAAGCCCGAACTCGCCGAGGCGATCCGCAGCCGCATGTCGACCTTCTACACGGCGATGAAGCCGCGCACCGGCAAGATACGCTTCATGATGATGACCGGCGTCTCCAAGTTCACGAAGATGTCCGTCTTCTCCGCGCTCAACAACATCCTGGACGTCTCCATGGACAGGGAGTACGCGACGATGCTCGGCTACACCGAGGACGAACTGACGGAGAACTTCGAAGCCCATCTCCGCGAGCACGCGAAGGTCATGGGTCTGGACTACGGCGACTACCGCGGGGAGCTGCGCCGCTGGTACAACGGCTTCCGCTTTTCAGACGAGAACGAGACGACCGTCTACAACCCCATCTCCATAGCGTTTACGCTGTACAGAAAGCCCCGCGCATTCCACGCCACATGGTCGTCCACCGGCCGGCCGTCGTCGCTCATGAACTGCCTGAAGCGCGGCGACGTGCTCGCCATCGACCCGAACGGGACAAGGGACGTCATGGAGGACGAGTTCGACGTCGTCGACCTCGCGAACATCAAGCCCGTCGGGTTGCTCTTCCAGACCGGCTACCTGACGATCAGGGACTACTCGCCCGACTCCGAGTTCTACACGCTGGCCGTCCCTGACGAGGAGGTGCGCCGCGACCTCTGCCTTCTCATGGCGGGCCTCGCCGCGAAAGGCGACTGCTGACCGGCGTACGTCCGTCTCGCAATTTCAGGGCTGAAGCAATGGAAGACAACGTGCAAAATGGCAACGCCCCGCTCGTGCTGGCCTCCGGGTCGCCAAGGCGGAGGAAGATACTCGCCGAACACGGCGTGGCGTTTACCGTAGTGAAAACGGACGCGGAGGAAATATCGATTCCGCTCGAACCGGAGCGGACGGTAGTCGAAAACGCCGCCGCAAAGCTCGCCGCCGCGTTAAAGAAGGTCGGAGACGGCCAGGCCGTGCTCGCGGCCGACACGATCGTGTGGTTCGACGGACGCATCTTCGGCAAGCCGCGCGACCTTGAAGAGGCGGCGGATTTTCTGCGGACGCTAGGCGGACAGACCCACGTCGTCTTCACGGGCGTCGCGTTCGCGCCCGCCGGCAGCGAAGTCCGGACTGTCTGCGTCCAATCCCGCGTAACGCTGAAAAAACTCGACGAAAGGACGATCGCCGAATACCTCGCGCGCGAAAAACCAGTCGACCGCGCCGGCGCCTACGACATCGACGCCAGCGGAGACCTGATCGTCGATTCGTACGACGGCTCGTACGAGAACGTCATGGGGCTTCCCCTGGAGCCGCTTAGGACGTTCGGCGTCATCGTCGACACCTGACGGCGAACGCCTCGTTCACGAGCCGGGATGAACCGGACGACCGCCCGCCGCGCAGAGCGGACATTCCGCGGCCGTCCACGTGGACGGCTGGAACTGGACAAGCGAGAACATCGGAACATCGCCGAACTTCACGCTTCCCTTCGACCGGTCGACGAGGACGCAGACCGCCGCCACCTCCGCGCCGGACGCCTTCACAAGGTCGATCGTCTCCTGCACGCGACCGCCCTTCGTGACGACGTCCTCCGCGACGACATAGCGCTCGCCCGGCTTGATGGAGAACCGGCGCATCGCAAGCTTCGTAATCGGCTTGCCCGTCGCGTCGACGCCTTCGCCCTGCACCTTCTCGGCGAAGACGCACTTCGCGTCAAGCGCGCGGGCGACTTCATGCCCGACGAGAATGCCGCCCACAGCCGGGGATATGACGCCGTCGAATCTGCCGAGGTCGAATTCGGCGGTCATCCGCGAGACGAGCTCGTCGCAGAGACGAGCCGCGATGCGCGGATAGCGCAGGACGTTGGCGCACTGGAAATACCTGTCCGAATGCAGCTTCGAGCGCAGCTCGAAATGGCCGGAGAGCAGCGCCCCCGTGTCGGCGAAAACCTTGAGTATCTCTTCTTCCGTCATCATCGTCCTGTTCCCGATTCCAGATAGTGCGTTTCCATGGAAAGATGGTGGACCCTCCGGGACTTGAACCCAGGACCAAGGGATTATGAGTCCCCCGCTCTGACCAACTGAGCTAAGGGTCCGATGGCAGACGCCGCTTCCACGGCGTTGCAAAGACGATGGAAAGTATATCAAAACAAGCCGAAGAGGGAAAGGGCAAAATCGCCTGCACTCCGTCAACTGAACAGCCATGTGGAAAGGTAGCGTTCGCCCGTGTCGGGGAGGGCGACGACGATCGTCCTGCCGGCGAATTCTGGACGCTTCGCGAGTTCAAGCGCGGTCCAGAGCGCGGCGCCGGACGAAATGCCAACGAGCAGCCCTTCCTTCGCGGCGGCCGCCCGCGCCGTCGCGCCCGCGTTTTCGGCGGACACCTTGACGACCTCGTCGTACACGCCGGAGTCCAGCGTCTTCGGGACGAACCCGGCGCCGATGCCCTGGATCTTGTGCGGGCCGGGCCGGCCGCCCGAAAGGACCGGCGACGTGTCGGGCTCGACCGCGACCACCTTTATCGCCGCGTCCTTCGACTTGAGGAAACGCCCCACTCCCGTCAGCGTACCGCCCGTCCCCACGCCGGCCACGAACGCCGCGACGTCGCCGTCCGTGTCCTTCCATATCTCCGGCCCCGTCGTCGCCTCGTGCCGCGCGGGATTGGCGGGGTTCTCGAACTGCTGCAGGATCGCCGCACCGGGAATGGACGCTCGCAGTTCCTCCGCCTTCGCAATCGCGCCCTTCATCCCGGCGGCGCCGGGGGTCAGCACGATCTCCGCGCCATACGCCGCCGCGAGCTTCCGCCGCTCGACGCTCATCGTCTCGGGCATCGTCAGAATCAGATGGTAGCCCCTGACCGCCGAGACGAGCGCAAGCCCCACGCCCGTGTTGCCGCTCGTCGGCTCGATTATTGTCGCGCCCGGCTTGAGGACGCCCGACTTCTCCGCGGCCTCGACCATCGCCAGCGCAATGCGGTCCTTGATGCTTCCGCCGGGGTTGAAGAACTCCACCTTGGCAAGCACACGCGCCGCGCCGGTGTTCAGCCGGTCCGATATCTCGACGAGCGGAGTGCCGCCGATCGTTTCAAGGACGTTTTTCCTGATGTTGCTCATTTTACTTTCCTTTCAATCGCTTGTCCGCGTTCTTCGCGTCTGGAGCCGAGTCTGCGCCCCTGCGCGGGACGGCGGAAGTTCAGATCGCGGCGAACGCCTCCTCCAGTGCGCCGATGATGTCGTCCACGTGCTCGATGCCGATCGAGAGGCGGACCATCTCCGGCAGCGTGCCGCCCTTGGCCAGGTCTTCATCCGACAGCTGCGAATGCGTCGTGGAGGCCGGATGGATGATGAGGGACTTCGCGTCGCCGACGTTGGCGAGGATGGAGAAGACGTCGCCGCCCGCCGCGTCGACGAACCTCCGCGCCTCGTCCGCGCCGCCCTTGACGCCGAAGACCACCATGCCGCCGGCGCCGTCCGGCAGATACTTCGCCGCAAGGTCGGGCTGCGTCAGCGGCGGATACTTCACCCACGCCGTCTTCGGATGGCCCGACAGCCACTGCGCCACCTTGAGCGCGTTCTCGCTGTGCCTGGCGATGCGAAGCGGAAGGGACTCCACTCCCTGCAGAAAGATCCACGCGGCGTCGGGCGCGAGCGTCGGCCCCTGGTTTCGGATTCCCACCGTCAGGAGGCGCACGGTGAACGCGGTCGGAAGAAGTTCCGGCGGCAGGTCGTGCGCAAAGCGAAGTCCGTGGTAGCCGGCGTCAGGCTCGTTGTATAGCGCGAACTTCGGATTCGTCCAGTCGAACCGCCCTGCATCGACGACAACCCCGCCGATGCCGGCGCCGTGACCGCCGATCCACTTGGAGAGCGAATGTATGACGAGGTCTGCGCCATGCTCGATCGGGCGCAGCAGCGGCGGCGGCGTGAACGTCGCGTCCACTACGAGCGGAAGGCCGTGCCTGTGCGCCACCTCCGCGTATTTCACGACGTCCGCGATTTCAAGGCCGGGGTTGCCGACGGTCTCGATGAAGACCAGGCGCGTCCGTTCGTTGATCGCCGCCTCGAGGGCGGCGAAGTCGTTCACAGGCGTGAAGTTCACCTTTATGCCGACGTTCGGAAGAATCGCGTCGAACTGGCTGAACGTTCCGCCGTAGAGGTTGTCCGCCGCCACTATCTCGTCGCCCGCGCGGGCGATGTTCGTTATCGTGAAGTAGATCGCGGCCGTGCCGGAGGAAAGCGTCTGCGCCGCGGCGCCGCCCTCCAGCGCCGCAAGGCGGCGGGCAAGCACGTCGTTCGTCGGGTTCATCAGCCGGGCGTAGATGTTGCCGGGCTCGCGCAGGGCGAAGAGGTCCGCCCCATGCTGCGAATTTCTGAAACTGTAGGCAGTCGTGCGGTACACCGGCACGGCGCGCGCCAGCGTCGCCGGATCTCCGAGTGCGCCCTGCCCCGCGTGCACCGCCAGCGTCTCAGGATGAAGTCTGCGTTCTTTCATGGAGCAACCTGCCTTTCCGTTCATTTCACTGTCACGTTCAACTTCTCGGCCCATGGCCTCGAACGCGGATATCATAGCGCATTCCGCGGCGCGAATGGTAATCGGATGTCGGCGAAGCCCGCAATAGGGAAAACCTATCTCACGGCGCGGCGGACTGTTCGGCGAAGCGGCGGCGCAGGGACGCGACGAACGTCTCGCCGGCGGCGGAGAGCGGCAGACCGCGCCGGCGGACGATTCCGACGCGTATCTCGTCGTCCTGTTCAAGCGGGACGGACACGATGTCCGCGCCGTACGCCCTGCTCTGCGCCCCGGAGGCGACGGTGAAGCCGTCCAGCCCCAGCATCAGACTCGTCATCGTCGCCCTGTCGCGAACGCGGATGTTCTTCTTCCGGTCGATCGCCGGCATTGTCTCCTCCGAAAACGCAAGCGCGTTCTCCGCCCCCTGCTCGTAGGTCAGGTACGGATAGGCGTCAAGCTCGTCCGGACGGATGCTTTTGCGCTTCGCCAGCGGATGGCGCCGGCCGAGGAACACATGCGGCCGGGCGGCGAAGAGCTCCTCGAAGGACAGCTCCTCGTTCCGCATGGCCTTTCCAAGCATGGCCTCGTTTCGGCGCGAAAGGTAGACGAGCCCGATTTCACTGCGACAGTGCGCCACGTCGTCCATTATCTCGCTCGTCACCGTCTCGCGGATCGTGAAATCGTATGATTCCGCCGGACAGGACCTCACAACGTCCATGAACGCCTCAACCGCGAATGCGTAGTGCTGGCAGGAGACGGCGAACTGCGGACGGCGCACGGCCCTGCCCGTGTACTTCTCCTGGATCCGCGCCGCGTCGTCGAGAATCTGCCGCGCGGAGGCGAGGAACTCCTCGCCCTCCCGCGTCAGGACGGCGCCGCGATTCGTCCGGTTGAATATCGCGATGCGCAGTTCCTCCTCAAGAAGCCGCACGGACTCCGAAAGCGTCGGCTGCGTCACGAACGTCCGCCGCGCGGCCTCGCCGAAGCCGCCGCACGTCGCAACCGCGTCCGCATATCGAAGCTGCTGAAGCGTCATTTCCGAAAACGCCCTTTCGACGTCCGCGCAGGCGCGCGTTAGCGCAGAATGAGGAGCGTCCCCTCCTGGTAGTGCATCTTCAGCGTCCTGCCGTCGGACGTCCTGTAAAGCGTCCACGGCGCGGTCAGGTTGCGGCTAGGCGGGCCGGCAGCGGCGTGGAGGATTTCATCAGCACGTAGCTCGTTCCGCGCACAAGGGCGTTCGTATTGACGATTTCGACCGTCGCGCCGTCGCCCAGCACGAGGCTGTCCGTGACGGCCAGCGCCCGCGTCCCGTCGGCGTGCTCGACCGGGTCGAAGACGAGAGATTCCGTCACCGTCAGAGGGGCTGTCCCGGCCAGCGTTCCAAAACCGCCGAAGCGCGCCACGGACGTCGCCACCGCCGGTTCGAGCGTTCCTCCCGCAAGGCGGATTTCGCTCTCGGTCGGCAGGGCGTCCGCGACGGCAAGCCTGAGCGTGCCGTTGGAGACGACCGTCGCGCCCGAGTAGTCGTTCGCGCAGGCGAGAACGAGTGCACCGGGCGTCGCGGCCGAATCCGCCACCACGAGTCCGCCACCCTTCTGGTCGCCGTCCGTCAGCGTGACCGCGCACACGATCGTGCCGCGCGTCTTCTGCGCGAGCGTTCCGCGCCCGGTCGTCTTGATCGTCGCCGTCGCGGCCGTGTAGCCCCAGCCGGGCGAAGTGACGACGACCGGCCCCACCGTCCCCGTCGCGGGGTCGAACTCGCAGTGGGCGGTCGCGCCCTCGCCGTCGCCAGCGATCGTCACCTCGGGCGAGCCGATGAAGCCCGTCCGCCTATCGGCCGGAATCTCGATCGACGCAATGCCGCGGCCAGTCGGCGCGGATAGCGGCACGTCCTTCACCGTCACGGTCTTGCCGTTCAGGTCGACCGTTCCGCCCTTCTCGAAGAGCGTGACGCGGTCGCATTTCAGCGTATCCGAGCCGAACGGCACGTCGGTCGTCGCGTATGCGCGGAACGTTCCGCCGTTGAAATTGACGTAGGCCTTCGCCGACGGCTGGCGAAGGTCGGCGAACTGCGTGTGCTTGGAGAAGCGCGTGGCCGTCAGGCGTCCGCCGTTCACGTTGACGACGCCCGTGAACGAGTTCGTGAACTGCGCGAGCGCCAGCCAGCCGGAGATGTCCAGTTCGCCCGACTGCACCGTCACCGTCGCGCGCTCGGCCTTCTTCGCGCCGGACCACTGGCATTCGCCCATGAGGATGCGGGCGGAATCGTTCATCACGTTGCCGGTGTAGACGACGCGGCCGCCGTCCACGTGCAGGTCGCCAACGCCGCCACCGGCGATGACGAAAGAGTTGTCCTTCAGTTCAAGAACGGCGTTCGTCTTCACCTCGACGACTCCGACGGAGCCGTAGCTCTCGCCCAGGCGCATCCACGCGCGCATGGTGAAGCGTCCGCCGAAGAACCCCATGTAGCCATAGCCGTCATTGCCCTTGCCGGCATAGCCGTCGTTGGAGTTGCGCACAGTGCTGTACACCGTGCCGCCGTACTGGTAGTAGGCCCCGGAAAGATAGTCCTCGCTTCCGACGTTGACGCCGTTCGTGATCACCGCGCCGTCGTGGACCTCCATTACCGCGTCGCGCGTGCCCGAACTGCCGATTGAAAACGCCGCCGCCGCGCCGGTCGTCGAGAAACGCGGCTCGGAATCGATGAACGTGCCGGCCCTGCAGACGAGGCGCGCGGGGGCGGAGGGGTTCGTGGACGTCCCGCCGACGTGCCAGTACCGCGTCAGGGGAGAGAGGCTGGCGTTCGTCATGGCGAAGAGGCGGCCGGTGTCCTTCAGCGTCAACGTCCCCTCCGTCACCATGATGCTTGCGATGTTGCGGTCCTTGTTTCCGGTCAGGACCATCTCGCCGCCGTCGTTGAGGAAGTGGGTGCCGCCGGTCTTCGGCAGGTCACCGGAAAAGGTGAGCGTCCCCGTGCCGGCGTGGCCGTAGTAGACGTCCTTCGCGAAGTCGGACGAATCCACGAGGTCGCCCCCGGTGAAGAGGTTGAGGTGTCCGCCGCCGCGTCCGCCGGAAATGCCGTCCGGGCCGATTGCCTCCAGGAATTCATGAGCCTTCTCAAGCGTCCATCCGCCGCCCGCCGCGTTGTCCATCACCAGGTTGACTGTTGCATGGTTGTGCACGCGCATTCCGCCGGCCGTGGGAATCGATCCCGGAACGAGCGCCCAGAGCGTCGGACGAGGCCGTTCGCGCGCGTTCTGCTCGGAGAAGACGAGCGTTTCGCCCTCGTAGTCGTTCGCCGGGTTCGCCAGCACGGCGTGGACGATTGCGGGCGTGTCGTAGCCGGGAGTCTGCCGGAGGATGAGGCCGCCCTTGCCGGAGATCTTGCCGTCGAACCGCGTCAGCAACACGCGATGCGGATTGTTGCCGGTGTATCCCTCGACCATCAGGTTGCAGCCGTCGGCGATCTCGACGAGCCCGGCCCAGTTGTTGCGGCCCGTCTTGTTCCAGCTGCCGTTGAAGTCTCCGGCGCCGATCCGCCAGTTCGTCGTCTTGCCGATGCGAATCGTCCACTCCGGACGGACGCTCATGTCCCAGAACTGCAGCGCAGGGCCCGACGCCCCCGGCAGGACGCGGATCTCGTTCTCCGCGCCGCCGGAATCGGCCATGCCGTTCTTGCCCTGAAACGTGATGTCCTGTCCGCCAAGGTAGTCGATCCGGCCGGGATTGACGATTGCCGGCCCATTGTTGACCATGAACTCGCCCCTGTTGGTAACTACGAGCGTGTGGCCGCCCATGTCAAGGCGCGTCTTGATTCCCGAACGATGACCGCCGCTGTTCACCATCACGTCGTCCTCCATGACGACGTTCGCCCAAAGCGAATCGGCGAGGCCGCTGTGCTGCGCGTTCAAGACGCCCTGTTCGCAGAAGCCGCGCCCCCGGATGCGGAACGTCGTCGTCGGGAAGACCGTGTTGTGCCCTTGGTCGATGCCGGTCAGCGACACGAGGACGCTCGCGCCGTCCGCGACTGTCACGGAGTTGTTCTGCCCCAGCGCGTTCGACAGAGCCGTGTAGGGCGTGTTCGTGCCGACCTGCAGGACGCCCTCGCGGACATCGATCGGACCCGAATAGTCGTCGTTCGACTGGTCGACGAGGACGGTGCCAAGCCCCTTCTTCACGATGGACGTCACGCTTCCTGAGGAGAGCTTTTGCGCATACGTCTCCACCGTCCCCGCCGGCACGTCGAACGTCAGCACGCCGTCCGAGATCGAATGCGTCTCCGCCGCCGTTCCCATGCCCGCGGCAAGCAAGACGGCCGCCGTCCATGCGGAAACCCCTTTGGCAATTCGTCTTTCGTTCATCTGTCGTCCTCCTGTTCCTGGAAAACCAATTCGGCCTATCGTTTCGCCGACTCGATCAGGTCCGCCATGGCGCCGCGCCAGGCGTAGAGGACGGACGGATCGTCGGAGAAGTTGCGGACGCTCTGGACGAGCGTGTCGGGCACGGCCAGCAGTTCGCGCGCCTTCTCCGCCCACGGCGCGGACGGATTGTCCGCCAGCCGCCGTTCGAGAATCTGCGCATAGGCGAAGTCCTCAAGTCCGTCGCGGAAGTTCTCAAGGCGGACGGTGGAGAGCGGCGTCCCGTCCGGTCCGCAGCACGTCCAGCTGCCGTCGCCGTCGTACGTCGTCCAGCTGCGCGGATTCCAGTCCGTGAACGGTCCGAACTCGATCGGGCGAATCGAATTCCAGATGGAGATCTGGTAGTAGAGATAGCCGTCCGGGCGGAACTTCACCGCCTGCGGCCCCATCACGCTGCGCATTTCGATTCCCTGCGACTCGATGAAGGAGTTCGCGCACGGCGCGCGCTGGTCGCAGGCGAAGTACCACCACACCTGATGCCCGGCGGCCCGCGCCTTCCGCGCCTTCTCCACGTCGTAGACCGGCGTCTGCGGCGTGAACCAGTCGATGACGGAGAGCGGAGTGCCGACGCCGTAGTCCGAATCGTAGGCCGTGGTGGAGATCGGGACGCCCGGCAGTTCGCGCCGGATCGCCGCCGCCGCCCACTGGATGCGCTCGAACGTGTCCTTCGTCGCCTCGTCGCATCCATAGACGTACGCCTTGCCAAGAATGCCAAGCGCCTTCGCCGTCTCGTACGCCTTTTTCAGCCGCGCCAGCGTATCCCGCGTCCATGCGGCGCGCCCGGTCTCGCCGGCGTCCGGCACGCGCCAGTAGCCGAGGTTGAACCTCCCAAGCGCGCCGTTGTCGCGCTGGCGGCGCAGCATCTCGAAGTCGGGCGCGGCGGAATAGAGGCTGTCGTAGGTCAGATAGTAGTCCGAGAGGAAGTCGCACCATCTGTCCTTGTGCTTCCGCCACTGGTTGACGGGGGAGAGCGGGTCGCGCCGGCGCGCGGCGGCGAGGGCGAGGCCCTCCGCGCCCTCCCACTGGGTCGTCGGGCCGGGGCCGAACGTGATGGCCAGCGGAAGCGGGGAGGTCTTCGGCATCTCGAAGTCGTAGACGCGAACGGTGAACGGCAGCGCGACCGCGGGCGTCCCGTCGGCCACGACCGTCGCCGTTCCGGAATACGTCCCCGGACGCTGGTCCCGCGGACACGACACGCGCAGCCAGAAGCCCTGGCAGACGCCATCCTCGACCGCATCCACCCGGTCCATGAAGTCCAGTATCGGGTCCGGCCACCAGCCGGTGGACAGCCTACCGGCAATGCGCTCGTATCCGGGCGCGTTCGCCTTCTTCACGTTGCGCCCTGTCGGATAGGGCGGCCGGTTTGTGACGTTCACGTAGCCCAGCACGGCGACGGCGACGTTGGATGCGGCGAAACGCCCGCCCGCGCCATCCGCGAAATCGGACACGCAGACGCGGACGTTGCGCAGCGTCCCCGCCTTCGGCGAGACGAAGAGCTGCACGGACTCGCGCTCGCCGCGGGCGAGACGCACGTCCAGCGCCCCGGCCGGCCGCGGAGTCTCGCCGTCAAGCGGACGTATCTTGTCCATCCCCGTCGCAACGCCAAGGAGAAACGGACCGTTCTGCCCGGCGGCCGCGCATTCCGATCCGTAGGCCGCCATCTCCTTCGCGCGTCGCTCCCTGCGGACGCGCGCGTCGAACGCGGCGTTCGCGGCGTCCGCGTCCGCCAGCGTCGCAACTCGCGGAGCCGTCCATCCCTTCGCGGCGAAACGCGCCGCCACGCGCGGCGCCACGACGACGCGGACGAACGCCTCCGGCGGCGGCGGCACGGCGACGCCCTTCGGCAGAAGCGTCAGACGGTGGAAGCGGATCCTGACGTCTGTCGCGGGGCGCGTCAGGAAGAAATGGACGCGGGCGACATTCGCCGGATCCACCTTCTTCGCGTCCTTCCAGTTCTCAAGCGACATCACCCACCGGCAGAAGCCGTTGGACGGAATGGCAGGGCCGCGCCGGTAAAGCCCCAGGTTCACATGTCCCTCCGCCGCGGAGACGAAACTCGACAGGGCGTCCGTCGCACCCTCGGTCTCGTTGACGAAATCGACGACAACCCGGTCGAAGCGGGTGAAGTCGCGCATCGCCGCCGGAACGGGGACGTTGACGCTCGGCCACTCCGGCATTCCCTTCCGCCAGGCCCTTGACTCTATCGAGGCCGGACTGTCTACCGACTCGAACATGACGACCGGCCCCGGCGCAGGCGCAACGACGGCCACCGCAGCCGACGCGATTCCCGCGCCGCCCAGGGAAATCGCGAACGCGACGATTCCACGAACGAAGTTATTCATGCATTCTTCTTGCCGTTGCCGCTGCCGTACCGGCCGATTGCCGGACTGCCAGTCGTGACTTTCTCCATGCCGCAAGTATACCATTTCCGCAGTCGCCCGTCCACCCATGGATTCGCGGACATGGGTGGGCGCTCTCCGCCGCATTCGCTATTTGCCGCAGTAGCGGCGGGCGTACATCGTGGAGGCGACGTCGCGCGCGGCCTCGACGAGTTCGGGGTACGGAGTGTCGGTGACGGTAACGAAGCCGATCTGGTAGTTCTCGCCGTCGCCGCGCCCGGTCAGCGCCTGGTCCTGCCACTGGAACCAGTGCGTGCCCACGAAGCGCGGATGGTCGAGGCAGGCGTTCACGAAGTCGCGGTAGCACTGCGCGCGCTCCGCCTGGTCGCGCGTCCCGACGAGCCCGGTGTGGAACATTCCGCGGTCGAGCGCGCCGAAGTGGAACTCGCCGTTGATCATCGGCTTGTCGACGGCCCCGGCCGGCAGGTCGCGCGCGGGGCGGCGGTTGTATACGTTCACGCTCACCACGTCGCAGTAACGCGCGCTCTCCTCGTATATTGAGGCCGCGCCCCATGCGATGCGCGCGCCGAGGTAGAGGCGGTTAGGGGCGACGGCCTTGATCGCCTCGCGCACGGTGCGGAAGTACTGCGCGGCGACTTCGCGGTGAAGGGCATCCAGGTCCGCGCCGGCCCGCGTCTCGTCAACGGCATTAGTCGCCGACATGAAGCCCTCCCACGTGCCGAAGCGCGCGCCCCAGGCGGCGTCCAGCTTTTCGATTGCGCCGTACTTCCGGAAAAGCCAGTCCTTGAACGCGGTCTTCGCCGGCTGCGAGGCGGGCGAGCGCAGGACGGCGCGCGCCAGATCGCGTCCGTCGCCGCCCCAGCTCAGCTCGTTGTCGACGAACCAGCCGATGCACCAGGGGTCCGCGCCCGTCCGCTTCGCCTCCTCCGCCGCGCTGCGGCGGACGTTGTCGATGAACTCGCGGGCGAACGGGTCGCGCAGTTTGCCCCACCAGCCGGACGACCCTTCGATGACGGGCCCGCGCGTTCCGAACGTGGCCGTGTACGGCGTCCTCGCAAGGCGGTAGATCGCGGGGTCGCTCCAGTTCGCGACGGTGTTGAGCCCCCATGCGCGGATGCGGCGGTGGGCGCGGTCGGCTACGGTCTTCCTCCAGTCGGCGCCGTACTTGCGCAGGGCGTTCGCCTGCGCGAAGCTGAACGCGGAGTACGGCAGATGCGCGGGGTCCTTGTAGAAGCCGTGCGCCTGCGGCCAGGAGACGTCGTGGAGAAACCTTCCGAAGTCGGGGTCGGACTTGGCGGGAATCCACTCGAAGTAGTTCTCGCGGAAGCCGACTCCCGTCTCGCCGCCGACGCGAACGCAGTCGACGCCGTGTGAGAAGAAGAGGCGGCCGGCGGGGTCGACGAGCCACCACTTGCCGTTGACCTTCTCCGTCCGGAAGAAGCCCATCGCCTTCAGCTGCGGGCCGCCCTTCCAGCCGCCGTACTCATTGGCGTCCGGAATCGGCGTCGCCCCGTTCGCCGCAAGCCAGGCGTCCTCGCGGACGCGCGTCTCGGCGAGTTCCGCGTCGGAATGCACCTTGCCGGGCCAGTCGTCGTGCCTGAACTGCCCGAACCTGTCCACGAACGGCAGGAATGTCGCGGCCGAAAGCGTCTTCTGCCGTGCGATTCCGCCTGCGGCGGCCTCGACGCGGGAGACGCTGAAGCCGCCGGTCTCGCCGTTTCTGTTGAGGAATATGTGGATCGAATGCGTCCGGCGGATGTCGAACGTCGAGCCGCCCTTCGCCGAGGGGTGTCCGCGCATTCCATTCAGTTCGAGCGGCGCGTCTAGGACCCACGGCACGTTGTGGACCGCGATGCGCAGGACGCCCGCCGAATGCGGGGCGAGGGCGATGCTGCCGCCGGGGTTCTGCCCCTGCTGCGTCCGCCCCTTCACGCTCACGTGGACGGTCTGCGCCTTGCCGAGCGTGTTGCTGATGGAGAAGAGAAGCTCGCCGAACGCGGAGAGGTCGCGCTCGCCGCCCGCGAAGTCAAGCCGCATTCCGGGCCAGCTGGCCTTCACGCCGGTCTGCACGACGGCCGCGCCGTCTTTTGCGAACTCCAGCCGCGAATCCTGCTGCGCATGCATCGCGGCGCCGTCCGCAGGCCAGAGAACAGTCGCCTCCGCGGCCGCCGCGGCAAGCGGCGCCAGGCACGCGATCGTCAACGTTTTCTTCATCATTCCGCCCTTTCCTTGCTTTGGACTTTCACAAAACCGCCGTCAATCCGCCTTCGGACGCGGAATCACCACCCTGAACTGCTCGCCCGACGAATCGTTTTCGAAGACGATACCCCTCCGCCGACCGGCAGCGCGACGACTTCCGTCGTCACCGGGACGAACGGCTTCACGGCGTCCGTGGCGATTTGCGACACGCGGCTTCCGAGTTCTCGCAAGGCAGGAAAGTCCAGTCCGACGATTTCGCCGGTCTTGTCCTTTACGCCGAAGACGATCATCCCGCCCCCGGCGTTTGCCATTGCGGCGAGTTCGGCGGCAATGGCGTCCGAATTGCTGAACGCCTCCTCAAACTGCACCTCGCTCGTCTCGCCGTTGGAGATGATTTCAATCAGTTTCTGCGGATCTGTCATGGCGTGTCTTCCATGCCTGTCGTGAACTTCACTTGTCCATTGCGTACAGCACATATACGAGACTGCCTGGCAGGACCGGCGCGCCGGCGACGGGATTGCCGTAGAGGTCGTAGACCTTCGCCGTCGCGGAGAGCGCCGCCACTTCGTCCGCGTCAAGCCCCGCATACGCCACGACGCGCTCGCCGGGGCAGGCGAACGAGAACGCGACGCCCTTTCTGCCGTAGTCGAACCGGCGCTCGAACGACTTCGTCTCTATCGCCCGCGCCATCGCGGAATGCGCCACCAGTTCCGGGTGCGCAAAGCCGTCCGCGCCGAGCAGCACGAGGAACTGCGGCGGACGCGCCAGCGAGACGTACGAGTGCGAGGTGTAGAGGAACACCCGGCTGTTGCCCTCGGCGAGGAACGCGAGGACGTAGCGGCACGTCGCGTCCGCAAGGCGCGTGTAGACATCCCTGCTCTCCGCCGGCCACGGCACGTTGCGCATCAGCCCGCTCATATGTCCACACGCGCCCTTTCCGCCTGGAGTCGTGCCCTGCCCTTCGCTCATGTAGACGGATTTTCCGGCGAGGTCGGGAACCTGTTTGCGGATCGGCGCGAGCGGGATGTCCGTTATGGACGCCTCTCCGCGCACGGCGCGCGGCTTCGGAGTGTAGTAGTGCCAGTCGATCATGTCGCAGAACGCGAATCCGCCGGCGGCCATGATGTCCGCGGACCACTTCGCTCCGTCCTCCGCGCCGTACGAGTTGAATCCGCTCACCTTTATCGCGGGGTTGACCTTCTTCACGGCCTCGTATGAAAGGCGCATCAGCTCGGCGTAGTCCGCGCCAGCCTTGTCCTTGGCGAAGAACTTCGCGTCCGCGGCAGTCTTCCACCAGGCTCCCCACGGCTCGTTCCAGACGAAATACTCGTCGATCGACTTCTCGTGGTGCTTCACGTACTTCGCGACGTAGTTGACCCAATCGGCGGAGTTCGTCGGACGCAGGTACTTCTCGAAGTATCCCATCCGCCGGCATCCGAGCGTCCCGTAGTGCGAGGCCCACGCGGGCGCCGTCCCGAGCTGCGCGAAGACCTTCATGCCGTTTTCGCGATAGCAGGCGACCTCGGCGTCGTGGAAGTTCCACTTCCCCTTCTCCGTCTCCTGGGCGAACCAGTTCGAGACCTTCTCGCCCGCGTCGTGCAGGCGCACCCAGTTGACGCCGCCGGCCTTCATCGTCTTGACGACGCCGGCAAGCGGATTGCAGTGTCCGCCGAACGGCGAATCTGCGGCGTCGCCGCCCCACGCGACGGGACGCGCCAGGCGCGTCATCACGAACTCCTCCTCGGCGGAGACGCGGCGGCCGTCCTTCTCCACCCACGCGCCGACGCGGAACTGCCCCAGCGGACGGTCCTTGAAGACATCGTACGCGAACGTCCCGTCCTGCCGCGCCACGCCGGAGAGCGCGACGTCGGGGAGAGGCCTCTCGCGTCCGTAGAGGTCGGACGCCGTCATGCGCAGGACCGCGCCCTTCGGCGCTCCAAGGACGCACCACCTCATCTGCGCCGCCTCGTCCGTGAACTGGATTCGCGTCTCCTCCGCGATCTCGCCCGCGCCGGGCGCAAGCGAGACGGAACACGCGCTGCCCGCATCCGGCGCGGCGACGGCGTCGGGGCGCACGTGGACGCGGTCGAGCCAGAACGCGCCCTTCGCGCCTGAAAAGCGTATTCCGAACGAACTTGCCAGCATCCCGGCCTTGAATGCGATGCGCGCGTCCTCGCCCTTCTCGCTCGCCGCAAGCGGACGGCTCGCCACCCACGCGCCCGCGTCGTCCATGACGACGACCGTGACCGGCTCCGCGGCGCGGTAGAAGAACGTCAGCGTGTGCGACTCTCCTGGATAGGCCGTCTGGAACGGCTCGGACCATAGCTCCCACGGATTGGCGGACTCCACCTTCAGCATCGAAACGCCGTCCGGCGCGGGGGACGCGGAATCGGCGGCACACGTCGCGCCCACGCAGTCGCGTCCGAGATTCCAGCCCGACGGAAGGCCAAGCGGGAAGCGCGAATGGCGGACGTATTCGCCGAGCGACTTCGGCGGACG
This sequence comes from uncultured Lentisphaeraceae bacterium, assembly GCA_964386385.1. Lineage (GTDB taxonomy): Bacteria > Verrucomicrobiota > Kiritimatiellia > RFP12 > UBA1067 > RUG572. Next base: position 14,978 of record CAYLRN010000005.1, on the reverse strand, counting down.
CGGAATCTGCGCCGTCAGGTCTGCAACCGTCGCCGTCTCCATCGAGACGCTCGCGACGTCCGTGTCGCCGGCGGACGTGTAGAAGAACATGGCCGCCTTGCAGCCCTTGCCGCTCTTCACGTGGAAGAGGAACGTCTCCTCTTTCCATTCGCCCGAACGGAACGTCGAGGACGAAAAGGAAGTGTACGGAGCGCCGGACTGGCGAAGGCCGAATTCAAGCGGCTGTCCGTCCAAAACGCGCGCGACGACCTTCAGGCGGAAGACGCCGGGAAGGGAGAGCTTCGGACACGAAATGCAGAACTGCCCGCCGGCGGCGCCCGGCTTCGTCGCTATCCGGAGAAACCTGCGACCGTCCTCCTCGCGCACCTCGGACGTCGCATGGGCGGCGCTCCAGCCGGAAAAGTTCTCCCCCACGCCGTCAGGCAGGACGCCGCGGAACGAACCGGTCTTTGCGGCGTCGATCCTGCGCTTCGCATTCCCGAAGTCGACGTCGAACACCACTTCGCCGGCCCATGCCGCGACTGAAACGCACAGCGCCGCGAACGCAACCAGGAATCCCGTCTTTCCACGTTTCATCGCACATCCCTCCTTCACTTCATGCTCGGCAGGACGATGCCGCGCAAAATCACCTTCTGGCAGGCGAGGAACACGACCGCCGTCGGAATCGACACCAGCACGAACCCCGCCATCACGCACCAGGGGCGTCCGCCCATCTGCTGGCTCATCTGGTACATCCACACCGCAAGCGTCCACTGCGACTCCTTCTGGCAGACGAGCAGCGCCCACTCCCACGAATTGTACGCCGCGACGAAGCTGTTCAGCGCGTTCACCGCCAAGATCGGCGTCGTCATCGGAAGCGTTATCTTCCTGAAGACAGTCCATTCGGACGCCCCGTCTATCGCCGCCGCCTCGTAGAGCTCGCGCGGCAGCGCGTCGAAGAAGCCCTTCAGGATGAAAATGGACATTCCGCTTGCGACGGTCGGCAGCACGAGCGCGGCAAGCGTGTTGAGAAGCCCCAGGTCGCGCACGAGAAGAAAGCCCGGAATCGCGGTCACCGCGGTCGGGAACGCCATCGTTGCGAGAAGGAAGAGAAGGATGCGCTCCGTTCCCTTCAGGCGGAAGCGCGACAGCGCGTAGGCCGCAAGCGGGTTGACTGTCAGGTGCGCGAGGATCGAGAGCAGGACGAGCGCAAGCGTGTTCGCGAAAGCCCGTCCGCGCCTGAAGAGGTACTGCCCCACGAGCCGGTAGTTCGCGAAGAGGGAACGGTAGAAGTCGCGGTTGCCGTGCTCGATGAACTGGACGGCAAGCGCTTCACGAAGCCCCTCGCCGCCCGCGCCCGCGAGGGGGAAAGGCATTGTGGGGCAGACGTAGTCGCCGCGCTCGGCCATGCGCCGGCGGTAGAAGTCCTTAAACGCAAGCCACGTGTCGTACTTGCCGTCGCCGACGGGAGGCTTCCAGGAGGCGTGTCCAAGCGGTATTTTCGACTCCGCCGTGAACGATATGTCGAAGAAGCTGCGGTAGCGGACAGGCCACGATCGGTTGATCTCGTCAAGCGTCGCGCGCGACTCGACGAAAGGCGCAACGTCGCGCGCGTCGTAGGCGCAGGTCGTGTAGTCGAGATTCCACGAAAGCGTCCGTTCGCGGAACGCCTGCGCCTTCGCCTTCCATTCAAGGAACACGGCGCGGTTCGTCTCCGCCGGGGCGAGATGTTTTGCCGCGAACGCAGCGACGCCCTCCGAATCCTTCGCGACGGAAATCCAGCTGCCCCACGAGGCGGGGGCGTCGGGGAAGACTTCGCGCGGGAATCGCGGGAAGTTCGCGGCGATCGAGCGCATGAACCTGTCGCCGCGATCCCAGAACGCCTTCAGGACGGGCGCGTGGCGGTGGTAGTCGTACGACGTGGAGACGCTCGCGGAGAGCATCACCATGAACGGATACACCATCGTCACGCCGCCCAGCGCAAGAAGCGCGTAGACAAGGGCCAGGAAAATCCGGCCCTTGCCCGTGCGGCGTTCGGATGGCAGAAGTACGCCCACGCCGCTCCCCTACTTGAGCGAGGCCAGAAGGCCGCCGCAGAGAAGCAGATGCCTTTCGCGGTCGGACAGCGTGGCCGTGGCGGTGAACGAGCCGTTCGGCGTCTTGATTGTCACCTTGCCGTCGCCCTCGACCGCGGCGCGGACGTTCGTCAATTCCAGCGCATCGCCGGCGGAGACGGAGTCGTACGCTTTCGGATCGTCGAACGTGAACGGCACGATGCCGAAGTTGATCAGGTTCGCGCGGTGGATACGCTCGATCGACTTCGCGATCACGGCCTTCACGCCGAGATACATCGGGCAGAGGGCCGCGTGCTCGCGGCTGGAGCCCTGTCCGTAGGATTCGCCCGCCACAATCACGTTCACCTTGCCAGCCTCGACGTTCGCAAGGCAGTTGTCGTGGAACTTCGGGTCGCACGGCTCGAAGACGAACTTCGCGTACTGCGGCACGTTCGACCTGAACTTCAGGCGGGCTCCCGCCGGCATGATGTGGTCGGTCGTGATCTTGTCGCCCACCTTGATCGCGCAGACCGCCTGGTAGGACTCGGCCATGGGCTGCCCCTTCGGCACGGGCGCGATGTTCGGACCCAGCACGATCTTCGTGGCGCGGACGCCCTTGCCGGCGGTCTTGCGGTAGAGGAACATCTCGTCGTCGACCGGAAACTCCTTCGGCGCCGGCACTGCGGCGACTGGGGTCTTGCGCGGGTCCTCGACCTTGCCCGTGAGGGCGGAGGCCGCGGCCGTCTCCGGACTGACGAGGTAGACCTGGGCGCTCTTCGTTCCGCTGCGGCCTTCGAAGTTGCGGTTGTTCGTGCGGAGCGAAACCGCGCCCGTGCGCGGGCTCATGTGCGCGCCGATGCAGAAGCCGCAGGCGTTCTCGAGGATGCGGCAGCCGGCCTTGACGAGAATCGCAAGTGAACCGTCCTCGGCGAGCATGTTCACCACCTGGCGCGAACCGCAGGCGATGCCCACCTCCACGTCCTCCGCCACGTGCTTCCCCTTCAGGTAGAGGGCGACGGTGCGGATGTCGCGGTAGGAGCTGTTCGTGCACGAGCCGATCATGATCTGGTTGACGCGCGTGCCCTTCATCTTGCGCACGGTGACGATGTTGCCGGGCGAATGCGGTGCGGCCATGAGCGGCTCGATCTTGGAGAGGTCGACCGTGAACGTGTCGTCGTATGCGGCGCCGCGGTCGGCCACAAGCTCAATCCAGTCGCCGCCGCGCCCCTGCGCCTCGAGGAACTGCTTCGTCACGCGGTCGCTGGGGAAGACGCTCGTAGTCACGCCGAGTTCCGCGCCCATGTTCGTGATCGTGGCGCGGCTGGGGACGTCGAGCGTCTTCACGCCCGGCCCGAAGTACTCGAAGATCCAGCCGACGTTGCCCTTCGTGCCGTACTTCTCGAGGACCTTGAGGATGACGTCCTTCGCGCTGCAGCCCTTCGGGAGCTTCCCCTCAAGGCGGATGCCGCGCACCTTGGGCGTGGGGACGTGGAACGCGCCGCCTGCCATCGCGACCGCGATGTCGATGCCCCCCGCGCCGATGGCGATCATGCCGATGCCGCCGCCGGTGGGCGTGTGCGAGTCGCTGCCGAGAAGCGTCTTGCCGGGCTTGCCGAAGCGTTCGAGGTGCAGCTGGTGGCAGATGCCGTTGCCGCACTTGGAGTAGACGATACCGAACTTCTTCGCGACGGACGCGAGGAAGTCGTGGTCGTCGGCGTTCTCGAATCCGATCTGGACGGTGTTGTGGTCCACGTACGAGACTGCGAGCTCGTTGCGCACGTGCGGGACGCCCATCGACTCGAACTGGAGATACGCCATCGTGCCCGTCGCGTCCTGCGTGAGCGTCTGGTCGATGCGGATGCCGAGCTCAAGGTCCTTCGCCGGGTCGCCCTCCACGAGATGCGACGCGATTATCTTCTGGACGACGTTCATTGCCTTTGCAGTTTCCTTCTTCATCACTGCCGTTCCCTTTCCTGTTCAAATGTCCTTAAATGCCCTGCGGATGCGCGGCGGCGCTAGCGCGGCAGAAGCGCGTCGACGAGCGGCCTGAGCGCGGAGCAGTCGAGCGACTCGACGTCCCCCGCGTCGACGGCCGCCGCGAACGCCGGGTCCACCGGCATGCGGCAGGCGACGGGAATGCCGTGGCTCTTCGCGAGCTCGTCCACGCAGCTGCGGCCGAAGATCTCATGGCGCTCTCCGCACTTCGGGCAGGCGAAGAAGCTCATGTTCTCCACAAGCCCCGTCACCTTCTTCTCCATCATGCCCGCCATGCGCACGCTCTTCTCGACAATCATGCCGACGAGCTTCTGCGGAGAGCAGACGACGACCACGTCGTCGACCGGCAGCGACTGGAAGACCGTGAGCGGCACGTCGCCCGTGCCCGGCGGCAGGTCGACGAACATCACGTCCACGTCGCCCCAGCACACCTCCGTCCAGAACTGCTTCACCGTCCCGGAGATGACGGGGCCGCGCCATACGACCGGCGCCCCCGGGTCGTCGACGAGCAGGTTGAGCGACATTATCTTCACGCCGCCCTTCGAGACGGACGGCAGTATTCCGCTCTCGCCGCCCGTCGCGCCGCCCTCGACGCCGAACGCCTTGGGAATCGACGGCCCCGTGACGTCCGCGTCCAGGACAGCGGTCTTCAGCCCCGCCTTCGACGCCGCCACGGCGAGCAGCGAAGTGACGAGGCTCTTGCCCACGCCGCCCTTGCCGCTCGCGACGGCGACTACCTTTCCAACCTTAGACGCCGCGTTCAGCGGCGCGAGAAACGACATCGGCGCCTTGCGCGAGGAGCAGTTCTCCCCGCAGGAGGCACAAGCGTCGGCCGTGCAGTTTTCACCCATTTCTCTTCCTTCTTCTTCTTTCTTTCGTAAGTCGATTCGCAATTAGATTTTCCGCAGGTCGATTCAGTCCGCAAGGCCTAGAGGTTGGCGAACGGGTTGATGCTGAAGCCGCTCGAGAACGACCGGCCGCCGTGGTCTCCGCCGACGCGGCGGGGGCCGCCGCCGCGCTGGGGCGGACGCTGCCCGCCGGCGGACTGCGGACGGCCGCCGCCGGCGCCGCCGTGCTGTGGCGGCGGCGGGTTCCTGCGCGCGGTGAGCGAGATTCGGCTGCGCGCCTTGTCGACGGACAGGACCTTGACCTTGATCTTGTCGCCGGCCTTGACGACCTCCGCAGGGTCGCGGATGAACCTGTCGCAGAGCTGGGATACGTGGACAAGCCCGTCCTGGTGGACGCCGATGTCGACGAACGCCCCGAACGCGGTGACGTTGGTGACGATCCCCTCCAGCTCCATGCCCTCCATCAGGTCGTCGATCGTCGTGACGTCGTCGCGGAAGGCGGGCTTCTCGAAGACGGCGCGCGGGTCGCGGCCGGGCTTCTTGAGCTCCTCCACGATGTCCTTGAGCGTGGGTTCGCCGACGTCGTTCGTGATGTACCTGCGGACGTCGATCCTGTCCGCCAGCGAAGCGTTTCCGACGAGGTCGCCCACCTTGACGCCGAGGTCGCCCGCCATCGCCTCGACGAGCGCGTAGCGCTCCGGATGGACGGCGGAAGCGTCGAGCGGGTTCGCGGCGCCGCGGATCCGCAGGAATCCCGCGGACTGCTCGAACGCCTTCGGCCCCAGCCCCGCCACCTTCTTCAGGTCCGCGCGGCTCTTGAACGCGCCGTTCTCGTTGCGCCACGCCACGATCTTCTTCGCAAGCGACGCGCCGATTCCGGAGACGCGGGTGAGGAGCGGGGCGGAGGCGGTGTTCAATTCCACGCCGACCTTGTTCACGCAGCTCACCACCACTTCGTCAAGCTTCGCGCCGAGGAGCGGCTGGTGGACGTCGTGCTGGTACTGCCCGACGCCGATCGCCTTCGGGTCGATCTTCACGAGCTCGGCAAGGGGGTCCTGGAGGCGGCGGCCGATCGATATCGCGCCGCGCACCGTGAGGTCGAGGTCCGGGAACTCGTCGCGCGCCGTCTCGCTGGCGGAGTAGACGGACGCGCCGGATTCGGAGACGGACACGACCATCACGTCCTTCACGCCCAGCAGCTTCAGGACGTCCCTGACGAACGCCTCTGTCTCGCGCCCCGCCGTGCCGTTGCCGACGGCGATCGCCTCCGGCTTGAACTGCGCGACGAGCTTCGCGACCGTCTCCTGCGCCTCGGCCTTGCGCTGCATCGGGTATATCACAGTGTTGACGAGGAACTTGCCAGTCGCGTCGAGCATCGCCACCTTGCAGCCCGTGCGGATGCCGGGGTCGATCGCCAGGACGCGCTTTTCGCCAAGCGGCGCGGCGAGGAGGAGGTGGCGCAGGTTCTCGGCGAACACCTCCACGGCCCCGCGGTCGGCGTCCATCTTCTTCTCCACGCTGGCGTCTATCTCGCAGCTCGGCGCGAGGAGGCGCTTGTAGGCGTCCTCGGAGGCGAGGCGGATCTGCCCGTCTTCGCGCCAGTCGACGATCTGCAGAATCTGGTCGACGAGCGGGGCGGACTCGACGGCAAGGCGCACCCAGAGCACGCCTTCCTTCTGTCCGCGCCGAAGCGCGAGGAAGCGGTGGGAGGGGATTTCGGAAATCGGCTCCTGGAAGTCGTAGTACTGCTCGAACTTCGTCGGCTCCGCCGGGCGCGGGGAGACGACTTCGCTCTTCACGACGGCCTTGCGGAGGAACGCCTCCCGCACGAGGCCGCGGACGTCCGCCATGTCGGCGATGCGCTCGGCGATGATGTCGCGCGCGCCCTGGAGGTCTTCGTCCGACGCGCCGTCGTACGGTTCGTGGTTCCAGATCTTGTCCGCAAGCGGCTCAAGCCCCTTCTCCTTCGCTATCATCGCGCGCGTGCGGCGCTTGGGCTTGTACGGCTGGTAGAGGTCCTCGAGGGCGTTCTTCTGCATGCAGGACTCGATCTTGCGGCGAAGTTCGTCCGTCAGCTTGCCCTGCTCTTCGATGGACTTCAGGATCGTCGCCCTGCGGTCCTCGAGCTCGGAATAGTACGAAAGCCGCTCCTGTACCTTCGATATCTGCACTTCGTCCAGGTTTCCGTGCGCCTCCTTGCGGTAGCGCGCGATGAACGGTATCGTATTGCCCTCCGCGAGAAGCCTCGCGACCGCCGCGACCTGTCCGGCGGAGATTCCGATCTCCGCCGAGAGGCGCGGAAGGACCTTCACTGTCGTTTCTTCTGCTGTCATTCTTGCCTTTTCCGATTACTGCACGATGTCGCCGATGAGCATGATCTTCGCCGGCCAGAGCTTCGTGCCCTGGTACTTCGGCCCGGCGAGTTCCTTCTGCGGATTCTTGAGGCGAAAGGCGACGCTCTGGCGGGAGGGCTGCTCGGAGTCGATCTTGACCTCCACTTCGTGGACGCCGTCCGCGCCCTGGAAGACGTGGAGCGTGGCGATGCGCCAGTACGTGCAGTAGCTGTCGAAGCGCGGGACGGGCTTCGCGCCGCGCCTGCCGTCGACCGTGATCCAGACCTGTCCGCCGTCGGGGCCCAGCAGGTCGTAGATCTTGCAGCACGTGCCCTTGAACTTGAACTTCAGCGTGGCGCCCGGCTCGCCGGAATGCCACATCGAGCCCATGCGTCCGGAGAACGAACGGAACTTGCCGTCGTCCTTCGTCAACGTCTGCCAGTTGCCGGAGAGCATGGAGGGGACGATTTCGACCATCTTGGCGTTCTCGAAATTGTCCGCGACGAACGGCTTTGCCAGCTTCGCGGCGTGGGCGACCGGCTTGGAGCCCTTCATGCACGTGAAGCCGTTTTCTATCGACTTCAGGTAGAAAGCGTGGCCGGGCATTGCCGGATGGACTCCGTCGGTCGCGAAGAGGATTTTGCCCTCCTTCGCAAGCGCGGCGGAAATGGCCTTGTCGCGCTCCGGCGTCTCCACGGGGACGGCGGTCGCCTTCTCGGCGTCCCTCATGCTCATCACGAGGCGTCCCGCCTTGACCTCGGCCGCGACGCGCGGGCCGAAGCCGATCGACGGGATGCCGTAGTGGTCCGCCAGCTGCTCCATCGCGCTGGCCGCGCGCGGACACTTCCCGGCGCCGTAGTCGCCCATCATCGACGCGGTTATCGTGTAGGTGAAGACGATGTCGGTCGTCGGGTCCTTGCGCCACGTCTGGCGGACGATGCCCTCCATCGAGCGCCATATCGCCTCCGGCGCGGCGCCGCCGTCGTTCGTCGCGAACTCGACGAAGAGAAGATCCGGATTGTGCCGCAGGACGTCGTGCCCTAGACGGAAGACGCCAAGGTCGGACCCCGTTCCGCCAATGGCGGCATGGATTTCCTTGAACTTCGCGTTCGGATACGTCTTGCGCAGATAGTCCGTCGTGAGATTGCGCCAGCCGTTCATGGCGGTGATCGAGCCGCCGAGATACGCGACTACGATTTCCCTCTTCTCGTTCGCCACCTTCGCAAGAAAGTTCCCCACGCCATCGCGGACGTGGACTTCCTCCGCGGGCACCGGACCCTTGTACGACGGCGCCGCCCAGACGGACGACAGCATGGCAAGCACAAACGCAAGAACAATCGTCTTTTTCATTTTGTTTCCTCTTTGATGGGAGAACGTGTCACAAGATTGGCAGCGGAAAAAGCCCCACGCTATATCTTCAGCATCGCCTCTATGGCGCGGCGGGCGCGAAGCGCCACGTCCTCCGGCACCGTGACCGCCGGCGACATGTCGCGAAGGCAGTCGCGCACCTTTTCAAGCGTCGTCTTCTTCATGTTGGGGCAGACGAGCGACGCCACCGGGTGGAACGCCTTGCCGGGGTTCTCCTCGCGGAGGCGGTGGAGAATGCCGATTTCCGTCCCCACGATGAACTCCCTTTCAGGCGCGGACTTCGCGTGGGCGCACATTCCGCCGGTCGAAAGGCAGAAGTCCGCCGCGTCGCGCACGGCCTTGGGGCATTCCGGATGCACCATCACCGGCGCTCCCGGATGCGCCGTACGCGCGGCCTCGACCTGTTCAACCGCGAGTGCGGCGTGGGTGGGGCAGAACCCCGGCCAGAGAACGTACTCCGCGCCGAGCCTTTCGGAGACGTAGCCGCCAAGATGCCGGTCGGGGACGAAGAGAATCTCCCGGTCCTTCGGAAACGTCGCCATCACCCGCTCCGCGTTGCCCGACGTCACGCACATGTCGCACTCGGCCTTGACCTCGGCGGTGGAGTTGACGTAGCACACGGCGAGCGCGCCCGGATGCTTCGCCTTGAGGGCGCGAAGCTGCTCGGCCGTTATCATGTCCGCCATCGGACACCCCGCGCCGGCGTCGGGAATCAGAACCGTCTTCGACGGGTTGAGGATCGCCGCCGTCTCCGCCATGAAATAGACGCCGCAGAAGACTATCACGCCGGCCTCGACCGTCGCCGCCTTCCGGGCAAGCTCCAGCGAGTCGCCCGTGAAGTCGGCGATTTCCTGCACGTCGGCGTTCTGGTAGTTGTGCGCCAGAATCACCGCGTTCCGCTTTTTCCTGAGTTCGAGAATCTCTTCTACCATGCTTGTCTTTCCGCCGTCGTCACGGCATGTGACGGACATTATACCAAAAATCGGACCCGCCGTTTCCCGCACCCGCCCAAACGGACGATTGGGGAAAAGCGCGGCCGCCGACGGGGACGCGCGGGGCGGAGCGCAGGACGTCCACGAGGAAAAGGAGAGAGAACGAGACAGTCCGGAACGCTGCCGAAGTGCATCGCGGGAATCTTCGGCGAGGCGAGCCATTTCGCCTGCAATTCACCAGGGCACGACGTCCCATCGCGCCGCGAACTTAACCACTCAATCTCCCGCGCATTCCACGTCGAACCAGTTCCAGCCGCGGGAGCCGCAGACCTCGACCACGGCGGTCCTGACGGACGAAACCCACGTCAGGCGGGACTTCAGCGATTCGCGGTAGCGGCGGGCCTGCGCGGCAGTCTCCCCGTCCGGGACGGTGCGCTCCAGCGCATGGACGCGGTCGGTCTCCGCGTTCGTGAAGTACTTGAACTCGATCAGCATCGCGGGCTTCGGGTAGCCCGGCTTCGGCGTCGCGAGGAAGTCCACGCGGCCGGCGGGCGTGTTGTACTCCGTCTCGAACGAGTAGAACGGGCAGAGCGCGTCCCAGGCGCGGGAGGTGAACGTGGTCCTAAAGAAGTTCTCGTTCATCTGGTCGAACGCCTGCGCCGGGATGCGCGCCTTGACGTAGTGCTCCCAGAACGCGGCGAAGAGCCCCTTCCACGTTCCGTCGCCAAGGGCGAGCGACTCGGCGGCGGCGAGGAAGTGGCGGCTCGCCTCCGCGCCGTTGGACACCTGCGTCAGCTCGTCGTAGTAGTCCACGAACATGTTCCGGACCATGAGGTTCGGAATCTGCATCCTGAACCTGTTCTCGAACGTGAGAAGCCCAAGGTAGTAGAGCGCGTACGGGAAGAACTCCTTCGAGAAGAACTTTATGCGCCCGAACTTCGCGGAGAGGCCGTTCACGTCCACCCGCTCGCCCTCGCCGCGCTCGACGTAGGCGCGGATGCGGTCGCGTACCCTGTCGTTCGACCCGCCGAGACGGCGGACCCAGCCGACGTCCGTGCGCAGGTTCGCGTCAAGGGCGCACTCGGGAATCCGGCCTCCGTTCGCCTCGAGGCAGTGGAGATACCAGTTGCAGACCGTGGCGTTGTAGAGCGGCTCGGAGTCGGGGATGAAATGGTAGCCGTCGTAGAACGCCTTCATGTCGGAGAGGACGGTGGGCTTCATCGCAGGGTCGAACCCGAAGTCCGCGAACACTTCGTCCACGTAGCGCTCGACCTGCCTCTGCGTGAACCCGACCATGCCCAGCTTGTCCGCGTCGAGGCTCACGACCGTGCCGACGTTGAAGCCGCTGGACAGGTCGTCGAGCGTGATGGGCAGCACGCCCGTGAAGTACGTGCGCCCGACCGTGCCGTCGGCGAGCCCCGCCTTGAACGACTTGAAGAACGCCTTGAAGAACGATTCGCGCACCGCCCCGCCGTCGTGTCCGCACACGGCGTCGTAGTCCGCGTCGCGTCCGGACACCACCAGTTCGTTCGTGAAGTTGTCGTACTCGTCCACGATCGCGTACAGCGGCGGGAGACCGTTGCGGGCGACGACGTTGCGGACCTCCTCCACCATCGCGGCAGCGTCTGTCATCGCCAGCGCGGACGACCAGTCCGCCAGGTCGCGGTAGTGCGCCGCGAAGTTCGCGACACAGCCCTTCACGTGCGTGAAGAAGTTCCGCTCAATCTCCGCAAGCGTCCCGACGGTGATGACGGAGAAGTCGAACTTGATCACGAGGAACGAGTTCGCAAGCGGCGTGGGTCGCCGGCCGATGTCCGTATTGCCGAACAGTTCCGCGAAGCTGCCCTTCTCCTTCACGTCGTAGTAGTAGCCGAGCATGGAGCACCAGAGCGACTTGCCGAAGCGCTTCGGGCGCAGGAAGATGGGCGTCTTCACGCGCTCGAGCGCGCGGAGGTGCGCGGTGTTGTCCACGAAGTGGCATTCGCGGACGAGTTCGGCGTAGTTTATGACGCCGTACGCTATTCTCTTGGGCTCGTGTTCTTCCATGCCCGCCAGTATACCATTAAGTGGTTAAGTAGTTAAGCGGTTATGTTTTGCATCCGTCCGGCGTTGTACCATTAAGCGGTTAAGCGGTTATGTTTTGCATCCGTCCGGCGTCCGCAGGAGACAAAAACCTCGGTCACGGAGACGGGAAGACGAACTTCGGCAGCGCGGGAACGGCGCTGGCGTCGCCAAGGCCGGAAGCGGACTCCATCCAGCCGTCAACGCCCATGCCGTCGTCGTCGTACACAAGAAGCCCGCCGCGAAGGCCGGCAAAATCGCCTCCGCCGAACGCGGACGCCTTCAGCCCGCCCTCGTAGACCGTCGCCGTTCCGTCTCGCGACGTGCGCCGGAGGCTCTGTCTGACGGCCTTCCCGCCCGGCAGCTTCCCAACGAAAACCACCGTATCGCCGTCTGCCGCCACGTCGTCCTCAACCGCCACGCGCACCTTCAGCTCGCCGTCCGCAAATGCAAACCAGGCCCTGGCGGAAACGTCCGCCGCGCCCTTCCACGTCCTGCCTGCGTTCGCCGGATCCGCCTGGAACAGTTCCACCATCTGACTGAACCGGTCAAGGACGATCTGCGGCGCTTCGGGGAAGCCGCCGGCGGGGACGGCGACGTCGGGCAGGCGCAGCACGACCGCCGTTGCGACGTCGGCGGCATTCGGCTCCACGCGCGCCGCCTCTTCGAAGACGAGGGCGGACGGCTCGGACGAGACGCTGAAGACCACCTGCCCGCCGACGACGGGCGCCGCCGTCCGGTTGCCCATCAGGTCGCACGTCCAGACGCGCTTCGCGTCAGTCGCAACGCGGACCGGACACGGCGTCTGCGCCGCAAGGTCCCATCCGGCCAGGACCGTCACGGCGCGACCGTCGCGCGCGCCTTCCCAGCGCCCCACAAGGCGATGTTCCGTGTCCGCAAGAAGTCCCCTGAACGACAGGCGTCCGAAGACGTCGGACACCGCCGAGAACGCGGCCATCCCCGCGCGCGGATAGAAGTCGCCCGTCATGAGGCCGTACCCCTGCTCGGCGTCGGACGGGTCGAACCCTGTCCCGCGCAGATTGTACCATATGTAGTCCGTAGACCCATGGCTCCACGCGAAGAGCATCTTCTGCCAAACGCAGACCGCCACGGCGTCCTCCGCGCCGTTCACGGACGTCAGCGCCGACTCGTTCGAGTACCACGGCTGCCTTATGCCCATCTCCTCGCGGAACTTGAACACCTCGCGGAGCGACCTGGCGTAGTCGCGGAACGATCCGTGCAGATGGATCGGATGGACGTCGTAGGCGTCCTGCGCCTCGCCCATCATCCGCCGCTGGAAATCCTTCGCGAACGCCGGATGGCGCGAATCGAGCGCACACGCCCAGCCGTTCGGAATGCAGACGACGTCCGCGCAGCCGGCGTGGAGCCCGCGCATCGCCTCGCGCTGCATCCGGATACCCTCGTCGATTGTCAGCGTCTCGGGCCGCGTCAGGTCCCATTCGTTCCCGACTTCGTAGTAGGCGATCCGCGTTCCGTAGCGGGCAGCCAGCCTGCGGCAGTAGTCCTCGTAGAGGCCGGGACGGCACGGGAAGCAGTAGGGACGCCTGAGCTTGTTCGCCTCCGGCGTCTGCTTCTCCTTCGGACGCGCCCAGTACGGCGTTCCGTACATGATGGCGTCGAGCGAAATGCCGTGCGCCTCAAGTTCCTCAAGCCCGCGCTCGCAGGCGGCCCAGTCGCACACGCCCTCCTTCGGACATACCTGCCCGAACGCGAAGATGTCGCTGCGCGAGAGCTTGCACCCCATCGCCACCATCGCGTCCTGCGTGAGCGACCGGTCTATCGCGGAATAGCGCATTATGTGGTAGTTCACGCCGAACCGGAATTCGCCCTTCGGCCATTGCGGCGTAACCGCGCGCTGCGGAAGGCGGGCGAACTGGACGAGAACCCTGCGGGTTCTGTCGCCGTCGGCAAGCGCGAGCGAGACGCGGTAGATGCCGTACTTCGCGGGAACGGAAAGCGGAACGCGCACCGTCTCGCCGGACGCGACCATGCGGTCGATGGGAATCGTCTCGCCCGCGCCCCAGAAGTCCGCCACGCGCAGCGTCCCCTTCAGCGGCAGCGGCTCAAGCGCGCGGTTCGTCACCAGCGCAGCGGGACGGTGTTCGGGGCGGTTGACGAGATGGAGCGGGCTGCCGGTCTCGACGTCCAGCTTGAACGCCTCGGCCCTCGTCCGGAGAGTGACGGCGTCCATGCCGAGAATCGCGAACGAGCGGTTCGTGTCCGCAGCCGTCGTCCTAAACGCAAAATGCGCGAGATAGCAGGCGGAAGACGCGGGCAGTCCGGTCTTGAAGACGACGTTGGACGACGTCCAGGGGGCGAAGAACCTCCGGACTTTCTTCGTCCGCTCGTCGCGAAGCCCAAGCTCCACCTCGCCGTCTGGAACGGCGCAGGAGAGGCGGAGCGTCATTTCCTCGGGACCGTCCCAGCGGACGGGCCCCGGGGGAAGTCCGACCGGATGCAGCCAGTCGTGCTGCCGCGAAAGCGTGACGGCGAGCGCGTCGTTCGTCGCCACGATTCCGCAGGACGGAGAGCTGAAGCGGTCCTTGCCCGTGACGAGCGGCAGAACGTCGCGCTCCAACGTCCGGCAGTCGCGCACGAGCTCGAAGACCGTCTCAAGCCGCTTGAAGACGACTTCGCCCTTCGGCACCGACGTCCAGTTGAAGTTGAACTCCACGAAGCGGAGCGGACCGTCGAACTTTCCGTTCAGGTTCTTCGTCCCCCACGTCTCGCCGGAGTGCGCGCCCTCCTCGACGCGGAAGCAGAGGCCCACGTCCTCGCCGAGCGACTGGACTTCGACCGGGCGGAACTGCAGATTCTCGCCATGCGCGTCGCGGAACTTGAGAGCCATGAAGGACCCAAGCGGAGTTTGCCGCGGACGCTTCATCACGAAGCGCACCAGCCTGTTCGTCCACGTGAAGACGATCGCGGCCGGACCGTCGGCGACGAGCGAGCAGTAGGCGCGACCGTCGTCGCGCGAACGGTCGACGAAGTAGTGGAGACCGTCGGCCTCCATGCTCGTCTGTTCGGCGCGCTCGGCCGGCTCGGCGAAACGCCCGAAATCCGGCCGCCAGCCAGGCGTCTTCGAAAAGTCCACAATCGTCTCGCCGTTCAGGGCCGCGAAGCCCCCCAGAACGGCCGCAACCAGCGCCATTGTTCGTTTGCTCATGACGCCATTATAGCAAAAAACGGACGTGGGCGTTCCGGAGACCTACCGCCCGGACTTCGCCATTTCGGCGTAGAGGCTGAAGAGGTGGGCGACGATGGCGGGTTCGGGCGTGTCGGGCCTGAGGCCGTATGCGGCGAGCACCGCCCGGTCGTTCGCAAGGTGCGCGGCGCGGAGGTCGGCGGGCATCGTCAGCGGGTCGTAGAGGTCGGCGAGCGACGATC